>NZ_VTXD01000001.1 GCF_013114625.1 Vibrio sp. 99-70-13A1
CCATCAATCAATATTTAAATATAAACACAAACCCAAAGAACTACCTATAAAGTACTAGGCACTAATAACAATAGGCATCTTAGTATGACGAATAAAAAAGAATCTGGGGTAATGAACCTTACTCGAAGAAGTTTTATGAAAGCTTCTTCAGCAGTAGGGAGTGCAGCCGTTCTCGCAAGCGGTGTTAGCTTACCTTTTAAATCAAAGCCGGTTGCTGCTGCGGTTTCTGAAAATATTGAAGAAAAAGTCGTATGGAGTGCATGTACTGTTAACTGTGGCTCTCGTTGCCCATTACGTATGCATGTACAAAACGGTGAAATCAAATACGTTGAAACAGATAACACTGGTAACGATGTGTTCGGAGAAGATGTTCAAGTTCGAGCTTGTTTACGTGGACGTTCAATGCGTCGCAGAGTCTACAATCCAGATCGCTTAAAGTACCCAATGAAACGTATTGGTGCGCGTGGTGAAGGTAAATTTAAACGCATTACTTGGGAAGAAGCCTACGATGAAATTGGCGGCACAATGCAACGCCTCATCAAAGATTACGGTAACGACTCTATTTACCTTAATTACGGTACTGGCACTCTAGGTGGCACAGTTACAAAATCGTGGCCACCAGCTCAAACACTGATTGCGCGCCTGATGAACCTATCTGGTGGTTACCTAAATCATTATGGTGACTACTCTACCGCACAAATTGCGAAAGGCTTAAGCTACACATATGGTGGCTGGGCACTTAACAATTCATTCTCTGATCTAGCCAATACCAAGCTGAATATTCAATTTGGTAACAACCCAGCTGAAACTCGTATGTCTGGTGGCGGTTTAATCCATCACTATGTTGAGAGTAAGAACCTATCTAACGCTAAGACCATTATTATTGACCCGCGTTACACCGATACAGCCGGTGGGCGCGAGGATCAATGGATCCCAATTCGCCCTTCTACTGACGCGGCACTGGTTGCAGGTCTTGCACATGTAATGATCACTGAAGACTTAGTCGATCAACCTTTCCTTGATAAATACTGTGTGGGTTATGATGAGACAACGCTTCCAGCATCAGCACCTGAAAACAGTGACTACAAATCTTACATTCTTGGCAAAGATGAAGATGGTGTAGAAAAAACACCTGCATGGGCATCAAAAATCACTGGTATTCCAGTAGATACCATTATCAAGCTTGCTCGTGAAATGGGAACCAATAAGCCATGTGCGATACATCAAGGCTGGGGCTTACAGCGCACCGCTAATGGTGAACTAGCTTGTCGCGCAATTGCAATGCTATCTCTGCTTACGGGCTCTGTTGGTGTAGCGGGCGGTTCAACTGGTGCACGTGAAAGTGACATTAATATTCCATTTGTCCGCTTCCCTACTGTACCAAACCCAATTAAAACTTCGATTTCAATGTTCATGTGGACAGATGCTATTTATCGCCATGATGAAATGACAGAAACAACCGATGGTGTGCGTGGTGCTGAACGCCTAGCGAACCCAATCAAAATGATTTGGAACTACGCGGGTAACTGTTTGATTAACCAACATTCAGATATCAACCGTACTCACGATATCTTACAAGATGATAAAGCCTGTGAAATGATTGTGGTCATCGATAACCACATGACTTCTTCTGCAAAATACGCAGATATCATCCTTCCTGACTTAACAACATCGGAGCAAGATGATTGGTGTATGGATGGGAAAGCATCGAATGCTCCTTACTTCATCTATGCACAAAAAGCGATTGAGCCTCAATTTGAAGCGAAAAGCATCTATGAAATGTGTTCGCAACTGGCTAAACGTATGGGTGTAGAACAAGCCTTTACAGAGGGTCGTACGCAAGAAGAATGGGTTGAACATTTATACGCAGAAACGCGTAAGAAAGATCCATCGCTGCCGACCTTTGAAGAAATGAAAGACATCGGCATCTACAAGCGTCAATACAACCGAGATTACATCGCTTACGAAGATTTCCGTAAGGATCCACAAGCCAACCCTCTAAAAACTCCTAGCGGTAAGATTGAAATTTACTCAGAGCAATTAGCGGAAATCGCAAGTACTTGGAAGCTGAAAGAAGATGAGGTTATTCACCCACTTCCTATCTATGCGGATTCATTTGAAGGGCACAATGACCCACTGGCTGAGAAGTTCCCCCTTCAGCTTACTGGCTTCCACTTCAAGGCTCGATGTCACTCCACTTATGGCAACGTTGCTGAAATTAAAGCAGCCGCTCGCCAAGAAGTGTGGATTAACCCAATTGATGCGAATGAAAGAGGCATCAAAAACGGAGACATGGTCAGTATCTTCAACGACCGTGGAGAAGTACGTATCGCAGCGAAAGTAACACCACGAATTCTTCCTCGCGTGGTTGCGCTAGGTGAAGGTGCTTGGTATACGCCTGATGGTCAGAAAGTTGACCATGCAGGTTCAATTAACGTGCTGACAACTCAGCGACCAAGCCCACTTGCTAAGGGTAACCCTCAGCATACGAACCTAGTTCAAATCAAAGCGCTAAATAAAGCATAAGGTAGGTTGGAATGAAACAATACGGCTTTTACATTGATTCAAGTAAATGCACTGGTTGTAAAACCTGCCAGCTTGCTTGTAAAGATTACAAAGATTTAGATATAAAAACGAACTACCGCAGAGTATACGAATACGCAGGCGGTGGATTCACTCAAGATGGCGATACCTGGGTACAAAAAGATGTCTTTTCTTACTACCTGTCTATCGCTTGTAACCACTGCACTAACCCAGCATGTGTAAAAGTATGCCCTTCTGGCGCAATGCATAAGCGAGATGAAGACGGTTTAGTTGTGGTTGATGAGAGTGTTTGTATTGGTTGTCAGCATTGTAGCAATGCTTGCCCTTACGGCGCTCCACAATACAATGCGAAGAAAGGTCACATGACAAAATGTGATGGTTGCTACCAGCGTGTTTCTGAAGGGAAACAACCTATCTGTGTTGAATCTTGCCCTCTTCGAGCACTGGAATTTGGTGAAATCAATGAACTCCGTGAAAAATACGGCTCAGGTGCAGATGTTGCACCATTGCCTTCTTCAACTGAAACACTGCCAAACATAGTGATTAAGTTGAATAAAAACGCGAAACCAACTGGTGATACTAGCGGTCACTTAGCAAATCCTATGGAGGTGTAAGATGATTTTTCATGAGTGGTCTTTGATCTTCTTTACGGTATTGGCTCAAACAGCCGTGGGTGGTTACTTATTGATTAGTGCACGCGCGTTGGTGCTTGGGCATGATGAAGATAAGCTGAACAGCTTTAAAGTTCCAATGTTCATTTTATGGGCATTAATGGGGCTTGGTTTCATGTTCTCGACAACGCATCTTGGCTCTCCTTTGCGAGCCTTTAATGCTTTTAATCAACTAGGTACTGCTTGGCTATCTAACGAAGTATTCTTTGGCGCAGCTTTCTTTGCGGTTGGTGGTCTACAGTGGCTATTATCAGTATTGAAAAAAGGCGGCGTTGCAATCCAGAAAATTCTGATGGTTGCAGCAATGGTACTCGGTGCAATTTTCATGAATGCCATGATTAACGTGTACATGATCGATACCGTTCCAACTTGGAACAACATCTACACACCACTAAGCTTTGTAATGACAATAGTTGTCGGCGGTTTATTGCTGTCTCAATTTGTCATTGTTTTTGCTAGCGACAGCCGCTTCGCCCTAGATCATAATATTACTATGTTAGCTATCATCGCGATTGCAATTAGCCTAGTGGTTACTATGGGTAAAGCTAGCCTAATTGGGGATATCCAAACCTCTGCTGCGAAAGCTTCAGAATTAGTGGACGGTCTTGGCTGTTACCTAGGCATCCAAATTGCCCTGCTTATGACTAGCCTGTTGTTCTGGATTCTTCCAATGCTAAATAAAGCAAAGGTTAATCCTGTCAACCTTGGTTTTGCATTAGTTCTGTTCTTAGCTTCAGAACTAATTGGCCGTGGTTTGTTCTACAGCTTACATATGACAAGCGGTCTGTAATAAGCTAGTACAATCAGAACATTACAACCAAGACATTAAAGCTTGTGTGAATAGCAGAAAAATTAAAAAGCCCCTGAGCAACTTAAGTTCAGGGGCTTTTTTTAACTATTCAGCTTTGTTTAAAAACTCTAACCAGCGAATAATAAAACGAAACTACTTGATCACAACGGCAGGAATAAACATCTCTTTGATTCGATTAAGTGAGCTGTATGATCCAAAAATCGGCTTATTTTCAATGTGTCTTCTCAGCATATCAGCTGCAACAGTCACAATCACTTTTCGAGCATCTTGTCGGCTGTACTCTCTATGGAATTCAAGGATCTGCCCCCACTCTCCCGCTTCACTGGATAGAGCAACTGAAAAGCGCTTGCCTTCTAACTTACCAGTTACTAATGCCAGTTCAGTTGAACACTTTTCACGAGTTGCACCAGCTAATGCAAAGGTTGCTGCTAATGGATCAGTATAATCAATATCAGAACCTTTCGAATCTGCCATTATCCAAGAATGCCCGAAGCAACTTTCAATATTTTCATCCGACTGTAGCCAAGAACATAATGCCCCTTTTGTTGCCTGTTCAGACACAGAAAGCGTTTTATGCTTATCCACCATCAAATGCCCTAAATGCTCTAACATAGGTTCATCAACACTCACTACATTGGCTTCAAGTAATTTATAGACCATCTGCAGCAGTTTAACTCGCGTTTCTAAATCCGATTTAGGACCGAATAATTTCACTTCAATAAAAGGTAAATATGAGCGATAACCTAATTCGTACCCTTCTGGTAATTTCAGCTGATCCAGAACATCTGAAATTCCAGATTCAGATAAGCCAAACGTATAGATCTTGCTGCATTCAGAAGCCTGAACTTGAGGGTAACTACGAGATAAATCAGGAATAATTTGCGAAGTCACCATGCGCTTAAATTCACTCGGTACACCCGGAGTAAAATAAAAAGTAGCATCATTAATTTTCAGTTTAAAACCACAAGCTGTACCAATAGGGTTATCCACGACTTCAGAACTCGTAGGAAGCATCGCTTGCTTTAAGTTACTGTCTGGCATTGGCATACCACGTTCGGCATACATACTTTCTAGGCGAGATAACCACTCTGGAAATAGCACGAGTTTTTCATCTGCTGCCACTGCTGCTGCTGCTGCGCTCATATCATCCGTTGTTGGGCCTAACCCACCATTAACAATCACAACGTCATAGTTAAAGCTAAGCATCAATAACTCTTCGACCAAGGCATTCATTTGGTCGCCAACCGTTGAACGCTTCGCTAGAGCAAAGCCGTATTGATAGAACTCAGCAGACATCCAAGCTGCATTTGTATCTACAATGTCTCCATGAAGAACTTCTTCACCAGTGCTTAACATTGCAATTTTAATCATAATTAAATCCTTCGCCGCCTGATTTGGTCTATGGCTTATGTTAAAAAAGACCCTTGTAAAAAGTATAATAGGTCTGCTTTTTCATACAGTAAGACAACTATTTGTTAAATATAGTTTCTGAAATCAATCAATTTCTAGTTCCCATAAAACCGTATTTAATAGATAATTGTGAACCTGATCCATTATTAATATTCTCACGGAGAGCCTTGTGTCCAAATCACCAGTACTTAAGAAGGTAGCCGCTGCATTTACTATGCTAATGTCAGCCAACTCTGTTGCAAGCCAGTATGACTTCAGTCAACAAGTTGAACTTTCGTACGGTACTGAATGCTCACAAGAGTACTGCTTTAACGATAATATGTACACTTACAAGCCAAGCAAAAATTATGCCTTGAGTGAAAGCAGTGACCAATATGATCTATCAGCAGAAAAGCAACCTCTATATCTAACCGTTAGTGATGGGAAAGACTGGGATTACCTAATGGGTCAAACTTACACCATACTAGGTCTAAGTGTTGCGACTGTTGGTTTGATGACTCTTCTTCCTGAAAGTATTACTAAATGGGATGATGATCAGCGTGACCTGAGCAAGCTAGGTTCAAAGTGGAAAGATAACGTATCTTCTGGTCCTACATGGGACAGAGACGAACATTTTCTTAACTACGTGATGCACCCATATTTCGGCGGTGTTTACTACACAGCAGCAAGACACGCGGGTTACAACGAGTTTGAATCGTTCATGTATTCTTTCACTATGTCGACATTCTTCTGGGAATATGGCGTAGAAGCTTTTGCTGAAGTGCCATCATGGCAAGATATTTTCATCACACCGTTTTTCGGAGCAGTTGTAGGTGAACTGATGCTAGAAGCGGAACAAGACATTGTCGCTTCAGGTGGCGAAGTAATGGGTTCACAATCTATGGGTGACGTATCACTATTCTTCTTAAACCCTGTAGGTCACATTCATTACTGGGTAAGTGATGCTTGGGGTGGTGAAGCTGAAATGAGCTTCAATGCCGACCCATGGTGGAACAACCGTGACGCCGCTCAGTTTGCTTATGATGCTGGTGCAACTTACGATTCACAATTCGTTGGGATGAATTTTAAAGTTAGCTTTTAACTGATACAGTTCTAAAGCATAAAGCTTTGAAATCGAGCTATAAACGAAGCTTTAAAACAAAACATAGTTTTCGCAGCGGTTCTAAAAACCGAAAACGAACAACCCAACTTTCTAAAGCGGCTTTTTTGTGCCCTAAGTTTCATTCTGCAACTTCTAACCGTTTGTTAGATCCAAAAATTGACCCACGTCAAACATTGTTCAGCCTAACCTCCTACACTGAATACAAAGGGATTTTATCGTAGCTATTTCAACCTGTTAATTACGGTTATTAATACACATATTATTACAGTATGTTTGGGGGCAATTATGAACAGTACGTTTATCGCAAACTTTATAGGGAAAGCATCTCCCACCACAATTAAACAACTCGCGGCAATTACTCACGAAAATGATGGTAAATGGCTCATCAGTAAAGTTAACTTCATTGAAGATCAAGTTGCTGGTGTGATTAAAATTCAGTTGCCTTCCGCTAATGAATCGATTGTCAAAGAAGCTTTCAGCAACCATGCAGAACTAACCGTACAGTTTCTCGATTCAGACCACTCCGTTCATAGCCAAGATACTATTTTCCAACTTCGAGTCGACTCAAATGATCGCGCAGGTATTGTGAATGAAATAACGCACGTACTAGACAACCAAGGGATCAGTATCCTTGATATGGACTGTCAAAGGGTCTTCATTGCTGGGGGCGGAGGTGTAAGTTCAAGCTTGTTTACCGCGAAGATAGCTCTGAAGCTTCCTATGGAAGTTCAAATTTCTGATGTGGCGAATGAGTTAGAGACATTAAGTGAAGATACACGCGTCATTTTAGAAAGTTAATATCGACCAATTGCACCACGCATAAATACAAACGTTCTCATTGCTAGAGACGTTTGTATTTCATGTTACATCTAGTTTTCCCTTAACTCTCCCTGCCACCTCTATTCATTCACAACACCTCGACAAGCAACTGTAATATCTACTTTAAATATGCAACATGCTATATTTCTACAGGTTTATTTTTGTTAATATTTAGTTTTCGGATAGCTAATAATTTAGGTCTGCTTCATGCGCATACAAAAAAGTCACTGGCAACTTAATAAAATCTCAGCAGCGTTACTGGTTCTTGCCATTGCTGGCTGTAAAAGTGGTCATGAAGGAAGTGGTGATGACGGAACTCCTACTGATCCAGATCCAACAACTCCTGTTCAAGTTTCAATTCCAAGTACTGCTTCCTTTTCAGAGCCAACCTCAGGTTCAAACACAGAATCCATTACTGTTACGCTGTCAGAAGCGCTTAGTTCAGAGCTTAACCTCACAATATCAACCAGTGATATTACTGCGCGGTCTGAGGGGGCATTTAAGAACTTCGACTCTATTAGCGCACAAGTTATTACGATACCCGCAGGTTCGACATCCGCCTCTTTACCTTTGAACATTCTTCATAACAACCTGCACGAAGCCAACAAAACATTACAATATTCAATTAGCGCAGATAGTTCAGATGACTATGAGTTAAGCAATACTTTATCAACTGTGACTATTACCGACGCAGACGCTGAACCGACAGTAAGCTTTAGTCATAGCAATAAAGTGGTGTTAGAAGGCGATACAGCACAATCCAACATTGAGCTGAGCCATTATTCATACAAGGATATCACCGTCACTTTAGAACAAACGGGAATCGCAACGGATGATGACTACACCAGTAACTTAACCAGCCTGACAGTACAAATTAATGCTGAATCGTTATCTTCTCCTATCAGTATTACCGCTAAACAAGATGGGCTTAGTGAAGGTGGTGAAACGGTTATTTACAAGATGATTGCGAGCGGAAACGCAGTAATCGATACGAGTAGTGACACGTTATCTTTTTACATCCCAGGTGATAACCAAATCAATGATACGGGTTATGTAAACTACTTTGACGGTGCTAACTTCGATTCTCAAGTTGCCCCAACCTCATACCCAAATCAAGATGCTGAATATGGTTTAGACTCTGCTGATGGAACGAACCATGCTGACGGTCAACATGGCTTCAAGTTCACCAAATTAGATTACAGCGGCAACATTCTACCTAATAACGCCTCAGATTGGTCTTGTGTTCGAGATGAACGAACAGGTATGTATATTGAAGCTAAGCAGCAACCAATTGACTTACCAAACCAAAGTGTAATAGATCAATGGTTAGAAGATTACGCCGATGATCCTGATGCAAACCCATACCCTTATTCGACAGAGTCAGCTTACTGGCGCAGTTCGGCATATCTTTACACTTGGTATGATTCAGTTTCCACAACGAATGGCGGCTCTGCAGGTCATAAAAATGATGAGCTTCTAGCAGACGGTCCTATCTCTTCTGCGTGTGCATATTCCACTGTATCTGGTGGTGATCGTCGCTGTGATACAGAAGGTTACCTGGCAAACCTAAATAGTTTTGGTGTGTGTGGTATCAATAACTGGCGCTTACCTTCCCCGGCAGAAGCTCGTTCATTTATTAACTATAATGTGGGCACTATCGACCCAACAACGGTTGATTTCTTCTCATATATCAATAATGCAAACTCTGTTGATACGATTTACACACAATCAACTTCTGCTGGAGCCACTAGTAGTGCTTGGTGTATGAATACTCAAACAGGGCAAATGAAGCTTTGTAATAAAGGAACTTACCGAGGTGTGATCGCTGTTAGTGGAGTAGTAGAATAATGAAACTTAAATATTACGTTATTGCGGCACTGGCTGTTTCAAGCTCAAGCTATGCTCAGACTTGTGTTGAAAATCAGCCAGCTTCACAAAATGATGGTCAATTCATCGACCGCCAAGATGGAACGATTTTAGATATCGACACCAACCTCTTATGGGCAAAATGTAGCCTTGGTGAAACCTACACTGCTGAAACCAACTTATGCAGTGGCGTTCCAACAAGCTACACCACCTTTCAAGAGGCTTTAGTTGTGACGACTGATAGCGCATTAACAACAATTGGAGAGCAGAGCGGATTCCGACTGCCGAATATCAAAGAACTGGGTTCTATTGTTGATTATCGCTGTACCCAACCAGCCATTAATCTAAGTTACTTCCCTACGACTATTAATGCCCCTTATTGGACAAATACTCCTGACAATAATGGCATCAATAGCAATCATGACGGGCTAATCATTGACTTTACTGAAGCTCAAGAAGTGACAACAAATTCAAGTGGGATGACACTTATCCGCTTAGTGAAAGAACTGAACTAATCGGTGAGTCAAAACTAGGCTGGATATGTTGCAGCCAGTATATAAATCAAAAAGAGCAGCCTAATCGCTGCTCTTTTTATTTGTGACTGACTTATTTAGACTGGCGGAAACGAAAACAGCTAACTTAGCTTACTGACCACTGAGATAATGAACGTTTGAAATCTTCATATCCAAATTCATTCAATTTTTGGATGTCACCATTACTGCGTTCACAGTAGATAGACGGCATTTTCAAACCATTAAACCAGTTTAATTTCACCATGGTGTAACCTGCGCTATCAAGTAGGTGCAATCTTTGACCGATTTGTAGTGGCTGCTCGAAACTCGTTTCGCAGAACTGATCGCCAGCCAAACATGAGCATGAACCAATTACATATTCATGCTCGCCATTTTCAGACGCTTCCTGTACCGATGCTGGCTCATTATAGATAAGCGTATCTAGACGGTGTGCTTCAGTCGCTGAATCTACAATCGCCGTTTTCTTCACGTTCTCAACAATATCAACCACAGTCACGACTAAGTCTGTCGTCTTAGTAATGATCGCTTCACCCGGTTCCAGATACATCTGAACACCGTGTTTTTCAGAGAAAGCTTTAAGTGCAAGGCCCAGCTTTTCAATATTGTAACCAGGCCATGTGAAGAATACTCCACCGCCCATGCTCACCCAATCCAACTTATCTAGATGTTCACCAAACTGTTCTGAAATTGAATCCAGCAAGCTTATAAATGCATCCACGTCTTTGTTTTCGCAGTTCATGTGAAACATCACACCATTGATCTCATCGAAGATCTCAGGCTTGATGTGATCAGCTTGAACACCTAGTCGTGAATATTGGCGAGCTGGGTTAGCTAAATCTTGTCCTGCATAGCTAACACCAGGGTTTAAACGTAAACCTAATGAAGCTTTACCTTCAACAATATGGCGATAAGCTGCAAGCTGACTTTGCGAGTTAAAAATCATCTTGTCGCAAATATCAGCGACTTCTTTTACGTCATCTTCGCTGTAACCCACACTGTATGCGTGAGTCTCGCCACCGAAGGTTTCATGACCTAACTTAACTTCGTAAGGACCAGAACTGGTCGTTCCGTCTAAGTACGGTTTAATAATGTCAAACACACCCCAAGTAGAGAAACACTTAAGTGCCAATACAAGCTTTACACCTGAAATCTCTTTAAGCTGCTTAGCTTTCTCTAAGTTCGCAACTAACTTATCTTCGTTGATCATGAAGTACGGGGTTTTTAGTTCGTTTTTCATTTTATTTATACCTTGAGTTCAACACTCTAAAATCGAACAAAGCCGACGCTAATGCATCGGCTCAGAATTAAGCTTTGCTACCAATCATGTGACTTTGTATGTAATCCGCAATGCTTTAGCTTTGTCGCTAGAACTTCGTATCCATTCACCAAAGCAAATAGACACGATGAACTTAGCAATAAGGCAAAGAGCAAAAAATTACTTCAAAGTATTAATAACAGGTAAGCCTTCAGTTGGCTCAAGTTCTTGAACATGCCAATCTAGACCAATTTCAGGCATTGTTGCTAGGAACGGGTCTGGGTTTAGCTGTTCCATATTGAACACGCCTTTATCAGCCCACTCACCACGGAAGAACTGAAGTGCAGCTGTAATTGCTGGAACACCAGTAGTGTAAGAGATAGCTTGGTGCTCTACGTCTTCGTAAGCCACTTCGTGGTCTGCGTTATTATAGATAAATACGCTACGCTCTTTTCCATCTTTCTTACCTTGTACCCAAGTACCGATACACGTTAAACCAGTGTAACCCGGAGCTAGAGATGTTGGATCTGGTAGTAATGCTTTCAAAACATGTAGAGGCTGAACTACCGTTCCATCATGAAGAGTAAGAGGATCTGGGCTTAGAAGACCAATATCACGCATGCAGTTGAAGTAGTTTAGGTAAGCATCACCAAAGCCCATCCAGAATTCGATACGCTTAGCTGGGATGAATTCTTTCATTGAACGAACTTCATCATGCGCCATTGAGTACACTTTGTGAGAACCACAGTTAGGGAATTCAAACTCAAGCATACGAGAGTGACAAGGTACTTGTTTCCACTCTTCATTTTCCCAGTAGAAAGAATCGCCTTGGATCTCAAGCATATTCGTTTCTGGATCAAAGTTTGTCGCAAACTTCTTACCGTGGTCGCCAGCGTTTACGTCCATTACATCAATTGAGTCAATCTCATCGAACAAGTGCTTAACCGCATACGCTGCAAAGATTGATACCACACCAGGATCAAAACCAGCACCAAGAATACCTGTGATGCCCGCTTCAGCGAACTTCTCACGGTAACCCCATTGCCAATCGTAAGCTTGTGGGACTTGTTGACCTTCAGAACATAGATCAACCGCTACCGATGTATCTAAGTAAGATACTTTCGATTGGTAACACGCTTCCATGATTGCCATGTTGACCCAAGGAGGACCCGCGTTAATCACAAGATCTGGCTGAATTTCTTTAATCAAAGCAACAAGTTCATCAACATCGTCAGCATTCACTGAACGTGCTTCTAGTTTCTTAGTAGAATCTTTAAGGTTATTTTTGCCTTTGATTGATTCGATGATTTTTTCACATTTCGCAATTGTGCGAGATGCAATTGTAATATCACCCAGTACTTCGTTATTTTGTGCTGCTTTATGTGCAACAACCCAACCAACGCCGCCTGCACCAATTTGTAGAATTGCCATAGTATTAATTACCTTTGTTGTTCTGCTAGCTCAGCCGCTAGAGTATGAATTTTGTTAATTAAAGACTCAAAATCAGAAATCTTCAAACACGGGTTCAAGATAGTAAATTTCAACGCACTGTTGCCATCAACTACCGTTTCTCCAAGCACTGCGACACCACGAGTGAGCGCCTCCAATCTTAGAGTCTGATTAAGTTTGTCTAAATCCGTGACATTGTTTCCTGAATGATCGTTACTACCCACCGCTCTGAATAACACTGTAGAAAGTGCTGGTTCGGCTAATAGCTCAAAACCTTCATGGTCTTGAATAAGATCTGCGACCTGCAGTGTTTGCTCAAGGAGGTGATCATACATCTCCCCTAACTGCTTTGGTCCTACGCTTTGCATCGTCATAAAGACTTTCAATGCATCAAAACGTTTAGTTGTAGCAATTGACTTATCGACTAGGTTTGGCAACTCATCATGCTCACGATTCAAATAATCTGCATGATGAAGTAGATACTTGAAGTTAGTTTTATCTTTTAGCAGCACTGCGCCACAGCTGATTGTTTGATAGAAAAGCTTATGGAAGTCGACACTCACTGAATCCGCTTTTTCTATGCCTTTCAAGCGATCTTTATGGCTACTTAAGATAAGTGCGCCACCGTAAGCACTATCAACATGGAACCAAAGCTCTTGATGACTTGCGATTTCTGCAATTGCATCTAAATCATCAATCGCACCGTGGTCAGTTGTGCCAGCAGTACCAACTACCGCAAAAGGAATTAATCCTTCTTCTTTTAATTGACGGACTTCAGCTTCTAATAAATCAGCTTTAATTGTGCCATTTGCATTAGCATCAACACAGCGTACTGAATTTTCGCCCAATCCTAACAAAGATGCGGATTTTTGCACAGTGAAGTGAGACTTTTTAGAGCATAGAATACGTAATTTTTTTGCGTACTCTGGCAAGCCTTGTTTCTGAATAGAATGGTTACTCACTTTGTCTGCAATCCAATCACGGGCAAGTAACAAGCCCATTAGATTACTTTGAGTACCGCCGCTCGTGAATACACCATCAGATTGTTCACCCAATTCGTATTTCTCACACATCCAATCAACAACACGTTGCTCCACATACGTTGCTGAAGATGCTTGATCCCAAGAGTCCATAGATTGGTTTAGTGCTGCAATAATAGATTCAGCAGCCACAGAAGCCATCAAAGGCGGGGTATGCAAGTGAGCAATACAGTCAGGGTGCTGTACGAAAATAGAATTTTTAGCGATAAGATCTGCAGTATTCCCTACGACATCAACTAATGAACTTTGATTGTTATCAAGATCAACAGAACTGATTGCCGCTTCAAGCACTTTTGGATCAAGCCCTGAGTAAGGAGCATCGACTTGCTCAAACACTGACTTCATTGCTTGAGTTGTGTGGTTCATTACCTGTGCAAATTCATCGCTGCCGTTTACACCAGTCTGAATGAAATGTTTCTTCCATTCACTTCCTGATTCGGTGCTTTCTTGCAAAACACCACCGACAGCAAGAATGGCTTCTTCCATCACTCGCAATGCAAAATCTATTTGTTCAAACGAGATAATCATTGGTGGTAAGAAACGGATCACAGAGCCATCACGCCCACCTTTTTCAACCATTAAACCGCGTTCTAATGCCGCTCGCTGAATAGCTAATGTAAGTTCACCGTCTGATTTCGGCTCACTAAACTTATTCAGTTCACCATTTACTTGCTGAATCTCAACACCAAGCATTAAGCCTTTACCACGAACTTCAGCAATACAGTCCACGCGAGATTGGATTTTTTCCAATCCATGACGTAAATACTGACCAGCAATGTTCGCGTGCTCAACTAAGTTGTCTCGCTCTATAATTTCTAGTGCTTTTGCACCAGATACCATTGCCAGTTGGTTGCCACGGAATGTGCCTGTGTGTTCACCCGCTTTCCACGTATCAATGCTTTTATCGAACACAAGCAATGACATTGGAAGACCACCACCAATGGCTTTAGACAAGCATAAAATATCAGGATTAACCCCCGACTCTTCAAATGCAAATCGGTAACCTGTTTTACCAACACCGCATTGAATTTCGTCGAAAATTAATAAAATACCGTGTTCATCACAGATACGGCGTAGACCTTGTAACCATGACGCAGGGGCTGGAATTACTCCACCCTCACCTTGTACAGGTTCAACAATCATCGCAGCAGGCTTCATGATGCCCGACTCATCGTCGTTCAGCATGCGTTCAATATAACGAATGCTAGCTTTAGCTCCGGCTTCACCACCAATGCCAAATGGGCAACGAAGGTTGTATGGGAAAGGCATAAAGTGCACATCGGACATCAATCCGCTACGGCGCTCTTTAGTACCTAAATTGCCCATCATGCCCATAGTACCGTTGGTCATGCCGTGGTAAGCACCACGAAAAGCAAACATCGTATTACGACCAGTTGTCTGCTTCGCCAGTTTGATTGCGGCTTCAACAGCGTCGGCACCTGAAGGACCACAAAACTGAAGTACTGAGTTCTCCGAGAAGTCGCTAGGAAGAAACGCCTTTACCTTTTGGATAAAGTTTTCTTTAGCTTGTGTCGTAATATCAAGTGTTTGATATGGAAGGCCTGAATCCAATTGGTCTTTCAATGCTTGGTTAATTTCTGGGTGGTTGTAACCCAAAGAAAGCGTACCAGCGCCAGCAAGACAATCGAGAAAGATCTGACCACGAGTATCTTCGACCAATGCTCCGCATGCACGTTTAATGGCAATGGGAAGACGTCTTGGATACGAGCGTACATTAGATTCATTACGCTCCTGCTCCAACAAAATGGCATCAGGCGTTAAATCATAGGTTCCATCAACAATTGGAACCATAGTAGAAAAAGAGTTTGCGATAGTATGAGTATCGACTTCAAAAGCAGTTGTCATAGATTTACCTAGAACAGTTATCGCTCCATTCTCAACTACACGAGAATGAAGAATAGCAAAACGCGCGCATTAGCTAGAAGCTAATACGAAAAACTAATCACCGGATGGTGGATAAATTTTTAGCGAGTGTTCAAGGTTCAGTAATACTACTGTTTTGAAGGATCGGGCAGTTATGCAGCGCTGCCTGTGCTGGAAGTGTAAAGCTGATTAGCAATGTTGTTTTTAGTGAGTTCAATGTTGGGTTTCCCATTAGCATGGTGGCACTTCACCATAAGTATCCCGTCTATCAACTAAAGGCTTAGCTGATACCTACCCTACGCAATGTCACAATCAGCTTGAATGGTCACTACGCGTATCCCCCAGAAAGCGATGAACTTGCCCGAGATTGCGCAGGAAAATATCATAAATTGAAATGAACGATCAATACTTTTTAATAACAGGTTTATAAATACAAGTTACATGATGGTTATTTAACCAAAAATTAAAGGTCGTGATTGATCTTTAACCCTTTCATCTACCAACCTAATCACCAACTCAGAAGGTACCTACTACAAAATTTACTGGAGAGCGAAGTAAATGGAATCACTATGAGCGTCGTTAGCTCTCACTAGGTTTCTAAGATTTACTGAGCTTTTGAGCTTTTGAGCTTTTGAGCTTACAAAGAAAAACATGAAAATGGCGATGATGAATAGTGTAGATACAAAAAAACCTCGTCATTTCTGACGAGGTTTAATGTTTGGAGCGATACATCGGGTTCGAACCGATGACCTCAACCTTGGCAAGGTTGCGCTCTACCAACTGAGCTAGTATCGCATTTGCTACATTCGTTAAAACGTAGACTTTAATAGATGGTGCCCCGGGCCGGACTTGAACCGGCACAGCGCGAACGCCGAGGGATTTTAAATCCCTTGTGTCTACCAATTCCACCACCAGGGCACGCAATTCTTTATTGCGATGCCGATTACTGAAAAGTAAAACACCATCTTAATGTCGAAGCCAATCAACATTACAAATTTTGGAGCGATACATCGGGTTCGAACCGATGACCTCAACCTTGGCAAGGTTGCGCTCTACCAACTGAGCTAGTATCGCATATTATCTATCTTTCAAACAAAGAAGAAAGTGATAATGGAGGCGCCTCCCGGAGTCGAACCGAGGTCCACGGATTTGCAATCCGCTGCATAGCCACTCTGCCAAGGCGCCTTAGTAACTCCAATCAAACTGCTTAACGCCTTCCTCTTGGGTACGGGATGCATTTTACGGATTCGAGCGTTTGAGTCAACACTAATTTTATCATTTCGAATCGTTTGAACGGATTTTGTACTAAAGTGCTTGAATTAATGAGTTTACCCGTAGAAAAGCCTCTATACATAGCCACAAGATAGATGCAGATCACATTTTCTAATTACTGCTTGATAAACCTTTATTCCATAATAAAAAAGCGAGCCTAAGCTCGCTTTTCACTAATGATGTTTTTCGTCCAATAAATCGTCTTTGGCCGCCATTAAGTACTGTGCCATAGACCAATAAGTTAGGATAGTAGCGATATATAATGCCCCATACCCCACCCAAATCATCCAATCATCATGGCGCCAAATAAGCACCCATAATGCGAACATTTGAGAAACGGTTTTAACTTTACCAACCCAAGAAACTGCAACACTCGCTCGCTTTCCAATTTCAGCCATCCACTCACGTAAGGCTGAAATGATAATTTCGCGAGCAATCATAGTGACCGCAGGAATAGTTATCCAAATTGAGTGATAATGTTCAGTCACTAAAATAAGAGCCGTTGCGACCAATACTTTATCTGCTACTGGGTCAATAAACGCGCCAAAACGAGAGGTTTGCCCTAGCTTTCTAGCAAGCATGCCATCGAGCCAATCGGTAAAGCCCGCGACCCAGAAAACCATTGCAGCTGCAAATGGCGCCCACTCATAAGGGAGATAGAAAACAACAACAAATACTGGGATTAGAAATAATCTCAGTAACGACAAAATGTTCGGTATATTCAAACGCATATTATTAGGCTCTTATTCATTGCGCGTTTATGGTGCGGGATTTTTGCTATTGTTTCAATGCTTGATAAATGTTTTCTGCCAAAGAATGACTGATGCCCGGTACTTTGGCTATTTCTTCAACAGTTGCACGCTTCAATTCTTGTAAACCACCCATATTTTTCAGAAGTGCTTGTCGACGTTTAGGACCTACGCCTTCAATACCTTCCAAAGCACTTGTTTTACGCGTTTTTCCACGCTTGGCTCTATGACCTGCAATTGCATGGTTATGGCTTTCATCTCGGATGTGTTGAATTAAGTGTAAAGCTGGTGCATCACTTGGTAAATTAAACTCTTCTCCTTCTAGAGTGATCAGAGTTTCTAAACCAGGTTTACGTGTAACACCTTTTGCTATACCCATCATTCTTGGTCGTTTCGGCCAATCATCCCAATATCGTGAAATGATTTCATGAGCTCGATTAAGTTGCCCTTTACCACCATCAATAAAAATAATATCTGGAATTTTATCGACTTCTAGCTGCTTTGAGTATCGGCGCTCTAACGCTTGTCCCATCGCAGCATAATCATCACCTCCAGTAATGCCTGATATATTATAACGGCGATATTCTGGTTTAAACGGACCTTCTTGGTTAAACACAACACATGATGCGATAGTGCTTTCACCCATGGTATGGCTAATATCAAAACATTCCATACGTGTAATAGAATCCATACCCAGCACTTGACGCAGCTCTTTGAACCTTTGGTTAATCGTCATTTTATGATTAATCTTGGTTGTGATTGCCGTCAGAGCATTAGTATTAGAGAGTTTTAAATAACGCCCACGAGTCCCTGAAGGGTTGGTATGGAAATGAATTTTCCGACCTGCGACTTCTGTTAGCGCTTGTTGAAGAGGCTTCACATTATCGATAAGCCCATCATTAAGAATCAGACGAGTAGGTATGGTTCGGGACTCATTATGCGCCAGATAATATTGGCTTAAAAAGCTTTCAAACACTTCTTCTCGAACCGTATTGTTCGGTATTTTAGGGAAATGACTTCGGCTACCTAAAACCTTGCCTTGCCTGATCATCAAAATATGAATGCAAGCAATACCATTTTCTTGAGAAAAACCTAAAACATCCATATCTTCCATGGTGTCTTCAGAAACAAACTGCTGTTCTTGAACACGACGAATCGCTTGGATTTGATCTCGAAAAGTCGCTGCTTGTTCAAAACGAAGTTCGCGACTTGCCTTATCCATTTTCTCAATGAGATTTTCTAGAACTTGGCTGTCTTTACCTTGTAAAAACAAACGAACATAATTCACCAGCTCTGCGTATTCCTCATCAGAGATAATCGAACTGACACAAGGCGCAGCACATCGTCCAATTTGATACATCAAACATGGTCGGGTTCTATTTGCATAAACCGTGTCTTCGCACTGACGTACAGGAAAGATTTTTTGAATAAGGTGTAGCGTCTCTCGAACAGCCCCTGAGTCAGGGTACGGACCAAAATATTCCCCTTTCTTCTTTTTGGCTCCGCGATGCATAGACAACCTAGGGTGTTTATGGCCGCTAACAAAAATATAAGGGTAAGATTTATCATCACGGAGTAACACATTATATTTAGGCAAATATTGCTTAATGTAATTGTGTTCCAGAATGAGAGCTTCGGTTTCTGTATGAGTGACAGTGACATCAATTTTTGAAATGTGACTGACTAATGCGCGAGTCTTTTCACTATCTACTTTTTTACGAAAGTAACTGGAGAGGCGTTTCTTGAGGTCTTTAGCTTTTCCGACATAAATAACAACAGCCTCAGCGTTATACATTCGATAAACGCCAGGCTGTTCTGTTACTGTCTTAAGGAAAGAAACTGAGTCAAACGTTGTCACTACAAGGTCTCAGTATCTAGCATTCCATGTCTAATCGCTAAATGGGTAAGCTCTACATCACCACTGATGTCTAACTTACTGAACAGTCTATAACGGTAGCTATTCACTGTTTTAGGGCTTAGATTGAGTTGTTCTGAAATGTCCGTTACCTTTTGACCTTTTGTAATCATCATCATGATTTGAAGTTCACGTTCCGACAAGTCGGCAAACGGGTTTTCAGACGCAGGAGAAAATTGGCTAAGTGCCATCTGCTGCGCTATTTCTGGTGATATGTAGCGTTGACCACTATTCACGACGCGAATCGCATTCACCATTTCATCAGGACCAGCGCCTTTGGTTAGGTAACCAGCGGCTCCAGCTTGCATCACTTTAGTTGGAAACGGATTTTCCGTATGAACAGTTAAAACAATGATTTTAACATCAGGATTGAAGCGAAGGATTTTCTTCGTTGCTTCTAAACCGCCAATACCCGGCATGTTCATATCCATCAAAATGACGTCTGTATGATTATTACGACACCATTTTACTGCATCTTCACCGCTTTCAGCTTCCCCTGCTACGTTCATTCCACGGACGTCTTCAATAATACGTCGTATCCCTGTGCGAACCAGCTCGTGATCATCTACAAGGAAAACATTTATCAAACTTGTATCTCCACACTATTAATTGGCTCTGCAACCACCAGAGTGTTCTATTTAACTAAAACAAAAGTGGATCGCAGCATAGCTGTATATATTAACTTATTTTGTTATAAAAGCTTACTCTGAATATGTGCCCAAACGCAAACTTTAGCAAGAACTTATTTATAAATAAAAGCTCTATGAAGTAGCTTTTATGATAAGCAACTAGTTAATCATACAAACACTAAAATTACACAAGATCATGATATTTTCAATATCAATTTATGGAGTTTCGCATCTGATACAAGCTTCCTTGAAAGATTAAAAGGTCAGATCAATCAAAACAGTTCGCCTTAGAGTCTTGCAGAACTGTGTTATCAAAAGGCGAAATGATATTATCCAGCCGTCACTCTCCCATCAGGTTACAGCATTGAATATTCATGAAGGATTTGTACTCACCAGGCAAGCACGCGATTTCTCAGGTAAAACGCATATAGATCTCTGGCTAAGTACCCCCAATGGACCGACTCTGCTGACCATTCTCGAAGAAAAGCCAGTTTTCTTCATTGAACAAAGCGATATTGAAGACTGCCGAAAGTTAGCAGATGAAGAAAGCATACCTCTATCTATAAAAGAGATTGGCCTATCAACCTTCGAGCAAAAACCACTTGCAGCGTGTTATTTTTCATTAAATCGCTCAGCCATAGCCTTATCTCAACGCTTACATAATGAAGATATCATGACTTATGAGAGTGATATCCGCCTTGCTGATCGATACTTGATGGAGCGATTCATTAAAGGCAGCATTGAATTTACTGGAAAATTGGTCACAAAACCCAAGCATACCTGCTTCTCTGAAGTTCAGTGCCGTTCCGGTAGTTACTTACCTTCTTTGAGCATTGTTTCTTTAGATATTGAGTGCTCAGAAAAAGGAATACTCTATTCCGTGGGGTTAGATTGCCCAATGGATAGCCGAGTCATTATGATTGGTGACGCTCAACCATCTGAGACAATCATTCAATGGGTTAAAGATGAGAAAGCATTATTAGAAGCCATAGTCGATTGGTTTTCTACCTTTGACCCTGACGTCATCATTGGGTGGAATGTCATTGATTTCGATTTCCAACTTCTTCACAAACGTGCGGAATGGAACAACGTAAAACTCAAAATTGGTCGAGATAACCAGCCCAGCTTTTTTAGAACATCAGCACAAAGCCAGCAAGGGTTTATTACTATTCCCGGTAGAGTGGTTTTAGATGGTATTGATACACTCAAAACAGCGACTTACCATTTTCGATCTTGGTCCTTAGAATCCGTATCCCAAGAACTTCTTGGAGAAGGTAAAGACATTCATAATGTTCATGACCGCATGGCTGAAATTAACCGAATGTTTAAGCATGACAAACCTTCTCTTGCAAAATATAACCTGCAAGACTGTGTATTAGTAAATCGTATTTTCCAGCATACACATTTGCTCGATTTTGCCATTGAACGCACAAGGTTAACCGGTGTGGAACTTGATCGAGTGGGAGGATCTGTCGCCTCTTTCACTAATCTGTATCTGCCGCAAATACATCGTGCTGGGTATGTTGCACCTAACCTCACACCTGAAAACTGGATTGCCAGCCCTGGCGGTTATGTGATGGATTCGATTCCAAACCTATACGATTCTGTGTTGGTTCTCGACTTTAAAAGCCTCTACCCTTCCATTATTCGCTCTTTTCTAATTGACCCAATGGGACTTATCGAAGGCTTAAAGCTTGAAGTTGGCGCAGAAGAAGACCAAGCGGTACAAGGCTTTAGAGGTGGTCAATTTCATAGAGAAAAACATTTCCTCCCTCAAATGATCGAAGATCTTTGGGCTGCGCGCGATATCGCAAAGAAAAACAATGAGAAAGCTTTCTCTCAAGCCATAAAAATCATCATGAATTCCTTTTATGGTGTTTTAGGTTCATCAGGCTGTCGATTCTTTGATACTCGTTTAGCTTCATCTATCACTATGCGTGGGCACGAGATAATGAAGCAAACAAAAGTACTCATAGAGGAAAAAGGCTACCAAGTCATTTACGGTGATACTGACTCCACATTTGTTTCTTTGAATGGAAACTATAGCCAGCAGCAAGCAGACCAAATTGGCGAAAGTCTTATTAGCTATATTAATGAATGGTGGACTGCACATTTAAAAACGCAGTTCAACCTGGCGTCAATTTTAGAGTTGGAATATGAAACTCATTATCGAAAGTTTCTTATGCCAACCATTCGTGGTTCTGAGACGGGTTCTAAGAAACGTTATGCCGGTTTGATTGGAGAAATTGGTGACGAACGAATCATTTTTAAAGGATTAGAAAGTGCCCGAACAGATTGGACACCTCTTGCCCAGCAGTTTCAACAACACTTATATGAGATGATTTTCCATGACCAAGATCCTTCAGAGTATATTCGAAGCTTTGTCGATGCGACTGCCGCAGGTAAACATGACCATCTGCTCACCTACCAAAAAAGGTTGAGGCGCAAACTGCACGAATATCAAAAAAACATTCCACCTCAAGTGAGAGCAGCGCGAATGGCTGACGAGATAAACAGCCAATTGGGGCGACCACTGCAATATCAAAACAAAGGTCGAATTGAGTATTTAATAACCTTGAATGGTCCTGAACCAAAAGAGTATTTAAAACATGCTATTGATTATCAACATTACATTGATAAACAACTTAAACCTGTGGCTGACGCAATACTTCCATTTGTCGATCTAGATTTTGAAAGACTTAGCGGTCAACAATTAGGGTTATTCTAACATCAACGTCATGGCTAGGGTCTAGGGTCTAGGGGTTATGATAATGCTGCAAGTCATCGCCACCAGCCCACTAACTGGCGGTGGCTCTCATATGCTTACTGCTGCAATATTCTAAATACTTTTCTTTGCTAAGAGACTTACAAAAATACCAACCTTGCACCGAAACATCTGGTACCTCGGGAATGTAAGCAAGTTGTTCTTTGGTCTCTACCCCTTCCACTACGACTTTGAGATCAAGTTGATTTGCAATTGAGAGGATACTCGAAAAAACTTTCTCTCCTTTATCATTATTCAAAGCGAGTACAAACGATCTATCGATTTTGATGGCATCAATATTAAAGCGATTTAAGTAACTCAATGAAGAATAGCCCGTCCCAAAATCATCAATATAGATCTTTACTCCAAGGTTCTGCAGTCGATTAAAGGCAGCCGATAACTTCACTTCATCAACCAGTAATGTTTCTTCTGTGATTTCAATATGGATTTGCTTTGCTACCGGGGCAATCGAATGAACTATCTTTGTCATCACTTCTTCATCGACCAAAGATTTCGGGGTAATATTTATACTGACTGGGGTATATATACCCTTTTTGTTCCACTGATGGATATCTCTAACCACTTGTTTAAATACCCATAAATCTACATCCTTCATAAGCCCTGATTTTTCAAACCAAGGTAAAAATGAACCAGGATAAATAATATTCCCATTGTCATCTTTCGCTCTTATCAATGCTTCACAACCCACAACACTATCCGTTAAGTGCGAAATTTGTGGCTGATATTCAACGCAAAACTCTTTATTACTGATCACCTCCAAATGTTCTTCTACTTGAAGTGCATTTTTTTCCTCTTGCTGGCTTAAAAGAATCGGGTCATCAGTCAGCATTTCTGCTTCTTCTTGCCTACGCATATACGTTGTATCTAAAAATGGAAAATGAATCATTCTGTTTCCATATGAACGGTTTAGCCCTCTGACCGCAGGTAAGTAAATAATCGCCCCAAGAAAAACATTAAAGATTTGTAGGCAAACGGCAGCTAAATCTCCATCTGTTGCAATCCAAGCATTCATCAATACTGGGCTGTTAAATGGCACAGAAACGCTAGGGGAAGCCACCCACCCCGAAGAGATAGCGAATAAAGAAATACAAACATTGGTAATGGGTACAATTAAGAAAGGTAGAAATAATCTTGGATTAAAAATAATGGGTAATCCAAAAAGCAGTATTTCATTTACGTTGATTAGCCCTATTGGAATACTAGCCAAAGCTATAACACGCAATGCCCTTTGCTTAGAGAAGATAAGTAGCGCAAGAACTAAAGACAGAGTTGATCCGCTTCCACCAATGAATACAAAAGCGCCCATGAACGACAAATTCATAGGGTAAGGACCTTCTCCCCCTGCTAGCGTTGTTGAAAAGTTAAGGTCACTTGCTTGTTGGAGAAGATCGACCAAAGGTAAAAGTGCGTAGTAACCATGAACACCAACAAACCACAAAACAGAGTTCAGGGCTGCGAATAGCACACCAAATGAATAGGGTTCATTGGCATAATCTAATGAAACGCCAGACAACAAGTGGGTTGAAGACATTAAATCAAAAACCATACTGTTGAACCAAATCACAATCCCACCAGTAATCAGTGCTGGTAGAAGTAAATTAAGTGATTCTTTAACTATTTTTCCGCCGCTATTGGACCGGGTTATCTTCAAACTATTAAATGTAACGAGATAGGCAAGTAAAGGGATTGAATAAAGAGGCGTTAGGATCGCGATAATGATATTGAAGGTAAGCAGTGTATCTTCATCAGGTAAGATAACCCCAACAGAGACAAGATAAACAATGGATAGCAGTGCCATTGGTGGACGTGGAAGCTTCCACTGCATCGCCAATACATAAGATAAAGCAGCAGTCATCAAATATGGGAAAAGTGCTGCTATCGAGTCATGGAACTCGTAAAAAATGGTTATCCATTCCGTTCTCCTTCCATAGATGAACTCACCTATGCTGCCAAAGAACAAAGCAAAGGAAGACAACATCAGGCAAGGTAATAACCAAATCATGCCTTCACGTAAGGCTTGAAGGGAAGGCAATAAATGCTTAGTGACGATGCTATCTAAGCTTATTCCTGCTGAAAAAGCCTTCTTTCCAATCAGACGCATGCAATTCCCTTTGTTTATTAACCTTTCTAAAAGTTAGCACATAGAAAGCACTTGTCATGTCTTGTTGGTATCAGTTTCTAAAGTAAATTTATTTAACCTATTCTAAATTCCGTTTTTTTATATTGATTAACAAGCCACTCACCAAACCCATCGAGAATACCAATCACTGATCGTTTGGGAATAACTCGCCCAGAAAGTAAGATCTCAAGCCTATCCACTTCTATTTTTTTATTTGGGTGGTATTTTAAGAATTGTTGCCCGCATTCAATTGGATTCTCATACCAATTTCGATCCCGATACATAATGAGTGAATAACTCGCCCGCAACAATTTTTTCGCAATAACAACTTGAGCAAGTGCTTGCTGTTCAGGTGATGCTGAACGAGCAATTTTATTTCGGTAGACGGCTAACCAATCTTCAACATCCATATTCCAGTGCTTTGCAATTTCCCAACTGGTTTCAAAATCTCCAAAACAATCAGACAAATCTTCACCATGAACACACACAGCGCAGTGCTTGAGCATGAAGCCCCAAGTAAAGATACTCTCAAGGTCAACGATATCTCTCACGAACGCAGTTTTTATAGAGACTTGGGTAACTTGCGGGAAGCTCTTTTGGAAACGCCATTTAATGGTATTCAATAATGTTGTTTTGTTGTCATCAAAACTGCGGTGAGTGACGACCACAACATCAAGGTTCGACTTACCTGCTTGAGCGGTTTTTCTTGCTACGCTGCCGTAAATATACACACTATGTAAATTGGCTCCTAAGCCACCTTTTAAGAATGTGACAAGATCTTTTACAACAGGTTGAAATTCCGGCTGAAACGGCTGTTTAGGGTTGATGACAGGTAGCGGCATAGGTGCTTCAATCAATAAAATAGAGATAAATGGTAGAACTCTATGATCGCTTAGGTGACTTTATGGATCAAGCTATTCCTATTTATTGCTTCACCTTGATATAATCAGCAGATAGACCCAATAAGGACAAACACAAAATGCCTAGAGCAAGTGAAATTAAAAAAGGTTTTGCTATCAAAGTAGAAAGCAAAACAGTGATCGTTAAAGATATCGAAGTAACAACACCGGGCGGCCGCGGCGGCCAAAAGATTTACCGTTTCCGTGGTAACGATGTAGCAACGGGCGTTAAAACTGAAGTTCGCCACAAGGCTGACGAAATCGTTGATACTATTGATGTTACCAAACGCCAAGTTGTATTTTCTTATGTTGACGGTGACGAGTACATCTTCATGGACAACGAAGATTACACGCAATTCATCTTCAATGGTGAAAGCATCTCTGATGAACTACTATTCATCAATGAAGATACCCAAGGCATTCTTGCTGTTTTAATTGATGGGAATGCAGTAACACTGGAATTGCCATCAACAGTAGAGCTTGTGATTGAAGAAACAGACCCTTCAATTAAAGGTGCTTCTGCTTCTGCTCGTACTAAACCAGCAAAATTATCTACTGGACTAACTGTTCAAGTACCTGAGTACATTGCAACAGGCGATAAAGTTGTAGTAAACACAACCGACCGCAAATACATGAACCGAGCAAGCTAGGAATAACATGACTGAATTATTGTCTTACGACGACGCTATTGATACTGCTTACGATATCTTTTTAGAAATGGCTCCAGATAACTTAGAACCTGCAGATGTGATTCTATTCACCGCTCAGTTTGAAGATCGCGGCGCTGCAGAACTTGTTGAAACAGGTGACGACTGGGCAGAGCATGTAGGTTTTGACGTAGACAAAGAAGTATACGCAGAAGTGCGTATCGGTCTTGTAAATGAAGATGATGACGTGCTTGATGATGTATTTGCTCGCATGCTGATCAGCCGTGATCCTGAACATAAGTTCTGTCACATGCTTTGGAAGCGTGACTGATTCATTAAAGAACATCAGCTTTTTTGGCAGAAGCACTTTTAAGAAGTGGTATTGTTTATAAATAATCCTACTTTAATAAACGAATACTGCTTCAATAAGCGACTTCGACCTCAAACACTAACCTTGGTATCACTAGGTTAGTGTTTGCTTACACCAATTCCGTTACTTATTCACTCTAGTTCCCCACTCTATTATGACTAAAGCAAAAACAGATACATTATCTAAAGGCTATGCCTGTGTAGGGCTCGTCAATCCAAAAACACCTGAAAATGTTGGTTCCGTTATGAGAGCTGCAGGCTGTTATGGTGCGAACTCTGTCTTCTACACGGGTACTCGTTACGACCACGCTAGGCAGTTTCATACCGACACTAAAGAAAAGCACTTAGAGCTTCCTTTGATTGGAGTCGATGATCTTAAAAGCATCATTCCTGTAGGCTGTGTGCCCATTGCTGTGGATCTAATCGAAGGTGCGAAGCCTTTACCTGATTACAAGCATCCGCCTCGAGCCTTCTATATTTTCGGTCCAGAGGATGGGACTCTAAAAAAAGAAATTACCGATTTTTGCCAAGAAACCATTTACGTTCCAACAAATGGTTGCATGAATTTAGCAGCAGCTGTGAATGTCATTCTGTATGACCGCATGGCGAAAGGTGACAACTTTTCAAACCATATCAAAGTGACTTAATCCTGCAGAAGTGCTGCATACCGTGATAAATAAAAACTAGATAGGCATAAAAAAACCTGCTCAACGGCAGGTTTTTAAATTCTTATCTATAAGTCACTTGTGCAATAGAGTTACTGCGTAGCTAAGCTACTTGAAAGTAAGCTATTTGCAAATAAGCTACTTGCGAGTTCTTGGCTGAGCTGGTTTCGCTGGGCGACCATTATTCAGCTTAGGCTTGCTTCTGTTTGCTTGAGGCTTACCTTTATTAGCTTGTGGTGCTGAACCAGAATCTGGCGTAGTTGTGCCACGTGTTGCTGGCTTCTTACGCTTAGTTTGATTACTACGACCTTTCGGTGCATTCGCTCGCTCTTCGTGGCGCTTAACTGCGCGACGAATTTTTTGGCTACGAGAGCGCTCACGCTTACGAGACGTATTTGATGGGTCAAGATCCAACAGTGTCTCTTTTTCTGGCTGAAGCTCTACAAGCTCACGTAAGTAGTTTACTTCTGTAAGGTCCAGCTCTTTCCAACCGCCACGAGGCAATTTCTTGTCTAAGTAAATATCACCGTAACGAACACGCTTCAAACGGCTTACTGTCGTTTCTTGTGATTCCCAAAGACGACGAACTTCACGGTTACGACCTTCGTTAATCGCTACGTAGAAAGTGTGGTTCATACCTTCACCACCCGCGTACACAACATCTTCAAAACGAGCCATGCCGTCTTCTAGTTTTACACCACGAGTAACGTTTTTAACTTTCTGTTCGTTCACTTCACCAAATACACGAACCAAATATTCACGCTCAACTTGGCGGCTTGGGTGCATTAGACGGTTAGCAAGTTCGCCATCCGTTGTGAATAGAAGTAGACCTGAAGTGTTCGCATCAAGACGACCAACCGAGATCCAACGAGAACCTTTAATTTTAGGTAGGCGATCAAATACAGTTCGGCGACCTTCTGGGTCATGGCGGGTACAAAGCTCACCTTCTGGTTTGTAGTAAGCAAGTACACGGCAAACCACTTCTTCAGAAGCTTTACCAGTAATAGTGTGACCATCGATACGGATCACTGAGTTCTCGTCTTCTAGACGCTCACCCAGTTTCGCAACTTGACCGTTAACACTTACACGACCAGATTTGATTAAACCTTCTAGCTCACGACGAGAGCCGTGACCAGCTCGCGCTAAAACCTTCTGTAATTTTTCGCTCATTTACTCTTTTCTACCTAATTGTCGTCTTCACAGACGTCGAATGAATTTTTCGCGACCAAATCGCGGTCGCGTATTATCGCAAATAACCTAAAAGAAAGCACTCGTTATTTACTCTAGCTGATTTGCTATTTCATTACAGATTGTTAATCAGTCACGCTATTACTCAAACGGCGTTGGATCACCGGCCCCACGACGTAACACGACGGCATCGTCGTCACTGAAGTCAATAACTGTCGTTGGTTGTTCACCTAAAAAACCGCCGTTCAGAATAACATCAACTGCATGCTCAAGGCTGTCGCGAATTTCTTCCGGATCCGATTCTGTTGTCTCATTTCCCGGCAGAATTAGTGACGTCGACATCAATGGCTCACCCATCGCCTCTAGCAAGTCGAGGGCAATCTTATTGTCAGGAACACGGATGCCGATAGTTTTACGTTTAGCATTCATCAAACGCTTTGGCACTTCTTTAGTCGCTTTGAAAATAAACGTATAGGCACCTGGCGTGTGTGCTTTCAGTAAGCGAAAAGCAACGTTATCTACTCGCGCATACAGTGATAATTCAGAGAGGTCACGACATAACAAGGTGAAGTTGTGCTTGTCGTCGATTCGACGAATTTTACAAATACGTTCAAGTGCTTGTTTATTTTCAAGTTGGCAACCTAACGCGTAACCAGAGTCGGTTGGATAAACCACAACACCGCCACTACGAATAATAGCAACAGCTTGAGTAATTAAGCGTGCTTGTGGGTTGTCTGGGTGTACATAAAAAAACTGGCTCATTTTGGTTCCTCATTATCGAGTCTCTCGACTCTATCATCAGAAGGAGCTGGTTCATCCTGTGAAGTTTCCGACGAAACAGGATGAAACTCCCAATCTTTCCATACTTCTTCTACCCCAGCAGGCAGCCAGAGATTTCGCCCTAACTCCATCCAAGGAGATGGATAGTGGAAATCACTGCCTTGAGAAGCTAATAGTTTGTATTGTATAGCATAGTCGCCAAGCTTGCGTCTTTCTTGTTGAGCTTGTTGAGGTTGCGCTACTTCCATAGCATCTCCATTAGCTTCAACAAAAGCCGTTAGTAGCCGCTTTTCCCACTTTGCCGTTAAACCATAACGACCAGGGTGAGCCAAAACAGCTTGACCACCAGCAGCATGAATCGCGGTAACCGCATCTTTCATTGAACACCACGTTGGTGGAACATAGCCTGGATTGTTACGCGTTAAGAATTTCTTAAACACTTGCTGCATGGTTTTTGCGTAGCCATTTTCTACAAGCCATTTAGCGAAATGAGCACGAGTGATTGGTGCATCACCTGCGATTTCTTTCACTTCTTCTAGTACACCCTCTCTTGTGGCTTTTTCTAAACGAGATGCGATCATCTCTGCTCGCCCGACTCGATGCTGCTTTTGCTGTTCAATCAGCGCTTTGAGCTCAAGTGATTCAGGGTCAACATTCAAACCAACAATATGAATATCCATATTTTGCCAAACAGTCGAAATCTCAATGCCATTTATCAATTGAATAGGTAACTGATTAGCTTCGATATACTCACGCGCGACGGAAAGACCATCGGTGGTGTCATGATCTGTGATTGCTAACACTTCAATATTAAAACCCAAAGCGCGATCAATTAGCTCTGGTGGGGTTAGCCTACCATCGGATGCGGTAGTATGACTGTGGAGGTCAATTCTCATATATATTTTCTATGCTCTGTATTTTTCATGCATCGTGAACTTATTCACCTAGTACACTTATTTTTTAATCTCAATACCTTTAACTTCAGATTTGAAATCATTTCTTTAAAGTTTAAGACAAACAGCCCTTTTGGGCTTGACTTTAAAACAACAAACTAGTTAACTAGTACACAAATACGAAGTATCCATATTAAGGTTCTCCATGTTACAAGAATTTAACCAAGACCAGAAAGATAAAGTTTTAGAACTTTCTTCAGCAGAAGCAAGTTCAGAGCTTAATTGGTGGCGCACTTGGACAAGTTCTTGGTGGGCCAACGTGTACTTCTAATTAAACAGTTTGTTTATAAAAAAGTTATCACTAAGCCCGCTTTCATAGCGGGCTTTTTAATTTGTCGAACATCTCACATTCAACTGACTAACAAATCAACGAATTGACCATATTCTAGATTGGGCGAACGGTATCTTTATGCGACTATGTACGGCAGGAAATTTAAAGAATCATAAAGGAGGTCTTGTGAACAAGGCCATTGAAATCAAAAAGCTTGGAACCATTGAAGTCATCAATACTTCTGTTCCTTACTCGCAAGACCCGACCAGTGTTTTCCACACTTTATGTGAAAACAAAACAGACAGTTTACTGCTGGAATCTGCTGAGATTGAGTCTAAACAAAACTTAACTAGCCTACTCCTTATTGACTCTGCCGTTCGTATCGTATGCCGTGGGCATGAAGTTACTTTTCAAGCGCTCACTAATAACGGTCAAGCACTGATTGAGCACCTAAGCCAAAACGTTAAAACAGAGATCAAATCTGACCTTACGGACGACGTATTAACGCTGACTTTTGTCGAGCCAAGCAACGAATTAGACGAAGACTCACGTTTAAGAGAAGCGTCTTCATTCGATGCACTGCGTTTGGTTCAACACAGCTTTGAGCAAGACGCGGATAACAAGCACGCGTTATTCATGGCTGGCCTATTCGCTTACGACATCGTGGCGAACTTTGAACCGCTAGGTAATGCTGAAGCAACCAACAACTGCCCTGATTTTGTATTCTACGTTGCTGAGACACTATTGCGTTTCGACCACCAACAGAACGAAGGCCTGCTTCACGCAAGCTTATTTATTCAAGATGAAAGCATCAAAGCACAATTAACTGAACGTTTAGCCGATATTCAGACTCAATGTCAGTCACTGAAAGCCATCACAGAAGTAACGCCACTCGACAATGTTGACGCGGTACCAAGCGTTTCAGATGAAGACTTCTGCCAAACAGTTCGTGATTTAAAAGAGTACGTAGTAAAAGGCGATGTCTTCCAAGTCGTACCTTCACGTCGCTTCACACTACCTTGCCCTGCTCCATTAGCGGCTTACAAAGAACTCAAGCAAAGTAACCCGAGCCCTTACATGTTCTATATGCAAGATGAGCTGTTTACGTTGTTTGGTGCTTCTCCAGAAAGCGCGCTGAAATACGAAACTGAAACCAACCAAATCGAGATTTACCCAATTGCTGGTACTCGTCGTCGTGGTAAGCGCCCAGACGGTCAAATCGATTTCGACCTAGACAGCCGTATCGAGCTTGAGCTGCGTACAGACAAGAAAGAAAACGCGGAGCACATGATGCTGGTTGACCTAGCACGTAACGATGTGGCGCGTATTGCAGAAGCAGGCACTCGCCACGTGGCAGATTTGCTAAAAGTTGACCGCTACAGCCATGTGATGCACTTGGTTTCTCGTGTTGTTGGTCAACTACGTGAAGACTTAGATGCTCTGCACGCTTACCAAGCTTGTATGAATATGGGAACGCTAACGGGCGCACCAAAAATCCGCGCAATGCAGCTTATCCGTGACGTAGAAAAAACGCGTCGTGGTAGCTACGGCGGTGCAGTCGGTTACCTAACCGGCGAAGGTACTTTAGATACTTGTATCGTAATTCGCTCTGCTTACGTTGAAGATGGCGTGGCACAAGTACAAGCAGGCGCAGGCGTAGTATTCGATTCAGACCCACAAGCAGAAGCAGATGAAACTCGCGGCAAAGCACAAGCGGTGATCTCTGCGATTCAAGCTGCACATACCAAGAGCTTGTCGCCAAACACACTCGCATCAAACAAGAAGGAGTCGTAATCATGGCTGATATTGTATTCATCGATAACTTCGACTCGTTCACATACAACCTTGTAGACCAGTTTCGTTCATTAGGTCACAGCGTGAAAATTTACCGTAACAACATTCCTGCAAAAGTAGTTGAAGCGGCGATCAACGAATTGGATAACCCTGTTGCACTGCTTTCGCCAGGCCCTGGCGCTCCTGCCGACGCGGGTTGCATGCCAGAGTTGATTCAGCTTTTAAAAGGCAAAGTGCCAATGATTGGAATTTGCTTAGGTCACCAAGCGATTGTTGAAGCCTATGGCGGTACCGTTGCAGGCGCAGGCGAAATCATTCATGGTAAGGTGTCGATGATGGAACACCAAAACCATGCGACTTACCAAGGCTTACCTTCACCACTGGCTATTGCTCGCTACCACTCTTTGGTGGCAACGCATGTATCCGATAGCCTAACAGTGACCGCTGAAGTCGATGATTTAGTGATGTCTGTGGTTCAAGAACAAGACAAAGTGTGTGGATTCCAATTCCACCCAGAATCAATTATGACAACCTACGGTGCAACGCTTCTAGCGAACGCTATCGAATGGGCTCTTGAGAAACCTCTTCATCTAGAGAAAAACTCTACTCTTGATAAAAAGACTAACTAGGAAACGATCATGGAACAGATTAATAAGCTTTACGAACAACAGTCTCTTACTCAAGAAGAAAGCCAACAATTATTTGATGTCATCATCAAGGGCGAACTAGACCCAATCCTGATGGCATCTGCACTTACTGCACTGAAAATCAAAGGTGAAACGCCAGATGAAATCGCAGGTGCGGCAAAAGCACTGCTTGCGAATGCGAACCCGTTCCCACGTCCTGATTACGATTTCGCTGACATCGTAGGTACAGGTGGCGACGGTCATGACACCATCAACATTTCTACAACTTCTGCATTTGTAGCAGCAGCGTGTGGCTTAAAAATAGCTAAGCACGGCAACCGTAGCGTATCGAGCAAATCAGGCTCTTCTGACCTACTGGATTCGTTTGGTATTAACCTAGCGATGACGGCAGAAGACACACGTACTGCAGTCGATGAGCTCGGCGTAGCATTCCTATTTGCTCCGCAATATCACGGTGGTGTACGTCACGCGATGCCTGTTCGTCAGACAATGAAAACGCGCACGATCTTCAATATTCTTGGTCCACTGATTAACCCTGCTCGCCCTAACATCGAGTTAATGGGTGTTTACAGCAAAGAGCTAGTACGCCCTATCGCAGAAACCATGCTGCAAATGGGTATGAAGCGTGCTGCGGTTGTTCACGGTAGCGGCCTTGATGAAGTGGCTATTCATGGCGAGACCATCGTTGCTGAAATCAAAGATGGCGCCATTCACGAATACACAGTGACACCCGCAGACTTTGGTTTGAACACTCACCCTCTTGAAGCAATCAAGGGCGGCGAGCCAGAAGAGAACAAAGCCATCACAACGGATATCCTGACGGGTAAAGGCACAGATGCTCAAGTTGGCGCAGTAGCAGTCAACGTTGCTCTACTGATGCGTCTATTTGGTCACGAAGATCTAAAAGCCAACGCACAGCAAGCGATTGACGCAATGAATTCTGGCAAAGCGTACGAGCTTGTACGAAAGCTTGCTGCACACGCCTAACGAACGACGGAGTTGAGACAAAGAACATGACACAGACTACCGATAAACTGTCGACCCACGTTTCAGTCAAAGAAGCTGAAATGGCGGAAGTATTAGCAAAAATCGTTCGTGACAAATACCAATGGGTTGCAGCGCGTAAACAAACTCAGCCACTAGACGAGTTTAAAACGGCGTTAGCCGCAACTGACCGAAGCTTTTATGATGCTCTGAGCGGCGAACAAACGGTTTTCATAACTGAATGTAAAAAGGCATCTCCTTCAAAAGGTTTGATCCGTGACGAGTTTGATTTGGATTACATTGCGTCGGTTTACAACAACCACGCCAACGCGATTTCAGTGCTGACAGACGAGAAGTATTTCCAAGGTGATTTTGAGTTTTTACCCAAGGTTCGCAGCATTGCTAAACAGCCTATTCTGTGTAAAGACTTCATGGTTGATACCTACCAAGTTTACCTAGCTCGTCACTACTCGGCTGATGCAATCTTATTAATGCTATCGGTATTGGATGACGAAGAGTACCAAGCGCTTGCTGAAGTTGCTCACTCGCTAAACATGGGTGTACTTACCGAAGTCAGTAACGAAGAAGAGCTTCACCGCGCTGTCGCTTTAAAAGCAAAAGTGATCGGTATTAATAACCGTAACCTACGTGACCTTTCGACTGATTTGAACCGTACTAAAGAGTTGGCTCCGCTGATTCGCGAACTGACTCCAGAAGCGATTGTCATTTCAGAGTCTGGCATCTACAACCACCAGCAAGTACGTGACCTTTCAACATTTGCAGACGGCTTCCTTATCGGCAGCTCTCTCATGGCTGAAAAGAACCTTGAACTCGCGGTACGTAAAGTAACACTCGGTGAAAACAAGGTTTGTGGTCTAACCCACCCAGACGATGCAGCGAAAGCGTATCAAGCTGGTGCCGTATTCGGTGGTTTGATTTTCGTTGAAGCGTCTAAGCGTCATGTGGATATTGAAGCGGCTCGTTTAACTATGAGCGGCGCGCCTTTGAACTACGTAGGTGTGTTCCAAAACCATAGCGTTACTGACGTGGCGAAAACGGTTTCTGAGCTAGGTTTGTTTGCGGTACAACTGCACGGTGATGAGACTCAAGCATTTGTAGATGAGTTAAAACAATCTCTACCTGAAAGCGTTGAGATTTGGAAAGCTTACGGTGTGGCTTCTGATGATGAAAACGGTGCTAAAAGCGCGCTACCAGAATTACTAAAAAGCAACGTGACTCGTCACCTGCTAGATACTAAAGTAGGTTCTCAAACAGGTGGTACAGGTCAAGTGTTCGATTGGAGCCTAATCAACAACCAAAGCGCAATCATGTTGGCAGGTGGTCTAAACCCAGAAAATGCTAACCAAGCGGCTAAGTTGGGTTGCTTAGGATTAGACCTAAACTCTGGTGTCGAGTCTTCTCCAGGTAAAAAAGACGCAGATAAACTGCAACGCGCCTTTGCTGCGATTCGTAATTACTAGTCTGGCCTCTAGAACTTAAATCTGGAACCCAGAGCTTAGAAACCAGAACTAGAAAGCGGAAACTAAAAACATATTTGTGGGCTTTGCCTTAGCGAAGCTCAAACAAGATTAAATGACTTGGTGTGAATACACATCGATAGAATTGAAGGAATAACACAATGGCTAAACTCGATGCCTACTTCGGTGAATACGGTGGTCAATACGTACCGCAGATCCTAGTGCCAGCACTAGACCAACTAGAACAAGCATTTATTGATGCACAAGCCGATCCTGAGTTCCGCAGCGAATTCATGACGCTTTTGCAAGAGTACGCAGGTCGCCCAACGGCACTAACACTGGCTCGTAACCTAACAAAAGGTACAAAAACCAAACTGTACCTAAAGCGTGAAGACTTGCTTCACGGCGGCGCACACAAGACAAACCAAGTACTTGGTCAAGCACTGCTTGCAAAACGTATGGGCAAGCACGAAATCATCGCTGAAACTGGCGCAGGTCAACACGGCGTTGCCACCGCTCTAGCGTGTGCACTACTAGGCCTTAAGTGTCGCGTTTACATGGGTGCAAAAGACGTTGAACGTCAAAGCCCGAACGTATTCCGTATGAAGCTAATGGGCGCAGAGGTTATCCCTGTTCATTCTGGTTCTTCTACGTTAAAAGACGCGTGTAACGAAGCACTTCGTGACTGGTCTGCAACTTATGAAGACGCGCACTACCTGCTGGGTACAGCAGCTGGTCCTCACCCATTCCCAACGATCGTTCGTGATTTCCAACGCATGATTGGTGAAGAAACAAAGAACCAAATCCTAGCTCGTGAAGGTCGCCTTCCTGATGCGGTTATCGCTTGTGTTGGCGGTGGTTCAAACGCTATCGGGATGTTCGCGGATTTCATTGAAGAAGAGTCTGTTCGCCTAATTGGTGTTGAACCAGCGGGTAAAGGTATTGATACCGACCAACATGGCGCGCCACTTAAACATGGTAAAACGGGTATCTTTTTTGGTATGAAAGCACCACTGATGCAAGATGAGAACGGCCAAGTAGAAGAGTCTTACTCTGTTTCTGCAGGTCTAGATTTCCCATCAGTTGGTCCGCAGCACGCTCACTTAAATGCAATTGGCCGTGCTGAATACGACAACGTAACCGATGACGAAGCGCTAGAAGCATTCCAATTGATTGCACGCAAAGAAGGTATTATTGCAGCGCTAGAGTCATCTCATGCTTTGGCTCATGCAGTTAAAATGGCTCACGATGACCCAGAGAAAGAGCAGCTATTAGTGGTTAACCTATCTGGTCGTGGTGATAAAGATATTTTCTCGGTACACGATATTCTTAAAGAGAAAGGAGCATTATAATGGATCGCTATCAATCACTCTTCACTCGCTTAGCTGAAAAGAATCAGGGCGCATTTGTACCATTCGTAACGGTTGGCGATCCTAACCCTGAGCAGTCACTTAAGATCATGGAAACCCTAGTTGAAGCAGGTGCTGATGCACTTGAGCTTGGTATTCCATTCTCAGATCCGCTTGCAGATGGTCCAACAATCCAAGGCGCAAACATCCGAGCTTTAGATTCTAAAGTAACGCCAGACGTATGTTTTGATCTAATTGGTCAAATCCGCGCTAAATACCCAGAGCTACCAATCGGCTTACTAATGTACGCAAACTTGGTGTACGCACGTGGTATCGAGAACTTCTACGAGCGCTGTTCAAATGCTGGTATTGATTCTGTTTTGATTGCAGACGTACCAACGAATGAAAGCCAAGAGTTCGTTGCGGCAGCTGAGAAATTTGGTATTCACCCTATCTTTATTGCCCCACCAACAGCCAGTGATGAAACACTTCAATCTGTGTCTGAACTAGGTGGCGGTTACACATACCTACTTTCGCGTTCTGGTGTAACGGGTGCAGAAACCAAGGCAAACATGCCTGTGACTGCCCTACTTGACCGTTTGAACAAGTTTGATGCTCCACCAGCACTGCTTGGGTTCGGTATCTCTGCTCCTGAGCAAGTAAAAGAAGCCATTCAAGCTGGCGCTGCCGGTGCTATCTCTGGCTCCGCTGTTGTGAAGATCATCGAAACACACGTAGAGCAACCAGAACAGATGCTTACAGAGCTAGCTAACTTCGTTTCTCCAATGAAAGCTGCAACTCAAAAGTAACAATTCAGCCCTAATTTCTTTGTAATAAAGACGTTAGGGCTTTCATTTTTTTCTTTATATCTACTCTAAACTCCCTCAAGTACTCACCTCTAAATGTTAATAAGACGCTACAACAAACCCTGCTCCCAACATTCACAAGCAGAACGCTTGCATCGCTAGCATTAGCAAATTTTATAAATGGAAACACTTGCGCAAATAGCAAACGTTTGCTCCGGTATGAAAATCAAACGATCGATCAATAAACATAAACTATTAATATCCATTCATCTAAGCTCATATTGCTAAATGTAAAATATCCGTGTAAAACTTACCGCGAAATTTTTATCCATTGGTACAGCGTACATTAGTGGGTAATTCTAGGAATTTATCATTTAGTAGCACAGAGGTTATGGAAGTGTTAAAACAAAAGAATTTATTAAGCAACATCGGCGTACAAGTCGTTATTGCAATGATCATTGGTACTGTAGTCGGTGCAATGATGGGTGAAAGCGCAACAATGTTTGCTCCACTAGGCGCAATCTTCATCAATTTGATCAAGATGCTGGTTATTCCTCTTGTTGCCGTAGCACTAATTTCAGGTGCAGCTGGTCTTGGCAATAGCTCTTCTGCAGGTAAAGTTGGTGTAACAACACTTGCTTACTTCGCACTAACTTCAGCATTAGCGGTTGCACTTGCATTGATCATGGGTGAGATTTTCGAACCAGGTCGTGGTATCGATGTTTCAGGTGTTGAAGGCATGTTCTCTTCTGAGTACGCATCTAAAGGTGAGCTTCCTACGTTCTGGGCAACCATTACTGGAATGATCCCAACCAACGTTTTCCAATCATTGAATGAAGCAAACATTCTGCAAATTCTCGTTTTCTGCTTATTCTTTGGTATCGCTATTTCTAAGCAAGCAAAAGAGAAACGTGACCCAATCATCAACGGCGTAAACGCAATTGTTGATGCGATGGTTTGGATGATCAACAAAGTGATGATCATTGCACCACTTGGCGTATTTGGTCTAATGGCTGAAGCAGTTGGTACGTTTGGCTTTGGCGCACTAATGGTTGTGTTCAAACTATTCGTTGTATACGTTGTAGCAATTTTAGTGTTTGGTTTTGTCGCATACCCGCTAATGATTCAAATCTTCACTAAGACTTCTGCAAAGAAATTCTTAACAGTAATGAAGAAGCCACAGGCAGTTGCACTCTCTACTGCATCTTCAATGGCAACACTTCCAGTGACTATGGAAGCCGTTGAGAAAGAACTGGGGGTTCGTAACTCTACGGCTTCATTTGTTTTGCCTCTTGGTGCAACTATCAACATGTCAGGTAACGCGATCTACTACGGTCTTGTTGCTATCTTCTTCGCACAGCTGTTCAACATTGACCTTTCAATGGGTGCATACATTGCAATCATTATTACATCTACGCTAGGTGCTGTTGGCCAAGCTGGTGTTCCAGGTCCTTCTTTCTTAGTTGTTGCGGTATTACTTGCTGCTGGCATTCCAATTGAAGGTTTACCACTATTGTTCGCTCTTGACCGTATCTTCGATATGATTCGTACAGCATTGAACATTACTGGCGATGCAGCTTGTGCAGTAATCGTTGATTCTTTAATTAAAGATGAAGAAAAAGCAGTGGAGCTGAGCAAGCAGCAAGCTTAATTCAGTTTTCAATCTAATAAAAAACCGCCTTTAAATAGTCACTTAAAGGCGGTTTTTTTATTCAAGGCGAGAAAGGTAATCGAGTTACATGAGTTAGCAAATTTTCACGTAATGAGTATCTTCTACTTACTGCCATATTAATTAATTAAACCAAACGCACGAGGCAGAGCCAAACTAATTTCAGGAATAAAAGTAATGGCCAACAAGGTGACGATCAATACGGCACAAAACGGCATGATACTTCTTATAACATGTTCAATCTTGGACCCACTGACACTACAACCAACAAATAGTGCAGTACCAACTGGTGGGGTTGCAATGCCAATACATAAGTTGAATATAATCATCATTGCAAAATGAATTGGGTGCATACCCAAATGCTCAGCAATAGGCATAAAGATAGGGGTAAAGATCAGTACGGCTGGCGTAAGATCCATAAACATACCAACAACCAGCAAAATCAAATTCATCAGAATAAAGATGATAATAGGATTATCTGAGATAGATAGCATCCAGTCACTGATCATCGTTGGCAGACCAGTAAAGGCCATTGCCCATGACATGATGGTTGAAGCACCAATCAAGAACAGCATAATGCCAGTGACCTGAACGGTTTCTCTACAAATTATCGGAAAGTGTGACCACTTAAGCGTTCGATAACAGAGTGACAAGGTAAAAGAGTATAAAACCGCTATACATGCGCCTTCTGTTGCTGTGAATACGCCGCCAATAATGCCGCCAATAACAACAAAAATAAGCCCTAAACTTGGCGTTGCTTTCCAAACCGTATCAACGATATCTCTCACTGTGAGACCATCATTAGCACTTGTTTTGTAGCCTTTCTTTTTAGCAATAAAGTAAGCAACAGCCATGCAGCTTAAACCCATTAAAATACCGGGTACATAACCTGCGATAAACAATGCCGCAACGGATGTTCCACCCGATACCACAGAAAATACAATGAGTGAATTACTAGGCGGGATCAGTAAACCTGCTGGGCACGATGCGACATTGACGGCTGTTGCCAAGTTTTTATCATAACCTTCTTTTTCTAATTCAGGACCTAAGGTTTTGCCAACCGCAGCGGCAGCAGCAACGGCTGAACCCGAAACGGCACCAAACATCATATTAGCAAAGATGTTAACGTGTAAAAGTGAACCCGGGATCCAACCAACCATAAGCTTTGCAAGGTTGATAAGCCGACCAGCGATACCACCCACATTCATTATATTCCCGGCAAGGATAAAGAAAGGGATAGCTAATAAACTAAAGCTATCGATACCAGTAAAGATTTTTTGACCCGCAGTGATACTTGCGACTTCAAAAGGTAAGATAAAATACATGATGGTCAAAGATGACATTGCAATGGCAATGGCAATCGGCATGCTTATCGCGATCATGAATAAAAAAAGGCCTAACAGCCAAACACCAATGGACAAGTCCATAATATAAAGTCCTTTTAATACTTATTTTTTGTTAGGTTCACAAAAAAGATCAATCGTATTTATTACTAAATAAACAAGAATAATGACGGCTGAAATAGGTAAGATTGAATAAACCGTAGACATCGGTAATTGCAATGCTGGTGATAGTTGTTGTGTGGTTCTTCCCATAAGCGCAATGCCACCTTGAAGCATGGCTAAAAAGACAAATGCGCCAGAAATTACATTGATGAGTAGATGTAATGCTACGTGTGCTTTTCCCTTAAGATAACCATCCAATAACGTTATTGCTAAGTGCCCTTTTATACCGAATAAGTAACTTGCTCCTAATAAGCCAAGCCAAACCATCGCATAACGAGCAAGTTCATCAGTCCAGTTACTTGGATCGTTCAGCACATAACGACTAAAAACTTGCCATGTGACGGTAACTACAAGCAGCATTAATGCAAAAGAAGAGACAAAGAGAATCAACCTATCAAGTAGGTTTCTGAAAGTTGTTAACATGGAGTGATACCTCAAAAATTTTGCCCTAGCAGAGCCAAGGCAAAATTATATTTTTACTAATGCTAATTAAAGCGTTTCAATTTTCTCAATGAATACCGCTAATTTAGGATCTTTTTTCGCTTCATCAATCATAGGTTTAACAGCGGCACGGAAAGGGGCTTTGTCTACTTCAACAAACGTTACGCCTTCTTTCATTCCTTTCTCTTTGTTCATGTTATCTGTTGCGTCCCAGATTTTGATCTGCTCTTCAAGAGACTCTGCTGCTGATTCTTTTAAGATTTTCTGCTCTGAGGCTGTTAATGAATTCCATTTATATTCTGAAATGATGATCACATCAGGTGTCATCATATGCTGATCCATAGAGTAAAATTTAGCCACTTCACTGTGTTTCATTTCAACCAAGCTAGAAATGTTATTTTCAGCACCATCAATTACGCCTTGTTGCAGTGCAGTGTAAACCTCATTGAATGGTACAGGTGTCGCTTTACCACCTAATAGGTTAACCATTTCCATCATAGTTGGAGAACCTGGAACTCGAACCTTCATGCCAGCTAGATCGGCAGGCGAGTTAATCGCTTTTTTAGAGTAGAAACTACGTGTACCTGAATCATAAAATGTGAGACCAATGAAACCTTTACCTTCGCTTGAAAGCAACATCTCTTGTGCTGCTTCACTGCGCATGAAGGTTCTCATGTGTGGAACATCGCGGAATAAGAAAGGCAGTGCATTAACTTTAAACGTTGGTTCAAAAGACTCTGCTAGTCCACCATTGATTTTAGCCATATCAATCGCGCCGGTGACCACTTGCTCAGCTTGATCACGCTCAGAACCTAGTTGGCCGTTTGGAAAAATTTTAATAGTAAGGTCACCATTCGATTTTTCTTTCACTTTATCAGCCATGATCACCATGCCTTGGTGAGCAGCGCTTTCTAGTGACATTGCGTGACCTAAGGTCAAAGTTTTCGCTTGAGCGCCAAATGCCATAAGAATTGAAGCAGCTGCAATCGTCAGTAGGTGTTTTTTCATGTTCTTCTCCAGAATCCATTTTTGTAAGAGGTACAGTCTTTTGTATGTCACGATTTAGCCAAGCAGAACCTGTAGGTTTATGTCTTTTCTGCTCATAACGCTTACGTTTCATTACAGTATTCTTACCCACTTCAACTTTGTATTACAATATGATTTATTTTTTATGTGGTCTGAGGCTCACAAATTCGTCGGAGAGTAAGTTTGATTGTGATATCAATCATATTCGATATAAATCGCCACCAACAAGTACGCAAAACGATCTAATAGATAGAAAAAACGACAATTACGCTCATTTGACAACCACACCAAGCGCACCCTTATTATCATGCACATTAATTTAATTTGTGTTATTTCAAGACTTAAAACCAAAAATTTCGACCAAACAAACAGGAAAATGGTCACTTACACAAACTTAATTTTGTTACATTTTTCAAAGTTATGTACAGGAGAAAAAATGATTAGAAAGCTGATTAGACAGTGGAGCCAAGCTCTAAAGATTAGTTTTGACTCGAGCAAAAACAAAAAAATCCGAGAGCAAAACTGCCCTCGGATTTAAAATTTCATCTTAAAAGTCAACATACCCATGATTCAGAATGTTGTTGATTTTGTATCTCTAGACCCAAATGCCGTTTACTGATTAAGAAATAAGTATCTACAGACTAAATTTACTGGTGATCTAAAACATGTAAACAAGCTAAACCATGAACATAAGCTTGGTGCTATAAATCACTGCCGTAAATATCAAAAGTGAAGTACTTCGCTGCAATTTTATCGTAAGTACCATTTGCACGAATTTCTTCAATCGCTTGGTTAAATTGCTTTGCTAATTTTTTGTCTTGTAACCTCAAGGCTAAAGCGGTCCCTTCTCCGATGTAGGCTTTATCGGTCACTGCTTTTCCTTTAAATTCGAAATTTTCGCCTTCTTTCTTATCTAAAAACGCCAATGACAGCTGATCTGAATTACCGAAAGTTGCATCTAAACGACCATTTTGCAAATCCAAGTAGACCTCATCTTGCCCTGTATAGCGCTTGATATTAGCAACTTCTCCAAACTTATCAGTGACATAGCGATCATGGATAGTACCTTGCTGTACACCAATGGTTTTTCCGTCTAAGCCTGATTTATCAATCTCAAAAGATGCTTTTTTAGATGCCACGAAAACTGCTGGAGTTTGGTAATACTTATTCGTGAACAGCACTTTTCGTTTACGCTCTTCCGTAATACGCATTGAAGCCATAATCACATCCGACTTTCTTGCCAGTAAGCTAGGGATTAACGAATCCCAACTTTGTGCAACCCAAGTACACTCTAAACTTGCTTGCTTACACAGTGCGTCTGCGATTTCGATATCAAACCCTACAGGTGTCCCTGCGCTATTTTTGTAATTGAATGGAGGGTAAGTAAAATCAGAAGCCAACCTCACTTCTTTAGCTTGTACTGCTGAACATAACAAAGCGGTGGCACATGCGAATCCTAATGCTATTTTTTTCATTTTTATCTTCCTAGTTGATGCGTTTACGATAAGTAATGTTTATGCCGTCTGTAAAGCAGATTGCGAATATTGAGTCAGTGACGTGATGACTTCTTTCATGCTTTGTTCACTGCCGATACTGATTCGAACACAATGACGTAGTGCTGGTTCATGGTGTTGGTTGCGAGTAACAATGCCATCACTCAATAACACATTGAATAAATCGTGATTTTCATTCACTCGTAACAGCACAAAGTTAGTCGCAGATGGGTAAACCTCTTCAATAATATCGAACTGGCTCAGTGTTTGTGCAAACTCATTTCGCGTATTAATCAGCTCTGCTGTTTTAGCTTTCATCAGTTTCAGTCCTTGCTCTGATAACGCTTTCAATACAATTTCAGCTGAACAATCAGGCATTGGGTACGGAGGAATTAATTTAGCTACATAACTCATCACTTCTTCACTAGATAAAATGAATCCACAACGAACAGCCGCTAAACCAAATGCTTTAGAGAGCGTTCGAACCACAACCAGATTTGGGTAATCAGCAATAAGGTCTACAACAGACGAACTCAACTCAAATTCGATATATGCTTCATCGACCACAACCAACGCTGAATTTTTTGTCCCCTCAAGAATTTGAACCAGATCAGCTCTAGGGATTGCATTGCCTGTTGGATTATTCGGTGAACATAAAAACACAATATTCGTAGATTTTGCCTGAGCGATTATTTCAGAAGCGTTCAAATTGAAATCGGCTTTCAGAGGTACATCTATCGTTTCGATGGCTAATGCATCCGCGCAAAACTCGTACATGGCGTAAGTCGGAGAGCTAATTAAGATTTTATCTTTACCTGGCTGACAGAAAGCTCTTATCAATAAATCTATCGCTTCATCGGCTCCTCTTACCGCCACAGTTTCAGCATCTGTTTCACAATAGTTTTTGTAAGCAGTCGCAATGTCATGCGGCAGAAAATCTGGGTAGCGATTATAATTAGCTTTCTCAGAATTATTGGCGATCTCGTTAGAATCAAAACTCAGTGGGGCTTCTAATTCATTAGCATTCAGCCATATTCGCCCATTACCACCAATTCTTCTAGCCGACTGATAAGGTATTAATTTTTTTACCGACTCTGGCACTAAACTCTCTATCAAACTTGTCAAATCACTTACCTTTCCACTTAATTACAAAAAAGAAAACTCGCATTAATAGTCAAACAATTCGCAAATTAAGAATATTGAATCAATATTATTGCTTAACTATCTACATTCAAACAAATGACCATTGAAAAAAGAATCGAAATAATTACATAATAGCCATGAGTTATTTTCATAGCTTGTGGTGAGATTGGTGAAATACAGAACTAGAATTATGATGAATAAAGGACTAAAGCTATGAGTGGAAACCTACCTTCAACTAAAACACTGCAAGCCTTTTTATCTACGGCTCGGCATTTAAATTTCACTCATGCAGCTAACGAACTAAACCTCACCCAAGGTGCGGTAAGTCGGCAAATACTTTCTTTGGAAGAATCTGTAGGCTGTGAACTGTTTTATCGCCATGCTCGTGGCTTATCTTTAACGCCTAAAGGTGAGCTTCTCGTGCCATTAATTCAAGACACGATTCAGCAACTGCAATCTGCATTAAGCCAAATTGCCACATCTCCTTCGAAAATCAGGTTAAATGCACCTAGTTGTATCACTTCGTGGCTATTACCAAAGCTTTTATCCTTCCAACAGCATTATCCAGATATCGATGTCGAGCTCACTTCTACAATTAAACATGTATTTGAACCGACGTTTGATCCCTTTGATGCTGTCATTACTTACGGTAAAAAGCCCAAGCAAAACTCAATTATCAGTCAGCTACTTTTTAATGAACAATTGACACCTGTGTGTAACCCTCAGGTTATCGATCCAAGCCATAAAGCAACCAAGTCCAACTATTTCATTAAGCCATTTAAGCTGAGCGAGTACACTTGGTTACATGCTAATAGTGAGCAAAGCGACTGGAAACTTTGGTTAGAGTTCATTGGTAGTAAAGAACTTGCTGGTAAGAAAAATCAACAGTTCGCAACTTTAGACCAATCAATGAACGCGGCAATACAAGGGTTTGGTATTGCGATTGGCGATATCACATTAGCCGATCAAGATGTGCAATTAGGTCGATTAGCAAGAGTCAGCCAAGACACCGTTTTTTCTGGGAATGGGTATTTTTTTCTTCAACCTAAAAGCCGTCAAAACACTTCTCTTACCACCTTAATCGAGTGGTTATTAAAATCTGATATTGAATAGGCTTCCATATCAACTTTAAGATTAGAACTGGATTCCCATAAAAAGAAAATACGAGGGGAGCGCCAGTTTTTTATATGCAAATTAATTGTCATATTCGTAATCAATATCGTTTTCAAAGTGCATTATTTATATTTTACTTCCACCCATAAATATAACTATCTAAATACCTTATCGTTTTTATCGGTCGTTATGATCAGTTCCAGTCAGCACATATTTTGGCACTTTGTTTGCTTTATTGTCTGTAACAGTTTTAGTACGGACATTCGCCACTAATACACTTACGGCGAGCACATGGAGGATCGGCTATGACTCTTGAAAGACACACATATTACGGCTTAATTCACCACGGAATTAAAACCCTATTGATGGATAGAATTGGGCACTTTACAGAGCGCGAGTACCATGAATATCTTGATTTAACGACAGGCAAGTCAACATGCTTTGCAATGAGTGAACAAGAATTAGAAAGTACGCTTGATGACCTGAAAAGCGAAGGCTATTTAGAAGATATCAAAAACCTCATCCCTCGGTATCAGACTAGCCCACTTCGTTAAGATCCCGTATCGGACAAAAAACTTAATTCCAATTGTCTCGGGCTATTTAGCATCGAGACAGTTTTCGTTAGACTGTCAGCAACTCAACTACATGGATATTCATTTCCAATGAAGCAAATTCTTGATTTCATTCCTCTTATTATTTTCTTTGCCTTGTATAAGATGTATGACATCTACACAGCGACTGGCGCTTTAATTGTTGCATCAGCCATCCAGGTTATTCTTACGTACTTTATCTATAAAAAAGTAGAAAAAATGCAGGTCATCACCTTCTTAATGGTGGCGGTATTTGGTGGCATGACTATTTTCTTACATGATGACAACTTCATTAAGTGGAAGGTCACTATTGTGTATTCTCTTTTTGCGATTGGTTTGACCGTAAGTCACTTAATGGGTAAGTCTGCGATTAAAGGTATGCTAGGCAAAGAGATCACCCTACCCGATTCAGTTTGGAGCAAGATCAACTGGGCTTGGACTTGCTTTTTTACGGCTTGTGCCATTCTGAATGTTTACGTCGCTTTTAACCTTCCTCTCGATGTTTGGGTTAACTTTAAGGTGTTCGGCTTACTGGCTGCGACCTTTGGGTTTACCTTATTAACTGGGGGATATATCTACAAGAACCTTCCAAAAGAGAAACAGCAAGAGTTAACAGATAAAAATTCAGACGATAACTAATGTTTCAAAGTGACACCTAAAGTCACCTTTTTGATATAATCGACCTAATTAATCTATACAGCGGCCAATAGCTTTCATGTTATTGGCCGCTTGCTTATTTGTTGTTCTGGGAAATCCTTATAATGAGTCAAACTATTGATGCGCCGAAGGGCCAATTACTTTTACGTACTCTTGCTATGCCAGCAGACACCAATGCAAATGGTGATATTTTTGGCGGTTGGATCATGTCTCAACTCGATCTCGCTGGCGGTATACTTGCGAAGGAAATTTCGGGTGGCAGAATCGTTACCGTCTCGGTTTCAAGTATCACATTTAAAAAACCAGTTCGTGTGGGTGATGTGGTTTGTTGCTATGGGGAATGTACCAAAATCGGAAGAACATCAATGAGCATTGACCTAGAAGTTTGGGTTAAGCCAGTAAAAGAGCACGGCATTGAGGATCGCTTTATGGTCTGTGACGCTACGTTTAACTATGTGGCTGTTGATACCGAAGGCAAGCCTAGAGCCGTTAATCCAGCGTAAAGTTACTTAATTCAGCGTGAAGTTACTTAATCTAGCTTAAGACTACTTAATTATCCCTAAGGCGACTTCATTCTGTCATCGGATTATTTAATCCTGCAATTAAAGTAACTGCTAGCTAATCACTTCTGTGACGAACACTTTCTGTTGTTCAATCCTACGTATTTTTGTTCCGCCTTTGGCTACGATTCAACTAGCCAAAGGTGGCTATAACTCACCACTCGTTTCGTACAGTTTCACACTTTATTGAATTTCCCCCTTTTATTCCTTTTCAGTTCGCGTAAATTAGCGACATGCAGTTTCTATCACCCGTAGTGAATCTCAATAAGGATATCCCATATGTGGTACGTAATTTTTTCTCAGGATGTTGAGAATTCTTTAGAAAAGCGACTCAGTGTTCGCCCGCAACATTTAGCTAGACTACAAGAATTACAAGACGAAGGTCGCCTGTTAACAGCGGGTCCTATGCCAGCTATTGATTCTGACAACCCAGGTGAAGCTGGATTTACTGGCTCAACTGTCATTGCAGAGTTCAACTCATTAGAAGATGCGCAAGCATGGGCAGACTCAGACCCTTACATTGAAGCGGGTGTTTACCAAAACGTCATTGTTAAACCATTTAAAAAAGTATTCTAACGTGAAGAAGTGGATTTTAAGTACCTTAGCTTTAACGGCATTATTATCGGGTTGTAGCTCTAATAACGCTGATGAACAGCGTCAGCTAGAAATGATGGCTCAACATCGTGCTGGTGTACTCTCTGCAGGTTTGCCGATTGAGTATGGACCTCTATCTGTGATGCGAGTGCTGGCTAAGAAAAACGTCATAGAAATCATGATGATTTACAATCAAGATGAACAAGGTGCCAAACCTGTTTCAGACGTTTTAGCCATGAGCATTAACAGCTACTGCACCAGTTCAGATATACGTGCCAACATTGACATGGGCTTGATGTACAACATCAAAATACGCAATACCCGTGGTCAACTGGTCGTTGAGCAACTGATCAATAAAGAGACTTGTGCAAGTAAGTAACTAAGACGATCAGAAACTGAGTAATTAAGTAGATAAGACGATAAAAAGTTACAGAACTTTTTACTGAACACAAAAACGCCAGCTTAGTGCTGGCGTTTATTTTTTCAGGTAAGTTTTAGCTTATGTCTAGATATTCAAAGGAGCCTGAAGTTCTAGAAAGCAAACTCTCAGTTAATGAATTTTTTTAAGCTTCAGCCCACTCTTTACGAAGTGTTTTCGTTGCTGAGACTAGGTTTGCTAATGCAGCTTCCGTTTCCGCCCAATTACGAGTTTTAAGACCACAATCTGGGTTAGCCCATAAACGCTCAGCTGGAATCTTCTCTGCCGCTTTTTTCAACAGGTCAATAATCCATTCTTCTGAAGGGATATTTGGTGAGTGAATATCGTAAACACCAGGACCAATTTCATTCGGGTAGTTAAACTCTTCAAATGCTTTCAATAGTTCCATATTTGAGCGAGATGTTTCGATCGTGATGACATCTGCATCTAAATCAGCCACTGAATCAATGATCTCGTTAAATTCGCTGTAACACATGTGAGTATGAATTTGAGTTTCTGGTTTTGCACTTGCTGCTGAAATCTTAAAAGCGTCAACCGCCCATTCTAAATACTCAGCATGATCGCCTTTCTTAAGCGGTAAACCTTCACGAATCGCGGGCTCATCAATTTGAATAATATTAATACCCGCATCTTGTAAGTCGGACACTTCATCACGTAAAGCAAATGCCAGTTGATTTGCTATTTCTTTACGAGAAATATCTTCACGTGGGAATGTCCAGCACAGAATCGTCACAGGGCCCGTTAACATGCCTTTCATCTGCTTAGTCGTTAGAGATTGAGCATACGTTGACCACTCTACGGTCATTGGTTTTTCACGCTCAATATCTGCGACAACAATAGCAGGCTTAACGCAGCGAGAACCGTAGCTTTGTACCCAACCAAACTTAGTTGTTTGGAAACCCGCTAGGTTTTCAGCAAAGTATTCAACCATGTCATTTCGTTCAGCTTCACCATGTACCAGTACATCTAAATCCAGCGCTTCTTGACGTTTAACCGCGTCTGCAATGTGGCCTTTCAATGCTGTATTGTATTCAGCTTCAGTCAGTTGCCCTGTTTTGTATGCACTACGCTGAACTCGAATTTCACCCGTTTGTGGGAATGAACCAATAGTGGTCGTTGGAAGTAGTGGTAAACCTAACACCTTCGATTGGTGCGCTGCACGCACAGAATAAGGTTCGCTTCGTAGCGCTAACGCTTTAGTGATTGTATTTAAGCGAGACTGAACTTGCGGCTTATTCACATGCGTTGCACTTTTACGAGCCACGATAGGTTGGCTGTAGGTCTCACACGCTAAAATTGCGTTGTGGTCGCCATCTAATGCTGCACCTAGCAAACTCACTTCTGTGACTTTCTGTTTTGCAAAAGCAAACCAACTTTTTACTTCTTCACTTAACGTTTCTTCTAATTCTAGATCGACTGGGCTATGCAGCAGTGAACACGAACTTGCCACCCACAGTTTGTCACCTAGCTTCTTTTTGATTGGTTGAAGGTTAGCGAGTTGCGTTGCAAGATCTGCTCGCCATACATTACGACCATTGATAGCACCAGCAGATAAAACCCAACCTTTAGGCAGTCTATTCACGACTTCATCCAATTGTTCTGGCGCGGCCGACAAGTCAATGTGAAGACCATCAACGGGAAGTTCTACAATTTTATCTAGCGTGTCGGTAACAGAGTCAAAGTAAGTAGTAAGAAGAAGTTTTACATCGCTTTGCAGCACTTGGTAAGCCAACTTAAATGAATCTGCCCATGATTTTTCCAGCTCAAGAGAAAGGATTGGCTCATCTATTTGCACCCATTCCACTCCGAGCTTTGATAACTTAGCCAGAATTGCTTGGTAAGCCGTCAGTAAGCGAGGAAGTAGTGTTAGACGATCAAAACCTTCTTCCACTTCTTTACCAAGGTAAAGGTAAGATAATGGTCCCAATAGAACAGGTTTCACTTTATAACCCGCTTTAACCGCTTCATTTACTTCATCAAATAACTGAGGCCAGCTGACTTCAAATGAATCATCTTTGCTGAATTCTGGCACGATGTAATGGTAGTTAGTATTGAACCACTTAGTCATATCAGATGCCGCTGTGCCTTCACTCTTTGAGCCATGGTTACCACCACAACAAGTGGATTGTTCTTGTGATTGACCACGACCAACTCTGAAAAGTGTATCTAAATCAGGAAAGTCTTTTTCATCTTCTGAGCCACCAGCATGACGCTTTGGTACATGCCCCAACAATAAAGTGGTGGTTAATACATGGTCGTACCATGCGAAGTCACCCGCAGTTGCAAAGCTTAAGTTTGCGTCTGCTTGAACCTTCCAGTTACGGTTTCTTAACTCACTGCCTAGTTCTTTTAGCTCTGATTGGTCGATTTCACCACGCCAGTATTTCTCTAGCGCAAATTTTAATTCTCTTTTTTCGCCAATACGTGGGTAGCCTAAAATATGCGTTGTCGTTGTCATGAGCCTGTTCCTTATTCAATTTTTAGTAATTTGGTCAGACTGCTATTTCATGCTGAATGCTTGATAAGGCGTCTGGATGGCTAAACTATCTCTTGAATAGAGTTCTTGAACAATCTCCAAATATTCATCTTGTTTATTATAAAATTTCATGTTGAACGGTTCATTTATGAATTAAACGAATTTTATTTAGCCGTCTAGACGTTTACTTATTTTATGAAACAAAGTAGGGTGTGATCATTAACAAACATTATATTGGCTTAGGGAAAATGAGGAATACTCATGATAGAGCTCAAACATCTGCGAACTTTAACTACGTTACGTGACAGTGGATCGTTAACCGCAACGGCAACATCACTGCATTTAACTCAGTCTGCACTTTCTCATCAACTCAAAGACTTAGAGGCTCGTATTGGTGGGCAGTTATTTCTTCGTAAAACCCGCCCAGTAAAGTTCACCTCTGAAGGTCAAATTCTTCTTAGGTTAGCTGACGAAGTGTTACCAAAACTGGCAAAAGCAGAGAATGAATTAGCAAGTTTGAAGGAAGATGTGAATGGTCGCTTACACATGGCCATTGAATGCCACTCTTGTTTCCAATGGCTAATGCCTGCTTTGAAAGAATACCAAGTAGCTTGGCCAAGTGTGACGCTGGATTTCTCTTCCGGTTTCGGATTTGAACCGCTACCAGCGCTGATGGCTGGTGAATTAGATTTGGTGATCACATCAGATATTCAACCGAGATCAGAAGTACATTACGAGCCTTTATTCGATTTTGAAATGCGATTAATCACAGCAACTAACTCTCCTTTAGCAGACAAAGATTGCATTGAACCGGAAGATTTAGCCGACGTGACTATGCTCTCTTACCCCGTTCAAAAACAAAGACTGGATGTAGTAAAGCACTTCTTACAACCTGCTGGCGTTGAACCAAAAAAATGGAAGCAAGCCGATAATACTTTGATGCTTGTACAAATGGTGTCTGCTGGATTAGGAGCTTCTGCTTTACCTAACTGGGCTATCAGTGAGTTTTCTAGACAAGGGCTAATAACAAGTAAACCATTAGGGAAAGGCTTATCCCGACGACTTTTTGCTGCGGTTCGTAATTCAGAAAAAGATAAACGTTATCTACAGGCTTTCTTTAGTACCGCTCGCCAACAAAGCAAAAGCCATTTAGATGGCATTAAAGTCGTATAACGACAAGGTAAATAACAGAAGAACACATTTGATACCGCATAAAAAATGTAAAAAGCCGCAGACTTACTAATAAGTCTGCGGCTTTATTATCTGTCGATACATTATCTACAAACGAAGAACTTGCTAGACATAGATAGAAAGAAAGATAGATAGATAGCGACTACATTGAGCCGTTAACGATCGTAAGATTTAAATTGATTCGTAAGTGGATCATATTGGTAACCCAAAATATCCAGCTTACCCACCACATTTTCAACATCCATTTCATACATGCTGACTAAATCTTCAAAACTATCACACTCTAAACGAAGCTTTTCGTTCACAATTCCTAGCAGAATAATATTGTCTAAATTTCTCACGTTACTTAAATCCATGCCGTACTCCTTACGAACACAATAATGGTTTAAGTTTAGAACGCGAAGTGCAACCTTGCTCATTAGAAGATCACAGTTTTACAGTTAAAAAACAGATGATTTGTCCGCTTACTTAAAGTGAAATAAAGATCACTTAAGCCTTAAATTACCCATGTTGGTGCTAAGACAATCACCGCCCCTAGTAGCATAAATAAACTAATAGACAGTTGGGCTTTTACGGGTGGCTTTGTAAAAAACAGATGCCAACACCACACTACAATGGCTGAAATCAATAATGCAAAACCAAACAACAAGTCAGTGGTAATGAGTTCTAATTCAACCTCAGGCATTGAATACACATTCAGAACCGTCACTAACACCAATAACATGCTGCTCAACACACCAGCGACAGGCAAAATAGTATGAAATGCTTGCAAACGCGTTCGCGCTATCGTCAATAATAAATGTGCGAATGCCGTACCCAGCAAAGCGACTAAGACAACGGTAGCAATCACCGCAGGTAAGCTAGCTTGAGCAGCAGCTTGTATCCCAACGAACGATAACGCTAAACCACATGCCAAATACAGGACCCAAGTTGGTCCTTGGTCTCGTGTCTTTTTAGTCTGAACCTGTGAGAAAAAGTAAAAAATAGAGAACACAACAAGAAAGGCTTCAATTCTAAGAGACGCTACCGCCAACCAAAGTACACCGATTGAAGGCAACATTTTATGAACGCGACCTCTTTGACCCGGGCAAATATCGCCTTTTACAAGCACTAAGGTAAGAATTAATTGTGCACCTAACAACATAGGTGCGAATTGCATTAAGAGAGATTCAATCATTAGTCATTCATTACAAATACGATTATTTGTGCAGATAATAACAAATACTCAAAAAAACACTCACTAAGAATGACCAAAAATCCTTACTTATCGACTCCACCGTAATTATCCGCTCCAAGGTAAGCAATATTTCAGCAAATCAGACTCATTTAACATCCCTTTATAATGCTCAGAATCGTTAATCAATACCCATGGAAATTTTACCCCCTCTTCAATTAGCCTAGGGATTTCATCTAAGGTTCTATCGATATTGATTACCGAGAAATCGACAGACATGATTTGATTAATCGGCTTACTCCAGATCTTCGCTTCTTTAGCTGATTCTAGATCCGTCCCCATACTGGGTGTCATATGTAAGTTCACCATTTGCTGATCCAACAAACCTACGCATTTACTGTCAACAGTAACTGGAAGCATTTTAACCCCATCTCTTTTCAAATGCTGGACAGCCAATGATAACGGGTCTCCTGGGCTCATTTTCGGTGGTGCGTTACGAAATAAAGAGAGGATTGACTTAGTATCGACCTGTGTTTTTGCCATTTCTTCAAAAGGACCTATGCCCTCTTGAGCACCGTATAACTCCAACAGTTCGTTTAGGGCTCTAGGTTTATCGAATAAATAACCTTGAATATAATCCACATTGGCTAATTGCATGATGCGCAATTCTTCTGGTTTTTCAATGCCTTCCGCTACTACTTCCACACCTAACGTATGCGCCAGTTTAGTGACCATCTCAATGATATTTTGTTTACAGGTACTTTCATGAATATCAATGATCAGTTCTCGATCAATTTTTAATTTATTGAACTTACTTTCACTTAAATATGAAATCGAAGAATATCCAGAACCAAAGTCATCAATAGCAACACTGAGCCCTAACTCTCGAATTCGTTCAACGGCACAATCTTGTTCTTGCTTACTAAAAAACTGACCACTTTCCGTTAGTTCAATGGTGATCAAATCTGGGCGCTCTGTATTCGCACAAACCAATTTCGCCGTTTCCACCAAAGCTTTTTGCGTGCTGTCTTTCGTTCTTAACGAGCAATTCAAAGTTAGCCCTACATCCTCTCCAAAAATACGACGAAGTTCATCATGATCAGAGAGTGCTTTCATTGCTATGGATCTATCAAGGTCAACAACCAACCCTAATTCCTCGGCTATTTCGACCATGACTTGTGTATTAAATGATTCACCATCAACACAAGGAAAACGACACAATGCTTCAAACATCATAACCTTTCCAGTTTGTGCATGAACAATAGGCTGGTAGTGAACATTGAGTTGATGTTTTTTTATTGCATTCTGAACAATAATTTCCAGTTGTTGCTTCTTCACCATTTCCTTATGTGTATTACTGTGGAAGTAATTTATCGACTTTCCTCCAAACTCTTTAGCACCGATCATTGCCTGTACTGCGTGGGACAAAAGTCTCGCCGGTTTTTGAGCATCAACATCTAGAATTGAAGCCCCAACTTGCCCTCTAGAAATAGCCGCATATAGCCTTTCACTCGCGACTGTTTTAAGCCCTAGAAAGTAATATCGAACTGCATTATTAAGAGATTGAACAAACTGTTTTTGATCGGATATTACGAATTCAATACATGCTATATAAGTGCCGCTTCCAGCATACCCAGTTATTCTAGAGCCGCGATTATGAGACAAAATATCGGAGAAGATTTTTTGGTCATCAAAAATCCATTCTTGATCAAACTGAGGTTTAATACCCAACACGAGTATTCCTGTATCTTGCTCTTTAGATTCCAGTAAAGCTTCAAGCTGGCTTAACACTCTTTCTTTTGTTGGTAGCTGAGTCAGTAAATCAATACCGCCTAAGTTTTTTTCTGCTATAGAAGATAAGCTTTCAGATAGATTAGTAGTCAAAGCTACGTAATATACTTTCCCTTCTGATGGCTCAACTCTCTGAATTGTCATATTTTGCGGATAGACAGCGCCAACATTATTCTTAGCTAACATGACCCCAGACCAAGAACCCTGCTCGTTTAATGCCGTCCACATTTTCTTATAAAATTGGTTTGAGTGCTTACCTGCATTAAAAATGGATGTTCTTAGCCCGACAAGTGAAGAGCACTCATAGCCAGACTGTTTTTCATAATATTGGTTACAAGCGATAATTCGAGTGTCTTTATCAGTAACAACAATACCGTATTGTGAACTTTCAAAAATGGCACCAAAAATATTGGCAATTTCATTACTGGAAGTAAAAGCAAATAAGGGACGAATTGTACCTTTTAGGCAATTAGGAGATCCAAGCTCCATATATATTTCAGCATAAGTCAGCGTGCCATTTTCAGTAGATAAGCAACAACTAACAAACTGTCCCTCACCTGAATGCATGGCACTTTTCATCGCTTGTTTTAATTTATTCTGGTATCTAATCGTCATCAAATTAATCACGTCAGAATAATTTTTGATAATATTATTAGGTTTAAGTAATTGATTTAATGAGGTGAAATCACATACAAACTCTTTACTAACAAGGTTCAAATCCCAATCAAAGAGGGCATGCGGAGACACGTTTCGGGTGGTTTCCACGGGGATTACGGTACTAAAAGCTTGGGCAGCGTCCATATAAACCTCATTGCACACGGGATGTATATTAACAATAGTTCATATTTAACTCGCTTTCTAAGCTAAAATTTAACCACAAGAAAGTCAGTAAAGTTTTCAGGGGTATGTTCCACTAGCTAGTCTTACCACATACCGCTATAATTCCCGCCTCAAAAATCAGAGGTTGAAATATGTACAGCGATATCACTCCTATTCATGAACACAAAAAATACTGGGCCGAGTGCTACGGAATTGCACCCTTTTTGCCTACCAGTAGAAAGGAAATGGATGCTCTTGGATGGGATAGCTGTGACATTATCATTGTAACTGGCGATGCTTACGTTGATCACCCGAGCTTTGGTATGGCTATCATTGGTCGCTTACTTGAAGCACAAGGTTTTAGAGTCGGTATTATTGCTCAGCCGAAATGGGACACCAAAGATGCCTTCATGAAGTTAGGTAAACCAAACCTATTCTTCGGTATCACAGCGGGTAACATGGATTCCATGATCAACCGCTACACCTCTGATCGCAAATTACGTCATGACGATGCTTACACGCCAAATAACGAAGGTGGCAAACGTCCTGACCGCGCAACTCTGGTTTATTCTCAACGTTGTCGTGAAGCTTATAAAGGCATTCCTATTGTTCTTGGTGGTATTGAGGCGAGCTTGCGCCGTGTAGCTCACTACGATTACTGGTCAGACAAAGTTCGCCGTTCAGTCTTGTTCGATGCAAAAGCAGACATTCTTTTATTTGGTAACGCTGAGCGTGCTCTAGTAGAAGTTGCACACCGTATTGCCGATGGCGAAGACATGTCTACGCTAACCAATATTCGTGGTACTGCAATCAATCTGCCAGCCGCACCTGAAGGCTTCAAGATCATTGACTCTTCTCGTATCGAAAAACCAAATAAAGCCTATGTGCCGGTTAACCCATACGAAGTTGAAACTCAGTGCGATACCAAGAAAGATGAGAAAGAAGAAGTAAAGGCGCAGCCTATTTCGATTCGCCCTTCTCGCCATGACGCAAAAACTACTGCGGTTCGTATCCCTGGTTACGAAAAGCTAAATAACGACCGTATTCTTTACGCGCATGCGAGCCGTATTCTGCACTTAGAAACAAACCCTTATTCTGGTCGTGCTCTTATTCAGCGCCATGGTGACCGTGAGCTTTGGGTTAACCAAGCACCAATCCCTCTTACAACTGAAGAGATGGATTATGTTTTTGGTTTGTCTTATGCACGCGTACCGCACCCTATGTACGGAAAAGCGAAGATTCCTGCATACGACATGATCAAAACTTCAGTGAACATCATGCGTGGTTGTTTTGGTGGCTGTTCTTTCTGTTCAATTACCGAGCACGAAGGTCGTATCATTCAGAACCGTTCTAAAGAATCGATCATTGAAGAGTTAGAAGAAATTCGCGACAAAGTTCCTGGATTTACCGGCACAATCTCTGATTTAGGCGGTCCTACTGCGAATATGTATCGCTTAGGATGTTCGGATCCAAAAGCAGAAATTAACTGTCGCCGCCCTTCTTGTGTTTTCCCGAAAATTTGTGAAAAGCTAAACACAGACCACCAGCACACCATCGATTTATATCGTGAAGCTCGTAAAGTGAAAGGCATTAAAAAAGTAATGATCGCTTCTGGTGTTCGTTACGACTTAGCGATTCAATCACCAGAATACGTTCGTGAGCTTGTGACTCACCACGTGGGTGGTTACTTGAAGATTGCACCTGAGCATACTGAAAAAGGTCCTCTCGACCTGATGATGAAACCGGGCATGGGTACTTACGACCGTTTCAAAGAAATGTTTGAAAAGTACAGCGCGGAAGCGGGTAAGAAGCAATACTTGATCCCTTACTTCATCTCAGCTCACCCGGGCACTGAAGATGAAGATATGCTGAACCTTGCGATGTGGTTGAAGAAACATAACTACGAATGTGACCAAGTTCAGAACTTCTACCCATCACCAATGTGTAACGCGACTTCGATGTATTACTCAGAGACAAACCCTCTGAAGCGTGTGAAATATAAGAAGCGTGAAGATGTACCAGTTCCAAAAGGTGATCGTCAGCGTCGTTTACATAAAGCATTATTGCGTTACCACGATCCAGATAACTGGAAGATTATCCGTGAAGCATTAATCAGCATGGGTAAGAAGCATCTCATTGGTGATAAGCCAAACTGCTTAGTTCCGGAAGAAGATTTTGATGCACAAACACCGGCACAGCGTCGTAAGTCTGGTCGTCACGGCTCACAACGTTTTGCGACTAAGCACAGTAAATCTCAGCCAGGTCTAGGTGGCGAGAGCCCACGCAACCATAAGCCAGGTGGTAATAAGCCAAAACCGGGCGGCAAAAAACCAGCGGGTAACCAAGGCAATGCTAACCATGGCGGTGGTAATCAAGGTAACGGCAACCAAAACGCTGGTGGTAGCAATAGTGGTAACAGTCGTAAGCCTGCAAGTGGTTTTATTAAGAAAGGACCTGGTGGTAATCAATCGCAAGGCAATAGTAAGCAAAACCACAACAAAGCGGGGACTGGTCAAGGTGGCAAACCTGCTAGTAACGGAAAGAACCGCCAGCGTGCAGCACAACGCTAAAATAGCGAACCAATTTACTTCGCTATCGTAAAAACACAAAGCGCAGCTATTTAGCTGCGCTTTTTTGTCGCCTATTTTGCATTATTCATGCTCTCGCTTGATGAACTGATCTCTAAATCTGATTACTCATCAAATGCGAAATATAATCATCTTTTTGTAGAGGCTTACTGAAGTAATACCCTTGAATATACTCAATCCCTTTCGCTTGGGCATAAATAAGCTGCTCTAAGGTTTCAACCCCTTCTGCCACAACCGGTTTATTCAAGTTGGTTGCCAAAGACGCAATCGAGTTAAATACAGTCTGTAGCTTATTGTCAGTAACGACATTCGTTACAAACTCACGGTCGATCTTAATTTCATCAAACCTCAATCGGCATAAATAACTTAAACTCGAAAAGCCAGTTCCAAAGTCATCAATTGAGACTCTAAAACCGAGATCCTGCATTTGTTGCAGCACTAGATTAACGTAATTAAAATTATCGATTAAAGCAGATTCAGTCAGCTCAAGTTTTATTTGCTCTGAAGCCAATCCATTTAATTTGATGCACTCTGTAAGCTTATCCACAAAATCTACATCAAGAATCTCAACCACGCTGATGTTAAGCGCGAATAAATACTTCAAAGTATCTATCCCTTTGCTTTCTAAATTTCTGACCATTTCGCCTAATTGGCGAATGTTGAACTGGGTCAGTAAACCTATGTCACCAGTCTTTTCAGCGATAGGAATAAATTCTACAGGTGAAACCATGTTGCCATTCAATACCCAACGAATTAGGCACTCTCCACCTACAACAGAGCTGGTTTTTGAGCAGTGAATAGGTTGAAAAGTCGTATGGAAATGCTTATCTAGATCATCATTAATTGCTGACCTAAATTCCATTTCAAGGTTATTTTGGTGTTCAATTTGTTTAGCTAAATCTTCTTGAAATTCAGCCAACCTAATTCGCTCTGCAGACACATCCAGAATCGCCATTTCAGCTTTATTTAAACTTTGCTCATGTTCATCTGAAGACTTTTCCTGATAGTAGCCAAGTGCGACATTGCTGAAAAAGTGTCGCCCATTAAAATGGAAAGGCTCATTTAATAAAGAGTAGAAATGTTCTATATCTAAGGAGTCTTCATTGGGCACAAACACAATGAAACTGTCTGTTGAATGTTTACTGCAAATTGCATTATTCGTTTCGGTATAAGCGCGCGCTAAAATTTCCATAAACACTAAGTTCGCAACTGCCGCCCCCCAGATTTCATTGATTCTTTGATAATTGCAGATTCGAACGCAACACACGGTACCGTGTCGGTTTTCTTCCTGAATCTTAGTTAAGAAAGCTTCTCGATAAAGTAAACCTGTATGGGGATCTTGTATTGATAGCTGACGATTTAAACGCCTTGCTGCTACTAATTCACCAATATCACTACAATGTAAAACCAGAGAAGATTCACGAGCAACAAGGTGTATTTTAAGCCAAACGACATTACGGTCTGGGTAACTTAACCCACATTCAAATTCATAAGGAGTGAGTGCGCGCTCACTACTCATAGTCTCTATTTTATGATTGATATTATCTAGGAATGCGTAAGGTTGGTAATGTTCATCGAGAAAGTCGATCGGGCAAGCTGACAACATATTGTCGCCGACTTTCATACGAAATAGCTCAGCAGCCTGTTCCGACAAATCACTGATACAACCTTGCTTATCTATAATGATATTGATAAGCCCTAGTGACTCTATTGCTTGGTTAGAATATGTCATGCATTACCCACCATTGTTTTTTAATGTGGTAAGGCAAGTTCTGTAGTGAGCAGATTTTATCAACGCCTCCTTTGGCTATGGCTTCTTTTGGCATTCCAAATACCAAACAGCTATCTTCACTTTGAGCCAACGTATAAGCCCCTACTTTTTTTAACTCAACCATTCCTTGAGCTCCATCGTCCCCCATCCCTGTCATAATTACTCCAATACAATTTTCACCAACATGCTGTGCAGCTGACCGAAATAGAACATCAACTGAAGGTTTATGACGGCTTACAAGAGGACCATCTTTAAGTTCAATAAAGTAGGTTTTTTCTACTCTACTAATCATAGTATGTACGCCACCAGGTGCAATATAGACTGAGCCAGCCACCAGCTTTTGACGATTTTCCGCTTCTACTACTCGGTGACGCAATACGGTATTTAGTCTCTGAGCAAAAGCGTGGGTAAACTTTCCGGGCATGTGCTGCACTATCACGATAGGAGGGCTTCCGATCGGCATACCTGATAAGAATTGTTCAATCGCATCTGTGCCACCAGTTGAAGCACCAACAACAATCACTTCATCTGTTTTGACCGACTGATGGTGCCGTTCCTTTTCAATGATCACATCGGCTGAATAACGCTTCCTAAAGCTCGCTTCCCCTAAGTAACTAACAGGACGAACTTTCATTTTTGCCGCCCGTTTTATTCCGCTTAACAACCCTTTAATTTCTGAAGATTGCAAGTAATGACTCAGGTTACTCGTTGGTTTATTCACGACTTCAACAGCCCCTGATGACAAAGCTTCTAAACACAAATCAGGGTTTGATTCGGTAAGAGCAGAGAGAATAACAACGGGAATTGGATGCTCAGTCATAACTTTTTTGAGAAAGGTAATTCCATCCATTTTGGGCATTTCGATATCAAGTAAGATGACATCTGGCATGTGTTTATTCATTTTACGAATGGCAAGGACAGGATCAGGGGCGACGCCAAGTAAAGTGAGATCAGGGTCGGCATTCACTACTTCCCCTAGCACCTGTCTTATGACCGCCGAATCATCAACAATAAAAACATTAATCGTCATAGCGACACCTTCTTATAAATGCAGTGTTCTACCTGCTCAAGGTCGCAATGGTCTCGAACAATATTCTCACTGTGTCCTAAAAATAGTAGCCCTCCGAAACTGAGCTTATCTATCACTTTATCTACGATTTCTTTTTGTTTGATTGGTGTGAAATAGATGAGCACATTACGAAGAAAAATAACGTCAAACTTGATTGATGTTTCTTGATCGAACTGGAGTAAGTTATGTGAAGTGAACAGACAACGCTGCTTGATATCATCGCAAAGGGTAAACTTGCCTTCGAATTCACCGACTCCCTTCAAGCAGTAGGCATTTCGGTAATGTTTGGGTATTCGCTGAACTTTCTTTATTGGATAAGTGGCAGCCTGAGCCGTTTGAATAGCCACTTCGGAGATATCATTGCCAAAAACATTCCAACCATCACTCCCAAGTGCGGCATGAAACGTCATAGCCAAGCTATAAACTTCTTCCCCACTTGAGCATGCTGCACTCCAAACCGATAAAGTATGTGATGGGGGTTGTTTCTTATACTGAGTAAGATGATCGTCAAGCCAATCAAATTGATCTTTCTCCCTAAAAAAGTAGGTTTCATGTGTTGTGAGTTTATCGATGAAAATTTGAAGCTCTTGCTGGTGAGATGTTTGATTGAGCAGATTCAAATAATCATCAAAGCAGTCAAAGTTAAAATAGGTTAAACGGCCAAATAGCCGGTTCGCGACTGCCATTTTTTTATGGTCAGCCAATTGAATCCCTGTGTATTGCTCAAATAAGCATTGAATCTGTTTGAAGCCAGAATCACTCAGTTCCGTCATAGGTGAATTCGCCTTTATAGAGCTACACCAATCCGTGTATAGCTTTTACTAATCCATGTATCGCTTTAATAATTCATGTATCGCTTTTTCATGCATGTATCGCTTTGTTCATGCATGCATAGCATTAATAATGCATGAGTAGCTTTAATAATGCATGAGCAGCTTTAATAATGCATGAGCAGATTTATTAATACATAAGCAGCATGCCAATTATTTACCGCTTACTAAGGCAAACCTACGTGGTAAGTGCCGTATGCAAGTGTTACTTACTTTAGATAAAACCCGTTTCTTCATCTTAAAATCTGGTTAAAAAGTTGTTTTTGATTCGACAGAATTTCTTGATTAATTGAAGATAAATTCAGTAACGCGGGCATATCTAAGATGATAAATACCTGCTCTTTGATACGCGCCATTGTTGAAACAAATTGAACAGGTATATGCACACCAAAATAAGGTGCATCGGTTAAGGCTTCTTTCGTTAAACTTTCAATCGCTTTCACTCTATTCACCAAAATACCAACCGTGACTGTCATATTGCTGGCTTCATCGTAGCTTTCGTATAGAACAATGCAGCTGTACTTATCGTAAACTTCCTCATGCTTAAGCCCTAAACGTTTCCCAGCATCAATCACTGGCACCACGCTTCCTCTTACGTTAATGACGCCACTCACAATACCGTTGCCATCTTTGCCTGAGCACATAGGTACTTTTGTAATTGATTCAAGTTCAATCACTTCTTTGACACTGCTAATTGAAATACCAAAGGTCTCACCACCAATGTCCACTAATAAGCAGGCACTTATTGGATGGTGTTCTTCCGTATTTTCTTGTTCAAAATTAGCTTGGTTCACACATCACTCCCTAATGTTTGTCATTGCGCCAAGTGTTGTTCATCACTGAACTGGGATTCCTTTAACCAAGCCAATTGAGCATAAGTCATTAATTTATCAACATTAAGTATAGACAATAAGCGGTTATCTAACTTTGCAACACCGACCAGCACACGATGATCCAATTGACCTGCAAGATCGGGGGCTTGATCGATCTGCCCCGTTTCAATATCCATAACACGAGTCACAATGTCGACTTTATTCCCTATCTTGTAAACGGTGCCTTGGTAATCCACATCAGAAATAACCACACACGTTTTTGCCGTCACAGGGTTTGATTCACGGTTCAAGCAAATCGCTAGGTCGATAATTGGAATGACGTTACCTCTTAGGTTTATCGCCCCTAAAAGAAACTCTGGCGACAAAGGGATAGATTCAATTTCCGGAAACTCCATAATTTCAGCGACCTTATTAATATTATAAGCGAACAGCTTTCCATCCACTTTAAACTCTAAGTATTTCTCGCTTTCAACCACTGTGCTTTTATCAGTTGGTTCTATTCTTAAGCCACTAAGTTTCATTGGGACCTCACTTGATTCTCTTGCTCTGATTCTTAGTCATCAAATGGAATAAAACCATCAACATGTTTGTTGTTTTTATTCTCAATAGGGTTAATAAATTCACTCGGCCTATTCTCATAATTCAGGGGTCTAGGCTGGTTATGCCTGCTCTGAGTATACGGGTCGGATTTTTTTAGTTTGAAGAAATTCACTGTCTTACGAATTTCACCAGTTTGCTCTTGCACCATGATGGCAGTTGACGCTAGCTCTTCAGACGCAGAAGCATTTTGCTGAGCAATATCATCAAGTTGAGAAACAGTTCGGTTAATTTCTGCAACACTGGTGCTTTGCTCTGTTGAGGCAGCAGTGATTTCTTGAACTAGATCTGCCGTTTTCTGTATGTTCGGCACCATTCTGTTCAACATATCCCCTGCATGCTGTGCCACTTTCACGCTGTTATCCGCTAATGTACTGATTTCCTGAGCGGCAATTTGGCTTCTCTCGGCAAGCTTTCTTACTTCATCTGCCACTACCGCAAAGCCTTTACCATGCTCTCCAGCCCTGGCTGCCTCTATTGCTGCATTCAGCGCTAACAGGTTAGTTTTGTAGGCAATGTCTTCAATGATTCCTATTTTCTGTGCGATTTCTGTCATGGCGTTGACCGTGTCATTCACCGCTTGCCCACCGTCATGAGCCTCTGCACTTGATTGGGTAGCAATCCCATTGGTGACTTTGGAGTTATCCGTATTCATTGAAATTGAAGAACTCATTTGATCAAGCGAAGCACTGGTTTCTTCTACACTGGTCGCCAATTGATTAGAGGTAGAACTCAACATTTTAGAAGTAGTACTCACTTCATTGGTACTATGAGCAATGGCTTCAACCGATGCTTGAATGTCTAACAAAATATTCTGTAAACGTTCGATAAATCCATTGAAACTTTTGGCTGTTTCACCAATTTCATCTTGCCCAAAATCAGGAATTCGTCTTGTTAAGTCCCCTTCGCCAGAACGTAAATCTTCCGCGGCTTCCGCCAGGGCTTTAATTGGCATCACTATGCCTCTAATCAAAAATAAAGCGGTAGCCACAGCCAGTAATACTGCTGCCACTAATAGCCCCCACACCAAAGAAATACTGTCACGAGCCGCCGTAATAAGTTCATCTAATGATTGGTTACTTTGGTTACTCGCGTTGGTGTTGATACTCTCTAAGATATCTTCCAATTTATTGAAAACTTCATGCTCCAATTTATCAATTTCTATTGCAGCATTAATTTTATCTCTTGGGTTGTAAGTCGCGAAAATATCACGGCCACCGCTGTACAGCTCTTCATACATTCTCTCCACTTCAGCGAGGCTTTGAATTTCTTCTGGTCGGCGCTCCAAAGGTTTAATTTCTTTAAGGAAATCAGCAAAATTTCTCGCTTCACGCTCAAATTGATTAACCGCACCACTTTCTCCTCTCATGTAGGCATTTAACGCCGACATCATGTCACCTTGTTCATCGATTAACTCAAGGTAATACCTTACCCCTTGCAAATCATCTTTCACGACTTCCTCAAAACTGCCAGAGCTACCAGCATCAGCCACTTCCTCTTCTTTCAATGTATCGAGCAGACGTTCCAATGGAATCGCAAACTCTTCAATAAGGTAGTCATACTTATCTGCCGCTTGCTGTTCTCGGGTAGGATCAAACACATTAAAAACCAGCGATTGTGCATCGGTAAAATAACGGTCTGAAAGCTCTTCAAGTTGTCTCATGGATACAGCATCGACGGTTTGAAGCTGTTTAAGTTCTTCGAAGAAAGTAATGAGTTCGGTATGGTTCGCTCTAAAATCTTCTTTTTCTTCTGATTCTCCAGTAATGAACTCTAATACATTTGAGTTCATATCACCCAGCTCATCAAGCATAGCTAAAGACAAGATTGCCTCTGGAATATCGTAACTCCCTACGCTAATTGCATACCCCTCAATGGCTCTGTTTTTCACTTGAACCGAAATGGCAATAATTAGAAATAAAGCCCCCATAGTAAGCATGGCGAGAATTATTTTATTCTTGATGGATAATTTATTTAGCATTGCTATGCTCCTTGCTCGTCGCTATCCATATTCTTTTCAATACAATCCAGTTCTTGTCGGTTAACCGCTGATTGAATGAGAGAAAATACATCTAAAATAATGGCAACGATGCCATTACCTAAAATTGTGGCGCCGCTGACGCCTTTCAGACCTTCAAACAACCGGCCTAATGGTTTTATCACCGTTTGAAATTCACCCAGCAATGAGTCAACAACTAACCCAGCCCTAAGAGTTCCAAATTGAACAATGACTAGAGACTCCTGAGAATCATTGATCGCCTCTTCAGCACCAAACCATTCCCTAAGCCGTAAAAAAGGCAGCACTTCCCCGCGAAGATCTATGAAACTTCGACCTTCAAGCGTCTCAAAAGGCGCTATTTCATGAAGCTCTAAACATTCCACAACGTTATCAAGAGGGATGACATAACTCGTCCCTGCAATTTCAAACAAGAATCCATCAATAATCGACAGTGTCAGAGGTAAATGAATTGTGACTTGAGTACCTACATTTGGCTCAGTGCTCACTTCAACATTGCCACGTAATTGCTCGATGTTTCGCTTCACCACATCCATTCCGACACCACGACCAGATAAGTTAGTCACTTGCTCTGAAGTCGAGAAACCTGGTTCAAAAATTAGAGCAAATATATCTCTCTCATTGAGGTGATTAGCACTGGTGATCAACTCTTGCTCAATAGCTTGGGCTATGACGCGTTCTTTATCTAAGCCTCTGCCATCATCCAGCACTTCAATAACAATAGAGCCTGATTCATGGTAAGCATTTAAAGAAATAGTCCCGACTTCAGGCTTACCCATTATTATTCTTTGTTCTGGTGGTTCTATGCCATGGTCAATAGCATTGCGAATGATATGAGTGAGTGGATCACTGAGTTTTTCAACAAAGGTTTTATCCAGCTCAGTCTCGGCACCATTGATCTGCAAAGTCACTTGTTTTCCAACAGATAAAGCAATATCACGCACGATCCGTTTAAATTTATTAAACGTGTCACCGACTTGAACCATCCTTAGTTGCAAAGAGCTGTCTCTAATATTTTCAACTAACCGCTCCAATTGAACGATGGTTTCAATTAATGCTTCATTGCCAGTTTCATGAGCTAATAAGGTGGTTCTTGCACCGGTAATCACAATTTCGCCCACTTGATCAATCAGCTTGTCCAACTTGTCGGCTTCTACCCTTAACGTTTTATTGCTATGAATTCTTTGGTGTTGCTTGGATATTGCTGCTTGAGCAACTGCAACTGGCATCGCTTGATGGTTCAAGTCCCCAGTATTTGAATAAGGTGAATGACTGTCTTTAGCTACCCCTAACTCATTGTGGATTACTGATTCCTGAGAGTTTTCTTGCTCTGCTTGTCCTTGTCCTTGCAGAAGATCATGAGGTGTAATAGCTCCACACTGAACCAGTATTTCGCCTAACCTTTGATTCGATTCAGGAAGTTGATTCATCAACTCTATAAAAGCATTTATGCGGCTATTTGGTGGGATAATATGAATATCAGCATCTTGTCGTATGAACTCAAACACATCTTCAATGTCTTGCTTACTCGCTGATGTACTTAATTGAATTTCAAATCCTAAGTAGCAAATCTCTGGGTCAAGTTCTTCTGGTTGAAATCGATCGAGTGAAGAGAGGCTATTCTCAGCATCACCATGTACAGAACATGGGAACAACCCATCATCAACCACGACTATTGATTTAATAGTACCCAACTGACTCAAGTATCGGACAAAGGCTTTCGGATCGAGACCATCCTGAAATACTTTAGGGTGAGGCCTAAATGAAACATGCCAGGTTTGAGCAAATTCAGATGCCCCTTCAAGCTCACTTAGCCGTTTTTTTTGACTCGCATCCTCAAGAGTTTTCTTGGTATCAACAGCCACTTGAGGGCAATGCTTATCCAATTCAGCATACAAGCTTAAATATCGGTGTTGAATGTCGCCTTCTATTGGTTTTCCAATGAAGTTAATCAGCTCAGTTAACACATCGCAGACTTTCAAACCTAAATCGATAAGCGCTTGAGTTAAAGTGCGGTTTTGATCTCTTACCTGTTCTAAAATCGTTTCATATCGATGGCTAATTTCAACTATTTCATCCAAACCAAATAAACCTGCGCTCCCCTTAATCGTATGAATAGAGCGAAACATCGAGTTAATTTTATCTGACTTAGGCTCTTGCCCAAGCCCATCAATTTCCAATAATAATTGTTCTAAATCCACCAACAATTCTCGGGCTTCATTAACAAAGGTACTGAGTGCCGCTTGCAGTTCATTAGTCATAATTTCGCGTACTCATTGACTCAAGACCAAGCAATGAAAATGCACTTCTCAATCGATCACTTGGATCAACAAGTGAGACATGATGCAGGCTTTTATCATGAAGAAATTTACACAAAATTTGTATGCCTGCTGTATCGACTTCTTCTACTCGCGAGCCATCTATCTGGCAATGCCCATGAGTATTCAAATGGTCACAAATATCGCCATAAACTTCTGAAGCCTCGTAAATGGTGAATTCATCGGGCAGAAAGTACGCATGTTTTTTTGGCATTTCCCCTCCCTACGACTCTAAAATTTTCGATACAGCTTGTAGCATTTGATCGGGTCGAAAAGGCTTCGCTAACCAAGCTTTCGCACCCGCTTTACGGCTTTCCTCCATCAAGTAAGGCTGACTTTCTGTGGTGAGCATAATAATGGGTGTGAATTTATACTTAGCGAGCTCTTTCACCGCTTTTACAAAATCAATACCATTCATATTGGGCATATTGACATCACTAATGATTAAATGAACTTTAGTACCATCTAACTTCGCTAAACCATCCAGTCCATCTTTTGCTTCGATCACTGTGTAACCCGCACCAACTAAAGCGATATTGACGACTTGCCTCAGTGATTCTGAATCATCAACAATCAATATTGTTTTGTTCATCCTTTAACTCCTGTTCTCCAATTTCATGACTGTATGTTTCCATTTTAAAAATAAGTCACGTCATCACTATTCTTGTCTTCCTGATTATTTGTTCTTGATTCAATTTTATTAATCGCTTCCAGCAATCGGTCTTCATCAAAATATGTCGTTGTTTTATTCGGGTCGTTCAATACCGCCTCAACTTGATTGCTAATTAAATGCAAAGCCTCTAAAATACCAGATTGCATTTGCTGAGTCCTGTCTCCAAATTGCAGCAGTAAGATGATTTGGTTATGAATTTTTTTGACTTTTTCAGTCGCGCGCTGACATTGTTCTGCGGTTAATTCTTTTGATGATAAAAGCCCACAGATCTTGTTTGATTGTTCTGATAATTGTTTAAAGAGAGAGGCTAACTGGTCCACAGAATTGGACGAATCTTGGCAAGAATAATCAAGCTGGCGAACGAGCTTAGGGAGAAGAATGTTATTGAGAGAAAAGAGGACTTGGTATAGTTCTTCAGACGGTAACTTTCTTGGTTTCATTTGAAAATATGACACGAGAAAGCCACCTAAAACCGCAATGGTTAGGCTTGCAAATAAAACTTGTGGTACAGCCCCAAAAAACAAAAATAGCGCTACAAAAGAAACAATGCCCAATACGCAAATAGATCTCAATAATATGGGCAGTGAGGTGTTATTCATCAACTAACCTACTTGGCTTTACTATTGTCCTTTTTATAGATTAGTTCATATTCAGCAAGTTGATGATTAATTTGAAAGTTTATTACTTGGCGCACAAAATCGGCACCAAGTAATTAGAAATGATGATCTACCGAGCAAAAACCCAATATTGGCTAAGTAAATAGTTACTCACCATTCCTACTAATACCCCGATAGCCATCGCGATAAACATAGCTCCTGTAAAAGCAGGTAATAGCTCACTGACCACTTTAAAACATACTAGATTGGGTACCGCAGAAAAAGACGCTGACAGCATGAACTTTTGCCATTGTTTTACGTTCTCTTTCCAAGAGCCATTTCCTTTGTATTCGAAGGTCAACACTCGATTGCCAAACCAAGTGCTGGTTGCTGCAACAATAAATGCGCCACCTCTTGCCCACATTAACGGTAAACCTATCCAGTAATGCAGTATGGCAAAAGCAGTGCAATCGACGACAAAGCCACCAGCACCAACAAGGGCAAACTTAACGACTTTACTGTTCATTCAAAGCCATGGTTGTATCTTTATTTAACTGAGTCACTAATTCATCTTGCACACCAGTATTCGTACAGGTGAACAATACTCGCTTTGCTTCAGGTGTTGGCTCTAAAACACAAGTCAGTGCATTCTCACGAATACCAGCTTCAACTTCCGCTTTCTTACCTATTAAATAGTATTTTGAAACATCATTTAGCTGATTCTTATCCGTCAATTTCTTTGCTTGACCTTGGCTATAAAACTGCCCAGAAAATGGACGAGAGCCAATATAGAAGCTTGGTGCATCATCTAAAATATGTTCGAAGATAACGCGATCACTTTTCTCATTAGCTTTACCTAAATTGAGCAGTAACATGGCGATCATTAACATCACAGGCAAAACAAGAGCAACACTAGAGAACCACTTCTTATCTTTTTCCACCACCAGCATTGCTATCAATAAGCCTAAAGCTGGAATACCAGGTAAAACATAAGCGGGTAAGATATTCCCAGCCATAGTGAACAAAATAAGAGGTGAGATTAACCAACAAATCAAGAATGAGAAGAGCCCCTTTTGCTCAGAGTTCACCTGCTTTACTTTATCTCTGCGTATAAACGCTAAAATAGGCAATACGATAGACCAAGGCGCTGCAGACTGAATCCAGAAGACCCAAATCATTCCTCTTGTTTCATTATGGGCTGAACCATATAAGTCCCCTTCCCAACCACTGACAACAAAGCGCTTGAAGTGTTCGCCCACAATAAAATAGTCGATAAAACCTGGTGTTGCCGCTTCAGCCATAATGTACCAAGGCAATGCGATAACCAGCATTATGATGATGCCTGACACAATAGGGAAACGCTTCCACAACTGAACAAATGCACCAATAAACCCATGCTGCAAAACTAACCACGGAAAAACAGCAATGCCCATAATAACGATAGCGACAGGACCTTTTGCTAATAAGCCACATGCCAAGCCAACAAACCCAAGGTAACCCCACAGCTTATTAATTTTATCGCTGCCATCGCCTTTCCAACAGAAATAAAAGCCCACCATCGCCATAGTCATTGCGAGTGTCAGTGCCATGTCTGTCATCACAGCGCCTGCCGCAATCGAGAAAATACCGCACGTTGCTAATACCACACAGGCAACCAAAGCACTTTGGCCTGTTTTCTTGGCCATAAAGGCAATAATGCCGATGGTCATCACACCCGCTAGCCAGTGCGGAGCACGAACAGCAAATTCATTTAGCCCAAACAATTCAATGCCTACAGCACTCATCCAAGTAAACAATGGCGGCTTGCCCCAAAAAGGGATGCCGTAATCAAATTGTGGTGTCAGCCAATTACCTGTTTCAACCATTAACCGAGCCATTTCACCATAGCGAGCTTCAGTGGTATCCATTAACGGGTAGGTGGCTAATGAAATCAACCTAAGTAGAAGAGCAAAAGCGAGTAAGCTCCATAAATGAGTTCTATTTAAGCTGAAGCTCATGCTGATTCCTCAAGTGCTAAACTATTTTTTAATGCAGGTGTATCGGCTACGGATTGGATTAAATACAAAGGACGACCTTTAGTTTCAATGAAGATGCGCCCAATGTATTCACCTAAAAGCCCGATGCTTAACAGCTGAATGCCACCTAACGCAAGTTGGACAACCATCATTGAAGGGTAACCAGAAATGGCTTCACCAAACATCATGGTTTTAAAAACGATAAACATGCCGTAAACAAAGGCACTCAAAGCAACTAAGCCACCAATCACAGAGGCAATTCGCAGTGGTCGAATAGAGAAAGATGTGATGCCATCCATCGCCAAACCAATCAACTTCAAATAGTTCCATTTGGTTTCGCCACAAAAACGAGCGTCTCGATTAAATTGAATGGTGGTTTGTCTAAATCCAGGCCAGGAGAAAATACCTTTCATATAGCGGTTACGTTCTGGAAGTTGGTTAATGTGATCGACAACTTCACGGCTTAATAAACGGAAATCACCCACATTCTCAGGCACGTCAATTTTGACTAGCATGTTCATTACGCGATAAAAGCTTGCCGCTGAAAACTTTTTAAACCAAGTTTCTCCGTTGCGCTCTTTACGCTGCATATTGACAACATCAAAGCCTTCACGCCATTTAGCCATCATCTCTGGAATCAATTCTGGTGGATCTTGAAGATCCGCATCTAATAAAATGATCGCTTGCCCACGACAATGTTCAAGACCTGCACTCATCGCCGCTTCTTTACCAAAGTTACGGCTCAAGCCAATCACAGATATAGCACTGTTGACTGATTTGAATGCTTCAACCATTGCTAAGCTTTTATCTGTGCTTCCATCGTCGATATAAATAATTTCGCAGTTCTCTTCTAAGCCATCAAGCACAGAAGTTAAACGTGAATGGAACTCACCTAATACTTCTTCTTCATTATAAAATGGCACAATAATAGAAAGTGAAATCGCAGGTTTTATATGCTCTTTATGGCTGGCTGGTCGTCTAATATTTAACTTCGGCATGAGACTATCTTCTATATCTATTTAAACTGAGGACACAATAACTACCCCATCATGAAAGTTATGTGGTTGACATATTTTTCACACTCGATCAGGATGATAGCTAAGGTCAATTACGAGTATGAGATAGACATGAAAAGAGTTCTGCTAGTTGAAGATAACCGCGAGATTGCTGGTGTACTATTTGATTATTTTGAATGCATTGGTATGGAGTTAGATTACGCAGATAATGGTGAGCTAGGATTACAACTTGCCATAGATAACTCTTTTGACATCATTATATTAGATCTCATGCTGCCAAGAATGGATGGCTTAACGGTATGTAATAAATTGCGCGATGCGGGCAATACTACACCCATTCTAATGCTCACCGCTTTAGACAGCCGAGAAGATATGCTGAAAGGCTTTGATCATGGCGCAGACGACTACCTCACGAAACCATTTGATTTGGATATTCTTGAAGCAAGAATGAAGGCATTGGTTCGCCGTTACCGTGGAAATGTTGCATCAACTAAGCTTCAATTTAGCGAATTGACTATTGACCAAAAAACTCGAAAAGCTTACCGACAAGATAAATTACTCGCACTCAACCCGACGACTTACACGATTCTAGAAATGCTATGCCAAGCTGCCCCACAAGTAGTGACAAGAGAAGAGATTTCGTACAAATTATGGGAAGAAGACGAACCAAATAATGATGTGCTTCGCAGCCATATTTATCAGCTTCGTAATCAGTTAGATAAACCATTCTCAAAACAAATGTTGATCACTGTGCCTAAAGTCGGATTCCGCTTGGAGCAACCCAATTGATTCTTAACCTAGTATCAAGCACCAAAACTCTAACAGGGCGACTCGCCATATTTTTTGCATTGATGTCTGTGATTATCGCAGGCTTCATTTATGTCATTTTCAATGCTGCTTTATACATTTCTGAAGATAGAGTGGGTGAAAGAAGAATCTTAATTGATAGAAGTGCTGCTATTGAAGCTTTTCAATCCAGTACTCAACGAGTCATTCAAATAGACTCTTTAACGGTTGCTTATAATGACCTTTCGATTATCCCCGAGGCATATAACCAATACATTGATGGTATCGACAGCTTCATCGGAGAAGTGGGTGACGATCCTCACTCTAGAATGCTTTATATTGGTGAGTATTCAGACAAAGGTGAAACTCATCCACTGGTGCTACTCTCTGAAATTGACCGGGTGGAGTTCTCCGTCAATGAGTTAATTTATTCGAGTATATTAGTCCTCACCCTCTTCGCCATTTTATCATTCAGTTTTGGGGCTTTGTTATATCGCTTGTCTAAACGCCTTATTGAACCTTTCAACTCATTAGCAGGACAGCTTGAAATGAATACCCAAGATCTCAACGAAGAGTTTTCCGTGAATGATGGAGCCGCTGTTGAGTTTAGGAAGTTAACCGAACAATTGAATGAATATCGCAGAGAAATTAATTCACTAGTGAAGCGCGAACAAGCTTTTGCACGCTATTCCAGCCATGAACTACGCACGCCGTTAACCGTGGTGAGAGGTGCAAATAAGCTATTACAGCGCAGTGAAATGACCGATTTCCAAAGCCGCCAAGTGGAGCGAATCGACGATGCAATTATCCAAATGTCGACTATGGTTGATGCCTTACTTGGCTTAGTGCGCTATGAAAGAAACAGCGATGACTCGCCCATCCGCTTATTTAATAAGGATGAACTGAACGCCATCATCGAACAAAATTCTGCACAAGCGAATGAAAAAGAGATAGCCCTACTCACTCATATTGAAAGTGAGCCTCACATTCATGCAACTGCCGCTATTATGAATATGTTGATCGGTAACTTGATAAGGAATGCTATTGCAGCCACATCTTCTAATGGTGAAGTTCACATCACTTTACATGAATTTCAAATCACTATTGAAGATGAAGGCGAAGGACTCCAGGAGCAATATAACCCAAATGGCCATGGGCTAGGTTTGCTGGTGGTTGAAGATCTGTGTAATCGTTTCGAGTGGGGTTTTGAATTAAAAAATCGACCTACTGGTGGCTGCATTGCTCAAATCATTTTCAAGCCTTAGTTCGTTAGTCTCTTAGTCTCTTATTAAATGCAGTAGATGCAGTAAATGCAGCGCCATCACGCTGCATTTATCACTAAAGGTTGATGCTATTCATTTACAGATCAAGCTCCCTGCTAGATAATTCTAAAATCTACTCTAGCCAGCCTGATTATGAAGTTAACTAACAGCCCTATCACCCAGCACCAAATCAACGACCGAACTTTCTTCTTAAAACGAGACGACCAACTCCATTCACACTTTTCTGGCAATAAAGCCCGAAAGTTCATGAAACTATTAGAAGATAGTCACCCAAACACAACGACTTTGATCAGTTACGGCTCTGCGCAAGCGAATTCATTTTATTCATTGGCAGCGTTAGCAAGAATCCGTGGTTGGAAGTTTGAATTCTATGTCGACCATATTCCTAAATGGCTCATTGAACGTCCTTTAGGTAACTATCGTGGCGCTTTAGATTTAGGTGCTCAGATCATTGAAGTAGGGAAAACTGAAACTGGGCTTCATCCTGCTGATTATATTACTCAAGTAAGACAACCAGATTCTCACTGTATCTTTTTACCTGAAGGTGGGCGTTCCACTTTATCTGAATACGGTATTAAGCAGCTAGCGATGGAAGTACTGAGTTGGACTCGTTTTGAGCCTAGTCATGACTTTGTTGTCGCACTCCCATCCGGAACTGGATGCACTGCACTTTATCTCCATAAGTACCTAAAAACACATAATATCCCAGTGTTAACCTGCCCTTGCGTGGGGGGAAGTGAGTATTTAACGGCTCAATTCAATGAACTGAATGAAAGTGATCATCCACAGATATTATCGCTCGATTACAAACACCATTTTGGAAAGCTATACGCTGAAGATTATCAAACTTGGTTAGATCTAGAATATCAAACCGATGTTGAGTTTGACCTGCTTTACGACCCTCTTATGTGGCAATGCTTAGAAAAGTGGCAAGAAGATAACCCGACCAAAACTATCTTGTATATTCACCAAGGTGGTATTTTAGGTAATGAGTCAATGTTGCCTAGATACCAAAGAAAATTCCCTGACATGCAAGCTCAGAATTCAGGCTAAGGGCTATGTTAATAAGATCTATGTAATAAAGGCTATGTAAATAAGAGCGTGAATACGAACTGTATAATTAAGACCTATATACATAAGACTGAGAATTCCATTAATCCCCCAAGGTAACCTTACTCTGCATCATTTGGGGCTAGATTAATTCTTCGGTCTTTATAATAGAATTCTTTATCTCGCTCATTAATAGAACGCATGACACGGCAAGGGTTGCCCACAGCGACGACTCCACTTGGAATGTCTTTGGTCACCACACTCCCAGCTCCAATAACGGAGTTTTCGCCTATCGTGACACCCGGTAAAACAACTGAGTTAGCCCCAATCCAAACGTTATCTTTAATATGGATAGGAATATTAAATTGAGCGACTTTTCTACGTAGTTCGGGATCAATAGGGTGACCTGCCGTAGCAATCGTCACATTAGGACCGATCATTACCGAGTTGCCAATATAAATGTGAGTATCATCCACTAGGGTTAGGTTAAAATTTGCATACACATTATTACCTAAATGAGTATGTTTGCCCCAATTGGCTCTTAAGGGTGCTTCGATGTAGCAATCTTGACCGACTTCAGCAAACAAGGAATGTAAGATATCACCACGCTTTTTCATCTCACTTGGCCGAGTCTGATTAAAGTCATATAGAATATCTAAACACTGCATTTGTTGATGCACTAGCGATTCGTCATCACAAAAGTACACATCCCCACGGTGTAACTTGTCTTGGCTATCTAACTGATTTTCACTGCCTAGCTTTGATTTGGTTTCCATCATTCTCACCTTAAATATGACCGCTGTATTAGGTAACTGATATATTCAAGGTGATAGTATGAAAGGCATTAAATGCTAGCAACTTTATGCGTATGCATTTACTCAAACCGTATTAAATATTAATACTGCCTCGCAGATATAAAACACCATATCCAGAGACTAATACGCGATCTTTCTCAAGCGAGCAGTACAATACTCCGCCTCGTTTTGAAGCCTGAAATGCAACAAGCTCAGTTTTACCCAACTGCTCACTCCAATATGGTGCTAGTCCAGCATGAATAGAGCCAGTGACAGGATCTTCTAAGCCGCCGTTATCTGGCCAAAAGTATCGAGATACAAAGTCGTATTCACTTCCTTTAGCAGTTACCACTACATCTAAAGGAGATAACTTTTTCAAAAGCTCAGTGTTGTATTCGACTTCTCTTACTTTTTCTTCCGACTCGAGAACGGCAATGTAAGCCTGGCGATTTTTAAGCACTTGAACAGGCTTGATTGTTAGCCCATCCAATAGATTCTGAGGAATCTCGCTAACGGTTTCTGGCTTCTGATTTGGAAAACTCATCACAATGCGCGAATCAGCTTCTTGAGTTACCGTTAACACGCCCACTTCGAGGGTTTCAAACTGAATTTCTGTTTGAACATTCAAGTAATTAAATAGAACAAAGGAAGAAGCTAATGTGGCATGACCGCAGAAGTCAATCTCGGTTAGTGGTGAAAACCAACGGATGAAAAATCGGTTGCCGTCTAATGGTTTGACAAAAGCCGTTTCCGATAGATTATTCTCAGCCGCTATCGACTGCATAGCCGCCTCTTCTAGCCAATCATCTACTACAATCACAGCGGCGGAATTACCACCGAAGCGCTTTTTTGAAAATGCATCTACAACAAATATTTCTAATTCCATTTCATACCCTTAATGTTTCTACTTAACCCTGACGCCTTTTCCAATATATCAAACAATAGTGACATGTGTTTTGAATCGGAAAATATAAAAACGCTAACGTTTCGGCACTAGTGAGAACAAAATTAGAATGCCCCACCAAAGTAACGAAGAGATAAATACAAGGCTCAACATAGTCACACTTATAGACCAAACTGCAAAAATAACATTGCTCGCAGTCTGAAAATTCAGAACGTCTAAAACCAACAGCAACAAGCTAATTACAGCAAGAACAATAAAGGAACCTTTCAGTGCATGGTTGAAATCGGTGCGACTTGGAATACAGTGGAAGCTAATCAATGACATCACAATCAACCAAACAAAAGCATGCCACTGACTCAGTGCAGAGTGAATCAACACCGTCATATTGGAGTAAATCACACTAACCAAGTCTACGATGTTGGTAGCCTGAGAAGCATAATGAAAACCATCGATTGGGATATTAAAAGAATACCGACTCAGCACTATCACTAATCCCGCACCAAATAGCGGAGCAATGGCAATAAAGAACAGACCGATAACTTGATATAGAGAACGAGTATTCCAGCGATGCTGAACATACCCTAGCCGCCCACTGTTCTCTCGCTGAAACAAGCACATTTTGTCTATTTTATGCCTGAACAAAACAGCAAAGAAAGCGTGTGACAGCTCATGAATTGGCACGCCAATGAAAGCAGACATGAAGTAAAGCGATCGGCTCGCTCGTGACCGCATAACCCTTGGAATAACTAAGTGAGCAATTAAGTTATGCACACCAATGACGAAGGTTATAGGGAGAATCAAGCAAGCAAAAATCAGCAGTATATTCATTAGTGGGTAATCTAAACACGAAGGTAAACAGTATCATTAAGGGCAATATGATACTTGCCGATCAATTCAACAAGCTTTTAATTCCTTTAATTCGATAATGAAGGAACTAAGCAGCCATATCTATAAGTTTGGTGGACACTAAAATATAGGGTGAGCTGAAATGCCCATTGGCTTTATGTCGAGAGTACGGTTTCTGCTCAATGCTCAATGCTCAATGCTCAATGCTCAATGCTCAATGCTCAATGCTCAATGCTCAAAAATAATAGCTGCCACTCTAGATACAAAATAAGCCAGTATTTATAACTGCCTTATTGAACTACAAGGAGTGATTTAGGAGAAGACTCGAATTCGGTGACCATCTGGGTCTAAAGCAACAAAGTTAATACCATATACAGACTCTTCACGCTCTTGAGCAAACTCAACCCCTTGTTGCTTCCACCTTTCGAACAAAGCATCTAATGCTTCTCTGTCCGTTGCTGGAATTGAAAGCTCAGTTCCACCGCCTTTAACGGTGCTAGCCGGTGTTAATACGTCAGCCTGCTTCAATGTAATTTTCACATTGCTTGCAAAATCAAGAGCGGCAAACGTTGGCGAAAGAAGCTTAGGCTCGCAGTTAAAAGATTTTGCATAAAACGCCATGCTACGTTGAATATCGTCAACATAAAGGACAATTGAATCAAGGCTAAACATCATAAATTCTTCACTTTAATTGAATGGAAACATGAGTGTAATAGATAGAAGTGACAGTTTTTGTCAGTAGCGATAGATTTTCTTACTAATCTTTTCTAGTGCTTCCCACTCTGAAAGCAGTTCATGGCGAGAACGTGGATATTTGAGATCTTCTTTATGCCAGCCTTGAATCCTATCGAGTCTAAAGTTACGGAAACCTTGTCTTGTTTCACACCAAGCAACTAACACATGATACTGCTCAAATAGACCAATGAGCATAGGCCAAACTACTCTTTTACTCTCGCGTTGTTTCGCATCGATATAAGTAATGTCTGCCTTACATTCGTTTTTTATAGCTTGTTTAATCTCTGAGAGTTCAACGATTACTTTGGGGATATTAATAATAGAAGCAACACGAACAATGTCTTCACTGTGTTTGGCTTTATGTCCTGCTGGTAATACTGCCGAAATCTTAGCGAGCGCATTGATGACCGCTTCACTAAATTCGCCATTTGCTTGCTTTGCTACCCACTCAGCCCCGAGCCTTAGCGCTTCAAGCTCTTCCATCGTGAACATCATTGGCGGAAGATCGAAGCTTGGCTTTAATATATAACCAAGCCCTGCCTCACCTTCAATTTCAGCGCCTTGAGCTTGCAGTGTGGCAACGTCGCGGTAGATGGTTCTAGTACTCACACCTAACTTGCTTGCCAACTCTTCAGCCGACACTGGGAACTTGTAACAGCGAAGTAGCTGAAGTAAATCAAAGAGACGTTGACTGCGAGACATACTGATACCTGAAAATGATAATGATAAAGCGCTTAAGCGGACAGAACTAAGGATGAGCTTGTTGAAAATTGGCATATTTCCCTTCATAGCACTGAGCAAGCAACACTACACATGCTAGAGAAACAAGCCTATATTAGTTAGGCAAGACAGCATACATTAACCGCATCTAGATTACACACTCACAGGTTTTTGCTTGAAGCCAGTTGTGACTTGTTCCATTATTTTTTCTAAACCCATAATCAGGAAAATAATGCCGAAAAAGGCAACTAAACCACCAAAATAACCACTTAGAACAACAGAGCCACCAAACAATGCTGAAGTAATACCCATGGTTACAAACTTACCGCCAACCAGTGAAATATAAGAAGTAATGCCGCGTCCTATTTTGTATTTCTTAGCTTCGCCCTTTGCTTTCCATTTATCAGCAGTGAAACCCTCAAGCCAGATGAAGAAGCTTAAACATACTTGTAAAAGTAAACCAACAAACACGACGTTCATTGCGCCGTTAATTTCGACCCAAGACCAATATGAGTTGGCAATAGCCACAGAAACAATACCAACACTCGCTTTCTCAATTGCATTCAAATTACTTTTCATCGTTTACCTGCTTATTCGTTAAATGGTGAATTATGGGTACATGGCTCTTACTTTTTACTTCTTACTTCTTACTTCAGCTCGCTCAATTTCATGCTCTTAAGCGGATGCACCCACTGGTTGCCTCGAATAAAACTATAAACAATACCTATGACCCAGATTTACCATTACACGCCACTCTTAATTCTATATAAGATAAAAATAATGGTATCTACACATGGTTAATTGAAAGAAAGCACAGCATATAAATCGACAATTGAATCATAAGGCAGATTCTATTCAGTACTTTATGATATGACTCGTTACTTTTACGCGTCGGATTTCCTCTTTATGCATGCTCCACCGCAAGTATGCGTGCGTTCGAATATTGCCTTGCTTATCTAGGTGAAAATTAAAAAGCCCAACTACAAAAATGTAGTTGGGCTTTTGACGATAAATCGTTTTACTTGAAAAGCATAAAACCAAGATTTGGTTCTAATCTCATTTCAGCACAGCTCTACCTGTAGCGATTCTATTTAGACATATTCAACTTAATGACAAATGTAAACGTTGAGCGTCTATTTAGAGCAGTTTTCTTCAGACAAATCAGCTTCTGACGTTCCACACTCTTTTTTATGAGTACCATTTTTGTAGTATGTTGAGCGTTGCCATTCTCCATCACTAGTATGGCTAGTCATAATTTGACTTGGGTCTTCGCCAGACTCATTCATCACTCGTGACCAAAAGTCCGCGCCATGTCCTTCTTCGCTATAGAAATCAGTATTGATAGCACTTCGAACCGGTGTCAGATCGGATTCAGTGATGGTATCTGTTACTCCAATTAAATGGGTAAAACCACTATCATTGCCTTCATCATAAGAGTGCTCTGTATAACTGATTAACTCATGACCTTGGAAGTCTTTAGTAACGAGAGCTTGAACAATGAATTTATCGTTAACTATGCCTTTATCGCAATCGCTCCAATCTCCTGCTAACCCATATACTGTATTTCGAACCCCTGATGATTTCTGTGAAATGGTTTCAAGCCATTCGCTCAAAGAGCAGTGGTAGCCAGTATTAGCAGGTTCTAGAGAAACCGTTTTCTCAATGTTTACACCATCTCGAACGGTGGTTTCCATTACATTCTTATCGTGAAGAAGAACCTTAGTATTTAGGTCGTCAGACATCTCATAAGTTTCTGATTCGAAGTTACCATTGGATGCTTGTACAAACTGATATCGGTACCACGCGTCATCATAATTGCTATTTGAGCTATCCCATTTCCCTAAGAAGTATTCAACCCATGCTAAATCTGCTTGTGGGTATTGAGCGATCAATTCACGCGTATCAGCATAAGATTTCTGTAGACCAGGAACGATGTCTTGAGCGATTTGGTGTACTTGGTCATTGCCTGACTCAATATAATCACCATAAAGATCATCTACAGTAATGTTGTATCGGTTCGCAACTCGTAATTCTTGCTCTTCAAGACGCTGAGCAATATCTTCTCTTAATTCTTGTTCTTTAAGCATTGAATCACAAGAAAGCTCTTGAGACGTATTTTCGAAAAGCTCTTTTTCTACTTCACTCCAAACAACAGAAGTGAGTGGTGTTAGATTGTATAAATCTTCATCTGTACTTAATGCGTATTGTGGCGGGATCACCATTTTATAAGCATCTTCAATCGGTGTATCAGGAAAGTCAGTATCAATTGCACCTTCGGGAACATCCACTACGATAGGGACGTACTGCGCACATTCGCGATAAGTTGATGGGATAGTTAAATCAAATTCACCTTGCTCTTGGGTGATAACATTTGGCTCATTCGCATCTAACTGGTTATTGAAGTTTAAATCTAGATAAACTGTCGCTCCGATAATATAGCCATCAATCACCTTCCCTGTAACTGAAACGCTACTGGAGTCACCGCCACTACTGCTTCCACCACATCCAGCCAGACTAGCAGCAAGACCACAAAGTACCACTTGTTTCATTGTCATTGTAAAAACCAATTAATAATTAAAAATATTCTTCTTAGGAATGAATCACGACTCATTCGGCAGGTAAGTATATAGATGAGACTCTTTACAGCATTTGATCTCGCCCATATTGTAAGTGCTACAACTCATCATTCCCGCAATTAAAAGGCACAAGGTACCTAAAACTTAGTTCTTACTTATTTTCAAATCTCCTGTATTATGTGCGCCCATAATTGTATGACAAATATATAGACCCATTTAAGTATGACTAAAGTCACCAACCACGCCATTTTACTTTTAGTGCTAGCTAACCTTCTTGCATCCTTTTCAGATGTTTCACTCAAAGTCTTAAATGGTGAAGTTCCCACATTCCAGTATGTATTCATTCGCCAGCTATTGAGTGTAATGCTCCTGCTTCCTTTTTGGCTAAAACTACCTAAAGAGACGCGTATGCAAGGAGGTTGTCGTATCAACTTCTTACGCGCTCAATTTATTTTAGTGGGTAGTGGCTGTGCCATGATTGCTATCACACACCTTACCTTGGCTACTGCCAACGCAATGTTCTATGTGGGACCAATACTCATGCTTCCCTTGTCCATCGTGTTATTGAAAGAAAAGCCAACATCATCCAAAGTGGTGGCAACTTTGATTGGCTTTATAGGCGTATTGATCGTCTTACGACCAGAGCAATTTCATTGGGCTGCTATTGCTGGTTTGGGGAGTGCACTTGCGATGGGAGTTGGAAATATTTTGATAAAGCGTCTTAATGCAGAACAACATATTATCTCTACGCTGTTTTGGACCAGCATTATGACTCTACCGCTTGCATTAGCCCTTGCTCTACCTTCATGGGCTGCAATTGAATGGCGTCATGTTGGATGGATTATGGCAATCAATCTATTCGTGCTTGGGTACCACGCCCTAGTGGTGATTGCGTATAAAAAAGCACCAGCCAGCCAAATTGCACTCGCAGAATATTCAGGACTGGTGTTTGTCACTCTATTTGGCGTGATGTGGTTTGACGAGATCCCAGACTTTTTGACGCTTGTTGGTATTAGTCTCATCGTTATTCCGATGATGCCAATAAAATGGAAGAAGCTTTTCAACTGGTTTAACAAGCCAAACCTAGATATTGATGAAAACCCGACTAAATATTAATAAGTTGTCGATTTAGTAACTGTACAAAGGCTTACCACTATACTTATGGTGATGAAGCATTAGCACCTCACTATTTAGACGCTACAAAACAACAAACAATATTAAATCAGTTAACCTCAAAGGACATGATAATGGAAAAGTTTATATCATTAGGACTAGTTCTAATTTTCGCATCGTTCTCTGCTGTTGCTTCTAACGGCTTAGTCAAATATGAAAGTAATTATTCAGTAAAAGAAACCGCGGACCGCTTTGAAGAACTAGCAAAAAGTAAAGGCTTAACCCTATTCGCTAGAGTAGATCACCAGAAAAACGCTCAAAGCGTCGACTTAGAGTTACGCCCGACAGAAGTCATTATTTTCGGTAACCCAAAGGTAGGTACGCCTTTAATGCAATGTGCCCAGAACGTTGCTATCGACTTACCTCAAAAGGTTTTAGTCAGCCAAGACGTAAATAATAAAGTTTGGCTATCTTATAACAACCCTAGTTACTTAATGAAACGTCATGACATTGAAGGCTGTGATGCTGTAATCAATAATATTTCAGGGGTTCTAAGTGGTTTAGCAAAAGCATCGGTAGCCAAATAAATACCACGACCTACCTATAAGACTTCAAGAACTTTCTTTCAGGATATTAAGTGTGCGTTAGGTTCAAGGATCTAACGCCTCTATATCAGATGGTTGCCGAGCGAGTTCAAAAATTACTTTAAAACAGCTATATAAACTAAATTTAATTTTGAATAAGACCACTGAAGTATGTGCGAGTTGGGTTAAGACTAGAGATTTTGTCTATGCTGGGGAAATATAAGCTTCAGATACGAAAAAAGACGCCCTAAGACGTCTTTTTTCTAAATATGGCGGTGAGGGAGGGATTCGAACCCTCGATACGTTGCCGTATACACGCTTTCCAGGCGTGCTCCTTCAGCCACTCGGACACCTCACCATATTGTTTGTTAAGCTTGCTGCTCAACGGGGTGCTAATTTAATGTCTATCGGTCTTGCGGTCAAGTGACTTCACTAAAAAAACCATTTAATTATGTTTGTTTGATTACAAAATAACTCATTAGATCAAAAACAAACCAATTCAGATAGATATAGAACACTAAGCCTTAAGCTTGTTGGTAATAACCTGGTACTTTAAACCACTTACGGCACATATCAAGGAAGTAGCCATAAAGAACGCCCATACCACATGAAATCACAGCATTACTCGTGACAGCAGTAACGATTTGATCCGTCGAAGCCCCAACAGCAAACAAGATACCTGCATATACCGGCGATTGGAAAAGCACATAAGCGGCTAAATCAGAAACATTCTTCATCAATGAAGTGCTTGACAGCTTCGCTCCATTACGTAAAACCCAATCACGAAATACACCATATGGCCACGCAATAGCAATATTGACTGGTATCGATAACATACGAGAAGCAAGTGACTGCTCAAATGACATGCCTGATATAAAAATCTCAACAATCATTCCTGAGATAAAACAGAAAACGACCATAGCAAATGTATCCGCTGCTGCGTTGCGAAGACAAAATGGACCACGAGATTTCATTGCACTACCACCAAAATATACAACTGCCAAAGAAGCAATTTAGTAACATATAAAAAGGCTACAGATAAGTAACCCAGAGAATATCGCTATTAAATCACAATATTTGTAGTGTTACATTCCAAAGATAAAACCAAGAGGTAAATTAACAACCAAAAAATCGTATAGAACTAGATGGAATCACCAAAAAAGTGACCCCTGTCTAGTTTTTATTCATTTTGAAATTAAATTACTGAAAGTTTAATACAACTAAATATCTGAAAACTTCACAGTAATCAGATTAATTTTTTCTTTATTTGGGAATGAAGAATTGGTTAGTGCTTGAATTGAATCGTTAATTGTATCAATTAGCAGGTCATCTTTTTTCGCTAAGGCAAGGGGTTTTAATTTGGTAAGCACCAAGCTAGCGGCATCAGCATTTTGATCTTCCATTGCTACATACAACGCGACAAGAAGATCTTCAGAACTTTCATCAAACTGTTCCGATGGCTGTTTTTCTGGACAGTATTGATACAACTTTTTTAAATGGCGATAAAGGGCGTCATCCAACTCACGCTCATCGATTGGTTTCGCGATAATGTAGTCCACTCCCGCCCCTAACATGCGTTCTCTCGTTTCTTTGAATACATCTGCTGTACAGCCAAAAATAAGAACTGAACGGCCATCGCCCACTAAAGCCCTGATCCCAAGTGTTGCCTCTACACCATCCATAACAGGCATGTGGTTATCCATTAAGATTAAATCAAAAGATTCGGCAGCTACAGCCTGTATTGCCAGCTCTCCGTTCTCAACACTCTTGCATTCAAATCCTTTATTTTTCATAAAAGTTTCAATGATGATGGTATTAGTTCGGTTATCTTCAACGATGAGAACTTTCATTCCCGAGAAGTCGAGATTTCTATGAATTAGGTTTTCAACTGACCCTGGTTTACACGGTTGAATTTTTAATCGAACATCAAAACTTGTTCCTATACCCTGCTCGCTAGTGACAGAAATATCCCCTTCCATTAATTGAGTGATTTTCTTAACAATAGCTAAACCGAGGCCAGTACCGCCATAACGACGTGTGGTAGAAGATTCCGCTTGCTCAAATGGTTTAAATATTTTGTCTTGGGCTTCTTTTGCGATACCAATGCCTGTATCTCGAACATTGATTGATAAGTAAGTGTGACTCCCTTCATGGACTTCTTTTAAGTAAACTTCAACAAAACCACGCGAAGTAAACTTCACAGCATTATTCAATAGGTTAAACAATATTTGCCTTAAACGCGCTTTATCAGAGTAATACCATCTTTCTGTTGGTACTTCTGAATAGACCTTGAACTGCAGACCTTTCTCCGTCGATAAGGTGTGATAAACACTATTGATACTGCCGATAATGGAATCTAGAGGGAAACTGGTTTTATCCAAATCAAGATGACCTTGCTCTATCTTTGAAAAGTCTAGAATTTCATTTAATAGCGTCATCATATGATCACCAGAATCATATAGGCTCTTAAGATGTTTTTTCTGGTCTTCATTCAGTTCTGTTTTCAGTAAGATCTGAGCAGTACCTAGAACCCCATTCATCGGAGTCCGTATTTCATGTGAGAGAGTGGCAAGAAAAGCGGTTTTTGCGTTGGTTGAGGCCTGCGCTTTGACCTTCTCGGCTTCTAAATAAATGGTCTTATCATTGAATGTATTGATTAGGTGAGCAATTTCATCCTGACTCGTGTAAGTAAGATCAATAATGCCACCAGTCTTGGAATCATCTAGCTTCTTCGCAATATTGGTAATTGGGCTTATCAAGTAACGATTAAGCAAGTAATAACCAGCCATCACACAAAGTAATAGGAATGGAACGATACCGCTTTCAACGCTCATTACTTGGTGAAACACTTCATCAGCGACTAAACGCTTAGAGTTAACGACATCGACGGTCCATTCAAACTGACCAAACTGATGCTGACTTATATATATGCCTTCAACGAGATTAAAATCATGTGTGACAAGTACCTGGTCATGTTGATCTTTTAAAGTAATACCTAATTCATATTCTTCAGCGTGATTTTTAATAAAGATAAGCAGTTCATCTAATGATAAATCTACGGTCGCTACACCTGAAAACTCCCCTTTAAGGTAGTAAGGCATAGATGCGGTGATCATTTGAATATGAGTATAAGGATCAATATACACATCCGACCAGAAGACTAATCCCGGAGCTTGATTTACTACCGAGGTATACCAACTTTCTTGATGGTAAGGGAGAGCTTGAGGATTATTATAGGACAAAATCTGATCAACCTGACCACCGGGCGCCTTGTTGAAAAATTGGCTATCAAGTGCTTTATCTGGACTAAGAGCATAAGGTTCGGGCCAAATACCAGCACTGACAATAATGTCATCACTTGTTGAAAGAAAGGAAGTAAATAAAAGGGCTAACTCAGGAGTGGCTTGTTTTGTTTGGGCTAATCCAACAATGCTATTTAAAAAGCCTTGAGAGCTATTGAGTGGCTCTGTAATAAAAGAAGAGAGTAATTGAGTTCTAAGGTCTAGATTTTGCTGCAATTTGGCTCGCACGGGCGATTCGACAACGAAGTAAGTCACGCTACCAATGATGGCAATAAAAAACGCGAGGTACAAACCAAGCGCTATCATACTTTTTTTCTTTAAAGACGACCGTATATGCATAATTCTTCGTAGTTTTCTTTTTAGTTTAAACTATCGAGAATAATCTGCTACTTCAAGCTTTTTAGTTCCTTCTACGATTGTTATCATAAACGCAATATCCTCTTTTCTTTACGGTATCTAACTTTGACTCTACAAGACATTCTTGCGCTTCCTGAACTTCAAGGAAAGCTTCTAACAGAAAGTAAAACTCTTGGCTTTGTCACTTCAATGGCGTCAGCTCCTAATGTGTTAACTCCGCATGAGTGGCTACCTTTTTTATGGGGCGGCGAAGAAGTTGCACCTTTCAGTGATGGTGAACAACTTGAGTCTTACATCGAGGTAATTATCGAACTTTGGAACAGTACTCGTCCTGCATTAATTGAAGGCACTTGGACTTGGCCTGAAGCTTGCAAACTTGATGAAGAAGAAGTTGTGAATAGCGAAGCTCGTGATTTTTGTGAAGGTTTTCTGCAAGGCTGGCAAGTGTCTCGTGATGACTGGGAAACATTAATGCCTGAAGATAGCGAAGATAATGCTTTGCTTGGCGGTGTATTACTCTCATTAAGCATGCTATTTGACCCTGATACTTCTATTGCAACATTAGCAGAACAAGGCATCGAAGGTTTGGAGCAATTTGAAGAGATCTTCAACGCTGTACCAGTAATGCTATGCGGAATCACTCAACGTGGTATTGCGCTTGCTGAAGAGCAATAATACTAGGAGAATATGTGACTGAAACAGATCAGTTACCGCCTTCTCCAGTGCAAAACTAAAAAGGTCTCAGTATTTCTGAGACCTTTTATTTTACGATGCCATCAACGCAAAATTAACGCTGTGTGACTAAATTTATTTCTCAACGTTTAATGACTTCCAATCAAAGTTATCAATTCTTTCATCAGCAATATAAAACAGCTTAGTACCTGCAGCTATAGCTGTGCTGAGGTCTGGATTCAGCTCTATTCCGTTACCTACATCAATAGCAATTAAAGTCGCTTGATAATCAGTTTTAAACATCGAAAAGATAGGTGAAACCGTGATTGTTGGCGAACCTTCTGGGTAGTACGTTGAGTATTGAGTCATTCCCCTAGTGGAACTAAGTAACTCTTGATGCAAAGCACTTGAGCCTGGGTCAACCGCGGCTTTTGCTAACATTTCAGCACCCACAGCCGGAATACATTCTGAATTAGGACAATGCTGATGAAGAAGGTCACTCAACGCTTCATCTTTAAAGTAAACCAGCAAGTGTGCTTTGGGGTTTCGATTAGCACAGTATAGAGCGGCAGAAAGTGTAATATCATCTTCAGGGTTATCGATAAGAATACAGCTCGCACTCTCTATCCCTGTTTTTTCCATTTCTTTACCATCAGTATAGCTATTGACCTTAACGAAACTGATTTCTCCAGGTAACGGGTTTTCGATATCTGAACGAGTACACAAAACAATAGGTCTTCTACCTGTTTCTTCATGTTGCAGCATACGAATAAGGTGTATGGTTCTTTGCTCATTCCACCCTAGCATCAAGATATGATTTTCCACCCGTACTCTCCTTTTTCCTAATAAACCAGCTCGCCAATAATGGATGCCTTCAGTGGCTAATTTGCCAAGTATCCCCGCAAATAGACTTAAGCCTCCAGGTATTACAAATAAAATCACAATCCAACGTCCTAAGTCGGTCGTTGGTGACATATCACCATAACCAACAGTAGAACCCGTTACTACAAGGTAATAGATAAAAGTTGTGAACGACTCTGTTAACGCTATTTCATTTGCAGCCACTAGGAGTAACCATGATAAAACGGAGTACCCTAGAAAACTTAGAAATAAATTTTTCCCATTCAGTACAAAAACATTTGCCTGTACCCAACGTTTTAATTGTAGCCAAATCATCATGTTAAATTACTTTTCGACCTCTTATGGCTTACTTTATGGTTCATAATGCTTCACCGCTATGCCAATTTCAACTTCAACTTCAACTTCAACTTCAACTTCAATAAGCGAAACATATAAATAATGAAGCAGATACAAAAAAACCAGCCAATGCTGGTTTTTGTTGATATGGCTTAATGGCGCTTAAGCATTACCTTTCACCTGAAGATTAAGCTGTTCTGCAAAGTCCAACATTCGATTCAATGGGATCAAAGACTTTACTCTTAACTCTTCAGAAACGAAGATTTCATGCTGTTCACCACCGTTTTCAAGTGCATTTTCGATCGCTTGTAAGCCGTTCATTGCCATCCATGGGCAATGAGCACAGCTACGACAAGTTGCACCAGCGCCTGCAGTAGGAGCTTCAATCAATTCTTTTTCAGGTACCAACTGCTGCATTTTGAAGAAAATGCCTTTATCAGTCGCCACTATCATTTGCTTATGAGGCAGCTCTTTTGCTTTCTTAATCAACTGGCTTGTTGAGCCAACAGCATCTGCAAGTTCAACCACACTAGCTGGTGATTCAGGGTGCACAAGAATTGCGGCTTCAGGGTAAACTGATTTCATTTTCTTCAGAGCATCTGCAGAGAATTCATCATGGACAATACATTCACCTTGCCAAAGCAGCATGTCTGCACCTGTTTGGTTGGCAATGTATGAGCCTAAATGGCGGTCTGGTCCCCAAATAATTGGCTTACCTTCAGCATCTAAGCTTTCTACAATCTCTAGAGCAATACTTGACGTGACTACCCAGTCAGCACGAGCCTTCACTGCTGCTGAAGTATTGGCATAAACAACAACGGTATGGTCAGGGTGAGCATCACAAAACTCAGAGAATTTATCAGCGGGACAGCCTAGATCTAATGAGCATTCCGCTTCTAATGTTGGCATTAAGATACGTTTTTCAGGAGTCAGAATTTTTGCAGATTCGCCCATGAAACGTACCCCAGCAATGATCAAAGTACTTGCTGAATGACGGTTACCGAATTTAGCCATCTCTAAAGAGTCACCGACAAAACCACCGGTTTCTTCAGCTAACGCTTGAATTTCAGGATCTGTGTAATAGTGTGCAATTAAAACAGCGTCTTTTTCTTTTAATAGCTGCTTAATGTTTGCAAGATGCGCCAATTTTTGAGCATCACTAAGTGGTACTGGCTTTGGCGGAAAAGGGTAAACGGTTTCAATTTTGTCTAGTATGTGGCTCATTGCTCTTGCTCTATGCAACTTCCTATAATACGAGCATTCTACACCTGAGAGGCATAAGGATCAAAAAGGATTATGGATAGGGATAAAATGAAAAAAGAGGCGCTAAATGCACCTCTTCTTTTATTCACTATAAGTGAGTCTTAGCGACTTTAGCTGAAGCACTATTTGGGTACTCAGCGACCACTTGTTGATAATACTTTTTAGCCTGTTCTTGATTATTATTTCTAGCTGAAATATCACCAAGTTTAACTAAAGCATCTGCTCGTTTATTCGAATCAGAGTAAGCAACTACAGCGGCGAAACTTTTTACTGCCTCTTTGTCTTGCTTCTTAGCAAAATAAAGCTGCCCTAACCAGTAATGCGAGTTAGGCGTAAACGTCGAATCAGGAAAGTCTTTTTGGAACTGCTGAAATGCAGCAATCGCACCAGTATAGTCGCGTTGCTTTAAAATCATATCTACAGCATTTTGATAAGCAGTTTGCTCATCAACATCCGTACTAAAAGTACCGGTAGAATCACCAGGTTCAGCTGCGTTATCAACTGAAACAACCGCGTTACCTGAGGTTTTCACTTCATTGCGTACACGATCTAATTCGATAAACAATTGACGTTGGCGTTCCAACATTTGCTGCATATCATAGCTATTTCGTTCTAGCTGACCACGCAGTTCACTGATTTCAAGAGACATCTCATCAATTTGCTGTTGCATCTGCAACTGAACTCGATTTCGGTTCTGCAATAATCTTTCAAGACGTTGAATATCAGATTCGCTAGTGGCGGGACTAGAAGAAGTTGTAGAGGTTGCGGTAGAGTTATTGATTTCTGATACTGGAGCTGGTGCAGCGAACACTAAGTTCGCTGCACTTGCCAGTAACGTAAGCATAACTGCTCGCTTAGTGTTACTGAACATGAGGCAATTCCTAAATTAGATAATTTACTAAGATTAGTAAACTAGTACTGCACGACGGTTTTTAGCGTACACATCTTCAGATTGACCTAGAAGAAGCGGCTTCTCTTCACCGTAGCTTACGATAGAGATTTGGTCTGCTTGAACACCTAGAGCTTGCAGGTATTTTGCAACAGCTTCAGCACGGCGCTCGCCTAGTGCGATGTTGTACTCTGGAGTACCACGCTCATCAGCGTGACCTTCAATAGTTACGCTCATGTTCACGTTTTTGCTTAGGTAAGCAGCGTGAGCAGAAAGCATAGCTTCGTAGTCACCAGCGATAGTTGAGTTATCAAAAGCGAAGTAAATAGTTTGAGTTTCGCGTAGTGCTTGCTCTTTTAGCTCTTGCTCTGAAAGTTGACCATTAGCGTCAATTGGAGTTACAACAGTTGTATCTACAGTGTTGTTGCCTTCTGAACCAGTCGTTTGGTTAGTTTCAGTACCAGAAGTTGAAGAAGTTGCGTCATCACTTGAGCTACATGCTGTTACTGCCATTACTGGTAGTGCAATCATCAAGCCTTTAAGAACTTTATTAAGTTGCATCTTATTTTTCCTTACGTTATCAAACTTAGTTTTTAACTATTTACGCTATAAAAACGGAGACCATGCAGGCGCTCTTACACGCCCATTTGTTGCCGGTAATCTAGCTTTAAATCGTCCATCAATAGAAACCATTGAAAGCACGTTTGTCTTGTTATAAATGGAGCTATAAATAACCATACCACCATTTGGTGCAATGCTTGGAGACTCATCCAGTAATGTTTTAGTCAACACTTGAACAGCCCCAGTTTCCAAATCTTGTTTAGCCAGATTAAACCCTGAATTACTGCGATTCACCATAATAAGGAATCGACCATCAGGCGTTATTTGACCACCTAAGTTTTGGCTGCCTTGCCAAGTAAGACGAGTTGTCGAGTTGTCTGTCAAATTTACCCTATAAATCTGAGGTTTACCACCGCGATCAGAGGTAAATACTAACGACTTCCCATCTGGATACCAGAATGGTTCAGTGTTGTTAGAGCGCCCGCGAGTTATCTGAGTTAGTTTTTTACTTTGGAGATTCAGAGTATAAACTTGCAAACTGCCAGTCTTAGAAAGTACCAAAGCTAATTCTTTTCCATCAGGAGAGAATCGTGGCGCACCATTGTGACGAGGATATGACGTTACTTTTTCTCGCTCACCTGTATAGATATTCATTATAAATATCTCGGCTTGACCATTTTGGAAACTAACATAAGCAAGCTTCTGACCATTAGGCGACCATGCTGGTGACATTAAAGGCTGTTTTGAACGTAAAACTAAACGCTCATTAAAACCATCATAGTCAGCTACTCGTAATTGATACGGGTACTTATCTTTATCATTGACGACTACATAAGCGATACGAGTTAAAAAGGCACCCTTTTCTCCAGTCAGTTCTTGATAAACTAAATCTGAAATTCGATGCGCATATTCTCTGAGTCGTTCACCTGTAATCGTGGCACGTTTATTAAATAGGACGTGGTCCTTAGATAAAACTAACTGCCCTTCATCGCTTAACGCTCTGCTTTGCCCATTTGTCAGTTGACCGCGCACAATATCAATAAGTTGATAGTTAATGACGTATTCACCCGCAGCATTCTGGCTAATTGAGCCAGTTAGCAGCGAATCTACACCAAGCGTTGTCCACGCATCAAAGTTCACATCAGCTTCACTGTAAGGAGTCTGAGGCATTTTGCTGGTTGCAACAGGGCTGAATTTACCACTTCGTTGTAAATCAGAAGCGATAACAGCAGAGACATCATGAGGAAGAGGCTTAGCTCCTTCCCATTTGAACGGAACAATTGCAATTGGTCGAGCTGAGTTTATACCATCTGTAATGACCAGCTCTAAAGCAGCTTGTGCATACTGACTGCTCGTTGCTATTACAAATGCAAAACTTAGTAATAGTTTCTTAAACACGGGTTCATCCTTTTACTCTGGTAAAACAGTTAAGTTTATGTTTTTAATTGAATTTACAACATCTGGGTCTTTCGGTAATGGATAAGACTTTACTTGTGCGACAGCTCGTTTTGTTGCTGCGCATAATCGACTATCTCCATCTAAGATGGAAAGGTTACCTAAAATTGCAGTGGTTCCCGTTGGTATTAGTTTCAAGTTAACTTTGCAAGACTTGCCTCGAAAGCTGTCTTCAACCAATAAATTTTGCTTAATTAACTGTGTATAAATAACTCCGTAACGATCCGCCTCGGAGCTTACAAATTGTTGTCTTGCTGATGTATTCTGAGATGACTCAGTTTCAAGACCAGCAAAAATATCATTTAAAGCGGCTTCTTGAAGTTTGCGCTCTTTTTCAGCTTTATCTGCAGCCTCTTTTGCTTTACGGGCCTTTTCCTCTGCAGCCTTTGCTTCTTTCTCTTTTGCTATGCGCTGTTTCTCAGCAAGTTCCGCCGCTTCTTTTTCTTTGCGTGCTTTCTCTGCCGACGCTTTTGCAGCTTCTTCTTTCGCTATACGTTCTTTTTCTGCTTTTGCAATTGCAGCCTCTTTGGCAACTCGCTGCTCTTCAGCTTTACGAACTGCGGCTTCTTTCTTCTTTCGTTCTGCTTCAGCTTTCGCCGCTTTTTTCTTCTCACTTTGCAAACGAACTTCTTCAGCTTTTCGTTGTTTTTCTTTCTCTACGCGGATTTTCTCAGCTTCTCTTGCTGCTTTAGCTTCTTTAACCTGCTTTTCTTTTAGCTTGCGTATATTTTCTTCTTCAGCTTTTCGATTACGTTCTAATCTTTCAGTTTCTCTGCGCAGCTTATCTAAACGTTCCTGTTCTTTCTTGCTCGCCTCTTCTCTTTGCTGACGAATTTGATTCGCTTGCTGACGCACTAATTGAGGATCAATAACTACCGCCTGAACCATTTGACCACTAGGTTTTGGTTCAGATGAATTAAAATCAGCTCCGAATATTAAAGCTGCGACTAGCACTGAGTGTAAACTCAACGAGACCACTAACGGCTTGCTATAGCTGCTCGCTTTATTTTTATTATTAACTTTCATGAATGCTACGGAGCTATTTCCCTATATCCGTTAGAAGACCCACTTTTGGGACACCTGCACGGCTTAGTTCATCAAGAAGAAGGACGACCTCGCCATAAGGTGTTGAAATATCGCCACCCACTGCAACTGGAGAGTTGGGATTAATGGTTAACTCGGCTTTTACTCGAACAATGACATCTTCAAGTGATAAACCACGTTGAACATCTTCATTATTAACACTAAGACCTAATAGCCCTTCGCTATCCACCTCAACAATAATAAAGCTGGAATTATCCTCACCCAGTAATTCAGGAGCAGACTTAGCCGTTGAAGCATCAGGAAGTTCAACATCCACTCCCTGAGTAACGAATGGCGAGGTCACCATAAAAATGATAAGCAAAACGAGCATAACGTCGATGTAAGGCACGACGTTAATTTCAGCTGTCATTTTGCGTTTTTTTGGTTGGTATCCCGCCATTATTTATTCCCTACCAGCCATTGCTTGGCGGTGAAGAATACTATGAAACTCTTCAGAAAAAGTGGCGTAGTTGTGTTCGAGCTTGCCTACTCGGCTGCTGAATCGGTTATAAGCCATTACAGCTGGAATAGCGGCAAATAAGCCCATCGCGGTTGCAATCAAAGCTTCTGCGATACCAGGTGCAACCATAGCTAACGTCGCTTGCTTTACTTGTCCAAGAGCAATAAAGGAATGCATGATCCCCCAAACAGTACCAAATAAACCAATATAAGGACTAATTGAACCAACGGTTGCTAAAAATGGTAAGTTTGTTTCCAATTCATCGACTTCACGCGCGACAGCTACGCGCATTGCGCGCCCAGTTCCTTCCATAATGAAGTCCGGCGAAGCCGCGTTTGACTTACGAAGGCGAGCAAATTCCGTAAATCCCGCATAGAAAATTTCTTCTGTGCCAGACAACTCATCTTTTCGTTTATTACTTTCTTGGTATAACTTCGCTAGATCGACACCAGACCAAAATTTATCTTCAAACACATCAGTTTGTTTCGTTGCTTGGGATAAAACCTTGCTTCTTTTGATGATCATTGCCCATGACGCAACTGACATTCCCATAAGGGTAAGCATAACGAGCTTAACCAATAAGCTTGCATCAAGGATAAGATCTAAAATTGAAATATCAGCTGTCACTGTTGTTTAACTCCGAAAGAATAAAGGTTGGTATAGCTTTGGGTTTCATTTTTTGATTGTCGATACATGCTACCTTAACCATTGCTTTACACAATACTTTGCCACCAGGATTTACGATTTCCTGACAGAATGTAAGCGAAGCTCGCTTCTGTTCAGCAATAGTTGTTGTCACTTTTAATGAATCATCAAGACGCGCACCTTGGATAAAATCAATATCCATGTGTCGGACAACAAAACCTATACTTTGTTCTAATAAAACTTGCTGATGCACACCAATAGATCGCAGTAGCTCAGTTCGAGCTCTTTCAAAGAACTTAAGATAATTTGAATGATAAACCACTCCACCAGCATCGGTGTCTTCGTAATAAATAGTGATTGGCCACGTGAAAGGTTTGGATAAGCCCTGCAAATTTATACCATGCTATAGAAACTAATAAAGGTATCACTATAACTCAAGTCGTTGGCTTTGCTAGTTCAGCGGAAGTAATTTTTTGATTTGCGTGGTAAAAAAAAGGTCATCTGAATTAGATGACCTTTTTTTGAACAAAAACTAAACTGTTAAATTTATGACATTCTTTGTACTGTTAGGTAAAGCAATATTGCAAGCGAGAAGTATGGGCTAAACCAAACTTGCCAGAACCATGCTCTTGGCTTAAAGCCGATACCATAAACCATGCTCGAGCATACAGCCCAAATAAACAAAGGGCCAATTACAGCATTAAAGCCACCAATGCTATTAGCATAAGCCTCAGGTTCCCACATGACTAAACCTACATGTAAAAAGCCAAGCACCAAGGACAAAACTCTTAATAAGGTTTTATCCATAGGCTTATGTAGCTTATTTACTATGCCGTTAAGCTTAGTCACTTGCCCAGTGTTGCTACTCACTGTCTTTATCCATCATTTCTGAATGCTCTAACCAAAGAGCATTAATGATGCCGAATGCACATGCTAGAAGTACACCCAAAATCCATGCGAAATACCACATAAACGTTCTCCTAAGTAATTTAAACTTTCGGCTTAGTAAGCTGAAACGTCGTTATCTTCGATGTGTTTCTTATCTAAGCGACCAAACATCTTGTAGTATGTCCATGTCGTATAGCCCAAGATCACTGGAACCATTACGAAAGCGACAGCTGTCATCAAGTTCAAGCTTAATTCACTTGCTGTTGAATCCCACATAGTCAAACTATGATTTGGGTTCAAACTTGAAGGCATTACAAATGGGAACATTGCAAAACCAGCCGTTAAAATAACACCTGCGTTTGTAAGACTTGAGAATAAGAATGCAAATCCACCACGATCAAAACGTGAAGCTATTGCAGCCAGCACAGGCATCGCAACACCTAGGATTGGAGCTGCCCATAGCGCTGGGTAAGCTTCAAAATTTGCCATCCAAGCACCCACTTCACGTGCAACTTCTTTGTTTAGTGGGTTAGAAGCAGCCATCGTATCGATAGTACTTGTAATCACATAACCTTCAATGGATTGAACCCAAACACCACCAACGGCAAACAATGCAGCAATAATAATGCCTGCAACTTGTGCGATAGTACGAGAGCGTGCTTTGACATCGTCAGTCGTTTTCATTTGCAGCCAAGTTGCACCTTGCAGAATAAACAGCGTTAAACTTAGAACACCACAAAGCAGAGCAAACGGGTTGAGCAAACCAAAGAATGAACCATGGTATTTAGACATCAGTAAATCATTCAGATCAAATGGTACACCTTGTAATAGGTTACCAAATGCGACACCAAAAATGATTGGTGGTACTGCACCACTGAAGCAGATTGCTCCATCCCATAAGCTACGCCATTTTGGATCTTCGATTTTCGAGCGGTAATCAAGACCAAGTGGTCGAAGCCAAAGGGCAGCAAGAGCAACATACATAGCTAAATAGAAGCCAGAGAAAGACGTTGCATAGACCAATGGCCACGCAGCAAATAGCGCACCACCAGCTGTAATTAACCAAACTTGGTTGCCGTCCCAGTGTGGAGCGATCGTATTGATCATTACACGACGTTCAGTATCATTTTTTCCGATAACAGGAACAAGCGCGCCTACGCCCATGTCAAAGCCATCAGTTACAGCGAAACCAACCAGTAATACACCGATCAGAACCCACCAAATAAGTCGTAAGATTTCGTAATCAAACATTTGTTATTCCCTCACTTATACTTCGACTTGACGGCTTACTTTGTCTTCGACAGAGCTTGCTTCTTGTTCAAAGTGGTAACGGCCTGTTTTTAAACTACTTGGACCTTTACGTGCGAATTTAAGCATTAGATAAACTTCAGCAATTAGGAACACTGTGTACAGTGCAAGAATTGCAAATAAAGATGTCCACAGCTGTTCAATCGTTAGCGCTGACGCTGCCACATTGACCGGTAGAATTTCACCTACTGCCCATGGTTGACGACCAAACTCTGCAACGAACCAACCCGCTTCAATCGCAATCCAAGGAAGTGGGATTGAGAATAGTGCTGCTTTCAGTACCCATTTCTTTTGTTCGATTTTCTGACGGCACGTTTGAATAAACGCAGCACCAAATACAAACAACATGATGAAACCACAAGCAACCATTAGACGGAATGACCAGAATAACGGCCATACAGTCGGGATTGAATCATCCGCGGCCATTTGAATTTGTTCTTCAGTTGCATCAACAACTTCTTCTGTATAACGCTTCAGAAGTAAGCCGTAACCAAGATCACCTTTAACTTCATCAAACGCGGCTTTGTTCTCTTCAGAACGGTCGCCTGCACGTAGTTTTTCAAGAAGTTCATATGCGTACATACCGGTACGGATACGATCAACGTGATCGTCACGTAGATCACGTAAACCAGTCACTTCTGTATCAAAAGAACGAGTAGCGATAATACCCATTACATAAGGGATTTTTAGTGCGTAATCAGTATGCATTGTCTCTTGGTTTGGAATACCAAACACAGTAAATGCAGCAGGTGCTTCTTCTGTGTGCCATTCAGCTTCAATCGCTGCTAGCTTCACTTTCTGAACTTCACCAAGCTCGTAACCAGATTCATCACCCAATACGATAACTGACAATATAGCAGCCATACCGAACGAAGCGGCAATCGCAAATGAGCGACGAGCAAAAGCAAGGTCACGACCTTTAAGAATGTAGTATGAGCTGATACCAAGAATGAACATCGCACCTGTTGTATAACCTGATGCAACAGTGTGAACGAACTTCACTTGCGCTACTGGGTTAAGAACAACTTCAGCAAAGCTTACCATTTCCATACGCATGGTTTCGAAGTTGAACTCGGCACCGACAGGGTTTTGCATCCAGCCGTTTGCGACAAGAATCCATAACGCTGAAAAGTTAGAGCCAAGCGCTACCAACCAAGTTACCGCTAAGTGCTGACGCTTTGACAATCTTTCCCAACCAAAAAAGAAAAGACCAACAAAGGTAGATTCAAGGAAGAATGCAACAAGCGCTTCAATCGCCAGCGGGGCACCAAAGATGTCGCCAACATAGTGAGAGTAGTAAGACCAGTTAGTACCAAACTGAAACTCCATAGTCAGGCCTGTAGCCACACCTAGAGCGAAGTTAATACCAAACAATTTACCCCAGAACTTCGTCATGTCCTTGTAAATTTGTTTGCCAGTCATTACATAGATAGACTCCATGATGGCTAGTAAGAACGCCATACCTAAAGTCAATGGAACGAATAAGAAGTGATACATCGCTGTAAATGCAAACTGCAATCGCGATAGATCAACAACATCAATCATGGTAGCTCCTTTGTGTCGGCTGATTGACACTTTTGTGATTCTTTACTGCAAAACGTCCCTGTTAACCAACAAGATCACTTGTTATTAACACTGAGCAATTTGTAGCAAAAATGTACCGTTATAGTTAGATTATTGTTAAGCACTAGCTAATATAGCTATGGCTAATATTACTGGTAAAATCAGTATGTTTCAAAAGATTTATAGGGGTTTCTTGCGTTGATTTGAGTCAAGTTTCCAGTCGCAAGTTAGAGGTATTTTTGTACAATTATGATAAAAATCACAGCAATGCTAACTTTATTAATATTAACCGACAATACACGTGACAAAATTACGTCACCCCAGCAACACGAACATTACTTATACCTCCAAAGTGTTAACATGGCTTGTTATCTTTTGTTTCAATTTAATGACCTATACAAAAATAAGAAATCTATGTTCTCATTAATGATCACTTACCTTCCTTAGCTCATTGTCTCAACTTTTCACTGGCGACATAAAAAAAGCCTAGCTGATAATCAACTAGGCTAATAAAACTTTATGCACATTGAATCTAGGCAGGTTAATCCTTTTCAATTCCAAAATGAAGGTAGGCTCGATCTGTGGCAATTCGCCCCCGAGGAGTTCGTTGTAAATACCCCTGCTGAATTAAATAAGGCTCTAACACATCTTCAATCGTATCTTTCTCTTCACCTATCGCCGCAGCCATGTTGTCTAAACCAACAGGACCACCACCGAATTTTTCCATGATCGCTAGCAATAATTTTCTATCCATGTAGTCGAAGCCTTTAGCATCGACATCAAGCATATTTAGCGCCTTATCTGCCACGTCAGGGCAAATATGACCATCACCTTTTACTTCCGCATAATCGCGTACGCGCCTTAGTAGTCGGTTAGCAATTCGCGGCGTACCACGCGCTCTTCTTGCTATTTCTAAGGCACCTTCCGACTCCATTGATAAATTCAAGCAATCAGCGCTGCGCTGAACAATATGCTGTAGATCAGGAATTTTGTAATACTCTAAACGCTGTGTGATCCCGAATCGGTCTCGTAATGGTGAGGTTAGAGAACCCGCGCGAGTTGTTGCACCAATTAAGGTAAAGGGTGGTAAATCAATCTTGATTGAGCGTGCTGCAGGGCCTTCACCAATCATGATATCTAACTGGTAATCTTCCATTGCTGGGTAAAGCACTTCTTCAACAACTGGGCTTAGACGATGAATCTCATCAATAAACAGTACATCGTTTTCTTCAAGGTTAGTTAACAGCGCAGCTAAATCACCAGCCTTCTCTAAGACTGGACCAGAAGTAGTGCGGATATTCACATCCATCTCATTGGCGACAATGTTAGCTAAAGTCGTTTTACCCAAGCCTGGAGGACCAAAAATCAGTAAGTGGTCTAATGCTTCACTACGCAATTGTGCCGCTTTGATAAAGATCTCCATTTGGTTACGCACATGATCTTGACCTCGGTAATCAGCAAGTGCTTTTGGTCTGATCGCACGATCAATAACGTCTTCATCTTTAAAAACTGGATTATCAGGGGCGATTAGGCGATCTGCTTCAATCATAATTGTTTGGAACCTTACATTCGTTTATCAGTGGTATTAGCGGTCTAATCACTAAACCATTGACTTAAGCGCGTCTCGAATCAACTGCTCACTTGTCATGCCTTCTTTAGCAATCTGTGAGATAACTTTTGAAGCAATCGCTGGTTTATAACCTAACGCCAACAGTGCACTCACCGCTTCATCTTCAGCATTATGAGCAACGCTAGCCACTGAATCAATTGGAGCTGCATCTGTTGCAGGCGTAAATAAATCACCAGCACCCCAGCCTTTCAGGCGATCTTTCATTTCAACAACCAAACGCTCGGCAGTCTTCTTACCGACACCCGGCAGTTTAACCAGCGTAGAGATATCTTCACGCTCAACACTTTGTACGAACTGGCTAGCAGTCATACCTGATAAAATGCCCAAACCAAGTTTAGGACCAACCCCATTGGCTTTGATAACTTCACGAAATAGTGCTCGTTCTTTTACAGTATTAAAGCCGTAGAGTAACTGCGCATCTTCACGAACCACAAAATGAGTATAGATAATCGCTTCTTCACCAACTTCAGGCAGTTCGTAAAAACAACTCATCGGCATTTGGACTTCATAGCCAACGCCACTTACCTCAATCAATAGTTCAGGAGGTTGTTTTTCAATAAGAGTTCCGCGAAGACGTCCAATCACAGGGTGTTCCTTTGGAGAGATAAATTATGAGATTTCTGATGATAATAAATAACTGGATGGATAGCCAGTTAAAGCAGAAATCTTAGGAGGTTTAAGTATATCTTTCTGATTATTTGTATCGCCCTTTTCGAGCGCCTGTTGCCTTACCAGCCAATGCGATTAAGGTTTTGTTGGTATTAGCATGAGTAATGGCAACACCGAGAGCATCGGCAGCATCGGCTTGTGGTCTCGCAGGGAGTTTAAGCATGCTCATCACCATGTTTTGAACCATTAACTTATCTGCACCGCCGCTTCCTGTTACCGCTTGCTTGATTAACCTTGCCGCATATTCATGGACGGGTAAATCTGCATTCACCGCTGCTACAATCGCACTACCACGAGCTTGGCCAAGTTTAAGTGCTGAATCGGCATTCTTCGCCATGAACACTTGTTCGATCGCGAATACGTCAGGCTGAAACTGAGTAATGATCTCACTCACGCCCGCATAGATTTGCTTTAAGCGACCTGGCAGTTCTTTTTCGGAGGTGCGAATACAACCGCTACCTAAGTAATATAGATGGCGACCATTTTGACGGATCACGCCATAGCCGGTAATACGAGAGCCAGGGTCAATCCCTAAGATAATAGACATAACTTCAAATACTGATTATTTATACATGCTTTATGAGCTTAGTATATCGAACGCAAAAAAAAATGCCCGTCAAATTAACGGGCATTTCGTTGTTCTGCGAAAGAAAAAGTTCTATCAAAAACTCGTTGCTTGATTAGAAAGTTGAGCTTAATCGTTTGATTAGTCTTCTTTCTTCGCTAAGTTAACAGCGATTGCTAGCTCTTCCAGTGATGCTGGGTTTGCTAGGCTTGGCGCGTCTGTTAATAAACATGCTGCAGCTGTTGTTTTCGGGAATGCGATAACGTCACGGATGTTCTCTGTACCACAAAGAAGCATTGCTAAACGGTCAAGACCGAAAGCTAGACCTGCGTGCGGTGGCGTACCGTACTTAAGCGCTTCAAGTAGGAAACCGAACTTCTCTTGCTGTTCTTTAGCTTCGATACCTAGGATACCGAATACAGCCGTTTGCATTTCTGCGCTGTGGATACGTACAGAACCGCCGCCTACTTCGTAGCCGTTGATTACCATATCGTATGCATCAGAGTTAGCTGCAGCTGGGTTTGCTTTTAGCTCTTCCGCGTTCACACCAAGTGGTGATGTGAATGGGTGGTGCATTGCGTGAAGGTTGCCTTCGCCATCTTCTTCGAACATTGGGAAATCAATAACCCAAAGAGGAGCCCACGCTTTCTTGTCTGTTAGCTCTAAGTCATCACCTAGCTTGATACGAAGTGCGCCCATTGCTTCAGCAACGATGTTCGCTTTATCTGCACCAAATAGGATGATATCGCCAGATTCAGCTTGAGTGCGCTCAAGAAGACCGTTGATTACGTCTTCGTTTAGGAACTTAGCAACTGGAGATTGGATACCTTCCATGCCAGCAGCACGGTCGTTAACCTTCATCCAAGCTAGACCTTTCGCGCCGTAGATACCTACGTGCTCTGCGTAACCGTCGATTTGCTTACGAGTCAGCTTAGCGCCACCCGGTACACGGATTACTGCTACGCGACCTTTTTCGTCGTTTGCAGGGCCAGAGAATACTTTGAACTCAACATCTTTCAGTAAGTCAGCAACGTCTACTAATTCTAGTGGGTTACGTAGATCTGGCTTATCAGAACCGAAACGACGAATCGCTTCAGAGAATGGCATTACTGGGAATTGACCCAGTTCAACATCCAGAAGCTCTTTCCACATATCGTGAACGAGCTTTTCAGTGATGTTACGTACTTCTTGAGAAGACAGGAATGATGTTTCGATATCGATCTGAGTAAATTCAGGCTGACGGTCAGCACGTAAATCTTCATCACGGAAACATTTAACGATTTGGTAGTAACGGTCAAAACCAGACATCATCAGCAGTTGCTTGAACAGCTGAGGAGATTGAGGAAGTGCGTAGAAGCTACCTTTATGAACACGGCTTGGTACTAGGTAGTCACGAGCGCCTTCAGGTGTCGCTTTCGTTAGTACTGGTGTTTCGATGTCTAGGAATAGGTTCTCGTCTAGGAAACGACGAACGAAGCTAGAAGCACGTGCACGAAGCTTAATACGATCACTCATTTCTGGACGACGAAGATCGATGTAACGGTACTTTAGACGCTGTTCTTCAGAGTTCGTTTGGTTGAAATCCAGTGGAAGCGCTTCTGAACGGTTGATGATCTCAAGGCCAGTTGCGTAAAGCTCAACTTCACCCGTCGCCATATCTTTATTTACTTGGCTGTCAGGACGAACACGTACTTCACCAGTAAATTTGATACAGAATTCATTACGCAGTTGGTTAGCGATCGGGAAGATATCTTTCATATCTGGATCGACAACAACCTGAACGACGCCTTCACGATCTCGCATATCGATAAAGATAAGACCGCCTAAATCACGGCGACGGTTTACCCAGCCGCACAATTCTACAGTTTGTCCCGCCAGGGACTTGTTCAGGTTACCACAGTAATGGGTACGCATAATGAATTTCCCAATCTCTTAATTATTTACTAGTTTCCAAGCTGTCAGTGGTCATTCCACACAACAGAGCAAAGGAACATTTATACGCGGAAACTCGCTTAAAATCGACCTTCCACATTCGAATTTATTGTGTTTTATCTGGCTTTGCTGCTTTTTAGCCCATCAAGTGCGCAAAGATTCATCAAAACCGAAAAAATTGCGTTAATTATATCTCGAAAGTACCTTAATCAGCAAAAGTCTCGTACAGTAGTTTTTCGTTTCAACTTCAAAACGTTTTGTAATGACTAATGGCGTGAAAACTAACGGTGTAATGACGATGGAAACTTTACCTTTAAGACTTGGATTAACAATGTGGTCTCATTCTGAGTGGCAAAGTCAGTTCTATGGTAAAGGCACAAAACCTGCTGAGCGCTTAGAAAAATACACCCAAGTTTTTCATACCGTCGAAGGCAACACGACTTTCTATGCGACTCCCAGCGTCTCAACGGTCAATAACTGGAAAGCCGCGAGTCACGATGATTTTAAGTTTACTTTTAAGCTGCCTAAGTTCATCACCCACCAGCAGCACTTAAAACATTGCCAAGCCGAACTCAAAGAATTTCTGCTCACCATGTCGCCCCTACATAGGCGCATTGGTCAGTGGACCATTCAATTGCCTCATAGTTTCGAACCCAGCATGCTCCCTGCCCTTCAAAAATTTTGTACCTTGTTTCCAAAAGACATGCAGCTTGGCGTTGAAGTTCGTCACCTTGGTTTCTTTGATAAAGGCGATGCCGAAAAACGTTTCAATCATTGGTTAATAGAAGAAGGGATCAATCGCATCATTATGGATAGTCGCCCTGTTTTCTCCGCACCACCAACCACAGAAGCGGTGATCGACGCACATCAAAAGAAACCACGCGTTCCGGTTCATGCCATTGCGACGGCAAACAATCCAATGGTTCGCTTTATTGGACATCCAGACCAGGAACCCAATCTCGCTTTCTTTAAACCTTGGTTCGCGAAATTACCAACTTGGTTAAATGAAGGTAAACAGCCTTATTTAATGATTCACACACCAGACAACAATCACGCACCTGAGCTTGCGATTGCTATCTATAAGCAGTTACAGACGCAAGTTGCTGAACAAACACAAATAACCTTGCCTAATTTAGCGGAGTTTCCTGCTCAAAAAGGTGACCATCAAATCTCGATGTTTTGATAGTAAACAACCACTAACACGCGTTCACTTTCATCAATCTCAGTTTTCGTGACACAAGCGATTTTTTTACGTAAAATACGTCCCCTTTTATTTGGTACGAACTCTGTGCCAATTACGCTGACTGTCGAGAGAGAATGCAATGAGCAACAAAGACAATATCTTTTCCGCTCCCATTGATAAAATTGGTGATTTCACCTTTGATGCAAGGGTTGCTGAAGTATTTCCAGATATGATTCAACGCTCGGTTCCTGGATATAGCAATATCATCTCTGCTATTGGCATGTTGGCTGAACGCTTCGTAAAACCGCACTCAAACATCTACGATTTGGGTTGCTCTCTTGGCGCCGCTACATTGTCGATGCGCCGCCACATCCAGCAAGAAGGCTGTACGATTTTTGCTGTCGACAATTCGGAAGCCATGGTTGAACGCTGTAAGCTGCATGTAAACGCCTACCGAAGCGATACGCCAGTCGAAGTCATCGAAGCTGATATCCGTGAAATCGAGATTAAAGACGCTTCAGTTGTTGTGTTGAACTTCACCTTACAGTTCTTATCACCAGACGACCGCTACGCTCTGCTTGAAAAGATCCATGCTGGATTGCGTCCGGGCGGTATTTTGATTCTGTCTGAAAAGTTTGTGTTTGAAGATGAAAGTTCAAATGAGCTGCTTATCGATCTGCACCATGATTTCAAGCGTGCAAACGGATACAGCGAGCTTGAAGTAAGCCAGAAACGCAGTGCTATCGAAAATGTCATGCGTCCAGACTCGATTCCCGTTCATAAGCAGCGTTTTGAAAAGATTGGTTTCTCAAGTAGCGAAGTGTGGTTCCAATGCTTCAACTTCGGTTCGATGTTCGCGATTAAATAGCGCTCGACCACAATTGGCTAAAGTCTGAAGCTCTCATACTTTAGCCCTTAATTTCCTGTGTTATGGCGATAAGGCTGTGCACATTATGAATTCCACAACGGTTATTATTATTCATGTTTAATTTTGCTAACTTTTATCAACTCATTGCCCAAGACACTCGCCTACAGCCGTGGCTCAATGTTCTTCCTCAACAGCTGACGGATTGGCAAAATGCAGAGCACGGTGACTTTGACCGTTGGTTACGTGCACTGAATAAGATCCCGCAGGGCGTGCCTGATCAAGTTGATTTAAAGAACTCTGTGACTATCGGCAGCAGCACACCATTTCAAACGGGTGAACATAAAAAGCTAGAGAGCCTATTAAAGACATTCCACCCTTGGCGCAAAGGTCCTTATACCGTTCATGACATTCATATCGATACAGAATGGCGCAGCGACTGGAAATGGGACCGTGTACTTCCGCATATCTCACCGCTTAAAAACCGTTCGGTACTCGATGTAGGTTGCGGTAATGGCTACCACATGTGGCGTATGTTAGGCGAAGGTGCTCGTTTGACCGTCGGTATCGACCCGTCTCATCTTTTCCTTGTTCAGTTTGAAGCTATCCGTAAGCTAATGGGCGATGACCAACGCGCTCACCTTTTACCTTTAGGTATTGAACAGCTGCCAAAACTGGAAGCTTACGACACTGTATTCAGCATGGGTGTGCTTTACCACCGCCGTTCACCGCTTGATCATTTGATCCAATTGAAAGACCAATTGGTATCTGGTGGAGAACTGGTACTTGAAACGTTAGTGATTGAAGGTGACGAGAACGCTGTTCTTGTGCCTGTTGACCGCTACGCGCAAATGAGAAACGTGTACTTCTTCCCATCTGCTCGCGCACTGAAACGCTGGCTTGAACAAGTTGGTTTTGAAGACGTCCGCATCGTTGATGAAAATGTTACGACGGTTGGCGAACAACGCACAACAGAATGGATGACCCATAACTCACTTCCAGATTACTTAGACCCGAATGATCCAAGTAAAACAGTTGAAGGTCACCCAGCGCCGAGACGTGCTGTTCTTGTGGCAACAAAACCTTAATTTTGTGACAGAAATTTCAGTTGATTATAGGTAAATGAACCATAATTTGCCTGAAATTTACTCCAACAGTCCAATATGACAGGACGCTAACATAAGGATGCTTCACGCATCCTTTTTTGTCAGCTAAACTCTTGGATAGTCACAACTATTTTTATTATCACAAAGGTTTTTATATGTATAAGCGATTGTCGCCAGTTTTGGTGATTGGCCTGCTCTCAGGGTGCTCTCTCACAAACGGGGCTCAATACCACCAACAAACCATGGAAGCAATTCAGCAATCTGAAACGAATATCGCAACAAAAGTCAAAAACCTTGAGCTTCAAATCAGTAACCAGAGCGACTACATCGAAAGCTTAGAAACTGAAGTTTTGTATTTAGCGACTCAGATGGACAGCCATTTATCTTCTGTTGAAAAAGAAGCGGTAGAAGTGATTGAAGAAGAGCCTGTTCCTGCTGCCGCACCTCCAGCGGTTGTTTTTACAACGACACAGCCAACTATCCTAGGCGCCATAGAAAAAATCTCTATCGACTCCATCAACCAAGAATTTGATGCGCGTGTCGATACAGGGGCAACGACCTCATCTCTAAATGCCGTAGACATTGAAGAATTTGAGAGAAATGGAAAAGATTGGGTGAAGTTCCACCTCTCCGATTCATCCCTTCCAAAAGCTGAACAGAAATGGATACAGGCTCCTGTTGTTAGATACGTAAAAATACGCCAATCCACCAGTGATCAAACAGAACGTAGAGCTGTGATCGAATTATGGGTTAAAGTTGGAAAAATCCATGAAAAAGCGCAATTTACATTGGCAGATCGCTCTCAAATGAGTCACCCTGTACTACTAGGGCGCGAATTTATCAAAGACATAGCGCTTGTTGATGTAAGTAAAAAGTACGTTCAAATGGAAGATAAATAAAACAATAGGATTAGTTATGACGTCAAGAATTCCTTTTTATATCTCGATCGTCCTGCTATTGGTAGCAGGTATCGCATTGAGTATCTTTAGACACACTACTTATGGTGTGCCTTGGACTCCTGGAGAAACCCGACAAGTTTGGGACGTTGAAGCAAGAGTCGAATTTAATGCTATTGGTAAAGAAGCTAAGGTATCTTTAGCTGCACCTCATACTCAAACAAATTACACCTTGATTGGTGAATCAGCATCTTCTCCTGGTTACGGTATTTCTTATGTTAATACTGATTCAGGTCGACGTGCTGAATGGTCTATTCGTCATGCTGACGGTCCTCAAACAATCTATTACAAAACACAATTTCTTGTAGATGACCAAGCAAAAATTACAGCCATTGCACCTGAAGGCGAAATCACACCACCATCATTTAATGGTCCAGAAGAAGCTGCTGCAATTGCTTTGATTGACCGTGCAACCCAGCGCTCTGCTGACAACTTCACCTTTACTCGTGAATTAATCAAAACTCTTAATGATCCTGACAGCCAGAATGCTGCTCTACTACTAAATAATATGAGTAAGGTAAATGCGACTCATAAGTTGCTGTCTTACGCTAACGTACACAACAAGCTTGTTGGTGTTATAGAGTTGGAAGATGGACGCCGACGTCAGTCTATACAACATATGATTCAAATCTGGGACAAAGAGCAATGGATCTTATTTTCACCAGAATCTAGCCAGCACCAGACACAGCCAAACTTACTGATTTGGGATGAATCCAATGTATCTCTACTTGATGTTGTCGGTGGACAAAACAGTAAAGTACATTTCTCTATGATTGCTCAGGAGATTTCTCCTTCAGCAGCAACCAACAGTAAAGTATCGGCGGATCAACTGCTCAACCTTTCTATCCATAGCTTGCCTCTTGAAGAGCAAGCTATGTTTAAAACCATCATGCTTATCCCGATTGGCGCATTCATCGTTGTATTCTTACGCGTGATCATCGGGCTAAAAACGTCTGGTACCTTCATGCCAGTACTGATTGCGGTTGCCTTTGTTCAAACACAGCTGATTACCGGTATTGTTGGTTTCTTACTGATTGTTGGTACGGGACTGATCATTCGAAGCTATCTGTCTAAGCTCAACCTTCTTTTAGTCGCCCGAATATCGGCGGTGATAATTACCGTCATAATGATCATTTCAGTATTCACTGTAGTCGCATTCAAAATCGGACTCACAGAAGGGCTATCCATCACGTTCTTCCCTATGATTATCCTATCTTGGACAGTTGAACGTATGTCTATCCTTTGGGAAGAAGAAGGTGCGAAAGAAGTAATGCTGCAAGGTGGTGGTTCTCTATTCACGGCCATATTGGTTTACTTAGGTATGACTAACCCGTTCATTCAACACCTAACGTTTAACTTCATCGGTCTACAACTTGTTATTCTTGCCACTATTTTACTACTTGGTAACTACACAGGCTACCGTTTGACGGAGCTTCGTCGCTTTAAGCCACTAGCGGAGGATTAAGGTATGTTTAATCAACTGACCTCTCCATTCAAGCTCAGTGATAAAGGCATCATGGGCATGAATAAGCGGAATCATAGCTATATCGGTCGTTATAATGATCGTTCAAAATACCCATTAGTGGATGATAAGCTGAAAACAAAAATTATTGCTGAGCAAGCTGGGGCAACAGTGCCTAAGCTTATCGGCGTAATTAGCCATCAAGCTGAAGTTAAAAAGATTCATAAGATGGTAAAAGACTGGCCAGGGTTTGTTATCAAGCCAGCTCAAGGAAGTGGCGGTAAAGGCATCCTTGTTGTGGTTTCTCACAAAGACGGTGTTTATACAAAACCTTCTGGTTCTACGATCAATGAAGAAGACGTTGAGCGCCACATTAGTAATGCGTTGGCAGGGCTTTTCTCACTGGGTGGTAAAAACGATGTAGCCGTAGTTGAAAACTTAATAAAGTTTGACAGCTGTTTCGAAGGCTTCAGCTTTGAAGGTGTTCCTGATGTTCGCATCATTGTCTTCAAAGGCTACCCCGTTATGGCTATGATGCGCCTATCAACTGCCGCTTCAGATGGTAAAGCGAATTTACACCAAGGTGCTGTTGGTGTTGGTATTGATATCGCCACAGGTAAAGCGGTACGAGCAGTACAGTTTGATCAACCGATAACTCAACACCCAGATACTGGGAAAGAGCTGATGGAACTACAGGTTCCTCATTGGGAAAAGCTGCTGGTGTTAGCTTCTAGCGCGTGGGAGATGACCGGGCTTGGTTATATGGGGACCGACATGGTACTTGACCAAGAAGAAGGACCTATGGTGCTTGAACTTAACGCTCGTCCAGGTCTTGCCATTCAGATAGCTAATGGCGCGGGTTTACTACCAAGGCTTCATCATATTGAAGGTCTTGGAATGCCAGCTGAATACCCAAAACCTGCAGAGCGTGTTGCATACGCAGCTAAACAGTTCGGGGCTCATAACTAGTTAGATCTCGTGGCTTGTAGCTTGTAGCTAATCGAATCACCTAGCTAATCGAACCGCATAGCTCGTCAAAAAGTAGCTAGGTTAGCTAAAATATAAATAAGCCGCATATCACTTCGAACTAGAAATAGTCAGATAGATATGCGGTTTAATTTTATCTATCAAAGTAGTAAAACCGCCATCAAGTGAATAACCAAGCTACTTGATGCTTTGCCCTTGGATACTTAAACTTTAACTACAGAACCTGAGGCTCCGTCAGTAATGCCTCCACCCTAACCGCTGCCACTTTAAACTCTGGAATCTTTGCATGTGGATCCGTTGCGGTTGTTGTCAGCCTGTTTACAGGTGATTCAACAAAATGGAACGGAATAAAAATTACTCCTTTCTGCATTCGCTTCGTTATAAACGCTGCAATTTCAATTTGTCCGCGCCTAGTTGATACCTTAACCATCTGACCATTTGATAACCCTAACCTTTCAGCATCAGATACACTGATCATTGCTTTAGGTCCCGCTAAGTTATCTAACCCCTTAGTTTTACGCGTCATAGTTCCCGTATGGAATTGTTCTAACACGCGCCCAGTCGTCAAAATAAGTGGATATTCTTCATCAGGTAACTCTGCAGCATAGCGGAAAGGTATCGCCTCCATTTGCCCTCTCCCACGAGTAAATTGGGTTTGGTGCATAATACGAGTGCCGTCAGGGTTGTTCTTATTACTTGGCCACTGAGCGCCATTAATTGTGATATTTTCCCACCTTAAGCCTGCATATTGTGGCGTTACTCTAGCTATTTCGTTAGTTATATCCGCCACACTCGAATATGACCAATCTCCTCCCATAGCATTAGCGATAGATTGAATGATAACCCAATCTTCTTTTGCTTCACCGGGTGGATTTACAGCAGGGTTAATACGCTGCACTCGGCGTTCGGTATTAGTGAAGTGACCTGATTTTTCTGCAAAGGAACAAGAAGGCAACACAACATCTGCATACTGCGCGGTTTCTGTTAAAAAGATATCTTGTACCACTAAGAAGTCGAGCGCTTCCAAACCTTCAATAACATGTGCTTGGTTAGGATCACTCAATACCGGGTTTTCCCCCATGACATACAGTGCTTTCACTTTTCGTTCGCAAGCGGCATCTATAATCTCGGTAAGCGTTAACCCAGATTCAGCAGGTAACGAGGTAACTCCCCATTCCATTTCAAATTTTTTGCGTACTAATGGGTTATAAACCTTTTGATACCCAGGAAGATTATTCGGTAATGCGCCCATGTCACACGCACCTTGAACATTGGATTGACCTCTAAGTGGGTTAATCCCCCCACCTTCAATTCCGATGTTTCCACACAGTAATTGTAAGTTAGCGATTGAACGAACATTGTCATGACCCGTTGTATGCTGAGTTATCCCCATTGAATAGTAAACAGCAGTACGTTTTGCGGTTCCTATTAAACGTGCCATAGCGAATACATCGTCAGCTTTTACACCGGTAACCAATTCAACTTTGTCTAAGGCGTAATTCGGAGACATCACTTCTTGCAGTAAAGTATCAAAACCATCAACGCGTTCATCAATATATTCCTGATCATACCAACCATGTTTGATGATCTGCTGCATCACACCATTAATTAGCATCACATCTGTACCTGGTCGATGCGCCATATATAGCTCAGCGTGATCGGCGATATCAATGCGTTTCGGGTCAGCTACAATCAACCGAGCTCCATGATGACGAACTGCCTGTTTGATATGAGAGCCAATGATAGGGTGTGCTGCTGTGGTATCTGAACCTATGATAAAGATGACATCTGAATGTTTGATACTTGGAATATCATTGGTCATTGCCCCACTGCCTAATGACGCTTCAAGCCCCGTAACTGTGGATGCATGACAAAGACGTGCGCAGTGATCAACATTGTTTGTCCCTAATTCGCGGCGGATAAATTTTTGAAATGCGTAGTTGTCTTCATTGGTTGTTTTTGCGGAAGAAAAACCAGCAAGTGATTGGCTACCAAACCCTTCTTTGATTGCCGTAAATTTACTAGCAATAAGGGCGATTGCTTCATCCCAAGATGCTGGTTGTAGCCAACCATCTTTGCGAATTAATGGTGACGTTAAACGCGCATCACTGTTAACAAAATCAAATCCGAACCGTCCTTTCACGCATAGCATGCCTTCATTGACAGGAGAGTCTCCACCGCGAATATATTGAATTCTGTTTGTCTTCTCATCCACATGCATAGTGAGTTTACAGCCAACACCACAATAAGTGCAGATGGTATCTACCGCTTTCAGATCATCAGTTCGACCTTGTGCTTTATCGCGAGCATCTGTCATTGCCCCTGTAGGACAAACCTGGATGCAAGAACCGCATTGAACACAATTCGAGTCTCCCATCAAGGTCGTATTCGCACCAAAGTTAGGTCGGCATTCTGGCTTATTTGCTGGTTTTCCGTTTGCTTGCTCCATGAAGCTTAAAACGCCATGTACAGCTTGTTCACGGCATGCTTGGATACATTGCCCGCAACTAATGCATCGGTTTGCATCAAACACGATGAACTCTGAGCTGTTATCTACTGGAAATTTTTGAACCAATGCCTCTGATGAGAGTGATTCTGATGAGTGAACTGAAGGTATAGACTTAACTCTGTGGTTACGGGTTGATTGCCAAGCATCATCAGTTTGAATATCAATATTGAATGCTGGGTATTCCTGAACAGCTTCATATTCTGTGGCGTAATCTCTTAGATCACACCCTGTATTAGCTTGGCACCCACACTCTAAACATCGTGCAGCTTCTGCGACTGCATCTGCGTTTTCAAACCCCGTTTCCACTTCATCAAAACTTTGGGCTCTTTGCTCTGGAGTAAGTTCAGGCGTGATAAGGCGGGCTTGTTTTTGAATAGCCTGATATTGCTTAGGGTCGACTTTCTTAAGTTGGTTTTGCTTACGGGAGTTAAATGGTTTAACAGGAATGTTATCCATATCTCCATCGAAAAATCGGTCAATAGCACCCGCTACTAAACGACCGTCTCCCACAGCTTCAACAGCCGTTGCAGGTCCACGACGAAAGTCACCAATGCTGAATATATTACCCGTACCAGTGTGCAGAGTTTGCGGATCAACATCAGCGGTATTCCAGCGGGTTAATGGAATATCGATGGCTTCATTATCCATAAAACTCAGGTCTGGTTTTTGTGAGACTGCGGCGATCACCGTATCAAAAGCCTCAACAAAGAACTCACCTGTAGGTTTAGGGCTTCGACGACCTGAGGCATCCGCAGGGCCAAGCTCCATTCGCTCTAAACGAACCTCACAAACTCGACCATCTGCATCAGGTAAGTTTTCTGCCGGGTTCGTTAAAAAATGAAATTTCACACCTTCATGCTCGGCTTCTTCAATCTCATAATCTTCTGCAGGCATTTCATCTCTTGTTCTACGATAAATTAACGTCGTATCCGCACCATCTCGAACCGCAGTACGTGCGCAATCTATCGCGGTGTTACCGCCTCCAATCACCGCGACTTTTTTACCCGTGACATATTGTTTTTCTGTCACGTAATCTTTTAGATAATCGACACCAAGATAGCAACCTGCCAAGTTACTTCCTTGGTATTGCATGTCTACCGCTTGTGAAGCACCCACAGCCAAACAAACCGCATCAAAATCTTGCGTTAAACTTGATAATGTAAAATCAGCACCTAGCTTTTTATTACACTCTATCGACATGCCATTTCGGCACATCAACTCAATTTCTTTGTCCAAAATAGATTTAGGTAAGCGGTACTCTGGAATGCCGTAACGCAACCAGCCACCAGCTTGCGGCATTGATTCAAAGATTTGAGCATCATACCCTTCATTTGAAAGGTAATAGCCCGCCGTTAGCCCACCAGGTCCACTACCAACAATGGCTACTGTTTTACCTTTCGATGCTTTTTTCAATGGTTGGTAGCTTTCTTGGGCTGCAAGGTCAATATCTGCGGCATGGCGCTTCAATTGTCTAATCGCTATGGAATCATCCACTAAATTTCTTCTACATTCCGTTTCACAAAATGCGGGGCAAACACGCCCTATAGAAAGAGGCATCGGAAGCGTTTGTTTGATGACTTCTATGGCTTTTAAGTGATCATTCTGAGCAATATGATAAAGGTATGATTGAATATCAACCCCTGCAGGGCAGGCTGTCTGGCAAGGCGCTTCACAGTCTGCATAATGATCAGACATGATTCGATTCAAAGCGATTTGGCGGCGGGCTGTTAACCGGCTAGATTGAGTGATGACATTAAGACCGTTAGATACTTCAATTTCACATGACCTTTGTATCTCGCCATTCTCAAGTTCAACGACGCAAAGATCACAAGGAACTTTATTCGCTGTTTTATTCAAACCACATAGAGATGGGATCTCTAATCCACATGTTTTAGCAGCTTCAAGAACCGTTTGTCCCTGCTCTGCAATTCTAAATTTTCCATCAATAACGATTTGAATCATACCAGCCCCCACCTAACGCAATGACATCACAATGAAGTCAAAATAAAATAGTAATATAATATTATTTATATAATAAGGTGAACTATTAATACCATACAATAATTATGGTTTTGTGCGTGTGACCTCAAACTCGTTCCGTTGATAATACCCATAAAGTATGTGTGACTTTTATTTATGATATTCCGGCATAAAAAAAGCCCCTAACAAGTAGGGGCTTCAATATTTGTGTCTTTTTACTTATTAAGTATCAATAAGTATTACAACTCTTCGATAAGTTCTTGTACCGGTGTCGCAGGTTTATTTTGAGCAAAGCCTCGTAAACCAACCACATGCACATGTTCGTGATCTTTGAAGACCTTACGAACCAACTTATACGTTGTCCCTTTCTCTGGGCTAATGTTTTCAGGCGCTGCAATCAGTAATTGCATTCCTAGTCTGTCACATAGCTCAAACAAGGTTGAGATTGACTTAGAATCCAAACGCGCCGCTTCATCTAAAAACAGTAGACGACAAGGAACAATGTCTTTACTGCGTAATCGGCGTGACTCTTCTTCCCAGCTCTGAATAACCATCAGCAAGATAGATTGACCAGTACCAATCGCTTCACCAGTTGAAAGCGCACCAGATTCAGCTTGTAACCAACCATCAGAGCCACGGTTAACTTCAACACTCAATTCTAGGTAATTACGGTAATCCAGCAACTCTTCACCTAGTACTTGAGGTGAACGTTGCCCCATATCGATATGTGGGTTTACACGTTGGAAAAGTTTCGCCATCGCTTCTGAGAAGGTAAAGCGAGAAGTTTCAAACAAATCTTTATGCTGATCTTGTTGAGAAGCTAGCCCTGTAAGTAAAACTTCGTGACTCTCACGAATCTTCACATTAAGGCGTACACCTTTCACCTGACCAAAGTATATGTTAGACAAACCTTGGTTAAGCATGCGAATGCGGTTTTGCTCTCGCTGAATCGTTTTCTGAATAATACTTGCCACAGATTCAGAACTGATTGCTAAGCGGTTTTCACGCTGAGTCAATTCTTCTGTTAGACGAGCAAGCTCAACTTCCATTTCTTCAATGGCTTCAACAGGATCATCGGTACGGATAATATCCTGGCGAATACGTTCACGAAGATGCTGATAAACCGCGATGTAGAACAAGACTTTACGCTCTGGATGCGCGTTATCTTCAGAGAGTCTTAACGAATCACGTAAATCATCATTACCTGCAACGGCAAGACGAAGTGCACCTAGCGATTTATCCGACATTGAGCGCAGCTCGCCAGCAGATAAATAAGCCAATTCACGTTTGTGTAAACGACGTTCAACGTCATTCTCACGAGCTAAACGTAAAACAGAGCACCAGCCCGCTTTTGCAGCGACCACAAACGTGCGGAGTTCTGCGTATTCTTTCTGAACTTTCTTCAAGCGTTTTGCTAGCCCTTTCATCTCCAATTCAGTCGATGTAATGGTTCGCTCATAACCGCTCTTACGACTACGTGAAGTATGCAAACGTTCTTGAAGTTCATCACGACGACGAACAGCACGCTCTTCTGCACCTTCATCAGCGTTAACACCAAACTCTTGCAGTTCTTGCTTAAACTCTTGAACAGTTTCAAGTTTAGCGTGATGCGAACTCTTAAGTGCAGCCAATACTTGGTTGTACTGGTTCATTTGCTCACGAGCTTGTTTTAAGCCATCACGACCTTTAGTTCTCGCTTGCTCAGCATTAACCAATTTCGCTTTTAACTGCTCACTCAGTTCACTGCTCTTATTAAGAAGAGCCACTGAATCTTCATAAGCAAAGTAATGACGACGTTCAATCAGATCAGATAAAGCAAACAGCTTACCTTTCAATGTTTGAAGCGCTTGATCCGCTTGTTTGTATTCCGCTTCTAACGCTTCAAATTGCTCAGGATCCGCGTCAAGAGCTGAAACAATCTGTTCCAATGCCGTTAGCGCTTTACCATGATTAGATAGGTAAGACTTAGCTTCACCTAAACGCTCAAGTTGAGCTTCAAGATCAGATAAACGTTCTACCAATGTTTCATCTTCGATCATACGAATCATTGGCGCTAATTTATCTAATGTCGCGATTGCTTGCTTGCTTTGTGTAAGCTGGCTGCGTTGCTGCTGTTCTTTAGCTGCGATATCAGTTAATACTCGGCTAACTTGATTACGCTTATCACGTACCGCAACCAAAGCTTGCTCAGGGTCTGCGTCAAAAGCAACTTGCAAATGTTTAGCAACAAACAGGTTATACGCTTGGTATAAACGCTGCAGTTTCTGAGAATCAAACGCCGCTTTAGCGTGGTTTTCTACCACTACATCACGCTCTTCACGCAAATGTTCTAAACGTTGTTCACGAGCAGCACGACCAAACAATGGAATCTCTGGGAAACGCGAGTAACGCATTTGGCGATCATTTAATTGAACGCACACTGCACCTTCCAGTTCGTCGGCATTGAATGAGCTGTCATCGAAGGCATCAACATCGCCTTCAAGGATGTATAAATCTTCAGGGCAATCATCTAAGTCAACTAGCTTCTCTTTGATCCCATCAAGATCTGAAACCACAATCGCATGACGCGCAGGACCATACATTGCACTGAAATACGGAGCATCACCAATGGTAATGTCATCATAAATTTCAGAAAGTAATACGCCGCCTAATGTGTCTGCTAACCCTTTCAATCGAGGATCATTCGAACCACCAGGTGAAGCTAGACGTTCAATTTCTTGATCAAGTTCAGAACGACGTTTTGCTAGCTGTTCTTTCGCGATTGATTGTGATTTCTCGTCTTGCAACACTTGCTGCATTTGAGTCATTACTGCTTGGCTATCTTCTAGCTCAGCATCGCTTTGTTCTCTTAACGCTTCTAATGCATCATTAGCATTAATCCAAGCTGGCGCTACTGCTTCTAGTCTAGAAATTTGTTGAGTATGTTCTTGCTCAATACGGCGCTGTTCACTTTTAGATTCGCGTAACTCTTCTTGAGCAAACTCTAAAGACTCAATTTGCATTGAATGACGTTCACGTTCTTCTTCAAAGATCAGCTCATCAGTCAATTCAGTATTATGTTGCTTCTGATAGTCAGCAGCTAAGCTTTGAGCTTGACGCTGTTGAGCAACATCTCGCTCCATATCACGATGCTGAGCACGCCACTGTTGTTCATTTTGAACAATATGTCTCGACTCTCTGCTTTTCTCAATCGCTTGTTTAGCACTTGCTGACGCATCTTGTCGTTCAACATGACCAACCACACTCTTCACTAATGCCAACGCTTTACCGAACTGTGCAGAAGCCGCTGACGACATATCAAGCTTATGCTTAGTCGCCAGCAATGTTTGAGTGTTGGCTTCTTCTTGAGATTTCAATTCAGAAACCAGCGCCATCGCACTTTCAGGCGTGATCGACTCATCAGCTAATAACTGTTTGGTCTTTTCTAATGCTTGAACAGCTTGTTGATATTGAAGAGCACGAGTTTGCTGAACATCAAGCGCTTGCTGGTAATCCGCAAGTTGCGTTTTCAGGCTATCCACTTCTTCTTCAGTAATGGTTGCCTGCTCTTCAGCTAATAAAACACGTTCTTGTGCTTCTTCAACCACCATCATTTGTTCTTCTAAGCGTTCGCTTAATTCTTCAAGATCATCGCTATAACGGGCGATTTTTTCTTGTTGGCGAAGGGCATTTTGAACAAGCTGTAAATGATCCGAAGCAGCTTGGTAATCCTGCTCAAGCGCAGATTCTTGATCGACTAAGATCTCAAGTTCTTCTTGAACACGGTTCAGTAGGCTATTTTGCTCAACTAAAGTTTCACGAGATCCAAACAACTCACCACGTAGCACCATAGTTTGATCAAGCTTATTACGGCGATCATTCGCATGGCGCATGTAGTCAGCTGCTACGTAATTGGTAGATTCTGTAATCAAGTGTTTGAATAAATCACGATCGGCTTGCGTAGTTTTAATTGCGTCCAATGTCATTCGGTTTTCACGAAGTGCAGATTCCATATCTTGGAACGCTTTCTTCACACCACCATTTTGTGGCAACAAGTAATCACGAAGTGAACGAGTAATTGCGCTTGAAATACCACCGTACAATGATGCTTCGATCAGGCGATAAAACTTAGAACGGTCACTGCTGTTACGCAATTTCTTCGGAACGACACCGTATTCAAACATCTGAGCGTGGTATTCAACAATCGATGAAAACGCTTTAAAGTGAGCGCCTTCATATTGCGCCACAGCTGCTTTTACATCGTTTAATTGACATACGCGCGCGTGGCTATCAGAAACGTTTTCAATTAACACATCGGTTGGTTTCACATGGCTTGGTAAGCCTTGAATAACAAACGGTTTAATATCTACTTTCTTATCACGACCAGCGACTTGTTGAAGCTTAACTGCAAACAGTAAACGCTGATTACGGGAGTTAACAACGTCTAGTGCGGCATAACACGCACCTGGCTGCAACTTACCATAAAGGCCTTTATCTCTTGATGATTGAGAGCTACCCGCTTCCGTTGTATTTCGGAAGTGCAATAAGCTTTGGTCAGGAATAAGGGCTGTGATAAATGCCGCCATTGTGGTCGATTTACCAGCACCATTACCGCCTGAAAGAGTTGTTACCAAACCATCGATATCAAAAGTACGTGCAAAGAAGCCATTCCAGTTGATCATGGTTAATGATTGATACTTACCGCGTTCAATCATAATTCACCTTCCGCAGTTTCTTGCTCGCGGCCATCAGCCTGCTCGCCTAAATTCAGTTGTTCGTTAAAAATGTCTGGCTGTTCATCTTCATGATGATCTTGCTCTGTCTGTTCATTCAGTAAGCTACCTTGGCTCGGTTCAGGTGTGTGTACCACCGCCTCACCATCACGAATAAGACGTAACTGAGCTTCTTTCATGTCATCGCCAATTCGGACATCCGCTCCGAAACGGAAAACCGCTTCACTGATGCGAAACTTACCGGTTTCACCAATAGAGATGATCATACCAATACGACGTAAACGGCGTAATGAAGTTCGAACTTTTTCGAATAGTTTTTCTTTATCTAAATCTGAACCCGAAGCACGGTTAGTCGCCAGCTTCATGAGTTTTGCCTCATCCGCCAGCGCCATTAACTCTTCGTATAGTTCTTGATTCGTAAAAATACCTTCATGAGCTAAACGCTCTGGGCTTAGATATAAGAAACACAATACTTTGCCGACTAGCATATCCAATTCAGATAGCACACTTCGGCTAATCAATGAGGTAGAACGTGGACGCAGATAAAAGAAACCTTCGGGCGCTTTTACAAGTTCAGTATTGTAGCGTTGATAAAACTGTTGAAGCTCTACTTCAAAGTCAGCAAGTAACGCATGGTTATCTAAGTCTTCACTTGATACGTGCTTGCCTGCACGCAACATGCTATCTAACGCAGGGAACAATGGGTTCGCTATCGCTTTTACCAGTTTCTCTGGCATGTAATCATCAGTACTTGTTAATGACATTTGCTTGTACCTTTGCACCAAAATCGTTAATTGCCTGCCAATCAGGTTGAATTGCCTGATAGTCAGATTCGGAATAACCTAAGCGCACGGCTTGGTCGACAACGATTCTAGCTAAATCAAAATGGTGAGTACGAGGGTGTTCTGCGAGATAGTCACGCAGTACAAGTCCAAGATCAATGGCTGCACCCTGCTCTTTATGAACTCTCAACATCGCTGCAATCTTTTCAGAAAGCAGGTCGTTTACTTGTTCGAATTCTTCATATTCAACGTCTAATGGGGCTTGCCCTGTTACTTCGTCATCACGTAAAACCAGAGCTTCATCTCGAAGATCACTTAGTTTCTCTGCATCCGCATAGGTTAAGAACCAAGGTGCATCAAAGTAATCTGTCACAGATTGACGCAGACGCTGACTAAAGGCACGGTTCTTATCCATATCAATAGCCGTTCGAATAAACTTGTGTACATGACGGTCATAACCAATCCACAAGTCTATTGCTTGCTGTCCCCAACTCGTGATTCGGTCGAGCTTCATCTGTAAACCAAACAGGGTTTCACCAACAAACTCTAATTCATCATTCCCGTAAACAACTTCTTGAATATCGAGGATTTGAGTTTGGAGCTCATCACCCGCGGCTTGCAAGGTATCTTGAAGTTCTTTCAACGTAGCTGAGGTTTCTGAAAGTAAAGACTCACAGTTATTAATGGCTTCTCGCCAATCTTTATTTAGTAGATCCGCAATTTGCTGCTTAACCGTTTGCTGCTGCTCGTCCATAACGCGTTGGTTAAGGTCGATTTGGTCGAATATTTCACCGACAGAATACTTCAGCACGCCGTATACGTTTCTCTTCCAGTGTGCTGGCGTTCCGCCTTTTTGGGCAGCTTCTATCGCTTTCGCCATTTCGTCAGCAACCATAGTCAACTGAATCGACAATTTTAGTTTTGAAAATTGGCGGTGGCGTAAATAGTAATCAGTTATGCCAATGGCAAGCGGTGAAAGTCGGTAAATGCTTGCTCCATCTGTCACTTCACTTGTAAAGCGACTGATGAGTTTTTGTTTTACCAATTCATTGATGGCGTTATTCGCGCGAAATGCAGAAGCATCTCCCGTTTCTTCAAACATACGAGTGACAATGATAAATGCATCATGCAGTTCACCTTCACCTAACTCTTCATCAAATCTTTCATTACTCAACACAGCGATAGCAATCAAAAAGGCTAAACGCTCTGGTGAGAGATTCAATGAGAAGTCATGCTGCTTGACCCAGCCCACCAATTCATCAATTGGCTGCTCTTCGGCAGTTTGAGTCATTTCACTCATTGTGGTTCCTGTTATCGTTTCTTATGACATCAATCTAATTTCGATGTCACGCATGATTCTTCGTTATTTTAGCTTTCGCTTTGTGCCGGCTTTTTTGCCCACACATGAATGTATCGTCCTAAAGATAAATACGGCTCTTGGCGACATAATTGTTTTTCAAGCGCGAGTACATCTTCAAATTCATAATCGCCCATGTATTCCATGTTGCCAATGTAATCACTGAATGAACGAATACCAGACTTTCCTTGAATGTCAAAGCCAGCATCTTCAATCCATTGGTAAACATCTTCTGGCTTGAGCCCTTTCTGGGGCTGCAGCTTAAACCGTTTTCTATGTGGCATCCCATCAAGTACGTGAGGAATATTGCCACATATCACATTTTTCAGTACCAAGCCGTGGTGGTTATAAAACATAATCGATGCAATTCCACCGGGCTTGACTTGATCTAGCAAAATATCAAGCGCCTCTTTCGGGTTTGCTAACCACTCCATCACGGCGTGAAACATCACGAAGTCGACCTTATCCTCAAGGTGTTCAGCTATCTTCTGTACTGGAGAATGGATCAGCCGATATTGCTCAAGCAAACCAGCCTTTGCAATATCCTCTTTAGCAAGAGCCAGCATTTCAGAAGATAGATCACACAATGATACATGATGACCTTGTGCAGCTATCTTCTGTGACATTTGAGCAAGACCACCACCCGCATCAAGCACGTGAAGCGGTGCATTTTTATCAGCAAATTCATTAAGAGCAAGCTCTAAATCTTCCCATACGATGATCTGACGGATCTCTCCTTTGTCAGAGCCGTAAATGTTTTTTGCAAATTTGTGGGCAATATCGTCGAAATTACGGTCTTCAGTCACGGTCACTTGAGTTATTATGTCCTATCGTGCCTGCTATTCTGTCACAGGAATTTCAGGAATAAAGAGGCGATGTCTCTTTTTACTACTAAGTGATGTTTTTTCGGACTATTCGGATATGTTTGAGCTGAAAAAAGTCGTGTCATCCCTGTTGATGCCACTACCAGCAATGTTAATTCTCGCTTTTCTAGGCTTAGCCCTAGTGATGTTTACTACAAAAAGAAAGACTGGATGTCTAATTACGTTAACCGCTCTCTGCGGTATTTTCCTTATTGCCTTCCAACCCATCTCTAGTCGCTTACTTATGCCTCTGGAAAGGCAGTACTCTGTATTTTTACCAACCGACAAATCCATAGATTTCGTTATGGTGCTCGGAAGTGGTCACGTGGTCGACGATCAAATCCCGCCGACTTCAGAACTCAGCCGTACAGGTTTGATGCGCTTGAGTGAGGGGATCAGGGTTTTACGTATGTACCCAGGGGCGAAACTGATTCTATCTGGCTACGGTGGCGGCCTAGAAATCAGTAATGCAAGAATGATGGCGAAAGTAGCCTTAGCTTTAGGCGTCTCTAAGCCTGATATTATTTTATTAGAAACGGCAAAAGACACATGGGAAGAAGCACGACAAGCGGCTGCTTTTGTACAAAATAAAAAAGTTGTATTAGTAACTTCTGCAAGCCATATGCAAAGAGCGATTTATGAATTCAATGGCGCGGGTATTCAACCAATTCCTGCACCAACTAATTACTTAGCTCATAAAAACATTGAGCAACCTTGGAATAAATATATGCCCAAGGCGACTTACTTAGAGCAAACAGAACGCTATTGGCATGAAACAATGGGGCTAATGTGGCAGAGATTACGTGACTGGATAGATCATCAAGAAACGACCATCTCTGAAACAACCAACAATGCGGTAGATAAAGTATCAGAAGCTACTAACGAGCTTCTATAACGGAGTACCAGAATACTTCGACCTTACTGGACCAAGCAAACGGCAACAAAATGAACTTATAAAAAAAGCCGAGGTAAACATACCTCGGCTTTTTCATTTCGTCTTTGTGAAGCTTACGAATTATTGTACAAACTAACCGAAATTAGTCTCCAGCAAACATGTAACCTTCACCATGAACCGTCACAAAAATCTGTGGATTCTTAGGGTCAAATTCCATCTTAGCGCGCATACGTCGAATCAAAACATCAATCGTGCGATCATTTGGCGCATCCACTCGGTGACTGATCATATTAAGAATGCGTTCACGGCTTAATACTTGGTTAGGGAACGAAGATAAAGCCACTAATAGCTCATACTCTGCTTTCGTTAGCTTAACTGGCTCACCATTTTTACTTAACGCACGGCGTGGAATATCAAATGTCCATTCTCCGAAACGTACAATAGTCTCATCTTCCGTCTCTTCAACCGCCAACGTGTTTGTCTTACGTGCAGCAGCAATACGCCATAATAAATTTTTCACTCGAACCAATAACTCGCGAAGTTCAAATGGTTTAGTAACATAATCATCAGCCCCCATTTCAAGGCCTACAATTTTGTCGATGCTATCCGTGCGTCCAGTGACTAAAATAATTCCAATGTCTGATTGACTGCGTAATTCGCGAGTTAGCATCAATCCATCTTCGCCTGGTAAGTTGATGTCTAACATAATCAGGTCAACGTTGTTTTGAACCAACACTTCCCTCATCTGAGCGCCACTTTCAGCTTCGCTCACTGTGTAACCTTCATTCTGGAAATAACCTACCAGTTTACTTCGGGTTACCACATCATCTTCAACGACTAATACGTGATAGCTCATCTACACCACTTTTCTTATTTAATAGTTTCATTGACTATTCTATTCATAACTCGTAACAATTCTAGTCGCCAAGAAGATAAAAGCCAGAAACATGGTTTTTTTTTGATGCAAGACAAGCTAAAACCTTGCTATTTACCGCTCAGAGCAATTCAATATAGGCATTACGACTTAAGTTTAAGTCTGTTCACTGAATCTTAGCCGTTTTTGGCGTCACCTTATGAAGGTAGGAATAATTGATGAAAGAAATGAAAGCGTTCAACGAGAAGAGAGCTGAAATTTACTGGTGGCTTTCAAGCTTATTCGCCAGAGAATTAACTGAATCAGAACTAGAGCACTATAAGTCTGTTGAAATTCGTTCATTTCTATCCGGGTTAGGCGAAAACGAAACACTAAAGCCAGCGATAGATAAACTCGTCGATGCCTTGAACCGTTCTCAGAATCGTGACGATGCTCAACTTGAACTTGCCGCTGACTTTTGTGACTTATTCTTAAAGTCAGATAAGTACGCTGCATTGCCTTATGCGTCTTTGTATATTGGTGATACGGGTCTATTAAATGGTCAACCTGCAAAAGATATGGAAACACTGATGGCTGAACATGGTGTTGGAGTTAATGCCGATCTGAATGAACCTGCTGACCATATTGCAATTGAACTCGATTTTCTTGGAAATCTAATCATCCGTTCGAATGAATTAGGGAGCGATGATGAGCTTGAAAGTAGCTTCCTTGAACAAAAGCAGTTCATCGAAAAACACCTGCTTACTTGGATACCAAGATTCCAAGCAAAGTGTACAGAATTCGATAAATTTGGCTTCTATGCAAGTGTTGCAACATTGCTAGTAGCCTTTTGTAAACTTGATCAAGAGTACTTGAGCGGCGAATAAAGCAATATTCTAGTATTGATAGAATATTTAGATGTAAATGTGACAATTCACCCATAATTATGGGTGAATGTTATTGCGGTCATTTTCCAGTCAGTCTAAAATTGTGACCGCAAACGATAAAATATGAAACACCTTCAAAATGTTGTGCTTTACTGATCATGAGCATTTTGAAATTGAAAACAAGCCGCTCTGATTAGCGGTTTTTTGTTTTTTAGCACTTTAATACCATTAGAAAAACTTAACCAGTGCTCTCACTCTGGTAGCTTTACGGCTACTTTGCTGCCCTACTCTCTAGTAAAGTAGCTTTTAACAGGATAAAACCATGGCCACTATAAAAGATGTTGCTCGCTTAGCCGGCGTATCAACAACAACCGTTTCTCATGTCATCAATAAAACTCGCTTTGTTGCAGAAGCGACTCAAGAAAAAGTAAATAAAGCTGTTGATGAATTAAACTACGCACCTAGTGCTGTTGCTCGTAGCTTAAAATGTAATACGACACGTACTATCGGTATGCTAGTTACTCAATCCACCAACTTATTCTTCTCTGAAGTAATTGATGGCGTAGAGAGCTACTGCTACCGCCAAGGTTACACTTTGATCCTTTGTAATACTGGTGGTATTTACGAGAAACAACGCGACTACATTCGCATGCTGGCTGAAAAACGCGTAGATGGCATTTTGGTTATGTGTTCAGATCTAACAGAAGAACTTCGTGGAATGTTAGATCGACACGCAGATATTCCTAAAGTAGTGATGGATTGGGGACCTGAAAGCTCGCAAGCCGATAAGATCATCGATAACTCAGAAGAAGGCGGCTACTTAGCGACAAAATATCTTGTTGAAAAAGGGCACACTAAAATTGCTTGTTTAAGCGGTCATTTAGATAAAGCAGCTTGTACTGAACGTATCGCGGGCTACCGTCGAGCACTAAATGAAGCAAAAATTGAATTGAATGATGACCTAATCATTGAAGGCAACTTTGAATGTGATACTGCCGTAATTGCAGCAGACAAAATTGTAGCGATGGAAGACCGCCCAACAGCAGTATTCTGTTTTAACGATACAATGGCACTTGGTCTAATGAGCCGACTACAACAAAGTGGTCTTAAAATCCCAGATGATATTTCGGTTATTGGTTATGACAACATTGAGTTGGCTGAGTACTTCTCTCCGCCACTCACTACCGTCCACCAACCTAAGCGTCGTGTTGGTAAAAACGCTTTCGAAATATTACTTGAGCGTATTAAAGACAAAGATCATGAAAAACGGGTTTTCGAAATGCACCCAGAGATAGTGGAACGAAGCACAGTTAAATCTCTGAAATAAAGAACATTCATAAAGCGCACATAAAGGTGCGCTTTTTTACAAATCAAACAAATGCACTTAGTTACACATTACGACTATCATTTACTGAATGAATATCACACTTTAAAAATTCAAATGTGAGCTTTGTTCAACAAAATACTTATTCTGTCAAAAGTCACGCACAGGGCAAACCACTTTAAAGAGTGAGACGCAAAGCCTCCGGCCTAAGCCTTTATTGGTATGGTAGCGGGGTTGCCGATGGCAAAATGAAAGATTTACCGCTAACTGACATATTATAGCAACATTTTGCTACTCTCTCGGACCTGCTTATTTGGTGGCATAATTCAAATACACCGAGATAAATAACATGGATAAACCAGTACTAAAGGACTCGATGAAGTTATTTGAGTCCCTAGGAAAAATAAAATCGCGTTCAATGTTTGGTGGATTCGGCCTATTTGCTGACGAAACTATGTTCGCGTTAGTTGTGAATGATCAACTACACATTAGAGCTGATAAAAACTCTGCGGATCAATTCAAACAACAAGGGTTTCAACCGTACGTCTACAAAAAACGAGGGTTTCCTGTTGTTACTAAGTACTTCGCTCTTCCTGATAACATTTTGCAAGATCAGCAACAAACTCTCAATTTAGCAGAAGTTTCCCTAAACTTTGCAAAAGACGAGAAGAAGGAACAATCTTCAGCAAAGCCTGATCGTTTGAAGGATCTCCCAAACCTTCGTCTTGCTACTGAAAGAATGCTTAAAAAAGCTGGTATTGATTCAGTTGAAAGGCTGTATGAATTTGGCTCTGTGAACGCTTACAACGCTATTAGACAGTCTCATTCATCAGATGTAAGTCTTGAGTTGTTATGGGCATTAGAGGGCGCTATAAAGGGCATGCACTGGTCTGTTATTCCTCAACAGCGACGAGAAGAGCTCATCAGCCGTATTAATTAAGTTAATTATTCACTTTCACACCAAAAAGCCACATTCTTTGTGGCTTTTTTTATTTTCATTGAAAGTTAATTGCTTGATTCCCTGTCTAACTATAATAATGAGATGAAGTGACATTTAGAGGAAGTATTCATGAGTAAAAAATTAATTTTAGGAATCGTACTACTGGCAACCATCATCATACTCGGTGTCAATTTTGGTCAGTATTTAACGTTAGAGAATGCTAAAGCTCAGCAAGAGTTATTAAATAACTATATTGAAAGTAACTTCATACTGGCAGCTGCGATATATTTCATTGTTTACGTCATGATTACCGCTTTTTCAATCCCTGGAGCAGCGGTAGTAACTTTATTAGGGGCTGCCTTGTTCGGCTTTTGGGCAAGCCTAGTCTTGGTTTCATTCGCCAGCACCATCGGCGCGACATTAGCTTTTCTAAGTAGCCGATTTTTGTTACGAGATTGGGTACAAAGTAAATTTGGAGACAAACTGGCAACCATTAATCAAGGTGTTGAAAAAGATGGCGCGTTTTACTTATTTTCACTTCGCTTAATACCCGTATTTCCATTCTTCTTAATTAACTTATTGATGGGACTCACTCCTATCTCTATCTCTCGATACTACCTAACAAGCCAACTAGGTATGCTTCCTGGTACTGCTGTCTACTTAAACGCAGGTACACAACTTGCGGAAATTGACTCATTATCAGGAATTGTTTCACCTTCTGTTTTGCTGTCATTTGCATTGCTTGGTTTATTCCCAATTGTGGCAAAATGGGCAATGGCTAAATTTCGTTCAGGTCCGGTGGCTGAATAATGAAAATTTTTATCGCGAACAATCCTGCTGAGGCCCACATCGTATGTGGTCTTCTGCAAAGTGAAAATGTGGAATGTGAAGTAAGAGGTGAAGGTCTATTTGGGCTAAAAGGTGAACTCCCCTTTACCGAAGAAACTGACCCATACGTTTGGCTACCAAACACTGAGTACGCATCTAAAGCTAAAGTTATTGTTGAAGAGTACCGGTTGCAACAGACATCAAGACAATTTGAAGAATGGGTATGCGATAGCTGTGACGAAAATAATGAGCCACAGTTCGGATCTTGCTGGCAATGTGGTGCACTGTCACCACAGGGATAAAATTAACGTCAGACTCTCAAGAAAACTTTCGAATTAGAAGCTCTGAACTGAAGTTTCGCACTCTACACTTCCTTTCGCTTACATATCTCAGGAAACCGATAATAATATATTGAAGCAAATAGCCCCTAAGCTATTTGCTTTTGTATAAAGGCAATAGAACGCTTGTTGAACTCATCAGGTTGCTCAACATTACATACATGTCCACAATTTGGTATTTCCACAAGTTCACTTGCCTTATGCGCCTCAACCATTTCTTTAACCGGCTGAATAAACATATAGTCTCGCTCACCCATCAAATACAATGTTGGGATCGGTAACTCGCGATCTTTAAAGTACTTCATTATAGGGTTTACATCCGCAGTTAGGATGAACCAACGCTTAAACTCTTTTTGACAGAGTTTCTTAGCTTCCCTAATAAATAAATGTCGTGATTCTTTTTGACTTTTCTGCGGCATCACTACATAAGCAAATAAGCTGTATAGCCACATGTAAGGGATAAAATGCTTACTCAGGTTACCGAGCTTAATCAAAATCTGCGATCGAGTATTAAGACGGGTTACAGCTCCTCCTAGAACCATAGAACGAACTCTACTTGCCGCGATTTCAGCGACATTACGTACAATAATCGTCCCTAATGACATTCCCACAAAGTGAGCGGACCGAATTTTTAAATGATCAAGCACCTTCAAAATATCAAGCGTTACAGCTTTGAAGGTATATCGGTTAGCTATCAGCTCTTTTAACAAAGCATTAGATTTACCATGTCCACGTAAGTCGATTAACAGTAAATTAAAGTGCTCTTTGTAAGCTTTTATTTGCTTGAACCAAATAGATGAACTGCCACCAGCTCCATGCACAAAGACCACCCACTCATCGCTGGTCGGGTGTGTGAATGTTTTATGGAATAATAAAGTCTCTGACATATCCTTCGCTTAAATTACTAAAATTATCGTTATGCTCATATTGAGCTTTAAGGGCGCTAGGCTAGCACGCTATTAAACGGGTTAAGTGATGACAATGTCAATCATATCATTAGTTAAATGAATGAATCCGCACTTCATTACTATTAAAAACTAGCTATTTATCAAGCTGTTTGTAATCTTCCGCTATCAGATCTGACCACAAAAAAAGCGCTCTATTAAAGAGCGCCTTAGTTATTCACTATGCTATAAAAAGCCAACAATCAGAAAATCAAAATGCAGTTCTATACATTTCTAGATATTCTTCTGCGGCATGTTCCCAGCTAAAGTTTTGCTGCATTGCATAAAGCTGAACACGCTTGATTTCTTGAGGGTTTTGAGCATAAAGCAATAATGAACGGTGAAGAACGTTAAGCAGTGCTGCTGACGTTGGTTCATTGAACGCAAAGCCTGTGGCTACTTCAGGGTTTTCATCATAATCATTAACACTGTCTTTCAACCCACCAACACTGCGCACAATTGGAAGCGTTCCGTAAGCCATGCTATATATTTGGTTCAAACCGCACGGCTCAAATTCAGAAGGCATTAAGAAAAAGTCCGAACCAGCTTCAACCAAATGAGCAAACTTGTTGCTGTAGGCTTCAATGAAAGAAAACTTATCTGAGTGCTTCGCTTCCAACTCTTTTAATTGACTCGCCAGAACAGGGTCACCCGTACCAACAATGACAATTTGTAGATCATTTTTCAAAAATTGCTCTACGATTGGCAGTAAATAGTGAACACCTTTTTGATGAGTTAAGCGACAAACCATGCCATACACTGCGCAGTTTTTTACAGGTAAGCCAACTTCTTCTTGTAGTTGTTGCTTACAAGCTGACTTTCCTCGAACCATACTATGCTGTGTTGCTTTGAACTTACGAGGTAGAAACTCATCTGTTTCAGGGTTCCAAGCGCTGTAGTCACAACCGTTAAGAATGCCAAATAAATCATCGGAACGATGCTGAAACTCATAAGCCATACCATGGCTGCCAAGTTCAGTTTTCAACTCTTCAGCGTATGTTGGGCTAACCGCATTGATTTTGTCTGCACACAATACACCCGCTTTTAGCATAGTAACGTGAGTGTCACTCACTGCCGCTTCAGCGACATTATAGCTATGCATCTCTGGAAGGTTTTGCAATTCATCATAGGTAAATACACCTTTGAATACCGCATTATGAATTGAAATAACACTTCTAGTTCCAGCAAAGAATTCATGTTCCTGGTAACGAGATTTCAGTAAGAATGGAACAAAACCTGTGTGCCAGTCATTTGCATGAATAATATCAGGCTGAAAGCCTAATTTAGGTAACATGTCTAAGCTAGCTGCACTGAAAAATGAAAACCGCTCACCATTATCACTGTAAGCTTGATTATTTTCTGCGTACATCTCAGGGCGGTCAAAGTACTTAGGGCAATCAATGCCAAAGACTTCAACGCCTTCAACATTTAGCTTCTTAACGCGATAAGCAGTATGAGGCCAATGATCTAATTCTGATTCCAGAATGACTTCGGCAGAATCAACATCAGATATTTTGCTATATGCTGGGATACATACTCGTACATTTTGCTTGAGTGTTTGTAACGCTATAGGCAGTGCCTTGGCTACATCAGCCAAGCCACCACTTTTAATCAAGCCTTCAACTTCAGACGCTACAAAAAGTATTGATAACGACTTAGTAGCCAACACGCGCTCCTTTAGGGATTACTACAATACCTTCGTCTGAAACATGGTAGTGTTTTTTATCTTCTTGCAGGTTTACGCCGATTTGAGTGCCTGGGGCAATATCAGCATCTTTATCGACGATAACACGACGAAGTACACAACCCTCGCCCACTTTTACGTCACCTAAAAGGATACTTTCGCTAATATCACACGTTGATGCGATGTTGCTGCGGAAACCAAGCACACTTTTTTCAATACGGGAACCACGTACGTAACTGCCGCTACAAACCAAACTATCGATGATTTGAACTCGCCCATTATCTGAGTCAGAGAACGTCGCTGGCGGTAGTGGTGGGTAATATGTATGTAAAGGCCACTTACGGTTATATAGCGAGAATGGAGCATCTTTTTTCAAGAGATCCATGTGAGCTTGCCAGTACGCATCAATCGTACCTACATCGCGCCAATACACTTCTTCTTTCTCACCGGTAATGCGGTTGGTGCTGAAGTCATAAACAAAGACATCACCACGAGGAAACATATTAGGGATAATATCTTTACCAAAGTCGTGTGTTGAGCCTTCTTTATCTGCATCTTCAATAAGTTCAGCAAATAAGTCTTTAGCTTCAAAAACATAGTTACCCATTGAAACCAATGCAGATTCAGGGTCACCTGGAATACATTTCGGGTTAGCTGGTTTCTCTTCAAAACCAATCATACGCCCTTCAGCATCAACTTCGATAACACCAAACTCAGATGCTTCTGCAAGTGGCATACGCAACGCCGACACAGTTAATGAAGCTTCTTTTTCTTTATGGAAATCAATCATCTGCTTGATATCCATTTTGTAAATATGATCAGAACCAAAAATACAAACTTGATCAGGCTGCTCCAGCTCCATGAAACCTAAGTTTTGATAGATTGCGTCTGCAGTCCCTTCATACCAACGCTTACCAGTACGCATTTGCGCAGGGATAGGGTCAATGAAGCGGTCTGTAATACCATTAATATTCCAACCCTTTTTCATGTGGTGGAATAAAGATTGAGATTTGAACTGAGTAAGTACGTAGATCTTCATAAGATCAGCGTTTACAAAGTTGTTTAAAGCGAAGTCGATCAGGCGGTAACTACCACCAAAAGGAACAGAAGGTTTACTCCGGGATTCGGTTAAAGGTCTCAAACGTGAACCTTCACCACCAGCAAGAATCATTCCCAATACACCAGCCATTTTATTCTCCATATACTTATAGCTTGTCAAGTTAGTACCCATATATGAGTGACCTCGGGGGTAGGTACTAACAATAGATTTCGGTATTTAGTAAGTATTCATTCATAAATTATGAGAATAACACTAAGCCATACGTTGTTATGTGCGCCCTATTATTGGCACTTTGTTTTTTATAAGGTATCGATTTTCATATCGATTTCAATTTTAAATACAACATTCTGTGTTATGTAACCGATTGCTTTTCTAAGACTTAAACCAGGTCACATTACAATTGTCAGGGGTTACATAAGATTAACAGTAAAAGAACACTTTAAATACAATTATCAATAACCAGTAATGTCATACTAATCAGCATTCATTACAGATACATGAAAATCGAAAATCATTATGCAACAACGATAATAACTCGCTTCTTAGCATTTGCAATTACTCTGCCTATAAAAAGTTCTCTCATTTAATAAATCATACTTTTCATTAAATTTTAGATAAAAAAAAGCAGCGATAGAATCGCTGCTTTTCATTGTTTTAGTGTTTAGTCTTTAGCTTTAGGTTTTTTACGTTTATCCGTAACTTCCCACTTTCCATCTATATACATCGCAGTCCAACCTGAAGGTTTACCATCAGCCTCTGTACGTACATAGTTTTCTTTAGTCTTACGGCTAAAGCGGACAACCGCTGGCTTACCATCTGGATCAGCTTGCGGTGCTGTTGCAAGATATTGGAATTTTGGTGATATACGATCTTTAAAACGAACCAATTCCGACACTAAAGGTGCACGTGTTTCACGTGATTTAGGGAAGTTACTTGCTGCCATAAATAAACCAGAAGCTCCATCACGTAAAACAAAATACGCATCTGAGTTTTCACATGGTAATTCAGGTAAGTGAACAGGGTCTTCTTTAGGTGGTGCAACTTCACCATTTTTTAAAATTTTACGAGTGTTTTTACAGTCTTCACTCGTACAATCCATATATTTACCGAAACGACCATTTTTCAGAACCATATCGCTACCACACTTGTCACATTCAACAAGTGGGCCGTCGTAGCCTTTTACTTTGAACTCGCCGTGCTCAACCACATAACCTTCACAGTTAGGATTATTACCACACACGTGCATCTTACGCTTTTCATCGATAAGGTAAGCGTCCATCGCCGTTTCACAAATTGGACAACGTTTCTTAGCTCGAAGTGCTGCTGTTTCAACGTCTTCTTCAAGAACGTTGATAATGCCGTCTTCATCACCAAGGTTGATTGTTGTTTTACAACGTTCTTTCGGTGGAAGCGCATAACCAGAACAACCTAAGAATACGCCTGTTGAAGCTGTGCGAATACCCATTTTACGACTACAAGTCGGACACTCAATATCGGTTTCAACGATATGGTTTGGCTTCATGCCACCAGCATCTTCATCGAGATCCGCTTGCTCTAAGTCACCAGTGAAGTCTGTAAAGAAGTTATCTAGAACTCCCTTCCAGTTCGCTTCACCTTCTGCGATTTGGTCTAACTTTTGCTCCATACGAGCTGTAAAATCATAGTTCATTAGGTCATTGAAGCTACCGTCTAGACGGTCAGTTACAATTTCACCCATTTTTTCAGCATAGAAACGACGCTGTTCAACTTTCACATAACCACGATCTTGGATCGTCGAAATAATTGATGCGTACGTTGAAGGACGACCAATACCGCGCTTCTCAAGCTCTTTTACTAGCGCCGCTTCTGTGAAACGTGCTGGTGGCTTAGTGAAGTGCTGCTTAGGGTCTAGAGCAATTAGATCAAGCTTATCGCCAATTTGAACTGCAGGAAGAATGGTATCTTCATTCTTACCCATTGGACGTTGAACGCGAGTCCAACCATCAAATTTAAGGATACGACCTTTTGCTTTCAGCGTGTACTCATCCGCTTTAACACTTACTGTTGTTGAATCGTATTGCGCTGGCGTCATTTGACACGCAACGAATTGATTCCAAATCAGTGAGTAAAGCTTGTGAGCATCAGCATCAACACCATTTAAGTCTTCAGACTTCACATCAACACTTGAAGGGCGAATCGCTTCGTGGGCTTCTTGCGCGCCCTCTTTGCTACCATAAACAAGAGCTTTCGGTGGAAGATATTGATCACCGTACTCAGAACCGATGTATTCACGTGCGGCTTCTACAGCCTCTGAACTCAAGTTAGTCGAGTCAGTACGCATATAAGTGATGTAACCCGCTTCATAGAGGCGCTGAGCCAGCATCATGGTTTTCTTTACGCCGTAGCCAAGACGCGTACTCGCAGCTTGTTGCAACGTTGACGTGATGTAAGGGGCAGACGGCTTACTCTTCGTTGGGCGGTCTTCACGTTTACATACTTCGTATTGAGCTTTATCTAAAACACTAACGGCAGCCAAAGTTTGCGCTTCGTTTACTGGTCTGAAAGCAACACCATCTTTTTGTGCAACTTGCAGTCTGAAATCTGTTTTATCTGCTGTTTTCGTATCAGCATGCACATCCCAGAACTCTTCAGGAATAAACGCATTGATTTCACGTTCACGCTCAACCAATAGCTTAACCGCTACCGACTGAACACGACCTGCCGATAAACCACGAGCAACTTTCTTCCAGAGTAATGGTGATACCATAAAGCCAACTACACGGTCCATAAAGCGACGTGCCTGTTGTGCGTTCACACCATCAATATTTAGCTCACCAGGAGTTTCAAAAGCTTGTTGAATGGCATTTTTTGTAATTTCATTAAAAACTACACGTTTGTATCGCGATTCATCACCACCGATGATCTCACGAAGATGCCATGCGATAGCTTCTCCTTCGCGGTCCAAATCGGTTGCGAGATAAACGTGGTCAGCGTCTTTGGCAAGTTTTTGTAGTTCAGCAACCACTTTTTCTTTACCAGGTAGAATCTGATAGTTCGCTTCCCATTCTTGGTATGGGTTAATGCCCATCTTCTTGATTAGAGCTTTACGATCTTTTTCTTTTTTAACACGAGCCTTATCTTCAGGGCTCATATCCTTTGTTGAAACTGCAGCCGCTTTTTTACCAGTACTTTGACCAGCAGTTGGTAAATCACGTACGTGACCCACACTAGATTTAACGACAAAGTCCTTGCCAAGATATTTATTGATAGTTTTGGCCTTGGCTGGCGACTCCACTATAACGAGCGATTTACCCATATTGACTCTAATGTCCTTAATCACGATGCTTCAGCTCCAAGAATTCTATTTGGGCTTTTACGCATGATATTCTAAATTCATTGCTTCTTTTTTTACTATTGTGCGAGATTACTAGAAGATCAACCGCTTTTTTCAAAATTAGATCTGATTGGTCGACAATTCGACGACTCAGCTAAGAAAGGCACACAATAGATGAATGTAACGACATATGCCTGAAAATACAGGGCTAGCCTTTATTGATAAGGCTTTACTGACAAAACGAGCACATACTATGCGCGTAGTTTGCTTGAACGCGAACTTCATGCAATTATTTTTGTCATAAATCACAAAATAATTTACTGATATTAGAAAACTCTCACATCATGTGTAGTTAAATCATTGAAATTATGCGTTCGGTCAATAAACTAGTTTTATTAATTGCCTATCGAGATTAAACCATGAGCACTAAAAACGTTATTGCTGAATTTGACCTATTACTTATCGCCAACCAAGTCATTCAATCTCACGCTGATTACATTGAAGGAATGCGAGCGACAAGCGTTACAGAAAAAGACGAAGTCTTAGTATTTCAAGGTGACTACTTTCTAGACGATAATGGCTTGCCGACACCGAATACAACTGCAGTATTTAATATGTTCAAATACTTAGCTCATCATCTATCTAAAGAATTTACTTTAGAAGATTCAAAATAAAGGCTGAAGAACAAAGAAAAAAGCTTGCCAACTAGGCAAGCTTTTTTACATTACTGACTAAGCATTTTTAGCTTGTCAAAGTAATTAGGAAATGTCTTGGATGTACAACCAGGATCATTAATTGTTACTGGCGTATTACTTAGCGCGACAAGTGAGAAGCACATTGCCATGCGATGGTCATCATATGTATCAATTTCAGCATGCTTTAGCTGCGAAACAGGCTTCACTATAATGTAGTCTTCACCCTCTTCAACTTCAGCCCCGACTTTACGTAATTCTGTCGCCATTGCTGCCAATCGATCTGTTTCTTTCACTCGCCAGTTATATACATTTCGAATAGCGGTTGTACCGGTCGCAAAAAGAGCGGTTGTCGCAATAGTCATTGCAGCATCAGGAATATGGTTGTAGTCCATGTCGATGCCTTTCAGCTCTCCACAACGAGAAATCACATAGTCGTCTCCCCACTCAATTTCAGCGCCCATTTTTTCTAACGCATCAGCAAATTGAATATCGCCTTGAATACTATTCTTACCAATTCCGGTAACTTTAATTTCACCACCTTTAATCGCTGCAGCCGCTAGGAAATATGAAGCAGAAGAGGCATCACCTTCGACAAGGAAATCACCTGGTGCAACATACTTTTGACCCGTAGGGATAACAAACTCTTGATAGTCGTTATTAATCACTTCAACACCAAATTGTTTCATGATGTGCAGAGTGATATCAATATAAGGTTTAGAAACTAATTCACCTTCAATATTGATACGAATTTCGCCTTCAGCCAAAGGAGCAGCCATTAAAAATGCAGTTAAGAACTGGCTGGAGATTGAACCATCAATTGAAACTCGACCGCTTTTTAAACCGGTACCTTTAATTTTCAAAGGTGGGAAATTTTCATTTTCTAAATATTCGACTTCTGCACCTGCGGTACGAAGTGCAGCCACTAAATGTCCAATAGGTCGCTCTTTCATACGAGGTTCGCCAGTCAATACGAACTCACCTTTACCAAGGCACAAAGCTGCAGCAAGCGGGCGCATTGCTGTACCAGCATTACCTAAAAATAGTTCTAATGTTTTATCTGCTTCAAAAACGCCACCTAAACCTTCCACTTCACATACTGTTTTATCTGAAGATAATTGGTAGTTAACACCTAACTGAGTGAGTGCATTCAGCATATGACGAATATCATCACTATCAAGTAGGTTAGTCAGCCTTGTTTTGCCCGAAGCTAGTGCGGCAAGCAACAATGCTCGATTAGAAACACTTTTTGAACCCGGTAGATTGACTTCACCATCCACTTTCTGAATTGGTTGTAACGTTAGGCTTTCCATTAAATTTATTAGTCCTTGTATCACTTGAACATGCGAGTAAGCGCTGAGTTCTCAAGCAATGAATAATTCTTCGTACTAGCAGACTATCGAAATTTAACACCGAACTCCAGAGCTAATCACACCTTTAAAGGTGAATATTTAATCAACTAAACCCACTTTAAATTTAGTAAGCTAAATCTACCCTTACTCCATCTGTAAAATACAAAATTCTAACCGAATCCCCGCGCTCAAATAGCATTGCGCTGTCGACATCTTGAATAATATTAATGAGTTTCCCTTTATCAGTCTCAACCAAAAGTTCTACCAGTTTATATTCAACTTTATATTGCGTATTACCACGATTACGAGCAACACCCGCGCCAGCAACAGCACCAACTGCAGTCGCGACTTCCTTCCCAGTACCGCCCCCAAATTGGTTACCAATTAAGCCACCAACGGCAGCCCCAAGCAGTGTTTCCCAACCGCTACTTTTCGATTGCACAACCTCTTGCTGAGTAATATATCTAACTGAATCAACCTTGCCGTAAACCACTTCGTTCACTTGCTTAGCTTGATTACGGCTGTAACCAGCATTTGCCAACATGGGTAAAACAAGTAAAATCCACAAAAAATTCTTCATTGTTATTCTCCTAAACGCCATTTGAAGATTCGGTAATAATTCTTAACGCGACTATTATGACTATATATTTAACTGAGCTTGATACCAACAATCTAGAATTCCCATCTCCTTTTGATGCATTAGACGACCCAAATGGCTTGTTAGCTTTTGGTGGCGACCTATCCCCGGCAAGGATCTTAAAAGCCTATAGCCAAGGCATATTTCCTTGGTATGGTCCTGGAGAACCCATCCTATGGTGGAGCCCTGCTCCGCGAGCCCTTTTTTATCCTAAGACCTTCAAACCAGCAAAAAGTCTTAAAAAATTTCAAAAAAAGAACCAATATAAAGTCAGCATCAATCAAGCCACTGATAAAGTGATTCATCTTTGTTCTGCATTGCGCCCAGCAGAAGAGACATGGCTGAATAAAGATATGCAAAAATCTTACATTGAGCTTGCCAAACAAAAATATTGTCACTCTGTTGAAGTATGGCAAAACGATCAACTTATTGGTGGGCTTTATGGTCTTATTCAAGGTCATGTTTTTTGTGGTGAGTCGATGTTTAGCACCCAAACCAACGCCTCAAAAATTGCATTGTGGTATTTTTGCCAACATTTTTCTAAGTTTGGCGGTCAGATTATCGATTGCCAAGTCATGAACCCTCACCTTGAATCTCTAGGAGCAATTAAAGTGGACCGTGAAGAGTTTCTCGATTCTTTACTACAATTAAAGGGAAATAAGTTAGAAGATGGTTGTTTTACTCCTCAATGGTTAGAGGCTTCACCTGCATGAATTCAGATTTACAACAAATAAAAATTGGTCTAACAGATAATCACGCATGCAGTTACTTACCTGATTATGAAGAAAGAGTCGCGGTTGCACTTGATGAACACATGCATACACCTGAGAATTATGAAGTTCTATTAGCCAATGGATTTCGTCGAAGTGGGTCTACTATGTATAAACCCCACTGTGATAAATGTAATTCCTGTAACGCGATTCGCCTGTCAATCCCTAACTTTTCTTTCTCAAAAAGTCAGAGGCGACTTCTCAATAAAGCGAAGTCTTTTCATTGGATTTTAAAGGACACGATGGATGAACAATGGTTTGATTTATATAGCCGTTACATAAAAGCTCGTCATCGTACCGGAAGCATGTTTCCACCTAAAAAAAACGAATTTTTTCAATTTTCTAAAAACCACTGGCTTACTACGAAATTTCTACATGTCTACGATCAAGACAAGCTGATTGCAATCGCCGTTACTGATATTATGAGTAAATGTACCAGTGCTTTTTATACCTTCTTTGACCCTGACATTGAGTTATCTTTAGGAACTCTAGGAGTCCTTTACCAGATTCAGCACGCTCAAAAACACCAAAAACAGTGGCTCTATTTGGGGTATCAGATAGATGAATGTCCAGCGATGAACTACAAAGTACGATTTCAAGGGCATCAAAGGCTAGTAAATCAGCTGTGGCAAGGGTAGAATACGCGACAACTTTACATATTTTGATTTTAGCGGCTAATCGAGTCCGTTAAAAACAGCCAAGTTTCGAAAGAGGATTAGATGGCTAAAGAAGACGTAATCGAGATGCAAGGCACCGTCCTTGATACTCTACCAAACACAATGTTCCGTGTTGAGCTTGAAAATGGTCACGTAGTGACAGCTCACATCTCTGGTAAAATGCGTAAGAACTACATTCGTATTCTTACGGGTGACAAAGTAACTGTTGAGATGACTCCATACGACCTTTCTAAAGGCCGCATCGTCTTCCGTGCTCGTTAATTTTTAATTAGCGAATGCAATAAAAAACGGAGCTTATAGCTCCGTTTTTTATTGCTGTTACAAGCACAAACTTGGAATCAAAAACCAGCCTAACTATTTGATTAAAATTAGATTTAAACTTAATTTATAAATCACTAGAAAAAACAGAACCAACACAGTAAATGTCTATTCTCACAACCCTTCAATTAATCTAGATATATAAAAAAACGCCCAGTATGCTTAAGCACCTGGACGTTCCTCATATCAAAAAATCAATCCTACATTAAGTGTATTTAATGCATGACTTCTTCTTTTGCACCTAAGTAATCGAAGTGCAATTTATCTTTCTTAAGTGACACTTTTACAGTACCACCGTCAACCAAACTTCCGAATAACAGCTCATTCGCTAAAGGCTTCTTCAGCTTGTCTTGGATAACACGACCCATTGGGCGTGCACCCATGGTTTTATCGTAACCTTTAGCCGCTAACCAATGACGAGCATCCTCAGCAACCTCTAACGACACGCCACGAGCATCCAGCTGAACCTGAAGCTCTACGATGAATTTATCAACAACTTGATGGATTACCGTTTGATCTAAGTTATTAAACCAAATGATATTATCTAGGCGATTTCTAAATTCAGGTGTAAAAAGCTTTTTAATTTCACCCATCGCATCTGGAGCATGATCTTGCTGAATAAGACCAATAGATTTTTTCTCAGTTTCAGCCACACCCGCATTGGTTGTCATTACTAAAATCACATTACGGAAATCAGCTTTACGTCCGTTATTATCTGTCAAAGTACCGTTATCCATCACTTGTAACAGCAAGTTAAAGATATCAGGATGAGCTTTCTCAATTTCATCAAGAAGTACAACAGAATGAGGATGCTTGATAACCGAATCTGTTAGTAAACCACCTTGGTCATAACCCACATAGCCAGGAGGAGCACCGATTAAACGACTTACCGAATGTCTTTCACCATATTCAGACATATCAAAACGCAGTAGCTCGATACCAAGCAGTTTTGAAAGCTGAACAGTAACTTCCGTTTTACCAACACCAGTAGGACCCGCAAATAAGAAAGAACCAACAGGTTTATTCTCTGCACCTAAACCAGCACGAGTAAGTTTGATAGCTTCGCTTAATACATCAATTGCAGGATCTTGTCCGAATACCAACATCTTCATCTTGTTATCAAGCTTTTGCAGGATATCCTTATCTGATGAAGAAACAGACTTTTCTGGAATTCGAGCCATTTTAGCAACCATAGCTTCAATATCTGCAACGCCAACCGTTTTCTTTCTACGGCTTGCTGGTGCTAAACGACTACGAGCACCGGCTTCATCTATAACATCGATGGCTTTATCAGGGAGGTGACGTTCATTGATGTACTTAGCCGAAAGCTCTACAGCTGCGCGAAGTGCTTTATTTGTATAACGTACTTCGTGATGCGCTTCATACTTAGGTTTCAAGCCAATTAATATTTTGGTTGTGTCATCCAGTGATGGCTCAACAATATCAATCTTTTGGAACCGGCGAGAAAGTGCACGTTCTTTTTCGAAGATAGAATTATATTCTTGGTAAGTAGTAGAACCAATACAACGAAGTTTTCCGCTACTCAGTAAAGGTTTAATAAGGTTAGCCGCATCAACTTGACCGCCAGAAGCTGCCCCCGCACCAATAATAGTGTGGATTTCATCAATGAATAGAATCGCTTCTTCTTCTTTCTCTAGTTGTTTGAGAATCGCTTTAAAACGTTTCTCAAAGTCGCCACGGTATTTAGTACCAGCTAATAAAGAGCCAATATCTAAAGAATAGATAACGCTATCTTTGATGACATCTGGAACTTGTCCTTCAACAATACGCCAGGCTAAACCTTCAGCAATTGCAGTTTTACCAACTCCGGCTTCACCTACAAGTAGTGGGTTATTTTTACGGCGGCGGCACAGTACTTGAATAGTACGCTCTAGCTCTTTATCGCGGCCGATTAGCGGGTCAATATTGCCTTGTTTAGCTACTTCATTCAGGTTTGTAGCAAAGCTTTCAAGACGATCTTCAGAGCCTACTTCTTCTGCACTTTCGGAACCAAAAGAATCAGATGAAGAAAGATCCTCGCTATCACTTCCTGATTTAGTAATGCCATGTGAAATAAAGTTAACAATATCTAAACGACTAATGTCATTCTTTTTAAGTAGATAAGCGGCGTGAGATTCTTGTTCACTAAAGATAGCAACAAGCACGTTTGCTCCAGTAACTTCACTACGACCTGAAGATTGAACATGAAAAACTGCACGTTGAAGCACGCGTTGAAAGCTCAATGTAGGTTGAGTCTCACGAGTCTCATCATTTTCGGGAATAAGGGGAGTGGTTTGATCGATAAAAATATCGAGTTCATGACGCAAGGCGTCTAAATCAGCCTGACAGGCTTGAAGAGTTTCCTTCGCTGCATCATTTTCTAATAATGCGAGTAGGAGGTGTTCGACAGTCATAAACTCATGACGCTTGTCACGCGCGCGAGCAAATGCGCCATTTAAGCTCGATTCTAGTTCTTTATTTAGCATAAGTACCTCCTAAGGGAACAACTTTGTTGTCCAAGCAATTCTTTACGCTTGCTCCATTGTACATAGTAGCGGATGCTCATTTTCCTTTGAGTACATCGTTACCTGCGCTACCTTTGTTTCCGCAATTTCTGCACTAAAAGTGCCACAAATCGCTTTACCTTCATAATGAACCTTAAGCATCACATCCGTTGCTTTTTCGATGTCTAGAGAGAAAAAGCGCTCAAGTATCTCAATTACGAAATCCATCGGCGTGTAATCATCGTTATTCAGTACAACATTGTACAGAGCCGGCGGTTTAACTTTAGTCGTTTCTTTCTCCAGTAAATCTGAGCCTGGAGATGCCCATTCAAAATTTTTGCTCATGTTAGTTTTGCTAGGTTCTTTCTCGGGAAATTACGAAGAGTGTTTAAACTAATTTATCACATCCCTGCAATGCGGTGTACTAAGAAAGGTGCTCAAAAATGCATTCCCTACTAATGAGCCTAATCCACCATTTGCATCGCTGCAAATAAAACCTGTCTATTAACAAGATTAACATATGTGATTGATTAAAAAGACACCGCCACCATTCAAGAAAGCTATGATTCAATAGCTCAGTTATGTACACATTGATGAAAAGTTATCTTTCTCAAGGTTGATTTGTTAGCAATTTTGTTAATTTTTATACCATTTAACTATTGACTGTGCCCGCTCATTAGCTACATTGGTGCTAAGTGGTTTTTTATTCACCACATTGCTCACTAAATATAATACGTTTCGCGACAGGAAAGTCGCTAACTGAGAAGCAATGGGCAACGAAATTCATACCACTAACCTAGTGTTAGTAGAGTAAACACAACATCAGTAACAGAATGCATGAGGGATGTATAGCATGGCTACAGGTACAGTAAAATGGTTTAATAACGCCAAAGGGTTTGGTTTCATTTGCCCTGAAGGTGAAGAGGGTGACATCTTCGCACACTACTCAACAATTCAAATGGACGGTTATCGTACTTTGAAAGCAGGTCAACAAGTTGACTATGAGATTGAGAAAGGTCCAAAAGGCTCTCATGCAAGTTCTGTAGTGCCCGTCGAAGGAAGCGCTGCCAAATAAAAATACAGTAAAATAGATGAACTAGTCATTTTCATCTATTCGTTAGCAAAAGCTTAAAAATAAAAACCCGCCATTTGGCGGGTTTTTATACTCAGTCATTAACGTAATAATTACGCAGAATGAACTTACGCATCAATAAATGCATTCAACGTTGCACTTGGACGCATAAGAGCTGATGTAAGGTTATCATCTAATGAGTAATAGCCACCTAAGTCACCAGCGACTCCTTGAGCACTATTTAACTCAGCAACAATCACTTCTTCATTTTCAGCAAGTTTAGAAGCAATTTCCGTAAATTCAGCAGAAAGCTCGCTATCTACAGACTGTTCAGCCAAAGCTTTAGCCCAGTAAGCTGCCAAGAAGTAATGGCTACCGCGGTTATCAAGCTCACCCACACGGCGAGAAGGCGATTTATTATTATCTAAAAACTCACCTGTTGCTTTATCTAATGCGTCTGCAAGTACTTTCGCTTTAGCATTACCCGTTACAACACTTAGGTGCTCTAAAGATGCAGCTAATGCCAAAAACTCACCTAGCGAATCCCAACGCAGGTGGTTTTCTTTTTCCACTTGTTGTACGTGCTTAGGTGCAGAACCACCAGCGCCAGTTTCAAATAAACCACCGCCATTCATAAGAGGGACAATTGACAACATTTTAGCGGATGTACCAAGCTCTAAAATTGGGAATAAATCCGTTAGGTAATCACGTAAAACGTTACCTGTAACAGAAATTGTATCCAGACCTTCTTTGATACGGACTAAAGAAAATTGCGTCGCTTCTAATGGAGCAAGAATTTTAATCTCTAGACCATCAGTATCGTAGTTTGGTAAGTAAGCCTCAACTTTCTTAATCAGTTCAGCATCATGCGCACGGGCACTATCTAGCCAAAATACAGCTGGAACACCGGATGCACGAGCACGTGTAACGGCTAATTTAACCCAATCTTGAATTGGCGCGTCTTTAACCTGACACATGCGGAAGATATCACCCTCTTCTACTGCTTGTTCAAGCAAAACAGCACCAGAAGCATCAACAACTTGCACTTTACCGGCAGCATCTAAAACAAATGTTTTATCATGAGAACCGTATTCTTCTGCTTTCTGAGCCATCAAGCCAACATTTGGAACGCTGCCCATAGTTGTTGGATCAAATGCACCATTTTCTTTACAAAAATCAATAACAGCTTGGTATACGCTTGCATAGCTGCGATCTGGGATCAGTGCCTTCGTGTCTTTCTGCTTGCCGTCTGGTCCCCACATTTGACCTGAAGAACGTAGCATTGCAGGCATAGAGGCATCAACAATGATATCACTTGGTACATGTAGGTTAGTAATACCTCGATCAGAATCTACCATTGCTAAAGCTGGTTGAGTTTCATATACCGCTAATAAAGCAGCTTCAATTTCTTCTTTCTTCGCTTGAGGTAGAGAGGCAATTTTTGCATATACATCGCCAAGACCGTTGTTCACATCAACACCAAGCTCTTCAAATAGCTCGCCATATTTAGCAAACACGTCTTTGTAGTAAACTTTAACTGCGTGCCCAAAGATGATCGGATCTGAAACCTTCATCATTGTCGCTTTAAGGTGTAATGAAAGTAGAACGTCTTCTTCTTTAGCCGCAGCAATTTCTTTTTCAAAAAACTCAACTAAAGCAGCTTTGTTCAATACAGACGTATCAATGATCTCATTTTCCAACAAACCGAATGCTGGCTTAAGAGTTTTCGACGTTCCATCTGCACCAACGAATTCAATGCTTACTGCTGTCTCGCTACCAATTGTTGTGGATTTCTCACTTCCAAAGAAGTCTTTACCTTCCATGCTTGAAACATGAGACTTAGAATCTGCCGCCCATGCACCCATTGAATGCGGGTTTTTCTTTGCATAGTTCTTAACAGAAAGAGGAGCACGACGGTCAGAATTACCTTCACGTAACACAGGGTTAACTGCACTACCTTTGATTTTGTCATACGTCGTTTTAATTGCTTTTTCTTCGTATGTATTTGCTTCTTCTGGATAATTAGGTAATGCATACCCTTTAGCTTGTAATTCTTTAATTACCGCTTGAAGCTGTGGCACAGAGGCAGAAATGTTAGGAAGCTTAATGATATTTGCTTCAGGCGTTTTCGCCAATTCGCCAAGCTCAGCAAGAGCATCCCCAATGCGTTGTTCTTCTTTTAGGTGCTCTGGGAAGTTTGCAATAATACGCCCAGCAAGTGAGATATCACGAGTATCAACATTGATACCAGAAGAAGCAGTAAAAGACTGAATAATTGGCAGCAAAGAGTAAGTGGCTAATGCTGGAGCTTCATCTGTAATGGTATAGATGATGGTTGGTTTTTCAGTAGGCATGAAATTTCCCTATAGTTCTAACAAGCTCACTCCAAATAGTGAGACCGTGTAAATTGACCGGTAAGTGACGATAACGCCAATGGTATTGTGATATTCGCCATAAAGTACTTACGCGATTATCGCACTCTATCTTATTTTCCATGCTGCCTATTTAAAGCCACATGAACTAAATCCATGAGTGCGTTGTTATAATGAAACACGTTATACTTAAACAAATTTGGCTCGATAGTCCAATAACTTGTTATGTTTTGTGTCTTTTAGGCGCGCAAATGATAGCTCAATTCTGTTTCCGTTAAAACTTTTCGGTACACTTCATTTACATTTTTGCAAGGTAGTTAACATGTCTACTCGCTCACGCAGCGTAAACAACTCTGACAAACCATCACGTACTCGTTCGACTTTCAAACAGGGTGATTCCAAAAGAAAAGCCTCATCAAGTAAGCACAGAGTCAAGAAAGCAAACACCAAACCAAAAGTGTCCTTAGAAGATAGAAAAGTAATCCTTTTTAATAAACCTTTCGATACATTGAGCCAGTTCACTGACGGTGAAGGTAGAAAAACACTGGCTGACTTTATCCCTGTAAAAGATGTTTATGCTGCCGGTAGGCTTGATAGAGACAGCGAAGGCTTAATGGTTTTGACTAACGATGGTATTTTCCAAGCAAAATTAACTGACCCTAAATCAAGATCACCTAAGACTTACTGGGCGCAGGTTGAAGGTAGCCCTTCTGAGGAAGATTTAGAAAAATTGAGAAAGGGTGTCGAGCTAAAAGATGGTATGACGCTACCTGCTGAAATAGAAATGATGGCAGAACCAAAAGTTTGGGATAGAACACCTCCAGTTCGTTTCAGAGCTGCTATTCCAACAACTTGGCTATCTATCACTATTATTGAAGGGCGCAACCGTCAAGTTCGTCGAATGACAGCCAATATCGGTTTCCCTACCCTAAGGCTTATTCGCTTTTCGATGGGAGATATGAATGTTGGAGATTTGCAACCAGGCGAATGGAAAGAGATTTGATCAAGCCTGAATAATATTGCGGAAACATAAAGCAAAAAAGCGAAGTCACTTTAAAGTAGACCTCGCTTTTCTCATTTATGGACGACCGATGCAATTAATCTTGGTCAATCATCCACTTACGGAATTCTTTACGATCTTCTTTTGAAGTCTTTAGATACCAAGCTTTAAGCTGTTCTAAAGATTCAGATTTATCAGTAGCTATAGGCTTTGCAATTACGGCAACTGGCTCTACTTTAGCAACTTCTGTACTCACTGCGTTAGTAACGACTTCTGTACGTGTTTGGTTAGCAACTACTAGGTAACTCATAGCGACAGCCGCCGGGCCACCAACTTTATTATATTCTGTTGCTTCTTCAGAATAACTTCTATTTAGTTGAATACCTTCACCATCTAACACATCTTCAGTTTTAGGCAATGCTTGCCCTTGTTCATCTTTAATTTCCCACTGAAGGTTTTTAATACCTTCTTGAGCAGTACGGAAGTTCTTAAATTTAGGCATAGACAAAGTAAGTTCCTCATCATTAGCCTCAAACTTAGCAATAATGACAGAACTATAAGCTTTTCTTTGATTATCTCTTTCATCAAAAACAGGTTCATATTGAAAAACGATTTGGTTCACACCATCGGGTAAGACTACTGTTTTCTCAGCAGAGAATAACCCTTGCTCAAAATCAGGGCTACTCATGTTAACAGAGAGTAGATCCACATTTTCAGGAACATCGAGTGTGACTTCAGCATTAACAACGGAAGCCGTAACTAACAGCCCCAAAAGAGAATATTTCAAACTTTGCATTATTGTATCCATCCTAATAAACAATAGACAAAAAAAAGCCCAGCACTATGCTGGGCTTTCATTAACAATACTTTAAATTACCAGTAAACGCGAGCACCGATACCAAAGTTGCTTGCTCCGTCTACACTTTGTGGTGCAACTACAGCGTCAGTACCTTGGCGGTTGAAGCCTAGAGTATCACCGTCTGCGTAACCGTATTCTGCGTAAACGCGAGCCCAGCTAGCGTATTTGTATTCAACACCAACGTAAATTACGTCACTGTCTTCAAGAGCGCTGTGATCTTGAGATACGAATTCGTAACCACCGTATACAGTAGTTTTATCAGCAATACCGTACATAGCACCTAAAGTGATACCTGTTTGGTCTGCTTTATCATTTGCAGATTCGATAGAAGAACCAGCAAGAGTAGCACCAAGTGTTAGAGCATCTTTAGAGTACTCAACAGTACCTTCGTAGTATGTGTGCTCAAGACCTTCGTGAGTTGAACCAACAACATCATCATTTACCTGACCACCACCAACGTGAACACTGAAGTCACCGAAAGAAGTACCAGCGTAAACTTCAACTAGCTCTTGGTTTGAAGAATCTTCGTCAAAGCCGTAGCCAAGTTTAACCCAGAAGTTATCAGCATCGTAAGAGTACTTTACTTGTGAATCGTGAAGAGCGCTGTTTAGCGTTGAGTAAAGTAGTGCTGAACCACCAAAGAAGTAAGAGTAATCAGCGCCGTAAACGTCATCTGAAAGTGTCCACTGTTTACCTAACTTAATTGTACCAACAGAGTCGCTGCTTAAACCAGCAATGTGGTTACGAACGTACATGTCACCGCTGTCTTTCAGTGCGAACTCTACTTTACCTAGAACTTTAAGGTCATCAGATACATTGTATTGAGCATCAACACCAGCACGTGAAGAACCAGAACCTAGTGTAGGATCTTTGTCATCTAGGAATTTAAGTTCTGTACGTAGTTGACCGTAAAAGTCTACTGTACCTTCGTCTGTTTTATAAATTTCTGCTGCGCTAACTGAACCTGCTGCTGTAACAACTGCAAGTGCTAATAGAGTCTTTTTCATAATAAATCCACTGCCTTTTCTAAGAATGGGAGATCCTTGCCCGGTTCCCTTTTTATGACTGTGTCTATCAATCTTTGTTGATTAGTCACTGCCACTAAATTTCGTGGTCTAGATTGCAAAAGATTATTCTGCCTGTCAAATAACATAAAAATTAAACCTAAAAATATAAAAATAAATATAAATCAAATACTTACACTACATTACAGCAATTTACGGCTAATATCCCAACAACAAAACATTAACATTTGATAGAATGAAAAGAGTTATATTCAGAATATAAAACCAAAAAATATAAACATATTGGCAATTAACACCTAATAACATGATATTTTAAAGGTTAATTCAGCAACTTACTCCGAAGTAAAAAAATTAATTTTTATTTACCAATAGTTCACTTTTTTTTTGTGAACAAGATCTAGGTTTACTCCAAAAGCAATCAATTTTGCAGAAAATGAACAGGTTAGAGTTATGTGCTACTATCTGTGCTCAGTTACGTAGGTCACAGTATGCTAAGCACTAAAATCCAGAATTCCATTCGCACCAGTTATCAAAACCTTCAATCACAGTTGGACAACTTTGTACCTCGACGAGCACAAAACTACCTCGTTGCTGAGATAGCAAAAACACTCTGCGGCCAATACCATAAGAGTAATCGCATAATTGTCGCTGAAGCTGGCACCGGCATTGGTAAATCCCTAGCTTACTTGATGGCAACCATCCCTGTTGCGGTGCTTAACAATAGAAAAATTATCATTTCAACCGCTACTGTTGCCTTGCAAGAACAACTTGTGAACAAAGATCTTCCTTTATATAGAAGAATTACTGATAGAGAGTTCTCATTTATATTGGCTAAGGGTCGTCAACGTTACTGTTGTGCGGAAAAACTCGCAGCCGCAAGTGGGACTGATGGCGGTCAAATGGCAATATTTGAGTCCAAGCCAAAGAAAAAAGACATAGAGCAATTGCAGACTATGTATACCAGCCTTGCTCAAGGAAAATGGGATGGTGATAGAGATTCATGGCCTAAACCAATAGACAATTCGATTTGGCAAATGATTGTTAGTGATAAGCATAGTTGTAATAACAGCATGCCAACTCACCGTAATTGTCCTTTCCAGAAGGCTCGCTCTGAGCTAGATAAAGCCGATGTCATTATTGCGAACCACAGTTTGGTCATGGCTGATGCAGACCTAGGCGGCGGTGTCATACTTCCTGAACCAGAAAACAGCATTTATATATTTGATGAAGCCCACCACCTCCCGCATGTTGCTAGGGATCACTCCTCTGCAGCTGCGAGTTTAAAAGGTGCGGCTTCTTGGCTAGAAAGATTAAATCAGTCTATTACTAAGCTTTCAGGGTTAGCTGATGAAAAACGAGTTTCTAGATTTAGGAACGAACTGCAAGACTCTGTACAGCAACTTATTCCGACATTGAGCCAACTGAGTAAACGCTTTGATGCGTCTCAGTTTGAAGATGGTATCTATCGTTTTGAATATGGTGATTTGCCTGAATGGTTAGAAAGCGAATCTAAAGATCTCAAGCAACTGACACAGAAAGCAAGCCAAGCCGTTGCGAAAATTGCAGATCTCATAGCGGAAAGAGTCAAAGACGGTGAACTTTCGGCCAAGCTCGCAGAACCAGCATTGGCTGAAATAGGCTTTTATATACAAAGAACCGAGAATTTATCTCAGGTTTGGAAGTTAATGGCAGAGCCCAAACGAGAAAAAGGCGCACCTTTAGCACGCTGGCTTGAAATAAACAAAGAACGTGAAGACGATTTTGTCGTCAGTGTTTCACCTTTGGAAGTTGGTTGGAAGCTTGATCAGCAGATCTGGAGCCGTTGTGTCGGAGCTGTACTTGTCTCAGCTACCATGAGGGCACTCAACTCTTTTAGTTTCTTTTGTCATCAGTCTGGGATCAGCCAAAAACCGGAGAACGGCGTACAATTTTTAGCACTAGCTTCACCATTTGATTATCAAAACCAAGCTGAGCTGATCGTACCTGCAATGAAGTATGAACCTCAGGCGCCTCAGTTTACAGAATATCTTATTGAAATATTGCCTAAGGTAATTGAAGACAAACAAGCGAACCTCGTTTTATTCTCTTCTTATTGGCAAATGAACCAAGTTGCAGAGTCTTTAGCAACAGATTTCGTTAAACGCAGCTGGGCTTTACAAGTGCAAGGCGATACTTCAAGAACTGAAATTCTAAAAAAACATAAAAAGCTTATTGAGCAAGGTAAAACCAGCATTCTTTTTGGTACAGGAAGCTTTTCTGAAGGCTTAGATTTACCCGGTGAACTATTAGAAAATTTAGTGATCACTAAGATTCCATTTGGTGTACCATCCTCGCCTGTTGAGCGAGCGCATTCAGAATATATTGAATCTCGCGGTGGAAATCCGTTCATGCAAATAACGGTACCTGAAGCAAGTAAAAAACTGATTCAGTCCGTAGGTCGATTACTGCGTAAAGAGAGAGATTCTGGTAAAGTCACGATCCTCGACAGGCGCATTGTCACCAAACGCTACGGTCAGTCTTTATTAGACTCGTTACCACCATTTAAAAGAACAATAAAATATTAAATTTGACCTTAATATCGCAGGGTCTAAAACTACAACATTATAATAATGAGAATATAAGAAATTTATGGAAATGATTGAACCAACAATGCTGGTAGTGCTTGCACTCGTTGCGTTTGCTGCTGGTTTCATTGACGCTGTTGCAGGTGGCGGTGGAATGTTAACGGTTCCTGCTCTTCTTTCTATAGGATTACCGCCTCATATTGCGTTAGGTACTAATAAATTAGCTGCGACGTTTGCATCATCAACTGCGGCTTTTACTTATTACCGAAAAAAGCTCTTTAAACCCGAGTGTTGGATTAATGCTTTTATAAGCACCCTAATTGGAGCCACTATTGGCACACTGGCAGTTAATGCGATCAGTACAGAATGGTTAGAGAAAGTTTTGCCTCTCATTATTTTAGCCGCGGCAGCGTATACTATTTTCCATAAAACACCTGACGCTAACCAAAACGTATCTCCCAAGCCTTGCCCAACCCTCAAGAAAAAACAGATTATCCAAGGTTCTATTCTCGGATTTTATGATGGTGTTGCTGGCCCTGGGACTGGTGCATTTTGGACCGTAAGTTCAATGGCTTTATATAAGCTAAATATTTTGCTTGCTTCTGGTTTAGCCAAAGCAATGAACTTCACAAGTAACTTTACCTCATTGATTACCTTCGCTGTTCTTGGTCACATTGATTGGGTACTTGGCTTAACGATGGGTGTTTGTCTGATGGCCGGTGCTTTTGTTGGAGCTCACTCTGCTATTCGTTTCGGTGCCAAATTTATTCGCCCAGTTTTCGTTACTGTCGTCAGTGTTTTAGCGATTAAGCTTGCCTATGAAGCATGGTTCGTCACTCTTTAAGGTGAGAAATCTATGAGTCAGCTTTCCGCACTTAAAACGTTATTAGATACGTTAATCGGTCATTGCTCGCAGGTCGATAAAGCTAGAGGGAGATACCATCAACCTCTTTTCGATCGTACTTTATTTAAAAGCGGTGCGCATTTTCTTCTGCCGTGCGCTTTAGAAACTCAATCAACTTACCAGACGATTTTACGTGAACAGGCGAGCTCTCAACTTACTCCAACAAGAGCGTCTTACTTGTCTGAAAAGTTGATGAATCAAATCGCGGCGATTCAACGTGAGCTTGCTAACCACGATTTAAGACAAGATCGTCCTCTAAAATCGGCGAAAAGCCCAAATCAGCTGTATAATGATCTCGCTCAGCATCAAGATTGGCATAGGCGCTTAACTCAGTTAGTTACTCAAAGGCAACAAGCATGGGCGAACGCTCATAAAAGTCAGAAAGCCGGCGCTGAGAAAGCACTTAATACGGCGAAAGAAAGATTAGAAAGATGTTCAGATTCGATGAAGGATATTGAGCGTTTGATTAACTTAGACAAACCTAGGCGACATGATGACTGATAAAGCTCCTTCTCCGCTAGATGACGCACCTGAAGAGGTCAAACTCGCTGTTGACCTTATCTACCTCTTAGAAAGTAATGAAATCGACCCACAAGTGGCTGTAGCGGCTCTTGAGATTGTCCAACAAGATTTACAATCCAAGCTAGCTCCTAGCTCCTAGCTCCTAGCTCCTAGCTCCTAGCACTCGACTATATAGGATACACATGTACCAACTTAGCTTTTCTATGCCTGAATTCCTTGAAAACTACTGGCATAAAAAACCCACTATTCTAAAAGGTGGCTTCCAAAACTTTATTGACCCTATCTCTCCAGAAGAGCTTGCGGGTTTATCGATGGAAGAAGAAATCGACTCTCGATTTGTTTCTAACTTCAATGATGAATGGACAGCAGAACACGGTCCATTTAGTGAAGAAAAGTTTGGTCAGTTAAATGAAACTCATTGGCAGCTTATTGTGCAAGCTGCTAACCATTGGCATGAGGGCGCGAACCAGCTTACAGAAGCATTTACATCACTTCCTAACTGGTTATTCGACGATCTGATGATCTGCTACTCAGCTATTGGTGGCGGCGTTGGTCCGCACATCGACCAATACGATGTATTCATCATTCAAGGTCAAGGGAAACGCCAATGGCGCGTTGGTGCTAAAGATACAGGTCAGTATAAAGAAACTTGTCGCGCTTCTGCTCTAAGACAAATTGAAGGTTTTGATGCCATCATCGATGAAACTCTAGAACCAGGTGATATTCTATACATCCCGCCAGGTTTCCCACATGAAGGTAATACTTTAGAGCCTTCTATGAGCTACTCGATTGGCTACCGCTCTCCTAAAGAACAGGAGCTTATCAGTAATTTTGCTGATTTCGTTCTAGCTCATGATATGGGTGATGTGCACCTTCATGATCCTGAATTCAAAACTCAAGACACTTACGGAAAAATCCGTACGTCTGATCTTGCGAATTTAACGACAATGTTGAAATCAGCACTAGAGCAACCAGATACTATTAATGATTTTATGGGTTGTTTGCTCAGCCAGTCTCGTCACCAACTCAATATTGTTGCCCCAGAGCCATTATGGAAGCCTGAAGAGATAGCTCAGCACTTAGAGTCTGAAGGTGAAATCTATCGTGTATCAGGACTAAAAGCGCTTTACCATGAGCATGAGAAAAATATTGCTTACATCAATGGTGAAGTTATTAAAGTGGCCGATGAAGATGCTGTATTCCTTAATTCACTTTGTAACCAGACTGTTGTTCACTCTGGCATCGAAATGAGCCAAGCTTCAATATCTCTCATGACGGATTTGGTTAACAAAGGCTATTGGTTTATTGAAGACTAATGTTGACTTCAGCGACTGCCTTTAAGTCTCTTAATAGCAATTAAGCTTAATTTGTGTTTAATCTTCATTGTTAATAAACAGAAAAGGCGAACTTCATAGTGAAGTTCGCCTTTTGATTTATATAGAGTATGTTCGCAGTGTATAAGCTGATATTGAGCCGTTAAACTTTAAACTGATTCACTAAATCTTTCTGTTGAGTGACTAACTGATCGATCTCTTGACCAACTTGCTCAGAAGATCCTGCATGTTCCAAGATCTGTGCACTTAAATCACGAATATTCGAAACACTCTGATTCACTTCTCCAGAAACGGACTGCTGTTCTTCAGCCGCTCGTACAATCTGATTATTCATATCACTGATTGCCGCTATTGATTCAAAAATTGCACTTAAATCTTGAACGGCTTTTTGAACATGTAAAGCCGTATCATTAGCAAGCACATTACCTTCTTGGATGGCTTCTACTACATCTTGAGTACCTGCATGGACTTTGCCAATCACTTCGCGGATCTCACCAACAGAAGACTGTGTACGGCTTGCCAAGTTTCGAACTTCATCAGCTACAACCGCAAAGCCACGACCTTGCTCTCCTGCCCTTGCCGCTTCAATAGCAGCATTAAGTGCGAGTAAGTTAGTCTGCTCAGAGATTCCCTCAATGACAGTTAAGATCTCTGTAATATTACTGTTGTTTTTCGCTAATTCTTCCACAATAGGAACCGCACTCGACATTCTATCCACCAGCTTGATCATCTCTTCTGCTGATAGTTCGATAACTTGCTGTCCCTGCTTCGCAGAGTTGTTAGCTTGTGTTGCCGCTTCAACTGCGACTTCTGCATTTTGTACTACGAGCCCTGAAGTCTGCGTCATCTCTTCTGAAGCAGTAGCCACCAAATCTACTTCTTTAAACTGTGATTCACTGCTATTTCTAGTATCAGAAGCAGTCGATTTTGCTCTAACGGTTGTTTCAGCGACTTGTTCAGTCGTTTGAATAACCTGTTTAATCGTATTCTGAAGTTTATCTAAGAATAAGTTAAAGCCTTGAGAAAGTTGCCCAATTTCATCTTGAGATTTAACATCTAATCGCTGAGTGAGATCTCCTTCACCAGAAGCAATATCATTCAGTCTCTTTACCACTTCTCGAATTGGTTTAACAATAGAGAGCGAAGCGATAGCAATAACCGCTAATCCGATTATCATGAACAAGGAACCCGCGAGAATCTCTGTTTTGATCCCTTCTTCAACTTTGTTGCTAATGATGCCATCAAGTTTTTCCGCATCAGCAATCACACTTGAGCGAGGCATTTCAAATAGCACGCCCCAAATCTGGTTTGCAGAACGAACAGGAGCAAATGAAATCAACCATTGATTATCTTCACTCCATTGTGTCGTCACTTCTTCACCGAAAAGAAGATCCGTCATCACATCAGTTGAGATTTGTTCGCTTAAGAACGGGCTACCCGCTTGAATTGACGTATTATCAGTTGCGATAACTGAGCCATCTAAACTCACTACATAAACTGCGCCACTGCCATTAAATAGGCTTTCATCCGTTTCGCGGATAATTTCAGTCAGCCCATCAAGGCGTAGATCAATCCCTAGAAAACCAATAGAAACGCCATCAACGACAATAGGAACGGATATTGAGGTTGCAAGAATGCGCCCAAGTTCAGTTTCAATAATTTTTGGTGTGCTTACGCAGGTTTCCCCGCTTGAAATAGGACAAAAGAAACGCTCGCTATTAGCACTATCATTAAACGTTTTTTCCGAGATAACATTGGCTAAAACGTTCTCACCGTTATCTGCGATTCTCCAATAAGGCGCAAAACGACCGATCTCATTTGACCCTACATAATCTGCATCAACATAATTATCATCTTCACTATCAAGCATATTCGGTTCAAACACCAAGTACGCACCTTGAATTGAATCGAAATTGATAACAGATTGGCGAACCATCTCATCTAAGGCTGTTCGTAATTCTTCACTCGGAGTGAAATTCTCTTCCGCATTATTCTTTAAAAATAAAGCCGTAGCAGACAACATTTCTGCTCGGTATATAGCTTCATCTATATACTGCTGAACTTCTTTCGAATTTAGCTGAGAAACAGAAGCCAGTAATTGTTGAGACTTGTCGATTACCGATTCAGAACTCAATGTTTTTATGACTTGTTGATTAGAAGTGGCGTTGTATATGGAAAAACCAATAAGGGATAAAGAAGTGATCAGCAGGCAACAGCCCGCCAGTAAGGTAATTTTCCACTGTACCGAGAGAGATCGCATTGTTGTACATCCTTATAATAAGCCAAATGACTTTCATAACCTTATGAATAGCTTAGATCTGATTACACCATATTCATTTGATAGATCATACTAAAGTTTACATAAATGTTAATAAGAGTAACTAACTACGTTGACTATCAATACATATTCCTGCCTTTGTTGTCGCTCTTCACCACTATAAGATGCTAGTATTTCTGAAATTCTCACAGTTTCCATTTAAGGATCTTCATGAAAGTCATCAGCTTTAATATATCTAACGTTAATTAATACTATAAAAACAATAACTTAAATTTATACAACCATCTTAGTGGCGATGAAATGGCGACAGATTGTTATTTTCTCTATTTCTTACACACGAATAAACACTAGCATTTTTCCACGTAAATCCCCTATTTTCTGCCATTGCTCTGCCTTCTTTCCCGTCCACTTTTACCGCTGAATCCCTTGAACAATTTTGAAAAAATATAATTACTATCAGATTGGCGTCAAAGCCTTGCCCTGTCTGGCTTCACCTCCTGAAAAAGAGATCTTTAATTTTATACATTAGATCGTTAAAAACCTGACAGAAAACACCTAGTAACGTTTAAAATCAACAACTTAAATTAGCAACTAAGATCCTTACAGATCGTCATTATTGCAATTTATCGAAAAAAAGCGCAATTATTGAAATTCTATTAGGCGCAATATAAGCCCTATTCAATGGCTTTTCGTATCACTCGAAGCCTTTATAGCAAAAGGCTTTAGCGCATGTTCTGTGCCTGCCATAACCCCGTAGTTTTTCACTAAATCAAAATTGCGAAAAAACCAGATCGAAAACGTCGCAGGTGGGGAGGATGAGTGCGGATTCCGTCACGTGGTTGCTCCTTTCCGTGGCGCTAGCCTGCAGCTATGTCATTGGCTTTAGATATAAGAAAAGCGCCCGTTGTGGGCGCTTGTTGGTGAGATGGTTGGTGTTTACGTTACTTTATAGGTCCCGTTAGAGCTGCCAGTGTTTATGATGACTTCTGCATCCCGCTTAATCACTGTAACCATTGCTGCTGCTATTGCTTCCATCAACGGTGAGTTCTGTGAAAACTCTCCTTCTGTCACAAAGCCTCTTGCTTGCAGCTCTTGAATCAATTCTTGCTTGGTTGCATCGACTTCTAATGCCATGTTACTTACCTGCTTTGACGGTCGCTGAAACGTCTACATGCGGTTTTCCAGTGAACGGACAAATGGATGCACCTGTACATACACCTGTCCCGCCATTCATTGTAATGAGATCTGCTACTTCAATGATTTTCTTTGCCGTAGATGATTTGTTGCCTTTGACGGTTTCACTGTGGTTACCATCAATTTCAGCAATTCGATTTTCCAGTACTTTGATTTGTTGAGTGAGGCATTCAAGCTTGTCGGCTTGGTCTGTCTTACGTTCAAAGTTCCCGTCTTTGTCTACCAATTGGTAAACACCTTTGCGTTGTTGGTATCGGCTTTCACCTTCTTTGATGCCTGGTAACTTGAACCCAAGCGGAAGAACGCAACGAATAAAAGGTTTGTCTGGTTGCCCGAACATAAACCCTAACTCAACAATACTGCCAATAGCCGGTGGTTCTAACCGACCAGCGTGATCACCAAGACCTGGCACTGGAAGTGGTACCGCCTGCAATGGTGGTTTGTCTTCGTATTCCATGCCCTTTTCATCAAGTAGCTGAACATCTACCGCGTAGTGAGGATAAAAGCGATCAGACAAGTCCCCTTCTTCTGGGAGTTCTGGCAAGGCGACCACTTTTCCCCATCTTGGCAAATGCCACTGCCCTGTGAATTCAGGGAACAAACGGAAGATGATGCGCTTGATAGTATTTACATCCATGTGAGCTTTGCCTCCGTTCCTTCAAACTCGACACCGACTAATCGAAGCCCATTCACCACAACACCTGGCTTGAGCCTTGGAATAGCCGGTATCTTTACTGATTTGTTTGCCGTGTGGTTGGTCATGAGTTCGTTAGGTATGGTGATAGGCTTATCAGCCCAATGGGAATCTTGCCAACTGCCTACGTAAATTTGCCCGTTGCCTTGTTGCTGCCAGAACAAGTCTTCAATGCTGAACGCTTGGGCGAGCTCGTCTATGACTCGATAGCCATTGCCATCACTGTAAAAGCAAGGGATGGCAGTTTTACTGTAAGCCTTTTCTGGTAACACAAATTGAAGCCCTGTTTTATTGGTGACTTCGCTTAGCAGCTGCATGAGTGTTGGGTGACGCATGATGATGTTCAGTGGCTTGTAAAGTATTGCTGATAGCTCTCGGCAAAATACGGCAGACCAACCTTTTTCAGCAGGCTGCACCCTTTCGATGTAACCCAAAAAGACTCGGGTAATATCATCGCCCCAACCTAAGTCTACGGCGATGATGGTATTGGGCTCTGGATTACCTTCAACAGTCAGCTCGCAGCGACCTGGCGTATTTTTATCAAAGACGACTCTATGGCTTTTCATCTTGGCTTTATCTTTACCAAGGTAAACGCGGCTAATGAATCGATTGTTTGCACTCATAAATCACCACTAGTTAGAGCTTTTTGCTGTCGTTGAGTACTTTCTGAAATCCTGTTAACTCAACTTCGGTCCCTGGCGGCACATCGTCACTTTGCCCAGCTTCAACCGGTGTATTCACACCTTGTACTTTTTGCTGCGCGGCGGGTTTGTCCGCTTGGCGCTGCTCTACTCGTTCTGGTACCGAAAGATGCTCGATAAGTTCAAATGAAACACTCCATTGCCTGTGAGACTCTTGCTCATCGGCGCGAACGGAACCTTGAAATTTGGCTTGGCGTATTTTTAAGGCTTCTGCCGTTTTGTTACTGATTCGATAGATTTGGCGGGCATCGTTTTCTTGCGCTTCCGCCAAACTGAACAAGTTGGTTAATAGCTGTTTCTTGGTAAATGGGATCACGCCTTTCACGGTCAGAATTTTACCTTTGCTGCCTGTTTCCGCTTGGTCGGTAGCCGAGGTTTGACCGGACATGTCTTGTCCGGCCAATTGCTGACGAACGCTAATGCGTAAGTTCTTTAATGGGAGTTGGGTGCCGTTTAGGGTTAGCATACTAGTATTACTCTATTAGTTTGCTGTAATACTGATGTAAGTATTAACAATAGACTCTGCATTAACTGACAAGCCGTTTTCATCTTTCAAATGGATACGCCATCGCAGAGGATCACCGGCAACAAAAGCTCCTACAGCGACTATCGTTTCTTCAACTCCTATCGTTGCAACTGATATTGACTGACAAGGAGCACTAAATCGCAATAATAATGCTCCCGCTTCAATAACCATATTCTCTATCCCATAAGGTTTACCATGGTCAAAAACTTTCCACCCATTTCCGTCATTCACAATGATTCCAGATGCCATCGCTCCTATGACATCGGGTAACTCTTGTCGCTTAGAAACTTGGCCACTTTTTAGCTTAGAAAAGCACCATACTGCGCCACTCAAGCCACTCCAGTTATTACCGGTTACAGCTTCAGCTTTAGTAATGAACACCGATAACTCTTTTTCATTGCTAACAGAGAAATTTAAGGGTATGGATTGCGTTTCTTGTTCCGAATTAGCATCAACATTAATCCGTTGAGAGCCTACTTGAACTTTATATTCTGACGGTCTCGCATACTTTGTTGGCATCATTTGCGGATCAAGTGAAGTATCGACGACCAAAGAATCTAAACACCAAGGAATTTCCGTACTTTCAACAATGGCCCTAGCCATCGATTTATATCCAACCTTAGAAGGATGAACGCTGTCTTTGATAAGTCTGGGATTCGGTTGAACTAAATCAGGCAAACGACTCCAATCCCACGCATCAAACACCCACACCCCAAACCTAATTAATTCAGTTTGCATCCATGAACGTAGTTCTTGTATTTGCGACTGCTTAACTTCATCTGAAGTGCGATAAGCTGGCGGTGTATTGAATACAGCTAATATCCCGTTCTCACAACAAGACTTCGCCATCGAGATTAAATCGGTTTTCGCCCCCTCAATGCCATGACCATAGCTGATGTTATTTATTCCTACATTAACAACAACAAACGCAGGCTTGCCAGGTAAAGTTCTAGTTCCTTTCCCATCACCAGGGTCATAATCTAACCCGAGAACGTCGCGCTTCCATCTAGCCAGTATTTGAGCCGTTTGTTGTCCGCCAATACCATGGTTATACCAATACAATCCTGTTATTGCGCCAAATTCATAACTTAATTGGCCACTTTCATTCTCATGTGCTAAGTCGACTTGCCCAAGTTCGTTATGAAGCCTCCCATGAAGTTCAGGATGCCCTTCAGCAATAGAATCTCCTATAACAACCCCAAAAGGTAAAGATAGGGTGATGCCTTCGTTACCTGTAAGCTCTGAGATCCAAGCGCCATTATTGTTAACATCTGAACTCGCCACCCAAAGTTCATTATTGAAATGTGGATATGAATAAAAGCTACTCAATGAGGACGTTTCACCAACGGCAAACGCCTTCACTTTTTTAACACTACCCATCGCGTGTGAACGAGTAGTGTCAATGACATCATCCGTGTTTTGGTCACCTGTTTGTAGATATTTACTTTCAATGGCTTCGTCAACACCTCGGAAGTTTTCCCCCACCCACTTTCTATCTGCACTTTCTCGGGCAGGCCTTAAATCAGAAACAGTTCCATCAGCGTGAACCTTTGCTATTTTGCAAACAAAGTGCTGCTTACCTTGCTCATCGTTGTAATCATCTTTCTCTTCTGAAGTCACAACAAACTCGAACTGTGTTTGATATTCACCAGTTGGTGAACCATCTTTATAGAGGTCAACATATATGAATGAAGGCTTTTCAAGAACTTGTAACGTTCGTTCAAAATCTAGGGCCACACGTCGACCAGAAACATAGCCAGAACCTGACTTAACATTGAATGCTGTAGATTTAGGCGTGACCAAAAAAGCATCTTCAATAAACCAATCATTGCCATTTTGGTCAACCATCGCTTGAGCAGTATCCGCATCCATTTGGTTCATCCGCGGTGTAGCATTATATTGCCAACTTTTAGGATCAACGGTGATGTTCGTTATTCCCGAAATATTGTCATACTTAATCACTTGTGACCGGACTAATGTATTTCCCGCGACACCTGGTTCATCCTTCGTTTTTGGTGTTCGAACTGGATGATGGATCGCAATAACAGTGTTGTGTTCACTGCAGTAAAGACCGCGCCAGTTAAAATAAAATGGACCTACGTTACTCGCGAGCGTGGTGGAATAGATGACCATATCCGTAGAAATTCGACCTCGTTCATGTACATCTGACTCGTGAACCACATATTGGGAAGGGGTGGCATCAGTTTCCAAAGGAAAATCTGCTCGGTCTGGTACATCGGCAAAGATAAATTTGTCTATTCTTAATTCTTTTTCTTCAGCCGCAAGTTTAGCCATCAATTCTTTGCCAGCTTTTGTTAATATTTGTGTCGTCGCATTGGTCATTTATTTCCACCTTTACTGTGCTGTCGCGCACTCTAAATCCATATCTAAATTGAATACTGTCGTAAATGAATTCGCTTCCAATGGCGAATCTGCAACAGCCGTCTCATACGCGCCGTCTAAAATTTGGGTTTTCAACGGCATATCAATTTCTACATAAGTCGTATATTGATATCGTCTGCACGTCCGCCCGTATTGACGAACTACGGTATCCAATAAATGTGGGACTTCTGATAAGTCACCGTCTCGAATCTTTAGGCTGACTACATCCCAATCGACATTCACTAGCCTTTCATCTTGGGCAATGTGCGGATAGCCGAGCTTTTCAAACATCTCTTCCCACCCAGACACCGAACCCGCATCACGAGAAAACCCGTAAGCATGCGCCACACGGATTCGAAACAAGTCTTCGGGCTCTTGTCCGAGCTTTTCTACTCCACGTTGCCAAGCCAGAATATTGACCAAAGCAATAGGCGCGGTCAGCGGATCATGCTGTTGCAGCGGCATTTCAAATGCGGCTTTTACATGTTCCCAATAATTACGCATGGCTCGGGCAAACTTGGCGAGTTCACCTCTACCCATCCAATAACGAAGGTTTATCTCAGGTATTTTCAATGGATACCTCCAACGTCTGAATGCGAGGCACCGTTAGGTTGTTAATGATGTCGGCATTCTCAAATTCGAGTGATTCAATCTGTGAAAACTGCCCATGTAGCTCTTGCCCTAATTTGGAGAAGCTAAAGCGCAACACTGGATTGGTCACGGTTGGCGAATAATCGGTATTCTCACGAAATGCCGCGCCAATGAACTTCTCTACTGCGGCTTTAAGCTCTGTTCTTTCATCCATCGTTAATGAGCGTTGCGGCCACACATGACAAACAATATTGCTCTGTGTTTCTGGCATCGCCATCACCTGCAGATCATCACCATGACCGTGTTGCCCTTGATTACGAATGTAGGTGTTCAAGTCGCTGAGCATTTCAGGTGAAGGCTCACCCGTATCAAGCAGAATGTACGCGTTCGCAGTACCAGGCCCACGTGGCGCGTTATGCTCGAAATACACGTTATCGTCGTTAATGCCTGCGCGACTGGTCAGCAATGAACGGTAAGCCGCATCAATGTGCCATTTCGCCACCGCGCTCCATTGGTTACGGATACGTAAGCGAAGTTCATCGTTGCTTTCTTTGTCTGCGCCTGCAGCGGTTAGCCATTCGGCTGGGTTGGTTGCGGCTGCAATGCCTGGTATCGCAGTCGGCAAAATATGGTAGTAACCTTCGCCAAGGTTATAGGCTGCACCTTCACTTTCAGCTTCAACATCGACCATAACCGTGGTTTCGTTTTCTGGCAGCGTGGTATCAGCCCGCACACGAACGCGGTAAATATTGCCGTTAATGACTTCAGTCTGAATCCATGTATTTTGGGGAATGACTAACGCGGGTCCTTTCACGGCAGCACGTTGAAACGCGATAAGCCCAGCGGCTTTGGTGGCTTCTTTACGAGTCAGCTTGCATTGCCAAGCCAGTAGGTCTAACCATTGGTCGACAGCGGTTGCCACAAACATGTTGGGCAGAACGTAACCCACCAATAGAGTCGTGATGAGCCACAAGGTGACATTGACCACTGCCGATTCAATCAAGCGCCAGAACGGAGAGAAAAGCGAATCGTTAGAGATAATGCAGTCTTCCTTTTCCATTTCTTCTTTCAGCACTTTTTTCCAACTGACGGCATCGGTAGGAATACCGGATTGCTTAACCAGCTCGGTATAATCTGGCTTTGGAATATCAGACATTGTTTATCTCCATGGTGACATCACCCTTTGCTAAATCACCAAACTCTGCTGTCGTGGCGAGCACGTAAATCGTGCCTTCTGTTGGCTCTTCTAATTGCACTGTGCCTGGTACTAGGCGAACGTCTTCTTCCACCAATAATTCCAGCTTGGTTCGAATGTCCGCTTTCTTTGATGGGCTGCGCTCTGCAATAAGTTCAACCGCTAAATTGCTTTCAATGATGGCGTGTTTAATGTCTTGGGCGATCACGGCTCGGTCTTGAATCAACACAGGGTTACGACCGGCATCGAGCACTACATCGCCGTTTTCAATCAGTAAGTCTTGGTATTTGAAATTACCCATTAGCCTGCCGCCATTTCTAGTTCACTCGCCATGTCTTGCGGGTTATTCATTTGCTGCACATACATACTTACGCCACCATAATTGGTTGAACTGGTTTGATGATTCGCAATGCTTTTCGCGGCGCCACCTGGCTGAATTTGTGCGTAAGGTGTGGCACTTTTCACAGCCTTTGAACTCACTGGTGCGGTTTCCTCTTCACTGCCAAAACCGGGTAGCCAATCCACTAGCCCTTTCATGGTTTCCCAAATACCCGCTAACTTATCGGTGAACCAACTGAATACACTGCCAAAGATGTTGCGCATCGAGTCCGCCATTTGCCCAATGAAGGCAAAACCACTGGTATCGGTAAAGCCACTCATCACCCATTGCCAACCTGCTTTGATGAACTCAAACATGGCTCTAAATGGCATGGTGATTAATGTGATGGCGCCTTCTAAGACTTGGAACCAGGTTGTGTCGCCAAACGAAGCTTTCAGATCATCCCAGTAATAAATCAGTGCACCGACAGCGGCGACGGCGGCAATCACTGCGCCCACAATCAAAATGATTGGGTTGGCGGCTATCGCAATATTGGCAGCAAGCATTGCCACACGCAGTGCGCCCATGCCTTTGGTGAGTAAGAAGTTCACCCCTGCAAACAGCTTCATGGTGATCATATAAGTCGCCATGACTTGTTTGCTTATGCCCATCATGAGAGTAAAGGCACCACCTGCCGCGACTGCGCCTAAAATGGCGACGGCAGCAAAACCAATGTATTTAGTGACCTCAGGAAAAAGTTGAGTCCATTCAATCAGAGTGGTCGCGCCATCCGCCATACCGCCCACCACTGGCAAGATGGCAGGTAAAAGAACCGCACCAAATGCCGCGCTTATGGCAAATATGCCTTGTTCTAGCCGTTCCCATTGGTCGGTCATTGCACCAGCCATTTTTTCAGCTACATCGAGCCCTTGAACTTTTCCTAGTTCATTAATTGAGCTAGCAAGCCCATCCGTGTTTTGCATCAACAGTTGGATCATGGCGGTGGCTTCTTGTGTGCCAAACGCCTTGCTCAATTCTGCCGCTTCCGCCACGGATATGGTTTCACCGTAACGCCCTTTAATTTGGTTCAAGATATCGACCATTGGCAGCATTTGACCTTGGGCATCAGTAAACTGCATATTCAAGGCTTCTTGTGCTTTGGCGGTACCGCTAAGAACGCGCGATATTTGGTACCGGCTTCACTGCCACTCATGGTGGATTGCAAGGTACCCAGAATCGCCATTTGTTCCGTCATACCCACACCCACAGAGGTAGCCGCAGCCCCTACAGAAGTGAATGCCGAAGACATCCCATCACCTGTGGTCTTAAACATTTGCACTGCTCTTGCAGTTTGACCACCCAACATATTCACCCAATCCGCCTTACCCATTTGGTTGGCTGAACTTTGGAAAATGCCGTACATGGTGCCAACATAATTGGTAATGGTTGACGTATCCGCTTTAGTGGCGGCAGCAAGCACACCCGACGCGCGGGTAAACTCAGAAAGCTCATTACCGCCTAAGCCTGAAATAGCCGATTGGATATCATAAGAAGCCGCTACAAAATCTGAGGCTGACTTCCCGTAATCCACTGCAAATTCAAGTGCGGTATCGCTTAGTTGTTGCAACTGTTCATCCGCCACGCCTAGCGATTTCACTTCACCCAATGCTCTGTCCATTTCAATAGCTGGCATCAAGGCTTTTTGCAGAGCAAAACCAGCACCCACCATGCCAGCCGCACCCGTCACCATGGTTTGTGTACCTTGGCGATAAGTGTTGGTGACATCGGTCATTTGTCGTTGAATATTGCCCAGAGGTTTCGAAATCTGGTCAATCAATCCAACTTGAAATTTGAGTGAATCGGGTAGCATCAAGCATTCTCTATTTAGGGTGCTGATTCATACTTAGCGGCTAACCACTAAAGGCTTTGGCGACACCGTTAGCCGTAACGGCTTGCAGGTTTTCCCAGTGGTCTTTCTCTATCCAAATGGCATAAGCCAGGTTTTGGTCAGTATCTGGTTCATGGGGTAACCACTTTCGTCGCCACGCATACATTTTTTGCCTGTCGCTGCTATCTACTGCCGCGACAAGCGCATCTATTTTTTTACTGAGATAGACAGCTTAGGTGTGTACTCTTTTAGTACTGCGCCATAAATCTGCGTGGCGGCACCTGCGTTATCTTGGGTAATTTCACGCAGTGCGTCTTTTGAACCTTCGGTCACACAGCTCATTAAGAAGTTATGGGCGGCGCTACTGACATCACCTTGCATGGTGGTGTTTTGCGCATCGTCGTATTCGGCTGGCGTTGGGTTGAATTCAAGGTCAACTGCGCCAACGGTTAAGATAATTGCTTTTGTCATGCTGCTTCTCGCTTCAATGATTCGTAAATTCGGGTGAGTCCGGTTTCTAATTGACGCTCTAATCGTTCGAAACCATCTTTCACTTCTTCTTTGGTTGCGTAGCTTTCTGCTACATGGGTTTTATAGTCGGCAAGCTCTTTCGAGAGAGAAAACAGCTTGCCGATCAGTGCTCCGGTTAACATCACCAACAAAGTGGCAAGGGCAACCAGTGCAGATAACCAAGTCGGGTCCATCGCTATTCCTTCTGAGGAATTTCCTTCAAGCGTTTGCCTTGAAGTGATGCAATAACATCGTCAACCGTATTTTGAAGAACATCATTTGTGCTCAGACCTTTTAAAGTCTCTAAGCCCCAAACCACCAAGCGAGTAGCAAAGCGTTCAAGAATGATTTTCCAGCCGATTTGAAAGAACAGACCTTTCAGTACTTCCAGTAAGGTTTTGCCAATAATTCCAGTGAGGAATCCCATAGTATTAATCCTTTAAAATAGTGAGTTTTGCCGTTTCGCCATTAAGCTCTGCCATCAACGCTTTGAAAGCATGACCAGAATTCATAACAGCCCATTCATTACCTACGAAACCAAAGTCAACACCTGGCGCTAGACACCCTTGCAGATCACTCGGCTTATTTGCCTTATGAATCAGCACATGTGTTCGAAGACTTGGTCCGTGACGGGTTACGCCTAACATTGGCTCTTCTACTGCGTAACAGTTGCCAAAACGGGGTGATTCATGTGGTAAAAGGTCGTAAGTGCCTTCAACAATGCAAGATTCACTTGGCTTGTTGTTGAGCATTGGACGTTCAACCATGCAACATACTTTTGAACCATCAGGGCGATAGAGATACGAATAAGTGCCATGTTCAAAGTAACGGCGTTTCATCAAGTAATGTTTCATCGCTTCATTTTCTCCAAGTCACTTTGGCATTGGGTGCAGTATTGGCATCCTGTTACTTGCTGGCGGCGTTCTTCAGGTATTGGGTCGCCACACTCGCCGCATTCTTGTGCGCTTTTCCGTTGTTCATTTTGCTTAGCCCTTGCCAGGTGGTTGGCAAGCGCCACTTCTGTGAATTGGGTTTCAAGGCCACTGGCATGGTCGATAACATCAGACATCATGTCCCCTATCTATTGAGCAAAAGTTACTGAACCAAGTCTTCGGTTTCATCTGGGCGCAAGTAAGGAACGCCGTTGATATTCACAAAGTCAGGGCTTGTCACTTCGAACGGCAGCTTATGAACTAATGCGCTACCACCATTTGAATCGGCATCGAGCAAATCAGAGATTTTGATACGACAACCGAAGGCTTCAATTTTCAGCTCGTCTTTATCAATCTTGCCGTAGAACATCGCATCGAAAGCTGGCATGCCGCGCCATGAACCGGCTTGTTTTGCTGCTTTGCTCAATTGGTTGAACTGCTGCGTGGTGAGTTCCATTTCACCACTTGCTTCTACATCACCATCGACATAACCATCGGGCACACCAGAGGTTTTATTGACGGCAGAATTATCCGTAATAGACAGGCTGACTTTTTGCGCTTTTAGCTTGTAGTCGCCCATTGCAAAGTGCATGTTCTTGCCAGAAATACGCGTACTCATTGGTTACGCCTCCGCATCTGCAGGGTTAGATAGGTCAAGCCCAATGTTCACAACAATGTGTTTCGGGCAGTTATGAGGGCGAACCATTAAGCCAATGTTGACTTTGGTCTTGGTTATCCACTGAATCGACACGTCTTCATCGCGTGGTGCCATGATTTCACCAGGGAACGGAATGCCACCTATCTCGGTGGTTTTCGACATATCACGCATGTCTTTGCTGAAGTAAGTACGGTTGAGTTCAATGCTTGGCGGTGTCGAGTTTAGGATTCGGTCGGCAACGCGGCGAATCGCTTTAATGCGCACACGACGGTTAAGTTTGTGAACAGGGCGAACGTATTCAAGGTATTGATAATCTCCGCCTTTGGCTTCAAGCGTGGTCGCGTCTGTCCAGTAAATGCCTTCCATATCCGCATACCATTGCGGAAGTGAATAACGTGCATCGGCTAACGCTGAAATGGTGCTCATTTCCAGTGGGTTGCCTGCGCTATCCACTGGCATTTCACCAAGACCTAATAGGCTACCCGTCGCCACTCGCATTGGGCTATCAGCTACCGTCACTGCGCGGTCACATAAGCGACCACCAAGCACACCCACGTTATTGCCGTTAAGCTGTGGCACTGGTGTCACCATATTGGCAGACACATCTTTCACTAGAGCTAGCATGGCGGTTTCATAATCCGACCACGTTTGACCACTCTCTCCATCAACACCGGCATCAATGCCAGCACAAGCAACAAGGAAAAATACCCAGCGGCCAAGTTTGCTCGTAAGCTCTGTTGCTTTATCTTGCATCGCAGTGAATTCGGCTTTGTCTGTCACAGCATCAACAATACAAACGCCTTCAAACGAGTCAGTACGGTTGGCAATGTCTACGGCTTCTTGCCAAGTGGCATCCGCCGCTAAACCGAAAATGCCAGCCGTCCAGTTTTGTTTGCCATTTAGCTGCGCCGCTTTGACGTTTGCGCCTAGCGCATCATCTGCCACCACTTCATCAAGGTTGGTCATGTTGTTTACACGTGTAACCTTGCCTTGCAGTTCGGCTTTATCGGTGCGCCCGATGTAGATCAGGTGGCGTTCAATTTCTGGAATCCCGCCTTGCCCTAAATTGAGGTTGTTGACCTCTACCTTTCCGGTTGCCATTGGTTGTTTCCTCGCTTATGTTCGCTTCTTAGCCTTCTCAAGTATTTGTATGAGCTGGCGGGTGACTTCGCGTTCTTTACTGCCTAATATCTGGCGTTCTGCTAATGGGATATCCCAAGCGGACATACTGGGCTGATTACTCAGTTCTCGGATAATTTGCCCCGCTTGACCATGGGTTACGGTTTCCATTAATAAGCGCAGGCTTGGCTTTTTCCGCCCTTTACCGCTTTTTCTCGCGACTGTGTAACCGAGTTCCCTTAGCTTTCTCGCTTGCCCTTTTGAACAAGGCGCTGAATAGTTAGGTGTTCCCCACCGCTTTTGCATTTGCCGCTTGGTCATTTTTTGCTTTTGACCAAGGTGATGCCTTGCTGCAATTTTTGCGGTGAGCTTATTGTTCCAAGTTAGGTCGAGCATGTTGGCGTTTCTTACATAAGGGGTTAACCCTTTCGCCATACGGCGCATCACTTTGCCGCGCTTCTTCCCTTTTCTGGGTGCTAATGCTTGCCCACTAACATCCTTTTGCTGCCTGATTCGTTTGCGAGTATTGGCGGTTTCCCAACGACCTAATGTTTTAAGAATCCAAATTCGTTTTTTGGGTGGAAGGGCTAACATGGCAAGCTTTTCTTGCATGTTGAGCACATCCCTTTTATTAACGCTAACCGTCGGTTTCATTCACCAACTCCGCTTCTTCTGCGGTGTAAATCTCTACGGCTTGAACTCGGTATTTGATGCCACGCCAAGTAATCATTCCCGCTTCTGGGTCTGGCACTAGCTCAATGGGTTCCATCAACTCAAGCTCTATTCCAACATCAGCCACTTCACTGCTGATCACATCAACTGAAAGCGTTGGGTCTTCAAGTTCTTGTTCGTTTCGGTCTTCTTCATGGTCACTTAACCAACAAGCAACCAGTGCCAATAAACAACGCGGGTCTAATAACTGGTGAGGAAATTCCTCAACCGAAATCACCGCGTTGTACTTCCAGTAACACGCGATATAGCCATTATTTCCACGGTCTTCACCACTTGGCACAATTGAGCCGTTCTCTTGCCAAGCATCAATTTTGTTATCCAATACATTGCTGTTTAGGTGGCTAACGATGTAATCCGTTAAGTGCTCAAGCTTGGTTTTGTTGTAAACCGTTTCGCTCATATCGAACTAATCCCATTGGCACTACGACCAAGTAACAAACGCACATCTTTATTACTTTGGGTGGTGAAACGTGCCTCTTGTTCTGGTTCATCTGTTGCGACACTTTCGCCTTCTTTTCGGCGGTCTTGCGTGGCGAATTCTTTTAATAGGTCAGCATGAGCCAAACCATAAACCGCGCGTTTATAAACGGCTGTTTTTGCTGCACCTAGCACTGGCGGGTTGCCATCGACCAACAGGCTTTCAAGTCGCTGCTGAATATTCAAAGCAGCAATGCTTACGGCTGCAGCCATAGAATCGTTATCAAAGGTGTGGGGAATACGGCGCAATTGACGAAATTCATCGGTTGAGAAATCCGGCCAACCTTCACCTAGTAAGGCGGTATTTGATGCGCTGTTAACTTTTCCACCAAAGCTCATTTCGATTCCTTGCTTTTCAATTACGAAATAGGTGCGCCTCTAGCCACTGGGTCAACGAGTCACAATGAGCGTTTGCTATTGCACTCTTGCCAGCCGAGGCGCGGTGGCGTAGGAGTCTTTGTTTTAGTCGTTACTGACTAAAGATTCTTGCCATCTTTAATGGCACGAATGCGTTGTTCGATTTTCTTTACTTGGGTACCCACACCCACTTTCGGGTGCTTATTGTGAGCGTGTTGAAGCAGAGCCAAAGCCTTTTCCAACGTTTCCAAATTGCCGATTGCTGTCGCTTGCGGTTGACCTTCTTCATTTCGAATCAGGTATAAACCTGCGAACTTGTACCACTTGGCGTGAACCTTCTCGTGTAAACGCCACTCTTTCTCTAATTTCTCAAACACCTTTGAAAAATAAGGTTCAATTGAGTTGCCACGTTCTGATTCACGTTCGACCCATGTGAACACTTCATCTGCACAGATAGTCGGCCAATCACGGCGGAAACCTTCAGGTGGTGGCAAGTCGAGTTCAATTGCCTTTAAGCACCACTCAATTGCAGTATCGATTTCTTTAATATCGAATAACCAAATCAGTAAATTACTGAAAATTGGGTTTTCGAACTGCTCACCACTTTCTAAGTAGTTTTGAACATACGGTTTGTATTTCGGGACTAAGACATTGCGCTTATGCTCGACACGATCAGCAATCGCATTGAAAGAGCGTAAATACTTGCGGTCTTCTTCGAAATCAATCAGCTTGATGTGCAAGCTATTGGTGTCCACACCAGAAGTAACTTCTGGCGCAGATTGGTTAGCTTGCATTTCAAGTAATTGCTTCCGCTGTTTTGCTAATGGGCTAACCATTATTCACTCCATAAATCTACTGGTGCAGGATCAAACAACAGTGACAGATTCAATAGCAGCAAACTTTTTAAGGTTGCCCACTGCGTAACCTTCCATACGAATATGGTTAGATTCGAATCGTAGTTCGTCATCGTTGTTTTTCTGGCGGCGTTGCTGGGTATTGGCTTGCGTTAGAACTTGAAGGTTCTTGGTGTTCGTAATCCAAATCTGATCAGCAGGGAAAAACGGTGGTGTATAAGCCTTTTTACCTGCGATGGTTTTCGCTAGTGCTTGAGCGGCTTTGTGCTCTGTTGGTGAATTAGCCGCTTCAAGCAATCGGTGTTGTTCTGCAGCTACCAAATCCGAACCAACCAACACGACAAGATCAGGGTCTTGGCGATGCTCTGGCGCAATAGTTGTATTGATGAGGTCTTGCGCCAACGAATCTAAGTTCTTATATGAATCAGCCGTAGCGCCTGTTGAATCAAGCTTCGCAGATGCTAATACCTGGCTTGCTTTCTTCTCTTTAACAATGGTCAACCAACCTTTGTTAACATCTTGACCTAGTGGGTTTGCATCTGGGTCAGTTGGTGTAGCGATTGAAGTACCGTTAAAACCAACACGTAAAATATCTAAAGCAAAGATGCGAGAAATCGCATTAAGCATTAGTTTTAGCCATTCGCCTTTTTTGCCTGAGTTAGCCCATTGCGTCATGGTTTCCCACAAAAGGTGTGCACCAGAATCGGTTTTCGTCAACTCGTAGGTGTTACCACTTTGTCCCATTTCTCGGCTAAAGCGGCCTGATGACGTTCGACCAGTGGAAAGACCATCATTACCAACATCAACTACTTGACCTTTAATTTGCTGTACGGGCAGCAATGAGATCATCCCAAGGAATTCGTGCGACTCTAGAATCGCTTGGCGAAGTGCCGTTTCCATTGGCGGTGTAATATTGAAAGTACCGTAAGGAACTTCTAGCCCTGCAGCTTGTGCTACTGAAAGGCTAAATTCAGCCAGATACTTAGTTGAAACAGCATTTAGCATTAAAATACCCCTTCCATTTTGTCACTTGCACCCGCGTCACCTGGCTCTTGACCTGGTACTTCTTGCGAAAGCTCGTTAAATTTCTGTTCTAAGCCAGTCACTTGATCAACAAGTGGTTGAAGCTTTTCTTCCAGCGTCGCAGAGAACTGCTCTACTGTTGCACCTTCGGGTTTAACTTCCGGTGCTGGCGTTGGTTTTTGCAAACCAAACTCTTCTACGAGTTCGCCTTTAAGTGCGCCAAATTTTTTATCAAATAGCGCTTCTAGTTGCTCAGGAGTCACGTCAATGTCCTCTGGTTCAGGCTCTACAGGTGTAATTGCTGGCAGTTCCCCACCAGTTTGGAAATGCTTTGCCAAGTCCGAGAAAAACTTAGAAATAGGATTAGTCGTGAAGCACTCAGACACATCTAATTCTTCAAGGTCACTACACTCAATCTTGGTGACTTCACCTTGTTTACGAGAGAATTCAAGACGATCTGTTCCTGTAGAAGCTGGGGAGTCAGTCACAGCTAGGCCCATTAGGTAACAGCGTCCTTCGCCCTTGTAATCGGGGTTCGGTTCAACAGATGTAAATAGCTTCTGCCCATCTTGGTTGGCATCTAACAAATATTGGTTTGGCGTAATCTTGGCGAACAAACGTAATTTGCCGTCTTTTTTCTCAGCTTTGAGTTTCTCGACAACACCCCAGTTTTTACCTTCAAACACGTTCCAATGAGAACGGGCATGTTCAGGCCAAATCATTGCTGTGTATTCAGAAGCCGAATACAGCGATGCCATGTCTTTAATCCATGCTGCTGTAATCTGGCGACCGTCTACGGTTGCGCCTTCTGTAGCAACAATCTTCCAATCACTGGTTTTACTCATGCTTGTCGTTTGCCCAATTAAATTACGTCAAATGAATCTTGTGTACGGCAAACAATACGCCTTTGACTGACTGCTTTCAGCCACTTCAATTCCTAGAAATTCGGATTTTGGCTATATCCGAATTCATCCGAATTTTGGTTAGTCATTTACGAGTTTTCGGGGCGTATGATGCAGATATGGCATATTCAGATGAAATAAAAGAGGCCGCGAAAAAGCTTTATTTACGCGGAGTACCTCCAAAGGAAATTGCGTCGCAACTTAACTTGAATAGCGACCGCATTATTTATACCTGGGCGGAGAAATTCGGCTGGGCTTTGTTGTTGAACGAACTTTCAGTTGAGGAAATGGTTAACCGCCGTTTGGCTGTGTTAATAGATAAAGACGAGAAAAGCGATCAGCAGCTTAAAGAAATGGACAAGCTTATTGACCATCACGTTAAGTTGCTAAAAGCACATGCTGATGCAAAAGCCAAAGCTGAACGAATGCTTTCGCAAGGCAGCTCAAAGGGGAACAACTCCAAATCATCCAATCAAAACCGTGGCAGTAATGGCGGTAGTAAAAAGAAAGGTAAAGGCAAAAACAACATAGAACACCTTTATGAAGGTGACTTTGTAGATTGGCATGAATCGTTGTTCGAGTATCAGCACGTAATGCGTAACAACATTAAACAGCGTATTCGCAATATTCTTAAATCACGCCAAATTGGTGCGACTTATTATTTCAGTGGTGAAGCGTTAGAAGATGCGATTCTGACTGGCGACAACCAAATATTCCTTTCCGCTTCTCGTGCTCAAGCCGAAGTTTTCCGCAGCTACATCATTGCCATTGGTAAAGAGTTTTTAGACATCGAGTTAACTGGTAACCCGATCATTCTTTCTAACGGTGCCGAACTACGCTTTTTATCAACCAACAGTAAAACCGCCCAGAGTTATCACGGTCATGTTTATGTCGATGAATATTTCTGGATACCCAAGTTTGATGAACTAAACAAACTTGCTTCAGCAATGGCAACACATAAGAAGTGGCGTAAAACCTACTTTTCTACCCCATCTTCCAAAATGCACCAGGCTTATCCATTTTGGACGGGCGACTCATGGCGCAAAGGCAAAGAGTCTCGGGAGAAACTAGAATTCCCAACCTTTGCAGAATTTCGCGATGGTGGTCGACTCTGTGACGATAAACAGTGGCGCTATGTTGTCACCATCGAAGATGCCGCCAACGGTGGTTGTAACCTATTCGATATTGAAGAACTGCGCGAAGAATACAGCCAAGACGACTTTAACAACCTGTTTATGTGCATGTTCGTTGATGGTTCGCTTTCTGTATTTAAATTCTCAGACCTTGAAAAAGGCATGGTGGATGCTGAACACTGGCAAGACTTTAAACCGAAGAACAAACAACCCTTTGCCCGCCGAGAGGTTTGGTTAGGTTATGACCCAAGCCGAACCCGAGACAATGCGTGTTTGGTGGTCGTCGCCCCACCAGCCGTTGCAGGTGAAAAATTCCGAGTGCTAGAAAAGCACTATTGGAAAGGGCTCAACTTCCAATACCACGTATCTGAAATCGACAAAGTATTTCAGCGTTACAAAGTTTCCTACATTGGTGTTGATACCACGGGCATTGGTGGCGGTGTTTGGGATTTGATATCTAAAAAATACCCGCGAGAAGCTCACCCTATCCACTACAGCAATGAAAACAAAAACCGCTTAGTGCTCAAGATGATCGACATTGTAGAAGCCAAACGACTTCAGTTTGATGCCGAACACAAAGACATTGCCATGGCATTTATGGCGATTAAGCGAGTACCAACGGCTAGTGGTAACGCTATGACATTCAAAGCAGAGCGTAGCCAAACCACCGGACACGCCGATGCATTTTGGGCTATCTCTCACGCCATTATTAATGAGCCGTTAGACCACTCAACACCAACTAAATCAACTTGGGCAACCGCAGCATGACCGAGCAAATAGAAACGTTAGTCACACAAGAAGAACAAGCACCAGAGTCGGTTTATCACATCGACTCGGCACCGGAAGCCATCGACTCGAATAGTTGGATGACTTCTTACTCAGATTTGTTTTACAACGACACCGACAACTATTGGGAACCGCCCATTTCACCATCTGGATTAGCCGATGTTGCCAGAGCAAATTCATACCATGGTTCTTTGCTAATCGCTCGGGCCAACTACGTTGCAGGGAGATTTAAGCAAGGTGGCGCAATTCGCCGTCGACATGTTCAAGCATTTTGTCGAGATTACTTCACGTTTGGTCATGCGGGGTTCTTAAAAATCCGAGATGGCTTTAAACGTGTTGTCCGTTTACACCCGTTACCTGGAATGTATCTGCGCAAGCGGAAAAATGGCAACTTCATCATTCTAGAACGCGATAACCAACAACGGGAATACCGCAAAGAAGATGTAATCTTTCTACCTCAATACGACCCACAGCAACAAGTTTATGGGTTACCCGATTACTTAGGCAGTATTCAGAGCAGCTTACTGAACAAAGATGCCACTCTATTTCGTCGCCGTTACTACAAGAACGGTGCACACATGGGCTTTATCTTTTACGCATCAGACCCGAACCTAAGTGAAGATGACGAAAAGAAAATGAAGGAAACTATTGCCAGCTCGAAAGGCGTGGGCAATTTCCGCAGCATGTTTGTGAACATCCCGAATGGCAAAGAGAAAGGAATTCAATTAATCCCAGTGGGTGACATTGCCACTAAGGATGAATTTGAGCGAATCAAAAATATTACCGCCCAAGACATTCTTGTAGGGCACCGATTCCCTGCAGGTAAAGGTGGCATGATGCCTCAACCTGGTGCCACGTTTCCCGACCCTGAAAAAGTGGGCAGAGAATACGCCAAAGATGAAATAATCCCAGTTTGTGAACTGATAATGGATGAAGTAAACAATGACCCAGACATATCAAAAAACCTTCACTTACAGTTTGATCTCCTTACAAGAGTCAGCGCCGAATGAGACCGTGTAATAGGGTGTAATAATAAAATTCACGCTTTGAAATACTATTAATTCATCTCAACAATGGTGAATTAATAATGAAAAAAGCAAAACTTCAATTGGTTGCAGCGTTACTTTTATTTCCCCTATTTAGCGCTGCAGACACTTTAGATTCCCCCAATAGAGTAGATGCCGCAATTTACATCATGCATCTGCAGATAAATAACAATCCCGTCATGAATGCCCCTTTCTATGTAGGACAAGCGAGACAACAAAATAAAACTATAGATCAAATGGTTATCAGCCGGGTTAATGCTCATTTATCTGAAGCTAAATTTATTGCAGCACAAACCAATGCTGGTCCAAACGCGATATGGGTCTACAACATCGAAGTTAGTAATAATGCAAATGGTTGGACAGCGCTTGAAACTGACCTAAATGAACAGGCTTACATTACCAATTACTGCAACGCTGGCGCGCTGTTGGCTAATCCCAAACTTTTAAACTCCAGAAACCAAATAACACAAGCAAAAGCCACCAATAACTGGGTCATATCGAATTCAAGTACTAACAATCTTGTCCAGTCCGCATATAACCCTAATACATTCACACCAATAGCAATTAACAACCTGTCAAATTGCTTTACTCCACCTAAAAACTAATATCGTACATAAGGAAATGAACATGAAAAACTCACTACAAGCTTTAGGGCTTCTATCTGAAAACACTCTCAACCGTTATGCAGCAAACCACCCTAGCTACATTCACCACGCAACGTTTTTGGCGTCTACTGAAAGTTTAAGTGCTTTCCTCAACCAAGATCACAAACAATTTATTCCTGGCGGAAGTACACAACCGAATACCTCAACTGACTCTTCAAAAAATGTACAAGCAGGCTCCGATGCTGTGAAAAAATTTCAGGCTATTTCTGCTCCTTCCGAGGCTGAAATAGACGAACTCGCGGACGCATTTTTAGCACACCCAAGTGCTGCTGTATCAACATTACTCAATGCAGCCCGCTCAGAAGCTGGATGGAACCCATTAAGTGGGGACACCAAAGAAAGTGCCGAGGGTTTCTCTCGTTATACTGAAATCCTCGCAAGCATTAAACTGTTTGAAATAGTCGATACCCAAACTAAAACTCTACATTACGAATCAAAAGATTATTCTAGTTTAATTAAGAAAGCATCTTCCGCCCTCAAAAGTATCTTCGATGGTGAACTCGATAAAATTCAAGATTCACTTACTGATTTAGCTATTGCCTGCACTAGCCAATCAAATACTGAAAATACGGCTACAGTGTTTTCTCAAGGCGAAGTTACAACCGAGTCAGCAGGAAAAGATGTATTTTATTCTATTGCTTATTCGTGGATGAAAATGGTCTACAGCGTAAATTCTGGTAAAAGTGCACCAGCTGATGTATTCCAACAAGAAACTCAAACAATGGGTGCCAAGTTCAAGTTCACCACTGTTACGTTCACAAGAACAGTTGCTCGTCAGCTTGCAAACTTGCAACTAGGTGTAAGTACACTAGAGCAATTCATTGCGGACACAACAACACCAAAGGCTCCGGCTGCAACTAGATCATGCCTTAGAAACAAAAAAGCCGAAGAGAAAGCTTTGGCGTAAGTACTAATCAAACTTCATCAATTTGAGCGCGGTATATTTACCGCGCTTTTTGAATCTCATCCAACGCCAATAAACTTCCCTAGCATTACATAAAAATCACAATATTTACCTTCCGCTCTTTGGACTTCCACCCTGATACCACCAGCATTACAACTGTACAAAAGCACAGTGTTTGACCTACTATATCAAGGTCAGTCAGCAAGTTAGGTTAAGTATGCGAGTTTATTGCAAATGCGGTGAACGCGCGATTATTAGCAGAAGCAAAGCAGCGGATGCAAATTGCGCGGAATTATCTTGTTCATGTTCAAACCCAGATTGTGGTCACACGTTTGTAAGTGTAATTGGGTATAAACATTCTTTAAAACATTCAAAAATTCATTTAGGAATGGGAGCAGCCAGTAAACCAAGCTTATCTGGCCGTCGTATTTTTTGCGGATGCGGCGAACGCTCAATAATTACCAAGACTAACCGCCTAAGCAATGATTGCGCGGATTTATATTGTTCATGTAGCGACCCAGAGTGCGGTCATACTTTCGTAATGAATTTATCATACAGCCATACACTTAGCCCTAGTGCTAAAACAGCAACTCAGCTTGCGTTTAATATGGTGAAAGCTTTAACACCAGAGCACAGAAAAGACTTACACCAACAACTTTCAATGTTATAGCTCAAACGCAGGGCTTTCTGTTTCATCAGCCATCCCAATAATAGAGTGGATGGCTTTTTCTTTTTCGGCGTCTATCAAATGCCCGTATTTGATCAGCAACCCTTCAAGTAACACCCTCCCCGCTTCCTGACTACCCTCTTCAGCAGTGCTAACTGCCACACCATCAATAATAACTTCCAGTGCTAATTGAAATAACTGTTTTTCTTTAGACATATCAATATCCTTACAAATCACACAATGGAATATACTGTATATATATACAGCATTCCAGTGTGCATTTTTAGCTGTGAGAGCTATTTAAGGTTTTTGTAATTCGCAATGCTGTCAGTTCGCACTTAACAGCATACGACCACCGCCGTTACCAGCAAATAATCAATTACGCTGCCGTATAAAATGACTCAAATTCTCGTTGGTAAACTGCATCACGCATAGTTCTAAAGTGATTGGTAATTGCGAGCATCTCCTCTAAAGATTGGGCTTTATCCAATTCCTCTAATTCAAGATCTGCAATGTATTGGTAAGTTGTTTTACTGTATGGATTTGACATGGTGCTCTCCTGCTTCTTCGTTTCGTATCAGCATGCTTTGGTATCCAAAGTTTCCTAAATCAAGGTAATTACCTTTGATATCTAATAACCTACGACAGGTTAGAAATCCCGCAAGCCCTGAGAAGTGTGACTTAAGTCACAAATTCATTAACTTTAAAAACTTGCTGAATTAGGAAGCAGTGATAGAACGTAGCTCTGCTTAATTAAAAAGTAAGAAGGGAGACAGAGGGTGAAGAAATAGTGCCAAAGTTTAGATTTGAGTCAACCATTGAATTTGAGCCTATTTTTTAGAAAAACGTTCGTTATGGTTGAAGCTATGTTCTGACTGGGTTGTTAATTTCACAAGCCGGACAACTAAAAAATGTTGCATTCGTTTCATCTAAAAATCGTACAACACTCTCAAAAACTTAGTCATTCATAATCATCGAAACTTAATAAGCCACTACACTAACGGCCAATCATCCACTTCGGTGAAGTGAGACAAATCTGGCTGTTGGTATTCGTGGTCTTTATCTTCTCCGGTTAAAGGTTCTGGGGGTTTAGCCTCAAATTCTTCTAACCAACTTAAATCTTCTTTCGTTTTGTACTCTTCAACAAGTTGGGCCGGGCGAACCGTACCGCATGGGAAGTGCTCCGCAGGGCGGATTCTTATACTCGTTTCATCATCTATTCGTATTGAACTGCCTTTTTGCAGCGCGATTAATGCCGAATCATCAATATTTGGCGGTAAACCACCTCTCATTGAATAAGGTTCTAATAATCGCTTAAGCTGATCGCTAACCTGTACTTTCTGAGGTTGCGTACAGTTATTGACAGAACTCCGAGAGGAGCCAGAGGCTCCAGAAAGAGCAAGAGCCCCCGCTTCACGTTGGGCGTCTAACGTTGACGTAGGCAGTATCTGCCAGTTCTTAGTGCGAGTTTTAACGACCATACCTGCGGCATCAAAGCCTTCAATTTTGCTAACAGTTTCGCCGTGGGGTGAAGCAAACGGTAACTCTTGATAGGTGTTTCTGATCAGCAAGTCGTCACGCTTAACGAATGGTCCACCTTGCCCCATGATGTAGCCTTGCCAATTGCCATTATCTGCAGCGATTAACGTGTCCACGATGCTTGAATCATCGCTATTGATTCGCGATTGGTAGTTATCACCAATTACTTTTAACAGTTCTTCATTAGTGATTAGCTTGCTTGGCTTAATAGGACCAACGAGTTCACGTTGCAGCATCGAGTAGATGGTAAGCAGGTCACTACGCTCTTGCATGAAGAGGTATTCCATAAAGGCTTTTTTGTTTTGACTGGCAAAGCGGCGTAATTCACGGTAAGTCGTAACCGGAGCACCACCAAAGAATTGGAATTGGCGAATGTTCCAGCGAGATTTCCAAGCACTCACATTTTTCGCCATGTCTTTCACTGGCTTGTCAGTTTCATCGGAAACATCATCATCCATGGCATAGCCATCAATGTTTTTAGAAATGTATTTGGCGATGTAACCCGTAGCCGTGCCCAGTTCAGGGTCAATGGCTTGAATATCACAACGGGCAGAAGGGTCTAGCAGCCCTTCTTTGTTAATCAGTTCGTGTTTGTCTTCTTGGATTGCGTAATCTGTAAAGATTTCTTCAATTGCATCTACCTGTTCAGGCTTTGCCCAGATGAGCAAATGCCAGTGTGGTGTGCCATCGTGATGTGGTTCAGCCACACGAACACCAAACCAACGAATTTCTTTGCGACCTAACTTGGCACGAATCTTTGCCCATACATTGGTTAGATAAACTTGGGCATCACGTGGGCTTGCGCCATTCCAGTGACCAATGAAACCACCCTTCTTATAACTGTTATGATATTTGGCTGGTGTGGTCAGGGTTAAAAACAAGCCTTGCAGACCTAACTCGTTGCCAATGTCTTCACAACCACGGCAACGCACCATTAATTCATGGCGGCGAATAGCTGGGTTCGATACGCTTTTTAATACCATATCTTTTAGGCTGGCTTCTTCGCCTGTTTCTTCATCGAACAGAGATGAGTTTTCGATAAACTCCCAGTTCTTTTGGCGCTGTTCTTTATATTCGCGGATGCAATCCCAAGAGGCATAAGGTGAAGCGTGTTTTGATACTTGACCCATGGCAATAGCCAAGTGCTCACGCATTATTTTGCGGCAGCTAACCAAACGGTTGTACCACCACTTTTCGCTAATCATCCGCGAAATGTCTTGCAGCGCGGAAAGCTCTGATTGGTCTTTATATTTACGAGGAGGCTTAATACCAAAGGTATTACTGACAAATTCGGCTGCTTTCTCATAAGAGAATACGACTGCCATTTCTGTTCCTAATGCAGTTTTGGCATGATATTTATCCCCTTCGATACGAGTGAACCCATCAACAATCATGGTAATTTTAAACGCCATGTCTTTGAGTTCATCTGGTTCGAGTTCAGCTAAGATTCGGCTTTTTACTGGCTTGCGGTTTTGCTCTGCTGCCTCGAAATCAAAACTCGCTTGTTTAGCTTTAGGATTGTTTGAGCGTATTAAGTTGCTTTGCTCAGTGTCGTTTTGCTTTTCATCAGCACAATCTTCACTAAGCAAAGCCACCTTTTGAGTGGTTGGGAGTTTTTTGTATTTGGCAAGCACCATGCGAACGCGATCACTTGCAGGGCTCATTCTTTCACGCAGGAAGATGTTAGCCGCAGCTCGACCGCCACCCTTTCCGCTTTTCTTGAAAATATTGATGTAACGAGTCGCAAAGTACTTAACCAAGTACTCTGGCAGTTCAGCAAAGTATTGTTTACGCCATTCGTGGTCGTCTGGATTGATGTCGTAAAGGTTGCGTTCAACAACACTCATGCCTTCCGGTTCACGATCAAACTCTGAGCGGTCTGCCGAAACTTCTACCGCTTTAGGTTTTTGCGGATAAACGTGCAAATGCCCCCATTGCTGACAAGCGATGGAGGCTGCACGTTTTTCAGTGTCGGTAAAGGTTGGTTTAGCTGGATTTTTCATTATGCTAGTCTACTGATTTCATAATTTACAAGGTCTTGAAATGAAAACTGAATTACTTAACGACTCATTCAATCTCAAGTACTTCGACGTAATGCTGCAAGAACACATCGAAGACAACTCACACGAGGTAGATGGTAAGGAAATGACTATTGCTATCCTTCCACCTATCGAGCCAAAGAAATACCTAAATCCACTTCGCCCATATCGTTCAATTACTGCCACTGGGTTGAATGAGTTCATAAATATAACTAGCTTCCTCGAAGAAAACGGACTGGTTTGCATCAACAAAGACTCAGGTTCGATTGATGGCTTCGATTGTGTTTTTTTTATTCCAGAAGAAGAATTCATTGATATATATCCCGAAAATGATCCTGCATATGAACAGAGACTAGACGCCATCCGAGCCATGTTTAGAAAATGATTCAACGACTTTCTTACCCTCTTTTATTGCTCGTTTTACTGCCGTAAACGAGGGTAAGTCCCCGTCCTTAATCTGCTTACGAATATACTTTTTCAGATAAGGGTTTAAGTTACTCATAGTTGAACCCCCAAAGCCAAAGCCCAAAACGGGTTCATATTGAATGGCTTTCTCATACCCACTCGGTTGTTCTTAGTCACACGAACACCACCTCGTTCAACTGGCGTTTCTACCGCTTCAATTAGTGTCATTCCTTTTTTCATTCGGAAGAATATTGTTGAGGGGCACATGCCCATTTCTTGGGCAATTGCGGTTACCCCTTTAATGCCTTTGTATTCATGTTGAACCTTCATAGCTCTGCAAACTCCTGTGTATCCATAACCATGTGACCACCGGTGTGGTTACCTTTGATAATCACGCCGTTCATCACGTGCTGGCAGTTAAACAACTCACAAGCCGTATCAATTGCTGGCTCTGGTGATTCAAATTCACCAAGCCCAATATTCATTACCTCATTCGTTTCAGAATGACGCACAACACCACCGCCACTATTCAGTGCTACCGCTACATAATTCAGCATTAGCCTGCCTCCACTGTTGGGTAACCATGGACTGGTTCGCAATCACGCCACCACATCTGCATGGTTGCGTTTTGGCTTGTACTTTTAGTGCAAGCAGAAACAAAGAAGAGTGCGCGAATTGCGCCTAGGGCTTGGTGATGCGTTGCGTTGTCGGTTGATTGGTTGAACACCACAACCCAGAAAACCCACCACGCTGTAATGAAGTCTTCAAGGCAAAGCCCTTGCTCGGTGCCATTCACGTTCACCAACATTGCGCGAGTTGAATCAAGTTGAAGCATTGCGCCTTGGCTTGAATCAACGCCGTTGAATACACGAATGAACTGCTCAATTTTACGAGTAGTAAAGCCTTCACCGCGAAGACCATGCTCTAAGTCTTTACGGAATACGGTGATGATGCTCATGCTTCCACCTCTGCTTTTGCTTCGGATTCAGCTTCTTCACGGGCAGTGATGATCAACTCTGTCAGTTGGCTTTCTATTGATAGGAGTTTTTCTAGCGCGTTTGGATGATCAAAATAAACATACTCCCTCATCAATCGGTCTGGTCTGACTCCTTTTTCGTAGACAGTACCCTTTGGATCTGCGTCAACTTCGAAGCTGTTAACATGACCAGAAAATCTCGCGAATATTAAAATCACATCTGTATTTGCCATTGCGAGAACATTGATGGCGTGAACAATATCGAACACTGCACGCTCAGTATTAAGACCACTCATATTTAATTCCTCAAATTTTGGATATAAAAAACCCTCCCTCTTTAAATCAAAGAGGGATAAGGGTTGTAGGCAAAACGCCTAGGCTAGGTTGGCTTGGAGTAAATCGGTATTAGGACCAGCGAGATTGAATGTCCATCGCACTGGCATCGATACTTTTAATTTGGCGCGCAAGGTGTAATTGCTGTATGCGGCAATCACTTGAATCATACTTTTCTTGCAACTCTTTACGTTCAAGGCGAAGTGGCTGTAACTGGCGTTCGCCTAACTCTTTCTTTGTGCGTTGCAGAAAAGTGAGCCCACGTACCTTTTGCTCTTGGTTCAAAGACCAACAAGGCAAATCAGGACACGGATTTTCTAGCGGTGGTACTGCGGTTGAATGTTCTACTGTTGCAACTGACATACAAAATTCCTCTAACTTAAGCCGGGGATTGGTGCACCGTTGGCAATAAACTCGAAACCCATACTGATTAAAGGGGTTGTGCCACTTGTGCGGTTTTCTAAATCAGACATAAGCAAAACCAAATTGCCGATAGCGGCTTGAGCTTTTGCAATTGTCTTACGTTTATCGCTTCTGAATAAGCGGTCTGCATTGCACATCTTCAATGCATCGCTAGACAGCTCACCAGACAGAACCGAATTATCTAGAATGCGTTCAACGAACGTCTTGGATTCCTCTTCACTGGGAACCTTGGCTACCACTACGCCTAAATCGGCTAACACGGTATTAATGATGGTGTAGTCACCCGTTTCTTTACTGATTAGCGCCATATCAACCGGCGTTAATTTGTATTGCTGCTCTGGGTTTAACTTGCTGCGTAGCACTGTTCCGCTTAACCCAACACGTTTAGCGACCTTTTCGACATTGTGATTAATCACAAAATCACGGCAAACGGCGTCGAATGCTCGCTGTTTGGGCTCACGTAATTCGCACATGGCATCAATTTCGTCCATGAATAACACTCTCTATAGAAAAGGAGGAACGAGAATGACAACCCAAGCAAACAAATGAAGCCAGCTTGGGCAATAATTCTTAGTTGGAATAAGGGAAGAAACAGCCATGGCTAACCCAACTTTTCTAATGCTTCACGGGATGCAATTTCCATCATGGCGATAACGTTAACCATTGGAATTTCATTCTTCGCTTCTTTAGGGCGGATGATTAGCTTGTTGTTTTCCATATCTTTACGGAGTGTTGAAAGGGATACGCCTGAATATTGAGAGTACTGTTCAATACGCATATATGGGACAGGAGGCGATAGTGCAAATGACAACATAATGATATCCTTACAAGTTACTTTATTAAGGTTCAAACATACTTGGTTAGCTGCCGTGTTTATGTTTGAGTACGAGAAAGATTATTGATCGCCAAACACTGAATTGCAATCAGTATTTAGTAATCAAACTCACCAATGCGAGTTCTAGATGAGCAAAACAGAAAAAATACCTGCTTATAATTATCTTAGCGGTGCTGAATTTACTGAACATTTAAAACGAATCACTAAAAGCAGAACTTTTTCAGATTTATCCGAATTATTGGATGTGAAAAAATCGACATTCAGTACATGGAACCTGCACGACCGTACGTCTCACGAACTAATGGTGAGGCTGCATCTCGCTTTAGGTGTTCCTATTGAAGAGCTTGCGCTATCTGAAGAAGAGCGCGCAAAGCTACCAAATCGACCGCACAAATTTATCTCTCATTCAGAAAAAGACACTCCAATGGTTGAAGGTGCAGTGTCACAGCACAGCACCGTTATTCTGAAGAGCTATTGCCTATCAAATGGCAAGCTGCTTCCTACAGGTGATATGCCTTACGCAAAGCGCATTTTTAATGGGTGGGATTTAAACGAGCTGGCAACGATTGAAGTTGAAACTAATCAAGCGCGTTACTTGGTGGATCAGTCTCAGAACGATGCTGTGAGTGGTGAATACTTAATAGATATGAACGGCAGAATGTCGATAAATCACATTCAGCGTTTACCAAACAAACTTGCGGTTGTCTTTGGCACTTCAACGGTAGAAGTTGCAGACGAAGACATAAAAGTATTAGGTCGTGTGGCTGTTGTGTTGGAGAAAGTGTGATGGGCGAGAACAAAAAACGCTCGGTTTCCAAGTTAACCAAGTGGCTTTGTTACACCGTGATCATAGGGTTAATCCCAATTGGGCTTCGATTCGCTTTCAGTATCTTAATAGACGGTTTTGCGCCAATTTCAGCTAGTGAATACATAGCGCTTGGTTTTGTTTTACATATCTCCATATTGAATGAATTGGAGCACATGACTGGTGATGAAACGTGGAAGTCCGTTAGCAACGTTTTTTCAATATGCGCTATTGTGATGTATACAAGCTTAATGGCAATTCTTCTGGCAGTTGAAGCAGGATTTGATAAGATAAAATTTGAACAGTTAATCCAATTATCTACAACCTTAGCTGGTTGTTCGTTCTTTTTTTGTTTCGTCATATTTTTGAGGCTGACAGCAAAAGCAAATGCTGAAGCGTCAACACCTAATGGAGAAGTCCCATGTCAGCAGACATTTTGATCAACGGTATTACGTTCATAGTAGTAGTTGCGACTCTAATTTTTGCTGTATGGACTTACATCGACACTAAGCGACAGTACTCTCACCAAGAGTTCATTGCGGATACGACACAAAAAAAACAAGAAGCTCACAAACGCTTCAAAGAACGAACAAGGCTAGGAAAACGTGATTAAGAACTTCATTTATTTAGACGAACAAAAACTCTATTCATTCTCATCTCAACTTTTCGAAGGCGTAACAGAGTATTACTTAGATCAACAGGTTTTAGAAGAGACCGAAGAAGACACCCAAAAAGGAAAGCTTACTTCTGGTCGCGCAATCGCCAACGCTATAAAAGAAGCCTCTAGCTCCACATCAAAAAAGTTCCTACATGATTATGCTTTTAACCTACTAGAAGCTGAATTAATCAATAGTGAACTCCTTATTGATGTAGATTCAAACACTTATACACACTCAGATATATGTAACTCCAATAAGTCTTTCATCCGTATACGCGCGAAAGGGAAATTTGTTGACCTAAAAGAAATCCAAGAGCTATTAAGAAATTTTCCTGAAATAGGTGACGCCATAGCGAAAGCTCAATTCGTCGACAAGTACCAAGAGCTTGAGATATTGCAGTCTGAAAAGCAAAATGGTGCAGCGGTAAATAAACTAAAATCAAACATAGACAAATCTGTCAGAAAACTAAAGTCACAAAACCAACAGGCTCTACCCAACGAGTTAAGAAAGAGTATTGATACTATGCTTGAGCAATTTGGTGATGATATCGTTCGGTTTAAACAAACTCTCGGCGATACTGAGTACTCAACGTTTATGTCTCCTGACAATTTTAGAGATTCAATAAAAGCTATTTGTCGAAAATATTCGAGAAAAACAGCAAAAGAATTCGTAGTCTTAGGTACGATTTGCCACTCTCACGAAACCCCTGACGTTGAGATAGAAGAGATCTCAGACGAAGCATCGATGCTGTCTCACATGGTTGGTCTTGCCGAAAACATGTACGACTTGGAACAAACATTTGGTTCAAAGGGGGAAAATGAAATCATCATTGAACCCATAGCTGTATATACCGAACTGTAGTTTCTGCTAACTCTGAAGACAATGGCACACTAGGTAACATGTGTTATCTAGTGTGTGTAAACGTACCTAATTCACCCAAGACATGAAAGAAGCGGTAGGCATAGCCAAATCTCTCAGCGAGCAAACAAAAACAGTTTCACAACGTTTTGGGCGAAAGCCTAAGCAATAAAACCAACAGTGAAACAACTCAACTCAGCTAGGTAAACGTAATGGATAAAAATGCATTAGTAGCTCTCACAATACTTTTTCTACCTCTAATTTTGCTTATTATTTCTCGTTCAAAAAGCAAAAAAGCGCAACAAGAACTTAACTCAAAGTTAGAGTTAACTGAAGAAGCCCTAAAAAGAGCAGAGGCAGATGTAAAAAGGCAAACTTTTGAAAATGAAGATCTAAAGGCACTGTACTCTCCAATCATAGATATGGAAGCACACACGAAAGAACTGTTAAGAAGTGCCGAAGAAAAGATTACACGCTCTAAAGCCGAAGTAGAAAAAACCATCGAAAAAGCCGAAAAGCTTGAAGAGACAGCGATTCTAAAAGTGTCGGAAGCTAAGCGTGAAGCTCAAAAAATTGAAATGACGGCTAATGATGAACGAATCAAAATTTTGGATGAAGCTAAGGTTGAGTCAAAAAACATAACAGCTGAAGCCCGTATAAAGTTAGCCAATTCAAAAGAGAAAGCTGAAGAGATCAAGTTAGAAGCTCGTGAAGAGGCAAGCAAAGTCATTAGTTATGCAGAAGCCCAAGCAAAAGAAATTGCTGGTGATGCGTACGAGGCAAAAGCAAAAGCTGACTCTTATGAAACAGCTATTAAAGCAATGAAAAACACCATCGAAGGCTACAAAGACGATTACATTGTCCCTAACCAATCCGTTCTCGATGACCTTGCTGAAGAGTTCAGCTTCAAAGAAGCAGGCGAAGAGCTAAAAGCTGCACGTAAGCGTGTAAAAGACATGGTCAAAGATAACTATGCCGGTGCATGTGATTACGTTGAAGCTCACCGTAAGACTTATGCTATTCACTTTGCTGTTGATGCTTTTAACGGAAAAGTTGATAGTGCCCTTTCTAAAACAAAGCACGACAACTTTGGGAAAATCCAGCAAGAAATTATCGATGCTTTTGCTCTGGTAAACCACAATGGAGCGCCCTTCCGAAATGCTCGTATTAACCAAGAATTTTTAGATGCTCGCTTAACTGAATTGAAGTGGGCAGTAGCAGCGTTCGAGCTGAGAAAAATTGAAAAAGAAGAGCAAGCGGCAATTAAAGCTCAGATTCGAGAAGAAGAACGCGCTATCCGTGAAATGGAAAAAGCACGTAAAGAAGCAGAAAAAGAAGAAAAGATGCTGCAAAAAGCGCTAGATAAAGCACGAGCTGAATTAGGGCAAGCAAGCGAAGAACAGAAAGCTGAATTCGAAGCTCAGCTAGCGGAACTTGAAGGCAAGCTACAAGAAGCAGAAGAAAGAGGTCAACGTGCCCTTTCAATGGCACAACAGACACGCCGTGGTCACGTTTACGTAATCAGTAACGTAGGTAGCTTCGGTGAAGAAGTATTTAAGATTGGTATGACCCGTCGTTTAGAGCCAATGGATCGAGTGAAAGAACTAGGTGATGCATCAGTTCCATTCTCATTTGATGTTCACGCAATGATTTACAGCGATGACGCCCCAACTCTTGAGAAAGAGCTTCATAGAAAATTCAACGAGCGCTCAGTTAACAAGATTAACCCACGTAAAGAGTTCTTCAGAACTACAGTAGCGGAAGTGAAGCAAGCCGTAGAGCAACAAGGTTTAAATGAAGTTCACTGGACCATGAAAGCTGAAGCAGCTGAATATCGTGAAAGTATTGCTATTGAGAAAGAGCAGCAAGCTGAAGCAGTGGCTTAACACGCTTATCAATAAGTTAATCGCAAACATTGTGCAATAACTAACCGCACCCTTAAGGCTCTACCTCAGAGCCTTATTAATTTCTGACTAAAATAGTAATTGAATATGAAAAAACTTCTACGGACATTTTTCTCACTATCGATGATTTATTGCCTCTTGCTCCCCTTCACTGCAAGCACAAAAGAAACTGGCACATCGATGAAAACAGCTGCCAATGCTACAACTCATGAAATTGCAAAGATTGATGCAAAAGAACTGTTAGTACTTTTGCAGGCTAGCAACGAAGAAAAAGTGATTCTTAAAGCTGAAAACACCTCGCTACAGCAAAAAGTTCAAGACCTCACCAATACGAACTCAACATCTGATAAGCACCTCCAAGATTTAATCATTCAACTCAACAACAGAATTGACAGATTAGAGAACCGTTCGACTGACTACACCACAGCAGTACAACTAGAGCTGCTGGCGACGTCATTCTACGAGCGCCTTCGTTCGACCGATGATAGTGTGAGTTTTTGGGGAATAATTTCTGGCTGGGTTGCCACGTTAATCACCCTTATTTTAGCCACTTTCGCCGTATTCCATTTTGGTAAAATTAGAGACATCGAAAACAAAGCTAAAAACATTTTAGAACAATCGCAACGTGAAACCCGAATGGCGGTTAACGAAGCTATCCGAAATGCTAAAAAAGCTGCAACTGAAATTACCCACAAATGGGTTCAAGAAGAGGGAGCCAAAGAAATAAAAATATTTGTTCAAGATCTAAACACACAGCTAGATGAGGTTCAAATAGCCATATCAAAAGTAAGAAACAGCGAGAAGATAGTTGATGAAGCAGCTCAAAGCATCCAAAATCACGAAAAAGCGCTCGCACAATCACTGCCCAGTAATAAAGAGGATGAGAATAATAGTGCAGTAAACGTAGACTTTTTGCCTAATGAATTAAATAAGCACAGATACAATCTAGTTCAAAAGTCTTGTGGAAGTGAACCCACACAAAAATCAATACAGCTAATTAATGATATTCTTAGCAAATCAAAAGATGAAAATAAAGATATCCTCGCCTTCAAAGTATTTTGCTTCACAATCAGCAGGCAATATAAAAGAGCCATTTCATTCTATGAAAAACATTTATTTTCGTATTATGAAGAAAAAGACATAGATTACCTCAATAAAGTACCCGTTCTATCATCAATAATGGCTTGTCATTACTACTCAAAAAATTACGTAACGATTTACCAAGAGACGACAAAAGCTTTAAGTGCTCTTATCACCCATGGTTCTTATGTATTTCGTGCACACCAAATTGTTCATTTGAACTTATTAGCTCAATTAGAGCTCCAGACGTTAACGGCTGATTCATTAAAAATTTATGAAGAAGTACTCGCACTAGAAGGCAATGATTTTAGTGAAGATGACAAGGATGTAATCCAAAAAGCTATATTCATAGCGGAGCTACACCTAAAACCAGATTCCAAAAGTTCAGAAGATATTCTTAATTTTGTTTGTAACGCGCACACTCTGACCAATGTCATCAAAAGAACAATTACCGTATCCCATGAACTAGGAAAACGCGGCAAATCAAAAGAGTCACTAGAGTTAACTAGTCATATCCGCCAAGTATTATTGAAACGACAAAAAAGAGCACATTTCAATAACTACTTAATTATTACCCTTAATCATGCAAATAGCTTATATAAATGCGGTCACCTAAGGCCCGCTCGTAGATTAGCTAAATTTATTGACAAAAAAGTCAATCAAGACAAAGTAATGTCCCTCGATGAAGCTGGATATAAAGAAATCAATGAAATTCTGGATAGAAAACAATAGATAACATGTCTATTCGTAATCTTAAAGACAGCAGCAAGAAACCATGGCTTTGCGAGTGTTACCCGCAAGGTCGTGACGGTAAGCGCGTTCGTAAACGCTTCGCAACCAAAGGCGAGGCGAACAGCTATGAATTCTACTTAATGAAAGAAGTAGATGACAAACCATGGCTAGGTGACAAAGCTGATCACCGCCGTCTTTCTGACCTTATTGAATTATGGTTTAAGCTTCACGGTCAAAACCTGAAATCAGGCGAACACGCCAAAAACCGCATGCTGCACATTAGCAACGCACTGAACAACCCTATTGCCTCTCATCTTACATCCAGCGATTTAGCGCACTATAGAGCAAGCCGAATCAATCAAGGGCAAGGGCGAGAAGGTCAGCTTGCTGTTAGCTCAAACAATGGCGACATTGCGTGGTTAAAATCGATTTTCAATAAGTTGATAAAACTAAAAGAATGGAGTTTGCCAAACCCTGTTAATGGTGTGGAATCGATAAAACAATCCGAGCCTGAACTTACTTTTTTAAATGAAATACAAATCAGGCACTTATTTAAAGAGATTACTCACAGCCAAGTATGCAAAGAGCTAACTACTATTTTCAAAACTTGCCTAGCTACTGGGGCTCGTATTAATGAAGTTGTAGAGCTAAAAGGTAGCCAACTCTTTCAGCACAAAATCACCTTTACGAACACTAAAGGAAAGCGAAACCGCACCGTTCCAATATCAAAAGAACTTTACGCAGAACTCTATAAGCCAACCAATGATAAATTGTTTAGCTGCGGTTATGGCGTTGCACATAAGTGGCTAAGCAAAGCCCTACCCGACTTACCGAAAGGTCAAGCAACCCACGTACTACGCCACACGTTCGCTTCGCATTTTATGATGAATGGTGGCAATATCTTGGTACTTCAACATATTCTAGGTCACCAGAAGATTGAGCAAACTATGGTTTATTCTCACTTTTCGCCGAACCATTTAAGTGATGCGATTGCCTTTAATCCTATCACTCAATACAACATTTAATATGGCGGCAAAATGGCGACAAAGCTTATTAAGCATGGTTAAATACGATTAACTATGACATTCACCAAATCTACAAACCCTTTATAAACAAGCAATAGCAAGGGTTTACAAGAGGTATAAAAACAAATGAAAGTTATCAGCTTTAATATCAACGGTCTAAGAGCTCGCCTTCATCAACTTCAAGCAGTTATCGATAAACACCAACCCGATGTAATTGGTCTTCAAGAAATCAAAGTCCATGACGAAGCTTTCCCTATCGAAGACGTAGAAGCGATGGGTTACAAAGTTTACTTTCATGGTCAAAAAGCACATTACGGCGTAGCCATGCTTTGTAAGCAAGAGCCGATTTCGGTTCAGAAAGGTTTTCCGACAGATAATGAGGATCACCAAAAGCGAATGATAATGGCGACGTTTGAGGACGAAAATGGTGAGAAAGTCACGGTATTAAATGGTTACTTCCCTCAAGGGGATAATGTTAAGCATGAAACCAAATACCCTTATAAGCGCCAGTTCTACAAAGATTTGATGACTTACCTAACTGAGCATCACACTAATGAAGAACAAGTGATCGTGATGGGTGATATCAACATCAGCCCAATTGATGCAGATATTGGTATTGGTGAACCTAATGCCAAGCGTTGGTTAAAAACAGGCAAGTGTTCATTCCAACCAGAAGAGCGTGAATGGTTGAAAACACTCATGGATTGGGGATTTGAAGATACTTTCAGAAAATTGTACCCAAGCGTAAACGACCAATACTCATGGTTTGATTACCGCTCTAAAGGCTTCCCTGATAACCGCGGTTTACGAATTGATGTGGTATTAGCGACGCCAAAGCTAGCGGAAAAATGTACTGAATCAGGCATTGACTATGAGCTAAGAGGGATTGAAAAACCTTCAGACCATGCTCCTATCTGGTCGACATTCAAATAAGAGTTACCTAGATATAATCACGGTTATAAACATCAAAAGGGAAGCACATGGCTTCCCTTTATGATTTCTATTACCGAGTAGCGTTTAGTTCAATAAACACCTAGTTCAATGGCCAAATATTCGTTCCATTAACACTTACTGGTTTAACTGCAAATTCATCAAGACAGTAACCTTGCTCTGATGAAGCAAAATAATTCAGTGGCATCTCGTTTAGGTTTAAGCTCCCTACTTGCTCTTTTGCTTTATCACTAAAGCTAAAACCCCACATATCTAAGTAGGTACGCATATCGTGCTCAGCTACATAGCTTAACGCGATAAGTTGCCAGTCATCATTATTCAAGTTATTGGCTTCTTCACGAGTATAGTTTGCAAAACCAATTGTTCCTTTTCGAGCATTCCAAAGTTCATCACTCGATTTCAAGCGAGTAAACTCGCGTTCGATTAAGTGTAAACGACCCAATAAATGCCAGCCGTTTTCTAGAACATTTTGATACTGAGCCGACATCATCATTTGGATATAAACTCTTGCTCCCCAGCTCCAACTTGTTTGGTTTTGAGCAGCCATGAATGCATTCGGATCTGCCTCTAATCGGCTTTGTTGTAAGAGCTCGAATTGACCTTTGAAGTCTAAGCTCTGACATGCTGAAATTGCCGCTTCATCAGTATAGTAACGAGATTTACTGTAGTAAGAGTAATAGTTAGTTGTTGCATGACCATCCCACCCAGAGAATCTAAAACGACTTTTTTCTAAGCCGTGCCCTAGCTCATGTAAATCACCATGCCCTAAGGGATCGAATGACCAATAAGCATCGTATGGATTACCGGAACAACCGTAGCCGCAAGTCGCTTGATCCGCATTCATATGTTTTACGATATCAATCGTTTGAATTTCCCAGCCTTGATCTTTCCCGTACTGATGAATTTCATCAATATTGGTTATTCCAGGACCTTCGAAACCCGCTAGCGCGTGAGGTAAGTCATGAACATACTTTTCTGTTGCAGCTGCCATGTCTTCAGGCTTCGACCACTTAGCAGGGCTCACTGATTCTTGCATTTTCTCTAGTTTAGAGTGAACTTCAAACCCTGGAGTCATCAACTCTGCCCAATCAAATTTAGCTTCTGCAAGTTGAGCAATAAAACTTTCATTATCGTTCTCACTACGCCAGATAGGATGCTGAGCTATATTCTCAAACCGTAATTCAACATCAACGTCATTCGTATCAAAATGAACTTGTACTGTGCCTCCATATGCAGACGTTAGTGAAATGGTCTCTCCCGGTTCGACTCGATAGCTTGTTGATGTCAAAAATTTTGGTCTTGAATAGCCGTCCGTGGAGAATTCATGAGTTGCCCCGCTTCTCAAACTATTAATGACAATAGAGGTCGTAACAGAGTTTTGATCAATACGAGTAACCTTAAAGGTTTGCCCTGGAATAACGTATACACCAGCAGAACGGAAGTTACGTTTAGATTCCATTTGTACCGTTTTATTGAACCTTTCTATATCTTCAAACGATTTAGTACTGAAGTTACCTAAATCAGGCTGGGCTGCATTTAGCTTACGACTGTGATACTGAGTGTAATCCGAATAATAAGACTTCAGAAAATCAATGGTACGAGTTGACTCTTTATCCATAGGGAAAGAGACATCTTGGCGGTATCTGTCAGCCAATAAGATTAAAAGCTTTTCATATTGATAATCGCTCGTTGCAAAGAGATCAGTTTTACTCTTGTCTAACACTGTAAGATGCTGCTGTATACTCTGTGCGGCTGGGTAAAACTGCTCTGCCATTAGTGAAGTATCAGAACATGATTTGTCCTCACACTCTTGCAGGTTAACCGTGAAGCTTTCATCATGAAGCTTCTTCAATAGTTCCTGCTGCAATGCTACTGACTCTGGAACCTGCTCGATGAGTTGAGTCGAATCCCAATTGGTTAAACCCAGTTTTCTCCAGTAATTATCACCCACATAGGTAATATTCATCAGCGAAAAAAGTCCATGACCTAACTCAGTCATCCCACCATCTAAGTGAAGATATAAGACAGGAATATTTTGTTCAAAAGCTAAACGCACACCTTCAAGCACAGCATCAACTTCATCTCCAGAATTAAGCTTTTGAGAGATAATTAATAAATCAGGCTTATCCGCAATACATTGAGAAAGCTTTTGCCCGTCACATTGATCATCAACATTAATGCTGGTTTGCCCGAGGTTGTTTGCAGTTAACCAATTGCGAGTTGCTTCATCATCAGGAAAGTAATGAGACTGATCCATTTGAGCAAGGACAATGCTTTGTGGCTTATTACTCGAACCCGAAACCCAAGTCACTAAATTAAGAAGCCATGTTTCCATTTCAGAATTGACTGAACTAGGGAAACGCTGTTGAGTACGGAAAGGGTTACTCGCAAGAGCGGCATAACGAGAGCCATTACTTTGATAGCCCGCTACACCAATCACTAACTCTTGGTCTTCATAACCACTGACCATTGCTTTGTTAGTTTTCAGTATTGCGTCATTAAAACCATATGTTGGAGAAATGATTGCAGTATCGTGGGTAGGATCCCAATGCAGGTTAGATAATGCAGTGCCATCGTTAGCTAAAGATAGCTGACGCTTGATTTCCGAGTAGTCAGCTTTATATTCTTCAACTAAACGCGCACTGGCTTCAATTAGCTCATTTGGTTCCTTAACGAGTGAAGCATCACCCGTTTCAAGGGCTTGTTCCACTGGTGTTTTTGAAACCGAACTGCCACCTCCGTCACTTCCACCACAACCAGAAATAACCAATGCTAAAATGAAAATCAGACCGTATTTATTCATTACTTTTTCACACATTAAAAAATTACGCCGAGTGTAGCCACAGTTTTCATCAGGTCAATCTATAAAGTGCATCGAATCTATATTTCTGAATTAAATTAACAGTTTCAAATGTGGCTCTTAATAAAAGAGGTTTATAAAACGAAAAACAGCGCCAGAAGGCGCTGTTTTTGATTAACTAAGAGGTCTTAAATAAGCAAGGAAGCGTTTCTCTGCATATTTGAAAATCGCAATTATGATGAATGTCAGTCCCATATAGAACAGACCTGCTGTCAAAAACGATTCAAAAGGCGCGTAGTAACGCGAGTTAACTAACCTTGCCGCACCAGTTAAGTCCATAATAGTGACAATACCGGCAACCGCAGAGCCATGTAGCATGAAAATCACTTCGTTGCTGTATGCAGGTAAAGCTCTGCGTAATGCACTTGGTAAAATAATTCGGCGGTAGGTTTTTGCTGTGCTCATCCCATACGCTTTTGCCGCTTCTACTTCACCTTTAGGTAAACCATTAATCGCACCGCGTATGATCTCGGCAGTATAAGCTGAAGTATTTAGGACAAACGCGACCAGAGCACAAAACCAAGCATGTTCCCAAAGCGTATCTTTTACTGGGAAAAACTGATCCATACCATAATAAATTAGGTAGAGCTGCACGAGTAATGGTGTGCCTCGGAAAAAGTAGATAAATGTCCATGAAGGGGCATTAATCAACATGTTCGGGCTATTACGTGCGATAGCTAATGGAATCGCAATCGCTAGACCAAGAACTAAGGCTAGGCATACTAGCCAAGTTGTCGTCCACAAACCATCAAGGTAAATAGGTAGGCTTTCAACTATCAATGAGAAATCCATAGTTACCTCGCGTGGATACTAAATTTGCGTTCAACAAGCTTCAAAGCGCCTGTCGATACACTGGTAAAGAATAAGAAGATCAAAGCAACAGTCATATAGAAGGTGAACGGCATTTTTGTCGAACCAGCAGCTAAAGCACTGACTCGAACCATATCTTCTAAGCCGATAATAGACACTAACGCTGTTGTTTTAAGTAATACCAACCAGTTGTTACCAAAACCTGGTAATGCATGTCGTATCATTTGTGGTAATAAGATTCGGCGAAAAGCCAAAACAGGGTTCATGCCATAAGCTTTTGCGGCTTCCATTTCACCATGATCAACCGCCATGATTGCGCCACGGAAAGTTTCTGCCATATAAGCGCCAAAAATAAAACCAATGGTTAAAACACCAGCGACGAATGGGCTTACATCAATATAATCTGGAAGATAAGACGTCCACTCATGATTTGGGTCACTCGAAGTAAACCACTCATTCAACCACTCATTGATGGAGTACAAACTGTTATTTAAAAGGATTTGTCCGCCAAAAAATATCAGCATCATCAACACTAGGTCAGGAATGCCACGGATAACAGTTGTATAAAGAGTTGCGATTGCACGAGCCCAGCGGTAAGGCGCTAGTTTTGCTAATGCCCCTAGCATTCCAAGAACCATAGCTAAAATTAGCGAAAGAAGGGCAACTTGAATGGTAAGCAGAGCTCCACTTAAGATAGAGGCTTCATAACCTTGTAAATCAAACATAATATTTTCCAACAAACAGCGAAAAAGTTGGTAGAGATATAACTAGGGAGAGGTGCGCCCTCTCCCTATCATAGTTATCACTCTATGTATTATTGACCGTATACATCGTAGTTGAAGTATTTAGCCGCGATGTCTTGGTAAACACCTTTTTCACGTAATGAAAGGATTGCTGCATCAAGTTTTTTAGTTAGATCTTTATCTTGCTTGCGTAACGCAATACCAAAGCCATCACCAAACCATTTTGGATCAGTTAGTGATGGACCTACGAATTCGTAATCTTCACCACCAGCTTTGTTCAATACACCTTCTTCAAGTGCAGATGCGTCGCCTAGAACAGCAACAACACGACCATTAGCCAGGTCTAAATATGCTTCATCAAAAGAACCGTAACGAACGATGCTTACTTTGTCGCCGTAGTTATCTGTTAGGTACTTGTCGTGAGTTGTTGCACGCTGAACGGCAATTTTCTGACCACTTAGGTCGTCAAAGTTAAGACCAGCGCCTTTTTTAGCAATAAATTTGTTCGGGATAAGAGCGTACTTACCTGTGAAGTCGATTTTCTTTTTACGTTCTTCTGTAATCGACATTGCCGCGATAATTGCATCGTATTTACGAGCAAGTAGCGATGGAATAATACCATCCCAATCTTGAGCAACGATCTTACACTTCACTTGCATTTCAGTACAAAGCGCGTTTGCCATGTCAACATCAAAGCCTTTCAGTGAACCATCAGCTTCAGTCCAGCTAAATGGAGGGTAAGCACCTTCAATACCAAAACGAACTGTTTTCCATTCCTTAGCTTGCGCTACGCCCGTTGCAGCTGTTGCAGCAAGTGCCGCTACTAATAACCACTTTTTCATATCCCTATACTCCTGTGATTGAGATTGTGTTTCTTATGTTGTGTTTTATTGTTAGTACAACACTTAATCATTTAAGTATTGCTGTTTTAATATAATGCCTGTTTACAAAGGAGAACGAATCCTTAGTAAATCGACGATATAAATTGTTGTAAGCGTTCAGATTCTGGCTGAGTAAATAGTTTAGCTGGGTCACCCTGTTCTTCCACTAAACCTTGGTGTAAAAACATCACATGGTTAGATACGTCGCGGGCAAAAGCCATTTCATGAGTAACCACTAACATCGTTCTGCCTTCTTCCGCTAAATCTCGCATTACGCCGAGTACTTCACCAACCAACTCAGGATCAAGTGCAGATGTTGGTTCATCAAATAGCATCACTTCAGGGTCAACGGCTAATGCTCGTGCAATTGCCGCACGCTGTTGTTGCCCGCCAGACAAATGGCCAGGGTAATAATCTTTACGCTCATACAAGCCTACTTTTTTCAGTAGTAATTCTGCATTCTCAATGGCTTGGGCTTTAGGTACACCAAGTACATGAACAGGCGCTTCAATGACATTTTCAAGCACTGTTAAGTGAGACCATAGGTTAAAACCTTGGAATACCATGGCAAGACGAGAGCGAATACGCTGAACTTGTTTTTCATTGGAAGGAACAGAAACCCCTTGGCGATTATTTTTCATTTGAATTAATTCACCATTAACCCAAATTTCGCCTGCAGTTGGTGTTTCTAAAAGGTTGATACATCTTAGGAAAGTACTTTTACCTGAACCGGAAGAACCGATGATAGATACCACGTCTCCTTTGTGCGCAGAAAGTGAAATTCCTTTTAACACTTCATTTTGACCAAACGTCTTATGCAGATCTTTTATATCCAGCGCCGGTACATCTTTCATGCGCTTTTTCTCCCAAGTTCTATGATAACTGCAAGGTGCTCCGACCTTTTCATGCGATACAAACTAGCACCCCAAGAAACAACATGCAACAAATTATTAACCTTGAGAAATGAGAATAAATAGCAATTCACTCTGATTGATTATGCAATAGACAGCGTTTTCCTCTCATTTTGGTGAATAGTATTTATAAAAAAGCCCCTATCAAGGGGCTTTAATTAGTTTCAATTATGTTACATCAACACACATTAATTGACGCTATTTTCTAATGCTACAATCGACTCGCTAAGTAACGATATATTTCTATTTTTTACCGGAGTCGGTAATGAGATAGAGCCATTTACATCTGTAAAGTTAGCTAAATCGATGTCAACTATGCTTTGAAGATTGATGTTTTTCTCCATAAACCAAGAAACAGAGTTTGAATTTTCTAAATCCAATTTTGCAACACCAACTTCAATTCTATCCGTTGATACTTGTTGGAATGCCACTACCGAACTTTCCATCAATGCTTGGCTAGTATCTGCTGGGGCAAAGATTGTTTGATAAAAGTCGTAATTAAGGCTGGTAACACCTCTTACGTGAGTTCTTTGCAAATCAAAATCATTAGGTGTGAAACCCACTGAACTTACACAGAAATCAGCAACACAGCTACTATCAACTGCTGTTGATGAAAAATCATTGACTGACGGAATCGATAAATTTAAATCTACACCAGCAAATGGTGTCAAAGTATTTACATCCCACATTCCATTAGTAGATGTACCATTAGCCTTCACTCCCCAGCTATTAGCCGATAAGTTGCTGCTTGTATAAGACAAAGTCGTTGCATTGTCATACAAAGGTTGCCATTGATACACTTCATTCTCATAAGCTAATTCAACGTTACTCGTATTATCAATAGAGAAGCCATTTGGAATAATATTCAAACCATCGATATCGACCATCTCCATAGATACCGATGGCAGGCTTGGTGGTGGGTTGGTTGAGTCATAAATAGAGTTTGAAGGAACAAAAGTGAAATGCTTTAACTCTTTATATTCTTGAGGGTTACTTGCCAATGCATCAAATGCAGTGACCAAAACGCTTTTAGTCCCATTTAATGGTGCTTTTACAGGAATATTTGCAGACAATTCATGTCCAGTAACTCGAGAATCAATATAGCTTGATTGGTAGTAACTTGTGTCAACACTGCTTTGTGCAACTGCTACTGCTGCTGTATCTGACAAAGATAAATTAAATTGTTCACCTTGATAACAATCATTTGAACGATTCGCTTGCTGCCTTACGTTTAGAACTAAATCTGTCATTAGCTCTTTTTGGACAGTAAACATATATACATCATTTCGGCTGCCTAACCCACCAACGACTTCTTCAAGAGAAACATAACCACCATCAGGAATCAGAGCGCTATTGACCGTCACTTTACCAGTAGCTGGAATGTCTGTAATGGTTTCATCTGTAATCACAGAACCATCTGCATTGTGATATAGGATATTGAAACCTTCATCAGCAATTTTTGCGGCAATGACATTACCATCAACAGTTTGATCATCAGAAAAAATGCTACAGCTCGCTCCAACAGTAGTTTTTACATCGCTATATAGATGAACAAATTGCCATGTATAAGTCGGTGCAGCCGGCGCACCGCCTCCACTGCTGCTGCTTCCGCCACAACCTGCCAATAGCCCTGTCATTACTGCCACAAGCGGCAACATTTTTGTTGTATTCATTTTTATATCCCTGTCGGTGGCAACAGCTCGCCAAAATTTAATCACTATCAATAACTAAGCAAATAATACGCCAATAAGTCGCTATTTATTGAGCTATACGCATAAAACTTAGTCTTTCGAGTATAAACGTCAAGTTATGAAAAAAAATTACACTTTTATTCAACGTACATATAACTAATTGAGCACTTATGTAGCTTTCTTTCACATACACTCATAAAGTGATCAAGATCAATCACCCTAAAGGGTAAGCTTGTTAGACTCCAACGCAAAGTTAAGGTACTAAAAAGTACCAGACATTTCTCTCAATTTAGCTATATTAAGCACATGCATGACGTGCAACAGCTATTTGGCGGTTGAGTCATAAAGGAAATACCGCAGGATGCGGGTTTATAGAATTCAGTTTTAGAATTACTAACAATTAAAATATGAGGAATCTATGTCAGACGTTGTCAACAATACGAACTCTGAAGTAGAAGAGAAAAGCTATCAAGAGCTCCACCGACCTGCATCTGAGTTTGAAAACCGCTCAGATTACCTAGACCACGAACTGCAAATCATGAAGCCACGTCGCTTTAAATTGAATTTGCCAGGTCGTGACTTCCGATTCGAACTTGAAGATTTAGTCCCAGCTCTTGCGGGTACCATCGGCATTATCGCGATGTACTCTGCAGTAATGATGTCTTGGGCTGATGGCCTGACTCAAGCCTGGGATCATGTAAACCTTGGTAAAGAGTTTGCAATTGAAGTTGCTCGTGTAGAAATGCTTATCCCTGCACTGCTCTTCTGTATTCTTGCTTCAGGTTTCTTTAACCCGAAAGCGAACCTTGCCGGTAACCACGGCCCAATGATTCCCCTTATCGGTACCATCGCTCTAGCTGGTGCTCACCCTCTTGCATTGGCAATCCTTATCGGTGTCTTCGGTTTAATCCTAAGTTTCCTAAAAGGCGGTTCTAAACTTGTAAACCTCACATCTGAAGGTACGGCAGGTGGCTTGCTCATTTTCTTAGGTCTCACAGGTACCATGAGCCAAATCAACTCTATCCAAGCTTGGGCAGTTGGTCTTCAGTCTTCGACTGTTGAAGCTGGCAGCATGGGTTACGTTGGTTTAATCGTTCTTGCTATTACTATTGCTATCTACGCTTTCTTAGCAAAAGTAAATAAGCGTTGGTTAGCTATCCCAGTTTGTGCATTTACAGGTCTTGCTATCGCATTGGCCCTGGGCGCAGGTTTCGACATTGTATTTGAAACTGAAATGGGTATCCCGAACCTAAACCCAGTTTACTGGTGGGGTTCCACTTCTGAAGGTTGGATGCTTGGTTTACCAAACGTTGAGCACTTCATTGCCTCTCTACCGTTTGCCATTCTTGCTGTTGCTATGTGGTCACCTGATTTCCTAGGTCACCGTATCTTCCAAGAACTGAACTACCCAAGAAAGTCTGAAAAAGTACTGATGGATGTTGATGACACAATGACTATGTGTTCTGTTCGTCAAATGGTTGGTACTGCGGTTGGTGGTGGTAACATCACATCGTCTTGGGGTACTTACATGATCCCTGCTGCAATCGCAAAACGTCCAATTCCTGGCGGCGCAATCTTACTTGGTTCTCTATGTATTATTGTTGCAATCCTTGGTTTCCCAATGGATGTAGCGGTATGGCCACCAGTAATGCGTGTTGCTCTACTTGTTGGTGTATCACTTCCTCTGCTTGAGGCTGGTATGCAAATGGTTAAAGATTCGAAAGATTCTCAAGCCGCAGGTATCTGTATCTTTGGTTCTGCAGTTGTTAACCCTGTATTAGCTTGGGCATTAACCATGCTTCTTGATAATAACGGTCTAATTGGCGACAAAGAACGTGCGAAGCGTCTATCATTTGTAGACAAATTTGTAATCCCAGTTGGTGTATTAGTTATCTGTTTAGTAGCAATGCTTGCTGTAGGTATGCTTGAAGGTCAATACGGTCTTAAAGCTTGGCTATAAATTGCCCTAAGTTGCTTGGCGAATACGTAATATAAGCAAGATTCGCTCAGCAGCTTAAACAATAGTTTGGGTGGTAAAGCCTACCACCCAACTTTTTTAGTTATTTTTCAACTTTTGTTAGCATTTATTGATTTAGTTTAAGTTTTGCAAAAAAATTTTAGCGTAATCTTGAATACATAGAAATGAGACACCATTTAAAGTAATAATGACAATATATATAATCATATGAAATAAATGTGATAATACATATTGTTATTAATAAGAGTGTACTACCCGTCAGGGGCACTGGCTCAACAGTGTTAAAGTACTTTTTTTTTCTACTAAAAAGGTAGGTATGTCATGGCAGAGCAATTTGCTAAAGCTTGGGAAGATTTTGCTGCAGGTGAGTGGCAAAGTGAAGTAAACGTTCGTGATTTCATTCAAAAGAACTATACGCCATTTGAAGGTGATGAATCTTTCCTAGTTTCTGAGGGTACTGAAGCGACTAATACGCTTTGGGCTTCGGTAATGGAAGGTATCAAACAGGAAAACGCAACTAAAGCACCTGTAGATTTTGATACATCTGTTATCTCTACCATCACTTCTCATGATGCAGGCTACATCCAAAAAGATCTTGAAACTATCGTAGGTCTACAAACTGAAAAACCTCTAAAACGTGCAATCATCCCTAACGGTGGTGTACGTATGGTTGAAGGTTCTTGTAAAGCATACGGTGAAACTCTTGACCCAATGGTTTCAAAAATCTATTCAGAATACCGTAAAACACACAATGCTGGTGTTTTCGATATCTACACGCCTGATATCCTAAAATGTCGTAAGTCTGGTGTTCTGACTGGTCTTCCTGATGCTTACGGCCGTGGTCGTATCATTGGTGATTACCGTCGCGTAGCACTTTACGGTATTGATTTCCTAATGAAAGACAAAGCAGCTCAATTCGCTTCTCTTCAAGAGCGTTTCGAAAACGGCGAAGACCTTGCTGCAACAATGCAACTTCGTGAAGAGATCTCTGAGCAACATCGCGCTCTAGGTCAAATCAAGCAAATGGCTGCTACATACGGCTTCGATATCTCTGAGCCAGCTCAAACTGCTCAAGAAGCTATCCAGTGGACTTACTTCGGCTACCTAGCTGCTGTTAAATCTCAAAACGGTGCTGCAATGTCTTTAGGTCGTACTTCGACTTTCCTAGACATCTACATCGAGCGTGATATCGCTGCTGGCAAGATCACTGAAGACCAAGCTCAAGAAATGATCGATCACTTCGTAATGAAGCTACGTATGGTTCGTTTCCTACGTACTCCTGAATACGATGAGCTATTCTCTGGCGACCCAATCTGGGCAACAGAGTCTATGGGTGGTATGGGTATTGATGGTCGTACGCTAGTAACGCGTTCGAACTTCCGTTTCCTTAACTCTCTATACACAATGGGTCCTTCTCCAGAGCCAAACATTACGGTTCTTTGGTCTGAGCAACTGCCTGACGGCTTCAAACGTTTCTGTGCGAAAGTATCTATCGATACTTCTTCTATCCAGTACGAAAATGATGACCTAATGCGTCCTGACCTTGATTCTGATGACTACGCAATCGCTTGTTGTGTATCACCAATGATCGTTGGTAAGCAAATGCAGTTCTTCGGCGCTCGTGCTAACCTTGCAAAAACTATGCTTTACGCAATCAACGGCGGCGTTGATGAGAAGCTTAAGATGCAAGTTGGCCCAGTTGGCGACAAGATCACAGATGAAGTACTTAACTACGATGACGTAATGGGTCGCCTAGACACATTCATGGATTGGTTAGCTAAGCAATACGTGACTGCACTAAACAGCATTCACTTCATGCACGATAAGTACAGCTACGAAGCTTCTCTAATGGCTCTTCATGACCGTGATGTTCGCCGTACTATGGCTTGTGGTATTGCTGGTCTTTCTGTTGCTGCTGATTCACTATCTGCAATCAAATACGCAACTGTTAAACCAGTTCGTGACGAAGATGGCATTGCAACAGACTTCGAAATCGAAGGCGATTACCCTAAATACGGTAACAATGACTCTCGTGTAGATGATATTGCTTGTGAACTTGTTTCTACGTTCATGAACAAAATCCGTAAGCTTAAGACTTACCGTAACTCTATCCCTACACAGTCAGTTCTTACTATTACATCTAACGTTGTATACGGTAAGAAAACAGGTAACACTCCAGACGGTCGTCGTGCTGGTGCTCCTTTCGCTCCTGGTGCTAACCCAATGCACGGTCGTGATGAGAAAGGTGCTGTAGCGTCACTAACGTCTGTTGGTAAACTACCGTTTGCTGATGCACAAGATGGTATCTCTTACACTTTCTCTATCGTGCCAAACGCACTAGGTAAAGAAGAAGATAGCCAACGTGCTAACCTTGCAGGTCTAATGGATGGTTACTTCCACCATGAAGCTGGCATTGAAGGTGGTCAACACCTTAACGTGAATGTTCTTAACCGTGAAACTCTTGAAGACGCAGTTAAGCACCCTGAGAAATACCCTCAGTTAACAATTCGTGTTTCTGGTTACGCTGTACGCTTCAACTCTCTAACTACAGAGCAACAAGCTGACGTAATCGCACGTACATTTACTGAGTCTCTATAAGCTTCACGCTAATTAGACAGTAAAACTAATATTAGCCCTGCCAATGTGCGGGGCTTTTTTATGTTTGGAGAATATTAGTCGATTTAGCTGTACTATTTTAAATATCAGTTTGAGCAAAAAAACACTGTTTCATCCACTTTTTTTTCACATCAAAATTCGAATTACGGTACTATCTTGGTTCATAATTAGAAAGTAAGTTACTGCATGAAATACCTTCGCTGTTTACCATTGATTCTTCTGTCATTCTCATCACTAGCATCAGAACGCTCAACGTTAACCTTCGCTTTAGATAACGATGGTATTTTTGGTGTCGATCAAGACTACACCAATGGTCTTTTCTTCTCTTATACCTCTGCGGGAATTACCCCTTATGAATGGGCAAAACCACTAAGCCTTTCACACTGGGGAGCGTCTTCTTTAGATAAGTGGGAAGTCACTCTCGGTCATAAGATGTACACGCCTTCAGACATCGAAGTTGACACTCCCTTAGCTAATGATCGCCCATATTCTGGTTACCTACATACTGAAATCAACTACATCAGTTTACACCCACAACAAGCACAGCGTTTCAATATTACTTTTGGCACCACTGGTGAAAGAGCTTTATCTGCAGACGCTCAAAAGCTGGTGCATTCCATCACCAAGTCTGACGACCCTCTGGGCTGGGAATATCAAATTGATGATGAATACGCAGGTAGCGTTGGATACTTGACTCACCTTAATCTGCTACGTTCTCAAGCCATTGCGAATACTGATTGGGAAGTTTCCAACATCATCGAAGTAAACGTTGGTAACTTCCGTAGTGATGTTTCTACCGGTTTTATGATGCGCTGGGGAACAGATTTAGGCGGTAACTTTGGTGCAGCAACGATAACAACAGAGAACCCGTTTAGACCAGGTATGATTGGCGCATCGAATAACGGCTGGTTTACTTATGCTGGTCTTGAAGGCCGCTACCGATTTAATGATCTAACGATTGAAGGCGATCGATCTGGTGTTGATAAATACGCACACGATAATGGTCAAAACCCAGCGATTTACGATGTCACATTAGAACATGTTCAAGCAACTGCTGTTGCAGGTGTCGCATGGTATAACCAGCACGTTGGTGCAGCTTTTGCTCTTACCGTAAAAACACCTGACTACGAAGAAGCGAAAGAAAAAATATACACAACAGGCGGCGTGACTTTCTTTACTTTCTTCTAACAGTATTTACGCGACATTAAAGCTGTGATTAATTTATAAATAAAGGCAATAAACCGAAAGGCTTATTGCCTTTATTTTTAGGGGCTTCTGCCGATTTGACCCTATTTTATGTACCGTTTTTGTAATAAAATGACCACATAAATTCCTATACGAGAATAGCTCATGTCTACAATTGGTCGCATTCACTCTTTCGAATCTTGTGGTACTGTCGATGGCCCTGGAATCCGCTTTATTGTGTTCCTTCAAGGGTGCTTAATGCGCTGTATGTACTGCCATAATCGCGATACATGGGATACTCACGGTGGAAAAGAGGTGACTGTCGAAGAGATTATCACTGAAGCCAAATCGTACCGTCATTTTATGAAAGCTTCTGGCGGCGGCATTACTTGCTCAGGCGGCGAAGCGATGCTTCAACCTGAATTTGTACGTGACTTTTTTCAAGCTGCGCAAGCTGAAGGCATCCACACTTGTCTTGATACTAATGGCTATATTCGTAAGCATACTGATGTTGTAGACGAAGTATTAGAAGCTACTGATTTAGTGATGCTAGATTTAAAGCACATGCGTGATGAAATCCATCATGACTTCATTGGTGTTTCAAATAAACGAACTTTAGATTTTGCTCGCTACTTGCATAAGATTGGTAAAAAAACTTGGATCCGTTATGTTGTTGTTCCAGGTTATACAGACACTCCTGAAGATGCTCACCTACTTGGTGAATTCATTAAAGATATGGATAACATCGAAAAAGTAGAACTACTGCCTTACCATAAACTTGGCGCTCACAAATGGGAAGCTATGGGTAATGAATACCCTCTTGATGGTGTTAACCCGCCAAGTAAAGAGCTGATGGACGAAATCGTTACAGTTCTAAAACAATACCATCCAAACGTTAAGTATTAACTTAGCTTGATAGCTTGATAAGAATGAAGCGCCATCAACCTACGTTATGGCGCTTTTTTATTGCACCTTTCCTCACCCACCTTCCCTATCAAAATTAATGCAATGTCTAATAGAAGATAATCTAATTTATCTTCATTTTTTCTTACAAGATTTGTTTATAGTTTCAAATAATCGTATTAAATCCGTGTTGAGATCATGTTTCTGTAAGTGTGATTACTGTTAATCTTACTTCAACAAAATAATATTACATTTAGTTTTTAGTGAGGTTTCCCTTATGGAAATGACCAATGCTCAGCGTCTAATCCTATCAAATCAATATAAGCTTATGTCTCAAATGGACCCTGAGAATTCTGCGAAATACCAACGTCTACAAACAATTGTAGAACGTGGTTACGAGCTTCAAATGAGAGAACTCAACAAGGAATTTGGTTGTTTAACAGAAAGTGAATGTCGTGAAACTATCGATATCATGGAAATGTACCATGCGATGCAAGAGTCAAACAAAATGCTTGCAGACTCAGAACGCCAAGACGTTGATCAACGCCGTCTACAGTTCTTAGGATTTGATATTGCTTCAGAAGCACAATCTGTAAATTACGTGCGCTTCCTTATCGATTCTGAAGGGCTATACCCTCAATTCGATAAAGCTGACCACCACTTTAACAGCCAAATGCCAATGCTAGAAAAATACCGCAGAATGCTTACCACATGGCGCAATTGTCCTCGCCAATACCACTTATGCTCTACAGAGCTAAGCCAAATTTTTAATGCTTAACTAAATCAGTCTAATTGAAATCATACGGTTTAGATTAGGCTTTATCTTTTTGCGAAAGACTCAAAGAAAAGTTAACAGAAAAAAGAAAGGGGTAGATACGTTGGTATCTACCCCTTTTAATATCTGTTCAATAACGCTTAAAAAACGTAAGCAACACCGACGTTAGCGGTAGTATTTACACCACTTTCAATTATCGGGCTTTTCTCAATATCACCTTCAAGATTTGTGTAACGAATGCCACCAGTGACACGAATGTTTGGCGTAACATGAGCATAAGCACTTAAACCAACGAAATATTGACCATCCCAATCGGCATCAAATGAACTGATTGTGCCATTACCATCATTTGCCACACGTTGCGCTTCTTCTTTACTCACACCGTACAAGTGATTATTAAGGCGTTCGCTGTTATATGCGTAACCAATTGCTGGTGTAATAGCCCAGCCTTTGCGGCGAATAGGTAAACGCCAAGCGGCTTCAGCGTAAATACCATTATGCTTAGCACCAATGTCTGAGCCGGCAGTTGCTTCAAACATACCCACCAGCGTAATGACTTGATAACTCACACCACCAAGAATCGATGCTTTTCTCTCATCCAGCAATCGCATATCTGTATTGTCAGAATCACTCGGCTTTAACGTTCTCGGGTCATAGAAAGCTCTGAAAATAATATTTTGCGGGCTGCCTGCTGGCAACAGCCTGTATCCAGCACTAAAACCACGCATGAAAAAGTGCTCACCTTCATAGCCAACTAGTGGAATAACGGCTTGGTTCGAAGGGGTATCAATATAAACAGCTGGTGAATACGATGCAGCAGCACCTAGCGACCACTGAGAGATCTTCGCCTGTGCTGTAGTTGTCATCAATATTGCTGCGCTAATACAGCACGTTTTAAACCAACTATTTTTCATTTTGAGTTCCTATTTCTTTGAGCTATATGAGCAGAGTAATTTTCATTTATTATATGGAACCCTATACCAAAAAACAATGAGACCATAAATATTTATCAAAACATGTAAAAACACACCTTGAACTGTAATTAGTGATCCTTCAAGCATTAACATTTTACATACTTCACTTTTTTAAAATGGCAGCTAACAAGCTACACCTACCCTTTACTCCTCAAGTCACACCTCTAAATACAAATAAATACATAATTGTTAAGCAAAATTGTAGAGTCAGGTCTAGTCTTAAATGTAAGGGAAAATCTATTTTCAACCGCTCGTCAGTATGACTGGTTAACAAGGGGAATGTGACTATGAGTATTTTTGACCATTATCAATCACGCTATGAGGCAGCTAAAGAAGAAGAGCTGACGCTGCAAGATTTTCTTGCACTATGTAAAGATGATAAAAGCGCATACGCAAATGCTGCTGAACGTCTATTACTTGCTATTGGCGAGCCAGAAATCATTGATACCGCACAAGACCCTTGGCTCAGTCGGATTTTTTCTAACCGAGTCATTTCTCGATATAAAGAGTTTGAAGATTTCTATGGTATGGAAGATGCCATTGAACAAATCGTTTCTTACCTAAAACATGCGGCTCAAGGTTTAGAAGAACGCAAACAAATCTTGTATCTACTTGGTCCTGTTGGTGGCGGTAAATCCTCTTTAGCTGAGAAGCTAAAAGCATTAATGCAAAAGATGCCTGTTTACGTACTTTCTGCTAATGGAGAGCGTAGCCCTGTCAATGATCACCCTTTCTGCTTATTTGACGTCAATGAAGATGGCGAGCTATTGAAGAAAGAGTACGGCATTGAAAAACGTTATGTTCGTTCAATCATGTCTCCTTGGGCAGCGAAACGTTTACATGAATTCGGTGGTGACATATCTAAATTCAAAGTGATCAAAGTTCGCCCTTCAATCCTCGACCAATTAGCGATTGCTAAAACAGAGCCAGGTGACGAAAACAATCAAGATATTTCCTCACTTGTGGGTAAAGTAGACATTCGCCAGCTTGAACATTTCTCGCAAGATGATCCTGATGCCTACAGCTACTCTGGTGCTTTATGTAAAGCGAACCAAGGGCTTATGGAATTTGTTGAAATGTTTAAGGCACCGATCAAAGTCTTACACCCATTATTAACCGCGACTCAAGAAGGTAACTTCAATGGTACTGAGGGGCTCTCTGCTTTACCATTTGACGGCATGATCCTAGCTCACTCAAATGAATCTGAATGGCAAACCTTCCGCAATAACAAAAACAATGAAGCTTTCCTTGATCGTGTTTATATTGTGAAAGTGCCTTATTGCTTAAGAGTGTCTGAAGAAGTCAAAATCTACCAAAAACTACTGGAACACAGTGAACTGTCTAAAGCTCCATGCTCACCAAGCACCCTAGAGCTGCTTTCTCAGTTCAGTATTCTTTCTCGTCTAAAAGAGCCAGAAAACTCATCATTATTCTCTAAAATGCGCGTTTATGATGGTGAAACACTCAAAGATACCGATCCAAAAGCCAAAAGCTACCAAGAGTATCGTGACTATGCAGGTGTCGATGAAGGCATGTCGGGTCTATCTACACGTTTCGCTTTTAAAATTCTATCTCGTGTATTCAATTTCGACCAAGCAGAAGTCGCTGCAAACCCAGTTCACTTGTTCTACGTTATTGAACAACAAATCGAACGTGAACAGTTCCCACAAGAACAAGCTGAGAAGTACTTAGAATATCTAAAAGGCTACTTGGTGCCTCGCTACGTTGAGTTTATCGGTAAAGAAATTCAAACGGCTTATTTAGAATCATATTCTGAATACGGACAAAACATTTTTGACCGCTATGTCACCTATGCTGATTTCTGGATTCAAGATCAAGAGTACCGTGATCCTGAAACGGGGCAGTTATTTGATCGCGCCTCTCTTAACGGTGAACTTGAAAAAATAGAGAAAACTGCGGGTATCAGTAACCCTAAAGACTTCCGTAATGAAATCGTCAACTTTGTTCTTCGAGCTAAAGCAAATAACAATGGTCTTAATCCAGTTTGGACTAGCTACGAGAAACTGCGTACTGTCATTGAGAAAAAAATGTTCTCAAACACAGAAGAGCTACTACCAGTTATTTCCTTTAATGCAAAAACGTCTTCAGAAGATCAGAAAAAGCATGACGACTTCGTTGCTCGCATGATGGAAAAAGGTTACACCGAGAAACAAGTTAGGCTGCTTTCTGAATGGTACCTAAGAGTTCGTAAATCCTCATAAAAGTAGGATCACAACGACAATACTTAGAGGGGGATCTATGGCTCAATTTATCGATCGAAGGCTCAATGGAAAAAATAAGAGCGCTGTGAATAGGCAGCGTTTCTTAAGGCGCCATAAAGAGCAAATAAAGGAATCTGTGGCCGATGCAGTGAATCGACGTTCAATTACGAATACTGAATCAGGTGAAGACGTTACGATTCCACATAAAGACATAAAAGAACCAACTTTCCACCAAGGGCAAGGTGGAATGAGAGAACGTGTACATCCAGGCAATGACCAATTCATCACGGGCGATAAGATTGATCGCCCTAAAGGTGGCGGGCAAGGCGGAGGATCTGGGCAAGGTGATGCTAGTCAAGATGGTGAAGGTCAAGATGAGTTCACTTTTCAGATTTCTAAAGATGAATACTTAGATATTTTATTTGAAGATTTAGAGTTGCCTAATCTGGAAAAAAACCAGATGAATAAGATCACCGAATGGAAAACGCATCGCTCTGGTTATAAAACGGCGGGGATTCCTTCAAATATTGCAATTGTTCGTTCATTGCAACAGTCGCTCGCGCGCCGCACAGCAATGACAGCAGGAAAAAGACGTCAACTTAATGAGTTGATAGATATGCTTGACCAAATACAAATGAAAGAGCCCGCGCAACCGTTCGAAGAGACACGTATAAAAGATGAAATAGCCGCTCTAAAAAAGAGAATTGAGAGCGTACCTTTCATTGACACGTTTGATTTACGTTATAAGAACTATGAAAAGCGCCCTATTCCTTCAAGCCAGGCTGTCATGTTCTGTTTGATGGATGTCTCTGGCTCTATGGACCAAGCAACCAAAGATATTGCAAAACGCTTCTACGTGTTGCTGTACCTATTTTTAAATCGAACTTACGAAAATGTAGATGTGGTATTCATTCGTCATCACACTCAAGCCAAAGAAGTGGATGAGCATGAATTTTTCTATTCACAAGAGACAGGTGGCACGATTGTTTCTAGTGCATTGAAATTAATGAACGAAATAATTGCAGATCGCTACCCAGTCGGAGAATGGAACATTTATGCAGCACAAGCCTCTGATGGAGATAACTGGGCTGATGACTCACCAAGATGTAAAGAATTGCTGGTGAATAAGCTCTTACCAAACTGCCAGTATTATTCTTATATAGAAATTACACGCCGTTCTCACCAAACTTTATGGCATGAATACGAGAAGCTAGAAACCAGTTTTCCTAATTTTGCTATGAAGAATATCAAAACGGTCGATGACATCTTCCCTGTATTTAGGGAACTCTTTAAGAAAGAGACAGCGTAAGGAGATTTGCCATGACAACGAAACCAGACGTTGCCGAAAAAGGCAAAACAAACGCACAAGCAGCGCCTAAAACGCGTGATACAAGTAAGCTTTTGCCTGACGGACCAGATTGGACTTTTCAGCTACTAGAGAAATATCACGTAGAAATTAAGCGCGTTGCAGAGCATTACCGCTTAGATACCTACCCAAACCAAATTGAAGTCATCACTTCAGAACAAATGATGGATGCTTATTCAAGCATCGGCATGCCTATCAATTATAACCATTGGTCCTTTGGTAAGAAATTCATCCAAACCGAGCAAAATTACAAACACGGTCAAATGGGGTTGGCATACGAGATCGTCATCAATTCTGACCCTTGTATTGCTTATTTAATGGAAGAAAATACGGTCACAATGCAAGCTCTTGTAATGGCGCATGCTTGTTACGGTCATAACTCATTCTTCAAAGGTAATTACCTATTTCAAACCTGGACAGATGCTAGTTCAATTATTGATTACCTGTTATTTGCTAAAAAATACATCGCAAGTTGTGAAGAAAAGTACGGAGTTTCAGAGGTAGAAAAGCTGCTCGACTCTTGTCATGCTTTGATGAATTACGGGGTAGATCGCTACAAACGACCAGAAAAAATATCTATCGCAGAAGAAACCGCAAGGCAGGAAGAAAGAGAAGCTTACTTACAATCTCAAGTAAATGAGTTATGGCGTACGGTACCAAAGGCAAAAGAAAAGGAAGAAGATCTGAAAGTTCGTTTTCCTTCAGAACCGCAAGAAAACATTCTTTATTTCATCGAAAAACATGCTCCTTTGCTTGAACCATGGCAACGTGAATGTGTGCGTATTGTGCGTAAAATCAGCCAGTATTATTACCCTCAAAAACAGACGCAAGTGATGAATGAAGGATGGGCGACTTATTGGCACTACACCATCTTGAACCATTTATATGATGAGGGTTTAGTTAGCGATAAGTTCATTCTTGAATTTCTACATAGCCACACCAGTGTTGTAGCGCAACCAGCATACAACAGCCCATACTTTAGTGGAATTAACCCCTATGCGCTTGGCTTTGCCATGTTTCGGGATATTCGTAGAATTTGTGAAGAGCCCACAGATGAGGATAAAGAATGGTTTCCTGAGTTAGCAGGAAGCGACTGGTTAGACTCTTTACATTTTGCGATGCATAACTTCAAAGATGAAAGCTTTATAAGCCAGTATCTCTCACCTAAATTAATCAGAGACTTTAAACTCTTTTCCATACTTGATGATGACAGGAAAAACCATATTGAAGTCAGTGCAATTCACGATGAGCCAGGCTATAGATTGATAAGAGAAAAACTTGCTGCTCAATATAACCTCAGTAACTTAGAGCCAAATATTCAAGTGTTCAATGTTGATATACGCGGTGACCGGTCCATGACTTTGCAATATGTTCCACATGACCGCATTCCTTTAGATAAAGGCTATGACGAGGTATTAAAACACTTGTATCGTTTATGGGGCTTTGACGTCATCTTAGAAGAACTAAAAGATACGGGGCACAGAGAAATACTCGCAACTTGCCCTAAACGTAACGACTATGGCGCGAAAATTTAAACTCTGTATTAGGACATGGAAATAGAGAAGCAATTCACCTAAGAAAGCTAAGAGTAGACAATCCTAGTAGCTGTTCAATTATCAATAAAAAAGCGCACAGACTAAACCTGTGCGCTTTTACTATTTTCCAGTTTCGTGAACAGTTATCAATCTCGAAAACAGTTTAAGGATCGTGAACGACTTCAGGATCAAGAATGCCGTAGAAACACAAAACTGACATGTTCAATTAAACGATAGGCTTTTGACCGCGTTCAATTAGCTTCATTAATACGTTGTCTGCCGATTTACCAGCAACACCTGCCAATTTATCAGACAGCTTTTTCTTTTGTACGTAGTTAATGGCCAAAACAGTTTTGTCTTTACAAGCCTCAACCACCAAATCATCTGAGGTACGAAGTTCATCAACAAGACCTAACTCATGAGCTTGTGTACCAAACCAGTGTTCGCCTGTTGCTACTTTTTCCAAATCTAAAGCTGGGCGATGATCTCGAATGAAATTTTTAAACAGATCATACGTTTCTTCTAGCTCTTCTTTAAACTTCTCACGAGCTTTATCGCTGTTCTCACCAAACATGGTCAGTGTGCGTTTATACTCACCCGCAGTAAGCTGTTCAAATTCAATATCATGCTTTTTAAGAAGCTTATTGAAATTAGGTAGCTGAGCAATCACGCCAATAGAACCAACAATCGCAAACGGTGCAGAAACAATTTTGTCTGCGATACATGCCATCATGTAGCCACCACTTGCCGCGACTTTATCAACAGAAATAGTAAGAGGCAGACCAGCAGCTTTAATACGATCTAACTGAGAAGAAGCTAGACCATAACCATGTACCATGCCACCGCCCGATTCAAGTTTAAGCAAAACTTCGTCGCCTTCACGTGCAACCGCTATAACCGCTGTCACCTCTTCACGTAACGAAGCCACTTCTTTTGCATCAATGCTGCCATTGAAATCTAGAACAAACAGGTGAGCTTCACGCTTGCTATCTAACTCACCTTCTTTTGCGGCTTTTTTGATTTCTTTATCACGAGATTTGTTTTTTTCTTTTTCTGTTTTCTTTTCAGCTTTATCGCGAGCTTTAATAAAAGCTTCATCATGCAAATGATGCTCTAACTGCTCAATCGTTTGTTTATGGTGCTCTGATAGGTTAGTGATTTCCAATTCACCTTTTATCGCACTTGATTTTCCACCTACTGATTTAGCAATAACTAAAATAGCAATAATGGCAATTACGACTGTCGCAATCTTGGCTAAAAACAAGCCGTAGTCCAACAAAAATTCCAATGTCATATCCCCTAATGTATGAATTAGTGTATTGTAACGATCTTGTCACGATTACCAAGAATTTCTACTCATTCCTGAGGTTATCTGTGTGATAAAACATCAATGGAATGACTTACATAATTAAAAGAAGGATGCGCACAGTGGATTACCCAATCTCTAAAGATGCCCTCAAAGATAAAGTAATTTTAGTTACAGGAGCAGGAGCGGGTATTGGTCGCCAAGCTGCTCTTAGTTTTGCTCAACATGGGGCAACGGTAATTTTACTCGGTCGTAATGTTAAGAACCTTGAATTCATTTACGATGAAATTGAGTCTGCGGGTTACCCACAGGCGGCAATTATCCCCCTTGATCTAAAAGGGGCAACAAAGCAAAACTATATTGATATGGCAGAAACGATTGAAGGTCAATTTGGTCGTTTAGATGGCTTATTACATAACGCAGGCGTTTTAGGCACGTTAAGTCCATTTGACCAGATTGATGAAGATACTTTTGATGATGTTATGCAAATAAACGTTAAAGCCGAGTTTTTAATGACTCAAGCATTACTTCCTATCATCAAAAAGTCTGAAGCTGGCAGAATTGTTTTTACCTCTTCAACTGTTGGTCATTCTGGTCGCACTTTCTGGGGGACTTACGCTATATCTAAGTTTGCCACAGAAGGAATGATGCAGATTTTAGCCGATGAATTGGAAGATACAGCAATTCGAGTGAATGCTATTAACCCAGGGGCGACACAAACTCGCATGCGCGCGAAAGCGTACCCAGGTGAAGATGCAAATACATTAAAAGCACCTATCGACATTATGCCGCTTTATTTACATTTGATGAACCCTGAAACAACAGATGTGAATGGTCAATGTATTGATGCGCAACCGAAATAACTTGCGATATTGTTAACGGTTATTCCACAGGAAAATTCAAAATAGTCGTTGTAAGATATCTAGATTGAACAACTTCTATTTTATTCAGATAAAGAAAAAGGGAGGCAAGCCTCCCTTTTAAATCAATTCGTTAAGTTAACCCTTAACTTCAGCTTCCATACGTCTTTTCTTAATTTCCTTATACAGTAAAATACTTAAAGTCATGACGACTTTAGATGTTAACCATATCATTGTAGGAACTACCCTAAAATTTAGATGAAAAGTTACGTTAGATAGTTTTACATATTTCACTATGTAAAATATGTATGGTTAATATAACAACTATTTATCAAATCGTCATCAATTCTATATGGAACAGCACCCTAATTATAAAATCTGACGCAGTCTGTCTTGAGCTACTTGAACCAACAAATCTGGCTGGAACTTAGATATGAAGCGGTCACACCCTACTTTTTCAACCATAGCTTCATTAAAACTGCCGCTTAAAGACGTGTTTAACGTAATGAAAAGATCATGCATACGAGGATCACTGCGCACTTCATGTGTCAGCTTATAGCCATCCATTTCCGGCATTTCTGCATCGGTAATCATCAACAGCAACTCTTCATTTATATTCTTACCAGCATCACACCAAGACTTAAGTAAATTCAGCGCTTCTAGCCCGTCTCGGCATTCAATAATATTAAGCCCAAGCTGAGATAAAGTGCCTTTAACTTGATTTCTTGCCGTTGAGGAATCATCCACGATTAGTACATTTCGACCAATCATTTCATTGGCTAACTGCGAATCTAAAATACCTTCAGAGATCGATACATCGTATTCAATGATCTCAGCTAGTACTTTCTCAACATCAATGATCTCAACAATTTTAGTTAACTTCTCTTCTTCGATATGAGTAATCGCAGTTAGATAATTGTTTCGCCCTGAAGTTCTCGGTGGTGGCTGAATTTCAGTCCATGCCGTATTAACAATATTACGGACTTGCCCCACAAGGAAACCTTGAACACTTCGGTTATATTCCGTAATGATAAGATTTTGTTCTTGCGAATCATCTCTTGAAGGAGGAAAGCCAATGGCACTTCGAAGATCGATAACAGGTACAGATTCACCGCGAAGTGAAGCCACACCTGTGATGTGATGATGAGCCCCAGGCAATCGAGTCAAAGGTGGGACTTTTAAAACTTCTTTAACTTTAAATACGTTAATCGCGAAAAGTTGACGACTATTTAAACTAAACAAAAGTAGCTCAAGTCGGTTTTCACCAACGAGCTTAGTTCTTTGGTCAACTGAGTTTAAAACTCCAGACATACAACACCCTAGTAATCACTATAACTATAATTATATCTATAGTTACCATAGCCCAAGTCAATAAGCTTAGATATCAATAAAAGCGTTTCTAAAGATAAACTCTAAAAATGTTAAAGCAAATCACAAGAACTCAGTACACTAAACAGCAGTTAGGTTTGACTAATATTCGTTAACCTTCAATCACTTTCATTAGCAATTGCCCATCAAAAAGAGCTTGTTTGACCAAAGCTGCGCCAGGCATTGTGGCTTGCTTATAAAAACGAGACTCCACTAATTCAAGGTCTTGCTGGTAAACAGGTAAAGACTGCTCTTCAATACACTTTTGAATGACAGGAAACAAAACCTCTTTAGCTTGGTTAATTGCACCACCAATCAAGATTTTTTCAGGGTTAAACAGATTAATCACCATCGCTATCGCTGAACCTAAGTATTGACCAAGTTGCTCAATAACTTCAACTGCGAGAGGATCACCTTGTGCAGCAGCTCCGCAAATATTTTCCAAAGAAATCGTTTCTAACTCACTTAGGCTAGATTGCTCGCCATTAGCAATCCGTTCTGTAACTTGCTCTCGAATCGCTTTTGAGCTCGCAACCGTTTCTAAACAGCCTCGATTACCACAGTGGCACTGCTTGCCATTCTTATCGATTTGGATGTGACCGAGTTCGCCAATGTTACCGTGTCGACCCTGCAATACTCTCCCATCCAGAATAATCCCGGCACCAAGACCGTGGTGGATAGAAATAAGTACCGAGTTTTCATTATTCTGTGAGTTACCAAATAGCTTTTCAGCCAATGCCCACGCTCTTGTGTCATTTGCAATAAATACAGGTAAGCCAGTTTCTTTATAAATCTCAGGGCCAAGTGCCAGGTTTTCCACGTTGTAGTGAGGCATCTGAAGCACAATACCCTCTTCAGAATTGACTAAACCCGGTAACGTAATCGCAATGCTCGTTACCCTGTCTAATTGCTCTGAATAGGTTTGAAAAAACTCGTCGATTTCATGAAGAAGACGAGCTAATACATCGTCTTGATCTATTTCATGAATATCAATTTTTGTATCAATTAAAACATCGCCCCCCAATTCATGGAGTGCGATCGTCAAATACCCTCGACCGAGACGCATCGATAGGAATTGCCATCCTTCGTTATTGGTTTGTAAACCAACAGCAGGGCGGCCTCGACTTGTCGCTTCTTGAACCGTAGTTTCATGAATAAGATGCGCTTCTATGAGTTCACGAGTAATTTTGGTAATACTCGCCGGAGCCAACTGACTTTGCTTGGACAAATCGATACGAGAAATGGGACCTTTAAGGTCTATTAGTTTATATACACGACCAGCATTGACCTGTTTGATATGATCAATATGGCCCGGTTGAGCCATGTACATTTTATGCTCCAGAAATCATTAACAAAGCAATTTTTTTACTTTGCGAAGTAATTGTGAAGTCACTTGGTATATCGCCGTGACAGGCATCACGTATATACACGAATCTTTGTGTATCTAGTCAAATAGTTCAATAAAAATTAACACTTATTCTAACAAATACTGACTTATTTTTTTAAGTAAAATATCTAACCACATACCATTAAATACCTTATTTGCTGATTATTTTCCCTTCGAATTCGCTAATTTGTATGGCCTCCCCAAATAAAATGGTCATTAATGCATATACTTAATTTAGTTGAACACAGGAGACTCCAATGACAGCTGAATTACGGAAAACAAAAATTGTCACAACACTTGGTCCATCGACAGATAAAGACAACGTTCTTGAAGAAATAATCAAAGCAGGTGCAAACGTTGTTCGTATGAATTTTTCTCACGGAACCAGTGAAGATCATATTCTTAGGGCTCAGAAAGTAAGAGCCATAGCTGCAAAGTTAGGGACTCAAGTCGCCATCTTAGGTGACTTACAAGGACCAAAAATTCGAGTTTCAACCTTTAGAGATGGCAAAGTTCAGTTAACCGTCGGTGATAACTTTACACTTGATAGTAGCCTTGGCTTAGGGGAAGGCACAGCCGAGTCAGTAGGGCTGGATTATAAAGAGCTTCCCAATGATGTTTGTTCGGGAGATGTTTTGCTATTGGATGATGGTCGCGTTCAGCTACAAGTCACTGAAGTAGAGGGTTGTAAAGTCCACACCAAAGTTACCATTGGTGGTCCCTTATCAAACAATAAAGGCATCAATAAAAAAGGTGGTGGGCTTTCTGCTGAAGCTCTAACCGAGAAAGACAAAAGAGATATTGTCACAGCGGCTCAGATCAAGGTTGATTTTTTAGCGATATCTTTTCCAAGAAATGGCGCCGATATGGTGTATGCCCGAAAGCTTGCACGTGAAGCCGGTCTTGAAGCGCATTTAGTCGCCAAAGTGGAAAGAGCTGAGACAGTTGCAACTGAAGAGAGCATGGACGACATCATTATGGCATCAGATGTTGTCATGGTTGCCCGTGGTGACCTTGGGGTTGAAATTGGTGATCCAGAGCTTGTTGGAGTACAAAAGCAGCTTATAAGACGCGCTAGGGCGCTTAATCGCACTGTCATTACTGCGACGCAAATGATGGAATCTATGATGTCAGCACCAATGCCAACACGAGCAGAAGTGATGGATGTGGCTAATGCAGTATTAGATGGAACCGACGCGGTGATGCTATCGGGTGAAACCGCAGCAGGTGATTACCCAATTGAAACCGTCAAATCGATGGCTGAAGTGTGTGTTGGGGCAGAGAAGATGGCTTCGGTTAATCAATCCAACTATCGAATTGATCGCACGTTTGTCACGGCTGAAGAAACGGTCTCTATGGCTACTATCTATTCTGCAAACCATATGGAAGGTATCAAAGGCGTTGTCACTTTAACAGAATCAGGTAGAACGGCTTTGATGATGTCACGGCTCAGTGCAGATATGCCTATTTATGCTTTATCTCGAAATGAAGAAACCCTCAATCGTTGCGCATTGTATAGAGGCGTCACACCCATTTATTTTGAAACAGACGAAGAAGATAGCCTAGATATTGCTTTATCAACACTAAAGAATCTAAAAGGCAAAGGTCACTTAAAATTTGGCGATCTCGTCATCATCACTCAAGGCGATATTATGGATGTTGCTGGGTCAACAAACTGCATGCGGATTCTTCCAGTCACTTAATGGTTAATTTGTTAGTGATAGCTTTGCCCGGATAATGACAGCTTTGCCGGGTTAGTGACAAATTTTTCGGAACTCTGAATTTGCAGATCCTGAATTTGCTAGAGAACCTAAAACGAAATGAAGCACTAATCATAGTGCTTCATTTGTCGTTTATTTTTTGATTAAATTATCTAGGTTAGGTTCTGGGCATGACTCATTTAAGAACGGTTAACTGAAGAATAAGCCTCAATAAATCGATACCCGGCTTCCAACCCCAACTCGTAATCATGCAGTAAATCTTCTTTATCACTCATTAATGAGCTTGATTTTAGAGGCTTACTCGGGGCTATTTGCACAATGAAAGTGTCATCTGGCGGGTTATTCAAGAAATCTTGAGTTAGTGAGTACGTTTGATAGTGCACCATCAACATATCAGCTAAACCTGAGTCAAATTTATCACCTACCAAATGGCTTAAGCGGTAGATATCATCGGCACCAAATAGCCAGCGTCCACCATTGAGCAAGTCTAAATTATTTCTTTCTTTTTTTTGCTCTTTGGAGCGTGATATCTGTTGTTGAAAAAAAGAAGTCCAGTCAGTTTTCCATTGTTCAACACGTTGTTGCCAATGACCTTGCACGCTGCTGAACGACTCTCTAAACCATTCAAGTTCCTCTACAGATATCGCTTTGGGAGGACTTGCCCCCACTTCATTATGACCAAAAGGTTCATCTTCTTCGATTACGGGTTCAGTTCTAATCACAACAATTGAGCGAGCTTGCCTACGCCATGCTTCTTGAACAGGTATACAAGCAGAAACACCGCCGTCTACATACGAACGGTCGCCAATTGTAACTTCTCCATTATAAAGTCTTGGGATTGCGCATGTTGCTAGCATAGCTTTGTACCAATCACCACCAAATAGTGGAAAGTAGTGGTCACTCAGATTTTGAGCATCCGTCACGGCTGCGAAAATATTCCGGTTTCCTAATACTTGTCGGCCAAGATCGATATCCAGCTTATAAGGGTAAGAAAAGACTTGTTCAAGCGCCCACTCTAAACCTAGACCTTTATTGTGTCTGATGTAAGAAAAGAGATTAAAGAATTCTGGGGAAGTCGTAAGTTCGGTTATGAATGATTTGCCTAACCCTTGCTCGCGGCAAACAAACGCACAAAGATTTAACGCACCAGCAGAAGTGCCATAGAAATCATCAAAAGGGTCAAAATTAGACAATAAGAAAGAATCTAATACCCCGGAGGTAAAAATCCCTCTCTGCCCTCCTCCTTGAGCAACCAGCGCCGTTCTTCCGATAATGTATTTAGAATAAAAATCTAAATCCATTGCTGACTCTGAGTTAGTTATCAGTGCGCTATTCATAATCAATCAAGGTTTGATTTAGGCAGACGAAAACGCTAATCCCAATAAAGATCACTCGATCTCGCCTACCTGAAAATCTAACTGCCAATAGCGATAAAACCGAAAGTGATGATTATCGATAAAGCAAAAACAACAATTTGTAGAGCATTTTTCAGATTCTGGTCCATAGACACCTCTGTATTTTTTATAAGTTATATTGGGTTCTATTAAGTTGTATCAGCTGTGTGAAGTATCTTCAAGAATCGTCCAAATAAGTCGCACAATATTGGCGTAACCATCACAATTGGAGAGTGTATAGAAAAGGATAAGCTAATGAACACCAAAGCAAATATAGTTGCACTACTCGCTCTTTTTTCAGCTTCAAGTTTGTACGCTGCCCCCGATGTAATTATCACCCCTTTGGTGGGTTATACCGGTGGTGGTAGTGTAGAAGATGAAGATGGTAACTCCTACGACATGGAAGGTTCAGAGAGTTTTACTTTTGCCATAGAAACACCATTAGATAAAGGACGTATCGGGCTCTTTTACTCTAATCAACAGTCCCAGCTTGAAACATTAAACATAGATTCATCTATCCAATATCTGCATTTTCAAAGCAGTATTTATTACCCTGTGAATGAAAAGCTATCTTCTTATTTGGGGCTTGGGTTGGGTGTCTCTTATGTCGATGTTGATTGGGCGAAAGACAAATATGGATTCTCAACATCAGTTTTCGGCGGCTTTGAATACAAACTTGGAGACAATATAGCGTTAAACAGCCAGCTTAGGTGGCTTGGGACTGTGGTTGACAATGATACTTCTGGCACCTGCACCCTACCAACTACAGGTCAATCGTGCATTATAAAGTTTGATACCGATTGGATGAACCAATTTCAAGCAAGCCTCGGACTAACCTTTTATTTCTAATCAAAGCGTCTCTAGTTTCTAATAAAAACGTTTCTAATAAATGAATGTGAGCTACAACCTGTAAATACCGATGCAATGATGAGTTCCCCCGCTTTAAATAAGTGCACTATAAAAGTCGTATATTCTGAAAATTCGCCAGCACAACCTAATGATGTTGGCGAATTTGACTATCATTCGTATATTTTTCAGTCATACACTCCACTTTATCGTAAAGCTCATTCATCTTATAAATCCACCATTAATAGTTAATTAATCTATTTCATAGAACACAAACCATTGTCACATTCCACTCCATGACGAATATAACAAATTTAACACCATGCCAGCACAATTAAACAACATCTTTATTCTATTGATTTAACGATTATTAGTCGTTAATCTCACTTCTATGCCATAGCTGAATATTTCAGCTTATGCAAACACACATCTATATTTAAAGAACTATATTCTGAGTTTTCACTGCACAGTCAACATTATAATCTAAAAAACTGCTTAATCATGGATGATAGAGTAAAGAATCAAACTAAAACTGATCACTTGCCCATTCATTTCAAACATTAAAGCATAGTGTAATGAAAAGCTTCATACCTCAGGGACGTTATAAGGAGTTAACAAATGAAGCGAGAACAATGGGGATCCCGTGCTGGGTTTATACTAGCTGCTGTAGGATCTGCGATCGGATTAGGTAATATTTGGCGTTTCCCATATATGGCATATGAGAATGGCGGCGGTGCATTCTTTATTCCATACCTATTTGCCATGCTAACGGCTGGTATTCCTTTTATGATTTTAGAATTCAGTATGGGTCAAAAGTATCGCGGTTCTGCACCGGCAACTTTAGCTCGTATCAATTCAAAATTTGAATGGCTTGGCTGGTTCCAAGTGGGTGTTGCTGCAGTTATCGCAGTTTACTATGTGGCTGTTATTGGTTGGGCAATCTCTTACTTTGGTATGTCGTTCAACCAAAGCTGGGGTACAGACACCAATGCTTTCTTCTTCAGTGAATATTTAGCTCTGGGTGATAACTCTCCAACCAACCTAGGTAGCATCCAGTGGGGTATAGCTGCTTCTATGCTACTGGCGTGGGCAATTACTTATGCCGCAATTGTTGGCGGTGTTAAAGCAGGTATCGAACGTGCATCTAAAGTAATGATGCCAATTTTGTTCATCATGGTTGTACTACTGATTGGTCGCATGGTTTTCCTACCAGGCGCACTTGATGGCGTGAACTACATGTTTGAACCTGATTTCAGTAAACTTTGGGATGTAAAAGTTTGGGCTGCTGCTTATGGTCAAATCTTCTTCACTCTAAGTATCGGTTTTGCAATCATGCTGGCTTACTCAAGCTACCTACCTGAAAAGTCAGATATTACGAACAACGCCTTCATGACCGTTCTGATCAACTGTGGCTTCTCTATCCTTGCGGGTATTATGATTTTCTCTGTTCTTGGCTACATGGCTCAAGAGCAAGGCAAACCATTAACTGAAGTGGTTTCCGCTGGTGTTGGTCTTGCATTTGTTACGCTTCCAGCCGCAATCAACTTACTTCCAGCGCCTTATATCCTAGGCCCACTGTTCTTCTTCGCGCTGGTTGTTGCAGGTTTAAGCTCTCATATTTCCATCATGGAAGCAGTTACCTCTGCAGTCATTGATAAATTAAACTGGAGCCGTAAAAAAGCAGCAAGTATTGTGATTGGCTCTGGTGTTGTCGTTTCAATGGCATTCGCAACTAATGGCGGTTTGCTACTTCTCGACCTTGTTGATCACTTTGCTAACAATGTGGGCATCATGGTTGGCGGTTTCATTGAAATCTTACTAATGGCGTGGCTACTGAATAAAGTCGGTGATGTACGTGAATACGTTAATAAAGTGTCTGACTTTGCTATCAGCGGTTGGTTCGATATCTGTATTCGCTTTATTACACCAGTAATGCTAGCAGTAATTCTAACGACTAAGCTTCAAGCTCTATTTACTGAAGGTTACGGTGGCTATGATCTCACTCTTGGTTGGGTAATGATTGCTGGTCTATTTGCAGTTGGTGTATTCATCAATATTGCAAGCAGCAAAAATACTTCAAACAACAAGACAGCTTAGAATAAGGAAGCTTATATTATGACAACTAGCGCAATTATTATGATGGTTCTTGGTCTTGGTATTACTTGGGGTGGCGCCGCTATCTGTATCAAGCGAGCAATGGACAAGCAGCAAGATTAAGACTTAGTCTGACAATGAAAGTTTACTTATAAAGGTTCCAACTTTCAGTTAAATAAAAATGCCAGCATAAATGCTGGCATTTTTTGTTTGTCTTGTATGACAACATGTCGCATATGAATAATCTGTCTCTACATGGTTACAATCTTGATTTTTAGAATGGAGGTTTCGAAACAGGCTTATCACTCGAGTACCATGTATTAAAACTTGTAAGTAATACCTAAAGCACCGCTTAATTGTAGTTCGGGACCTTTGTATAAGTTCAACTCAGGATGAACCTGCGCATAAAGGTTCCAGCCATCATAGAAATTTACATTCATCCCTAATGGAACTCTCGCACCGAACTCATCATTCCATTCATTCCAAGCTCCGACCCCAACATACCAACTCATCGATGTCTCAGGATCTATCACACCTCGTTTCAAGATATAGTCGAAAGCCATGCCATCATTGCCAACAGTGACTCTGTATGTATCGTCCATTTCAACTACAACACTTAGCTGTTGATCGAAAGCCATCCCCACTTCAAGCTGCGCCGACTCATTGGCATGCAGCCAAGGTGAGAAAACAAGGAATGACATCCCAAGGAGAATATTCGATTTCATCTAAAAGTACCCAAATACAATAAATAGGTGAATTTTACGATGAGCTTGAATTAGGGTGTCAGAAAGATGTGAGGATACCTTTAGGAAGGTTAAATTTAGCTATCAGTACAGACAAAAGTTACAGGCACAAAAAAAGGAGGCACTAGGCCTCCTTTTGTCGTTTGAATCAGTGTTTATCCGTTGTTACGAATCCACTCATCCATGTCTGTTTTCAGGTTGTCAGACTTTGTTCCGAAGATAGCTTGAACACCACCAGCAACTACTACTACGCCAGCTGCTCCAAGTTGTTTCAGCTTATCTTGGTTTACTGCTTCAGTATCTGCTACAGCAACACGTAGACGTGTGATACAAGCATCAAGACCAGTAATGTTAGCTTTGCCACCAAACGCGGCTACAAGCTCACCAGCTAGCTCTGAACCAGTTGCAGTGCTTGCTTCTTCCGTTTCATCTTCACGACCTGGAGTTTTAAGGTCAAGCGCTTTGATAACAGTGCGGAATACGAAGTAGTAAAGCGCAGCGTAACCAACACCACAAGCCACCATTAGACCCATCTTAGACGCATTGCCAGATAGAACTAAGAAGTCGATTAGACCGTGTGAGAAAGAAGTACCGTGTACAAAACCTAAAGTGTTCGCTAGAACGTATGCAGAACCCGCTAGTAGAGCGTGGATTGCATAAAGAACAGGAGCTACGAATAGGAAAGAGAACTCGATTGGTTCAGTAATACCCGTTAGGAATGAAGTTAACGCAGCAGAAGCCATGATACCCATTACTTTAACGCGGTTTTCTGGTTTAGCAGAGTGTGCAATTGCGATTGCAGCAGCTGGTAGGCCAAACATCTTGAACATGTAACCACCCGCTAGCTGACCGAAGCCATTGCCTGCAGCACGAGTTGCATCATCAGCAACTAGGTAACAAGTAAGAACACCATTTTGAGTTTCGCCAGCAGCGTTGATACAAGTACCAGCTTCAAAGAAGAAAGGTACGTTCCAAACGTGGTGAAGACCAAATGGGATTAGAGAACGCTCAACGATACCGTAGATACCAAACGCCACTTGTGGGTTTTGGTGAGCAGCCCAATCAGAGAATGCTGAAATAGCGCCGCCAACTGGTGGCCATACTACTGCTAGTAAAAGCGCAAGACCAATCGCAGAGAAACCTGTAATGATAGGCACAGCTCGCTTACCAGCGAAGAAGCCTAAATATTCAGGCAACTGAATACGGAAGAAACGGTTAAACGCCCAAGCAGCAACACCACCGACTAGAATACCACCTAGTACACCAGTATCGATTTTTTCAACGCCCATTACACCGGCCATTACACCAAGTGTTGCGGTCATAATACCGTAACCAACGATAGCTGCTAAACCAGCAACACCGTCGTTATTAGTGAAGCCAAGTGCTACACCTACTGCAAAAAGCAGTGCCATTTGACCGAAAACTGAACCACCAGCTTGTTCCATTAGGTTTGAAACAATTTCTGGAATAAAAGGAAGGTCTGCTGCACCGACACCAAGCAAAATACCCGCAACTGGTAAAACTGATACTGGTAGCATCAGTGACTTACCAACTTTCTGCAGGCTAGCAAAAAGGTTCTTAAACATGTTTATGCTCCTGATAAAGATAAAAATAATTATATGGGTTCTAACGGCACACCCCCGTAGCCTAAATGTTAGCACCCTATGAAAATGTAACCATCTGTTGCGTTATATTTTCTGCCTCTAAATATATATTGAGCAGTTACTAACTTACTAGTGAGTTACGAAATTTAGTTTCAAAACAAGTCTTGGATCACATGGAATTTTTAGCAATGCAATCCTTTTCAATTTAATAACCTTTTGTTTTATAACAACTATTATCGACGTCACCTTTATTTTACTAAGTGAATAAAATAGATCGCCATGTTATTTTTAGTAACAAAATTACAAATGGTGCATTTTCCGCTCTCAGGTTCAACATATTCAGTAAACATTAAAATAATGATAATTTATAGTGACCAAATACACAAAAAAGGGAGCTTTCGCTCCCTTTTTATTCGTCATTAATTTTCTATCGCAAAAAAAGTTTCTGGTAATTTTCGGTTGTTTTACGTCCAACCTCAGCAATAGAAATCCCCTTAAGCTGAGCAATATACGCTGCAACCTCTACAACATATGCAGGTTGGTTCTGTTTACCACGATGTGGTACAGGTGCCAAATATGGAGAATCTGTTTCAATTAGAAGCCTATCTAATGGCAAGTTCTTAACAATTTCTTTCAGTTCAGTCGCCTGTCTAAAAGTGACGATACCAGAAATAGAGATATAAAAGCCTAGCTCCATTGCTGCATCGGCAAAATCTTGATCTTCAGTGAAGCAATGAATGACACCACCACATTTATCTGCCCCGCCATTACGTAAAATAGCCAGAGTATCCTCTCGTGCATTACGAGTATGGATAATAAGCGGCTTATTTACATCTACCGCCAATTCAACATGCTGCTCAAATCTTAGTTTCTGTAAGTCAGCCGTTTCTGGTTGGTAATGGTAATCAAGGCCAGTTTCACCTACTGCTACCACTTTAGAATGCTTCGCAAATTCGTGTAACTGATCTAAAGCAAAGTCACTTTCCACATCCAGAGGATGTACACCACAAGATGCATTCACATTATCAAACGGTGAAATCATCTCTAACATATTTTGAAACGAGTCGAGTGTTACCCCAACCGATAGCAATTGATGAACGTTTGCTGCTTTCGCTTTATTAACGACATCTTCTACATTCAGGTGTAGGTCTTCATAATTTAGTTTGTCTAAATGACAGTGTGAATCTACGAACATGCTTCCCCGCAAACTGTGATTAACCAATTCATAATAAGTAATTCTGTATTGAGCCCTGGGTGTTGCTTAAGTTGCTCAATCAAACTCGTCAACGTTTTAGAAAGTTTAAACGCATTCTGATAATTCAGTGCATCTTTTAACTCTTGAGAGCTTGGTATAAATGATTCACTTTCAATGCCAAAATGTATTTTCTGAACATCTGAGAGCAAGTGCCAAATCCAAGTTAAGTGCTTAAGAGGTTCTTTCGATAATGTAGTCGCAAATGACATTAGGTCAACATCACTGCCATCCACGATCTGTACAAATTGGCGAAGAGTTTTATCGCAAGCTTCTACATCTCCATTTTCGACCATGCTTTTCGCAGTAAGTGGGGCATTATTAGCTAAAGACAATACGTAGGCTGGAACTGCTTTGCGTAACTCTTTATCAAGCCATTCAGATGCAGACTTCATACTTGGGCTGGTTACTGTTGTTTGCTGGCAGCGACTGCGGATCGTTGGCATTAGACGACTTATATTTGATGTCGTCAGTACAAAAATACACTTGCTGGAAGGTTCTTCTAACGTCTTTAGCAAGGCATTGGATGATGCTTCATTCATAGCATCAGCAGGGGTGATCATAATTACACGATACCCACCTAGCTGTGATGACTCCAGAGCCCAACGGTTACTCGATCGAATTTGCTCAACTGTGATCGCTTTGCCTTCTTTCTCTGGCTGTATAAAATGTAAATCAGGGTGACTACCAGACTTCACTAGTTCGCAACTATGACAAAAACCACAAGCTTCACTTTCATAGTTAGTACACATGAGCGCTGCACTGAGCTGTTCAAGCAATGTGCTAACCCCCAAACCATCAGGTCCATTGACTAGCATCGCGTTAGGAAAACGTTCTGCATTTAAACTTTTCTGCCAATCACCCCAAATAGGTTCAAGCCAAGGATATAATTGCCCCATCATTACCTACTGTTTTATTAGCCAATTACTTAACGCATCTTTAATATCACTTGCTACATGTTCAATGTCTTGCTGAGCATTAATCACAAGTACAGTGTCATCTTGATTTGCAATTTCTAGATAGCGTTCACGAGTACGATCAAAAAATGAAATGTCCATTTTTTCAATACGATCCAATTCCCCTCTTCCTCTCGCTCTTTCTAGTCCAACTCTTGGGTCTAAATCTAAATAAAGAGTAAGATCAGGTTTAAAATCACCTAGTGTCGTTGATTTTAAAGCTTCCATAGTTGAACGAGGGATCTGACGACCACCGCCCTGATAAGCTTGTGAAGACATATCATGCCTGTCACCAACAACCCAATGCTCATTCGCTAACGCAGGTTTGATGACATTCTCAACAAGTTGTACTCGCGCCGCATACATCAACAGTAACTCAGTCATATCTTGAAGTACTTCGCCTTCATGTTCTTCTTTAACAAGCGAGCGCATTTTTTCAGCTAGGACCGTTCCCCCAGGTTCACGTGTACTTCTAATATTCTTAATGCCAGATTCTTTTAATGTTGCAAGAATTGCATTAATGGCAGTGCTTTTACCTGCACCCTCTAAACCTTCAACAACGATAAACTTTGACTGATTCATAATTATTTCTTTTTATTTTTTCTTAACTGTTTTAAATATGCACGAACCGCTCGGTTATGTTCCGCTAAGTTCTTAGAAAATACATGCCCGCCTGTTCCGCTAGCAACAAAGTAAAGGTAATTACTTTTCTCTGGGTTCAGCGCAGCTTGGATTGATGCTTTACCAGCCATTGCGATAGGTGTAGGTGGTAACCCATTAATAGTGTATGTGTTATATGGTGTCGGCGTTCTAAGATCTTTCTTACGAATATTGCCATCGTAGCTATCACCCATACCATAAATAACCGTTGGATCGGTTTGCAAACGCATTCGCTTGTTTAAACGGTTAATAAAGACTGAAGATACGCGCTCTCGTTCTGAAGCAACTGCCGTTTCTTTCTCAATAATAGACGCTAAAATCAAAGCCTCATATGGCGACTTCAGCGGTAACTTGGCTACTTTGCTGTCCCATTCTCGATTTACGACGTCCATCAAGTTTCTATGTGCACGTTTTAGTAAATCTAAATCCGTTGTGCCGTAAGTATAATGATAAGTCTCAGCAAGGAAGAGTCCTTCCAATTTCTGATTATCAATACCTAATTTCTGTGCGATTTCTTTTTCAGACACACCTTCAAGTGTCTGTTGGATGAAGTCGTTACTTTTCAGTTGAATCATCCACTCATCGAAGCGGCTGCCTTCCACAAAGGTTATTGTAAACTGGTGCTCTTTTCCTTCTACCAGTACCTGTAATGCTTGTTCTAAAGTCAAACCAGGTTCTAGAAGAAAGGTGCCCGCTTTTACATCAACAAGTTCAGGGTGTAGTTTGCGGATCAATCTATCATAAGGTGATGCCGTAAATAGATTTTCATTAACCAGTTGGTTTAGTACGCGGTTAAAACTACTGCCTGAATTGATGGTTATTACTTGAGAGCTTTCTAGCTGAATAACTTGTTTTAGCTGATCTTGCGCTTGGTTATATACGTAAAACGCAGCTGAAGCTGCTAGAATTAAGCACAAGATAATAAAAATAAATAACTTTTTGATCACGAGTTCAATTGTCCTTGAAGGCTACGAGTGACGGGGCCAATTTTAAAATGAGTATTTCTGATGCGAGTAATAGGTGCGATACCTAAAATTGAGTTAGTCATAAAGACTTCATCAGCTTGGATAAGCTGATCCAAATGGTAATCACCGATTTTAACAAATTGTTCTGTAGAATCGAGAGCCATTAATACCTGCTTACGCATCACTCCAGCAACGCCACTTTGTGTCAGTTTGGGAGTGTAAATTTTATCTTGGATTCGCCAAAACAGGTTAGCCATAGTGGTTTCAATGACATGTCCCGAAATATCGAGAACTACGCCATCAACTTCACCAACCTCATCCATCTCACTTTTCATCAGAATTTGTTCAAGACGATTATTATGTTTGTGACCAGCAAGTAGCGGGCTTAAGCCTAAAGCTTGGTTACAAATGCCTAACTGGACACCGTCATGATGCCAATCGTTATAGTGACTAGGGTAGTCAAAGGAGCTAATGGTTACCATTGGCTTTGACACATTCAAAGAGCTATAGCCACGCCCACCCGCTCCACGGCTAATATGTAGTTTTAGACCAAACCTAGAATCATTTGATGATGGTTTACTTTGAATCGCATTGTTAAGCCAAACTGTAACTATTTTCCAATCTATCGGGGAAATCTTCAGAGCTTTCAAACACTCGTCAACTCGATACTGATGATCACTGAAATTTGCAATCTTACCGCCGAGTATTAGCATCGTCGTAAAACATCCATCACCATACTGAAAAGAGCGATCAGAGATTCCGATCGTTTGCTGGCTTTCTCCATCAACCCAAAACATGGTTTTCCCCATAAAAAGAAACGGCTCAATGCTAAAGCATCAAGCCGTTTAATAACAAGTCTAATTGTGACTATCTACGAGTGTTTATGTCTTTAATAAGATGATTAAATCTTTTTGAAGATCAAACAGCCGTTTGTACCACCGAAACCGAATGAGTTACATGCAGCATATTCCATGCCGCTAACTTTACGCGCGGTATGAGGTACTAAGTCAATATCTAAGCCTTCTTCAGGATCATCTAGGTTGATTGTCGGTGGGACAATCTGGTCAACCAAAGACATTGCAGTGATGATCGCTTCAGCAGAACCTGCGGCACCTAGAAGGTGACCAGTCATTGATTTCGTAGAAGAAACCAATACTTGCTTACAGCCTGCTTCGCCAAGAGCACGTTTAATGCCTTTAACTTCGGCAACATCACCTGCAGGAGTCGATGTACCGTGTGCGTTAACATAACCGATTTGTTCACCAGTCACACCAGCATCACGCATAGCCGCTTCCATTGCTAGTGCGCCACCAGAGCCATCTTCACTCGGAGATGTCATGTGGTAAGCGTCGCCAGACATACCGAAGCCAACAAGCTCACAGTAGATCTTAGCGCCACGAGCTTTCGCATGCTCGTACTCTTCAAGAACCATCATGCCTGCACCGTCACCAAGAACGAAGCCATCACGACCTTTGTCCCACGGACGAGAAGCTTTTTGAGGCTCATCGTTACGAGTAGACAGTGCTTTAGCCGCACCAAAACCGCCCATGCCTAGTGGTGTCGATGCTTTTTCAGCACCACCCGCTAGCATTGCATCAGCATCGCCGTATGCAATCATACGAGCCGCGTGACCAATGTTATGTAGACCAGTCGTACAAGCTGTTGAGATCGCGATATTTGGACCACGTAGACCACGCATGATAGACATGTGACCCGCAATCATATTGACGATCGTCGACGGTACGAAAAACGGGCTGATTTTACGAGGGCCTTTTTCAGTTAGAGCCTTGTGACCGGCTTCGATCAAACCAAGACCACCAATACCAGAACCGATAGCAACGCCTACACGAGGAGCGTTTTCTTCAGTAATAGTTAGGGCTGAATCATCTAAAGCTTGAATACCTGCTGCGACGCCGTACTGGATGAACAAGTCCATCTTACGAGCATCTTTTTTAGTCATATACTCTTCGCAGTTAAAGTCTTTAACTAGACCTGCAAAACGAGTTGAGAAATTGGTTGCATCAAAATGATCGATATTAACGATACCACTTTGACCAGCTAGCAGGGCTTTCCAAGAAGATTCTACAGTGTTGCCTACCGGCGACAACATACCCATGCCAGTGACAACTACACGACGCTTGGACACGATATTACACTCCGGGGATTGAGGTGATTTAAGATGAGGATAGATGAGTTAGATAAAACACAGGCGGTCGAGGTGACCGCCTGGGAGAGATTATTACTGAGCGCTAGTTACGTAATCGATAGCTGCTTGAACAGTAGTAATTTTCTCAGCTTCTTCATCTGGGATTTCAGTGTCGAATTCTTCTTCTAGAGCCATTACTAGCTCAACTGTGTCTAGAGAATCTGCACCTAGGTCATCAACGAAAGAAGCTTCGTTTTTAACTTCAGCTTCGTCTACACCTAGCTGTTCAACAATGATTTTCTTTACGCGTTCTTCGAGGTTGCTCATTTTTTCTTTTCCTTTACAGAGTTCGCTTTATGCGATGTTTTCCGTAGTTTATTCAATCTATTGAAAGTTGCAAGGTCAACTTTTCTGGTCAAACCACAATTTTCACGATTTTAACCGAAATTACGTATGATCTTGACTTAAATCATGCACAAATGTTGCACATAATTTACACCATGTACATACCGCCATTGACGTGAAGTGTTTCACCTGTGATATAAGCTGCCGCAGGTGACGCCAAAAATACCACAGCTTCAGCGATTTCGCGAGGGTCACCTAGTCGACCTGCTGGTACATTCGCCAAAGTTGCTGCACGTTGATCATCATTTAGTGCTTTTGTCATGTCAGTTTCAATGAAACCTGGGGCAACAGTGTTGACTGTAATACCACGTGACGCAACTTCACGAGCCATTGATTTCGTGAAACCAATCACACCAGCTTTTGCTGCTGCATAGTTAGCTTGACCAGCATTGCCCATAGTACCAACTACAGAACCTACGTTAACGATACGACCCTGACGCTTCTTCATCATGCCACGCAATACTGCTTTAGACATGCGGAAGATAGGCGTTAGATTAGTATCGATGATGTCGTTCCACTCATCGTCTTTCATGCGCATAAGCAGATTATCACGTGTGATACCTGCATTATTCACAAGAATATCGATTGCACCGAACTCATCGTTAATAGTCTTCAGTGTAGCAGCTATTGACTCAACGTCTGTTACGTTAAGAGCAAGACCTTTTCCGTTTTCACCAAGATACTCGCTGATTGCAGCAGCGCCGCCTTCAGACGTAGCAGTACCGATAACTTTAGCACCACGCTCAACTAAAAGTTCAGCGATTGCACGACCGATACCACGGCTTGCGCCTGTAACTAGTGCAACTTTGCCTTCTAAATTCATCATAACTTCTCTATTAATTGGTTATTTACTTTGCAGCTTCGAGCGATGCAGTGTCATTAACTGCAGCAGCCGTCATAGTTTTTACAATTCGTTTTGTTAGACCAGTAAGAACTTTACCAGGACCTAATTCAAGTAGCTTTTCAACGCCTTGCTCATTCATCGCTTGTACACCTTCAGTCCAACGAACTGGGCTGTATAGCTGACGAACAAGTGCGCTTTTGATTTTTGCAGGGTCTGTTTCAGCAATAACATCAACGTTATTGATAACAGGCAACGCTGGCGTGTTGAACTCTAGAGCTTCTAGAGCAACGGCTAGCTTGTCTGCCGCTGGCTTCATTAGTGCACAATGAGATGGCACTGATACTGGTAAAGGAAGTGCACGCTTAGCGCCCGCTTCTTTACATAGTACACCAGCGCGCTCAACTGCCGCTTTGTTACCCGCAATAACAACTTGACCAGGTGAATTGAAGTTAACTGGAGACACAACTTCGTCTTGTGCAGCTTCTTCACACGCTTTAGCAATCGCTTCATCATCTAGACCGATGATTGCGTACATTGCACCAACGCCCGCAGGAACCGCTTCTTGCATCAGTTGACCACGTAGCTCAACTAACTTGATCGCTTCTTTAAAGTCGATAACACCAGCACATACGAGCGCAGAGTATTCACCTAGGCTATGACCAGCTAGGTTTTCAGGTTGCTCTAGACCAAGCTCTTGCCATACACGCCAGATTGCAACAGACGCTGTTAGTAGAGCTGGTTGAGTGCGGAAAGTTTCATTTAGATTTTCTACTGGACCATCTTGAACCAATGCCCATAGATCGTAACCAAGTGCTTCTGAAGCTTCAGCAAATGTCTTTTTTACAACATCATACTGTTCGCCTAGGTCAGCAAGCATACCGATAGCTTGAGAGCCTTGGCCTGGGAATACGATAGCAAATTTGCTCATTGTAATTTTCCTTTAAGCAAAGCAAAAAATTGAATAAGGCACATAAGTTATGTGCCTTGTTTGTTGATTATCGCTTGAGGTTAGAATTTAACCAACGCAGAACCCCAAGTGAAACCGCCACCAAAGGCTTCGAGAAGAAGCGTTTGACCACGTCTAATTCGACCGTCACGCACAGCCTCATCGAGTGCTGTCGGTACGGTAGCTGCTGACGTATTGCCGTGCTTATCAAGGGTAATCACCACTTGATCAAGCGACATTGTCAGCTTTTTAGCGGTTGCTGAAATAATACGGTAGTTGGCTTGGTGTGGAACTAACCAATCAAGCTCTGACTTATCCATGTTATTCGCCGCTAATGTGTCTTTAACTAGCTTAGAAAGCTGAGTTACTGCCACTTTGAATACTTCATTACCCGCCATGTGCAGCCATTTATCTGAATCACCGCCACGCTCTGGTACTTCTAAACTTAGAAGTTCACCGTATTTACCATCAGAGTAAATGTGAGTCGACAAAATACCTGGCTCTTCGCTTGCGCCTACAACCACCGCACCTGCTGCATCACCAAATAAGATGATAGTAGAGCGGTCAGTCGGATCACAGGTTTTTGACAATGCATCAGCGCCAATCACCAAAACGTTCTTACACATACCCGTTTTGATATGTTGGTCAGCAACAGACAATGCATATACAAAGCCTGAACATGCTGCAGCTAAGTCGAATGCAGGGCAACCTTTAATACCAAGCTTACCTTGTACCTGACATGCAGAAGATGGGAATGTATGGCTACTGCTGGTTGTTGCAACAATGATTAAGTCGATATCTTCTTTGTCGATACCCGCCATTTCAATGGCATTTTCAGCAGCGTAAAACGCCATATCCGCAACGGTTTCGTTTTCCGCTGAAATACGACGCTCTTTAATACCTGTTCTAGCAACGATCCACTCATCGCTAGTCTCTACCATTTTCTCTAAGTCTGCGTTAGTACGCACCTGAGATGGCAAGTAGCTGCCAGTACCTAAAATTTTGCTATACATGAAGACTAATAATGCCTCTCGAGTAAAACCGCTTCCAAACGATCGCTAATGCGGCTGGGGACTTGTCGTTTGACCTCGTGTACTGCTTCACCAATCGCGTTGACGACTGCAGATACATCAGCACTTCCATGACTTTTAATGACAATGCCGCGCAATCCTAACAAACTTGCGCCGTTATACTGGTCGGGGTTCAAGGTTTTTAATTCAGTAAATAGCTCAGAAAACAACATTCTGGCTATCCAACCCTTTATTGTTGAAGCCATCATGCGCGTTTTTAGCTTATCAATAAAGAGTTGAGCTGTACCTTCGCACGTTTTTAAGCAGACATTGCCCACAAAACCATCACATACGACGACATCAGCAGCATCTTGAAGTAATTGGTTACCTTCAATATAGCCTATGAAGTTCACAGACTGAGTATTCGACAACATTTCAGCGCATCGTTTTACAAGGTCATTGCCTTTAATTTCTTCAGCACCGATATTCAAGATAGCGACACGTGGCGCGCGACCTAAATGTTGTTCTGCTAATGCACTACCCATTACGGCAAACTGAAACAGTGAATCTGCATCACTAGAAACGTTCGCCCCTAAATCAAGCATCCATGTTCGGTTTCCAGAAGCGGTAGGCAAAGCTGAAACCAATGCTGGTCTATCAATACCAGGAAGAAGTTTGAGTCTGAAACGAGATAGAGCCATTAGTGCGCCAGTGTTACCACCACTCACGCAAGCATCAGCCTGTGATTCGGCAACAAGATCAATAGCGGCACGCATAGAACTACCCAGACTATTACGTAAGGCTAGTGAAGGTTTTTCAGAATTGGAAATAACTCGATCACAATGCTGGATACTCAAACGAGAATCAGGCATTCGACCTAATGATGATAATTGAGATGTGATCGCGTTTCGATCACCTATGAGAATGACTTTTAGCTCTGGGAAATACGACAGTGCCTGCACGGCGGCAGGCACTGTTACACGAGGACCGAAGTCCCCGCCCATTGCATCAAGCGCAACGGTTAGATTTTGCAAAGGTCAACCTTACTTGTTGATAACCTTTTTGCCGCGGTAGAAACCTTCGGCAGTCACGTTGTGACGTAGGTGAGTTTCACCTGAAGTTGCGTCTACAGAAAGTGCAGCTGTAGTTAGTGCATCGTGTGAACGACGCATGCCACGCATTGAACGTGATTTCTTGCTCTTTTGTACGGCCATTGACCCTACTCCTATGTAAATTCTTAAGGATACTTACTTGTTAATAAGTTAGCTCTTTAAGTTTTTTAAAACATCAAATGGATTCGGCTTTTTATCTTCCTCAATTTCTTTAGGAAGTTCACCAAATACCAAATTATTTGAGTTAACGCTACATTTCGCATCGTCGTGCATTGCTATTTGTGGCAATCCAAGGATGAACTCGTCTTCAACTAGTTTAATCAGGTCTAACTCACCGTACTCGTTCAGATCTACCAAATCATACTCTTCCGGTGCGTCTTCTTCACTTTTCTCGCTGTAAACAGGAGTACAAGTAAAGTGGACATCGCACTGATGTGCGAAAACCTCATTACAACGTTGACACTCTAAATCGACTTCGACGTTAGCTTTACCAGAGATAACGACTAATCGTTGTTCATCAAGCCCAAATGACATTGAGACTTGCGCGTCACGTTTTACGCCTTCAGTTGCTTCAGTTAAACGCTTTAAAAGACTTACTTGGATGATACCATCCATATCAAGTCGTTTTTGAGCTGTTCGTGCAGGATCAACTGTACGCGGTATTTTTTCCTTTTGCATAGGGCGCGAATCTTATCTTCCAAATCATGTTTAGTCAAAGGAAATGGCAAAAAAATTGCACTTTCCTACCTTTCCTATTCAGAGCATTATGAATAGCAGGACAAGTTACGTTATCCTGAGATAAATGCTTCCGTGAATTGTAAATTAAAATGAAAAATTACCAACTAGTTTTGGCCTCTACATCACCATTTAGGCAAGAGATCCTCAAAAAACTACAGTTAAGCTTCGTTACTGCTAAACCAGATTGCGATGAAACACCACTTCCGAACGAAACACCTCAACAGTTAGTAATGCGTCTTGCAGAGATTAAAGCCAAGTCTTGTATTGTTAATCAGTCTAGTTTAGTAATTGGTTCCGATCAGGTTTGTGTCATTGACGGAGAAATCATTGGCAAGCCGCATACTCGTGAAAAAGCAATTGAACAACTGTCACGCCAGAGCGGTAAGAGCATCAATTTCTATACAGGGGTAACCGTATGGAACAGCGATACCAATCAAGCCGACACTCGCTTAGATACCTTTGTTGTGCACTTCCGCGATTTAACTGAGCAACAGATCATTTCTTATGTTGAGAAAGAGAAGCCTTACTACTGCGCCGGCAGCTTTATGTGCGAAGGATTAGGCATTGCGCTATTTAAGAAGATGGAGGGTAAAGACCCGAACACACTGATCGGTTTACCTATTATCGATTTAGTCGACATGCTTGAAGCTCAAGGAATGAGAGTGCTTTAGCTATTAATGATGAAAATGACTAACGAGTAAAATTGAAAAAGGTTGACGAATATCGTCAACCTTTTAAAAGAATCAAGAATAGAGAGTGTCCCTCTCGCATCTTATTTTAATTTGCGTAAGCCGCAGAGTGCTTTTTCCAGCCTAGCTTCCATTGGCGCTGAAATATCCATTTTCTCTTCACTACCTGGGTGAATAAACTTGATATTTGCTGCATGTAAGAACAAGCGATTTAGTCCTACTTTGCCCGTATAAGCATCAAAACGACGATCACCGTAGCGATCATCCCAAGCAATTGGGTGTCCAGTATATTGAGCGTGGACACGAATTTGGTGCGTACGGCCCGTAATAGGACTGGCTTGAACTAAGGTTGCTTCTTGGAATTTTTCTAAAACCTTAAAACGAGTCTCAGAAGCTTTGCCGTTTGGGTTCACACGAACAATGCTGTTCACTTCATTTTTCAACAATGGAGCATTAACAACCTTACAGCTATTCTTCCACTCACCCATCACTAACGCAAAATAATATTTCTGTACTGTTTTTTCGCGGAACTGTGCTTGAAGGTGCCTTAAAGCTGAACGCTTCTTAGCTACGAGTAAAATACCTGATGTATCTCTATCGATACGATGTACTAACTCTAAGAAACGAGCTTCTGCTCGTAACGCTCTTAGAGCTTCAATTGCGCCGAACTTTAAACCACTACCACCATGAACTGCAGTTCCCGATGGTTTGTTCAAAATCAGCATATGATCATCTTCATGAATAATGCACTGCTCAAGCTCCGAGACCTTATTTAATTTGGTGCTCGGAACGTTATTTTCAGCTTTTTCTTCAATCGTTACAGGTGGGATCCTTACAAGGTCCCCTGCTTTCAATTTATACTCAGCTTTGATTCGCTTTTTATTTACACGCACTTCTCCCTTACGCACAATTCTGTAAACCATGCTTTTAGGGACACTTTTTAATTGGTTGCGTAAGAAGTTATCAATACGCTGACCAGCCATATCTTCGTCGATTTCGACAAATTGGACTTTAGTTCTAATTTCACTCATTTGGTTAGTGTACCACTGTCAATGTTGATAATTGAGAGTTTCTTCCAACTTTTCTAGCAGATTTTAGCCGTTCCGCATGATTCGTTTATTACACTTGTTTGATTTTTAGAACAAAAAACAATCAAAAACATGACTTCACACACACATAACCATTTATTTATCTTATAAACAATGAGTTAGTGCTATCAAAAATTAAACAAAACCCTTTTTTTTACCGCATTCCGACAAAGCAGATTGCCGTGTTTAACGACCACTGCTATAGTTCACAGCTGCTATAAGTGGTTTGACTATTATTTAAACAGCTAACCATTCAAAGCAAACAAATGAGTAGATGCCTTAGATTAGATAGTGCTGCAATCGGCGTAAGACACCATCAACTAGGTTCCTTGTCGCTCTACTCACGTAAACTCATGCTGAGTATTCACCGCCACATCGCGGATCATAGACTTTTATCTATGATGACTGACGTGCCCACGAGCATCCCTCTCCAGCCGGGAGGCTGCACTGATAAAGCCATGGGATCAGGCACCATGAGAAACGAACAAAGCGGCAACAATAATTATGAAAATAAAGAAAAGACAATGAGAATTTCTAAATGAAAAGAATGTTAATTAACGCAACTCAAAAAGAAGAGTTGCGTGTCGCTTTGGTTGATGGCCAGCGATTATTCGATCTAGATATCGAAAGTCCTGGACACGAATCAAAAAAAGCGAATATCTACAAAGGACGTATTACACGTATTGAACCAAGCCTAGAAGCGGCATTTGTTGATTACGGCGCAGAACGTCACGGTTTCCTCCCTCTTAAAGAAATTGCCCGCGAATACTTCCCTGAAGGTTATACATACCAAGGCCGTCCTAGCATTAAAGAAGTGCTAAAAGAAGGTCAAGAAGTAATCGTACAAGTTGAAAAAGAAGAACGTGGCAGCAAAGGCGCTGCATTAACAACGTTCATCTCTTTAGCTGGTAGTTACTTAGTTCTTATGCCAAATAACCCTCGTGCAGGTGGGATTTCTCGCCGCATCGAAGGTGATGAGCGTACACAGCTGAAAGCAGCATTAAGCACTCTTGAGCTACCTCAAGGTATGGGTTTAATTGTTCGTACTGCTGGTGTAGGTAAAAGTGCAGAAGAACTTGAGTGGGATTTAAACGTTCTACTGAATCACTGGGGTGCGATCAAACAAGCATCTGATTCAAATTCAGCTCCTTTCTTAATTCACCAAGAGAGTAACGTAATTGTTCGTGCAATTCGTGACTATCTACGTCGTGACATTGGCGAGATTCTAATCGACAGCAATACTATCTTTGAACGTGCACAAGCGCACATTCAATTAGTTCGCCCAGATTTCATGAATCGCGTTAAGAAATACGATGGTGAAGTACCACTATTCAGCCATTACCAAATCGAGAGCCAAATCGAATCAGCTTTCCAACGTGAAGTTCGTCTTCCGTCTGGTGGTTCAATCGTAATCGATCCAACTGAAGCTTTAACATCAATTGATATCAACTCCGCTCGCGCAACGAAAGGCGGTGATATTGAAGAAACAGCTTTAAATACTAACTTAGAAGCAGCTGATGAAATTGCTCGTCAACTTCGTCTACGTGACTTAGGTGGTCTTGTTGTTATCGATTTTATCGATATGACTCCAGTTCGCCACCAACGCGAAGTAGAAAGCCGTCTACGTGATGCCGTTCGTTTAGATCGCGCACGTGTTCAGATTGGTCGTATTTCTCGATTTGGTCTTCTAGAAATGTCTCGCCAACGCTTGAGTCCATCTCTAGCAGAAGCAAGCCATCATATTTGCCCACGCTGTACTGGTACTGGTGTGGTTCGTGATAACGAATCCCTTGCGCTATCTGTACTACGTTTAATCGAAGAAGAAGCACTAAAAGATAACACAGCCCAAGTACTTGCTGTTGTTCCTGTCCCTATCGCTTCTTACCTTCTTAATGAAAAGCGCCGCTCAGTAAACCATATTGAGAAGAGCCAAGAAGTTAAGATAACAGTAGTACCAAACTCAGACATGGAAACACCTCATTTTGAAGTGATTCGTGTACGTGAAGGCGAAGAGTTTGATTTACTGTCTTACCTACTACCTCAAAAACTTGACGCGCTAAAAGAAGCCGAAAGTAAAGAACCTGTTGTTGTAGACGTGAAGCCTAAAAAACTTGAAGAGCCAGCTCTTAAAGGTTTTGCAGCGCCAGCTCAGTCAGCTCCAACACCTGCTCCGACTCCTAAAGCCGCTGCTTCTGAAAAGAAAGCTGAAGCGACAGAACAAGAGCCTGGTCTAATTGGTCGATTCTTTAAAGCAATCAGCAGCTTCATTTTTGGCTCATCTCAAGAAGAGAAAGTCGAGGAGAAAGTTGAAGAGAAACCACAAGAAAATCGTCAACAAGGTAACCGCCAACGTAGTGATAACCGTCGTCGTAATCAACGTGGTGACAGCCGTAATGAAAATCGTGACAACCGCGACAACCGTGATAACAAGCGTCGTCGTAAGCCAGTTCGCGATGAGAAACAGGTTCATGAAGATAAGCCTGAAGAGCTAAAAGAAAATGCTCCTCAGCAAAATCGTCAGCCTCGCAAGCCTAAACAAGATCGCCGCAACAAGCCGCGTGATGAGCAACCGTCGAAATTAGCTGAAGAAGGTCAACAACTTGCTGCTGATGCACAAGCTGATGCTCCTAAAGTAAAAACTGAAGCTAAAGCTGCGAAAATCAAAGAACGCCGTCAGCGTCGTAAATTGAACAAGCAAGTTCGAATCAAAGATCAACAGGCAAGCAGCACTGAAGAAGAACCGCTAGAAACTCCTGTAGTGGTTGCAGAACAAGTTGGGGTTGTAGAGCAAAATGTTGCTGATGCACAACAGGCAAATGCTGTAGATCAAATGGAATCGACTCAAGTTGATGCTGAACAAGCAGAGCAAGAAGAGCCGAAGCAACGTCGCAATCGCCGTTCTCCACGTCACTTACGTGCAAGTGGTCAGAGACGTCGTCGTGGTCGTGATCGCAAGCCAAACCCATTCCGCCTTCGTAAAGGTGGTGTAGCATCTCCTGAGATGGCAATGGGTAAAGTAATGCCACGTTTCATTGAAAAGCCTCATCATAAGCAACAGCCACAAGTTGATGCCGTTGAAGTAGCAGTTCAAGCTGAACCGTTACCTATAGAGGCTGATGTTGTAGCAGATGCAGTAATTCAAGTCGAAACTTCTGTAGAAGTAACTAACACTCAAACGCAAACGGCTGCTGAAACAGTTGAGACTACGGATACTGTGACAGCAGAAGTTGTTGAAACACCTTCAGCTCCTGAAGCTACGACAACTGAAGCATCAACTTCTGTTACTAAAGAAGAAGTGACAGTTGAAAGCACAGCAATTGAAACTGACATTGCTGAAAGCAACAAAGTTGAAGAAGTTGAAACTCAACAGACAGAAGAAGTAATAAAAGACGTTAACGTTGAAATTACGGCTACTCAGACTGAAGAGCTTAAACCAACAATTGAAGTTGAAGCACCTGTTGAAGTTAAGGTATCTACTGACGTTGAAACGACTGTAGCTACCCCTGCGAAGAAACAAGCAGGTTCACCAATGACTAAAGCTCCTGGTCCTCAAGAGATTAAAGAGATACAAGTCGTTGCAGCTCCATTCCGCACAGAGCGATATGTAGCGAAAGGTGCTGGTAGCCAAGCAGCAACAAACTCTGCAGGCTCAGGTATGACTAAACCTCAATACTAATCTCTTAAAGAGTTAGTTCGTCAAAATTAAAAAGGGCTGCTTATAATAAGCAGCCCTTTTTATATCCGCTATTCCTATGGGTAATATCAGATATATTGTCCAAAATAGGGTTCAACCTTGAACTTAGTCACATTTTTGGGTAGCATTCGCGCACTTATCTTTTCGACACTTAGCTATTGCCGCTCTTTTCCATCACTGTTTAGCTTGCAATACAATCGTGTCGGTAAATCCATTTTAAGCATAGCTGAGCACACATGTTCGAATTCCCACAATTTTCAAAGCACTCTGTAAAGAATGACGTGCTTTCAGGTCTTACTGTAGCACTAGCTCTAGTACCTGAAGCCGTAGCCTTTGCATTTGTTGCAGGTGTAGACCCAATGGTTGGTCTGTACGCTGCATTCATCGTAGGTTTCATTACTTCTATTTTTGGCGGTCGCCCTGGCATGATCTCTGGTGCAACTGGTGCAATGGCCGTTGTAATGGTGAGCCTAGTCGCAACCCACGGTGTTCAATACCTTTTTGCTGCCGTTATGATGGCTGGTATCTTACAAATTGCCGCAGGTCTCTTTAAGCTCGGCAAATTCATTCGTATCGTACCGCACCCTGTAATGATCGGTTTTGTGAATGGTTTAGCAATTGTTATCTTCCTTGCTCAACTTGGTCAATTCAAAGCTCCAGATGTTACTGGCGCATTAACTTGGCTACCAAGCGGTCAAATGACGTTGATGTTAGGTCTAGTTGCACTAACTATGGCTATCATCCACTTCCTACCTAAAGTTACAACAGCCATACCTTCTTCTTTGGTTGCTATCGTAACAGTAACGGCGCTAGTAGTAGGTTTAGGCCTTGATACTCGCACTGTTGTGGATTTCCTACGAACAATGTCTGGTGATGAAGCTGCGACACTTGCTGGCTCACTTCCAACGTTCTCAATTCCGGCGGTTCCATTTACGCTAGAAACATTACAGATCATCTTCCCTTATGCGCTTATCCTAGCGGCAATTGGTTTGATTGAATCTCTACTGACTCTGACAGTATTAGATGAAATGACAAACACTCGTGGGCAATCAAACCGCGAATGTGTGGGTCAAGGCATGGCTAACGTTACCTGTTCTGTATTTGGTGCGATGGGTGGTTGTGCGATGATCGGTCAATCGATGATCAACGTAAACTCAGGTGGTCGTGGTCGCCTTTCAGGTATCGTAGCAGCTGTTGCTCTACTGATGTTCATCCTGTTTGGCTCTGCTCTTATCGAAATGATCCCTCTAGCAGCACTTGTGGGCGTAATGTTCATGGTTGTTATTGGTACGTTTGAGTGGGCTACATTTAAACTTGCACGCCGTGTTCCTAAGCAAGATTTCTTCGTTATTATTCTAGTAACCGTTGTTACTGTACTTACCGACCTAGCGGTAGCAGTAGCGGTTGGTGTAATTGTTTCGGCACTAATGTTCGCATGGCAACATGCTAAGCATATCTATGCGGATAAAGCAGTAAACGCTGAAGGCTCAAAAGAATACAAAGTTAACGGTCCAATTTTCTTTGGTTCTACAGCAAACTTCCTAGAGTTATTTGACGCAAAAAATGACCCTCAAGATGTCATCATTGACTTTGCTAACTCTCGTGTAACCGATCACTCAGCTATCGAAGCTATCGATACTATTGCTGACCGTTACGCAGTATTGGGTAAAACACTGCACCTTCGCCACCTAAGCCAAGACTGTGTTGCTATGCTGCATAAAGCAGGTAGCTTAGTTGAAGCTAATGTTGCTGAAGACCCTATCTACAAGGTAATGTCTAAGTAATTAGATATTATTTGTTAGTAAAATGCCGGCTCTATGCCGGCATTTTTGTATCTAAATGATCTAAAACGAATCTAATATCGCGTCACTCGACTCTTCTATCAAATCCAAGACCAGCTCAAAACCATCTCCTTCTCCATAATATGGATCGGGAATTTCCTGATAATAAGATGATCCAAAGCTCAGGAAAAGAGCAAGTTTATATTTGAGATGATCAGGACACTGTTGCTTCAAGTCTGCTAAGTTGGCATTGTCAGCTGCAAGTATCAGATCAAAATTATCAAAATCATCCTGTACAACTTTTCTCGATGTAATGCCTTTAAAGCTGTAACCTCGCTTCTCGCCCGCAGCTTTTGAACGCCTATCTGGCGGATTGCCTTGATGAAAGCCAATAGTGCCTGCGGAATCGACTAATACATCAATGCCAAGTCTCTCAGCTTTATTTTTCAGCACAGCTTCCCCAGTCGGTGAACGACATATATTCCCCATGCATACTACCAGTATCTTCTTCATCCCTAATCACCTGTTCTTCCGATGGTTTTTGCTTGAGTTAACTTAGGCTATGATAAGAACAATCACAAATTAAAAGGATTAGTTATGTCGATTGAAGACAACAAAGAGCAGCGCCACAAGGCTCGCCAGCAAAAAGTAAAAGAACAAGTAGATGCCCGTGTTGCAGCAGCTCAAGAAGTAAAAGGTCTTCTACTCGTAATTACTGGTAATGGTAAAGGTAAGTCCACTTCTGGTTTTGGGACGATTACACGAGCAGTTGGTCACGGTAAGAAGTGCGCAGTTGCCCAGTTTGTAAAAGGAACATGGGACAATGGTGAAAAAAACCTGCTTGAAAAACTTGAGGTAGAGTTTCAAGTAATGGGCACTGGTTTTACTTGGGAAACCCAAAACAAGGCTCAAGATATTGAAGCTGCACAGCGCGTTTGGAAAGAATGTCAACGCATGCTAGCTGATGAATCAATTGATGTGATTCTATTTGATGAACTGACTTACATGGTGAGTTACGGCTATATCGAACTGGATGAAGTAGTAGAAGCTCTGAACAATCGTCCAAAGATGCAGTCGGTGATCATCACTGGGCGTGGGGCGCATCGTACACTAACAGAAATGGCAGACACGGTTTCTGAAGTTCGTAATGTTAAACACGCTTTTGAGTCGGGTGTTAAGGCACTGCAAGGCGTCGACTGGTAATCGCTTAACCACGGAAATAACTACCGTCTTGTATCGTTGCCTCCTAGGGAACAGGTCAGGTCACTCTAATTACATATACAAAAAAGCGTCACTCCCAACAATAAAGGGTGACGCTTTTTTATATCAGCTAAATAATAGAGCGATTAGTTAAACAAGCCTTTCAACAAGCCATTTACAGCCTCTCTAGTCTTTTCGTCTTTGATTTTATCGCCGTATTTTTCGTCAAGTTTTTCTACGCCGCGATCAATCTCTTTCTGCGCTTTTTGCTTTAATACATCATCAAAAATCAATGAAAACTTAGGATCAGCCCATGCACCGGTGATCTGGATTGGGATAGTGACATCTTTTAAGTCATCAATACTCTTACCACCCTGCCCTTCCAACGAACCAACAATCGATGTCCTTACTAAGAAATCTACCGTTTCATTAATGAAGTTAGCTTTACCGTCACCAGTAATGCGAAGGAATGGGGATTGCATAGATAAATCATTGGTTGAAACCCAACCTTTATCCACTTTTAATGTCGCTTTCATCGCACTGAAGTCAGTCTTTTGAGTGCCTTCAGCATCATCAATCTTCTCACCTTTAATTTTGGCGTAGTTTTCTCGAATCAGTTGAGCGACGTTGATGCCGTTAACCGCACCATCTTCAAAGTTAATCGCGATGGTACCAACTAAGTTTTTCTTAATGCCTGTAGGAGTAAGGCTGCTACCTTTAACGTTAACATCGATATTGCCCGTTCCTTCCAGCATATCGTTATTCGCAACATCCACTAATAAAGGCTGAACCTTAACTCCTTTGATCTGCTTCTTCGCCGTGTAAGTCGCTGGTGTTTTTCGAGCGTCTAACTTAGCAGTTGCAGAAATAGAACCTTGATAAAGATTCGAAGTAAATGATGTCAGTTCCGCCACTCCACGATTAACCGAAAATGCTGTTTTTACATTTTGCATCTTCGCATTATTCGCTTTGAACTTATCGATGGCGATATCACCTTTCACATCTAAAGTCTTTAATGCCGATAAATCAGGTTCTACTTCTTTAGAAGCAGTGTTACCTGTATCTGACGAAGACTCCGGAGTTTCTGTAGCCGCGGTTTCTGTTGCGCTGCCTAATCCTAAGAATTCATCTAAATCAATATTTGGGCTATGCAATGAAAAACGCACTTTAGGAATGTCAGATAAAGTCACATCCGCCTTTCCATCCAATGCAATTGAGTTCGCTTGTAGTTTCTCTAACACAAAACTCAAATGGCTTTTGGCTAAATCAAAACTTAAGTCTGACAACATATCCACTTTCATTGGGGACTGAGGAAGAGTATCACCTTTAAATGTCGAATCTAGCGTCAGCTTATTCAATGTTACCTTTGAAATAGCACTATCAACTGTTAGCTCACCACCACCTTTCACGTCTAACTCTAAACCAGCAGCTTGACCAATTACCGCGTAAGACAGTTGATTTACTTTATCGAATTCGAAGGTGTCTAAACCAATCTTGGCAGATTCAATGGAAGTTGATGGATCATTAAATACGGCATCAAGTTCGATATTACGTAATGTATAACTTGCAAAACCTTGCGCCAATTTAAAATCAGCACTGCCCGTTGCTGAGAACGTTTGTTGGTTATTTTCACCCGACGCAGCGAATGTTGCAGTCGTCCAAGTATCCACCGCAAATTCGGACAGATTAAGAGCAACATCATAAAGCTTAGTAAAAGAACCTGTTTGTTTATCACTCATTTCAAACAAGGCATTCGATACAGTGACGCCAGCCAGATTAATAGTCCAACCAGATGCAGCTGAGGATGGCTCTTGTGAAGGCACCTCTTGCTGAGAGGATGAGTCTGTCGATGTTTGTTCTGTAGCGACTTCGTCTTGCGACGTTTGAGCTTGGGTCAAAGCATCAATGTTTTTACGACCATCTTTCAGCGTTTCTAGATAAAATTCAGCACCATCTAATGTAATGTTGCCAATTTCAAGTTGATTACTAAATAATGGAGTAACTGAAACATCAACCCCAACAGTATCAACCTTAAATAAATTCGGTTGTGTAAAACCTTGTGGGTTACGTAATTCGGTTTGGCCGAGTTCGAATCCAATCGATGGAAAGAATTGCCAACTGATATCCCCTTCAATCACAAGGTCTAGGCCTGTGTGTTTCTGAGCTTGTTCAACAATTAATGGTTTAAATTGATTGGGGTTCACTAACAGCACTAGCGCCAGAATTGCTGCAATAACAACAAACACTGGGACAGCTATGAAAATGAGTAGTTTCTTCATCCGCATATTCCTTGCTTAGATTCCAAAAGAAAGTGGCACTATAAAAGTGCCACTGATTCGTTAAAAAATAAAGCTAAGTGAGTCACTTAGGCTAAAAATTTATTCGATTAAGATTTCAAAAGCTTTGCAATGTGTGCTTTTAACACATCAATCGCGATGCGGTTCTTACCACCACGAGGAACAATAATGTCCGCATGCTGTTTTGATGGTTCAATAAATTGCATGAACATTGGGCGAACCGTTTGTTGATATTGCTTAAGAACTGAATCCATTGTACGACCACGCTCTTCTACATCTCGCTTAACACGACGAAGTAAACAGATATCTAGCGGAGTATCCATGAATACACTTGCGTGCATGAGATCACGTAAACGTGGATCTGTCAGCAACAAAATACCTTCAAGGATAATCACTTTCTTAGGCGTTAGTGTCGTTGTTTCAGAAGTACGAGTATGTTCTGAATAACTGTACTCAGGCACTTCGACTGCTTCACCTTTAATCAATTTCTGTAAATGTTCACATAAAAGGTCATGATCTAGAGCACTTGGGTGATCGTAGTTTGTTTTAACACGCTCTTCCATACTCAAGTGACTTTGGTCGCTGTAGTAGCAATCTTCCGTGATAACACCAATTTGATGGTCGCCTACTTTTTCGCGTAGCTCATTATAAATCGTACTAGCAATCAGACTTTTTCCTGAAGCTGAAGCGCCAGCGATACCTACGATTACACATTGATTATTATCAGACATTACTTTGCACCCGATATGGTTTGGTGATGGGATTAGATAAACCGCCTGATTATAGGGGCTAAGCTCTCTAGATTCTAGTCGCCATTGCCCCAATTTTCCTGCAATTAAAGGTTCTGAATAAATTTAACAAAGACAAACGTTTGCGTATAAGTTAAGCCTTAGTTAACGAGTGTCTATTATTCAACCATTGAGAAATTAATTGCCTCTGGCTTTGCTTTTCCAGACCAATACATTTTGCTGCTTAGGGACTCTGCAAGTTCGAGATATTGACGTGTATGTTCACTATCTGGTCGGCGCTCTACTGTTGGCACTCCCGCATCGATATCCTGGCGCATATCGATATGAAGCGGAATTTGAGCAAGAATATCCAAACCATATTCTTTAGACATGGCTTCTCCGCCTCCTTGCCCAAAGATGTGTTCTTTCTCACCACAGCTACTGCAGATATGGTAGCTCATGTTCTCGACAATACCTATCACTGGCACATCCACCTTTTCAAACATCGCCACCCCTTTACGAGCATCGGCAAGGGCCAAATCTTGAGGAGTGGTAACAACAACCGCTCCTGTCACCGGAATTTGTTGAGAAAGTGTCAATTGAATATCACCAGTACCTGGCGGCATATCGATCACAAGGTAATCTAAGTCAGGCCATAGGGTTTCATTGACGAGCTGAGCCAAGGCTTTAGACGCCATAGGTCCGCGCCATATTGCCGCTTCATCTTGTGAGACTAAATAACCGATAGAGTGCGTAAAGATTCCATGGGATTCGATCGGAACCATCCACTTGTTTTCACGAACTTCTGGTTTTGCATCGATTTTACCTAACATCATGGGAACCGATGGTCCGTAGACATCAGCATCGAGTAACCCAACTTTTGCGCCCGACTTTGAAAGTGCTAATGCAAGGTTCACAGATGTAGTTGATTTACCTACACCACCTTTTGCCGATGTCACAGCGATTACATTTTTCACCCCTTTTAAGGCTGTAGGGACAGTTGTTTCTAAAGCAGAAGGCTTCACTTGGATTTTAAATTGGAAATTAGCGACTTGTTGATTTTTAATTTGAGCTTTAATCCAAGTTTCTAATTCTTGTTCAAGTGAACGACATGCAAATGGGACCGTGATATTAAATACACCGTTTGGAGTAACAGTGATAATTGAAGAGTGACTTGCCCAATCAGCAACCAAGCTTGAGTGTTCAAATTCATTCAACCATGAGCAAAAATCTTGCTTAGAATTAAAGTTACGCATATGGACTCCTTTTTTATTTATGCTAACACCCAGTAAAGAAAGACTGAACCCTTAAAAAACTAGGGGATTCAACCCTCTGATACCTTGGCGTATCACACGTTATAAAGTAGTATTACTCATCAAATTTATACCTATCAAAAAGCGAAATATTAAGTATGGCAACTGATCCAAGAAACGTTTCTTCAAGGGAACTGCTGGTAACTTGTGCGCTTCCGTACGCTAACGGCTCTATTCACCTTGGCCATATGCTTGAGCATATCCAAGCTGATATCTGGGTTCGATACCAGCGTCTACGTGGCAACACTGTAAACTTCATCTGTGCTGACGATGCTCACGGCACGCCAATTATGCTTAAAGCTCAACAGATGGGTATCACGCCAGAAGAAATGATCGCTGCTGTTAGTGAAGAGCACCAAAAAGACTTCGCTGGCTTTGATATCAGCTTTGATAACTACCACAGCACACATAGCGAAGAGAACCGCGAACTGGCTTCTCACATCTATCTAGAACTTAAAAAGAACGGCTTCATTTCTAGCCGTACTATTTCTCAGCTTTTCGATCCTGAGAAAGAGATGTTCCTACCAGACCGCTTCGTAAAAGGTACTTGCCCTAAGTGTAAGTCAGAAGACCAGTATGGTGATAACTGTGATAACTGTGGTGAGACATACAGCCCAACTGAGCTAATTAACCCTAAATCAGCGGTTTCTGGCGCAACTCCAGTAATGAAAGATTCTGAGCACTTCTTCTTCGACCTACCTCAGTTCGAAAGCATGCTTAAAGAGTGGACTCGTTCTGGCTCTCTACAGAATGAAACTGCAAACAAAATGCAGGAATGGTTCGAGTCTGGTCTGCAACAGTGGGATATCTCTCGTGATGCACCTTACTTCGGCTTCGAAATCCCAGGCGAGAAAAACAAATTTTTCTACGTATGGCTAGACGCTCCTGTTGGCTACATGGCTTCTTTCAAGAACCTATGTGACAAGCGTGACGATCTAAACTTTGACGAATACTGGAAGAAAGACAGCACAACTGAGCTTTACCACTTCATCGGTAAAGACATCGTTTACTTCCACAGCCTATTCTGGCCTGCAATGCTAGAAGGCGCTGGTTTCCGTAAGCCAAACAACGTATTCGTACACGGCTACGTAACGGTGAACGGTGCGAAGATGTCTAAGTCGAAAGGCACATTCATCAAAGCAAGTACGTACTTAAACCACCTAGACCCTGAGTGTCTACGCTACTACTACGCTGCGAAACTAAACAGCCGTATTGATGACCTTGACCTTAACCTTGAAGACTTCACTCAACGTGTAAACGCTGACGTCGTAAACAAGATTGTTAACCTAGCGTCTCGTAACGCTGGCTTCATCACGAAACGTTTTGAAGGCAAACTTGCTGCTGAATTTGCAGAACCTGAGCTATACAACGAATTCGTTGCTGCTGCTGAGCGTATCGGTCAGCTATACGAAACTCGTGAGTTCAGCCGCGCTATCCGTGAAATTACTGCACTAGCAGATAAAGCTAACCAGTACATTGACGAAAAAGCACCTTGGGTTCTTGCGAAAGAAGAAGGTAAAGAGAAAGAGCTTCAAGAAGTTTCTTCGGTAGGTATTAACCTATTTCGAGTGCTAATTGCTTACCTGAAGCCAGTTATGCCAGAGCTTGCGGCTCGCACTGAAGCTTTCCTAAATGAAGAGCTAACGTGGGAAGCGATTGCGACTCCGCTAACTGATCACGAAATCACTAAGTTCAAAGCGCTATTTAGCCGTATTGATCCTAAGAAAGTGGAAGCAATGATCGAGTCTTCTAAAGAAGATGCAGCAGTAGAGGCAGCAGCGAAAGAAAAAGCAGAAGCTGAGAAAGAACAAGCAAGCCAAACTGAGCTAGACAAAGAACCAATCGCAGACGAGATTGAGTTTGATGCCTTTGCAGCAGTAGATATGCGTATTGCTCGTATCATCTCTTGTGAAGAAGTACCAAAAGCGAACAAGCTGCTTAAATTCCAATTGGATATCGGTGGTGAGACTCGCCAAGTATTCTCTGGTATCAAATCAGCATACAAACCTGAAGAGCTAGAAGGCAAGCTAACTGTAATGGTGGCAAACCTAAAACCTCGTAAGATGAAGTTTGGTATGTCTGAAGGTATGATCCTAGCAGCGGGTCCTGGTGGCAGTGATTTATGGATCCTTGAGCCACACGAAGGTGCCCAGCCTGGTATGCGTGTAATGTAATCTTTATTGCTAAGGTTTACTGTTTAACTTAAATACAAAATGCCCCGCTCAACTAGCGGGGCTTTTTTATGAAAGTGAGAAATTCCAAAAACGATTAATCGATAACGAAACAGAAAACGTACCGTGCGAACATATATAAAATAACGATTATTTTATATGAAACCATTGATATGTATAAAGTAAACATTTAGTTTGGGGGCGAACAATAAGGATTTGCTCTAAATGACTGATATAACAGCTACAATCGAAAGCACAGACTCTCCAACAGAAATCGCAGGAAGCCCAACAGAAAATATAGCGAATCAAGAACCAATCAAACTAAGCCAAACTCGCTCATTCACTTGGGAGTTCTTACTTACTTGCAGCACATTTACTGTTTACTCTGTATTTTATTTAATAGCTCGTACTCACGAATTAAATAAGCTTGATGAAAAGAGATTCAAACCTTGGCTTTGGATATTCTCATTATCCCCTGTTATTTCTCTATTCAGTTTGCCCATCTTACATTCCGCTTTAACTCGGCTAGAAGCAAAGTATCAACCATCTCGTAATAAAAAATGGGATATCGCCATTATCCTTATTATGCTGCTAAGCAACCATTACTTAGCAATATCATCAAAGGTTCTAACCCCAATATGGTTTGACTGTTTAATACTAGTAGTATGGTCAATCAGTTTTGCATTTTTCGCTAAACGTATTTCGGCGCTTAAGCACGCTGTACCTAATATAAGTTGGAAGCGAGAAAACATATTTAAAGTCACTTTTAAATGGTTGCTCTCGATTATTCTCATCCCAATATATATCGTAGCAATAGTGTATGAGGTAACTGAAAGCTACCAACTTAAAGATGTTCCGCGTTTTAATACAAATACTTTTACTGCTGTTTCTTTAGATCAAAGAGCATCTCTGAAGTTTTTTGAACAAGACTGGTATCAAGCTGATATAGGGACTTTTTCTGATGGTAGTACCGAAGCTGAATTCTCTAGCATTAATTCATCTAATTACCTATTACTATTCACTTATAGTGATACATTTGAACTGCTCGATGCACACATGCAGGACAGAAAAAGTTGGATAGAAGAAAGCCTAGGGCAAGCAAAATGCACAAACAATAAGTATTCGATCGGCGACCAATTTTTCATTAAATCGGATTTAATCTGCACAGGACGTACGCTTGGAGATGATTCAATCAAGGTGATAAGTGTGATTGAAACTCCAAACAAAACATATGAACTGCTTGGTGAGTATAGCGCCCCAGAGTATGAATTTGAGAAACAGAATCAAAAGTTCGTGAAAATGGTCAAGGAGTTCAAAGTACAATGAACAAATTAATCACGTTTACTTTAGTGGTCTTTGCAACTAGTGCTTTTGCACAAAATGAAAGTATCCATTGGCACGATGATTTAACCGCTAACCAAGCATTAATCGACCAAACCATTACCTTAAAGGACTCTCTAACTGACACTAAAACCATGACAAGGTTGAAGTACCAACAAGATTTTAATATCCAGTTAGAAGAAGTAACGGAAACCGTAACGATAGTAGATTTTTACCCGAAGTTTTTCGATACTGAAGAATATGGGTCAAAATCTATCAATTTCGACCGACATGATCAGCAAGTAGAAGTCGTTGCCGCAACAACTATTTCTCCTTTAGGGAAAATAGTTAATGTCGATTCTTCACTGACCAAACTGCTCGATGCACACAGTGAAAATACCTTCACTGATCAACAGCAACTACTCATCCCACTCCCTTCCCTTGAAGAAAACAGTATTTCAATAGTCAAATACAAGATAATAACCCAACGAGCTCCAGACGACTTACACTGGGCAGCATCAATCTACACGCAGCGATCATTCCCGATTAAAGAATATTTAGTAAATACTAAATGGGGTGGCGATGAAATAATACAGTGGAGAGCCCATTCTGATGATGTCATTTGCACAGACAAAAAAAATGAGTTGAGTTGTCAAGGCAGAGATATTCAAGCTTATAGTCATGATAATTCTACACGCTGGCAGGATCATATAGGTCGAATAGAGATTTCTAATTTTTCCGATTGGCAACAAGTTATTGAGAAAGCAAGCGAAGCTATGTCTCAAGCAAGCAACGATACTACTGGGCTAAATGAAATATACGTACAACTTACAGCTGGCACTAACAATATTGAAGATAAAATATCCAATATTCTTGAGTTTGTTGCGCGAGATATCCGTTACATTTCTATGTCTGAAGCCGAGCACTCTATCATTCCGCACACGCTGCATGAAACATTAAGTAATCGATATGGTGACTGTAAAGACAAATCAACATTATTGAAATCTCTATTATCTAAAGCAGGAATAGAGTCTCAACTCGTATTAGTCGATACTGACCGATTTAATCAAGATTCACTGTTACTTCCTGCTATGAACCACTTTAACCACGTTGTGGTTTGCTTCGATTTATATAGTAATACTTATTGTTTGGATCCCACAGATTATGTCACTCACTGGCAATCAACACCCAATTGGATTCAAGGTAAAGCGAGCTTAATATTAGAAGAAAGCCAACAACCAAGTACTATCGGTAAAAACCATTATCGATGGCGTTTAGCAAGCGACGTGATGCTGAAATTTGATCCTCAAGGTGGGCAAACTGAGGAACAGGTTCGCATTTATAAAGGTGAATACGCTGCATATTACCGTCAAAAAATGATATCGCGTAATGAAGAGGAACATCTTGAATTTCTCGAAAGTGAGTACGCAAGCGAGGTAACATCGCAAGGTAAACCTAAATTCTCAACGTTTCATGTTGATGACATGAATGCGCATCTTAAAATTGAATCAAATAATGAATATGAATCACTGCTAGACCCAACGCTTAATAAATTAGAATACTCCGAAAATGACGTATGGCTCATGTACGAGCTCAGAGAGATGGAGCTTAAAAATGATTGGTTCAAAGAGTTCTTCTCAGGTATAGAAGTAACCAGTAAGTATGAATTCAATCTTGAGGACAGCCCCTGGACGCTTGAGAATCTACCTTCTAATATCACGTTTGAGCATAAGTACGGCACTATGTCCCGAACAGTAAATCCTTTAGACAAATCTAAATTCAACGTTGTCACTAAAGTTAAGATTCACGCCAAAACAATCCCTGGAGAAGAGATTGAAACATTCAATTTATTCTTGAGGACGTTAAGAGCTCATTCTCCTATTCGGTTTACCGCTCTAAACAATTAACCGCCATTACTTTTACTCAAACCTTCTCCTTATTTATATATGAGGAGAAGCGTTGGCCAGTGATCATCTAGATAAGAGTAAGCCTTCTGGATAATAATCTAATTAAAACTCTGATTACTTCTACCCCCTAAGTCATATCTCTGTTAGAGTCGCGCCAATCAACCCTTTCATAACCACTGACCGCTCTCTTTAGGAATTCTCCGTGACTAACAATGAAATCTTGCGTCGTATTCAACACGCACTAAATTTAAAAAATGCTCAAATCATCAAAGCTTGTGAGCAAGCAGATGTAACTGTTGCTCATGACCAAGTGAATGACTGGCTTAAAGATGAAAGCGAAAAGTCTTTCTCAAAAATGAAAGATAAAGAGCTTGCCGTTTTCTTGAACGGTTTCATCAACCTAAAGCGCGGTAAGAAAGAAGGCGAACAGCCAAAGCCAGAAGTAGAGCTGACGAATAACATGATTTTCATGAAGCTGCGTATTGCATTGAATATGAAAGCTGAAGATGTGCTGGATGTACTAGAAGTGGTAGGCATCAGCCTAAGTAAGTACGAAATCGGTTCTTACTTTCGTAAGCCAAACAACAAGAACTACAAAGTATGTAAAGACCTCCTGCTTTGTGATTTCTTAAATGGTGTTCAGTTCACTAACCGCCCTGATTCTGAAGAATTCGCTGGTTAGTAAAAAGCTAAACTGAAAACGGCGAGATAATCATATCTCGCCGTTTTTGTATCTGTTATAGCTGATTTATACACTTAGTTTTGAGTATAAAACCAGATTATAAATATTAGCTATCGTCTTCAGTAAAGTTCGTTGGAAGCGTAGTTTTCATTTGATTCCAAATGTGTGCGCTTGCAATACCATATTGACGAATAACCACAGGAAGCTGTTCTCTGTCACCCTTTTCACATAGATCAAATAGATCACGATAGAATGCCATCGCTAAATCACGAGCTTCTGGGTTAGAGAAATAGTAGCTACCAACGCGATCATATAGCTTTCTTACACCATTGAAAATCAAACCGTAGATCTGGTTACCAGAATGGAAAGCCAAACGTTGGAACAACATGTAATCGTAAAAGTTGAATGTCTTAGCGACTAAGATAGACTGACGTTTCTCTTCATCTTTTTCACCATCATCTTTTACCGCTTGCTTTATTTTGTCGGCATACGGCGATGACTCAAGAAACTCATCCCAATTCGGTGCTGCTAAAAGAGCTTCACAAGATTCAATCACGCTGGTAATTGTACGTTCAGAATTCTCTTTATTAGATTTAAATGCGTAACGCATAAAAATAGGACTGATGTTTGTACGAGCAGCAAGTAAGTCTTCAACCATTTTACTTGCATTATCAACATCCAAAGTCATCAACGTATCAAGGATATGAAGACCAGAAGTTTCCATGAACTGGTTAACTTTTGTTGGTTTACCGTGTTGGATAGTTAACCAACCATCACGAGCTAAACGTTGTAACACTTCACGTAAAGTGGTTCTCGTTACACCAATCAATTCAGAAAGTTCACGCTCTGCTGGGAGAATAGATCCTGGTGGGAAACGACCATTCCAAATGCTCTCAATAATATACTTTTCTGCAAAGCCTGCCGGGCTCTTAGCCTTAATAACCATCTAAACTTCTGTCCAATTGTAATTGTTTCGCTTTAATAAGACTCATCATACCACTAGTTAGCAATGAGCGGAAACATACTGATACTTTACCTAGCACAATAACGCACTAGAGTTAATGCTCTAACTTGCAGCACACGATTGCAGTCTCACTACACTCTCGAAGTGCACATAAACAGACAAGTCAACAAATGTGCAACATGCATAAAAGCCAGTAAAATCAATGGACCTAGCTCACAAAATGCTATTTTTAAAATGCAATATTAAGTTGTAATAATCGTACATAATTACCTGTTAAGATGTAATTTTTAGTCATCTCAATCAAATATTGATCCTACATAGGTTTTTAAGCATTTTGCATGCTATGCTTGCGCTACTTTGATCGCGTTTCTCGACAAAAAAGTGGTATTTTTAGTGCTACAGAGTTTTTCCTGTTGACTAAATGTTATCTAAGAGTAGAGTTGCGCTCAAAAAAGAGCAGTGCTTAAGTTTCTAAGGGAGTGACTTGGCAAGACCACAAAACAATACATGGATTGTTGTTTTCCTAAGTCACTGTTAGTTATGGATATTCTCCTTTACCATATCTAGAAACTCAATTGTTGTATTGCTTGTCTATTCATCATCAACATAAAAGAGTATTAACATGCCGATGTCTCTCGGAAATGCTTTTATCAAAAACTTCCTTGGTAAAGCACCTGATTGGTACAAGATTGCCATCATCTCCTTTCTTATTATCAACCCAATTGTATTTTTCTTAGTTGACCCATTTGTTGCGGGTTGGCTGCTCGTGGTCGAATTCATCTTTACTCTAGCAATGGCACTTAAGTGCTACCCATTACAACCGGGTGGTTTACTTGCAATTCAAGCGGTTGCAATAGGCATGACCAAGCCCGAAATGGTCTATCATGAACTACAAGCGAACCTACCTGTACTGTTGCTCTTAGTATTTATGGTTGCTGGCATCTACTTCATGAAAGAACTTCTTCTGTTCATTTTCACGAAGATCCTGCTTGGTATACGCTCTAAAGTACTACTTTCAATGGCGTTTTGTGTAGCAGCTGCGTTCTTATCAGCTTTCTTAGATGCACTAACTGTAATCGCTGTTGTTATCAGCGTTGCTGTCGGCTTCTACTCTATTTATCACAAAGTTGCTTCAGGCAAAGTATCTAACTCAGCACACGACCATACTCATGATGAAGAAATTTCTGAACTGACTCGTGAAGATTTAGAAGACTACCGTGCTTTCCTACGTTCTCTGCTAATGCATGCCGGTGTTGGTACTGCACTAGGTGGTGTTATGACAATGGTTGGTGAACCACAAAACCTCGTAATTGCTAAGCAAGCAGGCTGGGAATTTGGTGAGTTTATTATCCGTATGCTTCCTGTCACTCTACCGGTATTCTTCTGCGGCATCATGACTTGTGCATTAGTAGAAAAACTAAAAGTTTTTGGTTACGGTGCGGAACTGCCTAACAACGTTCGCCAAATTCTAGTTGAGTTCGACAACAAAGAACGTGCAAACCGTACTAAACAAGACGTTGCTAAACTTTGGATTCAGGGTGCGATTGCAGTATGGCTAATTGTTGGTCTAGCGCTACACGTAGCTGAAGTTGGTTTGATTGGTCTTTCTGTCATTATCTTAGCGACAGCATTCACAGGTGTGATTGAAGAACATTCAATGGGTAAAGCTTTTGAAGAAGCACTACCATTTACGGCTCTTCTTGCAGTTTTCTTCTCTATTGTCGCTGTGATTATCGATCAATCACTATTTAAACCTATCATTGATGCGGTGCTACACATTGAAGACAAAGGTACCCAACTTGCCTTGTTCTACGTCGCTAATGGTATCTTGTCCATGGTTTCGGACAACGTATTTGTAGGTACTGTCTACATCAATGAAGTTAAAACCGCGCTGGTTGAAGGTATTATCACTCGTGACCAATTTGATCTACTTGCTGTTGCAATCAATACCGGTACGAACTTACCTTCGGTAGCAACGCCTAACGGTCAAGCTGCATTCTTATTCTTACTAACTTCAGCGCTTGCACCATTAATTCGTTTATCTTACGGTCGAATGGTTATTATGGCTCTGCCTTACACTATCGTACTGGCTATTGTTGGTTTTATAGGTATTGTTTTCTTCGTCGAACCAATGACTGCATGGTTTTATGATGCAGGCTGGATTACACACCACGTTGGTGATGCTACTGCCGTAATTTCAGGCGGTCACTAAGATTTAGGTTGCCAATTAAGCAAGCCATAAGTATCGACTCAATAAATGAGTCTCACAAATAAAAAATATTTGTTGATCAAGAAACTTATCCAAGATAAAAAGCTCTGAGTATTCAGGGCTTTTTTATTTTACTGAAAGGATTACATTTTGAGTTTTCTTACCGTCCTCAAGGACTTCTCTAAAACACGTTTATCATGGCTACTTCTACTCATATCCATCATCTTATTTGAGTCCGCAGCACTTTTCTTCCAGCATGTGATGTTACTGGCACCATGTGTGATGTGTATTTATGAACGCGTTGCTATGTTTGGTATTGGTATCGCTGCAGCTATTGGTTTGGTCAACCCGAAGAATCCGGTCATTCGCTGGGTTGGTTTGGCGGCATGGGGAGCAAGTGCTTACAAAGGTCTAACACTTTCGATGCAGCATGTGGATTACCAATTTAACCCTTCTCCTTTTGCGACTTGCGACTTATTTGTCACATTTCCGAGTTGGGCTCCATTGAATGAATGGGTTCCGTGGGTGTTTGAAGCGTATGGTGATTGCAGCAAGGTGGTATGGCAATTCCTAGATCTTTCTATGCCGCAATGGCTGGTTGTCATTTTCGCAGGTAACTTGATTGCATTGGCTGCTATTGTCATTTCACAGTTTGCTAAATCGAAATAAACTGAACTGAATTAATTAAAAAGCCGACATTCATGTCGGCTTTTTTATAGATGCTTTTATGTATGAGCATGATTTACAAGTTATTGATTACAAGAATCCCTATCAGTCACGCCGTAGAGTTATTTAAACTTGCTCTTCTTCAACCTAACTACTCTTTCCACAGCATTGCTTGAATTTTTTACCACTTTCACAAGGGCAAGCTTCGTTTCGACCGACACCTTTGAATGGATTCACGCTTTGAGATTTATTCCCGTGCATGGCTTCATCAGCCGCTAAAGCCACTTCCGACACCATTAAATCAATTTGGCCAATAAGATCATTCAAAGAAGGAGGATTTTGAAAACCAGATGCTTTCATTTGCTGCTGTGTTTGCTCTTCATCTATCGCAAGCATCAAAGTCGTCAGCAGTGCCTGCAACATTCTGAGAGTGCCATCTGCCATTGTGACTGTTTGCCACTGCTCTTCAACCGCTGGCCATACCGCCATAAAGCCTTCCGAGAAATCAGCGAATTGCTCACTAAATCCATCTTCAGATAATGTTTCTACCACAGAGTATTCACTTCGTTGAATCAGATTATGTTGGCGATTAATCTGCTCCGTTACGATTGGTAAAAACTTATCCACTTCATCTGAAACTATACCAGGTAGCCACTCTTGAGGGTCTAGCGGCTTAGTCGCAAGGTTAGAGGCAAGTATTGCACCTTCCATAAAAGAAGGGGTCACACCTTCCAATGAGCCTTCAAGGCTTAGTAATTGATACTTCATTTAAAATTCTAGCCAGTCAAAACAGTTGGCAGCATTATAACTCTTACTGGATGAAATAATAGAATGTATACCTTCGAACCACCTTCTATTTAACTTTTATGATACGCAACCCTTTGCCTTTTCCTTTTTAGATATTTACCACTTATTTCGCTTTGAGGTTGATTCATTTCAAGGCACAACCCAAACAGAAACATTTTGTTACACCAATAGGTAATTTAACAATGAAACACAAAACTGGTTTTACCTTACTTGAATTGGTCATCGTTATTGTTATTTTAGGTATTCTTGCCGTTACTGCCGCTCCCCGTTTTTTGAACTATCAAAGAGATAGCCATGAGGCTGTTTCTCAGGCATCTTTTTCTTCATTTACTGCTGCAGTTAACATGTACCATTCTCAATGGTTAATTGAAGGCGAGCCTAATTTTGACCAAACCGTTAATTATGGTGTTGAGGATATTTATCCATCTATTACTGGCTACCCAATAGCTGTTAACCAGTTACCACTAAGCTCAGGGGCAAGTTTACGCGGCAGTGACTGTGTCTCTTTATGGAATGCGCTTATGAATACTGATTTGACGATAAGAGCACATGGCGCGGATGTATTCCCTTCAGATCATGACATCGTCGCTTGGTATACCGCCGCACCTAGTTGTTACTATTACTATACGTCTGGTTACTCGCTCGGTGAACCTATTCCAAGGCTAGATTACTTCCCACTTACTGGAGAATTAGTCACAAGTAATCGAAGACCAAGTTCATAAACACCACTCATAGTGACAATTACTCTATCAGCCCGTACAATCACGCCTCCTGATTCTACGGTAGAAAAACATGCGAGTAATTTTAGGCCCAATGGAGGGTGTTCTTGACCATTTAATGCGAGAAATTCTGACAGAGATTAATGATTATGATCTCTGTGTGACTGAATTTGTACGTATCGTTGATCAGCTGCTTCCTCCTCATGTATTTCACCGTATATGCCCTGAATTACACCAAGGTTCTCAAACCATGGCTGGTGTTCCTATTCATCTACAACTTTTAGGTCAGCACCCTAAGTGGATGGCTGAAAATGCCTTTCAGGCCGCGAGTTTAGGTGCGAAAGGAATCGATATTAACTTCGGTTGTCCTGCTAAAGCCGTAAATAAGAGTAATGGTGGCGCTTCTCTTTTAAAAGAACCTGAGCTGATTTATCAAGTCGTTAAAGCTTGCCGAGAGGCTGTTCCTAAGCACATTCCTGTATCAGCAAAAATCCGTTTAGGCTGGGAGCACCCGGAAGAATGTTTCGAAATTGTCGATGCCATTGAACAAGCTAAAGCCGATGAACTCACAGTTCATGCCCGAACAAAAGTGGGTGGCTATAAAGCAAGTGAGATCAAATGGAACTACATCAATCAGATAAGAGAAAAAACCTCATTACCTTTAATCGCTAATGGTGAGATCTGGAATTACCAAGATGGTCAGGATTGCATAAAGACCACAGGTGTCGATTCACTGATGGTTTGCCGTGGTGCTTTCAATATTCCGAACCTAGGTAACGTGGTGAAATATGACCACCAGCAAATGCCATGGGAGAAAGTGATTGAGCTATTACTTCGTTACTCTGAATTTCAGATTAAGGGTGATAAAGGCATGTACTATCCAAACAGAGTGAAGCAGTGGTTTGTGTATTTGAGTAAAGGCTACCCTGAAGCAAACGAACTATTCAAAGAAATACGCACCTTTAAAAAGTCGCCACCAATTGTCGAGCGCTTAGAACGCTACCAAGAAGAGTACTTCCGCTAACTTAGCGTATCAAAGCACTTCACTAATTGTGGAGAGTCATTATATTTATAGGGAGCTATTATAGTTAACTCCCTAAATCCAAAGACTGAACAGTGCTTTGGTTCCTTTCTCCTGGTTAAAAGACAATGGAATTCTTCCCAGAATTTTTTGCAGAATATAACTTTTCATCAGCTACCTTAAAGATCTCTTCAAAATCCCCAAGTGTTTCTGAGTTCCCTTCTTCAGCTTTATTTGATGAATAAACCCCACCAGAAATAGTGAAGCCATTAGGCAGTACAGAAATCGAATCATCACATATCTGTTTTTTCACTCTTTCCAATGTTTTGTGCATTTGCTCGATATTATCGCCACGTAAATATACGACAAACTCTTCACCACCAAAACGAGCTGCAACGTCAGAGTTACGGACACTATTTTTAAGACGCTTTGCCATATATCGAATGACTTCATCACCTTTATCATGCCCATAAGTATCATTCACTGATTTAAAATCGTCGATATCAAAAACAGCTAAAACAAACTGCTGAGTATGCTTTTCGATCGTCCAAAAGGCTTCAAGCCCTCGCCTATTCAATAATCCGGTCATCGGATCTTTCGCCGCTAGCTCTTTAAAGTAGCCACTTTCCACATTGGAGTTGATATAGAAAAGAAATGTCATAAAAAACAATGAAATAATCACTATCATGATCAAACTATTTTTTTCTGAATATAAAAAACTTTTCAGTTCGCCCGCGTAGTTCAATTCATAATAAAGGGCGTGGTTTGAAACAATGCCCTCAATTTCGATCTTGTGAGTTCTAACCGCATTTTCCGGAAAAGGCTTCGAAGAATAGTTAATGACACTAAAACGACCAGATAAGTTGGCGTCTTTAGGGTTAAGTAAACGCTCACTATCGATAGAAACAGCTAACATGCCTTGATGTTCTCCCTTAAAGAACACGGGAATAGTCATACTGATTTGCTTACCCGTCGCTTCGCCTACCATGCTTAAACTGGGACCACTCAATGTCACTTTATCTGGGTTGTTAGCGGTTAACTGCCAGTACGGGCGAGCTTTAATTGTGCTGAGGAGGGGCTTGGTCAAGGATAAGGCTACAGACTCCGGTGAAGAAATCACATAACCCGATTTATGGATGAAATACACGCTGTCATGGTATTCATCGATATCGAAAAGAAAAGATAGAATCGGAGCGAAGGCCATTTTCTCAGAAGCACTTTTGTATAGTTCACTGGATGTATCACACATCTCCTCTGAGCCTACCACCATATAATCTATATCGACTGATGGGATTTCTAATGCTTTTCCTTTTGCTAACAGTAAAGCGTCAATAGGCCAAATTTGACATACACCATCAACCACCCTGTGCTGGTGATCTAAGTACACTACTTTTCCAGATTTGTATTGGTTGGTAAAGCTATAATCTAAAGCTCCAATAACTTTAGTTGTTCGTTGAATCGCCTCTTCAATACGTTGGTATTCATTATCGATACCGCGGTTCACAACGTTGATATGGCTTTTTACAGTGAAAATAAATACCGCAATAGCGAATATTAAGGGTAAACCAAGAATAAATCTAAGGCTAAAATGCCTCTGTACTTTCATGCAAAAAAACCTTTAACCTAACTTATCGGTGTAATCACACAAAGCCTATCAATTTACTTTGAACACAGCGCTTAAATATTTAAAATTTAACAGAAAAATGACATTTGGCACGTCGATTAGTAACGAACGGTAAAATTAATTTTATTCATTTAAGAAATGATTGAAGCCTAATTAGAACAGCTTAACTACAACAAAGCTGTTCTAATTTCTAACTTATTATCTAGCCTTACCCTGAGAACTTAAGGTTGCGAAGTGATACTGAAGATCCCACATTCTTCAGAGCCCATAGTAAGGTTAATCTCACCTTCGATAACGTTAAGTTCGTTTGTAACAGTAAGCTCATTTGCTGAATCTTGGCTTTCTAGCCCATCACCAATGAGAGCTTTAAGTTGACCAACTTCAATACCTAGTTTCCAAAACGGAATGGAAACTGCTTTTTCTTTATCAGCTAAATTAATGACCGATAGTGTATGTTCATTACCTAAGCTTCTAGCGAATACCAATGTTTCTTGGTCACAGTAAAGTTCAACAAAACTGCCAACCTGTAAGCTTGGATTTTGCTTTCGAATTTGAATCAGAGACTGAGTAAACCCAAACCATGGAGACTGCTTTTCTTCTCCCCAGGGGAAAGAGCGGCGATTATCAGGATCTTGCCCACCTTCTAATCCAACTTCTGTTCCGTAATACAAGCATGGAGCACCCACATACGTCATGAGAAACATCAAGGCAATTTTCTGGCGAGCGGTATCACTGCCTAATAACGTAATAAATCTTGCTGTGTCATGACTATCAAGTTGATTCAATTGAGACAGTTGATTCTGCCAAGGAATCTTAGACCTTGATTCCGCAAGCCACTTTGTAAACTCAAGCATATCAATACTAATTGGTTGATAGGCGATATCTTGATTTGCAAGTAATGCGCGGATTGGGTGAGCAAAACCATAATAGTTCATCGACCCATCCTCTTGCTCACCTTGCAACCAAGAAGTCGCTTCAAAAAAGTGCTCCCCTAATACATACGCATTGGGGTTTTGTTGCTTAGTTGCCGAACGGAAGGCTTTAACATAATGAGCGTTATTTTTTGCTCCCTCCCCTTCACCAAGCATATGAATAACGTCAAAACGCCAACCATCAATATTATAGGGTGGCTTTAACCAATGCTTGATTACTGAGTCCTCTGACTCATAGATGTATTCCCTTACTTCAGAGTTATCGAAATTCAGTACAGGTAAAGATTGAATGCCTTTCCACCCCACATAACTTTCCGACTTATCGTCATTGAAGAAATAATAATCAGAGTATGGGGATTCAGGGTTTAGGTAAGCTCCTGTTTGCGTTCTTTGTAACTTATCCAACCAAGGATGTTCTGAAGACGTATGATTAAACACGGCGTCCAGCACAACTTTCATTCCTCGTTGGTGAATATCCTCACTCAACTCAACAAACTTTTGGTTACTTCCTAAATGTGGGTCAACATTCAAGTAATCCGTGGTGTCGTATTTATGGTTACTTGGAGAGCAAAATATTGGATTAAGGTATAAAGTGGAGACACCAAGCTCTTCTAGGTAGTTCAGCTTCTGGCGTATGCCTGCCAAATCACCACCAAAGAATTCAGCTGCACTGGTACCGTTATAGCCTCCAATGTCGGAGCCCCATGGCTTAGCTACCGCATCAACTTTGCCATCTTTTAACTTATATTCACCTGTTTTTACGCTTATCTCAGGATTTCCATTACAAAAGCGATCGGGGAAGATTTGGTAAAATGTCTGCTCAGCAATCCAACTTGGTGGCTGATTTAGTACGTTAAATTTAAAATGCCCTTCGCGACCGGGCATCCGAGTATGAATCCCACTTCCATCCAGCCAAAACTGCGCTTTTTCACTTGTCACTTTGAAAGCATAATGCGTCACAGGTTGGTCTTGGTTAATCGGGAAAGTACCTTGCCAGATGGTCAGCCGACCTTCTTCACCAACTTTAATCAAGTCGGCTAGATATTCTTCGTTATCAGGTTCGTGACGAACTTGGATACTTTTCCAGTCTGACTTATCAGTTTTAAGGAGAACAGTTAGATGAGCATTCTCAAATGTCACCCCATCTAGAGTTTGAGAATGAAATAGAAATGGCAACATACAAAAGACTCACTAATGAATAATATTGCCTAAGATAATAAAAATCCCTTTGGTCACAAGCGCAAAAATACGGTATGACAAAAGGGATCACGGTTTGTAGGGCTACATAACTAAAAAGATTTAATTAAGCAATAAGCTGTCGTCTGCAAGCTCTTCTCCACGTACCTTCGAGAACATTTCGAGTAGATCAGGTACCTGCATATTCGCCCTTTGATTCCCAGACACATCGAGAACTATTTCACCTTGGTGAAGCATCACGGTTCTGTCGCCACAAGCAAGAGCATCTTTCATTGAGTGCGTCACCATCATTACCGTCAGGTTAAATTCTTCGACGACCTTCTTAGTTAAATCAATGATGAAAGCTGCCATTCTTGGATCAAGCGCAGCGGTGTGCTCATCCAGAAGCAATAGCTTACTATCTGATAGAGTCGACATAATTAAGCTCACTGCTTGGCGTTGCCCACCAGAAAGTAAACCAATGTTATCTCCGAGCCTATCTTCAAGACCAAGCCCTAAAATGCTTATCCGTTCTTGGAAGATTTTTTTCCGCTTGGATGAAATAGAAAAACTCCACCCTCGCCTTTTGCCTCTCATATACGCAAGAGCCATATTCTCTTCTATAGTCAGATCGCCACATGTACCTGCTAGCGGGTCTTGAAACACTCGAGCACATTGAGCAGCTCTTTGGTCAACAGTTTGCCGAGTAACATCCGTACCATTAATGATGACTTGCCCACCCACCATAGGTGTTTCACCGGTTACTGCCCCCAAAAGAGTTGATTTACCTGCACCATTAGAACCAATTACCGTTAAAAACTGATGCTCCGGAACCTCAAGGCTGACACTTCTTAACGCTCGATTTTCCAAAATAGTACCGGGGTTAAAAGTAACTTGAATGTCTTCTAAGTTGATCATGTTACTTCTCCCGTTTTTGTCACTGTACCTGCTGTTTTTTGCCCTGCTTGCTTAACTTGATTTTGACTTTGATTTTGGGCTTGGGCTTGGGCTTGGGCTTGGGCACCGCTATGGCGCTTTTTTGCCTTTAGGTTCCCTTTAATTTTGGGTGCTATCAATGCAACAGCAACCAACACCGCCGTCACTAAATTAAGATCAGATGCTTGTAGTCCGAACATGCCCGAGCTGAGTGCAAATGCAACCGCTAGACGATACAGAACAGACCCAACAATGACAGCCGTCACTGCCACCCAAATTTTACGCCCGGGAATAAGTGTTTGCCCTAAGATCACGGCAGCTAAACCAACCACAATAGTACCAACGCCGGAAGTCACATCCGCAAAGCTGTTTGTTTGTGCAAAAAGTGCCCCTGAAAATCCAACAAAACCGTTGGATAGAGCAAGACCAAAGTATGTGTAGAACGAAGTGCTGCCACCTTGAGCTGACACCATTCTCGAATTAACACCAGTTGCCCTCAAAGCAAGACCAAAATCGCTGTTTAACAGACGAACAATGAACCAAGCTGATATTAAAACCAGCACACCGACCACTAATGGGCGGATATACATAGGGTCGCCAAGCATTTCAAATGGTGTCAGGATGGTTTCCTCTCCTAATAATGCAATATTAGGACGCCCCATAATTCGAATGTTGATAGAGAAAGCGGCGATCATCGTTAAAATTGACGCTAGCAGGTGCAAAATTCCACACCGCACGGCCAGAAAAGCAGTAACCCAACCAGTAGCGGCACCGGCAGCAATCGCCATACCTGTGGCTACCCAAGGGTCAATTCCAGCCACAATAGCCGTAGCCGCGACAGCCGCACCCATAGGGAAGCTGCCATCAACACTGAGATCCGGAAAGTCGAGAACACGAAATGTGAGGTACACTCCAAGGGCAACAAGACCATATAGCAGCCCTATTTCTAATGCTCCAAAAAATGCAAAAGCAGACATATCTACTCCTTTACTTAGAAAGTAAAAAGCCAACAGCGTATTTATTCAAAGTAACAAATGCCTGTTGGCTCAGATAAGCTCATTATTTAGCGCTAGTTGCACGCTCAGTAACTGATTTAGGAATAGAAATACCAAGCTTCTTTGCTGCTGTTGTATTCACGACAAGATCAGACCCTTTTGCAACTTTTACATCTAATGTTCCCGGTTTCTCGCCGTCCAAAATTGCAGCTACATAATCAGCAGTTTGCACGCCAACTTGGTAATAATCGAAACCTAGACCAGCAATGGCACCTTTTTCTACATAAGAAGTCGCACCAGCAAATACAGGTGTTTTTGCTTGGTTAGCCGCCACAATCATCCCTTCAATTGCGCTGGCTACCGTATTATCTGTAGGTGCATAAATTACGTCTGATTTCGCTACAATAGCTTGAGTGGCAGACTTAACATCAGCGCTCTTAAGAGCTGTAGCTTCAACAACAATCAAACCTTGCGCTTTTGCTGCATCTTTAAGTAGTTCTACCAACGTAACGGCATTCGCCTCACCAGGGTTAAACACAACACCAATCGATTTAGCATTAGGTAAGATTTCTTTAATCAAAGAAACATGCTGGCTTACCGGTGACAAATCAGAAAGCCCAGTAACATTTTTTCCAGGCTTCTTTAATTGCTTAACGAGCTTCGCTCCAACAGGATCGGTTACCGCTGTGAATACTACCGGGATAGAGCGAGTCGCAGAAACTAATGCTTGCGCAGTAGGAGTGGCAATCCCGACCAGTACATCTGGGTTTTCACCCACAAATTGACGAGCAATTTGTACGGCAATAGCTGGATTGCCCTGAGCAGTTTTATAGTCAAATTCTAAGTTTTTGCCTTCTTCGTATCCTTTGGCTTTAAGACCATCTAACAACCCTTGACGAGCGGCATCTAATGCGGGGTGCTCTACTATCTGTGACACAGCCACTTTTGCCGTTTTTGCCATAATACTGGTAGAAGACAGCAATGCTGCACTTACAAGAACGGCGGTTGCGATAATTTTACCTGCTTTCATCTTAACTCCTTGATTTAAGCAATTTGATTATTTGATGTTGTGGTTGTCTTTCTTGACGTCAAACTCTGTGCACTTTTTGTGCATCTAATAATATTATTACCAGTTACGCCGGAACAAAGGAAGAAAGAATTAACATAAAATCAACAAAAGGAGATCGAGGTGGTTATGTTCAATTTAAAGATGCGAAGATGCGAAGATGCGAAGATGCGAAGATGCGAAGATGCGAAGATGCGAAGATGCGAAGATGCGAAGATGCGAAGATGCGAAGATTATTTTTAAAGGAGCAAGTTAAGTCAAACTTTACTTACTCCATTTCTTGATAAACCTATCCACTTTGTAACAAAGGATTTAGAACCAACGTTCCATTGAAGATTTATCTAACTGACGAAATGCTCTGTTCAAAATAATCGCCAATTCTTTGTAACGTGGACGTGGCTTCATCGGCTCCAATGCAAAACCCGATTCACTGATCTTCTCATGCAATTCTCGATACCAAGAAACTAATGCCGGTGGAAGTTTAGTGTTCGAACGGTTACCTAACCACCACATGCCTTGAAGTGGCAAGCTAATCGCAAACAACGCCATAACTACAGCTTGTGGCATCGCTTGGTAGTTGTTGAAGACCATTTGCGTAAGAACACTAATAGCAGCTATCGCAGGCATCACTTTTACACCAAAACGTGTGGCTTTAATGATGCGCTGCTCAGGGAAGATAGCGTTTAACTCTTTTCGAACAGGCCAGAGATCCATATACTTTTGGCCATCTTTTAAACTGCTAGCTAAACCAACTCTATTACTCATATGAGTCTCCCATTAAAAAAAAGTTGAAATCATCAACTAAAAACACAAAAAATTGACGAAAAATAATATTCTTTCAAATTTTTTTGTTATATTTGCACAATATCGCTATTATTTGCAGACCTCAATCTCATTGTTGCCCTTATTTACAATTTAAGCAACTTTGGGACGACTTCTGCAAGGAATGCATAAGCCTCTTTTCCTCAAAAAGTGCGCTTTCAATTTAATACGGAAATTAACGTTTTTTTGACCAAGGTTAGTACGCAAGCCACATCGCTTCGTCTATTCTTGAGATTAATTTTCATCCTTAACTGATTTCGATCAGAAAAATAAACAGGTAGTCATTAATGTCTAAGCTAGTTTTAGTTTTAAACTGTGGTAGTTCTTCTCTTAAATTTGCTGTTGTTGATGCAGAAACAGGTGCTGAGCACCTAACTGGTCTTGCTGAGTGTCTTGGTCTTCCAGAAGCTCGTATGAAGTGGAAACTTGATGGCAAGCACGAAGCTCAACTAGGTGCGGGCGCAGCTCACGTAGAAGCACTATCTTTCATGGTAGAAACTATTCTTGCTTCTAAGCCTGAGCTTAAAGCTAACCTTGGCGCTATCGGTCACCGTATCGTTCACGGTGGCGAGCAGTTCACTTCTTCTGCACTTATCACTGATGAAGTTCTTAAGGGTATTCAAGATGCTGCAACTTTTGCACCTCTTCACAACCCAGCTCACCTTATCGGTATCGAAGCGGCTCAAAAGAACTTCCCTGGTCTACAAAACGTTGCTGTATTTGACACTGCGTTCCACCAAACAATGCCTTCTGAGTCTTACCTATACGCTCTACCGTACAACTTGTACAAAGAGCACGGCATCCGTCGTTACGGCATGCACGGTACTTCTCACCTATTCATCACTCGTGAAGTTGCAGGTCTACTAAACAAGCCAGTTGAAGAAGTTAACATCATCAACTGTCACCTAGGTAACGGCGCTTCTGTATGTGCTATCAAGAACGGTCAATCTGTAGATACTTCTATGGGTCTTACTCCTCTTGAAGGTCTTGTAATGGGTACTCGTTGTGGTGACCTAGATCCTGCGATCATCTTCCACCTACATGACGCTCTTGGTTACTCTGTTGAAGAAATCAACAATATGCTAACTAAAGAGTCTGGTCTAGCTGGCCTAACTGAAGTGACTTCTGACTGTCGTTTCGTTGAAGACAACTACGGTGAGAAAGAAGAAGCAACTCGTGCAATGGACGTGTTCTGTCACCGTCTAGCTAAGTACGTTGCAGGTTACACAGCAACTCTAGAAGGTCGTCTAGACGCAATCACTTTCACTGGCGGCATCGGCGAGAATTCTGGTCCAATCCGTGAAATGGTTCTTAACCGCCTAGGTATCTTCGGTATCGAAGTTGACGGTGAAGCTAACCTTAAAGCTCGTTTCGGCGGCGAAGGTACTATCACTACAGCTAACAGCCGTATCCCTGCAATGGTTATCTCTACTAACGAAGAGCTAGTAATTGCTGAAGACACTGCGAAACTAGCAGGTCTTTAATTGATTTTTCTGACTAGCTTCACTCGAAGCTAGTCAGTTTTTCATGCTACGAAAATGGGGCTCAACTTCTATTCCTACCCCAATTTAAATATCGGTGGGAATAGCAGTTGAGCTTTTTTTATTTCCAATAGTTAAAGGTGTCCGTCAATGTCCCGTACTATTATGCTTATCCCTACAAGCGCTGGTGTTGGTCTTACTAGTGTTAGCATGGGTGTTCTTCGCGCTATGGAGCGTAAGGGCGTAAGTGTTTCTTTCTACAAGCCAATCGCTCAACCTCGCAGCGGTGGCGATCAACCAGATCTAACGTCTACTATTATCAGCGTAAACAGCGACATTAAGATTGGTGAGCCAATCGCAATGACTAAAGCTGAAGCTTTGATCGGTAGCGAAAAAATGGACGAGCTTCTTGAGTCTGTTGTCGAGCAATACAACAAAATCAACAAAGACGCAGAAGTAACGCTTATCGAAGGTCTAGTACCGACTCGTAAGCACCCATTTGCTAACCAAGTGAACGCGGAAATCGCTAAAACACTAGGTGCAGAGATCGTATTCGTTGCGACTCCTGGTACATACAACCCTACTCAGCTTAAAGAGCACATCGAAGTAGCATGCTCTAACTTCGGCGGCACTAAGAACAAGAACATCAAAGGCGTGATCATTAACAAGCTTAATGCCCCTGTTGATGATGCTGGTCGTACTCGCCCTGACCTATCTGAAATCTTTGACGATGCAGATAGCGCTCAACAAGCGAACGTTGAAGTAATGCAAATCTTCAACTCTAGCCCTATCCGTGTTCTTGGCTGTGTGCCATGGAGCATCGACCTAATCGCAACTCGTGCGGTTGATATGGCTAAGCACCTTAACGCTGAAATAGTTAACGAAGGTGAAATCTCAACTCGTCGTATTAAGAGCATCACTTTCTGTGCACGTTCACTACCGCACATGATTGAGCATTTCAAACCAGGTTCACTGCTAGTAACTTCTGCAGACCGTCCTGATGTTATCGTTGCTGCGGCTCTTGCTGCGAAAAACGGTGTTGAAATTGGCGCAATCCTGCTTACTGGCGGTTACGACATTCCAGAAAGCATTGCTAACCTTTGTGCACCAGCATTCGCTTCAGGTCTACCGATCTTCAAAGCTCAAGGTAATACTTGGCAGACGTCTCTTAACCTACAGAGCTTCAACCTAGAAGTACCTGCAGACGATAAAGAGCGTATCGAATTCGTTAACGATCACGTAGCTAGCCACATTGATGGTCCTTGGATTGATTCTCTATCTGAAGGCACTCAAGGTATTCGTCGTCTAAGCCCACCAGCGTTCCGTTACCAGCTAACTGAATTTGCTCGTAAAGCGGCTAAGCGCATCGTTCTTCCAGAAGGTGATGAGCCACGTACAGTTAAAGCAGCGGCTATCTGTGCTGAACGCGGTATCGCAACTTGTGTACTTCTTGGTAACCCAGACGAAATCCGTCGCGTTGCTGCACAACAAGGTGTTGAGCTAGGCGCTGGCGTTGAGATCATCGATTCTGCATCAGTTCGCGAAAACTACGTAGCTCGTCTAGTAGAACTCCGTGGCGCTAAAGGTATGACTGAAGTTGTCGCTCGTGAGAAGCTAGACGATTCAGTATTCCTAGGTACTATGATGCTTGAAGCTGGTGAAGTTGACGGCCTAGTTTCTGGTGCTGTTCACACAACGGCGAATACAATCGTTCCTCCGTTCCAGATCATCAAGACGGCTCCTGATGCTTCTATCGTATCTTCAATCTTCTTCATGCTTCTGCCTGATCAAGTGCTTGTATACGGTGACTGTGCAATCAACCCAGATCCAACAGCTGAACAGCTTGCTGAAATCGCTATCCAATCTGCAGATTCTGCTGCGGCATTCGGTATTGACCCACGCGTTGCTATGATCTCTTACTCTACTGGTGAATCTGGTAAGGGTGCAGACGTAGATAAAGTACGTGAAGCAACGAAACTTGCTCAAGCGAAACGTCCTGATCTAGTGATCGACGGTCCTCTTCAGTACGATGCCGCAATCATGGAAAACGTAGCCGCTTCTAAAGCACCTAACTCTCCAGTTGCAGGTAAAGCAACAGTATTCGTATTCCCAGACCTAAACACTGGTAACACGACTTACAAAGCGGTACAACGTTCAGCTGACCTAGTATCTATTGGTCCAATGCTTCAAGGCATGCGCAAGCCAGTAAATGACTTGTCTCGTGGTGCTCTAGTAGACGATATCGTTTACACAGTAGCTCTAACAGCTATCCAAGCGGACCAAGCAGAACAAGCTAAAGAGAAAGTAGTTAACTAATTTTCTTTTATAGAAAACAAAAAACCCTAGATGTCTGTCTAGGGTTTTTTTATGTCTAACACTAAAAGAAATTTGAAGCTTTTAAGGTTAACCTAACCTCGCCCATGGGCTGATTCTAAATCTAATTCAGGTCCTTTAGGGACAACTTGGGTTGGGTTGATACCTGTGTGGCTGTAATAGTAGTGACGTTTGATATGATAGAAATCCGTCGTCTCTTTAATGCCCTCTACTTGGTACAACTCTTTTAAATAACCTTGAATGTGTGGGTAGTCGGAAATTCGCTGCTTATTGCACTTAAAGTGACCAACATACACTGCATCGAATCTAACCAGAGTGGTAAACAATCTCCAGTCTGCTTCTGTAATGTCATTACCCGCTAGATAACGATGTTCACTGAGATGTGCCTCTACTTTATCCAGAGCCTCAAATAACGCGTCATACGCTTCTTCATAAGCTTCTTGTGTAGTTGCAAAGCCAGTACGATAAACGCCGTTATTAATGCTCGGATAGATGTAGTCATTCCACTCATCAATCTTTTTAACTAATTCTAATGGGTAATAATTATCCGTATTTCCAGTTAACTCATTAAACTCCGAGTTAAACATGCGAATAATTTCTGATGATTCATTACTTACAATGCTGTTTGTCTTTTTGTCCCATAACACAGGAACTGTCACTCGACCTGTATAGTCTGGTTTTGCTTGAGTATAAATTTGATGCATTCGTGTATGACCAAATAAAGGCTCAGGTAGTCCCATTTGCCAGCCTTCATTCATCATATCAGGGCAAACAACCGTGACATCAATATGGTCGGTTAGGTCTTTTAACTCACGAAACACTAAAGTTCGATGCGCCCACGGGCACGCTAGTGAAACATATAAATGATAACGTCCAGACTCAGGCTGATACTTTGCTAGCGGGGTATTTTCAATCCAATTTCTAAACCCAGCGTCTTCACGTATAAATTTTCCACCGCTTTCTTTGGTGTCATACCAAACATCGTGCCAAACACCTTCAACTAACTTTCCCATATTGATCTCCAATCTTTGAACAAACGGCTATACCGAGTTAGATCATTATAAAAAATGCTTAATAATTAAAAACCACAATAAATTGGCTCTATTGTTCAGAAAATTTGAATAAGAGTTTGCTGACTTGCCCACTATTTTTATATAAAAAAAGCGCGACCCTAAAAGAATCGCGCTTAAGCCTGTCACAGGCTGAATCGATAATTGTACGTTAGCTATTAAATCTCAACATGTAGGCAAGAAACAGCATGTACATCACTGCCTTCAATATGAGGCTTATTTTGCGCACAAGCTTCCGTAGCTTGCGGGCAACGAGTACGGAAAACACAGCCTGAAGGCGGGTTAATTGGAGAAGGTAGATCTCCTTCCAACATCTGAATTTTCTTTTTACGTTCAAGACGCGGATCAGGGATCGGTACAGCCGACATCAGTGCTTTGGTGTATGGGTGCTTAGGATCTGCAAAAAGAGCATCGGACTCACCAAGCTCAACAGCATTACCTAAATACATGACCAAAACACGGTCAGAAATGTGCTTCACAACAGACAAGTCATGCGCAATGAAAACCAACGAAAGACCAAGCTCTTTTTGAAGTTCTTTCAATAAGTTAACTACTTGAGCTTGAATAGAAACATCCAAAGCTGACACTGGCTCATCACAGATGATCATACGTGGCTTCAGAATGAGAGCACGTGCGATACCAATACGTTGACATTGACCACCAGAAAACTCATGCGGGTAACGGTTAATTACGTTAGGTAACAAACCTACTTTCGCCATCATTTCTTTAACGCGATCTTTTACTTCGGTTTTAGAAAGCTCTGGGTAAAAAGTCTCTAAAGGCTCAGCAATGATATCGCCAACGGACATTCGCGGGTTCAAAGACGCTAGAGGGTCTTGGAAAATCATCTGAATGTCTTTACGTGTTTCACGACGTTGAACTTCTTTCATTTTAGTTAAGTCTTGACCTAACCAAAGAACTTCACCTTCAGTCGCTTCAACGAGACCAATGATTGCACGAGCAAAAGTGGATTTACCACAACCAGACTCACCAACAACACCTAACGTTTCGCCTTCAAATAAACGCACGTTAACGCCATCTACAGCTTTAAGGTTCGATGGTTTAGCCCAAGGCCAAGCCGATTTTGATGCAATACTAAAGTGAACTTTTAGATCACTGATATCTAATAATAGCTTCTTATCTACACTCATTTTGTCCAAGTCTCCCAGTCAGAAAAACAAGCACGCTGACGGCCATCGCCAAATGGCTGAAGAATAGGTGCTTCCTGCTTACAACGATCTACTACACGATGACAACGGTCTTGGTAAGGACAACCAGTCGGCAAGCGTAATAAGTTAGGCGGGTTTCCCGGAATAGTTGGTAGAATTTCACCTTCTGTATCCAAACGCGGAATCGCTTTAAGAAGCCCTTCTGCGTAAGGGTGGCTTGGCTCGTAGAAAATCTCATCTACTGTGCCGTACTCCATTGTACGACCAGCGTACATAACGAGTACTTTGTCACAAGAACCAGCAACAACACCTAGATCGTGAGTAATCATGATGATTGCAGTATTGAACTCATCTTTAAGTTCATTCAGCAAATCCATGATTTGAGCTTGAATGGTTACATCAAGCGCCGTAGTCGGTTCATCTGCAATCAAGAGCTTTGGACGGCATAAAAGTGCCATAGCAATCATTACACGCTGACGCATACCACCTGAAAACTCGTGCGGATACATAGTTATACGCTTACGAGCTTCAGGGATTTTTACCGCTTCAAGCATTCTTACTGATTCTTCAAATGCTTCTGATTTACCCATGCCTTTATGTAGCATAAGTACTTCCATTAACTGATCACATACTTTCATGTAAGGGTTCAGTGAAGTCATCGGATCTTGGAAGATCATTGCGATCTGTTCAGCACGAACTTTATTCAGTGCTTTTTCTGGAAGGTTAAGAATTTCTTTACCTTCAAACTGTGCGCTTCCTGAGATAATACCGTTTTTAGCCAGTAGACCCATTAATGCGAATACAGTTTGTGATTTACCTGAACCTGACTCACCTACAATACCAAGGGTTTCACCTTGCTCTAGCGAAAAGTTCAGGTCATTAACTGCGGTTACGGTACCATCTTGCGTGGTAAATTCGACGCGCAGATCTTTGACATCTAATAAGCTCATCATTGCTTCCTTAATCTTTTATAGCTATTTTTGCTATTTTTAGTTATCTGTCTTTTGGATCCAGCGCATCGCGCAGGCCATCACCAACATAGTTGAAGCAGAACAAAGTGATTACCATGAATGCCGCAGGGAAAGACAATTGCCATAATGCAACTTCCATCGTTTGCGAACCTTCTTGTAATAACGCGCCCCAACTTGTCATAGGCTCTTGAACACCAAGACCAAGGAAAGATAAGAATGATTCAGTAAGAATCATACTTGGGATTAGTAGAGTTGAGTAAACCGCTACAATACCTAATACATTAGGAACGATATGACGTGTAATGATCTTCCATTTACTTACACCACATACATGGGCAGCTTCAATGAACTCTTTACTACGTAAACTAAGCGTTTGACCACGTACAATACGAGCCATATCTAGCCAAGCAATAGCACCGATAGCAACAAAAATTAGTACGATATTACGACCAAAGAATGTTACTAAAACGATAACTAGGAACATGAATGGAACAGCGTAAAGGATTTCAAGGATACGCATCATCACTCGGTCAGTACGACCGCCAATGAAGCCTGAAGCCGCACCGTAAAGTGTACCAATCAGTACAGCAACAAATGCACCTAATACACCAACCATTAATGATATACGACCACCAATTAGGGTACGTACATACAAATCACGCCCAAGGCTATCAGTACCAAACCAGTGGTCAGCATTTGGACCTACGTGCATTGCATACCAGTCAGTATCATCATAAGCATACTGCGCAATCATCGGTAAGAAAGTAACAGCTAACACCATTAGTGTTAAAATAAATAGGCTCACCATTGCCGCTTTATTACGCATAAAACGAATTCGGGCGTCTTGCCACAAGCTACGACCTTCAATTTCTAAATTTTCAGAAAATTTTTCAATCGCATCTAAGTTTTCTTTTTTCGTCAACATAACCATACGTCCCTGTTAGTAGCGAATTTTCGGGTCAATTACTGCTAGCAAAATATCAACAATTGCGTTGAATAAGATGAATAGGAAACCAATTAAAATGGTTACACCCATTACTAGCGAGTAATCACGGTTAAATGCTGCATTTACGAATAACTTACCAATCCCTGGAAGACCAAAGATAGTTTCAACAACAACAGAACCTGTGATGATACCTACGAAAGCAGGTCCCATGTAAGAAACAACAGGAAGCATTGCAGGCTTAAGTGCATGCTTTAATACGATATATGGGTAACTTAGACCTTTTGCACGAGCAGTACGGATAAAGTTACTGTTCAGCGTCTCAATCATGCTGCCGCGAGTAATACGTGCAAATGTAGCTACATATAATAGAGACATCGCAATAACAGGTAAGACTAGATACATATAGGTTCCGCCATGCCAGCCACCAGCAGGGAAGATATTCCAATACAAGGAGAATAAGTAGATGAGTGCAGGTGCCAATACAAAGGACGGCATTACCACCCCGAGCATGGCGGTAGACATTATAGTGTAGTCCACCCAGGTATTATGCTTCAGTGCTGCAATGGTTCCGACCGATACCCCCATAATAATAGTGAAGAGGAAAGCGATTGAACCTATTTTGGCAGATACAGGAAGTGCTCCATAAATCAATTCATTAACCGAGTAATCTAGGTATTTGAAAGATGGACCAAAGTCGCCCTGAACGACATTTAATAGATACGTTGTGTACTGTTCGAATACTGGCTTATCTAAGCCATATTTTGCTTCAATGTTAGCCATTACTTCTGGCGGTAATGGTTTTTCACTTGAAAATGGGTTTCCTGGCGCAAAGCGCATAAGAAAGAAAGATATAGTAATCAATACCAACATAGTTGGAATCGCTTCAAATATCCTTTTTGCGATGAATTTAAGCATAAACTCACTCTTTCAGTCTGTGACAATAAATTAATGAAACCAATCTAAATATTATAGATTGAATAAGTACTGCATGTGATGAATCACATACAGCACTTGGATTTTTTATAGTTTTATAAGCTTAGAAGTTACTTAGCTTTGATATAAAGATCTTTTGAGTAGATCTTCTCTTCAGCGTTGTTAGCAGGGAAGCCACCAACTTGAGGAGATAGCAGTCGAGCACGAACATACTGGTAGATAGGCGCAATTGGCATATCTTTAGCAATTAAATCTTCTGCTTGCATGTATAGAGCTGTACGCTCTTCTTCAGATGTTGAAGACAATGCTTTGTCAATGATTGCATCATACTCTGGGTTAGCCCAGTGCTGACCAGCCGTTGTATTCTTACTAACCATTAGAGTTAGGAAAGAAGATGCTTCATTGTAGTCACCACACCAACCAGCTCGTGATACTTCGAAATCACCTTGGTCTTTAGAAGATAGGTATGTTTTCCACTCTTGGTTTTCAAGAGTTACTTTAAGACCTAATGTTTTCTTCCACATAGAACCAAGTGCTACTGCAATTTTCTTGTGGTTTTCGTTTGTGTTGTAAAGAAGGCTAAACTCTAGAGGGTTATCCTTACCAAAGCCTGCTTCTTCAAGTAGACGTGCCGCTTCTGCATTACGCTCTTTTTGAGATAGTTGAGCGTAAGCTGGAAGCTCAGGGTTGAAGCCAGCTGTGATTTCAGGCGTTAGGAAGTAAGCTGGTTTTTGTCCTTGAGCAAGAATCGCGTTAGTTACGATTGGACGGTCGATAGCATATGAAATTGCTTTACGAACACGTACATCATCAAAAGGCTTCTTCTTAGTGTTGAATGAGTAGTAGTAAGTACATAAGCTACCTTCAACAGAAACTGATTCTGGGTATTCTTTCTTTAGACGTTTGAAGTGTTCAACTGGAAGAGCTGAAGAAGAGAAGTCTAATTCGCCAGAAAGGAAACGGTTCATTTCAGCAACTTGGTTCTCAATAGGTAAGAACGTAACGCTGTTTAGAACTGTTTTATCGTTGTCCCAGTACTGTTCATTACGTTTAAGAACTAAACGCTCATTAAGAACCCACTTATCTACTGCAAATGCGCCGTTACCAACGTAATGCTCAGGCTTAGTCCACTGGTCGCCGTACTTTTCAACAGTAGCTTTATGTACAGGCTTAGTCGTTGTGTGACCTGTCATCATTACGAAGTAAGGTACTGCTGTGTCTAGTTCTACAACAAGAGTCTTAGAATCTAGTGCTTTAACACCTAGCTCGCTCTTGTCTTTTTTACCTGCGATGATGTCTTTCGCGTTAACCATCTTAGTATATTCCATATACCAAGAGTAAGGCGATGCAGTTGCAGGGTCTACAGCACGTTGCCAGCTGTATACAAAGTCTTCTGCAGTAACTGGGTCACCGTTAGACCATTTAGCATCATCACGAAGGTGGAATGTGAAAGTTTTGTTGTCTGTCGTTTCCCAGCTTTTCGCAACGCCAGGGATGGTGTTACCATCTGCGTCTTGGTTCACTAGTCCCTCAAGTAAATCACGAATTACGTGTGATTCTGGTACACCTTGAGATTTGTGCGGGTCAATTGTCGCTACCTCAGTACCGTTACCACGAACGAGATCCTGAGATTTTGCCAATTCTGTACCAGCAGGTACGTCAGCTGCGATTGTTGTTGTAGAAGTGGCAGCCATTGCCAAACCAGCACCTAGAAGAAGGGCTTGAGTGATTTTATTCTTGTACATGCATTAAACTCCAAGTTTTTATTTTGCATCCATGACTTCTTTGTTCGGCTTACTAAACGGATAGTGATTTAGATTTATTTTGCTTAAAATTTAAGCATAAAAATCTAAAACCTTACAAAGATTGCGGAACACACTAGCAATCATTGAAGTAATTTTCCATAAAAAACTGGCATGGAATCGGATAACGCCCCGAAAACATCAATAAGTTAGTGTAATATTCCGCCAAAACAAAGATTAATAGTGATTTAACAAGCAGCAAACAATGGTAAAAAACCATTAATGTTAATAAAACTAGCTTGATTGTTGTTTATAGCATCTTATGCTAAAACACGACCAAGAAATTAACATTAATGACACATGAAATCTAATTCTGACTCACATATATCCTATCCAAGTTCCTTTAAGTGTGAGAAATATCACTCTATAAAAAACAGAGTAAAAGCCTATAAATATAAGCGCATAATACCGATTGACTATACACTCACAACTTATGCATAACGAACCATAATAAGCTACACATCCTTCATTAACTTTAATAGTTACAAAACGTAAAAAGGCCGACAATGATGTCGACCTTTTAAGTTTGATTTACTGACACAGTCTTGAGAGAGGCTACTTTTCCCAGCGTTCCGCAGCTTGCGTATCTGAGTCACGAGATTCGACCCAACGAGTTGATTCTGTCGTCCGCTCTTTCTTCCAAAATGGAGCTTTGGTTTTAAGAAAGTCCATAACAAATTCGCAGGCTTCAAATGCTGCGCCTCTGTGAGCACTTGAAACACCCACATACACGATTTGGTCGCCAATATCTAAGTCGCCTACACGGTGTATGACACGCATTCTTTGAATTGGCCAGCGAGTTTCAGCTTGGTCACAAATCTCACTCAATGACTTCTCTGTCATACCTGAGTAATGCTCAAGCGATAAACCAATGACGTTATCACCCAAATTCATATCTCGAACTTTACCGACGAAAGTCACAACAGCACCGGCAGAAGTACCTTCACCTAGGAAGTCGTATTCTTTACCTACACAAAAGTCATCTTTTGTAACTAAAACTCGCGGGTCTAGATCTTTTGAATCCATGCTAACCTCCCGTTACCGGCGGAAAGAATGCCACTTCATCGCCATCTTTCACTTCAGTCGCCAGTGGCACAATAGCTTGGTTAAGTGCAGCCAATAACTTGCCCTCTTCCAATGCGATGTCCCATTTACCTTCTTGTTGCGAGAGGTGAGAACGAATTGCTTCGATAGTTGTGAATTGAGCGTCAACTTGCACGCTATCAACGCCAACCAGTTCGCGTGTTTGAGCAAAAAATAAAACTGTTATCATGCGTCCGCCTTAAAGTGACCTGATTTACCACCGGTTTTCTCTAACAAGCGCACATTCTCGATAACAATGTCTTTCTGAACCGCTTTACACATATCATAAATAGTTAAAGCAGCAACCGATGCAGCAGTTAAAGCTTCCATCTCTACACCAGTTTTACCTGCAAGTTTACAAACTGATTCGATACGTACTTTATTTTCATCAACTAAAGCTTCAAGTTGAACTTCAACCTTAGTTAATAGAAGAGGATGACAAAGAGGAATCAAGTCCCATGTCTTCTTCGCCGCTTGAATTCCTGCAATACGCGCTGTCGCAAAAACATCACCTTTGTGGTGGCTGCCATTCATGATCAGTTCTAGTGTTTCAGGTAACATTTGAACGAATGCTTCCGCTCTCGCTTCACGAACCGTTTCAGCCTTAGCCGATACATCCACCATGTTTGCTTCGCCAGATGCGTTAATGTGTGTAAATTGACTCATACTCAGACCACCTTATACAGAAAGATGTGGCATGAAATTACAAGGACGGTGGCTAGCATCCATCTGCTGCTTGATGATCTTAGTCCAACCTGTGCGGCAAGCACCTGTAGAACCTGGCATCGCAAAAATAACGGTATGGTTAGCAAAACCCGCGATCGCACGAGATTGAATTGTCGATGTGCCAATCTCTTCGTAAGACACCTGGCGGAATAGCTCACCAAAGCCTTCTACTTCTTTGTCGAATAGTGGCTTAAGTGCTTCTGGCGTGCTGTCACGAGAAGTAAAACCGGTACCGCCAGTAATCATGATAGCTTGAACGCTTTCATCAGCGATCCACTGAGACACAATCGCACGAATCTTATACATGTCATCGATAACGATTTGCTTATCAACTACATTATGACCCGCCTCTTTAGCATGATCAGCTAGGTAACCACCTGATGTGTCGTTTTCTTCTGTGCGAGTATCTGAAACGGTTAGTACTGCAATGTTCGCTGCTTGAAATTTGCTTTCTGCGTGACCCATTTGTTCACCTATTTAAATTTTTCAATGATTAGACTGATTCGCCCAGCCTAAATAAGCTGAGCGATAAAATACTTTAGAGTATATAGCGGGTTAACCGCCGATTGATGCCAAGTTTGGAGTCATGCCGCTGTTGCCATCATGCAAGAAGTGGCTAACGGACTTAGTTTGAAGCTGAGCCTGAATTCGATCAATGAGCTCTTGCTCTTGTTGATCTTCTTGAATCAGATCTCTCAGCTCAACACCGTGGTCGCCAAACAGACATAGATGAAGTTTACCGATCGCAGAAACACGCAGTCGGTTACAACTCTCACAGAAGTCTTTCTCGTAAGGCATGATCAAACCAATTTCACCCTTGTATTCCGGGTGAACAAACACTTGTGCAGGGCCATCATTAACGGCTTTGATTTTTAATAACCAACCATTAGCAATAAGCTGATTGCGAATCGCAACGCCAGATACATGGTGTTTATCGAACAACTCGTCCATCTCGCCAGTTTTCATCAACTCGATAAAACGTAATTGAATGGGTTTGTCTTTGATCCAATTAAGGAAGGCTGGTAATTCCTGACTATTGAGGTCTTTCATCAATACTACGTTTACTTTGACTTGTTCAAAGCCAACCTCAAACGCTTTATCGATGCCTCGCATAACCTCAGTAAATTTATTCTCACCAGTGATCTGATGGAACATACGTGAATCTAAGCTATCCACACTCACGTTTATATGGGTTAAACCCGCATCACGCCATTGCCCTACTTGTTTATCCATGCGGTAGCCATTGGTTGTCGTGGCCACTTTTTCGATGCCTGGAGTAGAAGCAACAGTATGTATGATTTCAGGAAAGTCTTTACGCAGACTCGGCTCTCCGCCTGTAATACGGATCTTTGAGGTACCACAATCTGCAAACGCTTTTACAATGCGTTTGATCTCGGGAACACTTAAAAAAGACGAGTTTTTTTGCCCTGACGGTTTATAACCATCTGGTAAGCAGTAAGTACATTTAAAGTTACAGACGTCTGTAACCGACAAACGCAAGTAATAAAACTTGCGCTTGAATCTATCTTCGAATTGTTGCGCCATGGAACACCTTTCCAAACACGGGAGGCATAATCATTTCCAATTAAGCCCTTGTGACAACATGTCACTGGCTCTTAACGCGTATCGGTACAGCAAAAACCACTGTGCGACTTAGCATAGAAGAGCTCGGAGTTATGGCAACTACGGCATAAAAACACGCGTAGTAGCTGACTAATAAAATACTTAATATTTGTACGTGAATCTAGTTTTGTATCAAAAAAACGCGTGATTTAAGCAAAAAAACCATATCAACTCGGCAAAATAACACCTATTGAGTATATGAGCGTAAGCATTTACCATTAAATATAGTTGGTATTAATCTAATAAGAAAAATAATGAAACTCTACTCTACAAAAAAAGTTGTCGCCATCGGCGGTGGTCATGGTTTAGGTCGTATTCTAGCGGCACTCAAAGATTTTGGAAAAAACGCAACTGGCATCGTTGCGACAACGGATAATGGTGGTTCAACAGGTCGGATCCGAGACTGCCAAGGCGGGATTGCTTGGGGTGATACTCGAAACTGTATTAACCAACTAATTACCGATCCTTCGATAAGTTCAATGATGTTTGAATACCGATTTAAAGGTCAAGGTGAACTGCACGGGCATAATTTGGGGAACCTTATGCTCACGGCATTAGATAACCTTTCTGTTCGACCACTTGATGCTATCGACCTTATTCGCGATATGTTGAAGGTTGATGTAAATATCGTTCCAATGTCTGAACATCCTTCAGACTTGACCGCTCTTTCAGTCGACGGACGCTGGGTAACAGGAGAAACCAACGTTGATGATATGGAAGAAGATCTACGCCGCCTTGATCTCTCCCCTGAAGTGCCGGCAACGACAGAAGCCGTTACTGCAATTGAAGAAGCGGATTGTATTGTATTAGGTCCTGGAAGTTTTTTAACCAGTATTATGCCTCCATTACTTTTACCTGAAATAGGAAAAGCAATCGCGGGCAATACCCAAGCAATAGTAATCTTCGTTGAAAACCTTTCTCCAGAATTTGGCCCTGCAGGGCGAATGACATTAAAAGAGAAAATTGAATGGTGCGAACGAGCTTGCCAGGCTAGAAAAGTAGATGTCATTCTTGGTGAACAGCCCCACCCTGAAATAGCTGATCTATGGAACTGCGTAACGACAGACCTAGCCTCACCAAATAGAGACTGGCGACATGACCGAGTCAAATTGCAAAAAGCCATTGAATCACAGCTATAAAACACCATCGAATCACAAATAAAAAAGGAGCTAAATGCTCCTTTTTATCACTTCAAACTACCACTAGTTAATTACGAACATTAATTGACTACGAAGCTCTCACTTACATAGGTTTTGGTATTCAACAAAGGTCTGTTTCAATAGGTTTTGCATCTCACTAGAATCTATATCTGTCAGTAATACCTTTTGTTTCACTCTTGAATCAAAACTCACTGCAAGTTCGCATAATTGATCCGCCCCAAAGCTTGCCGCGCTGCTTTTCAAAGCATGACTGATTTCAGCGAGATACTGATTTGTGTCTTCCAATTGACCAGAAGATAATTGTTCGTTGTAACCCGACAGTTCACCAAGGAAGATGTCCAATAATACTGGTACATTTTCTTCCCCAATTTCCCCTGCTAGTTCATTAATTTTATTTTGATTTAGTAGACTCATACTTTCATCTTATTTTTATTGTGTTTGTTCTTTCGCATTCCAAGCTTGCAGCTTTCGATAAATAGTTGAAGGGCTAACATCCAAAAAGCCAGCCGCTCTTGGTATATTGCCATCACACGCTTTAATAGCTTGTTCAATTGCTGTCTTTTCAGTTATCCATAATGGAAAAATATCTTTTACAGTAATGTCTTCATTCTGCTTTTCTTTCAAGCGGATACTGTTTTCAATAGGTTGATTAAGCGGAGGTGGAAGCATATTAATTGCAATCTCTTTACCGTTATTCAACACCACAACATTTCGAAGTACATTTTGTAGTTGGCGAACATTTCCAGGCCACTCATACTGATTAAAGCGGTCTAATACTTCAGGTGAGAAACGTACGAACGCTTTACCCTCTTCATTAGACATATAACCCAATAAAGAATAGGCAATCTCAATAACATCCTCCCCTCTTTCTCTCAAGGGAGGTAGATGCAAAGGAATCACATAAAGTCGGTAATATAAATCTTCTCTAAAGCGCCCTTCTTGAACTTCTTTCCACGGGTCTCTATTCGTTGCACATACAAATCGAACATCAACGCTCTTCATTTTTGAAGAACCTACCTTTTGAAAAGTACCCGTCTGTATAAACCGTAAAAGCTTAGTTTGAAGCTCAAGATCCATTTCACAGAGTTCATCTAGAAATAGTGTGCCACCATCAGCTAATTCAGCAGCTCCTTGCCTATCGGTTGCAGCTCCTGTAAATGCACCTTTGACGTGACCAAACAGTTCACTTTCAATGAGATCTTTAGGGATTGCCGCACAGTTAATTGCAATAAAAGGCTTATCACCTCGCTTACTGGCTGCATGAATCGCTTCTGCACATACCTCTTTACCCGTACCACTTTCTCCTGTGATAAAGATACTTGCTTTACTAGTGGCTGCTGAGTCTATGGTTCTATACACCTGCTGCATCGTTTGGCTACTGCCAATAAAACCCTGGTAGTTCTGACTTCCTGGGTGTTCTGCACTATTTTTTAATTTTGTCGCTTTACGAATAGCATTATTGACCGTGATACGTAGGCGATCTGCTTCACAAGGTTTTATTAAGAAATCTTGAGAGCCATGGCGCATCGCTTCAACCGCAGTATCGATTGACCCGTGAGCAGTCATAAAGATAACCGGCACTTCCGGGTACTTTTGCTTCACAGCAAAAAGTACATCCATACCTGTCATATCTGGCAGGCGAAGGTCGAGTAAAATGAGATCAGGAATCCGATGAGTAAGGCTTTCGATAGCATCTCGACCTGTACCTACAATATTGATATCGATTTCAAGAGGAGTGAGGTAAGAGCGATATAACGCGGCAACAGAAGCCGTATCCTCGACCATTAACAAATATTTTGATTTGTTATCTAAAGCGTTTGATTGCATATCCCAGCCATTTTTGATTGCACTAATATAATAGTCGCATTCCGATTTGCATTATGCAAATAAGTAATTCTATTTACTTAGACTCAATAGCTTTTCCACAATAAATAAAGCCAGTAACAGGTATTACTGGCTTTGAAATAGACATGTATTTAGTTTCGAGTAATTAGGAATTTAGGCGGCTATCAATAACAGCCATCTGTATTAGCTGTTTACGATAAATTGCTTTCTTAGCTGCTCAATTTCATCACGCTTTTGCGCTGCTAATTCAAATTCTAAGTCTTGAGCATGCTTATACATTGCCGCTTCCAACTTACCAATTTCCTTATCCAATTGCTGAGGCGTAAATACTTGATAAGTTTGAGAAGGCTCTGCCACTTTTGATAGTGGCACTTGCTTAGATTCACGTTGCTCTCGTGATTTGGTCATATCGCCCAATTCCATAATATCTTTGATATTACGCTTAAGCGCTTGTGGCTGAATACCTTGTTCTTCATTGTAAGCTTGTTGCTTTATTCGACGTCGAGCTGTTTCATCTATCGCTTTTTTCATAGACTTAGTGACTTTATCACCATACAAAATCGCTTTACCTTGCAAGTTACGCGCTGCTCGACCAATCGTTTGAATAAGTGACCTTTCTGAACGTAAGAAGCCTTCTTTATCTGCATCTAGAATCGCGACTAATGACACTTCAGGCATGTCTAAGCCTTCACGAAGTAAGTTGATGCCGACTAACACATCAAACTCACCTAACCTTAAGTCTCGTATAATTTCAACTCGCTCAATAGTATCAATATCAGAGTGGAGGTATCTCACTTTAACGCCATGTTCCGTCAGGTATTCCGTTAAGTCTTCCGACATTCGTTTAGTTAAAGTGGTAACTAATACCCTTTCATCTTTAGCTGCACGAATTCGAATTTCAGACAAAAGGTCATCAACTTGTGTTGCCACGGGGCGAACTTCAATCTCCGGATCAAGCAACCCAGTAGGTCGTACGACCTGATCTGCAATTTCTCCATCAGACTTCTCGATTTCATAATTACCAGGAGTAGCAGAAACGAAAATGGTTTGTGGGGCGATGGATTCAAACTCTTCAAACTTCATAGGACGGTTATCAAGTGCAGAAGGTAAACGAAAACCGAATTCCACTAACGTTTCTTTTCGAGATCGGTCACCTTTGTACATCGCGCCGATTTGAGGCACTGTTACATGTGATTCATCAATAATGAGCAAGCCATCTGCAGGAAGGTAATCGAATAGTGTAGGAGGAGCCTCTCCCGCATTTCTCCCACTTAAGTAGCGAGAGTAGTTCTCAATGCCTGAACAAAAACCAAGCTCGTTCATCATTTCAATATCAAACTGTGTACGCTGTGTAATTCGCTGCTCTTCAAGCAATTTATTGTTGTCTTTTAAATACGTTTGTCTGTCTCGCAAGTCGTCTTTAATATGTTCGATTGCTTCAAGAATTTTTTCACGAGGCGTTACATAGTGAGTTTTAGGATAAATCGTGTAGCGAGGTAAATCTCTCTGCTTTACTGCACCCGTTAACGGGTCGAAAATACTGATACAATCAATCTCGTCATCAAACATTTCAATACGAACAGCATCTTGCTCAGATTCAGCAGGAAAAACATCAATCACTTCACCGCGGACTCGAAACTGACCACGCTCAAAAGCAACATCATTACGCTTGTATTGTAATTCAGCCAACCTTCTGATGATGTCCCTTTGATCAAGTACATCACCACGGCACACATGCAGCATCATTTTTAGGTAAGATTCGGGATCACCCAAGCCATAAATGGCAGAAACTGAAGCAACGATAATCGCATCTTTACGTTCGAGTAAGGCTTTAGTTGCCGACAGTCGCATTTGCTCAATATGAGCATTAACAGAGGAATCTTTTTCTATGAAAGTATCGGTAGTTGGGACGTAAGCTTCAGGCTGATAGTAATCATAATAAGAAACAAAATATTCCACCGCATTGTTGGGAAAGAATGATTTCATTTCCCCATACAACTGAGCAGCCAATGTTTTATTAGGCGCAAGAAATATGGCTGGTCTTTGTGCTTGAGAAACAACATTCGCTAAGGTGAACGTTTTACCAGACCCTGTTACACCGAGTAATGTCTGATGAGCAAGCCCTGAATCTAATCCATCTAATAACCTTGCAATGGCAGTAGGTTGATCGCCTGAAGGGCTATAATCTGATACTAGGTCAAATAGTTTACTCATGTGCACCTTTCCATACTGTGTTTATATTCAGGTTATTGTCGCTCTAGCAGATAGTTTGTTGCAACCTTTATCTAACAATAATCACTTTAACTCGTGGCATTAAACATAGATTTATATCTAAAACATTGATATTATTCGTGACCGCATAAAACTAACATTGAAAACACACTTACCTTTTCATCCACTAGTTTTCCCCAAAATATCCAAATTTTCGTCTAAAACACCGACTTCGTTACTAATCGAAATAAGTTATACCCATTCGTAAAAATCAATAACTTCTTTAAAATAAACAACTTAAACCTACACTCTCTAAAACCATTGGTTTCCTCTTAATGTTGTTAAAGTTTAACTCACACAGTTATCCACAAATTTAGTGGATAAGTATAGCTAAGCCAAATCCAACAAGGGCTGCAAAAAAGTAAAGAAATTTCACTGCGATTTTTTCTGTTTTTTTTATTGACATAATTTCTGTGAATCTTTAAAATTCTGCTCGCTTTAAAGCAATTCCCCTTTAGTTCAGTTGGTAGAACGGCGGACTGTTAATCCGTATGTCGCAAGTTCAAGTCTTGCAAGGGGAGCCAAATTTAGAAAAAGCCCAATCTTAGGATTGGGCTTTTTCGTTTTTAATTTTTAGCGACAAGCAAATAGAACCCAACTAAGTATCATTTGCACTGAAGAATCGATTTAAAGAAAACAACTCGCATAACAACTTCCATCACTTTGCCTTTAATCCTTAAATACTCACTTAATTGTTGGTCTTTTTTTCATCTTGCGTATAAAACCTTATCGATCCTTGGTTGTTATTAGTGTGACAAAGCAGGATAATATTAAGATCGGAATCTCAAAAATAAATCCATTATGACCGAATATCTTTTGTTGTTGGTTGGCACAGTGCTGGTCAATAACTTTGTACTAGTTAAATTCTTAGGCCTATGTCCATTTATGGGGGTTTCCAAAAAACTGGAAACTGCTATTGGTATGGGGCTAGCGACAACTTTTGTACTTACACTGGCATCAGTTTCTGCATACCTTGTTGAAACCTATATCCTTGCACCATTAGGCATTGAATACCTGCGCACAATGAGTTTTATTTTAGTGATTGCAGTTGTCGTGCAATTCACTGAAATGGTTGTGCACAAAACCAGCCCTACTCTTTACCGTTTACTTGGTATTTTCCTGCCCCTGATCACTACAAACTGTGCCGTTCTAGGTGTGGCTCTTCTCAATATCAATGAGAACCATAATTTTATTCAGTCGATTATTTATGGTTTCGGCGCTGCGGCAGGCTTTTCATTAGTTTTAATTCTCTTCGCTTCAATGCGAGAGCGTATAGCTGCTGCTGATGTCCCTATGCCATTCAAAGGCGCCTCCATTGCTATGATCACTGCAGGTCTTATGTCTCTAGCATTTATGGGCTTCACAGGGTTGGTGAAATAAGAATGAGTACCATCCTAATTGCAATTATTGCTCTTGTAGTTTTAGCTACTGTATTTGGCGCGATATTAGGTTTCGCTTCTATTCGTTTCAAAGTCGAAGCTGATCCCGTTGTGGATCAAATTGACTCTATCCTGCCACAAACACAATGTGGGCAATGTGGTTATCCAGGTTGTCGCCCTTATGCCGAAGCCATCGCCAATGGCGATAACATCAACAAGTGTCCACCAGGCGGTCAAGCTACGATAGAAAAATTGGCTGACCTTATGGGGGTTGAAGTCGAAGATTCAGCCCACGACCTCGACAACAAAGTAAAAACGGTTGCCTACATTCACGAAGACATGTGCATTGGTTGCACAAAATGCATCCAAGCATGCCCAGTAGACGCCATTGTTGGCGGGACGAAAGCACTGCATACCGTCATTAAAGATGAATGTACAGGGTGCGACTTATGTGTTGCTCCATGCCCAACCGATTGTATTGAAATGATTCCAGTCGCAACCACGACTGAAAACTGGAAATGGCAGATGAACTCCATCCCTGTTATAGACATCACTCACCAATTCACTGATGCCTCATCATCAGATAAAAAAGCATAAAAGGATTGGTATGATTTCTCTTATTGAACAAATTCGTACTGGCTCTCTTTGGAGCTTCCCTGGTGGGGTTCACCCTGCAGAAAATAAAACTCAGTCTAATAGCTCGGAGTTAGTACACGCACGCATCCCATCTGAAATCGTGCTACCAGTTAAACAACATATTGGTAAAGCTGGAAATTTATTAGTTGCAGCGGGTGACACGGTCAAAAAAGGTCAGCCGCTTACAAGCCTTGATAGTGGGTTTACTTTACCTGTACACGCGCCGACATCCGGTCATATTATTGCTATAGAGCAAAGGGTCACCGCTCACCCTTCAGGGCTAACTGAACTCAGTGTCATCATTAAACCTGATGGATTAGATACTTGGTGCGATAAGAAGCCAGTGGATGACTTCACCTCTAAAACATCTGACCAACTGCTCGACACCATTCGTGAAGCTGGAATTTCAGGTATGGGAGGGGCTGGTTTCCCTACAGCCAAGAAAATTCAATCTGGTCTAGGTCGCACCGACATACTGATTGTGAATGCTGCAGAATGTGAACCTTACATCACTTCTGATGACAAGCTTCTACAAGAGCATGCTGATGAGATATTGCAAGGCATCGAAATTGTTGAGCACATTCTTAAGCCAAAGTTAACTGTTATTGGTATTGAAGATAACAAACCAAAAGCTATCAAAGCTTTAGAAAAAGCAGCAATCAATAAAGATATTGTTATCCGAGTCATCCCGACAAAGTACCCCTCGGGCGGCGAAAAACAGCTGATAAAAATACTCACTAATAAAGAAGTTCCTGCTGGCGGCATCCCTGCCGACATTGGCGTATTAGTCCAAAATGTCAGTTCATTATTTTCGATAAAGAAAGCGGTTATCGATGGAGAGCCCGTCATCAATCGCGTCGTCACATTAACTGGTAAAACATTCAAGCAACCTCGTAACGTTTGGGCTCTTCTGGGCACTCCGGTACATGAGTTGCTCGAAGAATTCGATTATAAGGCAGATAAAAAGCTCCCTAGGCTGATTCTAGGCGGCCCTATGATGGGTTTCACTCTGCCAAGTTCAAGTGTACCTATCACCAAAACCTCTAACTGTATTCTTGCACCGACTCGCAAAGAAATTTCTCCAAATCAATATGAGATGGAATGTATTCGATGTGGTCAATGCGCTGAAGCTTGTCCTGCTTCTTTACTGCCTCAACAATTACAGTGGCATGCAAAAGCGAATGAGTATGATAAGTGTGAAGAACTTAACCTTAAAGATTGTATTGAGTGTGGTGCTTGTGCTTATGTTTGCCCAAGTGAAATACCACTCGTTCAGTATTACAGACAAGCGAAAGCTGAGATAAAAAATCGTAAAGATGAAGCGGTATCAGCTGAACGCGCCAAAGTTCGTTTTGAAGAAAAAAATGCTCGTATGGAGCGTGATAAAGCTGAACGAGAGAATCGATTTAAGAAAGCGGCTGATAATCGCCGTAAAGATTTAAAAACCTCTGATGGCGACGATGCAATTGCTGCAGCGATCGCTCGAGTTAAAGCGCAAGAGTCTAACGCTGACTCGGATAAACCAGCGGTGAAGCCCGCTGTTGCTGCCGCTATCGCGAGAGCTAAAGCGAAACAAGCAGAAGCTCAGAGTAACAATAGCGACCAACCTGATAATTCAGAGATGGCAAAATTACGTGAAGAGCGGAAAAAACAAGCTCGAGAGCGTAAAGCAAAATTAAACTCAGAATCTAGCGAGCAAAATAGCTCTGCGAAAAATAACACTGCGCCAGATCATAACACCTCAGATAAAAAATCTGCAGTCGCAGAAGCTATTGCTCGTGCTAAAGCGAAAAAAGCGCAACAGGCTGAAGCAAGTAATAATGATTCGGCTATGGATTCAAAGTCACCTGATGAAACGACTGATACGAAAAAATCAGCGGTTGCTGCTGCCATTGCTCGTGCTAAGGCTAAAAAGGCGCAGCAAGCTGAAGCGAATAATGAAAGCTCAGAGACAAGTTCAGTAATTTCAGAAGCACCTAAACAGGAAAATGAAACCAAAGTTGACCCGAAAAAAGCAGCGGTTGCTGCTGCCATCGCTCGCGCCAAGGCTAAAAAGGCGCAGCAAGCTGAAGTAAATAATGAAGAGTCAATGACAAGCTCAGTAGTTTCGGATGCACCTGAACAAGAAACTGAAACCAAAATTGATCCGAAAAAAGCAGCGGTTGCTGCTGCAATTGCTCGCGCTAAAGCTAAAAAGGCGCAGCAAGCTGAAGCGAATAATGAAGAGTCAACGACAAGCACAGTAATTACGGATGCACCTGAACAAGAAACTGAAACCAAAGTTGATCCGAAAAAAGCGGCGGTTGCTGCCGCAATTGCTCGCGCTAAAGCTAAAAAGGCGCAGCAAGCTGAAGCGAATAATGAAGAATCAACGACAAGCACAGTAGTTTCAGATGCGCCTGAGCAGGAAACTGAAACCAAAGTTGATCCGAAAAAAGCGGCGGTTGCCGCAGCCATTGCTCGCGCCAAAGCTAAAAAGGCGCAGCAAGCTGAAGCGAATAATGAAGAATCAACGACAAGCACAGTAGTTTCAGATGCGCCTGAGCAGGAAACTGAAATTAAGGTTGATCCTAAAAAAGCAGCAGTTGCTGCCGCGATTGCTCGCGCTAAAGCTAAAAAAGCGCAGCAAGCTGAAGCAAATAATGAAGAATCAACGACAAGCTCAGTAGTTTCGGATGTGCCTGAACAAGAAACTGAAACTGAGGTTGATCCGAAAAAAGCAGCGGTTTCTGCCGCGATTGCTCGTGCTAAAGCCAAAAAAGCACAAATAGCAAAAGACAAAAAGAATAACGAGGAAACAGAGTAATGGCTTTTTTTATTGCTAGCTCACCACACGCTCATAGCCGCCGAAGCACTCCTGACTTAATGAAGTGGGTAGCCTTATGTGCAATGCCGGGTCTGCTCGCTCAAACCTATTTCTTCGGTTGGGGCACTCTCATACAACTTTGTTTTGCTTTAACACTCGCGGTTACCTTTGAAGCAGTCATCATGCTGCTAAGAAAGCGCCCTCCAATTATGGCTTTAAGAGATTACAGTGCCATAGTCACTGGGTGGTTAATTAGCATAGCAATTCCCCCCCATTCCCCTTGGTGGCTACTTGTTATTGGCGTATTTTTCGCCATAGTGATTGCTAAACATTTGTATGGTGGCATCGGACAAAACCCATTTAACCCGGCAATGGTCGCTTATGTTGTCCTTTTAATATCTTTCCCAGTTCAAATGACGAGTTGGAATGCACCTATATCTTTAACAGCTGAATCTACTAGCTTTATTGATTCTGCACTTATGATATTCACTGGGTTTAATAACGAAGGGCTTTCTTTACAACAAGCACGTTTAGGCATTGATGGCACCACAATGGCAACTCCACTGGATGCTTTCAAAACATCATTACTTGCAGGAAACACCCCTTCGGAAGCATTAAACCAACCTCAATTTAGTTGGCTAGCTGGGTTAGGTTGGGAGTGGGTTAATATCGCCTACCTTCTTGGAGGTCTCGTTCTCATTAAGCAGCGAGTAATTCAATGGCACATTCCAGTAGCGTTTTTATCCAGCCTTGTTTTGTTTAGCTTAGTTTTTTCCATTTTTACACCTGGTGAAACAGCATCACCAATAATTCACCTCCTTTCCGGCGCTACAATGCTCGGCGCATTCTTTATTGCGACAGATCCTGTTTCGGCTTCAACAACAGTGAAAGGACGTTTAATCTTTGGTGCTCTGATCGGCGGTTTAGTCTTTATCATTCGTAGTTGGGGTGGCTTCCCTGATGGTGTCGCCTTTGCTGTTTTACTGGCTAACATGTGTGTACCTCTTATTGACTACTACACAAAACCAAGAACTTACGGACACTAAGGGAGCATCACAATGTTAAATGCCATCAGAAAAAATGGGCTAACACTTGCGATTTTTGCCTGTGCTTCCACGGGTTTAGTCGCTGTCACCCATTACTTAACGAAAGACACGATCAAACAGCAAGAACAAGCTCAGCTATTATCTGTGTTAAACCAAGTTGTTCCACATGACCTACATGACAATGAGCTTTTTTCATCTTGTATAATGCTGAACACACCTGAACTTGGCACAGAACAATCTATGCCAGCCTATATCGCGACACTAAATGATCAACCTAGTGCCATTGCTATAGAAGCAATTGCACCAGATGGCTATAACGGTGAAATAAAATTGATTGTCGGTATTCAGCAAGACGGAACAATTTTAGGCACACGTGTGCTTTCTCATAAAGAAACCCCTGGCTTGGGGGATAAGATTGATTTACGAGTAACTGACTGGATTACCTCATTTAAAGGTAAACAAGTCACTGAAAGCAACGTCTCTCGCTGGGCAGTTCGAAAAGATGGTGGTGATTTCGACCAATTCACGGGCGCAACCATTACGCCTAGAGCGGTTGTAAAAGCAGTCAAAAAGGCTGTGCTATACGTAAATACGAATAAAGACACACTTTACTCACAACCCTTCAATTGTGGTGAAAATAATGAGTGATCATAAAACGCTAATCAAAAATGGAATGTGGGCAAATAACCCAGCCCTTGTGCAACTACTTGGGCTTTGTCCACTACTTGCCGTTTCTTCAACAGTGACAAATGCTTTAGGCCTAGGAATTGCAACTCTACTGGTTCTAGTAGGATCGAACGTTGTTGTTTCTCTTGTTCGTAATCACGTACCTAAAGAAGTTCGAATCCCAGTTTTCGTTATGATTATTGCCTCTTTAGTTACCTGCGTTCAGTTATTGATGAATGCGTACGCTTATGGGCTGTACCTATCACTTGGTATCTTCATCCCTTTGATTGTGACGAACTGTATCATCATTGGTCGAGCTGAAGCCTTTGCTTCTAAAAATAACGTTTTACCTGCCGCTCAGGATGGTTTCTGGATGGGCTTAGGCATGACGGCTGTACTTGTAGTACTTGGTGCTATGCGAGAAGTGCTAGGTAACGGAACCTTATTTGATGGCGCGGATTTATTACTTGGTGATTGGGCAGCATCACTACGAATTGAAATATTTCAGTTCGACAATAGCTTCTTATTAGCACTTCTACCACCAGGCGCTTTTATCGGTGTTGGCTTCTTAATCGCACTGAAAAACATAATCGATCATCAAGCAAAATCGAAGCAGCCAAAACAAGAAAAGCCTGCAATCGAGCGAGCTAGAGTAACCAACGCGTAACTAGCTTTACCAGCCAACAATAAGCTAGTTAGCCGCTGATAATTGATACCATAAAAAGATTAAATAGACGCTGTAAAAGCGCGTAATCTACACAACAACTGAAAGTAATGTCGCCATGAATAATGTAAAACGAATTGAGATTTTAACGCGCCTTAGAGATGACAATCCAAAACCACAAACTGAGTTGAATTGGAATTCTCCTTTTGAGCTTTTAATTGCGGTACTTTTATCAGCGCAAGCTACAGATGTGAGTGTTAATAAGGCAACGGATAAGCTATACCCTATCGCGAACACCCCTCAAGGGATTTTCGATTTAGGTGTGGATGGGTTAAAAGAATACATCAAGACCATTGGGTTGTTTAACTCCAAAGCTGAGAACACAATCAAAACATGTCGCATGCTGCTCGACTTGCATAATGGTGAAGTTCCTGAAGATCGTGCTGCGTTAGAAGCGCTACCCGGTGTTGGTAGAAAAACAGCTAACGTAGTGTTAAATACCGCTTTTGGATGGCCAACGATTGCAGTAGATACTCATATCTATCGTGTATCAAACCGCACTAAGCTAGCAATGGGCAAAACGGTTGATGATGTAGAACAAAAGCTTTTAAAAGTAATACCCAAAGAATTCAAACTGGATGTGCACCACTGGTTGATACTTCATGGACGTTATACATGTGTGGCGCGTAAACCACGCTGTGGTAGTTGCATGATTGAAGACTTATGTGAATTCAAAGAAAAAACCGAAATTTAACGAATTATAAATACTTGAGCTAGGAGCTAACTATGTCAAATGGTCGAATTCTTCACACTATGCTACGTGTCGGTGATTTAGATAAATCTATCGAGTTCTATACTGACGTGATGGGTATGGACTTATTACGTAAAAATGAAAACGCAGAATATGAATATACGCTTGTTTTTTTAGGTTACGGTGATGAGTCACAAGGCGCTGTGATTGAGTTAACTTATAACTGGGGCACCACTAAGTATGAACACGGCTCTGCATTCGGTCATATTGCTATCGGCGTAGACGATATTTATTCAACATGTGACGCAATCAAAGCAGCAGGTGGTAACGTCACTCGCGAACCAGGCCCTGTAAAAGGTGGCAGTACTGAGATCGCGTTTGTAAAAGATCCTGATGGCTACATGATCGAACTGATTCAAAGTAAACAAGCAACCGCTGGCTTAGAAGGCTAGAAAACGGCTAATAACCATTCTAAAAACGAGCTCTTTGCTCGTTTTTTTATATCTTTTTCCTAATCTACCTTCCAATAAGTAAGAAGAATTGCCGTTCACCGTTACTAAACTTTACTTGAGAATAATTATCGTTTAGATTGTTAGCCAGATTTATAGAGTGAGAGTTAACAATGATAAGCGAATGGGAAAAACACACGTTACTTGCCGATACCGCGTTGCAACTCGACGACCCTGTACGAAGTATTCTTCACTATCAACAAGCTTTAACGCTAAGTGAAAGAATCACTGAGCGCACTGACATAGAAGCTGATGAACGATTAATAATATCGGTTGTTTCATGTCACAACCTTGCTCAATTCTGGCGCTGGGCAGGAGAAGCTGAATATGAACTCAAATATCTACAGCTTGCGTCTGAGAAGGTATTAACATTAATCCCTCAGTGTCCTCATACTCAATGCTCTAGTTTTATTGATTCGATAGGATGCTGTAAAAAAGCCTTAATTGATTTCATGAAACGCCACCCAAACCCGAAAATCGCTTCGATGGTAGAAAAAATAGATACTGCAACCAATTGCGAGATCATTGCAAAATTCCGCTTAAACTAAGAATTCTATTAAAAAAGCCAGTCTGATAACTGGCTTTTGATAAAAACATAAATCTAATAAAATAGCGCTCTTTCAACTCTGTCTATTGAGCTAAATCCACTTAGTTCGCTAACCTCTAAATTTGAGTTCTTCCAAGAGAAATCACAACACGACGGTTTTTATCTTTACCTATAGGAGAGCTGTTATCAGCAATTGGCCGGCGCTTACCGTAACCTTGAACTTGAATCCTATCTTCTGCTAAGCCTAAAGATTTAAAGTAATCCCTCAAAGATTCTGCTCGTCTTTCAGATAAGTTCTGGCTGATACCCTTGCTATCAATTGAGTCTGTATAAGTCGCCACTAGAACAAGATCGATATCTTGATTATAACGAATATATTCCGCTATCTGCCCTAAACGCTTACGTGATGACTTATTCAACTGGTCGCTATTTCTATCATAGTGAAGAATGGTAAAAGAAATATCTTCAAAACTATAGGGTAACAAGTTCGCAATGCAGTCACTAAACACATTGTATTTTGATTGGAACAATACTGATGACAAAGTGACTTCAATTCGCTGATCACGACTTTGCCATTCTTGGTAACTAAATGTCGGGTAACGTCCCTTTTCTAGCTCACTTAACATCCCCCAAGCTGTTTGCCCCCCAACATAGCCATCAAACTGTTGGAAGAACTTAATGGTTGTCATGCGATCTGCACTTTCTCCTGGTCTCCAAGGAGGAGGCATAGAAATCAAACTTACGTTTCGGGTAGCGCCCATCGGTCTGCGCATTTTAAGCTCAAAATCTAAAATAACTTTCTTGCTCGCACGAGACGAAAACTCAGCATCACCAAAATTTGGAATTGGGTGGACTAAACGACATTCTAATGGTGTATTTGCCACCATCTCCCACGTTGACTGCTGAGGTGTCGCTCCGTACCGCTTATCTTGCATAGCGATGGCAGACGAAGACATCAGCGACAATAAGATTGAACCTATGATGAGTCTTGTATTCATAAGATAGAATATCTCTTAAGCAAATCGTTTAACAATGCAGCCAATTGCCGCCTATTTCTAACGATATTATCATGCAAAAATCTAGCCAGTTCAAAATGTGTCTTTTGTTAATTTTTAAATTTCTTTAGTTTTTATCACTGCTATTATCTGCAATAATGCAGCCCCTATCACACTAATTTTGGCTAACATGACTGTAGAAAATGAAGCTCTGACCCTTAAAAAACGCTTTCGTGGCTATTTCCCAGTAGTTATCGACGTAGAAACCGCAGGATTCAATGCGAAAACCGATGCGTTATTGGAGATTTGTGCTATCACATTAAAGATGGATGAAAATGGTGACTTACAACCAGCATCTACTATTCATTTTCATATAGAACCTTTCGAAGGTGCCAATTTAGAACAAGAAGCGCTCGATTTTAACGGAATAAAAGACCCGTTCAGCCCTCTTCGCGGAGCCATTTCTGAAGGTGAAGCTTTAAAAGAAATCTACAAACTTGTACGAAAAGAACAAAAAGCTTCTGACTGTAGCCGTGCGATCATGGTTGCACACAATGCAACATTCGATCTTAACTTTGTGAATGCTGCAAGTGAACGTTGTAAGCTTAAACGCGTCCCTTTCCATCCTTTTGCTACTTTTGATACTGCTGCTCTTAGTGGGCTTGCTTATGGCCAAACCGTTTTGGCTAAAGCATGTAAAACAGCAGGGATGGATTTTGACAATAAAGAAGCGCACTCCGCTTTATATGATACTCAAAAAACCGCTGAACTCTTTTGCGGCATTGTAAATAAATGGAAAGCTCTTGGTGGCTGGCCTCTTATTACAGAAGAAAAATAAGTATCAATTAATAAAAATAAATAAACACAACATTCCGAGAATAATATGAACCCAGTTGTAATTTCTGTATGCATCATGCTTGTTTTAGCATTGATGCGTGTAAATGTAGTGGTGGCACTTACGTTCAGTGCCATCATTGGTGGTATTGCTTCAGGCATGAGCCTTAACGATGCTGTTTCTGCATTTGAAAGCGGCCTTGGTGGCGGTGCGACCATTGCTTTAAGTTATGCGATGTTAGGTACCTTTGCTGTCGCTATTTCAAGGTCTGGCATTACCGACTTACTTGCTCAAAATGTCATTAAACGCATCCACGGCAAAGAAAATGAGACGGCATCTACTGGTTTAAAATATGGCATCTTAGCTTCTTTAATACTAGTAACCATGTCGTCTCAAAATGTCATTCCTGTCCATATCGCCTTCATTCCAATCTTAATTCCACCTCTACTTGGCGTATTTGCAAAACTCAACCTAGACCGCCGACTTGTTGCGTGTGTACTTACCTTTGGTCTAATTACACCATACATGGTTCTACCTATTGGTTTTGGTGGCATCTTCCTTAATAACATTCTACTGAAGAACTTACATGACAATGGTCTTGAAAGTGTAGTCGCTAGCCAAGTACCTATGGCAATGTTACTGCCAGCAGTTGGGATGATTTTCGGCTTACTAACGGCGGTTTTCTTTACTTACCGTAAACCTCGTCAATATAAAGAAACCTCTCACACGGTTGTTTCTACCGAGACTAAAACCATCAACAAAAAACACATCATCGTCGCAATGATTGGTATTGTCGCAGCATTGACGGTCCAATTATCTACTGGTTCGATGATTATCGGCGCCTTAGCAGGTTTTATGGTGTTCACGTTTGGTGGCGTTATTGCTTGGAAAGAAACTCAAGATGTATTCACCAAAGGTGTTCACATGATGGCAATGATCGGCTTCATCATGATCGCAGCCGCAGGTTTCGCTGCTGTGATGAAACAAACAGGTGGTGTTGAATCTTTAGTTGAAGCACTTTCCACCAGTATTGGCGACAACAAGCCACTTGCTGCACTATTTATGTTAATCGTTGGTCTTTTAGTGACAATGGGGATCGGTTCATCATTCTCGACCATTCCAATTCTAGCCACTATTTATGTACCACTTGCGGCAGCTTTCGGTTTCTCACCTATGGCAACAATTGCACTTGTAGGTACAGCAGCAGCTCTGGGTGATGCTGGTTCTCCAGCCTCTGACTCAACATTAGGTCCAACATCGGGTCTAAATGCAGATGGTCAACATGAACACGTATGGGAGACGGTGGTACCGACTTTCTTACACTACAACTTGCCATTGATAGCATTTGGTTGGTTAGCCGCTATGGTTCTATAAGGGTTACAGTTTTTTAGATTCTAGGTAATCTTGATACTCTAAGTAATTCTGAGACTAGCCTCTACAGCCAGTGTTCTATAAATACAAAAAACCGCCTCAATTAGGCGGTTTTTTTATTTTCCCAATCCGTAAACTAGTCTAGTAAGATTCGTTCGACATTCTTCTCTATCGTAGCCTGCCCAATCCCTTTCACGTTTTCTAACTCCTGAATAGAAGCAAAGTCACCATGAGCTTCTCTATATTTTACAATTTCTCCTGCTTTCTTAGTGCCTACACCAACAAGCATCACAGCTAACTCTTCTGCAGAGGCAGTATTAACGTTAACTGTTATTTCTATGCCTTCGTAAAGCTCCTCTTTCGTAGGACTAGATGCATTTGCAAAGCTCATAAACAGCAGGATAGGTAGAATTATTGATAGGGACTTTGATAAAACTGATTTGAAGCTAGACATGAGTTACTCCTTCTTAAAACACTAAGATAATGAGCAACTTGTTCATAGAGAATTTACTTTCATAAAAAATAAAACGGGTCACCTAAGTGACCCGTTGTGTGTTACATATCATTTTCAGATGAATAGCCTATTGGCTCACAACATAATATTCAACATCAGCATTACTACGTAAAACGCTTAACACATTCGATAAATCTTGTTGGTTTCCAACTCGCTCAAGCTGAGCACCAATCTGAGTGCTGTAAACAGGATTAATATCTGCGGTTACATTAGAAAGTTCTACAACTACAATATTACCGTCTAAGTCTTTAGACTGACCAAATACAGCTTGGTCATCGATAGGCTTAGCTAAAGCAAACACTGAAGAAGCAAGTGGTGAGTTACGGTCAATAGTTTCTATTTCTGTAAACTCAAGGTTGTTTTCAGCAAGAACCGCTTCATTACCTTGTCCAAGTTCATTAACAAGAGAAACACCCAGCTCAATTGCTTGCTGTTCTGCTTTAACTGTAGAAAGTGCAACAACGACTTGGTTTTTCACTTCTTCTAGTGGCAGTACCATTTCATCACGAGAGTCTTCAACACGAACAACAATAATATGCTCTGGTGCAACTTCGATAACTTCAGAGTTTAGCCCGTCTTCTTTTACTTCAGGGCTTAGAATTGCTTGAATAATCGCAGGCGCTTTTAGTAGCTCAGGCGCATCGATATGAGATATGAAATCTGTCGTTTGAACCTTTACATTAATAGCTTCAGCTGAATCAATTAAAGAATCAGGGAATTCAAACGCTACTTTTTCAAGCTCGGTTTGCTTCTCATAGAACTGATCTACCGCCTCTTGATCAAGAATCTCCAACTTAATTTCAGCAGCAACATCTGTTAAAGGTTGAGCCTGTGATGCTCTAACGTCATCAAGTTTGATGATGTGGTAGCCGAATTCCGATTTAACTAAACCCGTTTTATCACCGACAGTCTGAAGGGCAAACGCTGCGTCTTCAAATGCAGGGTCCATCACGTCGCGTTCGATCCAACCAAGATCACCGCCAACATCTGAACTACCAAAATCATCAGATTTCTCTTCAGCTAAAGTAGCAAAATCAGCACCAGCATTTAACTCATCTAAAATAGCTTGAGCTTTTGCTTCGTCATCGCCTTGAACTAGGATATGACTCACTTTACGCTGCTCTTCAGTTGAGTACTTATCTAAATGCTCATCGTAGTACTGTTGTACCTGCTCGTCAGAGATTTGGATAGTTTGTTTTAACTGCTCAGCTGAAAGTTCAATATAAGCTACCTGAACCTGTTCTGGACGAGTGTAGCTCGCAGAGTTATCTTGGTAGTATTGTTGAACTTCTTCATCAGACAGCGTGATTCCAGCTGCGATATCACTAACGTTTAATGTCACGGTACGCACGTCACGAGTCTGAGCAATTAGCTTGCTTTGAACATCGATCTCACCTTGAAGTACAAACTCACTACCTTGTAGTGCTGTCACTAGTTGATTGCGCATTAAATCGCGACGCATGTATTCAGCAAAGCTTTCTGCACTAAACCCAGCACGACGAAGTGAAGACTGGTAGATCTCTTGGTCAAATTGACCAGCAGTTTGGAACTGAGGCATTTCAAGGATCATAGTACGAATTTGTAAATCACTAATACGTAATCCTAGCGCTTCAGCTTGCTGCTCTAGTAAGACATCATTGATCATTCGATCAAGTACTGATTTACGGAAAGATTCTACATAAGCTGGATCTGCCAGCATTTGAGAAAAGTAATCGCCAAGCTGTGATTGCATGCGGTTACGTTCGTTTTGGTAAGCTTGTTCAAACTCACCACGGCCAATTTCTGTATTACCTACTTTCGCGGCTGCATTATTGCCACCACCTGTGATGTAACTGCCGACACCAGCAAAAACAAATGAAAGGATAATCAAGACAAGGATAATTTTAACCGCGATGCTGTTCACGCCTTCGCGTAATCGATCCATCATAATTTAACTGCTCTCCGGGAAAGAAGCCGATGCTTCAAAATAAATATTCTATTCACGCGATAGTATCAGAAAAAGAAATGCGCATCAGTAGGATGCGCATAAATTAAATAAGTTCAGTTCGCTTAACACAAACTCGACTTGAAAGATGAAACAGCATGTTTCAAGTCGCTCAGGTTGTGCCAGTAACGACGATTGCCTTAGTAGCAACCCCCCAACAAAGGATAGTTATTGGTTACATGCGTCTTTAAGAGCTTTACCTGCTTTGAAACCAGGTACTTTAGCTTCTGCGATTTGGATTTCTTCACCAGTCTTAGGGTTACGACCTGTGCGAGCAGCACGAGTACGCACGCTGAATGTACCAAAACCAACAAGTGCAACTTGATCACCTGATTGTAGCGTTGTGCCAACCGCTTCAATGAATGCATCTAGAGCGCGACCAGCTGAAGCTTTTGAGATATCTGCGTTTTCTGCGATTGATTCTACTAATTGTGTTTTATTCACTGTGTTTCCCCTTTGTGCCATCTTTGAATATTTTTATAGACGACGTTTCGATCCATTTTGGTTTTAAAGTAGCCGCAAGCCTTGTGACAAAAGGGCTTGAAGCTTTAGTCGAATAACTTAGCGTCCAAAAAAAACGCTGACAAGCCTTTTCGGGTCTATCAGCGTAATTCTTTACTTATTTTTGCTACGCATCACTATTTTTTAGCGTCAAACTCAACACCTGAAGGGTCTCGCTCTAGCGCAACTTCCAATACTTCATCAATCCACTGGACAGGGATGACCTTAAGATCGGCAATCACGTTATCTGGAATTTCTTCTAGATCGCGTTCATTATCTTTTGGAATCAGTACTGTTTTAATGCCGCCACGGTGTGCTGCTAACAGCTTTTCTTTCAAGCCGCCGATAGGCAAAACTTCACCACGTAAAGTAATTTCACCCGTCATGCCCACTTCCGCTTTTACAGGGTTACCTGTTAGGCTAGAAACTAATGCCGTACACATTGCAATACCAGCACTTGGACCATCTTTAGGTGTAGCACCTTCAGGTACGTGTACGTGGATATCACGTTTCTCATAGAAATCAGAGTTAATACCCAGTTTTTCAGCACGTGAACGAACAACGGTCATGGCAGCTTGGATTGATTCTTTCATCACATCACCAAGCGAGCCAGTTTGCGATAACTTGCCTTTACCCGGCATTGACTCTGTTTCAATTGTCAGAAGATCACCACCAACTTGAGTCCAAGCTAATCCAGTCACTTGACCAATACGGTTACTTTCATCAGCTTTACCAAAATCATGACGTTGAACACCTAAGTACTCTTTTAGGTTATCTATGTTAACTGTCACTGATTTGAGGCTGCTATCTAGAAGGATGTTCTTAACTGCTTTACGACAAATCTTAGAGATTTCACGTTCTAAGCTACGTACACCTGCTTCACGAGTGTAGTAACGAATAATGCCGATGATCGCCGAGTCTTCAATAGTGATCTCATTCGCTTTCAAGCCATTGCGCTCTACTTGTTTATCCAACAAGTGGCTTTTAGCAATATTCAGTTTCTCATCTTCTGTATAACCAGACAGACGGATAACTTCCATACGGTCAAGCAAAGGACCTGGAATATCCATTGAGTTAGACGTTGCGACAAACATTACATCAGACAAGTCGTAATCGACTTCTAGGTAGTGATCGTTAAATGCATTGTTCTGCTCTGGGTCAAGAACTTCTAGAAGCGCTGAAGATGGGTCGCCACGCATATCAGAAGACATCTTATCGATTTCATCTAATAGGAATAGAGGATTTTTCACACCAACTTTAGACATCTTCTGAATTAGTTTACCCGGAAGAGAACCAATGTAAGTTCGACGGTGACCACGAATTTCAGCCTCATCACGAACACCACCTAAAGCCATACGAGTGTATTTACGGCCGGTAGCAGCTGCGATAGATCGACCTAGAGAGGTTTTACCTACACCAGGAGGACCAACAAGGCAAAGGATCGGACCTTTAAGCTTGTTAATTCGGTTTTGAACCGCCAAGTACTCAAGAATACGTTCTTTCACTCGCTCAAGACCATAGTGGTCTTCGTTCAAGACTTCTTCAGCCTTCGCTAAATTTTTCTTAACTTTTGAACGTTTTGCCCAAGGCACGCCAACCATCCAATCAATGTAACTACGCACTACTGTTGCTTCAGCAGACATAGGTGACATCATTTTAAGTTTTTGCAGCTCTTGCTCTGTTTTTTCACGAGCTTCCTGAGGCATTTTTGAATCTTCGATTTTCTTTTTCAAAGCTTCAAATTCATCCGGAGCATCATCCATATCGCCAAGTTCTTTCTGAATAGCTTTCATTTGCTCATTCAAATAGTACTCACGTTGGGATTTTTCCATTTGTTTCTTAACGCGACCACGGATGCGCTTTTCAACTTGTAGGATGTCAATTTCTGACTCCATCTGCCCCATTAAGAATTCTAAACGTTCAGTAACATCCAAAATCTCTAAGACATGCTGCTTATCGACAAGTTTAAGTGGCATATGAGCCGCAATGGTATCAGCTAAACGTGCAGCTTCATCGATACCATTTAAAGATGTCAGTACTTCTGGTGGGATCTTTTTATTCAGCTTGATAAAGCCTTCAAATTGATTGATCGCACTGCGTACAACAACTTCTTGTTCTTTTTCATCAAGTTCAGAGGTGACTACATATTCTGCGTCTGCAAGGAAAAACTCACTCTCTCTAAACTGGTGAATTTTCGCACGCTGCTGACCTTCTACAAGTACTTTAACTGTACCATCTGGTAGCTTGAGTAGCTGAAGAATTGTGGCAACAGTACCTACTTCAAATAGGTCGTCAATTGAAGGCTCATCGGTATCAGCCTGTTTCTGCGCAACTAGCAATACTTGTTTGTTGGCTTCCATTGCCGATTCTAGGCAAGAAATCGATTTTTCACGACCAACAAATAGTGGAATAACCATATGTGGGTAAACCACTACATCACGTAGAGGTAGTACGGGGATTTCTATACGCTCGGAACGTTCCAAGTTCATATTTTTCTCTCTTCCGCTTTAACTTATAAAGCAGTATATGGGGCTTAAATGACTGGATTCAATGAAAGAATAAAAAAAAGGAGGTAATTGCTTACCTCCTTTTTTAATTTAAGCGTTCCGTATCAAAACGGTTACTCTGCACCAGCAGCTTGATTGTCAGAATTACTGTAAATCAGTAACGGCTCAGATTCACCGTTGATTACAGATTCATCAATCACAACTTTACTCACATCTGTGGAAGATGGCAGCTCGTACATAGTTTCCAACAACACACCTTCAAGAATTGAACGTAGACCACGTGCACCAGTTTTACGATCCATTGCTTTCTTAGCAATAGCACGTAAAGCATCATCACGGAATTCCAATTCTGTGTCCTCTATATCAAACAATGCTGCATACTGCTTAGTAAGTGCATTCTTTGGCTCACAAAGGATTTGAACTAAAGCTTCTTCATCAAGTTCAGTCAGTGTCGTTGTTACAGGCAGACGACCGATGAATTCAGGAATTAGACCGTACTTCACCAAATCTTCAGGTTCAACTTGAGTGAATAATTCACCTACAGTTTTTGCTTCGTCTTTTGAACGCACTTCTGCGCCAAAACCAATGCTCGAACCTTTTTCTACACGTTGTTCAATCACTTTATCTAGACCAGAGAATGCTCCGCCACAGATAAATAAGATCTTAGATGTATCAACCTGTAAAAACTCTTGTTGTGGATGCTTACGACCACCTTGTGGTGGAACTGAGGCAACAGTACCTTCAACAAGTTTAAGTAATGCTTGCTGTACACCTTCACCAGACACATCACGTGTAATAGATGGGTTTTCAGCTTTACGAGAAATCTTATCGATTTCATCGATGTAAACAATACCGCGCTCTGCTTTTGCTACGTCGTAATCACATTTTTGAAGCAGCTTTTGAATGATGTTTTCTACATCTTCACCTACATAACCCGCTTCGGTTAGTGTAGTTGCATCAGCCATTGTGAACGGTACATCTAGGAAACGTGCAAGCGTCTCTGCAAGTAATGTCTTACCGCTACCGGTTGGACCGATAAGCAGAATATTACTTTTACCTAGCTCTACGCCTTCAGCCGTAGTATCGCCATTACGTAAACGCTTGTAGTGGTTGTATACCGCTACTGCTAGCACTTTTTTCGCGTATTCTTGACCAATTACATAATCATCAAGGTGCTCACGAATCTGACGTGGCGTCGGTAACGCTTCAGATTCTTTCTTAGGAAGAACATCTTTGATTTCTTCACGAATAATGTCATTACATAAATCGACACATTCGTCACAAATGTAAACAGAAGGACCTGCGATTAACTTGCGAACTTCGTGCTGGCTTTTGCCACAGAAAGAGCAGTAAAGCAGTTTACCACTACTACCCTCTTTGCTTTTATCTGTCATTCGCTAACCTCTTAGCCTTTACTTACTATGATTTGAGTGTATATCAATTTTAACCAATTTGCGTTAACAATTGCGCAGTGCAATTACTGACCGCGGTGGTTAAGAACTGAATCCACTAAACCGTATTCTACTGCTTGATCAGCAGACATAAAGTTATCACGATCGGTATCTTGCTCAACAACTTCTAGAGGCTGACCAGTATGTTCCGCCAATAGCTTGTTCAACTTTTGCTTGATCGTTAGAATTTCTTGCGCGTGGATTTGAATATCAGACGCTTGACCTTGGAAGCCGCCAAGAGGCTGATGAATCATTACACGTGAATTAGGAAGCACATGACGCTTACCTGGTGTACCACCTGCAAGTAAGAAAGCACCCATAGAACATGCTTGTCCCATACATACTGTACTTACGTTCGGCTTAATGAACTGCATTGTGTCGTAAATTGACATACCCGCAGTTACGCTACCGCCCGGAGAGTTGATGTATAGGTAGATGTCTTTATCTGGATTTTCTGATTCCAAGAAAAGTAGCTGAGCCACGACAAGATTTGCCATGTGGTCTTCCACTTGACCTGTTAAGAAAATGATTCGTTCTTTTAATAGACGAGAATAAATATCGTAAGAACGTTCACCACGGGAAGTTTGTTCAACCACCATTGGAACTAGTGCGTCCATAATAGATGGCATTGTATTTTTTTCTTGGTAGCTCATATTCTTATGTCCCTAAAATAAATGGCCCGAATGATAAATCATACGGACCATTGTTAGCAGAATTATCGACAGTACGTCAACCTTCTACATCAGATATTACTATATTAAGCAGGTTGCTGATTCATTAGCTCGTTGAAGCTAACTTCTTTATCAGAAACTTGAGCTTTAGCGATGATTGCATCAATAGCTTGCTCTTCTAGAGCAACATTGCGCATGTTGTTCATCATTTGCTCGTTTTGCTCGTAGTAAGCAATAACTTCTGTTGGATCTTCGTATGCTGTAGCCATTTCTTCGATGATTGCTTTAACTTTCTCATCGTCAGCTTTTAGCTCTTCAGACTTGATTACTTCACCAAGAAGAAGACCTACAACTACGCGACGTTTAGCTTGCTCTTCGAACAGCTCACGTGGAAGTTGGTCAGCAGCTTCAGTGTTGCCACCGAAACGTTGTGCAGCTTGCTGACGTAGAACACCAATTTCTTGATCAACTAGTGCAGAAGGTACATCGATGTTGTTTTCGTTAACTAGTCCGTCAAGAGCTTGCTCTTTGATGCGGTTTTTAACAGCTTGCTTAAGCTCACGTTCCATATTCTTACGAACTTCAGCTTTAAGACCTTCAACGCCATCAGTTGCGCCGAACTTAGAAACGAATTCTTCGTTTAGTTCTGGAAGCTCACGAGACTCAACTTTGTTTAGTTTGATTGTGAACTTAGCTGCTTTACCTTTTAGGTTTTCAGCGTGGTAATCTTCTGGGAAGTTTACGTCGATTTCGAATTCCATACCTGCAGTTTTGCCAACGATACCGTCTTCAAAACCAGGAATCATACGACCAGCACCCATTTCTAGTGGGAAGTTCTCAGCTTTGCCGCCTTCAAACTCTTCACCGTCGATAGAACCGATGAAATCGATAGTTGCACGAGAACCAGCGTCAGCAGCAGCTTCAACTTCAGTCCAAGTTGCTTGTTGCTTACGTAGAGTTTCGATCATCTCTTCAACGTCAGCTTCGTTAACTTCTACTGCTGGTTTTTCAACAGTGATGTTTTCTAGGCCTTTTAGCTCAACTTCTGGGTAGATTTCAAAAGTTGCGTTGAATACTAGGTCTTCACCTTCTTTATTTGCAACAGGTGCAAATGTTGGTGCGCCAGCTGGGTTGATCTTTTCTTTAACGATTGCTTCGATGAAGTGACGTTGCATTACTTCGCCCATCACGTCTTGACGTACTGCTTTGCCGTACATTTTAGCAACCATCTTCATTGGCACTTTGCCTTTACGGAAACCATCGAAACGACGGTTTTTCGCGATGTTGCGTAGTTCAGCTGTAACTGCATCTTCGATGTTAGCAGCAGGAACAGTAATATTAAGACGGCGCTCTAGGCCTTCTAGCGTTTCAACAGTAACTTGCATTATATAAACCTCAAAACTGGCTCAGGTTATCTGAGCATATGAGCCGTAACTTAGCTTTCTAAAAAGCGGCGTTGTTGGCTGCATTCTTGTGTAGTGCTCTATCCGAACACTTAATTTAAAATCGAGCATTGATACTAAGATTGAATATCAATCTCGTACCAGACTAATCAGTGATATCTTTCGAGATTACCACTCAACAAAATTCATTGTCGATAGAGTAATTAAAGGTATCTCCGATTAGCCTCAGGACAGAAATTTAGACGCGACATTCTAGCGATCTGTTATCACGCTGTCGAGCCGAACCCTTCTGCTAGGCAATGAATGCTCTTAATTCTCGTTCTAAGTGGTATAAAAGTAATCAAAACACCACAAAGCACCTTAGAAATGGGGACAATAGCGACTTTTTCAAGGTAATCGAGACCTTTTTTACTCAAAAATCTTAAAAAGAGATCTTGCTCTTGTTTTACCCCTCAGAGTCGATAACTTTTTCAACAATCCTCGTTACAACCCCTTAACCTATATTTTGCCATCTCTAGCTGTTTATAAAAGTCGCCGATCAAAAGCACACCTAAGTTCAACTCTTAAAGTCAAATCGCGGCTAATAAACAAAGAGCCAGTTTCAGCGGTTGGCTAAACAAGAACCATAAATCAACACAGTAATAAGCACGGAGTAAGTAATGACCAGAATTCAACGTTTTTCAGGGTTGTTATTGTTAGTTTATGGCTTATTTTGTGTGCTAGGTGGCCGTTGGGTTTGGCAATATAACCACCAGCAATTACTCTCTGAGCATCAGTCTCAACTTGACCGTTTTTCAGCCCACATCACCAGCCAATTAGATAAATTCGCCCATATTCCAGAGTTATTATCTAAAGACAAAGAGCTGATAGACGCTTTACTTGCCCCTGAAAATTCAGCTCAGATAGAGCTAACCAACCGCTACCTCAAACATGTAAATAGCGTTATACACGCATCAGATACTTACTTAATTGATAAGTACGGTACGACGTTAGCATCAAGCAATTGGCAAAAAGAACGCTCTTTTGTCAGCAGAAACTTTGCATTCCGCCCTTATTTTAAAGAAGCTATTCAAGGTAACGAAAGTCAGTATTTTGCACTGGGTTCGACTTCAGGCCAGCGTGGATACTATTATGCTTATCCGGTCTCTTACGCGGCTGAAATTGTAGGTGTGGTTGTGGTAAAAATGGATTTATCCTCCATTGAAAAAAACTGGAAAGGAAAACAGAGTTATTTCGTTGCAAATGACAAAGATCAGGTCATCTTTATGTCGAGCAATCCTAAATGGTTATTTAAAAGCCTCCAGACTCTTGAATCTCCCGTTTTGCAACGTATAAAAAACAGTAGGCAGTATTTAAATACTGAAATAGAAAGCTTGAACTTATCAGGCAATCTCGAAAAGACATCTTCAGTCCTCACTTCGAAAATATCGCCAGCACAAGGCAAATTTTTTGTTTCATCTCGGCAACTTGAACAACCGAAATTAACAATTAGAGTGCTTACCCCTACCCATTTAGTTTGGTGGGACCTTGTGGGTTACCTTGTCATTCTCAGCCTAGTATTTGCGGTTTTATTCCTCATTTTTCAATTACTCGAACATCGCCGCCAAAAACTTATCCAGATTGAAAAAGTACAAGAAATCACGAGGCAAAAACTAGAGTTTCAGGTGCTGGAAAGAACCTCTGAGCTTCATGCAGAAGTCCATCAAAGAGCCAAAACAGAACAGGCTTTAAGGCAGACACAAGACGAGTTGATTCAAGCTGCTAAACTTGCTGTATTAGGGCAAATGTCTGCAAGTATTAGCCACGAACTTAATAACCCCTTGGCTGCCATCCGTAGTTACGCGGATAACGGTCGATTGTTTTTAGAAAAAGGAAAAGCTGAACGAGTTGATGACAATCTATCTCGCATCTCAGGCTTGACCGAACGTATGGCTAAAATTAGCCAGCAGCTCAAATCTTTTGCTCGAAAATCGTCGACGAATGAATTAAACCTTGTTCAGTTTCAGCCGATTGTAAGCTCAGCAAAGGAGCTAATGAAACCTCAACTGAAAACTGAACGAGTCACACTTGAAGAAACACCTCTAGACATGCACGTTTCGTTACTTGCAAACCCAATTCAACTGGAGCAAGTGCTCATCAACTTACTGACTAACGCTATTCAGGCTATGGAAAATCAGAATGATAAGCTGATTGTCATTTCCCAAGAAATATCTACAGATAAACAGTTACTCATTCACATCGATGACAATGGTCCGGGTATTGAATCCAGTAAGATTTCAACCTTCTTTGAACCATTCCATACGACAAAGAAAAATGGGCTCGGACTAGGCTTGTCCTTATCACAACAAATTGTGGAAACAATGAATGGGCAATTAACAGCATGTAACAGCTCACTTGGTGGAGCTCGTTTCACTATTTCACTCCCTACAGTAAAGCCTGATGATGTTAATAGCAGCGAAATGCCCAACGAAAAAACCAGCGACTCCCAAAAGAATAATTAAAAGGAAATTGCATGTGCCATGTTTACTTTATTGATGATGAATATGATCTCAGAGCAGCAGTTGAACAAAGCTTCGAACTCGCCGATATTGATGCTCAATTTTTCCCGGATGCGGAAAGCGCTTTATTAGCGATACAAGCAGATGGGCTGCCGCATGTAGTCATCACCGACATTTGCTTACCCGGAATCTCAGGGCATGATTTGCTTAATACAATTATTAATAAAGACCCCGACTTACCCGTTATAATGGTTACTGGCCACGGTGATATTTCTATGGCGGTAGAAGCAATACACCGCGGTGCCTATGACTTTATTGAGAAACCTTTTTCAAATGACCGTTTGCTAGAAACGACAAAAAGAGCAATCGAAAAACGTACTCTAACGATTGAAAACCAAGCGCTCAAACGCTCTTTAAAAGCCAGCCAAACCCTTGGTCCACGGATCATCGGCGACACTCCAAGCATTCAAGAACTCCGTGCTACCATTTCTCATATCGCCGACACCAATGCTGATATTTTGTTATTTGGTGAAACAGGCACAGGCAAAGAACTGATTGCCAGATCCCTTCACGAACAGAGTAGCCGAACAGGACAAAACTTTGTCGCAGTTAACTGTGGTGCGGTTCCAGAAAACCTTTTAGAAAGTGAACTTTATGGTCATGAAAAAGGAGCATTTACAGGCGCTGATAATAAGCGAATAGGCAAGTTTGAGTTTGCACAAGGCGGCACCTTATTTTTAGATGAAATTGAGTCGATGCCTATGCAGGCTCAAATTAAATTATTACGTGTCCTGCAAGAACGATTGATTGAAAGAGTTGGTTCTAACACACTTATCCCGCTTGATATTCGTGTAATAGCAGCAACTAAAGTCGATCTAAAACAGGCAGCTGAAGAAGGTTCATTCAGACAAGACCTTTATTATCGCTTGAATGTTGTAACTCTCGATTTGCCACCACTGAGGAGTCGAAAAGAGGATATTCCAGCTCTATTCCATCACTTCCTCTTAGTAGCAGCGGCTCGATATGGGAAAACGGCAACTGCGTTGCCAAAAACTGAGCTACACACTTTACTCGCTCACGATTGGCCAGGGAATGTTCGTGAACTTCGCAATACGGCTGAACGCTTTGTACTGTTAGGGAAGATCGCTCAACTAGGCGATCAATGTGCACAAACAAATGCCGATTTATCTCTAACTGAACAAGTTTCTGAATTTGAAAAGCGAGCTTTAGAACACGCCTTGATCGAATGTAACGGCAGTATAAAAGACACCATGGACAAGCTGAATATTGCACGTAAAACCCTTTACGACAAAATGCAAAAACATGGTTTAGATAAAGACAAGTATAAAACTGAACTTGAATAAAAAATTCACAATTCATTCATCTTATCTGCTCTATGATTAATACATCATTTAGATGTCACTGCCTTAGACGCATAATGATAACTTGGCTTTATATTTCTCGTGAGTTGCCCCTCCTTGAATTGAAAAGCCAAAAATTAAGACCATGTAAAAAGCCCTAACAAGAAACGAATCTTGTCAGGGCTTTTTTATGCCGTTAACCGAATAATAGCTTCCGCTATTTCACCGCAATAATTTAGCCTCGGGAATGTCACCTCGAACATCTCACATCAAACAAAGTGCTTATTTAGTTATTATCTCCGGCCCCATCAAGGTGGTTGGTAACCACGTTGAAACCCAAGGCACATACGTTACGATGATCAAGAATAAGAACATGACGCCGACCCAAGGTAAGGCTGCTTTCACTACATTCATCATCGACATCTTGGCGACCCCGGCGGTCACAAATAAGTTGAGCCCAACAGGCGGGGTTATCATCCCTATCTCCATGTTCACCACCATCATGATACCTAGGTGAATTGGGTCGATACCGAGTGCAATCGCAATTGGGAAGACCAAAGGTGCAACGATGATCAACAAACCTGATGGTTCCATGAACTGACCACCAATGAGCAAAAGAACGTTCACCACAATCAGGAAGGTTATCGGTCCTAAACCTGCAGAGAGCATGGATTCTGTGATCATCTGAGGAATACGTTCTTCCGTCAGTACGTGCTTAAGAATCAGAGCATTGGCAATGATAAACAACAGCATGATGGTCAGCTTACCTGCGTCATAAAGCGTGTCTTTTGTATCTTTATGAACAAAGGTTTGGAATATTTTAACCAGCGCTGGCTTCTTGTTTGCTTTATCAGCAAATGGACCCATATCTTTGTAGATAAAGTTAGCAATAAAGAATGCATAAACCGCAGCTACTGCCGCCGCTTCTGTAGGTGTGAAAATACCGCCGTAAATACCGCCCAAAATGATGACGATTAACAGTAAGCCCCAACTTGCATCTTTTGCTGCAGAAAACATTTCTCCCCAGCCAACAAACGGCTGCGCTGGAATTTTTTTAATACGAGCGGCAATGTAGATAGCAATCATCAACATTACACCAGCCAGCAAGCCCGGTATTACACCACCAAGGAACATACGACCTACCGACACATCTGTCGCCGCCGCATACACAACCATTACGATTGAAGGTGGTATCAAAATACCTAACGTACCCGCGTTACAAATAACCCCTGCTGCAAACTCTTTTGAGTATCCATTTTTCACCATACCTGCAATAACAATACTACCGATTGCCACTACCGTTGCGGGTGAAGATCCTGACAGCGCTGCAAACATCATACATGCCACAACTGAAGCCATCGCTAGACCACCTCGGAACCAACCTACCATTGCGATGGCAAAGCGAATAATACGTTTCGCTACACCACCAGTAGACATAAAGCTCGACGCTAAAATGAAGAATGGAATCGCTAATAATGTGTAATGACCAGCAAACGCGTTAAACAAAGTTTGAGCGACAGAAGCAAGAGAAGCATCTGAGTGCATGAGAAGAAATATGATACTGGATAAACCCAGAGAAATAGCAATTGGCACACCCACCAGCATGAACGCAATTACCATCAAAAATAGAAATAACATTGCCATGATCTAGTCTTCCTTACTTGTTGGCGTGTTGGTTGTTGGTGTGTTAGCTGGCTTTTCCTTTGCCTGTTTATCCTTAGTGGGCTCAGATTGAGAATACTGAGTTAAAGGAGCCGTTGCATCATCGTCTGAGCCTTCCAGAACTGACGCTTTTAAAGCATCTAAATCTTCTTCAGCTTCATGACCTGCAATCATTCGATCCAATTTTCCGGTAAAGACTTGATAAGCAATTTGAAGAAATCTAAAGGTCAGCAGTGCCATACCTATCGGTAAAGCCATATAAGGAATAAAACGCGGCAATTTTTCATATCGCTCACCTTCATTCAACCAATCAGACATGAACTGCAGCATTTCTGGCATCGGAATATCATCCGTCTCATACCATGCTCGCTCAGTCGCAAATGGGTACCAGTAATTCCACGACCCAATAAAAAGTAAAATGGAGAAGGCTAAACAACTGGTGACTGCAATGACTGCAAATGTTTTACGTAATTGTTCTGGAGCCATATTAATGATGACATCGACACCAATATGAAAATGCTTTTTCACGCCATAAGAAGCGCCCACCAGCACCATCCAGGCAAACATAAATACTGTTAGTTCCAATGCCCATAAAATGTTGTCATTGAATGCGTATCTGAAAACCACATTCGCAAAAGTGAGTAAGGTCATTGCTCCTAAGAAAAACGCAATCAAAGATTCTTCAATCGCATCCGTAAATTTTCCGACTTTAGAGAAAAAAGAGAGTTCTTCTAACTGTTCTGTTTTGGACTGTTCCACTTGAGGCTGTTCCATAATCTGCTCCGTTTATAATTTCTATTGTCGGAGTGGTAAAATCAGGAGTGGCAAAGAAAGCCACTCCTCTACTCGTCCCTATATCAATGGGAAAGAAGTGTTCTATTACTGATTAGAAGCTAAAGCTGCATCAATAAGATCAGAACCAATATCTTTCTCAAACTTCTTCCATACAGGTTGCAAAGCAGTAACCCAAGCTTGGCGCTGTTCAGGCGTTAATGTACGAACTTCACCACCGGCTTCGATGATGTTGTTTTTGTTCGCTAGGTTCACTTTTGAAGATTCAGCATTACGTGTTGCTGACACTTCTTTTACGATTGTACCAAGCTGATCACGTACATCATCTGGCAGGTTTTTCCAGAAATCATTTGATGTCACAACCAAGTAATCAAGAATGCCGTGGTTAGTTTCTGTTACGCCATCTTGAACTTCGAAGAACTTTTTACCGTAGATGTTTGACCAAGTGTTTTCTTGACCATCGATAACTTTTGTTTGCAAACCGCCATACACTTCTTTAAATGACATTTTCTGTGGGTTCGCACCAAGCTGTTCAAATTGAGCAACCAATACGTCAGACGCTTGAACACGGAACTTTAGGTTTTTTGCATCTTCAGGATTCAGCAAAGGTTTATTTGCCGACATTTGCTTCATGCCGTTATGCCAAAAATCCAAACCTACAAGACCACGACGTTTCATCGCATTCTTCAGTTTTTCACCAGATTCTGAGTTTTGGAAACGATCAACAGCCGCAACGTCTTCAAACAAGAAAGGAAGGTCAAAAATGCGGTATTTCTTAGTGAACTTCTCAAATTTTGACAGCGATGGGGCTGCCATTTGAACATCACCGTTTAAAAGGGCTTCCAGTACCTTGTTATCATCGTAAAGTGTTGAGTTAGGGAAAACTTGCATACAAGCTTTACCATTCATCTCAGTGTTTACACGCTCTTCTAGCAATGAGGCAGCGATGCCTTTCGGGTGCTTATCTGTATTCGTTACGTGACTGAATTTAATCACGATTTCACCAGGGTCACAGTTTGCAGCAGCATTAAAACTCGTAACAGCCAGAATCGATACAGACAATAGGGTAAGAGGCTTAAACATTATTATTCTCCTTATTAAACAAAACAGTCCCTTCTATGGGTACTGCACGTTTTCTATAGAGCAATTAGCAAGCCAACAGGTAACAAAGTATTAACAGCCCTTTAACTATAAGGGATCGCAGTTCTAAATAGCGCGCCATCGAAAATGATGAGTAATGTGAATGGGTGGGAAATGACACATAGATAAATCTTAAATGGGTGGAAGCCCACCAACATATAGTGAATACATGTGGTCAGACCAAGAGGTATATCAGAGTTGATGTCTTGAAGTACTTTCAATTGTTACTGTAGAGTGCTGGCTTAATTGACATTCTTAGTCCTATTTCATTTCGAAGAGCCCAAGTTAATGAGTAAGATCTACCATCACCCTGTACAAATTTACTATGAAGATACCGATCACTCAGGCGTGGTTTACCACCCAAACTTTCTGAAATACTTCGAGCGAGCGCGCGAGCATGTATTGGGTAGCGATAAACTAGCGGAGTTATGGAATGAGCACGGATTAGGCTTTGCGGTGTATAAAGCCAACATGACTTTCCAAGATGGGGTTGAGTTTGCAGAGATTTGCGATATAAGAACTTCTTTTGAACTTGATGGAAAATATAAGACTTTATGGCGACAGGAAGTTTGGCGTAAAGATGCGGTCAAGCCTGCAGTTATCGGAGACATTGAAATGGTTTGCCTAGATAAAGACAAACAACTTCAGCCTGTTCCTGCTGAAGTATTAAAAGCGATGCTTGGAGAGACGAGCTAGCTTTAGTCTCACCAGACTAGCTTAAAAGAGATGAGACGACGAAAAGACTCTCATCTCTATTTGCATTGGAAGCTTCACCCCACCAAGCGTAACGGCAAAACGATACTGATCATCCAATCTTCCTAAGCAACATTGCCAATTTGTAGAAACATCGCCTTGCTCAGCAGAATCCAAATCCAACCCAATCCCACTATATAGCCTGATTTCGCGATTCAACTTTTGCTTAGCATATGATGAGCCGAGTTCCGCTGATTCCTTGCTCAACAATATTTGCTTGGTCAAATTAGAGAAGTCGAACGAAAAACTTTTTAACGATGTGGCTAACCCTTTGCCTGTCGCTTTGATGTATGACTCCTTCAAAGCCCATAAATCAAAGAAACGCTCTCTTTGCTTTTCTGTATTTAGTCCAAGTAAATCCGTGATCTCTTTATCTGAAAAGTAATGCTTCATGATCGCATCAATGTTCGTCGACGTTCTCGCATGTTCGATATCAACACCCAATTGAACTGGCTCTCCTTCCCTTTGGAAAACCGCAACTAACAAATGAGCTTTGCTATGGCTAATATTGAAATTCAGCCCTGTTTTTTTATGTTGTTCGGCAATCAAACTTGGCTTGCCTTTTTCGCCATATTCAAATCGCCATTCTTCGGGCTGATAAAAACCGTAGTTTGATAAAACCGTCCGTAAATAATTACGCACATATAAAGCTTGAAGCTTAGATGTAGGCATTCGATACCGCTCAACTTTCGCCACTTCATCTTCAGGTAGCCGCTTTTTTAAATAAGCAATAACGTCCGATTCATCATTCATTTCTTCGAGTGGGCACAACCATAAGTCAACAGTTTGAATGCTATTCAAGTCAAATTCTCATTTATAAAAAAACGCGAAAGGCGAACAAAACATCACCGGCCACCTTTTTATGTATATCAGCCAAAACAAAACGATAAATACCATTTATATTTCAGACAAAAGTTAAGACTAGGGATCATAACAAATTTAAAATAAATATGTATTTTTCCTTATGGAACAGATCACTATTAAAGATTGATTACAAAAACCTGACATAGATCTCACACACCTAAAAAATAGAGTATAAACACTAATTATCAAAGATAAACCATTATTAATCATATATTTAGTAAAATAATAATCACAAAAATATATTTTTCGAGCTTTCCAACTGGTCTGAAGAGAATGTCATGAGCCTTGGGGGCATTGTAACCACTAGTCTCCTCGGGTAGCCTGCTCAACCATTAAACAAATTCACACGTTTTCTTTGCGGATACCGATTTGTCATTTAGTCAGACTTTGAACAGGATTTTAATGGACATCGCCTCAACATTTGAATGCCACCGTCGCGTATGAAACACCTCCCCTACTCTCGTAAGTCAACGCACTTCGAAAGCCTAATTTCTATCTGGTTGCCGCCACTCAGCAACCTGAATTTTCAGCTGTGCTTCCCTAAATCTGTTTCAGATTTTCTTTCTATAGCTTTAAAAGCGCAGCCTCAAAACACGACATCACTTTCTGTGATTTCTAGTGGAGACTCATAATGAGCCAACCCGAGACAAATACCCCGGAATCAGTAGATGATTCTCGACTGAATAAACGCCTTAAAGATATGCCTGTCGCTATCGTTGGTATGGCGAGCATGTTTGCAAACTCTCGTTACCTGAATAAATTTTGGGACCTTATCAGCGAAAAAATCGATGCGATTACTGAAGTGCCCGATACGCATTGGCGTCCAGAAGATTACTACGACTCAGATCGTACTACGCCAGACAAATCTTACTGTAAGCGCGGTGGTTTCATCCCTGAAGTGGACTTCAACCCAATGGAGTTCGGCCTTCCGCCAAATATCCTAGAACTGACGGATACGTCACAGCTGCTTTCTCTGATCGTAGCAAAAGAAGTTCTTGAAGATGCCAAGCTGCCTGAAGGCTACGATCGCGATAAGATCGGTATCACGCTAGGTGTTGGCGGTGGTCAGAAGATCGCTCAAAGCCTGAATGCTCGTCTTCAATACCCTGTTTTGAAAAAAGTCTTCAAGAGCAGTGGCATCAACGACGAAGACAGCGAAATGCTGATCAAAAAATTCCAAGACCAGTACATCCACTGGGAAGAGAACTCATTCCCTGGTTCATTGGGTAACGTAATTTCAGGTCGTATTGCTAACCGCTTTGACCTTGGTGGCATCAACTGTGTAGTAGACGCTGCTTGTGCAGGCTCTCTAGCTGCAATGCGCATGGCTCTTAGTGAGCTGGTTGAAGGCCGCAGTGAAATGATGATCACAGGTGGTGTGTGTACTGATAACTCGCCAACCATGTACATGAGCTTCTCTAAAACGCCTGCATTTACCACCAATGAAACCATTCAACCTTTCGACATCGACTCAAAAGGCATGATGATTGGTGAAGGTATCGGCATGGTTGCTCTTAAGCGTCTTGAAGATGCAGAGCGCGACGGCGACAGAATCTACTCAGTGATTAAAGGTGTCGGTTCTTCTTCGGATGGTAAGTTCAAGAGTATTTACGCCCCTCGCCCTGAAGGACAAGCAAAAGCACTAAAACGTGCTTACGATGATGCTGGTTTCGCACCGCACACACTTGGCCTTTTAGAAGCGCACGGCACAGGTACAGCTGCAGGTGATGTTGCTGAATTTGGCGGCTTAAACTCGGTATTTAGTGAGAACAACGAAGAGAAGCAACACATTGCGTTAGGCTCTGTGAAATCTCAAATTGGTCACACCAAATCAACCGCGGGTACTGCTGGCTTAATCAAAGCTGCATTAGCATTGCACCACAAAGTACTGCCGCCAACGATCAACGTATCGGCTCCGAATCCTAAGTTGGATATCGAGAACTCACCGTTCTACCTAAACACACAAACGCGTCCTTGGATGAAACGCGTCGACGGCACACCACGCCGTGCAGGTATCAGCTCATTTGGTTTTGGTGGCACTAACTTCCACGTTGTATTAGAAGAGTACACGCCAGAGCACGCTCGCGGTGACAAATACCGTCAACGCCAAGTGCCGCAAACTCTGTTATTCAGCGCAGAATCTCATCAAGCACTGATCAATGAACTTAAACAGGTTTCAACTCAAGCTGCAGATGCAGCGTTCAAACTGGAAGCGCTTGCTGAGCAACACGCTCTGCGCGAAGTTGACGCTAAGCATGCTCGTATTGGTTTAGTCGTGACTGACCAAGCAGACCTTCAAGCGCAACTGACTCAAGCGGTTTCAATGCTTGAGAGCCAAACAAAAGCACATTGGCAGATGCCAAACGGTACTAGCTACCGTGAGTCGGCACTGATTGCTGAAAACGGCGCAGGTAAAGTGGCAGCGTTATTTGCTGGTCAAGGTTCACAATACCTGAACATGGGTCGCGAGCTTGCTTGTCATTACCCTGAAATGCGTCAACAGCTTGCTCAAGCGGATCAAGTATTTGGTCAGCACAAGAAAACGGCTCTGTCACAAATTCTGTTCCCAATTCCAACCTTCACACCAGAAGCAACCAAAGCTCAAGAAGCTGTGTTAACCAACACGGCCAATGCGCAGAGTGCGATTGGTACTGTGTCTATGGGTCAGTTCGACATCATGACTCAAGCTGGCTTCAAAGCAGACATGGTCGCAGGTCATAGCTTTGGTGAACTAAGTGCACTATGTGCATCGGGTGTTATCTCGCAAGACGATTACTACCAATTAGCTTTCGCTCGTGGCGATGCGATGGCAGCAACACCTGAACAAGGTGACAGCGGTACTATGTTTGCGGTCATCTTAGACGCAGACAAACTTCCAGCCATTGAAAGCTGCATCAGCCAATTTGAAGGCGTGAGTATTGCTAACTACAACGCTCCGACTCAACTGGTTATTGCAGGTCCAACTGCGACGGTTCAACAAGCAGCACAAGCGCTAACTGAACAAGGCTTCAAAGCGATTGCTCTGCCAGTGTCTGGTGCTTTCCACACACCGCTTGTTGCTCACGCTCAAAAACCATTTGCTGCTGCAATTGATAAAGCTGCATTCAGCGCTCCAACGCTGCCGCTTTACTCAAATGCAACGGGCAAACTGCACAGCAAAGACGCTAAAGCAATCAAGAAAGCGTTCAAGCAACACATGCTGAAATCGGTTCGTTTCAGCGAGCAAATTGAAGCGATGTATGAAGCCGGTGCACGCGTATTCGTAGAGTTCGGTCCGAAAAACATTCTTCAAAAGCTGGTTGAGAAAACATTGGCTGATAAGAACGAAGAGCTTTACGCAATCAGCATCAACCCAAGCCCTAAAGGCGACAGTGACCAACAGCTTCGCTTAGCTGCGGTTCAACTGTGCGTGGCTGGTGTTTCATTAGACAACATTGACCCTTACCAAGCTGACATTGCTGAACCTGCAAAGGCATCACCAATGAACATCAAGCTGAATGCAACCAACTACATCAGCCCTGCTACTCGTAAGAAAATGGATCAATCATTGGCTTCGGGCAACGTCACCGAAAAGACTGAGATTGTTGAAGTGAAAGTTGAAGTCGAGAAAATCGTGGAAAAAGAAGTGATCAAAACAGAAATCGTTGAAGTACCTGTTGCTGCTCCTCAAGCTTCAAATGTACAACAGTCAGTTGCTCCAGCACTAAGTGCACAAGTAGCTCAGCAACCTCAAGTGGCGCAAGCTGCACCAGCGACTATTCAACCAGCAGCTCACGTAACGGTTGATGAATCTTCACTGCAATCGTTCTTCAATGCTCAACAACAAGCAGCAGAAGTACATCAGCAGTTCCTTGCGATTCCTCAGCAATACGGTGACACGTTCAACACCCTAATGTCTGAGCAAGCGAAAATGGCAACGGCAGGCGTAGCAATTCCTGAGAACCTGCAACGTTCTATGGAGATGTTCCACCAGCACCAAGCTGAAACGCTAAAAGCTCACGCTCATTACCTAGAAATGCAAGCGCACAGCAACAGCTCTGCACTTAATATGCTGACGCAAGGTTCAGCACAAACGGCACAACCAATCTTCGTTGCGCCAGTAAATACTCAGCCAGCGATTCAAGCTCCAGCTACTCAAACTACTCCAGCAGCTATCGTTCAACAGTCTGTAGCTCAAGTACAAGCAGCACCTGCTCAAAATGTGGTAGCTCAGAAAGCTCCAGTACAGAAAGCCGTTCCTGCACCACAAGTAGCAGCTCAAGCAGCAGCGCCTGTTGCAGCCCAACCTGTACCAGTTAAAGCACAACCAGCTCCTGTGGCTGCACCAGTAGCAGTACAAACAGCCGATGCTGAAAAAGTGATGCTAGAAGTGGTCGCTGAGAAAACGGGTTACCCAACGGAAATGCTTGATCTAGAAATGGACATGGAAGCAGACCTAGGTATCGACTCAATCAAGCGCGTAGAGATCCTTGGTACCGTTCAAGACGAAATGCCAAACCTACCAGAGCTGAACCCTGAAGATTTAGCTGAGTGCCGTACTCTTGGTGAAATCGTTACTTACATGAACAGCAAGATGCCTTCTGGAGTTTCAACTAATGAAGCAGCACCAGTTCAAGCAGCTGCTGTAGTTAATGGTCTTGATGCAAAAGTCGTTCAACAAACCATGCTAGAAGTGGTTGCTGAGAAGACAGGTTACCCAACGGAAATGCTTGATCTAGAAATGGATATGGAAGCAGACCTTGGTATCGATTCAATCAAGCGTGTTGAGATTCTTGGTACGGTTCAAGATGAACTGCCTACTCTTCCAGAGCTAAACCCTGAAGACTTAGCTGAGTGTCGTACTCTGGGTGAAATTGTTGACTACATGAACAGTAAACTTCCGGCTTCTGCACCAGTTGCAGCACAAACGGAAGTAGTGGCTCCAGCAGCAGCTAACAACGGACTAGATGCTGCTGTCGTTCAAAAAACCATGCTAGAAGTGGTAGCAGAGAAGACGGGCTACCCGACTGAAATGCTAGACCTAGCAATGGACATGGAAGCTGACCTTGGTATCGACTCAATCAAACGTGTTGAAATTCTAGGTACGGTTCAAGACGAGCTACCGACTCTTCCAGAACTAAACCCTGAAGATCTCGCTGAGTGTCGTACTCTAGGTGAAATTGTTGACTACATGAACAGTAAGCTTCCAGCTTCTGCTCCAGTAGCTGCTCAAATATCTGCACCAGTGCAAGCAGTATCAAACGGTTTAAACGCAGAACAAGTTCAAAGCACAATGTTGAGCGTAGTAGCGGATAAAACGGGCTACCCAACAGAAATGCTAGACCTAGCAATGGACATGGAAGCAGACCTTGGCATCGACTCAATCAAACGTGTTGAGATCCTTGGTACGGTTCAAGACCAGCTACCAACATTGCCAGAGCTGAATCCTGAAGACCTAGCTGAGTGTCGTACTCTGGGCGAAATCGTTGACTACATGAACAGCAAACTAGGCGCTAATGAAGCTCCTAACGCAGCAACTGCGACAGTAGCAGCTACAGCCGCTGCAGAAAGCATAAGCAACGACCTAAACCCTGCTCACGTTCAATCAACAATGATGGAAGTGGTTGCCGACAAAACAGGTTACCCAGCAGAAATGCTCGACCTAGCGATGGACATGGAAGCAGACCTTGGTATCGACTCTATCAAACGCGTTGAAATTCTAGGTACGGTTCAAGACCAGCTACCAACACTGCCAGAGCTAAACCCTGAAGACTTAGCTGAGTGTCGTACTCTTGGTGAAATCGTTACCTACATGCAAAGCAAGCTATCCGCGGCTGCACCCGTAGCGACTCCAAAAGCTGATTCAGTAACGCCTATCGCAGAAACAGCGACAGCGGAACTTCCTCCACACAATGAGGTAGCGCTAAAAAAGCTACCAGCGGCAGATAAACTCGTCGATTGTTTCTCAAAAGACGCTTGTGTCGTGATCACAGATGATGGTCACAACGCCGGTGTTCTAGCAGAAAAGTTGACCGCTAACGGCATTCAAGTTGCTGTAGTGCGTAGTGCTCTTTCTGCCGCGTCACCTTTAAACAGTGAAATCGCAAGCTACACACTCAACAGCGTCGATGATGCGGGTGTGACTGCGGTGATTAACGACATCGAAGCAGACCTTAAAACGTCGAACAAAGTGATTGCTGGCTTCATTCACCTACAAGCTATCGTTGATGCTAAACAAAGCAACGAGCAAGCGGTTAACTTGAATGCAGACTCAAGAGCTTCACTGACGACAGCGTTCTTATTCGCCAAGCACCTAAATGGCCAACTGAATGCCGTTTCTGGTCGTAGCGTGTTCTTCACACTAAGCCGTATCGATGGTGGCTTTGGTTACCTAGATGCTAAGCAATTAGCGAATGCAGAACTTAACCAAGCGGCGCTGTCTGGTCTAACTAAGACACTAAGCCATGAATGGTCAAACGTGTTCTGCCGTGCATTGGATGCTGACGCTTCTATTGATGCTCGTCACCTAGCTGAAGCTATCACAGGCGAACTGTTCGATATCGATACCAACACGGTTGAAATCGGCCTTAGCCATGCAGAAAACGGTGAATCTGGTCGTGCAACATTGATTGCTACAACACCAGGCGCTGCACAAACTAAAAACACAGGCACTCAACTCACCAAGAGCGACAAAGTTCTGGTGACGGGTGGCGCTAAAGGCGTGACGTTTGAATGTGCACTGACGCTTGCTAAGCAATGTAAGTCTCACTTCATTCTTGCAGGTCGTAGTAAGCATATTACTTCAGCTGAGCTACCTCAGTGGGCACAAGGCAAGCAAGAGAAAGAGCTAAAACCAGCGGCTATCGCTCACCTACAAGCGACGGGTGATAAGCCAACGCCGAAAAAAGTTGATGCCTTGCTAAAACCGGTATTGAGCAGCCTTGAAATCAACGCAGCACTTGCCGCTTTCAACGAGATTGGCGCGAGTGCTGAATACCTAAGCCTAGATGTATCGAACCATGAGTCAGTAGCAAAAACGCTGGCGAATTTCGAAGGCATCACAGGTCTTATCCACGGTGCAGGCGTACTGGCTGACAAGCACATTCAAGATAAAACACTTGATGAACTGAACATGGTTTACGGCACGAAAGTGGGCGGACTAGAAGCGGTTCTTGGTGGTCTTGATAGCAGCAAGCTAAAACTGATTGCGATGTTCTCTTCGGCGGCGGGTTTCTACGGAAACACAGGCCAAAGTGATTACTCGATGTCTAACGAAATCCTAAACAAAGCGGCTCTGCAGCTGTCTGCTCGTAACCCTCAAGCAAAAGTGATGAGCTTCAACTGGGGACCGTGGGACGGTGGCATGGTCAACGCAGCACTGAAACGTATGTTTACAGAGCGCGGTGTGTACGTGATTCCTCTTCAGGCGGGTGCAGAGCTATTTAGTTCTCAACTACTGAACGAAACTGGCATTCAATTGCTGGTTGGTACGAGCATGCAAGGTTCTGACAACAAGGAAGCTGCTGTAAAAAAGCTTAATGCGGAGTCTGTGCATCTTGCAAAGAGTCCGCTGAATACAAGCATCACTGTGACACGTCATCTTGATCCAAAGGCATTGCCTTTCATTCAAGATCACTGCATTGCCGGTAACCCAGTGTTACCGACAGTGTGTGCCATCCAATGGATGCGTGAAGTCGCAGAGCAACTGTTAGGGGTGAACGTTAGCGTTCACAACTACAAACTGCTGAAAGGTGTGATTTTTGATACCGATGAAGTGCAAGAGCTGAAACTGGTTCTTTCTTCTGATGCTAAATCAAAAGGTCAGCTAAAAGCAGTGATCAGTTGCCAAGGGCGACCACAGTATCAAGCTCAGTTGCAAGTGGCCTCTGTGCAAGTGTCTGAAGATGTTCAACAAGCGTCAGTAAAACGCTTTGAAACCAACACTTCAGCACCTGTAACAACGGCACAAGTTCTATACAGCGACGGCACTCTGTTTCATGGACCAAGATTGCAAGGTATTACCTCAGTCGAACGCTTTGACGACTTAGGTTTATTGGCTCAATGCCAGTTGCCCCAGATTGAAAACAGCGACTGCGGAGCATTTATTCCTAAGCAAGGCTTTGGCGATAGCCAGCCATTTGCTGAAGATTATCTTTTGCAAGCCATGTTGGTATGGGCTCGATTGAAATACGGCGCGGCAAGCCTACCGTCTGCAATCGGTGAGTTTATTTGTTACGCACCGATGCACGATGGTGACCAAGGTTGGCTAGAGCTGAGCGTGATAAAAAGCACGGCTCGTTCGCTGCAAGCTGATATCTCGCTTTACCACCAAGATGGTCGTTTAAGCGCAGTAATGAAAGGTGCAAAAGTCACCATCAGCAAGAGCTTAAACGACGCATTTTTGCCGAAATCTAGCTCAGCAGTATCGAAGAAAGAGGCGACTAAGAACGCAGAAAAGGAGCAATTGTCATAGTGACTGTTCCTACGAATAAAGCGATGCCATTGCGCATCGCTCTTTTAGCTCAGCCAGCAAACGCGGCTGAGCTTTCTGCCGACTTATTCCCCTCGTTCCCAGACATGATAGCTGTTGTGGTCGATGGCAATTTTAATCAAGCACTTAGCCGTGCGATTGAGACTGTAAATCAAGGCACTGCTGTTAAACTCTGTTTGGATTCTCACTCACCATCATTGTTAATGTTAAGTGCGCTGAATGCTGCTCAGAATAAGATCCACCCACACGCCAATTTAGCGGGCTTTGCCGAAACTCTCGATCTAGATAATGGAGATAGCGTTCAGCTTGCTCTAGAGATGTCACGCCGCCCCGCTTCAGATTTAAGCCATCAACAACAATACTCCACGATCTCTGCTTCGCAGCAGTTTGATGAATTGTTGAATATGGTTAATGCGATATCGAGCCGTTCATTGCCGAGCCATTCATTACCTAACCATTACTGGTTCACTGAGCCGAACAAAGCACGTGTTGCTGCGTTAACCTTCAGCGAGGAAAACCAGAAATCCACCAGCCTGATCTTGACTCAAGCGACCGGTTTGCAAGAACCAAAGCCACTGCTATCGAGCGAGCGTTTGATGTTTGTGGTTTCTGGCAATGACCAAGCTCAATTGGTTTCTCAGTTGACCTCACTAAGAGCTGAGCTTAAATGCGTTAACGAATCGGCAGACCGTGAACTTGCTATCGCCACCTTGATGCATTCAAACCTAAGCAACTTCCAAAGCGCTCAACACAATGTTGACCTTGGCGCGAACATCGTGATTCAGTCGGCTTCAATCGATGCTGCACTACAAGAGATCACAGCGCTAGAAAATGCGTTGCCAAAAGTAATGGCTGACAATAGCCAATACAAAACGCCAGCGGGCAGTTGTTTCTCACCGATGCCTCAAAGCAAAGGTGGCGTTGCATTTGTTTACCCTGGTGTTGGCACGGTTTATCCCGGCATGTTGCGCGAGTTTCACCACCATTTCCCACAGTTATTCGCTCGTTTAGAACGTGAAGGTAACTTGAAAGAGATGCTGCAGGCTGACAAAACCTACGCCGAAGACTCGCAAGAAATGTCGCTCAGTGAGCTGGCAATTGCCGGTGTGGGCAGCAGTTATCTGTTAACACAACTGCTGTGTGATGAATTCAAAGTACAGCCAGATTTCGCTTTGGGTTACTCCAAGGGTGAAGCTTCAATGTGGGCCAGCTTAAATGTTTGGAAGAACCCACATGCGCTGATTGAGATGACTCAAACTAGCCCTATCTTCACCACGGCTATTTCTGGCGAACTCACCGCAGTGCGTCAAGATTGGCAGTTAAACAGCGACGAAAGCATCCAATGGAATAGCTTTGTGGTTCGCAGTGATGCACAAACGATTGAGGCTCTGCTACCAGAGTTTTCACGTGCTTATCTCGCTATCATCCAAGGTGACACTTGCGTACTGGCGGGTTGTGAAAGCACATGTCGTGCACTACTCAAGAAACTGGGTAAACGTGGCATTGCCGCGAATCGTGTTACCGCAATGCACACCACACCAGCATTGAGCCAACATAGCCAAGTGCGTGACTTTTACACGCAACCACTGTTCGACGAATTGCCAAAGCATATCCGCTTTATCAGCGCAGCAGGTCTACCGACGGGCGCACCAATCAATATCGACAGCGACAGCATCGCCATTTCGATTGCCGACACTTTCTGTTCGACGCTGGATTTCACTGCGTTGATCCAAAGTGCGCGTCAGCAAGGTGCTCGCCTGTTTGTCGAAGTAGGTGCCGATCGTCAAACCAGCACATTGATCGACAAGATCAATCGTAGCGACGACGTAGCCGACCAGTACTGCACAATCGCTTCCAATGCTAAAGGCGGTGACGATGTTGTCACGCTCATCAAATGCATTGGTCAGCTCATTACTCATCAAATTCCACTGTCTGTCGAGCCCCTTATTCAAGGGCTAGAACAACAGATCACCGCCGCTAAGCAATTACGTGGTGTATCTCAAGGCAGCCCAGTGAATCATCAAGGAGAGCTAGTATGAGTTCTCAATCGAACCAGTATCAGGCTCAGAACAAACAGCAAGTGAAGTGCAATAAGATCGCGATTGTCGGTATTGCGAACCAATACCCAGAAGCTGATACGCCAAAAGACTTTTGGCAAAACTTGCTGAATAAAAAAGATTCTCGAACCACATTAAACGCTGAAAAGTTAGGTGCTAAACCTGAAAGCTATCAGGGCGTTCAAGGTGAATCAGACCGCTTTTACTGTGACAAAGGCGGCTACATCGAAAACTTCAATTTCGATAGCGATGGCTACCGCTTAACAGCAGAATCATTTAACGGCGTAGATCAAAGCTTCCTATGGGCTTTGGATACCAGTCGTAAAGCGTTAGTCGACGCAGGCATTCATTTAAATGCCGATGTTTTAGAGCGCACAGGCGTGATCATGGGTGCCCTTTCGTTCCCAACCACACGCTCAAACGACCTATTTCTGCCGATGTATCACTCAGTGGTCGAGAAAGCACTTAAAGATAAATTGGCTAATGACCAGTTTTCACTGCTACCAACCAATGAAACCGCTCAAGACCTCAACCCGATCAATGGTGCAGCGGCACATAATGCCTCTAAGTTAGTGGCTGATGCATTGGGTCTAGGCAACGTGCAACTTAGCCTAGATGCAGCATGTGCAAGCTCAGTGTATTCATTGAAGTTAGCGTGTGATTACCTGAACACAGGCAAAGCCGACATGATGTTGGCAGGCGCGGTATCCGGTGCTGACCCATTCTTTATCAACATGGGTTTTTCGATCTTCCACGCTTACCCAGACCACGGTGTATCGGTTCCGTTTGATAGCAACAGTAAAGGTCTGTTTGCTGGCGAAGGTGCCGGTGTTTTAGTCCTAAAGCGTTTGGTTGATGCAGAGCGTGATGGCGATAATATTTACGCAGTTGTCAGCGGTATTGGCTTGTCGAACGATGGCCGTGGCCAGTTCGTATTAAGCCCAAATAGCAAAGGACAAGTCCAAGCCTTTGAACGCGCTTACGAGGCTTCAAACCTAACACCAGACAGCATTGAAGTGATTGAGTGTCACGCAACCGGCACACCATTAGGTGACAAGGTTGAGTTAACCTCAATGGAGCGTTTCTTTGCTGACAAATTGAATGATTCTAACCCACCATTGATTGGCTCTGCGAAGTCAAACCTCGGTCACTTACTGACTGCGGCAGGTATGCCAGGGATCATGAAGATGATCTTTGCGATGAAAGAAGGCGTGCTTCCTCCAAGTATTAATTTGGACAAGCCACTGTCTTCACCAGAAGGTTTATTTGGATCACAGACTCTGCCAACGCAGGTTCAACCTTGGCCAAGTAAAGCAGGTAACCAAGAGCGCTGCGCGGGTGTTTCTGTATTTGGTTTCGGTGGTTGTAATGCTCACTTACTGCTTGAAGCGTATTCAGACACCTGTCATGTAAACCGGACTCTAGAGTCAGCGTCTCCAAGCCTACAGCCGTCTAATTTAAGCATTACTGGTCTCGCGTCTCACTTCGGCTCTCTGCAAAGCATCAATGCGCTAAGCACTGCGATTGAAACCAACAACGATGCTTTCATTGCCTTGCCTAAGAAGCGCTGGAAAGGCTTAGACCAACATCCAGAGCTACTGAATCAGTTTGGTTTACACGGTATTCCAAATGGAGCGTACATCGAACAATTCGATCTCGATTTCCTACGCTTTAAAGTGCCGCCTAATGAAGATGACCGTTTAATCTCTCAGCAGTTGCTACTGATGAAAGTTGCAGACGAAGCCATCAAAGATGCCAAGCTTGTAGCAGGCCAAAAGATTGCAGTACTGGTAGCGATGGAAACAGAGCTTGAGATGCACCAATTCCGTGGACGCGTAAACCTGCATAGCCAATTGGCTGACAGCTTTGCCAACATGGGTATAGAGCTAACACAAGACGAATACAAATCACTAGAAACCATCGCGATGGACAGTGTGATGGACGCAGCCAAGCTGAACCAATACACCAGTTTCATCGGCAACATCATGGCTTCGCGCATCTCTTCATTATGGGACTTTAACGGCCCTGCCTTTACGATTTCAGCCGCTGAACAGTCGGTTGCACGTTGTATTGATGTCGCGCAAAACCTGATGTCGCAAGAATCGATGGACGCCGTTGTGATTGCAGCCGTTGACCTTAGTGGCAGTGCAGAACATGTGATTCTGAAGAACAGCGTCAGCCCAGTGTCGCTTGCTCCAAAATTCGGACAACCGCAAGACGGCAGTTGGAATGTAGGTGAAGGCGCAGGTGCGATTGTTCTTGTGGAAGAAGGTCGAGTAACTAGCAACCAAGATACGGCTTACGGCAGCATCAACGCACTAGCCTTTGGTTCAAGCGAGAATAACAACGCCGTTTCTGATGAGTTACTGACTCAAGTCGGTATGAGCTCGAACGATGTTTCTCTGCTTGAGCTTAACCATGCACCTAAGTCTTCGTCATATCAGTCTTCGTCTCTAAGTTTAGCGAGCACAAGGACGACTCAAGCGAGTCAACGTGTTGGTCACTGCTCTGCAGCTTCTGGCATGGCAAGCCTGCTACACGGCCTGCTCAACCTGAACCTTGAGTCTCTGAATCCAAATGTCAGATCTAAGAACGCGATTGTTGCCAACATCAGCGAAGGACAATGTTCACAGCTGCTACTAAGCCAATCGAGTGTTGAATCTCAGTCACTTTCCGTTCGTTTAAGTAATGGACTGGCGAGCGATGCTAAACGTCAATTGGTTAAGCAAGTGACTCTTGGTGGTCGCGATATCTATCAACATATTGCCCAAACCCCAGTGACCAACTTGGCTGCGATTCAGCAGAAAGCTTCTGGCAAACAAGCAGCAAGAGTGGCGTCGATTCCAACGACAGCAAGCATTCAAGCAACCCTTGCGCAAAAAGAGTTAAAGAAGAAAGCATTAGCGCAAAGCGCGGTAGAGCCAGTAATCGAAACTCCTACATCAGTATCCCCTACTCTGGCGCCAACTCGCCACAGTCAGCTAACAGGTAACCACAGCAATATGACTCATGTCCTATCCGCTAAAAATGGCGCGTCTCAAATCGACGCTAATACGGACGCAGCATTACAGCCGTCTGTAACACCACACAATCAAGCTTTTGCTCAGAACCAGCAAGCAGCGCAGCAAGTACATAAAGCATTCCTGCATACTCGTGCCCAAGGCATGCAGATGGCTGATGCACTATTAAAAGCACAGCTAAACGCAGTTACGTCTGGTTTAGATAGCTCAAGTTTAGAGAACAATGCCCTTATTCAACAAACGAATGGTCAACAAACGGCTGGTCAACAAACATCGGCTCAGCCTGTTCAAGCTCAACCGACTCAGGTTCAGTCAACACAAGTAAATGCACTTGCGACGCCAGCACCAGTAAAACCTATCCGTAAACCATGTATCTGGGATTACGATGATCTGGTTGAATACGCGGAAGGCGATATCGCCAATGTATTTGGCCCTGATTACGCGATCATCGATAGCTACTCGCGCCGCGTTCGTTTGCCAACTACCGATTACCTATTGGTTTCTCGTGTGACTAAGCTGAACGCGACAGTGAACGAATACAAGCCAAGCACAATGACTACTGAATACGACATCCCAGTTGATGCACCGTATCTTGTTGATGGTCAGATCCCTTGGGCTGTAGCGGTAGAATCCGGTCAGTGTGACCTAATGCTGATCAGCTACCTAGGCATTGACTTCGAAAACAAAGGCGAGCGTGTTTATCGCTTACTTGATTGTACGCTGACCTTCCTTGGCGACTTGCCTCGTGGTGGCGATACGCTGCGTTACGACATCTCAATCAACAACTTTGCTCGTAATGGCGACACGCTGCTGTTCTTCTTCTCGTACGAGTGTTTCGTTGGCGACAAGATGATCCTGAAAATGGATAACGGCTGTGCGGGCTTCTTCACTGATGAAGAGTTAGCAGATGGTAAAGGCGTGATTCACACTGAAGATGAAATCAAGACTCGTAAGCTGGCGACTAAGCAACGCTTCGACCCTATGTTGCACTGCCCTAAAACTCAGTTTAACCACCAAGAACTGCGCCATCTACTGACTGCCAACATTGCAGAGTGTTTTGGCCCGACTCACCAATCCAATAGCCACCAGCCTTCTTTATGCTTCAGCTCAGAGAAGTTCATGATGATCGAAAAGGTTAGCCGTGTTGAACCGCAAGGCGGCACATGGGGACTTGGTCTGATTGAAGGTCATAAGCAGCTAGAGCCTGAGCACTGGTACTTCCCTTGTCACTTCAAAGATGACTCAGTAATGGCTGGCTCTTTGATGGCGGAAGGTTGTGGTCAACTGCTGCAATTCTTCATGATGCATCTAGGCATGCACACGCTTGTTCAAAATGGTCGTTTCCAACCGCTTGAAAATGCCCCTCAACAAGTACGCTGTCGTGGTCAAGTTCTACCACAATCGGCAGAACTGACGTACCGCATGGAAGTGACCGAGATTGGTCTAAGCCCTCGCCCATACGCGAAAGCTAACATCGATATTTTGCTGAACGGCAAAGTGATTGTTGATTTCCAAAACTTGGGTGTGATGATCAAAGAAGACGACGAATGTACTCGTTACCTGCCTTCTTTAGAAACAGCTGTCGCGACCCCTGTTATCGAAAACTTGAACCATAAAAGCTTGGGTCATACGCCAGCAGTGAACCAACAAGCTTCAGCAAATGCGCCACTTATGGCTCAAAATGAAGACCTAGAAACTGCACCAAACAAAGGTGTCGTTCCTCTTCAACACGTTGAAGCTCCGGTGACTCCAGATTACCCAAATCGCACACCCGATACGGTTCCGTTCACGCCTTACCACATGTTCGAATTCGCAACCGGCGATATCGAGAAATGTTTCGGTCCTGACTTCTCTATCTACCGTGGCATGATTCCACCACGTACTCCGTGTGGCGACCTACAGCTAACTACTCGTGTTGTTGAGATCGACGGTAAGCGTGGCGACTTCAAGAAGCCTTCATCGTGTATCGCAGAGTACGAAGTGCCAGAAAATGCATGGTACTTTGATGAAAACAGCCACCAAACCCTAATGCCTTACTCGGTATTGATGGAGATTTCACTGCAGCCAAACGGCTTCATCTCAGGCTACATGGGCACCACGCTTGGCTTCCCAGGTGAAGAACTGTTTTTCCGTAACCTAGATGGTAGTGGCAAAATGCTGCGTAACGTCGACTTGCGTGGCAAAACGATCACCAATGATTCTCGTCTGCTTTCAACCGTAATGATGGGCACCAACATCGTACAGAGCTTCAGCTTCGAACTGAGCACTGACGGCGTGCCTTTCTACCAAGGTACAGCGGTATTTGGTTACTTCAAAGGCGCAGCACTGAAAGACCAACTTGGTTTGGACAACGGTAAAGTGACTCACCCTTGGCACGTTGATAACAACCGCACGCCGGATGTAAACATCAACCTACTAGACAAAACGACGCGTTACTTCAATGCACCTGTTTCTGCTACTGGTGAAGTGCAAGAGCACTACCAACTGGCTGGCGGTCGTTTGAACTTTATCGATACAGTGCAGATCACCAGCGATGGTGGTAAAGACGGTCTTGGTTACCTATACGCTGAACGTACGATTGACCCAAGCGATTGGTTCTTCCAGTTCCACTTCCATCAAGATCCGGTAATGCCAGGTTCTCTAGGGGTCGAAGCGATCATCGAACTGATGCAAACCTATGCGCTAAACAAAGACCTTGGCGCTGGCTTCCGTAATCCTAAGTTTGGTCAAATCCAATCTGAAGTGAAATGGAAATACCGTGGTCAGATTAACCCTCTGAACAAGCAAATGTCTCTTGATGTCCACATCACTGCGATTAAAGACGAAGACGGCAAACGCATCATCGTTGGCGACGCAAACCTGAGCAAAGATGGTCTGCGTATTTACGAAGTGAAAGACATCGCGATTTGCATCGAAGAAGCATAAGCCTGACACGGGACTAGGAAAGAAATAATTATGACAACTCAAACTACAATCAATAACGAAAAGCTATCTCCGTGGCCTTGGCAGATTAAAGAGAGCACAACTCACTTTGATAACGCGACAATGTCGACAATTTTGAAAGATTTAAGCCTTGCTTGTTACGTAGTAAACCACCCAGAAAAAGGCTTAGGCGTAAGCCAAAAATCCGAGATTGCATCGGGCGATTCAGCAAGCTCAGCGAACAGCCAACCTGTTAGCGCCTTTGCTCCTGCTCTTGGTACACAAAGCCTAGGCGACGAAGATTTTCGTCGCTGCCACGGCGTGAAATATGCTTACTATGCGGGCGCAATGGCAAACGGCATTTCATCTGAAGAGTTGGTGATTGCGCTTGGTCAAGCTGGCATTCTTTGTTCATTTGGCGCGGCGGGCTTAATCCCATCTCGCGTTGAACAAGCGATCAACCGTATTCAAGCAGCACTGCCAAACGGACCTTACGCATTTAACCTGATTCACAGCCCAAGCGAACCCGCTCTAGAGCGCGGCAGTGTTGAGCTGTTTTTGAAGCACAAAGTGAAAACAGTTGAAGCTTCAGCATTCTTAGGTTTAACACCGCAAATCGTTCACTACCGTGCTGCAGGTCTTAGCCGCGATGCACAAGGTGAGATTCAGATCGGCAACAAGGTAATCGCCAAAGTAAGCCGTACTGAAGTTGCGAGCAAGTTCATGCAGCCTGCTCCTGTGAAAATGCTGCAAGCTCTAGTTGATGAAGGTCGAATCACAGCAGAACAAATGGAACTGGCACTGCTGGTTCCTATGGCTGATGACATTACCGCAGAAGCCGATTCTGGTGGTCACACCGATAATCGCCCACTGGTAACTCTGCTGCCAACGATTCTTGCCCTAAAAGAGCAGATTCAAGCACAGTATCAATTCAAAACTCCACTGCGTGTCGGTTGTGGTGGTGGCGTAGGTACGCCTGACGCTGCTCTAGCGACGTTTAACATGGGCGCGGCATACATTGTTACTGGCTCTATTAACCAAGCGTGTGTTGAGGCTGGTGCGAGCGAACACACACGTAAGCTGCTTTCAACAACTGAAATGGCTGACGTGACTATGGCTCCGGCAGCAGACATGTTCGAAATGGGTGTGAAACTGCAAGTGGTTAAACGCGGCACTTTATTCCCAATGCGTGCCAACAAACTGTATGAGCTATACACACGTTACGACTCGATTGAAGCGATTCCAGCTGAAGAACGCTTAAAGCTTGAGAAACAAGTCTTCCGTTCAACACTAGATGATATTTGGGCAGGGACTGTGGCCCACTTTAACGAGCGCGACCCTAAACAGATCGAACGTGCTGAAGGCAACCCGAAACGTAAAATGGCGTTGATTTTCCGTTGGTACTTGGGTCTTTCTAGCCGTTGGTCAAACACAGGTGAACAAGGTCGTGAAATGGATTACCAAGTATGGGCTGGCCCTGCACTTGGCGCATTCAACGCATGGGCAAAAGACAGCTATCTAGATGATTACCAACAGCGCAATGCCGTTGATCTTGCTAAGCACCTAATGCACGGCGCTGCGTATCTAGCTCGTGTTAACCTGCTGACTTCACAAGGCATCAAGCTTGATCCAGAACTAGCACGTTGGAAGCCGACGCAGAGAATGGCATAGGCATTTCAATACAGAGTTAATTATGCTCAACGAATAAAAAAAGCGACCTCAACGGGTCGCTTTTCTTTTGGTCATTCTTATTAAGCTAGCTAAAAGATTAAGATTTCTGCATACGCTTTTTCAAACGCGCTAAATCAATCGCACTTGAACGAACCGTTAATTTGATATATTCGTAGTCGTACTCTTCTTTAACCACACTCATGTTTGAGCGAATCTCACCGATGATACCTTGTCCAGAATAAGGGATGGTGATCTCTTCTTCGATCATGCCTTCTTCTGCAACACCAACAATGTATTTGTGCAGTTTAGTGATATCTAACGGATCACGAGTTGACGTCAGCATCGCGTCTGGGAATTCTTCAATAAGCGCTAACTGATCTTCTTCACTCAGTCTATCGCACTTATTCAGCACTAATAGTTTTTCGCTGCCTTCAACGCCCACTTGTGCTAATACATCGTGTACCACATCAAGCTGAGCTCGGAATGAAACGTCAGAAGCATCAACCACATACAAAAGCAGTGAAGCATCATGCGCTTCTGCTAGCGTTGAGTGGAATGAAGCAACCAGATCGTGTGGCAGTTTCTTGATGAAACCAACGGTATCTGAAACCAAGATACGCGGTTGAGTAATTGGCTGAAGTGCACGAACCGTAGTATCTAGTGTTGCGAACAGTTTATCTTCACCCACCACTTCGGTTGCGGTCATTGCACGCATCATCGAAGATTTACCGGCATTGGTGTAGCCAACTAAAGCAACAGTGAAAAGCTCCGCGCGTCTTGTGCGTCGGGTCTTCATTTCATCTTGTACGCTTACCAACTCACGCTTAAGCGCAGCAATTTGGTCACGTACGTTACGACGGTCTAGCTCTAGTGAAGTTTCACCTGCACCCTGACCCATTTGACGCTCTTTATCACCCTCAGCCGTTTCACGAAGTCGTGGCACTAAGTAGTTTAGACGAGCGATATCAACTTGCAGACGAGCTGTACGAGTACGGGCGTGACGGCTAAAGATTTCGATGATGATGCCAGTACGGTCAAATACTTCCACCCCCAAACTCGCCTCAACAGTGCGCATTTGAGATGGGCTTAAATCACAGTCAAATACCACAACATCAGCGGCACCGTATTGGAAGTTGCCCGTTGGAAGATCATCAAAATCTAGCTCATCGATTTCAGCATTAAAATCAAACGACTCATCAATAAAGTCTTCATCTTCTGCTTCTTCAATAGAGCCTTGATAACCGGTTAGGTGTGCAATTTCGGCAAGCTTACCTGCACCCAACACATTCTGTCTTTGAGATGAGTTATGGTGCTGCGATTGAGTACCGACGACTTTAAACCCTAGGGTTGTCACTAAGCGAGCAAGTTCGGCAAGAGACTCTTTTGCTTCGTCACCTTTAAAATCCGGTGTCGTAATGGAAATAAGTAAAGCGTTATTCGCCGCTGGTTTTGCTGTTAGTTTCATGTTTTATTCTGTCTATGCACCGGAGTGCAACCTAGTATTTGATCTAAAGTAGCTGAATCCTACGCTGTTATGGTTCAGCTTTATAGAGCCTTTAGAAGATTTATATCGACAGTTACTGTCAACAACAACTCTTTGAGGCTCTATAAACGAGTTAACCTCTCTTATTATTTCTCAACTATGCCTTCAAATATTGCCTTTTAAAGCTTATTAATTGCAGATTCCAGCAAAGTAAAAGAGGTTTGTATTTGTTCTAACGGTGAAGCAAAGTTCATTCGATAGAAGTTTTCATTAGGCTCACCGAACCACGTTCCAGGCGTCAGTGCCATTTTTGCTTGCTGGGTCAATAATGTTTTTAAATCATCGGGCTCCAAGCCTAACCCTGAGAAATCAAACCAAACCTGATTCGTCCCATCAGGAGTGTATGCTTTTACTTTCGGGAGCTGTTTCTCGACAAAATCAACAATCCAGTTGCGAGTGTTTTGAGTGTACTTTAAATATTCATCAAACCACTGCTGACCATGTTGATAAGCCGCTATCGTTGCATATGTCGTAAAAGCATTTCCATGGTCAATTGACATAGAAGTCGCCGTTGTTTTTATTTTCTCACGAAGTATTTGGTTGTCACTGTAAATATAACCATTTGAGATACTATTCAAACCAAAGTTTTTAGCAGGCGAACCGATAATAGTTAAGCTGTTGTCATAACCTAATGTGGTCATGCTAGTAAAGGTTGAACCTTCAAAAACTATGTCACCATGCACTTCATCACTGATGATTAGTGTTTGGTACTTTTTCGCTATCGATACTAATCGCTCTAGCTCTTCTTTAGTCCACACTCGACCCACTGGGTTGTGCGGGTTACAAAGCAGCACCATTTTGACCTCACCGCTCTGTAACTGCTGTTCAAACTCCTCAAAGTCCATTACATAGCGGTCGTCTTCAATTTTTAACGTATTATTGACTGTTTTACGCCCTGCCGACTCAATCAATCGACGGAACTGATGGTAGACCGGCGTTTGTATCAAGACACCTTCGCCTTCTTGGGTAAAATCGCGAATCAATAAAGCTATCGCACTTAAAACACCAGGAACCTGCACAAAATGTTCAGGGTTCAACGAAATATTATGACGCTGTTTATTCCACTCTGAAATCGAGTTGAACACCGTTTTAGAATCAAATTCATAAGAGTACGTTTCACGGTTTACCAATTGCTGCATGGCTTGTGTAACCGGTGATGCTATAGGAAAGTCCATATCGGCAATCCAGTAAGGAACCAGATCTTCACTGCCATATAGTTGATTCAGCATTTGGCTGTCATGCTTAATGAATTTATCGCTGATATTCTTATCACTAGGTGTTACTGCAAACATGGTCTTCTCCAATCAAAAATCTTTTATACTAGTTAAGACGTCATTCGCTGAGAAAAGATGCAAAATTAAACACAATTATCAAAACTTTCGAAATAGCGAGTTCGACGCAGTAAAAGATATCAACAAAGTAAAAGTGTTCCATAAGCTAATCGCACAAGAGTTAGATTAAGAAGAACAGCTGATCTCCATCCCTTTGCCCCATTCAGGTGGTAGCGCGGCTAGGTATTCATAATCAGGGTGCTCACTGTATGGATCGGCTAGTACCACCATCAGCGCTTCAATATCACTGGTATCACCTTGCTCAGCTTTATCAATCGAAAGCTGTGCCAAATAATTACGCAATATGTACTTAGGGTTTATTGTCCTCATTACTTCACAGCGTTCTTGGGTTGAACTGTCTTCTAATTCGCAACGCTTTAAGTAATTTGCCAACCACATTTTGGCAGCGTCTCGGTCTAAGACGAGATCGATGACTTCCTGAGAATCCACAGTATCTAAATTAGACAGCGTTCTAAAGAACCTTGGGTAATCGACTCTGTTTTGCGACATCAACTCGAACATAGATTCAAACAAGCGGCTGTCACCTTCTTGCTTAGAGAGTAACCCTAACTTACGACGCATCAACTGGCTGAAATAACCATTCATTTGTGGTTCGTACTGTTCTAACGCCGCTTCAAGATCAGCTTTATCAATTAATGGTGACAATGAATGTGCCAGGGCAGACAAGTTCCACAAGCCAATTCTTGGCTGCTGATTAAACGCATAACGCCCTTGATAGTCTGAATGATTACAAATTAAACGAGGGTCATACTCATCAAGAAACGCGAATGGTCCATAGTCAAAAGTCTGCCCTAATATAGACATGTTATCTGTGTTCATTACACCATGTGCAAAGCCATTCGCTTGCCATAATGCAACCATTTCAGCCGTTCGGTCGACAATGACATTAAACATACTGGCATAAGGTTTTTCGTCTTCAAGACATTCAGGAAAATGCCATTCCAAAACTTTATCTGCCAATAGCTTATGCTCGGCAATTTGATTGGTATAGAAAAGGTGTTCGAAATGCCCAAAACGTATATGAGACTCACTCGCCCGAACCAATAACGCCCCTTTTTCCTGTTTTTCACGGTAGACAGGCGTATCACTGCTCATCATTGCTAGCGCACGAGTGGTAGGGATATTCAATCCAGCCATTGCTTCGCTGCATAAATATTCTCTTACTGTTGAACGAATCACCGCTCGCCCATCTCCCATTCGAGAATAAGGGGTTTTACCCGCACCTTTGAGATGTAAATCGAAGGTTTCACCGCTTTTCGCAACCACTTGTGTTAATAACAAGCCTCTTCCATCACCTAAATCAGGGTTATAAGAACCGAACTGATGACCTGCGTACTTCATCGCTAGTGGGAAAAATGGAGCGGGTTCACTTGTGCCTGAAAGGGTTGAAAGCAACTCATCCGAACACGGGTCAAACTCAGGAAAGCCTAGCTCTAATGCTAACTTTTGATTCCAAGCAAGCCATTGAACATTGATGAGTGGAGTGGGTTGAACTGGAGTGAAAAAGGAACGTGGAAGTTCACTGAATCGGTTATTAACAGAGATAGAATCCCAGATAGACATGAGTAACACTCTTGATGAAACAATTCGTGCCAGACTATCACATTTTAATAACAATTATTGAAGCCGTCATTCTTGAAACCGCTAAAGAGGCTAAACTTGAAATAGATAGAACCTAAAATTGATAGTGCTTGAAATTGATAGTGCTTGAAATAGTTAAGCTTGAAGTAACTTAATTCCGACTGCTGGGTGTGAAATTTACGAGGTGAAAGCGGGTAAGGTTAAAATGAGTAGAATCAGGCTAGATAAATGAGAAGTGGCTAACCTAGTGAGAGAAGCCACATCGATGAGAAAGGTTGGAAAATGTATAAAAACTAAATTGAGATGGTAATACGCGTATAAATCGAAAAATCATCATAATTACATTGTCGTTGTTACATTATGTCTGATTACATTAACGCCAGAATGCCTACAAGAGACAAAGTTGCGAAAATCCAAGTGCGGCTAATAACGCCAAAATTACTATGTTGAATCATTTCTTGATGCTGCATATATCTCTCCTAGAGAATTGAGTAAGTAACTATAATATATCGGCATAACGCTCAAACCAGCAAGCATATAAATATTAACCTTTTATTACAGCATCAAGAATTTTCTGTCACATTAGCAATAATTTCTCACTTTCATAGCTAAGTGCGACTCGTCGTTGATAACAAAGCACCAGCACTGATGAACACCCCACCTGTCACTCGATTGAAGATTTTGGCTCTGCCTTGTGCAAATAACCAATTGGAAGACTTCGCACCTAGATAGGCATAAAGCAATAACCATGAAAGTTCCATTACAGCAAACGTTGTAGCAAACACAATAAATTGAGGCATTAGCGCTAAAGTGGGGTCGATGAACTGAGGAAACAACGCGGTAAAAAATAGAATCGCTTTTGGGTTGCTTGCACCAACAATAAAACCACTAAGAAAATGCTGCTTGCTAGTGCCTTTCGAGGGAGTATCTTCGGAAGAAAGTTGATCATAGCTTTGCTGAGAAGAACGCAAAGACTGCCAGCCAAGATAAATAAGATATGCCGCGCCCGTCCATTTAATGATATTAAACACCAATTCTGATGAAGAGATAATCACGCCTAAACCAGTAAATGAAAGGGTTAGAATAGTTGAAATAGCCGTTAAGCTACCTAACGCAGTAAATACCGAAAGCTTAAAGCCAGATTGTACTGCTTTTGTCATACACAATAACGAGCTTGGGCCCGGTGATGCTGTTAATACCAACACAGCAAGGAAATAGTATACCCACGTTTCTATAGCCATTATGAATCCTCCATGATTCACTGAATGTTCAATAATCGAACACCAATATGTGTTAAGTATGCATATTGATCAACTAAATATTAACCTTTCATTTAGTAAGCCTTAATTGCATTGACTTCTTTCTTCCATAAAAAAACGCCATGCATTGGCATGACGTTTTAATAATTAACTTTCGTTTCTACTGCTAAATCTCTGCGGCTTAATGCCCGAAATTACAGCCATAAAGCTATAGATATCTAATCTTTGTAGATAGAGAACTCATCAGCACAAGCCACTAACTGCTCGCGAGTGATCATGAATACACCATGACCGCCATTAGAGAACTCAATCCATGTAAATGGAATTTCTGGGTATTGTTCCATCATATGAACCATTGAGTTACCTACTTCACAGATAAGGATGCCATCGTCAGTTAGGTAATCTGGTGCATTAGACAGAATACGGCGAACCAGTTTAAGACCATCAGTACCCGCCGCTAAGCCAAGCTCCGGCTCATGAGTAAACTCATCTGGTAGGCTGTTCATATCTTCTTCGTCTACGTAAGGCGGGTTAGATACAATTAAGTTGTACTTTTCTTTTGGTAGATCGCGGAACAAGTCCGAGCGAATTGGGAACACTTGCTGTTCCATACCGTGATCTTGTACGTTTTGCTCAGCCACTTGTAGCGCGTCTGTTGAAATATCAATTGCGTCAACTTCAGCGTCTGGGAAGGCATGCGCACATGCGATTGCGATGCAGCCACTGCCAGTACACATATCCATAATACGTGTTGGCTCTTCCGTTAACCAAGGTTGGAATTGCGCTTCAATTAATTCACCAATTGGAGAACGAGGCACAAGTACACGCTCGTCAACGAAGAATTCAAGACCACAGAACCACGCTTTGTTAGTTAAGTAAGCCGTTGGAGTGCGCTCATTGATACGCTTAATAACACGCTCAACAATACGTAAACGCTCGCTGCTGGTTAGGCGAGAGTTCATAACATGCGAAGGAACATCAATCGGCAGATAAAGAGTAGGTAAAATAAGTTGTACCGCCTCATCCCACGCATTATCAGTACCATGACCATAAAATAGGCCAGCAGCGTTAAAGCGACTCACAGTCCAACGAATTACATCTTGAAGCGTGTGTAGTTCTGATACCGCTTCTTCTACAAAAATCTTATCCAAAATTGTCTCCGAAAAGCGCTACAATACTGCTAATTACGTTTCAAATTAGAATTCATAACCTGATGAGCAAAAAAGACACCGACTTTGATGACGATTTCGCCTTATTCAACGATGCAGTAAAGGGCGTTAAAAAGTTGCAACAGGATACCATAATCCAGCAACCAAAAAGAAATACCAAGCAAAAAGAAATTACTCGGACAGCAAGACAAGCCAGTGACAGTGAATTCTATTTCTCGGATGAGTTCATTCCTCACTTAAGTGATGATGGACCAACTCGTTATGCTCGTGATGATGTGTCTAAATATGAAGTCAAAAGGTTGCGTCGAGGTGTGTATGTGCCAGATGTTTATTTAGATATGCATGGCATGACTCAACAAGAAGCGAAACGTGAATTAGGTGCAATGATTGCCCATTGCATAAAAGAAAGTGTGGCGTGTGCATGTGTTCAACACGGAATTGGCAAGCACATATTGAAACAAAAAGTGCCGTTATGGCTGGCGCAACATCCTGACGTAATGGCGTTCCACCAAGCCCCTCTTGAATTTGGCGGTCATGGTGCATTATTGGTTTTGTTATCGATACCAGACAAGTAACCTGACGAAAGGTCTCACGCCCGTTAACCGATACGAAAACCAATGACCCAAAGAATAAAGAAGGGGCGCATCAATCACTGATGCGCCCCTTCTGTTTAATCGTCATAAAAGCCAAGCGGCTCATTTAAAACCACAGCTTGATTAGCGCTAAGCCAGGTTCAAGCTAAATCAAATTAAAGCTAAGGCAGAGTAAAACAGACCACATTCAGTCCACTTCGATATCCAAATCGACACTTAGATACCTAAACCCAAAAGACACTATAACTGAAGCTTATGGATTAATATTCCAAAGCAATTCACCTTTACGAGTCTCTAAATCGAATTCAATACAAGCCATGCCTGAAGGTGGAAACATAGGTGGAGTCATGCCTGTAGCGAACTCTGCAGTTAAATACCCAACCAAAGGTAAATGAGAAACAAATAAAAGGCTGTCTAGCTTCTCTACTTCAGCTAATGCTAAGGTAAAATCAAACACTTCGTCAGACACACCATATGGAGTGATCTCATCACTGGTTTCTACCTTATTGGCATTAAACACCTGAGAAATTTCTAGCCATGTTTCTTGCGCCCTCAAATATGGGCTAACCAGCACTTTATCAAATTGACTATAGCCTTGCTCAGCAGCTGCTTGTGCTACGGTCAAAGACAGTTTTTTGCCACGTTTAGTTAGGGCTCTTTCTGCATCCGAGTTCGCAAAATGTTCCGCTTCACCGTGGCGCATAATGAATATTTTCATGTTTTATCCTATCTATGTAGCATTCTCATATATCGTCATAACAGGCGAATTCGCTACTTCGTTTTTGACTCTCAATATTGAGAAACTTCAATCAATATAAATAATTATATCAAGTCGCTTGCCAAAGAGTTCGACTTTCTTAACAATCTATTAAAAAGAAGTTTAATAATAAGAAAATAAATACCTGATCAAAGATATTGAAAGCATTATTAGGATGCTTCCACACTTTCAAAACGCACTTATATCTCAAAATATGACTGCAAGATTTGCACCCACTTGTATCAGGTACATAATTTAAGAATAAAAATCTCTGGAGAGACCTTGTGCATTTAAGCCCTAACGATGAACATCAATATCGCTATCTCACCTTATCCAATGGATTACGCACCTTACTGGTAAGAGATCCCAACGCGCAAAAAGCAGCGGCGGCATTGGCTGTAAATGTCGGTCATTTCGATGATCCGGCAGACAGAGAAGGCTTAGCACACTACCTAGAGCATATGCTATTTTTAGGTACAGAAAAGTACCCGAAGGTTGGGGAATTTCAAAGTTACATTAGCCAACATGGTGGCAGTAACAATGCGTGGACAGGAACAGAACACACCTGTTTTTTCTTTGATGTCGATTTGAATGCATTTGAACCTGCACTTGACCGTTTTTCTCAGTTTTTCACCGCACCTTTGTTTAATGAAGAAGCGTTAGACAAAGAACGTCAAGCCGTTGAATCTGAGTACAAAATGAAGCTCAATGACGACTCTCGCCGCTTATATCAAGTCCACAAAGAAATTGTTAACCCAGCCCACCCGTTTGCCAAATTCTCCGTAGGTAACCTCGAAACCTTAGGTGATCGTGATGGTCAATCAATCCGACAAGAAATTTTAGCATTCCACCAGCAAAACTATTCTGCCGATCTTATGACCCTAACGCTTTCAGGAAACCAAGAACTGGATGAGATGCAGGCTTGGGTTGAATCGCGATTTTCTGAAATTAGTAACCATCAACTGGAAAATAAATCTATCTCGGAACCTATCACTGGTGAAGGCAGCACTGGCATTCAAGTATTTGTTGAGCCAGTCAAAGAAATACGGAAACTCATTTTAAACTTTCCTATGCCTTGCATGGATGAGCACTACAGCACGAAACCACTTTCTTTCTTTGCGCATTTACTTGGCTACGAAGGCGAAGGCAGCTTAATGATGCAACTAAAAGATAAAGGTTGGGTGACCTCCCTTTCCGCAGGTGGTGGCGCAAGTGGCAGTAACTATCGAGATTTCAATATCAGCGCTACTCTCACCCCTGTAGGTTTATCAAAAGTCGATGATATTACTCAAGCCGTATTCCAATATATAAAGTTAATTGAACAACAAGGAATGGAAGAGTGGCGCTACCTTGAAAAACGCGCAGTATTAGAATCTGCTTTTCGCTTTCAAGAACCGTCTCGCCCACTCGATGTTGCCAGTCATTTAGTGATGAATATGCAACATTACCCCGAAGATGACGTTGTGTATGGCGACTATAAAATGTCTCATTACGATGATGACCTTCAGCGTTCTATTTTCCAATACTTTACCGTAAAGAACCTGAGATCAACTCTGGTTGCCCATGATTCTAACCCCAATAAAGAAACAGGGTATGACCACGAAGCTAAGTGGTATTTCACCCCTTATTCAACGCAAGCTTTTAGCTCTGAACAGCAGTTAAAATTTTCTCAAATTAACCCAAGCTGGAAATTTGAACTGCCGAGTAAAAACCCTTTTATCTGTTATGACCTTGAACCAGCAGCAATTGAAAATGGTCAATCTCAGCCTGAATTAATTGAAGAGTTAGAGGGGTTTTCTCTTTGGCATCTACAAGATACCGAATTTAGAGTACCGAAAGGCGTGGTCTATGTAGCGATCGACAGCCCACACTCTGTTGCTAGCCCTAGAAATATCGTGAAAACTCGCTTATGTGTCGAGATGTTCCTCGATTCTCTGGAAAAAGAAACCTATCAAGCAGAAATTGCAGGCATGGGATACAACATGTATACCCATCAAGGCGGAGTAACACTGACGCTTTCGGGTTTCAGTCAGAAACAGCCCCAGCTTTTAGAAATGATATTAAAACGTTTTGCTGCACGAGATTTTAGCGCAACTCGCTTTGATACCATCGAGCAACAACTATTACGCAATTGGCGAAATTCAGCACAAGATCGCCCTATATCTCAGCTATTTAATGCAATGACAGGTATGCTGCAACCAAACAACCCTCCATATTCTGTTCTCATTGAGGCGTTAGAAACCATTGAGGTCGATGAACTATCTTCATTTGTTCAGGCAATCTTGGCTGAATTACATGTCGAAATGTTTGTCTATGGCGATTGGCAGCGAGCCGATGCACATAATATGGCGACTACCCTAAAAGACGCCCTACGCGTTCAAAACCAAGCCTATGAAGAATCTCTACGACCTTTAGTCATGCTCGGGGAAAATGGTAGTTTCCAACGCGAAGTCGTATGTAATCAAGATGACTCTGCAATTGTTGTGTACTACCAATGCCCTGATGCTTCGTCAAAAAATATTGCGCTTTATTCCCTAGCCAACCATTTAATGTCCGCCACTTTCTTCCACGAAATTCGAACCAAACAACAACTTGGGTACATGGTGGGGACAGGGAATTTACCGCTTAACCGTCACCCTGGCATTGTTCTGTATGTGCAGTCACCAAATGCTGCTCCGGCAGATTTAATTAGCTCAATCGATGAGTTTCTTAATGCCTTTTACATGGTATTACTGGAATTAAACGAGTATCAATGGCACAGCAGTAAACGTGGGTTGTGGAACCAGATATCGACACCTGACACCACTCTACGTGGAAGAGCTCAACGTTTATGGGTGGCAATAGGCAATAAAGACTCCGAGTTTGACCAGCGCGAACGAGTGTTAGAAAACTTAAAGACACTTACACGGTCAGATATGATCCGCTTTGTCGTCAACGAGCTTAAACCCAGAACCGCTAACCGTTTGATTATGCACACACAAGGTAATGCCCATAATGAAGATGAAGCTCTGTCAGTTGGGGTGGAAATTGGATCAATTGATGAATTTCAACTTCGCCCTAAAGACTGTGAATTAGGGTAGTTCTGATTGTTAAGTAAATTAAAAACACATGATTTAAGCAACCTAAATTGAACACTTACTGAAATCGCTACGTATATAACGTACATCGAAAACCAGTAATATCAGTTTACGTCAGTGAGCTGGTTACATCCGCGAGCGGTTTACGCTACTGGGCTATTTTATACCAGTAAGCTAATCACTCGCGAATAAGGAGCTTAAATGAATCAAATCAATCCTAAGAAACTATTAAACAGCAAGTGGACGGCGGTCAATCCAGTTAAAAAAGAGAAGCACTTTTTAGTGACTGAAGTGAAATTTGAAGAAGATGAAGTCGTACATTGCTTAATTGAAGCTGTGATGTCTAAAAGAGCAGAAGCCATTGATTGGACGATTCTAAAAGCTCAAGAAAACTGGCTTGCTGGCTGGAAATAAAAAGTAAAGTTTGACCATTCGCTCACCAGAGATGATCATTTCAGCTTAAATCTGATTTAATAAAAAACGCTTACAATACTCTTTCTAGTTAAAAGTATATAAGCGTTTTTTCATTTTACTGGCGTATTTCAACGTGGTCAGTGATTAACACATTACCTCTAGGTCAATCACTTACCATCCGATGACTACTTATAAAAAGTCTCACCAAGCCCGGCTCTTGTGAGTAACCCATCACAAGGTGCAAATCGGTCTCCATATTTCTTGGCGAAATCATTCATCATTTCAACCAAAGACTCGATGCCAACTTGATCCATATAACGGAATGGACCACCTAAGAATGGAGGAAAACCAATACCAAAGATTGCACCAATATCCCCATCACGAGGGCTACGAATGATACCTTCATCTAAACAACGAACTGCCTCATTGAGCATTGGAAGTACACAACGCAATGAAATGTCGTTATCACTCAGTTTTGGTTCAGGCTGTAATTTCAGAAGCTTATAAACGGATTTATCCACTTCTTTGTCTTTACCTTTATAGGTATAAAAGCCCTTTCCACTCTTTCTGCCTTTACGACCATCATTTAACAGGACGTCAAACACATCAGGTCCTTGGAACCTTTCACCTAACTCATTCACTAGAATCGGGATGATTTTCGCGCCAATATCCACGCCGACTTCGTCAAGCAAAGTAATCGGTCCAACAGGGAAACCAAAATCAAGCAATGCGCTGTCTAGTTTCTCGATAGGTTCATTAGCCAGAAGCAAATGCGCAGCTTCATTCATGTATGGCGCTAGAATACGGTTAACGTAAAAGCCTGCCGTATCTTTAACAACAATCGGTGTTTTACCCTGCTTCTTCGCTAATGCTACAACGGTTGAAATGGTTTCATCAGAGGTAGTTTCATGCGGAATAACTTCAACTAAAGGCATTTTTTCTGCTGGGCTGAAGTAATGTAGACCTACTACGTTTTCTGGGCGTTCCGCTTTTTCTGCAATTTTATGGATCGGCAATGAAGAAGTGTTTGTCGCAAAGATAGTATTAACTTTTGCGTTCGCTTCAATATCCGCCACCATCGACTGCTTTAAATCCAAATCTTCAAAAACAGCTTCGATAACCACATCAATATGATTAAAGCTTGTAAAATCAATACCACCAGAAAGTTGGAGCATGTTCGCTTCTAACCCTGACTTACTGATAATTCGACGCTTACGTTGTTTATCAAATAACTTAAAGTTGTAATTTAAAGCATTCAAAACGCCATCATTAGAAACATCTTTAATTCGGACTGGTACTTTCGCTTTAGCAACGCTCACATGGCTAATGCCCGCGCCCATTAAGCCGCCGCCTAAAACACCGACTTTTTGAACAGAAGCTGGTTTCGCGTCAGCCCCATTTTCTTTTTTCATTTCAGTTGTCGCAAAGAATATAGAGCGAAGAGCTTTAGATTCAGTGGTCATAACCAATTCAGAGAATCGCTTCGCTTCGTACTTTAAGCCTTTTTCAAAACCGTTTTCTAAGCCGTAACGAATCACATCTAAGATGGCATCAGTGGCAGGGTAATTACCACGGGTCTTTTTATTCGTTTTCTTCGCGGCTTGCTCAAAGATCACTTTTCTTCCAAGACCGTTACGAGAAATCATCTTCTCTTTCGTGGAAGCTTTGCTCTTAGAAGCAATACGTTTTCCGCCCTTCTTACCTGAACCTTTAGAAGCATGCTTCTCGACTAAATCTTTAGCGACATTCAGCAAAATAGTTTGTGGGACGCACGCATCTACCACACCTAATTTTTTGGCTTTCTTAGCACGTAACTGCTTACCCGTCAGAATTAAATCTAACGATGGTAATAATCCAATCAAACGAGGTAAACGTTGAGTACCGCCAGAGCCTGGAAGTAAACCTAATTGAACTTCAGGTAACCCAAGGCGAGTTTTATCTGAATCACTACAAACCCGGTAATCACACGCCAATGCTAGCTCTAAGCCACCACCTAAACATGGTCCATGGATAGCAGCGACAACTGGGTAAGGTAAGTCAGATAAGGTTTGAAACATATCCTGACCTTGACGAGCTAATGATTCAGCTTCATCAACCGTTTGGCATGCATCAAGCATGCGAACATCAGCACCTGCAATGAAGTTGTCAGGTTTAAGCGAGTGAACAATCAAGCCTTTAATGCTGCTTTGCTTTTCTTTCAGCTGTTCGAAAACCACTTGCATTTCTTCAGCAAAAGCCGCTTGTAGCGTATTCATTTTTTCATTGGGAACATCAATCGCCAGCCATGCTAGGTTTTGTTCATCTATGGTTAGGCTAAAGGCTTTTTCTACTTGAGCCGCTGTTGTTGAATTACTTTCTGTTGATGAGTCGATAACCGTAGACATTATTCTACCTCCAAGATCATAGCTGCACCTAAGCCACCAGCCGCACACGCAGTATTAAGCGCAAGCCCACCACCGCGACGTTTCAATTCACGCAGTGTTTGAGTCATCATTCGCGCACCAGTTGCCGCAAATGGGTGACCATAAGCAATAGAGCCACCAAGCACATTGAATTTATCCATATCAATGACGCCCATCGCTTTTGAACGCCCTAAATGCTCTTGAGCAAACTTATCACAAGCGAACATCTTCACATTTGCTAATGCTTGAGCAGCAAATGCCTCATGCATTTCAATCAAATCTAAATCTTCGAGTTCTAAGCCAGTATTCTTAAGCACTTTAGATGTCGCGTAAGAGGGTCCCATTAACATATCGGTTTCTACGCCAATCGCCGAAAATGCGTAACCGCGGATATAGCCCATAATTTCAAGACCTAATTCTTTGGCTTTGCCTTCTCGCATTAACATCACAGCAGCACCGCCATCAGTTAAAGGAGTCGCATTTGCCGCAGTCACACTGCCATATTGGCGATCGAATGCTGGACGCAATTTCGCATACCCTTCAACCGTTGAATCATGGCGAATATTGTTATCTTCAGATATCGACTTTTTAAAAGGTGCAGGAAAAGCCGTCATCACTTCGCCTTGTATCTTACCTTCCTTCCAAGCTTGAGAAGCTAAAGTATGAGAACGGTGCGCTAAAGCATCTTGCTGTTCACGGGTAATACCATGTGTTTTCGCCATTTGTTCGGCTGTTTGCCCCATAGACAAACCAGTCGAATATTCAGCAACCGCAGGTGGAACGGGCATAAGATCTTTAAAAGATAGAGCTTTGAGTATTTTAAGTTTTTGCCCAAGAGTTTTCGTCTTGCTCAAAGCCAATAAATTAGCCGCAAGTTTCTTAGACACACCGATAGGTAATACAGAAGAAGAATCAGCCCCACCAGCAATACCCACATCAATGCTACCCGCCATGATACTTTCCGTTACATTGACGGCAGCTTGGAAGCTGGTAGCACATGCGCGAGTCACACTGTAAGCATCGGTATGAATGTTCATTCCCGTGCCAAGCACAATTTCGCGGGCAATATTGGGAGCTTCAGGCATTTGCACAACTTGACCAAAGACCACTTGCTCAATGAGTGCAGGATCAATATCAGTACGTGCAAGCATTTCGCTTACGACCATTTTACCTAGGTCTACCGCAGGCACTTGGCTAAATTCGGTGCTCTGACGAGCGAAAGGGGTTCTTAGTCCGGCTACTACGGCAACACGCTCTCCAGAGCGAGTTTTGAGTTCCTGTATGCCCATGGTTTCTCCTTGAGTTTAAGAGGTCTGACCTGAAGCATTGTAAACAAGTTGTTAATTAAATCAAACGGACGTTTAAATAAACGTGATGCGAGTACACGAAGGGAAAGTCGTTAGATTGGGAGTTTGCCTAAGCTCATACTACTGAATTAGTCATAGTGCTTAATTAGCCATAGTGCTTAATTAATAATGGTACTGGGTTGTATTTTATTCAGGCAAAAAAAAACCACACAAAGCTGTGTGGTCGGAATGTATATAAAGCAATTAACTAAGCGCCAATTGAAATAATCAGTTTCCTGATTAGGAGAAAGTAAAGTCAGCCTTCAAAAGGAAGTGTTGTCTTGCTCAACACGCTAGCCATAAATGACTAACTAGACAACAAGGTGTACTATAGCCTGTTCGAAAGCTCAGATTTTGAAGTAGATCAATTTTAATTGCGATTTTACGATTTCCAACCCATGAATACGTAAAAAACAATCTATCCGCAGAGCGATAATGGAGGCTCATGTGTCGATAATGAAAATATTCGGAAAGAAACCGGCAAATACCCCGGTCAACTCTGATATGGACAAACAAAGAAAATATGAAGCACTTGTGCGTGCTTATCACGGTGACCTATTCCGCTATGCATATTGGTTATGTAAAGACAAAAGCATTGCAGAAGATTTAGTACAAGAAACGTGCTTACGGGCATGGAAGTCACTCGATAGCCTGCAAGATGAGAAAGCCGCAAAATCTTGGCTCATTACGATTTTGAGAAGAGAAAATGCGCGCCGCTTTGAACGCAAACAATTTGATCTAGTTGATATAGATGACCACACCAATGATGCTAAAGTCAGCGATGACCCATACCATCAACACGAATGGTTACAAGCTCAGATCATGAAACTGGAAGTCGATTACCGAGAACCACTTTTCCTCCAAGTTATTGGTGGTTTCAGTGGTGATGAGATAGCCGACATACTCGACCTTAATAAAAATACGGTAATGACACGTTTATTCCGAGCTCGTAATCAGCTGAAAGACATGCTTGATTCCGAAGAAAAAGTAAGGGGGCAACATAATGGATGATTTAGAGTTTCGTCGTCGCGTTTTGTCAGATCCTAAACATCGTGATCAAGACATAATTGACGCACTGACTGGACATGAAACAAACAGTAAATTTCTGGATGATGTTTTATCACTTGATAAACAAATTCATCACGCAATGAAAGTGGATGTACCCGACGATTTAGCCGACCGCATTCTTTTCAACCAAACATCAAGTGAAGAAAGCAACGTAATACGCCCTAACTTTGCCAAAAGAGCCATGGGATTAGCCGCTTCTGTTGCGTTTATGTGTGGTTTATTGGTTGGGCAAGTAAACTGGGGCAATGTTTTGATACCACCAGCGCAAGCAAGCCTAACTGATACGGCCATGAAGCATGTAGTTAATGAAAAAAGTTTTGTCAGTATTTTAGACGAACAAGTTACGTCTCAGCAAATCAATACAAAAATGAACCCATTCGCCTTTCAATTTGATGAAGCTTTTCCATATCACGTTTATTACCTAAACCATTGTGGATTTGGTAAATCAAACGCTATGCACATGGTTTTTCAGGGTGAAAAAGGGAAAGTAACACTCTTTCTAACCGGTATACCGAGTGAACAACCGCTCGATTTTACTGAAGAAGGTATGGCGGGGTCTGTTACCCCTATCGATGATTCAAGCCTTATTTTAGTTGGCGAGAAAGATGAAGATGTATCTAAAATAGCAGAAAAGCTGGCTAAAATAATAAAACCAATGAGTTAAGTGCTCTTCGCTACAAATAGCACTATAAACCCGGCTTATGCAAGATGAAGCCGGGTTTTTTATAATACAACCCACCCAAACCATTTATCGTACTAATTAAAAATAGAGTATGAACTCTAAAAAACGAGATTTATCACCATTTTCCTGTCAGATAGACGCCACTTCCGTAATTTTCCCCTCAAAATATCAAATGGTCGGATTTGTATATCGTATACTTCGGTCTAGGATCAGCCCCATATTGAGCAAAAGCTCAAATAAATCGCCCTATTAGAGGCGGAATAAAAAGGAAATAATAATGACTAAGCAAACGCGTCTGTTTAAAAAGTCTCTTTTAGCAGTAACAATTACACTAGCCTCTTCGCAAGCAATGGCGGCAGGCTTCCAACTTAACGCACAATCAGCAACCGGTATTGGCCGTGCTTTTGCTGGTGATGCAGTAATCGCCGATAACGCTGCTGTTATGGCTCGTAACCCAGCGGCAATGGCACTATTTGATAGTGTTGAATTGTCACTGGGTTTCGAAAGCATTACTTCTATGATTGAAGTTAAAGATACTACGTATTCATCGTTAGGTAGTGGCTCTGTTTCAGTAGCAGACACCGATGATGTTGGTGATACATCTATCGCCCCAAACATCCACCTAATCGTTCCTGTAAACGATAAGTTTGCTTGGGGTGTGAACGCTTACTCAAACTTTGGTACAAAAACTGAGTTTGAAAGCGATTATACTGCGACTGAATACGGTGGTCTTACAGACGTAATGAGCATTAACTTTGGTCTTGCTGGTTCTTACCGCTTAAATGACCAGTGGAGCTTCGGTGCTGGTCTTGACCTTATCTATGGTCAAGGTACGATGAAAAGAACCGGAAGTGCTACTATACCGGGTGTAACTGGCATCGATCTAGTCAATGTTGATAAAGCTGATGGCTGGGCTGTGGGTTTCAACCTAGGCACGGTTTACGAGCTTGATGAAAATAACCGCTTTGGTTTTGCTTACCGCTATAGCCCAGAGTTAACTGCTGAAGATGATAAAGGGCAAGAGATCACTCTACCTTTACCGGATATGGCTGAATTCTCCGGTTACCATAAAATTGAAGACACGAAATTTGCAGTACACTACTCAGTACAGTGGATCGGTTGGGGCGCTTTTGACCAAATCGACTTCGAAAACTTGCAAGGCTCGCCTCTTGGTTCTTCATATGTGAAACAGTACCAATGGCAAGATGGCTGGCACTACGCGATTGGTGGTACCTACTACCTAAACAATACTTGGACGCTTCGTACCGGTTACATGTATGACACAAGTGCTCAAGATGAACTAACATCTATTTCGGTACCAGATTCAGATCGCCAATGGTTCTCAGCAGGTCTTACTTACCATATTGACGATAAATCAAATATTGATTTTGGTTTCACATACCTACTAGGTGATGACGTTCAAGTAAATGAGTCAACAGTAGTAGGCGTAGAGCTATCTTCTGTAAGTGCTACAACGCACGCAGATGCAATCTTGATGGGTCTACAATACAGCCGCAGCTTCTAACTTAAGCTTCAGCTAATAAACATTAAGGGTCGCATTGCGGCCCTCTTCTTTGCCTAGAATCCCCTTCCAACAACTATTTAAGCTTACAACTGTAGCCTGCACAGCCCATTTTAAGGCACAAGTGTACGCTGAAAACCTGCAACACTCATGAAACATTCAGTTAAATAATCTACCAATCACCCATATTTAATAATTTAATCGTTAAAACACTGTTTTATTCGAATTTCATTTTTAAAGTAAAGACTCTAAACGTAAAATCACGCTACTTAAAATTAATAGTTCAGCGAACATCATAATGAAAACAAATAAGACTCTCCTATCTGCCGCAGTGGCATTCGGTTTACTTTCAACTTCGACAGTGACGCAAGCTGCTGGTTTCCAACTTGCAGAATACTCTGCAACCGGCTTAGGTCGAGCTTATGCGGGTGAAGCAGCAATGGCTGACAATGCAGGTTCGCAATGGCGTAACCCGGCAATGCTGACTTATCTTGAAGGTACTCAAGTTTCTGTTGGTGCAATTTATGTTGACCCAAATATCGATATTGATGGCACATCCACATCGATGCTGGGCAACACAACACCATCAAGTTCAAGTGACTTTGCACACAGTGCTGTAATTCCAAATTTTTATGTTTCTCATAAGTACAACGATAAGTTTGCATTAGGTTTTGCTGCTGGCACAAACTACGGAATGGAAACTGATTTAGGTACTGACTTTGGCGGTGCAAACCACGGTAATGAAGCTAGCGTTATCAGCATGGAACTAAACCTTAATGCTGCTTACCAAGTACTAGATAATGTTTCTGTTGGTGGCGGTATTCGCTATGTAATAGCGGAAGGTAGCTTTGGTGCTGTTTCAACTGAAAATTCATTAGTACAAGTACCTGCAGGTACACCTCTTAAATATATGGAAGGTGATGACAAGGCTTGGGGCTGGCAAGTGGGTACAGCATGGCAAATAAATGATGACCACCGTGTTGGTTTTGCCTACAAGTCTGAAGTGGAATTAACACTTGAAGGCTACGCTAAAGGTCTTGGCTTCAATCAAGCCGATCCAAGTGCACACAAAAGTGGTTCTATGGACCTAGCATTGCCAGCCACTGCTGAAATTGCAAGCTTCCACCAGATCACAGAGAAAGTTGCTATCCACGCCAGCATCAACTGGACAGATTGGAGCAGCTTTGAAAAACTTGTTGCTGATTTCCCAGGTGAAAGCAGCGTAGAAATAAAGCAAGAAAACTGGGAAGACAACTACCGTTTTGCGATTGGTACAACTTACCAAATGACACCAAAACTAGCGTTACGTTCAGGTATCGCTTACGACACTTCAGCTGTAAGTGACGAACACCGCACTGCAACCATTCCAGAAACAGATCGTACTTGGTTAAGTGTAGGTGCAGGTTACCAATGGTCTGAGCAACTTTCATTAGATGCAGGTTTCACTTACATTCTAGCGAAAGATGCAAGCATGGTTGAAGACGATGCGACTTCAGCACCATTTGGCGGGACGTTTGAAGGTGAAGTGACAGGCAGCATTTGGCTTGTAGGTGTTCAAGCGAACTACCGTTTCTAATAAGAACTCTAAGCTATCTTAGTTTAAGGTAATCAAAAGTTTAATATGATCAAAAAAGAGGCTGATGATTTCATCAGCCTCTTTTATTTTAAGTGGTTACCCTTCAAGAGCAAACAATCAGCTTAATATTCTTCATCAAGGTAATCATCAAGGAAGTCTTCTTCTTCTTGATCAAACTCTTCGACTTCTATTTCAGCTTTGAAGTCTCTACGCTGAATGTAGATTTCACGCGTCAATGCGTATGGATCTGGAGAGTCATAAAGGATAGCTTCTTGAGGCACGACCATCGCTCGTTTCTCCATACCTTCAAATGCCCATTTGCCTAAACTTCCCCAAAAAGATATCAAGGACAATGGTGCGTATAAACCATCAACTTGCTCTGTCACTTCACGAGTCGTAACTGGTCCGTATCCCGGAACCATAAAATAAGGTCCATTACCTACGCCATAGTGACCGACAGCATCTGAAAATGACTTATCATCGTACTTAGTTATGCCAGCGGCACTGGCGACATCAATCAAACCTAATAGACCAAACGAACTGTTGATCCAAAAGCGGTTAAAGTGATCGACGGCTTTTTCTCCATTACCCATGATCAAGTTATTGATCATACTTGCTGGCTCATCAAGGTTTGCAAGGAAGTTAGAAATACCACTACGAATAGGCACCGGCGTATAATCTACATAGGCGAGAGATACAGGACGAACCAAATATGGGTCCAAATACTCATAGTTAATCTCCCACATAGCTCGGTTAAAACCTTCAAAAGGGTCATTAGGGTGTGAAGGTTCAACTTGAGCTTCTGTTGTTTCTATTGTTTCTATTGTTTCTATTGCAGTATTTTCAGGCTCTTGCTCTGGAACACTAGAACAACCTACAGCAAAGCTCGCAGTAACAGCAATGCAGGTTAATCTCAAAAAACGTGTCGTCATATGACCTTTTCCATAAGGTGGCTGAATAATAAAAAAGGCCAGCAATCGCTGACCTCAATTGGTGTCGTAAGTTTATACCGTTTCGATAGGAATCGGAATGCTTACGGCTTAATACTATTGATATTGTTTCTCAATAATAACGGTTACTGGTGCACCAAGTTCTACAACTTCGCTTTCACCGTACCAATCAGCATCACGTGTAGCAACATTACCATCACTGTCTAACCTTGCTCTAACCATTAAAGTATCTAAGCTAGAAAGGTTACGACCTTGCATCATGCTGTTTCCGTCATCCAACACAACCGTGCGAGGAAAACTGCCAAGCGGGTAACGAGCAGCAGCAATAGGCATTGGCGAGCCATCTGCACTATGAACTGATACGATTAACACTGACTCAGGCGAAGCATTCACTTGATCAGATAGCGTTAATGTCACTGCAACACTTTTACCAGCTACCGCGTTTTCTGCTGGGCTCATTTTCTTTTTCGCACTTTCAATACTTCGAGCCAACATTTCATAACGGCTGTCTTCTGGACCAATCATCTGTTGCATGATGCTCCAGTATTTAGCAGCGCCAGCGTAGTCTTGTCTTTCAAAAGCATCAAAAGCCAATAAAGAGAACACTCGAATATCAACGTAATCGTTTTTGATCAAACGGCTCAGTAATAAACGGGCTTCATTTTGTTCAGCTTCATCTTGAGACAGCATTAATGCTTGCGCGTAACCAAGTTGAACGTCTTTATTTTCAGGTTCTAGCTTGTATGCTCTCGCCATTGCATCAATTGCAGTCCCGGCATCACGATTTGCTAAGGCAATACGACCGAGTAATAACCAACCAGTTGAATCTTTTGGCTGGTAATGAAGACGAGTACGAAGCGCTAGAGTTAAGTCTTCTAATTCATCATCACTTAGTACATCACCATTTCCCGACATTAGTTTTTTAGACAATGCAGGTAAGTTAGAGCTCACTTCTTGCCAATGAAGGACTTTATCCGCCGCTCCGAACTTGTAGTACATACCGTAAGAAATCAACACAACTAAAAGTATTGAAGGTACAAGTACTCCAACAATAGAAGTTTTTGTTTTCTGCTGTTTAACTTCTGCTGGAATATCATCAAGCAGTGATTGTTTTAGATCGGCAATCAGGTCTTGTTGGTTTTCCACCAAACCTTCAGCCGCTTCTACTTCAAGTTCTGACAAGCGATCTTTATAGAAAGCTTTGTTCAATTCGTCGCGCAGTGCTTCATCGTTGTTCGCTTTTCTTTTCAAGAAAGGCACAGCAACCAAGGCAATTGCAGCTAGAGTTAGAACAACCGTAGAAATCCAAAAAAGGGTCATTATTCTTTATCTCCGTCGTTCTTCTCGTTTAGCAGTGCTTTTAAGCGAGCTTCTTTATCTTCATCCCAACTCTTTTTCGAGCCAGCAGTTTTTGCTTTGGTCTTACGGCTTCTCAATATGATCAAACCAAAACCTAAGATGATGACAGAAAAAGGACCGACCCAAAGAATAGATGTCGCTAGTGTCAGCGGCGGATTATAAGTCACAAAATTACCGTAACGAGCGATCATGTAATCAATAATCTCTTGCTCTGACTGCCCTTTTTTTGTCATTTCATATACTTTTTGGCGAAGATCTTGTGCGAGTTCCGCATTAGAGTCACCAATGGTATTGTTCTGACATTTAGGACAGCGCAGAGTGTTACTTAAGTCTTTAAATTGCTGCTCTTGATCTAGAGTATCGAACTCATACACTTCAATAGCTGCCGTTGCCGTAAAAGAAATAGCGAAAGTGGCAAGTAATGCGAATAAAGCACGTTTCATCATTTCGCTTCCTCCAACAACGCTTGGTACATTGGCTTCAAGGTTTCAGCCCAATTTGCAGGGTTTACATCCCCTACATGGCGGTAACGAACAATGCCATTTGCATCAATAAGAAAAGTCTCAGGTGCGCCATAAACGCCAAGATCTAAACCAAGCATGCCATCACCATCAAATAAGCTGATCAGATATGGGTTACCCAACTCATTTAACCAGCCCACAGCCTTAGTGCGATCATCTTTGTAGTTCAGACCGATGATCTTTACGCCTTCCGCAGATAGCTGGTTTAAGTATGAATGTTCTGCGTAACAAGTTGGGCACCAAGTCGCCCAAACGTTCAGTAGCAGAGGCTCACCTTTAAATACAGCTTGATCATACAACTTGCCAGGTTCTGCTAAGTCTTCTAATCGAAATTCAGGCACTTCTTTACCAATCAGGACGGATTCCAATTTGGTAGGATCATCCCCAGTTTGGTTACGAACCAGTTGCGTAGCAAATATGGCGGCGAGCACCATAAATGCAACCAGTGGGATAAATAGAATCTTCTTGTTCATTTATGCCTCCTGCTCTACTGCTTCTTGCTTTTTCGATGGTTTACGAAAACGGTAACGACGGTCAGTGATTGCAATAATGCCACCTAGAGACATAATGATTGAACCTGCCCAAATCCAGCGAACAAACGGTTTGTAGTAAATACGCACAGCCCAAGACTTGTTGTCGTCTAAACGTTCACCCATTGCAATATAAAGGTCACGAGTAACGCCTCTATCAATTGCCGCTTCTGTCATCATTGACTTAGCTGTTGTGTAAAAACGTTTTTCTGCATGCAATGTATTGATGTATTTACCTTCTTTAGTAACTTCAAAGTCAGCAATATAACCATCATAGTTAGGGCCGTCTTTATCTCGTACACCAGAGAAGTAGAAGTTGTATTCATTCAATTGGAAGTTTTCACCAGGCGCTAAACGTACATCTCTTTCGATACTGTAGTTTTGAACCATAGCAATACCAATAACAGCCACTGCCAAACCAAGGTGACCACACACCATAGCCCAATGGCTACGTTGCAATTTAGTCACGCCTTTCCAGAAAGTATGACGATGGGTTGCACGCTCATGTAACTCAAAACCGTGCATGGAAATGATCCAAATTGCCATCACCCAACCAGTGAAAGCAGTACCATTAAAGCGCTCAGCTAGAACTGTGATCAGCAGACCACCGAGTGTCAGTGAAACAACACCTGAAATAAGCATAGGTTTAACAAGCTTAGATAAGTTGTCACGCTTCCAACGGATCAGAGGACCGATACCCAACAAGAACGAGAATGGAATCATCAACCAGAAGAACAACATATCAAAGAATGGTGCGCCAATTGAAACGGAACCCAAACCAAGTTGTTTATGAACTAACGGCAGTAATGTACCCACTAATACAACGACAAGCGCAGCAATGAGTATGATGTTGTTTCCTAATAAAGCATTTTCTCTTGATACAAGATCAAAGTTACCACGCACACGGACTGCCGCGCCTTTTACAGCAAACAATAGTAGTGAGCCACCAATAACAAATACTAAGAAACCTAAGATAAACATGCCGCGAGCTGGATCTGACGCAAATGCGTGAACAGAAACCAAAATGCCCGAACGAACTAAGAACGTACCTAATAAACTTAATGAGAATGCTGAAAGAGCCAGTAATACTGTCCACGCCTTAAATGTACCGCGCTTTTCAGTTACCGCTAATGAGTGCATTAGTGCTGTACCAGCTAACCAAGGCATGAAAGATGCGTTTTCTACTGGATCCCAGAACCACCAGCCACCCCAGCCAAGTTCATAATATGCCCACCATGAACCAAGAGAGATACCTAGCGTTAGGAATAACCACGCAGCGATTGTCCAAGGGCGAGACCAGCGAGCCCATGCTGTATCTAATCGGCCGCTCATTAAAGAGGCAATAGCAAAAGAGAACGCTACAGAAAAACCAACATACCCCATGTAAAGCATTGGTGGGTGAATGATTAAACCTGGATCTTGTAGAAGCGGGTTTAAGTCACGACCATCAACTGGGAAGAATGGAAGAGTACGTAGGAATGGGTTAGAAGTAACGATGATGAACAGTAAAAACCCTACTGTGATCAAACCCATAATTGCCAATACGCGAGCAACCGATTCTTGCGGCATTCCGCGGCTAAAGGTAGCAACGGCAACAGTCCAACCCGCTTGGATAAGAACCCAAAGCAGTAATGAACCTTCATGAGCCCCCCAAACTGCAGTAATTCTGTAATACCAAGGTAATTGGCTATTAGAGTTACTTGCTACGTATTGAACAGTAAAGTCGTTGGTATAAAAGGCATAACACAAAATGACAAACGACACAGCTAAGAATAGGAACATACCCCAAGACAAAGGTCTTGCGGTGTTCATTAGCATTGTGTTGTTTTTCGCTGCGCCATACAAAGGTAAAACGCTTAATAATAATGCCAACCCTAATGATAGGATCATGGCAAAATGGCCGACCTCAACGATCATTCATATGCTCCTTTTGTTTGCTCTTCTGAATATTGCAGAGGCTCATGGGTTTTCTTCATGGCTTCAGCAACTTCAGATGGCATGTATTCTTCATCATGCTTAGCAAGTACTTCGAATGCTTCGATAGTTGTGGCGTCTTTTAATACACCTTGAGCGACAATACCCTGCCCTTCACGAAATAGATCAGGAAGAATGCCATCGTAAGTAATAGTAACTTTGGGACCAATATCAGCTAAATCAAAACTTACGCGTAAAGATTCTTGGTCACGTTTCACTGAACCTACAACAACCATTCCGCCAATGCGTAGACGCTGCCCTACTTCAGGTTTCTTACCATCTTTACCGTTTACAAGCTCAGTCGGTGTGTAGAACAAATCCATGTTCTGGTTAAGTGCATAGACCATTAAACCAATTGTCGCACTGATACCAAAAAAGATTGCTAGTACTATGCCTAACCTCTTTTTACGTCTCGGATTCATAGAGTGTTCTCCATATTTTTCGCTGCATCAATTCGCTCTTGGCGATCGACTTTTGCTTGTACTTCATTGAGTAGTTGTTTTCCACGACGCATGCTTACAATCATAAGAATGAACATCGATAAAAAGGTAATTCCAAACGCGCTCCATACATAAGAGGCATAGCCTCCCATTGCAAAGAAATCACTCAGGGATTCAAAATACATAATAATCTACCTTACTGTGCTTTTTCAGCGGCAAGTTTACGGACCCAAGGTCTATGGCTTTCTTTACAGATAATTTCGTTACGAAAACGAACCATAGTGAGAGCTCCGAAGAAGAAGGCAAAACCAAAGATATTAAGCAGTAATGGCCATAACATATCAGATGAAATAGAAGGCTGATCAAACTTGGTGATTGTTGCGCCTTGGTGAAGCGTATTCCACCATTCAACTGAGAAATGAATAATAGGTAGGTTAATCACACCAACGATCGCAAGAATGCCTGCGGCTTTCGCGGCTGTCTTTTGGTCATCAAATGCGTGGTGTAAAGCAATCACACCAAGGTATAAGAATAAAAGAATAAGTTCAGAAGTTAGCCGTGCATCCCATACCCACCATGCACCCCACATTGGTTTACCCCAAACAGCGCCAGTTAATAACGCAATAAAGGTAAATACCGCACCAATAGGCGCCATTGCAAGAGCTGCCATATCAGATAAGCGAACTTGCCAAACAAGCCCAATGAAAGCCGCAATTGCCATAGACATATATACGCCCATAGACCAAATTGCAGATGGAACATGGATATAAATGATTCTAAAGCTATCGCCTTGTTGATAGTCCGAAGGAGCAAATGCTAAGCCCCAAACCGTACCTACAGATAGGCAGAATAACGCTAGAATTGAAAACCATGGCAGAAGTTTACCAGCGAGCTGGTATGAAGCCTCTGCTTTGGCGTAGGGATGTAGCCATTTCCACATTATATGTTCTCACTCTTACTTCATATTGCTCACAACAACTATTAGCTGTGATTATTATTATTTTGTATTTGCTTATTTACCGGACTCTATGAGTTAGGTAAGTGTAATAAGTTCACTATCTAAAAATTAATTCACACTGACTCGTAGAGCTGCGCTTATCGCAAATGGGGTTAGAGTCATCGCACCCATAAACATTGCTCCTAAAATGGCAAGTTGCCCATCATAAGCGACCCCTAAAGCTGCAGCATCTATCGCTGATGTTGCAAATATAAGTATAGGGATATAAAGAGGAAGTATTAACAGGCTTAACAACACTCCACCTTTTTGTAAACCCACTGTTAAGGCAACACCAATCGCACCAATAAAGCTTAATGCCGGAGTACCAACTAATAAAGTTAAGACAACCGCTAACCAAGTGTCGAAGTCTAACGATAAGAGCACAGCCAGTAGTGGACTAATTAAAATCAAGGGTAACCCAGTCAATAACCAGTGCGCTATGACTTTGGACAAGACGACCAACTGCAACGGGATGGGCATAAGCATCATCTGCTCAAGCGAACCATCTTGAAAATCATCACGAAATAACCGTTCTAAAGACAATAAAGCCGACAATAAAGCTGCCACCCATACGATACCAGCCGCGATACGAGCTAGTAAGTTTGGCTCAGGTCCAATACTTAGAGGGAATAAAGTTATGACGATGATAAAAAACCACAGTGGGTTAAAAATATCAGCTTGACGGCGAAAGGCGATAAGTAGCTCGCGTCGAATAATTGTGGTCATTGATGAAATCATGTTACTCACCCAACTTTATTTTTCGAAGTTTCGGGCTATCGGCAAACATATCTTGGTGAGTTGTTAATAAAACAATACCACCGTTATCAGCATGTTTAGAAAAAAGCGACTCCAATACTTTCACACCCTGTTTATCTATTGCAGTCAGTGGCTCATCCAAAACCCAGAGCATTTGATTGCTCAACCATAAACGAGCGAGAGCCACGCGGCGTTGCTGCCCTGCGGATAACTGCCCTGCTGGCACATCTTCCCTTCCCGCTAAGCCCACTTGAGCCAATGCTCCATAGATATCATCTTTCGTTGCATTGACATTATGGATAGATTGATAAAAGCGTAAGTTTTCAAATGCGCTTAACTCTCGCTTTACACCGGTTTGGTGCCCTAAAAATAATAGGTTTTGGTGGTAAGCATCACGATTAGACTGAATTGATTCACCATCCCAATAAATTGAGCCTTCATCTCGGTCACCTAAGCCCGCAATAATCCTGAGAAGTGTTGTCTTCCCCGTACCATTCCTTCCTTCAACTTGAACGAGCTCACCCGATTTCAGTTGAAAAGAAAGTGATTCAAAAAGAACCCTTTCATCACGAATTGCAGTTAAGTTGGTGACTTCTAACATAGGTAGTTTGGTCTAATCTGTAGGTAAATTGGATCTTATAATAAGTGGGCTATAGTAACACAGCACTTAAGGGACAAAATAGGATTAGGTCTTTACGAAACAACAATCTCGGTAAGAAACTGTAACTACACCATCACAATTTACATATTTTCTCTTATTTAAAGGAACAGCTACTGATACATATACTTATAAACATCGTTCTATAAATAGTGACTTACAGAAACAAAAAAAGAAGCCGAAGCTTCTTAATTTTAGAATTAATATAGGTAACCGTAGCTAGCGTCGCTGAGGTTTTCTTCTATCCGGATGAAGAGACCTTTCATGATGTGGTGAAGGATCGCTGCGTAACGGTGGAACCTTTTCTTTTCCCGCCAGCTTATTCTGTAATGACATCATCAATTCAGCTTCAGCCTTTGGTAATTCGCATTCCTCAATAAGCTCATTAATACCAGCACCAAGTTGCACCATCTTAGTCGCTCTTGTATAAAGCCGACCGTCAGTGTCTACATGTTCAAGCTCAACAATTCGTTCGCTAAGATGTTTAATAACATCTTCTTGCTCTGTCACTTTTTGGCCTAAGCCAATGACAACAGAGCGAACTTCTAAAAGCTGTTTGCTTGATTTTTGAAGTTCTTTTTCAATGTTTCGAACGTGCAATCGAGATTGATCTACTTGCTTCTGGATAACATTTTTAACACGGGTCAATAACCCGATAAGAAGCAAGGTAATCAACCCTGCTCCAATCAACAATAAAGCAGGGCTTATTTGAAATGCATCAAACATTATAGGTGAGCCATCTCATCCCATTCGTCTTCGCTTAATAACTTGTTAAGGTCGACTAGAATAAGTAGTTTGCCGTCTCGGTTGCTTACACCTTGGATGAACTTAGCGCTTTCATCAGTACCAACGCTTGGCGTTGTATCGATTTCAGAAGAACGTAAATACACAACTTCAGCTACGCTATCAACAAGAATACCAATAACTTGACGCTCAGATTCAATCACAATAATACGAGTATTATCAGTGATCTCACCTTGCATTAGACCAAAGCGAGAGCGAGTATCAATAACAGTGACAACATTACCACGCAGGTTGATAATCCCTAGTACATAGTCAGGAGCGCCAGGTACAGGAGCAATTTCGCTATAACGTAATACTTCACGAACTTGCATTACATTGATGCCGTAAGTTTCCTCTTCTAGTTGAAAAGTTACCCACTGAAGCACTTCATCATTACCTTGATCTTTTCTTACTTCAACTTCGTTCATCTTTATTCCTCTTAATGTCGTGCCCGACTTATTTTTTAATCTAATGCTTTTACATCAAGCCCTGCATTAAGCATAGCTATTAATGCTTCAACGTGAATCAAAGCACACATTTTTTCCTTTACCATACCAGCGAGCCATGGACGCTTACCTGCCATTTCTCGCCAACGTACTTTATCTGTATTCAGTAGCTCGGTACCTTTGAGTTCAGTGCTTGCCAAACCCCATAAGCTCTCACCAAGCATAACGATGTATTGGTACTTTTCTTTGTACTCATCATCCGTTAATTTTTCTGGCATTACCCACTTTGCAGTATCTACCACATCAAGCTGATTATCTTTATTGGTCTGAAGACCAAGATACCATTTAGGTCTACCAATCAAATGACTCAAATCACCAAGTTGGTGAATACCACCTAGTTCATCTAAAGGAACAGCAAATGTAACGCCATTCACATCAAAATAGAGTACTTGGAAATCTTCACTGCGGATTGTGCTCTTCCAAGAGCCTAAATCACTGCCACCACTTTGTGTCTGCAATTCTATTTCTGGTTGGCTTGGTGCTTCAATCTCTTTTTCTTCAATATCTTGGTCATCAATAGCCGGAGTATCTTCAGCTATTGATGCAGCAGCAGATAGAGCTTGTTGAGCCCATAACGCTTCATCCGATATTCTTGGTTCTGGTTCTGGTTCTGGTAAATCCCAGCCCTGAATTTCTTCTTCAACAATCGCAGTATCATTAACAGGAATAGATTCTGGAACTGCTTCTTCCGCCTTCAAAGCTATCTGCTGAGTATTTCTATCCATGACTTCATCGAGGTTTAATTCTTCCACGATGTTAGTCGATTCCAATTGACTTAGAAGCTTTTGGACATCTTCTAAGTTTGGAACTTCAAATTCTTGAGCCCTAAGTTCAGCATACGTTGAAAACGTTTTAGGCTGAGGTTGTGGCTCTGGCTCTGGCTCTGGCTCTGGCTCTGGCTCTGGCTCTGGCTCTGGCTCTGGCTCTGGCTCTGCAGATGATAAGCCATCCACTTGATTAACAAGCTGATTTTCTTCGTCAAACTCAGGCGTATCATCTAATAATGCAGTGAAGTAATCATCAAGAGCTTGTTCGCCAGATAAACTGTTAGTGATGCTCATTTATCGCCAACCTCTCAAGGTAAATAAGCAATTGTTTATACGCAAACACTCCACGACTACCAGATGCAAAATGAGAAGCTGGCAGCCTTTTTAAACTGGCATCTCTAAATTTCGTATCTATTGGAACAGCTGAGGTCCAAACTTGGTCAGGATATTCTTGCTTTAACTGAGTCAGTGTTTGTAAAGAAGCCTTAGTTCGCTTGTCATACATAGTCGGGACGATGGTTACCTGAAAAGGTGACTTACGAGATTTCTGCATAATGGTAAGCGTTCTTATCATTCGCTCTAAACCTTTTAATGCCAAAAACTCTGTCTGAACAGGAATCAAAATTCGGTCACTGGCAGCCAAAGCATTAACCATCATCACACCTAAAACTGGCGGACAGTCGATCAATACATAGTCATACTCACCTTGCAGGGCTGTGATTGCTCTTTTTAGAATCAACCCCATACCGCTGCGATTACCCATTACACGATCAAGTGTTGCAAGTGACATGTGCGCTGGAATAATATCGATCCCTTCAACTTCCGTTTTTAAAGTAAGTGGCTTAACACTTTGCTTCGAAAATTCACGAATTTGAAAAAGATCAAATAAACTGGCTTCAACCGTATCTGAATCATAACCCAGATACGTAGTTAGTGATGCATGAGGGTCAGTATCCACAAGTAACACTCGGTGCCCTTTTTGGCTCAGTAAGCCAGCTAAGGTAACCGTTGTTGTGGTTTTACCAACACCACCTTTTTGGTTTGCAACACTCCAAACTATCATGCGCTATACCTACGATAATCCAACTTCAACAAGCATTCTTTCAGCAATTCGCTCTAATGGAAGATCTTCCGTTGAGATCCCCGCTTTCGCGACAGCTTGAGGCATACCGTAAACAACACAGCTTTCTTCGTCTTGTGCCCAGATGGTTGCTCCAGCAGATTTGAGCATTCGAGCACCTTCTCTACCGTCAGCTCCCATGCCGGTAAGCACCATAGATAAGACTTTATCGCCGTATATTTTCGCTGCAGAACCGAATGTTACATCAACACAAGGTTTATAGTTCATTCGTTCCCCGCCATCAAGAATACGAAGGCGTGAAGAACCCGCTCTGCCATCAACCATCATTTGTTTACCACCTGGAGCTAAATACGCAACACCAGGCTTTAATACATCACCATCTTGCGCTTCTTTCACTTCTATTTTACATAGAGTGTTCAGCCTGCTAGCAAAAGCAGCAGTAAAGGTTGCTGGCATATGCTGAATTAACACAATGGGATGTGGGTAATTAGCAGGTAAACGAGTCAGAATTTTTTGTAACGCAACCGGACCACCAGTCGATGTACCAATTGCAGTTAATTGATACTTTTTCCCTGATGCTCGATATTTAGCTTTAACCACTGATGCTGGTTTTGCCGTTGTCGCTGTTTGACGAACAGGCGCTGATGCAGTAGCAGCTGGACGAATTGGAGCTCGGCGCATCAATCCACGTTTAGAAGCGATTTCTAGAACTCGCTGCTGAAGTAAAACAACCGCATCGTCTCTATTTCGAGCGATATCCTCAAACTTCTTAGGTAAGAAGTCTAAAGCACCCGCATCTAGTGCATCTAGCGTTGCTTTTGCACCGTCATGAGTTAATGACGAAAACATCAAAATCGGAGTTGGGCAAGCAGCCATGATTTCACGAACAGCAGTAATACCGTCCATAACCGGCATCTCAATATCCATAGTAATAACATCAGGTTTGAGTTGCTTTGCTTTTTCTACTGCTTCTTTACCATTTACTGCAACATCTAGAACTTCTAGGCGAGCCTCTGAATTAATGATCTCACTTACGCGACGGCGAAAAAAGCTCGAATCATCAACGACTAATACTTTAATCGCCATATCTATCCTTAATTAAATTCTTGAAGCAGCTGCATACTGCTTTAGTAGATCAGGCACGTCTAAAATCAATGCAATGTGCCCGTCACTTGTAATTGTTGCGCCAGCCATACCAGGCGTTCCTTGCAACAAGTTATCTAAAGGTTTGATAACCACTTCTTCTTGACCAATCAAGGTATCAACCACAAATCCTACACGTTGACTACCAAGCTGAACAATAACAACATGCCCATGCCCTTTACGCAGTTCAATAGTGCCAGCTTGTGGCGCTAACCAATTTTGTAGATAAAATAGTGGGATCGATTTATCTCTAACAATGATAGTCAATTGCCCATCAACCACATTAGTGCGGCTTAAATCTAGATGGAAAATTTCATTAACAGATGCCAGTGGTAATGCAAACGGATGACCTGCTACACCTACCATTAGCGTTGGTAAAATAGCTAATGTCAGTGGAACCTTGATTGTAATCTTGGTGCCTTTACCTAGCTCTGAGTCGATATCAATAGAGCCATTTAACGTATTGATTGCTGTTTTAACAACATCCATACCAACACCACGACCAGAGATGTCTGAGATTTTTTCTTTACTAGAGAAGCCTGGAGCGAAAATTAAGTTGAAGCATTCTTTGTTTGATAAACGCGAAGCCGCGTCTTCATCCATAATCCCTCGTTTAACCGCAATCCCACGTAGCACATCTGGGTCCATACCACCACCATCGTCAACGATAGCAAGTTCAATATGGTCACCTTCTTGAGAAGCAGAAAGGATTACTTTACCTGTCCGTGACTTACCAACAGACAAGCGGTCTTCTGGCATTTCAATTCCGTGGTCAACCGAGTTACGAACCAAGTGAATAAGTGGATCGGCAAGAGCTTCTACTAAGTTCTTATCTAAATCAGTTTCTTCACCACGCATTTCAAGAACGATATCTTTTTTCAAGCTACGTGCTAAATCACGTACAACGCGAGGGAATCGTCCAAATACTTTCTTGATTGGTTGCATACGCGTTTTCATTACCGCGCCTTGCAAATCAGCCGTGACGACATCTAGATTAGAAACCGCTTTCGCCATTTCTTCATCATTACTATTTAGCCCCAAACTCACTAGACGGTTTCGAACCAAAACAAGCTCACCGACCATATTCATAATGGTATCAAGTGTTGAGGTGTCAACACGAACAGTAGCATCTGCTTGAGGTTTCTTAGCTGCCGGAGCCTTCGCTTCTTGCTTAGCTGGGGCTTTCGCTACTGGTTCAGCTTTTTTAGTTGCCGGTTTAGGAGCAGGTGCTGGCGCAGGAGGCGGTGTTGGTATAGAAGCCGCTGGTGTAGAAGGAGCAGGCGCGGCTGCAGGTTTTGTTGCAGCATCCAACTCTTCTATAGACGGACCGTTACCTGAACCATGTAATTGGTCAAGTAAGCTTTCAAATTCAGCATCAGTCATTAGATCATCACCAGCAAATGCAGAAGTAGCTGGCGGCGGTGTGACTGGAGGTGGTGGAGGTACATCATTAGATGTAGGGCTATTACCTGTACCATGCAGTTCATCGAGCAGTTTTTCGAACTCATCGTCCGTAATATCACCAGAATCGGACATTGTTGATACTGGTGCCGGGGCAGCAGGAGCTGCTGCTACTGCGGCATTTGGCGCTCCACCTTTACCGTGAAGTTCATCGAGTAACTTCTCAAATTCATCTTCAGAGATTTCATCAACGGACGATGCACTAATATTTGTTGCTTGTACAACGGGCTGGACTGGCTCTGGAGTCGGTACTGGGATTTCAGGAATCTCAACAGGTGCGTCAGCAGATTCAGGTTTGCATAAGCGATGAAGCTCATCAAGTAACTCTTGAGTCGCAGGAACCAGAGGCTCTCTATCTTGCACAGCTTGAAATTGAACGTTAATAGTATCGAGTGCCTGAAGCATCGTATCCATTAAACCAGCGGTTACACTTCGTTGACCATTTCGTAAAATGTCGAAGATATTTTCAGCGCCGTGACACGTATCAACCAGCTCAGTCAATGCTAAGAACCCAGCACCACCTTTCACCGTGTGGAAACCACGGAAAATTGCGTTTAATAACTCTTTATCATCAGGGTTATTTTCTAACTCTACTAACTGTTCTGATAGTAATTCTAGAATTTCTCCAGCTTCGACTAAAAAGTCCTGAAGAATGTCTTCATCTAATTCGTAGCTCATACGTTACCTTTAAAATCCGAGACTGGATAACAAATCATCGACTTCATCTTGTGATGCAACCGCATCTTCACGCTCTTCAGGGTTTAGAATTGGCCCTTCAGCTTCGATTGATGCTTTTTTCTCTGCGTCGGAATTCTGTTCTGATTGATTTGCCCCAAAGACAGTAAGGATCTCAACTAAGCGACCTTCGACTTCATTCACTAAGGTAATCACTTTAGTAATGATTTGCCCTGTTAAATCTTGGAAGTCTTGTGCCATTAAGATTTCGGTTAATTGCCCACGTAGCTCAGTACTATCACCTTCTACTTGGACCAATAACCCATCAATGCGGTGACATAGAGCTTTGAATTTAGCAAGCTCAATTCGACCGTGCATCAGTTCATTCCATTGAGGCCTAACTTGAAGTAAACACTCATGAAGGTTGTCTGCAATTGGCATACAACGATCGACTGCATCCATCGTTTTATTGGCTGCAATCTCTGTCTTATCTATGACGTATTGAAGGCGATCCCTTGCATCAGGAATTTCGTCATTCGCGATAACACTCATGCGATCGTCAAAGTTAAATTGAGTTAATGAGTCATGTAGATCACGAGTTAACGTACCTATCTCTTGAAGCATTGGATTATCTTGAAGGGTCGTATTATCACTACCTTCAACAATGCTTTTAACAAGAGAGTCCGCTTCTTGCTGCTCGTGATTTTCAAGCAACTGCACCAGTTTTTTTGCTTGTTCTAATGAAATCATCCTGATCAGGCCTTTCTCCGCATGTTTCTAACGCTTCTTAACTAAGCCAACACAAATGATGGTTTACAATTAATTAGGAAGCGCCTTGAAAACAAGTCTTCCGTGCTTATAAACGCTCGAAAATCTTGTCTAGTTTTTCTTTTAGTGTTGCAGCTGTAAATGGTTTGACAATATAGCCATTTACACCAGCTTGTGCTGCTTCAATAATTTGCTCACGCTTTGCTTCAGCAGTGATCATCAGAACAGGCAAGTGCTTAAGTTCAGCATCAGCACGAACGTGCTTTAGTAGGTCAATTCCTTGCATTCCTGGCATATTCCAGTCAGTTACTACGAAATCGAACTCACCTTTTTTAAGCATTGGTAGCGCAGTTAAACCATCATCCGCTTCTTGAGTATTATTAAAGCCCAAGTCGCGTAATAAGTTTTTAACAATACGGCGCATCGTTGAAAAGTCATCAACAATGAGAATTTTCATGTTTTTGTTCAAAATTGCCTCCACTGAGTAGAACCAGTGTTGTTAGTCGTTCTGAGTCCATGCACTTAGTTTAGTGCGTAGACGCTGCATAGATTGGCTTAATATTTGGCTGACACGAGATTCGCTGACACCTAATACTTCCCCAATCTCCTTCAAGTTTAATTCTTCATCATAGTAGAGCGAAAGTACTAAACCTTCACGCTCTGGAAGTTGTTTTATCGAATCAATTAATGCTTGGCGGAATGACTCATCGGCAACACCTTGAAAAGGGGCATTATCGTGTGAATCATCATTAGGAGATATCGCATCATCCGACACTCCTAAATCTTCAATTCCAACCAACCTAGAACAATTGATATCGGTAAGTGCACTGTGATATTGCTCAAGTGAAAGTCCCATGTGTTTTGCCACTTCGGCATCACTAGGGTCACGGTTGAGTACACCTTCAAGCTCTGAGATCGCGCTGCTAATTTCGCGATTATTCTTATGTACGGATCTCGGAACCCAATCTCCACGGCGGATGTCATCAAGCATCGCACCACGAATTCTTATACCAGCGTAAGTTTCAAAACTTGCACCCTTTGAGCCATCATAATTTTGTTGGGCTTCAATCAAACCAATCATTCCAGCTTGAATTAAATCATCAACTAATACGTTAGGCGGTAATCGCCCTAATAAATGATGAGCGATACGTTTAACCAACACAGAATACTTCTCAAAAAATGCCTGTTGGCTATTGAGATTTGCATGCTGATCATAAGTAAGCGCTTTATTCACCAAACGGTTCCTCTAAGAATTCATTACGGTTTAGCAATCTTTCTACAAAAAACTCCAAATGACCACTCGGTGTTTTCGGTATTGGCCAGGTTAAGGCTTTATTAGCTAAGGAGCTAATGGCCAACGCAGCTGGCGAACGAGGAAAAGCATCTACTACGATCTTTTGTCTCTTAACTGCTTGTCGTACTTTATCATCTAAAGGAATACATGCTACGAGTTCGAGGCTCACATTCAAGAAGCGCTCTGTGACCAAGGTCAACTTTGCAAATAATTCTCGACCTTCGCGGTAGCTTCTGACCATATTTGCAACAACTTTGAAGCGCTGCACCTGATGCTCTCGGCTTAATAACTTAATTAAAGCATAGGCATCAGTAATAGATGTAGGTTCATCACAAACAACAATAACGACATCTTGAGCGGCTCTTGAAAAGCTCACTACCATATCAGATATACCAGCTGCCGTGTCAATTAACAAGATGTCCATTTCATCTTCTAATGAACCAAATGCACGTATAAGACCAACGTGTTGAGCATGAGAAAGTTCCGTCATACTCTGAGCTCCAGAAGTCGCAGGTATGATTCGAATCCCATGAGGACCTTCAACAATTGCGTCTTTTAGCTCACATTCACCAGCCAGTACATGCCCTAAGTTACGTTTAGAACGAATACCTAGCATGACATCTACATTCGCTAATCCTAAATCAGCATCCAGAACCATAACCTTTTTACCTTGACGCGCCATACAAATGGCAAGCCCTAAGGTTACATTCGATTTACCGACACCGCCTTTACCACCAGTAACCGCAATTACTTTAGTAAGTGAAGGCTTCGTTAAGCGACGGAGGCCGCTAGCTTGATCATGTATCATATTTTGAGTCATATTTGTCCGCCGCCTAGAGTCCTTCGGAATCACTGTTCCAGTAATGAGGTTCATTCTCTGTTGATTTTTCAAGCAAGTCATTAGCCTTAGCAATCATATACTTAGGCTGTGCTATCACAATATCTTCAGGAACTCGTTGGCCATTTGCTATGTAAGCAACTGGTAATGCATTTTGAATTACTACACTGATGAATTCACCCAAACTCAATGATTCATCAAGCTTAGTCATAATGCATCCCGAAAGAGGAATGCGTCTAAAATGTTCAATTGTCTCTTGCAATACTTTCCGTTGGGCTGTGGCAGGAAGAACTAGGTAACTATGAATCACAGACCCACTCTCTTGCATAAGCGTATCTAACTGTTCCGATAAACGAACATCACGCTGCCCCATACCTGCTGTATCGACTAAAATCAGTCGTCTATTACGTAGCTGATATATTACATCGGCTAACTCACTGGAATCTTTAGCAACTCTTACAGGACAACCCATAATTCTGCCATAAATAGATAATTGTTCATGAGCACCGATACGGTAAGTATCTGTTGTAACCAACGCGACGTTGTCTGAGCCGTACTCCATTGCTGCACGTGCGGCTAACTTTGCAACCGTCGTCGTTTTGCCTACCCCAGTAGGTCCAAGCAAGGCAACAATACCACCTCGCTTCAGAATATCTTTTTGAGTAACCGTTATTTGATCGGCTACTAGTGAAAGCAAAGCCTTCCACGCTCGAGCTGGCTTAGTATCTTCAGGAATATAACAAGCCATTTGGTCTGCAAGCTCAGAAGAGACTCCCATGCGCTCCAAACGTTTAATAAGCATTGCTCTTAAAGGCTCACGGCGCTCGACTTCTTGCCACATTAGCCCAGAAACTTGATGCTCTAATAAACGACGAATAGACGTCATTTCTTCTCGCATCGTTTCCATTTCGGTATCAGAGCTTTTTTGCGGGCTTGATTCACGCCCACGATCGTAACGAGTTGGATCAAGTCGTGGAGCGGGTCGCTCGACACGACGATCTTCAGAAATTAGCTTTGCTAACCCCGACTCATGACCAAAAGCACCATCTACATTGTGAGAACTTTTAGCCTGTCGATTTAAAAGAGCTGAAAGTGAATCTTCATTCTCCGCTTTATGCTCTTGTGTTCCATCGGCCCCATTGCTGTATTGCTTTAGCATATTAGCAAATCGTTTTGTCATCGAACGACCCGCTTCTGAGTTCGCATTTAAGCTCACTCGGTCATCTTCTAATGAACGACGTGCAGCAGTAGCTGCGGGGGATGACATTTGTGTGTATTGAGTTTGCTGCTTTTGAGGCTGAGTTAAACGTGGGTTCGAGGAGGCATTACCCGCTTCGCCATCAATAGCCGCTACTATTTCAACCCCACCAGCGACTTTTTTGTTTGACATGATCACAGCTTCCGAGCCAAGTTCTTCTTTCACTTGGAGGAGCGCCGTTCTCATATCTTTGGCAAAAAACCGTTTAATTTTCAATTCAATAATCCGTATTGTTTAGAGGATCTAATTACCGACAGCTTGCACTATTCGTATTTGTTTTTCGTCTGGTATTTCTTGATAAGAAAGCACCCTTAAACTAGGTATCGTGTTCTTAACAAATTTGGCGAGTGTAGAGCGTAATACCCCAGAAGTAAGCAGCACTGCTGGTTCGCCTTTCAATTCTTGTTCTTGAGTTGCTTGGCTAAGTGATGTTTGCAACCTTTCAGCAAGCCCCGGCTCTATTCCAGCCGATTCACCACCCGACGCCTGCATAGTCTGATGCAAGATTTGTTCCAACTCGGGAATTAGAGTAATTACTGGCAACTCTGGCTCTATGCCATTGATTTCTTGAACAATTAATCGTTTTAAAGCTATTCTAACAGCGGCGGTTAGTATGTCAGGTTCTTGACTCTTACTTGAATACTCCGACAAAGTCTGAACAATTGTTCTTACATCTCTTATAGGTATAGCTTCATTTAGCAAGTTTTGTAGGACCTTAACCACAACTCCTAACTGCAATTGGTCAGGAACAAAGCCTTCTACCAGCTTAGGTGTCGAGCGACTCAACATTTCGAGTAAGTTCTGAACTTCTTCATGTCCAATCAACTGAGAAGCATTATTCGTAAGTAGCTGACTTAGATGTGTAGCCAAAACTGTTGATGAATCTACAACCGTATAGCCAAGAGCTTGAGCATGCTCTCTCTGCTCTTCACGAATCCAAACTGCTTCCAGACCGAAAGCTGGGTCAATCGTCGGCTCACCATCAATCATGCCGTAGACCTGCCCTGGGTTAATCGCGAGTTCTTGATCGGGTCTTATCTCTGCTTCACCTACCGCAACACCCATTAAAGTAATTCGGTAGCTGTTTGGCGTTAATTCGAGGTTATCTCGTATATGTACGGCTGGGATTAGGAAACCAAAATCTTGCGACAGTTTTTTGCGAACCCCTTTGACTCGCTCCAACAACTCACCACCTTGGTCTCTATCAACAAGTGGAATCAGCCTATAACCAACCTCAAGTCCTATGATATCGACAGGTTGAACGTCGTCCCAAGAGAGCTCTTTCTGGGATGCAGCTTCACCACCGCCTTCAATAGTCGCAGGTAAATTAGGTTCTTTTTCTGCTTTTTTCTGCTTTCTGTCGATCATGTAAGCACAACCACCCGCGATAACAGCCAGGCTCAAAAAGGAGAAGTGCGGCATTCCAGGAACAATACCCATCACACCTAAAATAGCAGCGGTGATCATTAAGGCTTTAGGGTTATCAAACAGTTGGAAAACTAACTGCTGTCCCATATCTTCATCAGTATTCTGACGAGTTACCATCATCGCCGCAGCGATAGAAAGAAGTAGTGATGGAATTTGAGCAACAAGACCGTCACCAATGGTCAGCAAGGTGTAGATTTCGATTGCTTCTCTAAAACCTAAATCAAACTGAACCATACCAATACTCAATCCACCAATGATATTGATGAATAGAATTAAGATACCGGCAATGGCATCACCTTTTACAAATTTTGACGCACCATCCATTGAACCGTAGAAATCAGCTTCTTTAGTTACTTCAAAACGACGGGTTCGTGCTTGTTCTTGGTCGATAAGCCCTGCATTCAAATCGGCATCGATCGCCATTTGCTTACCAGGTAACGCATCTAACGTAAAACGAGCACTTACTTCTGAGATACGACCAGCACCTTTGGTTACAACCATGAAGTTAATGATCATTAAGATTAAAAACACCACTAAACCAACGGCATAGTTACCACCAATCACAACGTTACCGAATGCTTCGATAACGTTACCCGCAGCATCGCCACCTTCATGACCGTGAAGTAATACCACACGTGTAGAAGCAACGTTTAGTGCTAGCCTTAACAAGGTTGCAATTAAAAGTACGGTAGGGAAAGCTGCAAAGTCTAATGGTCTACGGGTATAAACCGTCACTAAAAGCACAACCATTGAAAGCGCAATATTGAAAGTAAAGAACATATCCAACAAGAAAGGAGGGATAGGTAACACAACCATCGCGAGTGTTGAAAGCACCATAACAGGCGCGCCAATTGAGGGCATCGCTCGGTTAGAGAGGTTAGGAAGCTTATTCGCAAATGGTAAAGAAAACTTCATATATTATAGCTACGTCTCGGTTAATTCGGTTCAGAGCACATTTGAGAGTCTTGCTCATACGGTGAGGCAGAAAAAGGAGTGCTTATAGGTATAGCAATCTCTATACCACTGTTTTCGTCAATTTATCGGCGCCGAGTTTATATTAAAAAACGATTCTAATGAATTAAGTATTTCATTCCTATCCAATATAGCTAGTAATTACAAAGAAATTAGTGACAAAGTGATTAGTGACGTAAATCAGGAGGTATAGGCAAATTGGTATCTTGCAGCTTAGGTCGTTGACCACCTTTTTTTCTGTATTGTTTTAGCTGGAAAACATAGGCCAGTATTTGTGCCACAGCGGTGAACAATCCATCTGGGATTTCTTGCTCCAATTCTGTTGTATGATACAGCGCTCGGGCCAAAGGAGGTGCTGGAACAATATATATATCATGCTCTCTGGCAACTTCTCTTATCTTCATCGCCATATGGTCAACACCTTTAGCAACGACAACGGGTGCTCGGTCTTTATCTTGCTTATAACGAAGTGCAACCGAAAAGTGCTCTGGGTTGGTCACAATTACATCGGCTTCAGGTACATCTGCCATCATTCGCCTTTGAGCCGCTTCACGCTGTAGCATACGAATACGCCCTTTTACTTCAGGCTTACCTTCCGTATCTTTGAATTCATCTTTCACTTCTTGTTTTGTCATTTTCAATTGATCAGCGTGCTGCCAAATTTGAAATGGAATATCGATAGCAACCACGATCAATAAAGAACAACTAATCAATAAGACAAAGTTGAGTAAAATATCCAAAGCATGGAAAATATTCTGCGGATAAACATCCAAACTCAATTGCATGAGATCGGCTTGAGATGCTTGGATAAGATAAATTGCAACGCCCGACACAAGCGCGACTTTTAGTATAGATTTTAAAAGCTCAACCCAACTTTGCAGACCAAACATACGCTTGATACCACTCAATGGGTTCAATTTGGAGGCTTTAGGCATTGCAGCTTGCATTGAAAAGTTGATACCGCCAACCCCTGCAGCGCCAATTGTGGCTGCAACGAATAAAGTGACCAAAATTAAAAATAACGGAAACAGCAAGTTCACCATCGCCCCACCCGCAATTTCTAGCAATTTTGTGACATCAAAAATCTCTTCTCGACTCAGCGAGAACAAACGCCCCATCATTTCCAATAGCGCTTTTGCCATGGATTCGCCAAACCACATCAATGCAATGGCACCAACGATAAGTACAGAAGCCGACGCTAATTCTTTTGACCTTGCAACCTGCCCTTTCTCTTTGGCCTGTTGCAAGCGTTTGGGCGTGGCGTCTTCTGTGCGTTCTTGACCGTCTGACTCTGCCAATTCAGCCTCCTAACAATTCAACCGGATTAAGCGACAAATTTGTTGCTCGCCCTGCATCCAGAATAGCTCATAGTGACTATACAAGCCGCCTAAAATATACCAACACAGTAATAAGCCCACTAACAATGCAAATGAGAAACCTAACGCGAAGATATTAAGCTGAGGCGCCGCACGAGTCATTACACCAAACGATAAGTTAATGGTTAGTAGAGCGATAATACCGGAAAGTGACATGGCCAAAGCAGTTTTGAACATGATTCCAAGCCAACCTGCCAACTCACGGAAATCAACCGCGGTCAAAGAGCCACTGCCAATAGGTAGGGTTGTGAAGCTGAAAATCACCAGTTGCAACATTTTTAAATGACCGTCGGTAGCCAAGAAAAACATCGTCGCGAGGAACATGAATAATTGACCTAAAACCGGCGTATTTTGACCGTTTGCAGGATCAACCATAGAAGCAAAACCCAAACTTGATTGCATACCCAAAATTTGACCAAGCATAACAAAAGTTTGAATCATGAATTGGGTAACAAACCCCATAGCCACGCCAATCACTACTTGCTCAAAGAGCGTTAAAAAGCCTTTAAACGAAAGTAATTCAATATCTTGCGGGACAGCAGGAATCGCGGGCATCACAGCGAAGGTTATAGCTAAGCCTAAATAAAGTCGGATTCTAGGTGATACAAAACGAGCTCCTGTTACCGTCATAACCATCAGCATTGCGGAGATACGGGTGTAAGGCCAAAAATAGTTTGCTAGCCAATCGAGAACAACCGCGGTTGGGTATTCCATTGGTTAGTACAAGACCTGAGGTAAGCGCTCAATAAGTTCAAAGAAAAACTCCATCATCATCTGAGTCATCCAGTGGGCAAACATCATGAGCGCAAGCAAAGTGACGATCAAACGAGGTAAAAAGCTTAAAGTTTGTTCATTAATTGAGGTTGCGGCCTGGAAAACAGCAACAATCAAACCAATCAATAAGCTTGGAATGATGATCGCACACACCATGACAAGAACCATCCATAGCGCATCTTGAAAGAGGTCGACAAATATCTCTGGATTCATAGGTACTCCAGCTACAAGGCGAAGCTACCGGCGAGTGTGGAGAGTATGAGGTTCCAACCATCCACCAGCACGAATAACATTAATTTAAATGGCAATGATACAATCATTGGGGAAAGCATCATCATACCCATAGCCATCAATACAGAAGCCACCACTAAGTCGATAATCAAAAATGGCAAGAACAGCATAAAGCCTATTTGGAAGGCTGTTTTAAGCTCGGAAGTAATGAATGCCGGTATTAATACCGCCATTGAAACATCTTCAGGGTTCGTTACTTCAGCACCAGAGATTTGCACAAAAGTTTCTAAGTCTTTAATTCGGGTTTGCTTCAACATGAAAGCTTTAATGGGCTCTTGAGCCACGTCAAATGCTTGCCTTGCTGAGATCTGTTCATTCAAATAAGGCTGAACGGCTTGCTCGTTCACTTGGTTAATCACAGGTGACATAATGAAAAAGGTTAAAAAGATGGCGATACCAATGATGACTTGGTTAGAAGGCGTTTGTTGTAAGCCCATTGCCTGACGCAAAATCGACATCACAACAACAATACGAGTGAAAGATGTCATCAAAATAACCATGGCAGGCAAGAAGCCGAGCATCGTCATTAACGCCAGTATTTGCAGGTTTATTGAGTAATCTTCGCCACCTTGAGCATTCGTCGTCATTGTGAATGCCGGTATCCCCGCACCATTACCACTGATACTGGACGTAGATAAAGTTTGAGAATTCGCTTGAGTCTGATTCAGTGCATTTACTGTTATCGAACTTGCTCCAGCAGCATTCGCTGGGATTGGGGTCTCTAATTCAGCCTGAGCGAAAGCAGATGTCGAAAATAAAATCGACATCAACAATACAAATTGCAGAATCAGTGCGTTGGCACAGTTACTTTTTAGCATCTTTCTTTAATAGCTGGGAAAGCTGACTTGAAAAGGCGCTTTTTTCCAGCATCTCCTGTGTGAGAGGTTTATCCAGCTTAGAAATCAATTGAATTGAATGAGTGGTAATACCGACTAGAAATTGCTCTTCACCTGCCTGAACAATCGCAATACGCTCTTTAGTTCCAACAGCAATTTGTCTAACAATAGACAAACCTTGCTGATTCGTCATTGTCGGTACTTGCATGCGTTTAAGTAACCAAGCAAGAAACAATATGAAGACAATAACGAAAACTAGCGACCCAAATGTGGTCGCTAAGTCTAAAGAGTCAGCACTGGCAGCAAAAGTGGCTGGAGAAATCAACGCCATCAAGCTGCCAATAAGTACACGAAGATTCATGTACTTAAAACGAGGCTGAACACTCATTAACGAAGTTTCTTAATTCGTTCAGTCTGGCTAATTACATCCGTAAGACGGATACCAAACTTATCATTGACGACAACGACTTCGCCATGAGCAATCAAAGTGCCATTAACCATCACATCCAATGACTCACCTGCAATTCGGTCTAACTCAACAACTGAACCTTGGTTCAATTGAAGAAGGTTACGAATACTGATTTGAGAACGCCCCACCTCCATCGATATGGTCACTGGAATATCCATGATGGTATCCAGTTTACGACGTTCATCTTCAGAAATTGGGGTCGAAGAATCTGTTAGTTCATCAAGCGGCGCTGCTAGTACATCATCCACATCAATTGAAGGTGCGGATGGGTCTTCACCAAGTGCGGCTGCCCATTCGTCTGCTAGCTTTTGGTCTTCACTAGGTTCCATTACAAATTCCTATTTAATCTTACTTTATTCTTCAGTTTCTTCATCGCTATCAAGGTCAGACATAATATCTTTGCCTAGGAATGCGAGATCTGTTTTTACTACATGCGGTCTTTGAATTTTTTCAGAAACTTGAACCGCTAATTTTTCGCCTGAACGCCCCATTTTCACTCGGTAAGTCGGTAGTTCTTCGACAAACATGGTGGCATGCTCAGGCATATCGATTGGAATAACATCCCCAGGGATCAACTCCATTAAGTCTCTTAAGGAAATATCACGCTCGAGTAAATTGACTCGGAAATTCACGGGGACATCCATGATTTCATCGCGAAGTGCACTACTCCAACGCACATCAGTTTCCATTTTGTCCGACTGAACACCAGCATCCAAAAGTTCACGAATAGGCTCAACCATGGAGTAAGGCATCACAACGTGAAAATCGCCTCCACCACCGTCTACTTCGATATGGAATGAGCTAACGACAATCACTTCCGTAGGGCTAACAATGTTCGCCATGCTTGGGTTAACTTCTGAATCTAAGTATTCGAACTCAACCCCCATCACTGGAGACCATGCTTCTTTGTAATCTTCAAATACGATTTTCAGTAAGAGTTGGATGATACGCCTTTCTGTCGGCGTAAATTCGCGTCCTTCGATCTTGGCGTGGAATCGCCCATCACCACCAAAGAAGTTCTCAACCAGAATGAAAACTAAGCGAGCCTCCATGGTGATCAATGCCGTCCCTTTTAGAGGTCTAAAACGCACCATATTTAAACTAGTTGGTACATACAATGTATTTTGATATTCACCAAACTTCATCATTTGTACGCCGTTGATCGACACCTCGGCTGTTTTACGCAACATATTAAATAAGCTGATTCGCATATGTCGTGCAAAACGTTCATTAATAAGTTCAAGCGTAGGCATTCGACCACGAACAATGCGGTCTTGAGAAGAGAAGTCGAAGTTAACGGCATTTTCGTCTTCGGGCTCTAATATATCATCAACTTCATCAACGTCATCGACACCATGTAAGAGGGCATCAATTTCGTCTTGGCTTAATAAATCGGTCACGAGTTACCTATTGAATAACAAAATCAGTGAATAACACTTTTTCTATAACAGGCTTGCCTACCGCTTGGGTTAAGCTTGCTTTAATATCTTCCGTTGCTTTATCACGCAGCTCTATACGACCTGTTGGCGAACGAAGTTGGTCAACCGTGGCAGAGGCAAATGTAGCAAGCAACGTGCTTTCAACTAGTGGAGAGTGGTATTTAGCCATTTCTTCATTTTCGCTACCGCGCACCATAAGCTGAGCTTTGATCTGAACTAAGCGATCTTTAGAATCTCCAGATACATTAAATAAAAATGGCTGAGGTATATTTACGTAAGCGACGGGTTCTGTTGCGGCAACGACAACTTCTTCTGTTGCACTTTGTTCGCTCGAAGAATCATCAGAGCCCATTAAGAAAAACGCTGCGCCACCGCCACCAACAAGTAGTACGACAACCGCAATTATGATAATGAGTAGTTTACTCTTCCCTTTTGGTGCATCTGCTTGTTGTTCATCTGCCATGATATTCTCTAAAGTAGTAATCGTTGATCTGTATGCGCTTCTTAATAAAGACATTTGTTAGTTTAAGCATAATAGCTAATTCCATCACGCTTTGATGCGACATTCAATTCAAGATTGACATCAGACTCAAGGTTTTCTCCACCTTGACCATCATTTGTGCGGTTACCGCCTGATTGTTGATCGTTTCCACCGCTGTTATATCGGTCTTGACCTTGCCCTGAACTTTGTTGCTGTACTGATGACTCAGCCAACTGTAAGCCTTGCTGGGCAAGCATTTCTCTTAAACGAGGTAATGTTTGCTCGATGATGTCTCTGGCTTGCTGGTTCGCAACCGTGAAATGAACATTTGCAATATCATTGTTCATCGTCATTCGGATTTGCATACGACCCAATTCAGGTGGGTCAAGTCGAATATCTAAGTTCTTCAAATTCTTCGACATCATCATTTGAACCTTTTCAGCAACCTGTTCATTAGCGAGTTCTTTCGTTAGCTGAAGTGGCGCTTGTTGAGCAGCTTGAATTTCGGCTCTTGTAGGTGCTGTACTTGGCATACCTTGCTGGCCAGAAGCCGCTGCAATTTGCTGCGCTAGCGTTCCTTCTTTACCATCATCTTTCTGAGTGGTTTTTGATAAACCAGCCAGTGCGGCACCACTAATGCCCGCTTTTAAAACTGCCTCTGAAGGTGATGCTTTGGCGGCGCTTAATGCCGCATCAGGAACTGAACTGAACTGAGTTGTTTGAGCAAATGCTGCTGTATTATCCAAGCCTGTAGACGCAACTGATGCTGAAGACGCAGCCATCGCTTTATCCGCAGCTGAGGCATTTTGTGCCAACGCTTGCTGTACAGAAGCTGCGACACCAGTTTGAGCCGTTTTGGTCGCTAGCGTATTTTCTGTCACCGTTTTACCTTCAGCAGTTACTTTCACATCAGACGTCGCACTTCCCCAGGCAATAGTATTTATATGTTCACTTTCAGCTGCGACCTGAGAGTCATCACCTTTTTGGTTCGTCATTACTTGGTTATATGATTCTTGGCTAATAATTCCTTTCTGAAAAGCTTCCGTATAGAGTTGCTTTGCTTGCGCTGTTACAGTGACAAGTTGCGCATCCAACGCTTGAAGGTCTTGTGTTGCTTTCTCTAACAATACTTGCTCTTCAGCTACTAATTCGGTTCCACTCGCTTGTTTAACTTGTAACTCATTAACCACAGCTTCTGCCATGCTAATTTGGGCATTCAGTTGATTAATAGCCTGAGTATGCTGATCAACTTCTATAACTAACTGTGCATCACTTTCAGATAATTCAGGTGTTTTTCCTGACTGCATCATATTTGCGGTCAGTGCTGCTGAGCTGCTTAAATTTGAAGCTTGGTTAAGTTCCGCATTCACTTTTTCGTTCTGTAGGCTGGCTTCAAGCTGTTGTATCGTCACGCCCTGATTAAGTAATTGCTGTACCTGTTGATCACTTAATGAAGAGACAGGCGCTCCTTGTGTCAGCTTCATGAGTGATTTTTCACTTGCTTCTACTGCTAATTGCTCTTCAGATTTAACGATTAACTGGTCTGAATTTGTTAGGGGAACCGTACTAAGGGGGATTCCTGCTTTTCCAGCTGTAACCCCTGCGTCGGCAGCAGATGAAGGCGAGCCAATCACTTGAGACTCAGTCAACCCTTGTGTATTTAACTGACCTGACTGAACAGTAGATGTTGATACTGCACCTTCAGTTGAACTGATTGGAGGCAAAGCTTTGCCGTTAGTTTGCGGCTGAAGTGTCTTATTGGCTTCATCGAGCTGACCAAGTAATTTATTACCTTCGTTCATCGCGGCAGAGGCTTTAACCGCAGTCTCCGCTTCGATTTTTTCGCCTTGTCCTTGAGTCGTATCTTTATTTAAAGAAACGTCTGAACCTTGAGTTAGCTTAGTATCTGATGTGGTTTTAGATTCGGATACCACTTTAGACTCTTTCCCAACAAGGATTTCGTCTACTTCGCCCTCACTTGCTTCAGCAGCCTTAAGCGCTTTACCATCAGAGACAACCTGCTGTTTAGATGAATCTAATGCTGCTTGAGATTTAGCGTCGCCCTTACCCAGTTCAGGTTCATCATTATTTTTAGCCTGTTTAAGCAATGCTTCTTCAGACTCATCAGAGTTAAGCTGTTGTTCGACTTTACTTTTGCTACTTTCAACACCTTTAGTTTCACTTGATGTTTCTTCGGCTTGTTTTCCTTTAGAAGCATCTGAGACCACTTTTTCAGAGCTATCGCCTGAACCTTCAGACGCTTTACTGTCTGATTGGTTCTTCCCAGGTTCTACATTTGATTTAGAGCTGGTTTCCTTCGATGAAAATGCCTCTTTGAGTGTTTCAAAGAAACCTTTTGAACTGCCACTTTCTTCTGTTTTTACATCAGCAGTATTCGACTCTAATAATGAAGAGGTTTTATGACTCGTCGAACTTGAAGGAAGGCTTATATTCATATTTCTGGCTCTATCTATTCGCGTCACTGCTAACGATTAAGTAAAGCAATGAAAAGAAAGTCGGACGCATTTAAAGTAAGAGGTAAAATGCGTGTATCAACGATAGTTAAAGCAAGAAATACGCCAGAAGTGAAGTTAGATAAATGTGTAGGGAGGAAGTTGGACAGAATGTCATAAAAATAAAATTCTAAAAATTGTTACGGCGACGGCTGTAAAGCAATGTTGAAAACTCATCCATCTGCTTCTGTTCACGTTGGTCTTGCTGTTTCGCTTTTTCTTTCTGTTTTTTTTCAAGCAACCACTCATAAGATTTACGCTGCTTACGTAATTCCATCCAATAATCTTGGCAGTTATCAACTTGGTTTTTAAAGTGACCTTCAGCCTGTCTTTGTTTAGATAAGGTTTCATCCAATTGCGTTAGAAAGCGATTCAAATGACCATATTGACTTGCTGTTAGCCCTGACTTACCACGATCAACGAGTTGCTGGCAATAATCGAGACGGTATTGCTCGATTTGAGAAACTTGTTTGTAATAATCTTGAAGCTCTGAGTTCGCTTGATTTAAAGCAAGCACGGCTTGATTCTCTTTATCTTTCGCTTGTTCTAATAAAAACTCTAAAGCATTATCCATTGTCTACTACCCTCCTAATACATGCTTTAACATATTGACGCACATATCATAAGGTACGGTTTCTTTCATTTTTTGCTGTAAGTAATCATCAAGACGTGGCTTCAATGTAAATGCACTATCTATCGCTTGATCGGTTCCAGGCTTATAAGCGCCGATAGAAACAAGATCTTGGTTTTTACGGCATATTGAGAGAACTTGCCTCACAGCTTTTGACATCATGACATGCTCTTCTGTCGTTATCTGAGGCATAACACGACTCACCGACTTCTCGACATCAATAGCAGGGTAATGACCTGCATCAGCCATTTCACGCGAAAGAACAATGTGACCATCCAAGATTGCTCGTGATGCATCGGCGATGGGATCTTGTAAATCATCACCTTCCGTTAACACCGTAAAGAAAGCCGTAATTGAGCCTTGCTCATCACTACCATTACCCGCCCTTTCAACCAGAGCCGGCAACTTTGCAAATACCGAAGGCGGATAACCTTTCGTTGCAGGTGGTTCCCCAACAGATAATGCAATCTCACGCTGCGCTTGTGCAAAACGAGTGAGTGAATCCATCAGCAGTAAAACATCTAACCCTTGGTCTCTAAAATATTCTGCAACTGTTAGGGCGGTTTGGCAGCCTTTCAATCGCATTAGAGGTGATGAGTCAGCAGGTGCTGCTACAACAACAGAACGCTTACGCCCATCTTCACCTAAAATTTCTTCAATAAATTCTTTTACTTCTCGGCCACGCTCACCAATCAGACCTACAACAACTACTTGTGCGGTAGTGCCTCGTGTCATCATGCCGAGGGTCACAGACTTACCAACACCTGAACCTGCGAACAAACCAATACGCTGTCCTTTACCAACCGTCAGTAGACCATTAATCGCTTTCAAGCCTACATCTAGAGGCTCTGAAATAGGCTTTCTAGACAAAGGATTGATAGGATCTGAATTAAACGACGCTCTTTGCTCAGTATAAATAGCACCTAAACCGTCTAGCGGGTTACCAACACCATCTATCACTCGTCCAAGTAGTTCCATACCAACAGGGATGCCACTTTCAGCCGTTACAGGTGTCACACGTGCTCCGGGCAAAATACCGGTAATTTGCTCACTCGGCATCAGGTAAAGGTTATCACCAGAGAAACCAACCACTTCCGCTTCCATTTCACCTGACATGGTTTCCACCAGACACAAACTACCGATAGGTGCTTTACACCCAGTAGCTTCTAGCGTTAAGCCAACAACTCTCACTAAACGACCAGATGCGATAGGACGTGATTTAAGACCTTGAACTTTGTATTGGCTTAAGCGTTCGGCTAATTCAAGCATTAATCATGACCTTGATGACGGTTAGATCCGCAGAAACTTTGGATAACGCTACGTACACGCTCTTCCATCCGGTAATTGACACTGGATTCTCCCGCTTCGATTTGTACATCTCCACGGTTTAATGCTGGCTCTGAAACCAAAGTCCAATTACGAGTATCAAGCTCACTTTCACCATAAGCCGAACGGATGATTTGTACATCTTCTGGGTTGAGTTTCAAGGTAATAGCGTGCCCAGAAACAGGCAATGACTCGACAGATTCTTTCACGGTATCAAGAATAATTTGAGGGTTAGTTTGCACTTCAATATGCACAACTTCTTTAACCAAAGTTAATACCATATCCACCAACTGCTTTTCTACTTGAGCATTCATCAGCTCTAGTGGCTGAGCAAACTGATTGGCTAGCCCCATAAAAATAGCAACTTGCTGTTGTATGTATTCTTGACCAGCGGTCACACCTTCAAGTTTTCCCACTTCATTACCTTCAGCGTGACCTGCAGTAAAACCTTCTTCTTTACCTTTTTCAAAACCTTGCTTAAAGCCAGCTTCTTGCCCTTGCTGCATACCTTCTTGATAAGCACCTTGCTTAATCAATTCAATCTGCTCTTCCGTTAATATCAGCTCTTCATCTTCAATAGCTTCATCAACAGTCGGCATCCAGCTTGGGTCATAGTTAAAAGCTGTCTCTTTTGCATTTTTATTGGCATCAGAGGTGTAGTCAGGTAGTCCCCACTTTTGAGGCTGTGCCACTGTGTTATCTTCATCTGGACGAAGGAAGCCGCGTTTTCGCTCACCTGACATATGAATACCTATATAGAAATGAAATGTGCTCAACTTATATCAAGCAATTGTGTGAAAAAATTGGTGTCGTTCAATACTCATTAAGTGAATTGGAATTACTTCATTCAATACAACAAGCATGATTGTTCTGTATCTTCATAAAAGAAAAGCCCCAACATGTGGGGCTTTGAGGTTTCTAAACTTATAGGAACTCGTCGGCACCACCAGACAGCATAATTTCCCCGCTGTCTGCCATTTTCCTCGCGATTCCAAGAATCTCTTTTTGCGCCGCCTCTACATCAGAGACTTTAACTGGAGGCATTGCTTCAATATCATCACGCATCATATCGGCTGCACGTTTAGACATGTTCTTAAAGATCTTCTCACGTAGTCCGTCATCTGCACCTTTAAGTGCTTTTTGAAGGACATCTTGAGGCACATCACGCAGCAATTTCTGAACACCTTGATCGTCCACTTCAATAAGGTTTTCAAAGACAAACATAAGGTCTTGAATTTGAGTCGCCATATCTTCGTCTTGATCGCGGATTTGATCCATCAACACGCCTTCAACGTTGTTGTCCATGTAGTTCATGATTTCAGCAGCTGCTTTCAGACCACCAATTTTCGCGGCTTGAGCACCAGCTTGACCAGCAAACTGTTTCTCCATGATTTCGTTCAGTTCGGCAAGAGCGGATGGCTGAACTTCTTCTAAGTTCGCAATACGCATCATCAAATCTAAACGAACACGTTCAGGGAATTGAGATAATATTTCAGCCGACTGATCGGACTCTAAGTAAGATAAAACAATGGTTTGGATCTGCGGGTGTTCATTAATGATAATGCTTGCCACCTGACGCGGGTCCATCCATTTCAATGAATCAAGACCTTTCGACCCTGTTCCAAGTAAGATCTGATCAACAAGGTTATTTGCTTTATCTTCACCTAATGCAGCCACCAATGCATTACGCATAAAGTCTTCGCTGCCCATACCAATATTTGTGTATTTTTGAATATCGTCTAGAAAAGCTCGGTGAACAGCACCCACTTTTTCTTGCGATAAGTCAGCAGCACGAGCCATCGCACTACCTACACGCTGAACTTGTTTCGGTTCAAGGTGACGAATAATGCCAGCTGCATCTTCTTCATTAAGACTCAGTAATAAAATCGCTGCGCGCTCATCACCCAATATTGAGGCGATATCAACACTTCCCGCTTCAACGACTTCACCGCCTTCCGCTTGTTCAACAATTTCGTTAGCCATCTGCCATCCAATTCTTAACTACTTGAGCTGCTAGCTCTGGTTCATTTGCTACAAGTGCTCTCACTGCTTTCAGAACATCTTCATCTTTATGCAAGTTTGGTAAATCGATGCTTGAGCCAAATTCAAATAGCTCACCGCCTTCAATATCACCGCCAATTAAGCTCGTTTCACCATCGGCACCAATAGGCATGCCATCAGGACCGTACATTTCATCGTCTTCATCGTCTGCTGGGTTAAGCAGTTTCTTCATAGCAGGACGAACCAGAACTAGAATCACAACGATGATGACTAAGGCACTTGCAAACCAGCGAACCCAGTCATTAAAGTTTGGATGCTCCCAAATTGGAACATCAGCAATAATTTCAGATTCCATTGGTGCAAATTGCACACTTAGTACATTAAGTAAGTCACCGCGCCCTTCGCTGAAACCAACCGTTCCAATTAATACCTGTTTAATGGCATTAATTTCGCTGTCACTTAGTGGTGTATGAACTACCGCACCAGTATCTGGGTTTATGGATTGACGATCTTTAATGGCAACCGAAACTGTTTGGCGGTTTACCGTACCACTTTGCTTACGTTCATGGCTAATTGTAGTATCCAGCTCGAAGTTTCGTGTAGCTTCTTTATGTACTGAACCTTGTCCCATTGCCGAACCATCTTTCATTTGCGCGACATCTTGCGGGATAGAAGCATCAGCCGGTGGCTGGTTACTTAACGCACCAGGTACACCACCCACAGTACTTCCATTATTGTAATCTTCTAATGTGTATTCACTTCGTGTTGCTGGGGTTGTTGGATCAAAACGTTTTCTCGTTTGCTCCACCGCACTGAAATCGAGTTCAATATCTACTTGGGCGGTATAGTTTCCAAAACCAAGAATAGGGATAAGCACGGAATCAATTTTCTCGCGCAGTGCCTGCTCCTGATTTCGTTCCAGCTCATGCTCTTTACGGCGAGCTGAAGAAACAGGATCTTGAGAACCTGAACTCAATAAACGCCCGTGCTGGTCAGTTACAGTAATGCGAGAGGTTTTCATACCAGGAACAGCACTTGCCACCATATCTACAACAGAATCAACTTCCTGTTGCTTTAGATTTGTGCCGGTTTTCAATGTTAAGAAAACAGATGCTGAAGCTTCTTGATTATGACGAACAAAAACACTTTGCTTAGGTAACGCTAACAGGACTTGAGCTTTACGAACTTGCTTCATTTGCTCAATGCCTTTAGCCAGTTGTCGTTCCCGACTGAGCTTTAAGCGTTCTTGTTCTAAACGTTGAGATACACCAAAGCCCATATCCTGCATAAGGATATCGTCTCCAGCGTTTTTTTCTTGGTTTAGACCGGCGCGAACCATGTCTAATTTAAGGCTGTTGTACTCACTCGCAGGAACAGACAACGTATTGCCATCAAGTGAGTATTCTATCTTTTGTTGATCGAGGTAATCTAATACAGGAATAAGCTCTTCTGTTTCATAGGCACCAAGAGGACGCATTTCTGGCTCTTTTACCCAGAAAAAAAGCATGACGATCAGCGCGACACAAATAGAAATGGAAAGCACTAAGACGACTTGACGCAGCAAATCGAGATCACCGACTGCCATATCGAATTTAGACGTGCTTCTTTCGCCTAGATCAGGATTTTGTCCTTCTCCATCGATGTCTGAACCGGCCACCAGACCATGCTCACCAGCATCATTTACCGCTAAATCTGTCGATTGATTATCATCTGCCACTATATACTACCCAACTTATACCGGCATATTCATGAGTTCTTTGTACGATTCCACCAATTTATTTCTAATTTGGATTGTCGCATCAAAAGCTACACCTGATTTATTTCTAGCAATCATCACGTCAGAGAGAGACACACTTGCGTCACCACTATCAAAACGTGTTTGAAGAGCTCCAGAGGTTTTCTGTAGAGAATTGACGTTATTGATAGCACTTGTCAGCATATTGCCGAAGTCTGAGCCTACGGCTTGCCCTGTTGCTGTAGGGCGCGTATTTGCTGCTTCGACCATCATGGCCTGCATTTCACCCTGTAAACCATCTATTCTCATCTTCTACCTCAAAGGTCAAAATTCTGACCATTTGCTTCTGTTGTATTATTGACGGAGCAATTTATGTGCCACTAATGATTGAACACACTATCGTACTACATGAATAAAATAGGTGATACACCAAGTTTACTGGCTAGTTAGGTATATCAATGCCAGCATCACGCATTTTGGCTAATTTATAGCGCAGCGTTCGAGGGCTAATTCCTAACTTTTCTGCCATTTCTTTTCTTCTACCATTACAGGCGATCAAGGTTTCCAAAATAATGGCATATTCTTGATCTCTCAACTCGTTGCCAAGCCCCTCGCTTGAAGATAACCCTTTAGGGACTACGCTAGCTTCGGCAACAGGCATAATATTAGGAGTGGCTATCTCACCGCCTTCAACCACAAGTTGTAAGCTGCTAGCATCTTGCCAATCTACACCTTCAAGAAGGATATGTTCGCCGGTAATATTTGACTGCTCACATAAGATAAGTGCTCGTTGAATGACATTATCGAGCTCGCGAACATTCCCTGGCCACGGATAATTGACTAATTTAACAATAGCATCTTCAGAAATAGAAGGAACGGGTAGTCCCAATTTCGTGCAGTTTCGTTCAACCAAATGTAATGCCAGTGGCTTAATATCACCTTTTCGTTCACAAAGAGCTGGCCATGACAGTGGGAATACATTTAGGCGATAGTATAAATCTTCACGGAAATTCCCTTCTGATACATACAGTTTTAAATCTCGGTTACTGGTTGCCAGAACTCGAACATCAAGCTTTATGCTTTTTCGGCTACCTAACCTTTCAACTTCGCGTTCCTGTAAAACACGTAATAATTTTGCTTGCAGGTTTAAATCCATTTCACTGATTTCGTCCAGTAAAATAGTGCCGCCCTGCGCTTGTTCAAATTTACCTGGGCAAGCCTGAATCGCCCCTGTAAACGCACCTTTCTCATAGCCAAATAAAGTGGCTTCAAGCATGTTGTCAGGTATAGCCGCGCAGTTGATTGCAACGAAAGGGCCATTTTTTCGATTAGAAGCATTATGAATATAGCGAGACATAACCTCTTTACCTGAACCACTAGGACCAAGCACCATGACGTTAGCATCAGTTTTAGCGACTTTATCTGCTAACGCTAAAAGCTTTATGCTCTTTTCATCAGCAACAATGGCATCCCCATTATCATCTGATTTTACTGGTGCGTATCGGCTCACCATATTGAGCAATACTTCAGGAGCAAATGGTTTGGCCATGTAGTCAATAGCGCCTTCTTTCATGGCAGCTACGGCATCTTCAATATTGGCATACGCTGTCATTAATAAAACGGGTAAATTTGGCCAATGCTGTTTGATATTACGTAAAAGAGCCAAGCCCCCCATTCCAGCCATTTGTACATCTGACACAACAATATCGACAGGGTTAGACTTCAATTTTACTAGAGCATCTTCTGCACAGTCAGCCTCCAACCACTCATAACCAGCAAGGGCTAGAGTATCGATGAGAGCTTCGCGAAGACCTTCATCATCTTCTACGATTAACACTTTGCTTTGCGCCATGTGATTCTCCAGTATTAATTCAATTAATGGGGTTACTGATTTTCAGAAGTTGAACGTTCAAGTGGCAAGCACATGGTAAAACACGCACCGTCCCCTTCTTCTGAGATTAACTCTAATCGACCTTCATGAGCTCGACAGACCATTTGTACAACAGCGAGACCTAACCCTGTACCTTGAGAGCGGGTTGTGAAGAACGGTTCCATGATTTTACTTTGCAATTCTTTTGGAACACCAGGACCACTGTCTTGTACTGAAATTTTTAGCTCTCCATTTACAGGCCTGAAAAACACATCAATTTGTGCTTCTTTTCCTGATATTTGTATCGCATTAAGTAGTAAGTTACTTAAGGCCGAAGCGATTGCATTTACATTCCCAAAAAGCTGTGTTTCTTCATGCTCAACTTCTTGGCAATAATCTATTAAGTTACTTTTGAGTGATGTTTCCACCATCGGGTGAAATTCAGCAACCAAATCCGAAATAGTGAAAGGTTTCACTACTTTATTATCTCCGCCCTTTGCAAACAACAACATATCATTGACTTGCTTTTCTAAGTCATGAAGTCGATCCATTAGCTTAGATTGAAAACGTTCTTTTGTTGAAGGAGGCAAATTAGGCGCAGCTAAGTTCGATGCATAAAGCATAGCACTCGATAAAGGGGTACGTACTTGGTGAGCCAAAGACGCGACCATTCTCCCTAAAGAAGATAATCGCTGTAGATCGCTGACCCTAGACTGCAATAAACGAGTTTCTGTAAGATCTGTAATTAAAATCAACTGTCCAGTTGCTGAAGCTGAAATGGCTAACCTAACTTTCCGCCCATTTTTCAACGAAATCTCATGACCATCATCATCTTTAGGATCAAAAGCACTTTGAATGACAGAGAACCACTTCTCACCAACTAATTGAACCCCAAGAATTCGGTGAGCTTCAGGATTAGCTTCTCTTACCTCACCTTGAGTATCCAGTAAGATCACTCCAGCAGGCATTACATCCAAAACTTGCTTGTAACGCTCAACCTGTTGCTCTACAGAATCTAAATGGGATTGGTTTTCTGATTCGTTCAGTTCATGCATGTCGGAAATTTGCCTCAAATACTAGAATAGCCTGACACGCAAAAAGCATACCAGGCTATTTTGTATATTTATCACAGAGTTAGCTATGCGACAAGAACTTGACTCTGAGTTTCTTCATTCAAACTCGCTGCTGTTCTGTGCATTCACTTCCGAAGATTAACGCTGCAAATTATACTTTCTCATTTTTTCAACCAAGGTTGTACGTCGCATACCCAGCATATCAGCTGCTCTTGCAACAACTCCGCCTTGCGCTTCTAATGCTTGATTAATCATGTTGATTTCCAAATCTGCCAATAACTCTTTCAAGTTAACACCTTCAGGTGGTAACTCTTGTGGAGCATTAACATGATCAACAAGTTCATCAGACTGATCGAAGCTAAAACTTTCAGAGAAGATATCTGCAAGCGCATCTTGCTCTAGCTCTTCTTCAGACGCAAATGCATGATGCTCTGGCTGAAATTCAGGGATATCACTGTATCGATACTTAGTTGGTAAGTGATTTACATCGACTAAGCTATTTGGGTACAAGATCACCATACGCTCAACAAGGTTCGCCAATTCACGTACGTTGCCTGGCCAATCATGCTCCATCAAAGAGTTGATAGAACGCGGAGTAAAGCAAATTGGCAAACTGCCCTCTGCTTCCATACGCGTCATCAATTCCTGTAGCAGAAGAGGTATATCTTCTTTACGATCTTTAAGCGCTGGCATTTCTATCGGGAAAACATTGATACGGTAATATAAATCTTCACGGAAAGACTCATCATCAATCATGTTTTCGAGGTTGCGATGAGTTGCGGCAATAACACGTACGTTCGCTTTGATTGTATTGTTACCACCAACGCGCTCGAAGCTTCGCTCTTGCAAGACACGCAGCAGTTTCACTTGCATCGCCATCGGCATATCACCGATTTCGTCTAAGAATAGTGTTCCGCCATCTGCAAGTTCAAAACGACCTTTACGCGAAGTAATTGCCCCGGTAAATGCGCCTTTCTCATGACCAAATAGCTCACTTTCAAGTAAGTCAGGTGGAATTGCGCCACAATTCACGGGAACAAAAGGACCTGAGCGACGAGGCGAGTGGTAATGAATATTACGCGCGACAACTTCTTTACCCGTTCCAGACTCCCCAAGAATTAAAACATTTGCTTCTGTTGAAGACACTTGTTCAATTAAATGGCGAACATCTTGAATGCCTAAGCTCTGCCCAACTAAGCTGCGAAACAACGTGTTCTTACGCGAAGAAGAAACAACCTGAACACCTTTACGACCAAGAAAGTCTTTGCAATGCCTAAGGGCATCACTCACCTGAGGGTAATTTAAAGGCAGCTCGAGCTCACCAACATAATTGGGAAGATCATCAACCGAGTGGTTATTTTTACTAACGATAAGCAGAGGTATATGGTGAGCATGAATTAGATGCTCACTAAATAAAGAATTGAACTTATTGTCCTTCATTGAGCCTATGATGCAGCCAGCCCAAATATGAGACCAATCGATCTCATTAGCTTGTTCAGAGCTGATTACTTCGCAGCTCTCTCCTACAAACTCTAATATAGTGCTTAAATTTCGACGATTGTCAGAGTCATCATCGATAACAAGCAGTTTTGCCAAACCTTGCATAAGTAGGATTTATTGCCTTAATAATTGGTGCGATGCAGAAAACATGGACAACGTTATCTATAAATTAATGAAGAAATCATAGGTTATGGTTAACGATAGACAATTTATGAAAATCAGCAACGAAAAAAAGCCATTAGGCTATCTAATGGCTTCTATTTTATTTGAATAAAAAAATAAGGCAACCAAGCAATTAGCTGATGTGAGCTTGGTTGGAACTTTAAATTTCTTTATATGCCTACTTCGGCAGATGTCAGGTTATGGAACTCGTTCGGAATTTGGTCCCATGCGCCTTTAATTTCGCGGATAATATCAATAACATCATCAATCGGCTGTGGATCGTTCTGGTGATTAGCCGCTGATATTTGGGTGATCATAAACTCATATAGTTGATCTAAGTTTTTAGCAATATCACCACCATCATCCATAGAAAGGCAGCTACGTAGACTAATTATGATATCTAGAGCCTTACCTAAGCGTTCGCCTTTCACTGGAATATTACCAGCTTGCATAGCAGCTTTGCCTTGGATTAAACGCTCAATAGCACCTGCCATTAGCATCTGAACAATCTTATGGGGTGAAGCAGCACTTAGCTGACTATCCACTGATACCTTTTTATATGCTTGTAAAGAACCGCGCATAGTAACCCTCTTTTATAAAAACTTTTTATATTGCTGAACTGATTTATTCCCATATCGATATTTGTGGAGTGTTTTTCCCACTCGACTGGTTTCTAACTGCATCAATTCAACTAATTTTTTGGTTCGGCTAATTGCATCGAACCAATCAGAGCTTTGCTTTACTTCAGGAAATGAATCCAATAACTGAAGTACCTTTTGCAATAACTGTTCCCTGTTATCGACAAGCTGAGTAATTTCTTCAGTGTTTATTTCACTAATTTCAAACTTAGCAAATATTTGTCGATCTAGCTCACAAAGTTCTTCTAGTTCACTCTTCATGCCTTACCTACATTGCACTCATTAAGCTGCCAAGTTGTGATTGCATTTTACTGGTCGCATCTTGCATCGCGGTAAATTTTGAATGTGTACGACTTTCCAGGCTATCCATGCGGCGGTCAAGTGCCCCTTGGTCATCGGCTAAGCGGTAATTTTGTTCCAGTAAGCTTTTTTCACGAGTACGAATTGAACCGGTAATTCCCGTAATGCCTTGTATCGCATCTTCAACGCGTTTAGCAAACCCATTATTGCCACCAAAAAACTCACCAAGCTTGTCAAAGTTATTGTTTAACTGACGATCAAGCATATCGTGGTTAATCTCTAAAGTACCTTGACGAGTCGTTGTAATACCAAACTCAGTTAGAGACTTTAGGTTTTCAGGTGCTTGTTCAATGCTAGTAGAAAATACACCTTTTAGGCGCGAATCTGCATTACGCACAGTGCTGTCACCAGATAAAGGACCTTTCTGACCTGTGGTAGGATCCACTCCTGATAAGTTCTTAGAGACTTGGTAAAACTGATTATAAGAGCTAACGAAGCTTTCAATATCCTGCCTTACACTTAAGCGATCGTATTCTACACCGATTTCAGCTGGAGCTTTGTCTTTGGGTGTTGTCCCTTTGACCGTAATATCGATACCATCAACGGCATCTTCAATAATGTTGTTATTACTCGAAAGCTGAGCTACCCCGTCCATTACAACCATTGAATCTTGTCCGGACTGAACTTCTGACATACCACTATAGGTATCAAAAGATTTTTGGGCTTTCGCTAAATCAACTTGGGCTTGATCAACTTCTTCAAGTAACTGTCTTTCTTCTGGATCTAACTTAGCACGCTCAATTTGCTTAGCCTGCTCTGGTGTTAATTCACCTTTTTTAACTTTTTCAGCAAGTTGAGCATTTTCTTCTGCAAGCTTCTCTTCGATTCGAGCCTGTTCTGCTTCAAGTTTTTGCTGAGCTTCTTTTGGTGTGACGTACGAATCGGTTAATGTGCCAGAAGCGGTATTTGACCAACCGGGAACATCTGGAGCTTTATCAATGGCTTTACCATCGAGTTCCAATTCGGGTGTGTGATATGAATCTAATAATGTGCCTGATGCCGTTTCTGTCCAGCCACCGATATTATCTTCTGGCATGACGGAGGCAATAGCAGCAGCGTCAATTGCCTGTTGACCAGCAAGAGCTGCAGCTTGACCATAACTTAAATCGCTGGGGTCATCCGTTGAGTTGGCATTAGATTGAGCAGTAGGGTCTGAAGAATCGCCGGTAGCGTTTGGTTCTGTAGATGACGTTTCATCCGTAGGAATAGGATTGCCATTTTCATCAACAGCATTTTCTATTGCGTCTTTAGCGATACCCGCTGGTGTTTTTGACAAGACTTCTTGTGCAGATAAGCGCGCCTTTTCTAAATCATTAACACGCTCTTCTAGAGTTTTATATTCAAGCTTTTTTAGTGGGTTGTCTGATTCAGATTCAACATTGATACTGATTTGATGATCTTTGCCAGACAAATTTGATGCGACAATTAAGCGAGGACCTTCCACATCGTTAATAACAGATGCACGGACGCCTGGGTTTTCCGCAGCGCCGTTTATCCCTCTGACAATATCGATAAGCTTAGAGCGGTCATCGACTTGTACATCAAAGCTTTTTTCACCAAGCGAAACCTGCAGCTTGCCAGAACCAAACTTAGTATCTTCAGATAAAGCTTCTGAAGCTACTTTATGGCTTTGAGCAAGCTGCAACACATCGATGGCATATTTACCTGCTATCGCATCTGTAGTTGCAGTCGCTGAGACAACACCTTCATCAGTACTTTCAACCGTTCTTACTGCGAACGCTTTTTCCTGACGAAAGTTTGTCATCAGATCTTTCATCGAATCCAGCGATTCTCTGAGTCTTCCATAGGCACTAATGCTCGAGTCTATTCGCGTTCTTTCATTGTCGATACGTTGCTGCTTAGGCACACGCTCCGAATCAACAATTTTGCTGACCATGGAATTAATATCCATGCCAGACGACATCCCCATAGGGCCTAAACTCATCAAATCACCTCAATTATACGACTTATACCTTAGCCGCCAATAAACCAGTATTGGCAGTTTGGGCTGCTAGGCGCCTTAATATTTCAAGCATTTCTTCATCAGGAATCTGGCGAATAATATCACCGGTTGTCGCTTCATAGATCGTAACGACATCCCTCCCTGACTCTTCATCCACTTTAAATGCTACACCTTTATTAATAGAAGAAATAAACTCATTCATTTTTTCTACCATCCTAACTCGCTCTTCTTTATTTAACTCTTGTCTATCTTGAGCTAATTGAATCGCAGTTTCAGTAGAATCATCTTTCGGTTTTTCTACCTTTTCGGAAGACGCAACGTCTTTCAGTCTAGAAACACTTAGCGCACTACTACCTTCATCGCTAGCAAGTTTAGTGCCACTTGGTGAGCCGTAAGGCTGGACGTTCGATGTGTAGGATGATATTTCCATAACAATCTCCCTTCCGCCTTATGAGCTAACAATAGAAACTCATTGAATCAATTATAAGCCCCTATTGCCTAGCTTACCTTCGGTAAGTTTAGCCCAATAAGCTTAGAGCTGCAGACGGTGACTGCTTAGCTTGTGCCAAAATTGAAGTACTCGCCTGTTGTAGGATCTGAGACTTCGTCATCGCTGTTGTTTCTTTTGCGTAATCAGTATCTTTGATACGGCTCTTAGATGCATTAACATTTTCGTTAATGTTATCTAAGTTGCTGATAGCATGATCAAAACGGTTTTGGAATGCACCAAGAGAAGCTCGTTGGCTATCTACTGATTTTAATGCACCATCGATAATAGAAACGGCTTCATTAGAACCAGCAACTGATGTTACATCAATATCGTTAACCGTTACTTCTTTCGCATCACCGATACTTAAATCGCCTGCAAGGCTACCACTAAACTCAACTTCACCATCTACTTTTTGGTTAGAAGCAAACATTTGCAGTTTACCGTCTTCACCTACAGATGCTTTAACGTCTTCACTCTGACCATTGATGTAAGTAGCAAGCTCTTCAAGATCATTGCCTTCTTTAGCATTGATAGTGATTTCTTTCTCTTCACCAAACTTGTCGTTGTACGTCATCGTCAGGTTTGAGCCAGCAGTTGTACGCCAAGAAGCATCTTGACCTTCTTCTGCAGCATAGCTCTTACCACCCATAGCAGAAGTGTCAGTACGCATGCTACCAATAGCAAGTTGTACAGCTTCACCAGAGTCAGCACCGATTTGGAATGATTGGCTACCGTAAGTTCCGTTCAATAGCTTATTACCACCAAAAGATGTGGTTTCAGCAATACGGTTAAGTTCTGTATTTAGGGCAGAAACTTCTTCTTGGATAGCAACACGCTCAGACTTACTGTTTGAGCCGTTAGAGGATTGTAGAGATAGGTCACGCATACGTTGAAGAATGTTAGTAGACTCATTCATTGCACCTTCAGCTGTCTGTGCGATAGAGATACCATCATTTGCGTTTTTCACAGCCATATCTAGACCGCGACTTTGCGAGTTTAAACGGTTAGATATTTGTAGGCCCGCAGCATCATCTTTTGCGCTATTGATTTTATAGCCAGAAGACAAACGCTCCATCGATTTTTGTGTACCTTCAGCAGCGCTGTTAAGAAAACGCTGTGCGGTCATTGCAGACACATTAGTGCTTACGTTTATTGCCATGATTGATCTCCTTTAGGCATTTTCATGTACTTCCGAGACTCTCACCTCTCATTCGTACACTACAATTTGTCTGATATACCTCCGAGTCTCTCACCTCACATTGGTACATCTCATTTCTCTCAATCCCTTTAACGGCTTCTTTATTAGAAGCTTTAGAAAAAAAAGTAATTTTTTTCGTATTCTTTTTCATCAATAACTAAAGTGTGATCTTTATCTAAATTATTATCCGCAAGCCCAGAAGAATTCAATCACGCTATCCTGCTACTCCTTTCTCTTCTACTTTTTCTACCTAACAGACCGCCACCACTCAAATTATAGGCAATAAAAAACCCAGCCGAAGCTGGGTTCCCTTTACGCTCATCTCTCACCACGAGCTAATTCTGTGGAAAGCTTATTGCTAATAGCCTTGAACTTATTCTGAATATCGAATCAACCAACACTCAGATTAAGGTTTAAGTTAAGCTTATTAACCAAGTCAGTTTATTAACCTAGTAAGCTTATTAACCTAGCAAGCTTAGCGCTGAGTTAGGCGCTTGTTTCGCTTGTGCAAGAATCGAACTTGATGCTTGAGAAAGGATCTGAGACTTAGTCATCTGAGTCGTTTCTTTCGCGAA
>NZ_VTXD01000002.1 GCF_013114625.1 Vibrio sp. 99-70-13A1
ATATTTCTCATATACTCTCTCCATCGAAACAAAACACGATAATTATTAAAGCCTAGAGGAAGAGTTATGAAAATGAATCACGTTGGGTTTTCCTAATATCAGTTTCTTAACTCCAGATCTTGTCAATGTTGTTTCTAACCCCAAACTAGAACATGCCGACATGAAAAGTGGATTCCGTGCGCAATTATCAGCCGATGTGACTTTTCTCTCTACTAAAGCTATATCAATGCACACATAAACCAGCAAACTACTGGCGCTGCCATATTCATTATGCTCAATAAATATTCATTTGGATCAGTTAGATCTGCACCAATAGTGATTCTACTGAGTAGATTTGAATGCTAGGGTGGACTTACTTCTGCTCCCAAACTCAATGGACACCCATCACGCAAGTTCCGTGATGAACTGAAACTACCACCAACTTTTAACTCAGAAATGTCTCTCAACGTGCAACATATCAGGTTGGTACGGTTTGACCTATTTTGCACCGTAGCCTCCTGTAAGACTAATTTATTGTAATTTAAGCCTTTAAGTGGCATTACCTGCTTCTTTTTGTTTCTATTTTCATACAGCTTAGCATTCCTTTATCTTAATACGTCCCTGTTCTATCAGTAAAATGAAGCGTTCATAATCATGCTGATAGGCATAAACTGGGTGTGGTGCAGACGAGCCAGCTAAAAACTCTTCGAAAGCCAATCTATAGGTGGTAGGTAGTTCATTTGGGTCAATGACTTTGAATGGAACATTGGGCAAATTAAAAGGGTTTAGTGTTGGGTGTAACGTTGATTTGTTTGTTGTCATAGAGTTCTCCTTTCCTTTTGTTAGGCTATTATGTTACGTAGCATGAATCAAAGTCATGCATCAATATTTAGGTGACTCTTTGTTGTTCTAAATGATAAACGAGACTCAACGCAACCTTAGGAGCTTGCTATGTGTAGTGGCAGAATAAACCAGAAAACTAGACTGCGCAGTTTAGGCGGTGGGCTCAACATTATTTCCGATTTTTCGCGGCAAGATATTGATATTAGTTTTTGGCAGGAGTGCTGTTCTGAATTAAAAGTATATGCCGTTTTACGAACGAAAGGTGGGAGCGGTGAGCGTCATACTGTACGAGTTCTACAGAAAGAATTAATGCGGTGTGGAGAGCGTCCTCTCGTTGTAAGAATCTTTGGAACTCGCAAGGACGAATATGGGCCATACTTTAACTCATTGGCTCGACTAGAGAGTTCTGAGGAATTGACGGGTTCTATCATGTGGGGTTGGAGCGAGTGCCACAGCAACCATCAGCTGGCTCAGGCTCTATTCAAATCATCATTTACGAGCGTAATTCTAACTCAAGGGGGGAGCTCTGGAGTAGACTATAAAGATGTCATGAATGCTGCAGAATTGGCTCGCCATACATATCTAAGCGTCAATATTGACTGTGATTCGTCTGTAGAATCTCAAAAAAACATAGTAGAAGAGCTGAAAAAATCGATGCTAAATGTGGAATGTGTTTCCTCTGTATTATGGAAGGGAAATCGACGGGATGAGCCAAATTATGAGCTTATGAACCTGTCGAATGTAAGTGTCGAACACCCTTTGTCAACTCAATACTAAGCTCTCAACCTTTTCTCTGACTTCTTTCAAATCAGATAAGCGTCCTGAAGCGATGATACTAGTTGGGCTTCGCCCATTGAAGAAGGTGTTATTGTTTGTATGACTCATAAAGCCATATACATTGTCTTCATTGCTAAATATTGTCCTTAAAGTAGCATGGATATTTAAAATGTGGCTGATTCTAACTTCAAGGTTATCCTCTTCAGTTGGTAGAATAACTTGTATCTGTTCATGGGTAGCTCCCCATTTTAACAACAATGCTTCGGCGGATTTCAGCCCGGTGGCTAGCCTTTTATTCATCAAAATTTCTCCCTAATCTATTATCGTTATATTAAATCTTAATGCGCAAAGCATTACTGGTAGCATGCTTTAGTTTATATCTGAGAGGGTATATATCTAATATATGGTTTTATTATCAACAGAACTGCGACGTAGAATCGACACATTGTCGATCTTATGTCTATCAAATCAAGGTTAATGGAGCGACATAGAATCAGCAAAATGTCGATTCTATGTCTATTGTCATATGACTAATAGCGTCGTTTGGTATCTGGTCCGTGAGTGTTATGTCTAGGCTGTATCATGAAGTAGAGCAGTTTGGGGTAATATTAAACTGCAAGGGGCTCCGAGGAGACTACGGTTAAAAACCGTGATATTTTCCCGTTGTTCCAATATGTTTTTCTACGATAATCACTTTGAAAAACATCGATAACTATTAACTATGCTTCAGCCGTTCACATTGTCACTTTCTTTTCTACCAACTACCGAGGAATCCACGGCAGTTGTTGTAAATTTTGCAACAACTGAGTTATGACAGTATCCCTTAACTCTAGCTGGACTGACTCGTTATTGTCCCAAGACGTGTTTAGAACGCATGAAACCATCATGAGATTTATTTAGGCAACAAGTTGTTGCCCAATTGTCCAACAGCCTGTTGGACAAACTCTCAGACTCAATTGTGCAAGAGGTTCTTGCCTTATTGCGAAACAACTTGTTTCGTGAATTATTTCTGCCCCAAACCTGCTTAGTGCAAAAATCTAGACTCGTTACTGTTGTCATTAGTTGACCTACTTTTAGTAATGGTTAAGTATGTCTCTAGTTTACTATGGTGTGTTAGGTAGAAAGTGCCTGTATTTTGTGGGTTTGATTATCAAAGTTGTTTGCCTAACGTTAGGTTATCGGTTTAACTGATTGAAAAATTAAGCAAAGTGAAATGAGACAGACAACTTCTGGCAGACACAGTCTGTCTGAGAATCCTCCGGTCGTTTGACAAAGAAATTCCATCTTCAGAGAGAGTTTAGAACACCATGAATATTAATTGGGGTGTTGTGCGGAAAAACATAAAGTTTTTAGTTGTGCTGTTCAGACCTTCATTGGCGAAAGCGCTGAGTCTACCGTTGTTGTTGGCTGGTATTGGTATCCTGAATCCTCCTTTATGGCTAGATATTTTAAATTGGTTTTTGAGTCACCAGAAAGTTCTTCCAGAATATAGTGGGCCAATATCAACTCCAATGTTTATAACCGGGTGGGTTTTAATTGGGTTAAGCCTATTGATTTATTTGATTGAGGTGTGGCTTCAAATTAAATCAATGCGCCAAGACAGTGAAAAGAAGCTACTGGATACCGTTAAAGATCACCCCAAACAAACAGCAGATTTGATAGTTGATAAAATGAGGGGGTCCGGTTTTGGAGCTCAGCATCTTCAAGATGAAAGGATAGAAGAGCTTTCAAGCGAAATTACCTTTCTGCGATTTTTCGGTTCTTTTCCTAAGGAAGAAAAAGCGACTGCTTTAGCAGAAAGCATTATTGATGGAGAGTTGTCCGGTGGCACTCCCCAAGTAAAAGCTAGGGCGTTAGCGATAGTTGCAAGATACTTGTGCATAGGAGAAAAAGCCGATCTAGCAAAAAAATGGTTATCACACTCTAAAAAATTGTGTCAAACAGAGGAGGCGGCCATAGCACAGGCCTTTGTTGATGCTACAGGGTCTAACAAAATTGATGCGGCATCTGGTTTGCTTATGGTCAACAGTCCTTCAAATTATGCTGCTTTTTTTATGATTAAAAAAACAGTGGAAGGAAATGAAGCTGCTTTGAGCTGGTTTGAAAGTGCAGGATTAAGCCTTCACGATATAGATAATGATGGAAAAGTCGTTTTGCTCTCGGTTTTGTTGACAGAGCATCAATGGGAAAAGGCTTTAGATGTAGTTCAAAAGATAGATGGCGAATCTTTATCTATTTCACCAGCACTGGCGCAGCTTTCTGCGTTTACGTTCTTGGTAAATGCAATTAAGGCAGTTGAGCTCCGTGAGAGTGTCTTGACTTATATCCCCTTAGCAGCAGATCGCTTTCCGTTGGCAGATGATTCTGAATCTATACTACTTAGAAATCAAGCTGTCGAGCTATTCAAAGTTTGCTCGGTTCATGCACGACACCTGGGAGCTGAAGATGTAAAAAATATCTCAGATAAGTATGTGCTGTGGTTACAACTTAGAAACCGTGAAACTCACGAACAGGCAATTACTGAACTTAAGAGCTACTTCGTTAATTACAATCAAAAAACGCTTGAGTATTTGCCATTGGCATTTTCTTTTGGAGTTGATATCGATTTTGAGTCTATTGAAAATGAGGTAAATAGACAGACCGCTTTAAGTGCCGAGAATAACGCAACTCTTGGTTTAGCCCGGTTTGTATTGGCGCAGACACAAAAGCCAATATCGGCAGCAGTGGATTATATCAGGTGCCATAGAAATCAAATGGAAAGGAGCGTTAACTCCATTGCAATTAGTATGCTAGAAATAGAGGCATTAGCTAAGTCTGGGCTGGTCGATGATGCACAACAACTTTTACAGAAGGTTGAGGATTCAGGCGCACCTGATGTCGAAATCAGGCATTTGCAAAACATCGTAGAGTCAGCCAAGGGCGCAGACCTTGTCGCATTAGCAATAAATCAATATCAACAAAGTAAAGCTACAAGTGATCTTGCTCATTTGGTTAATTTGTTAGAAAAGAACAATCGAGGGGACAGATACTACTTATATTGCCAGGAGCTTTTTGACCGCACTGGTCAGGAATCTGATGCTATCAGAGTCTGTAATACCGCTTCTTCGCTTGGGAAGTTTTCTGAGCTTCATCAATTTCTGTCAGATAGGACGGAGCTCGTAAAGAGAAGCGAGGTGCTACAAGCTCACTGGGCTTGGTGTCTATTTAGAAAGGGGGACTTAAGCGGTACTCATGAACAGATTGCACGGTTAAAGCAGTCAAAATCACAACTACCTGATCTTAAATCGCTAGAAATTAACTTGTCTATTTTCAGCGGTGATTGGGAATCGCTCAGCATTTTTGTGGAGGATAGTTGGAATAGCAGGGAGGAGCTAAACGCGAATGCCCTCTTACAGGCTGCTCATTTAGCAAAAGCAATTTCTCCAGGCCGAGCAAAGCAAATACTTGAGTTCTGTACAGGAAAATATCGGGATGATCCTCAAGTGTTTGCATCATCATATTTCATTGCTACGACAATGGGCTCAGAGGACAATCAAGAAACATCGGCATGGCTCAATAAGGCAATAGTTCTATCTAATGAAAATGGCCCATTACACAAGGCCTCTTTCGAAGACCTAAAAGATATGATATCCGAGTCTAGGGATAAAAATGAAAGGGTCTATAAAGCCTATTTTGAAGGTGATGCCCCCATTTTTACAGTAGCGGAACTATTGAACAGAACTATGTCTGATTTTTATCTGCTCCAGCCCTTAGAGAATAAAAATACGAAAGATATAAGGCGGAAAAGTGTAGTCCCGATATTTCATGGTGCGAGGTCGGATCAGGTTATTGTTGGTGAGATAGTTGCGGTCGATGCTTCCAGTACTTTGGTGATGGAGAATTTGGGGATACTAAACCAGCTGTTTGATTGTTTTCATAAAATCATTATCCCGCATTCTTTTATACGATGGCTTTTTGAAGAGAAGCAGAAGGTTGCTTTTCATCAGCCTAGTCAAATTGAAAAGGCAAAGTATTTTGAACGGCTGGTTTCTGATGGCAAAATTTCTGTTTTTCACCCGAAGAAAATTAATAATCCTGAGCTGGCACTAGATGTAGGTGAAGAGCTTGCGTTTATGCTTGAGGAGGTGCGTGAGAATCCTGCGAATGAGGTGCAATCAGTAGTAGTGTGTTCCTACCCTGTGTATAAGGTCGGAGGCACTTTTAGGGAGGTAGAAGCTGACCTTTCTTCATTTCATTATTGTCTGACTTCATGCTCTCTATTAGTCAAAAAACTCAAAGAACTAGCCGTAATCACTGAATCTCAGTGTTCCAAAGCCTTAAGTTATCTTAACCAACATGAAAAAGAGTGGCCTGTCGAAATTGAAGTGGCCAGTGGCGCACGGTTATTTCTAGATTCACTGTCAATTACCTATCTGATTACTGTTGATATGCTTGATAGACTTAGCGATGCCGGGTTTGAAGTGTATGTATTTAAGGGAGAGCGTGATAGATATAGATCGTTGATAAGCCACAGTTCAATTCTCGAACAGGAAGATTCGAAAATAGAAAATATAAGGAAATTATTTTTGAATGGGCTTACATCTGGGAAAGTCATGCTTGCGGAAATGCCTTTAAATAAAGACCAAGTAGCAGCTTCTAATAACAATTATGCGAAGCCAACCGAAGAGCTCTTTGAGGCCCTTAAAATATGCGACTCAGCTTTGATAGATGACCGGTTTATGAATAAACATCGAGATATAGCATTTGATGGAAGAACCGCACCTATTTATACATCGTTAGATTTTATTGAGACACTACACTATAAGGGGCTTATATCTCAAGAACAGAAGTTTGAAGCAAGGACATTACTCCGGGAGTTTGGATTAGCGTTTGTTGGCATTTCCAACGAAGAGCTTGAATATCACCTAAATCACTCAGTAGTGTCAGATGGTGAGTTTAAGCCAACTAAACAACTAAGAATGATAAGAGAAAATCTGTTTTTGATCAGGGTTAGTGGTTTGGTTCAACTCCCAAGAGATGCCCAGTGGCTCCATGAAACGATGAAGACGATTGCAAAAGCAATAAGAACTCAGTGGTCCGATGATATTCTTCCCGAAGTCAGTCGTGCCAGATCCTGCTGGTTGTATGATCTTATGGGATATAGGGAGTGGGCCCAATCTCATAAAATAAGGGGAAATGACGGGATGGCCTATATAGGCGAGGCTTTGAAGGTTCATTCTGTTCTGATGCCGCCGGAGCATTTGTCAGACAAGCAAAAGAATAACTATAAAGCATGGTTGGATGAGTTTGTTTTGGAGCCCTTGAAGGACAATGATCCGTGGAGTTTTAAGTATGTAATTGATTTGATGAAGCAGCAAATTGAAAGTATAGCTAATAATCCAATGGAGATAGCCCAGGATGAATAACTCGGACTCTATGCGTTCTTATATTGTTTCTCACACCCTCAATTTATTCCCAAGTTCGGTTAGGTTGGAGCTACTATCGGATACTAAATTGTGCGAAGAGCTAGGGTTACAAACAGATGCGACTATTAGTTTTGGTGATAAAGAGTATGCCTTTGCTAGAAGCGCTCTTTTTAAGGTTATTCGTAGTGTTTTTGATAATATCGAGGAGGAATTTTCATTGGAAGATACTAATCATAATATGTGGTTGTTACGTAATCTTCCCGATGAACGTTCAGGCTTTTCTCTAACCAACGGGGATGTGCAGATTGTTAATGATAGTTTTTGGCCACTTTTGGGAGATATCGACAGACGGTTAAGCATATTTGAAACAGTTGCGAAAAATCGTAGGCTCTCGAAAGAGGACATTGAATATTGGAAAGCTAAGCTTTCGGCGGAAGCTGTTAGTGATGATGATGTATCTGACTTGTTACTTGATTTGGATTTATCTCCAATCAGCATTAAGAAGTTACTAAAAAGTGAGTTTCAAAGACCGTCAAATAGCGCATCGACACTGGTTCCGAATGATATTCGTTATTATGAACGACTTGTTGGGAAGTATCGTGGCAGTAAAAATATTGAGGAGTTTTGTAATAATGAGTTTAAGAAATATTTCGACAGTAGAATAGAAAATGGACTGATTGATAATGAGCTATTGATTTGTATGCATAAATCAATATCAAGAGTTGTTTCAACAGGGATCGTTGACGAAGCTTTGTATCAATCTCTCGCAAAGAGAGCCATTGAAACCTGTCATCCAATACTTTTGGTTTCTTGCCTTGAAATCGGTGCTTTGAAATTTGCCAATTCATTGGATAATACTATTAAGGCTCTTTTCGAGAGTATTTCATCTGTAAAAACACTGGAAAATCTACGCCTTTTTTGTTCTATGACTGTTTTTGTTGATGGAGAACTGGCGCGACTACAGATATTCAAAAATAAGCCACCATTCTACAGGCGCCTCGCTTCTCTTGCCCAGTCAGCCTTAATTGTTGAAGCTGCATTGGAAGAAAGTGTTGCCTTTGACAAAGTAGAACAATGGGCAGCTCAGCAGAGGGGGCATTATTTTTTCTGTCAAAGTTTTATTGATCTAATGGAAGAACCAAGATGGCTACCAACATATTTAACAGCAGAACAATTCATTAATGAGCTATATGGTCGGATAAATATAGCATGTCAAAATGCAGCTAAAAGTGACGCGATTAAGTTTTTACAAGAAGAGATTATGAGTGGTTCAAAATTCAATATGAATTGTTTTTTACCTGGACCATTGGAAGGTAACTTTGTTCCAGATGAGGTTCCTAGTGAAATATCTAATTTGCTGGCTGAGCAAGTGAGTTGTGAGGTTTCATTAGCATCGTTCAGAGTTTTAATGAACTCTGCACTTTTCTGGAAAATTGATGAAAAACATTTAGAACGTACAGTTTCACTATTAGAAAGTGCACAGCATAAATTAGCCGAAGCAAACGACAAGGACTCAGTTTACCAGGTACTTAATGGTTTGGCACAAGTTGCTTGTATGACTCGAAGTGAAAAGATTGCTTCATCAGTTATGATCTTAAGCCGACTATATCGTGATTATATTGATGTAGATTCTGAGCCAGAAAACTATCTTTCTCTAGGTTTAGTTTCAGCTGCTGCCTTTGAGGATAAAAATGACTGGGCTGAATTTATAGGGCAATGGTGTACAGAATTGGCGTATCTGTCAATTAGTGACGACGCTATATTTAGAATGGAGGTAATGCTCAAAAAGCTTTGTATCCTAGAACCTTATTTATATCATACCTGTTCCAAAGCCCTAGATGTATTTAAGATGCTGAGTAGAAAGTAATTATTATTGCTAGCGGAAATCCTGAGATCAAAGTGATGTTTGCCATCTAAAATTTTTTGCGAGCCTCAATTCGCGTGTTTATTGTGAGTTTCATAAAAAGTTTTGGGATGTAGTTAAAACGAGGTGGTCAAAAGGTTTATTATCTGCACCACAATGACCGGAAATAAAGCTAAGCGACTTTCCATACCTGTAGTTATCCGTAATTTGCTAAATTAGTAAAGTTACTAACAAACTTCTGTTCAAAATCGTTGCAGTCTAATTTTTGACCTGTGGCACTTTCTATCTCAAAAGTGCCACAAAATCATTTAAAACCACCATCTATCACACCTTCAGAAGCCTCAGCTTGCTCAAATTTTTTAATGAATCATTATGTGCTTGGTTGACTAGGTGCTTGGTTGTACTTTTCCTGTTGATTAGCTAGTAAACCAGCAGAACCAAAGCGATCAAATGAGATTTTGTAGAAATTATTAATATATGAAACCAGAATATTTAGGTGCCAGAGCCTCCAACACTGGCGATGATTTTCATGAATGGTGGGCACTTCGTCTTGCATTACAATTGCTCGAACCTGACACATCATTGGCTGCCGTTACAGTTGAAGGCGTAAATCTTGATGATGAAAATGCTCAGGAGTTAACGGAGTGGGATTCTGTTGACTGTGGCTTATTTTATGGTGGTCATACAGTAGAGCAAGCTGAAAGGGTTGTCTTTGAGCAGTTGAAGTATTCGTCATCAACGCCTGAAAAGAATTGGACTGTTTCGGAATTAACAAGCTCCAAGTCGAAGTCTTCAAATAACAGCATTATCAAGGGGCTTGCTGATTCATTTAATGCCATATTAAAGACTAGGCCAGATCTGATTGGTGTTGGTGCGCTAACAATCAGGTTAGTCAGTAATCGGCCTATTGGTACAGACCTTCAGAAATCTCTTTCCGATGCCAGTAACAAGAAGCATGAAACGTTGAGAGCTGCCAGTGGCCTTAACAAAACAAATTTCAAAAAATTTATTAAACTCTTCGATTTTTCTGAGTGTGGTACAGGTTCTCGTTTTGAGCAGGAAGAAAACGCGATTAATGAAATTTTAACTCTAACACATAGTGCCGATCGAGGTTTTGTGTTGGATTTGAAAGATCGTGTTCACAAGTTGATGCTACCTGAGGCTACAGGAAGTTATATCACTAGAGAAACCGTACTGACATGGATGAATGTATCTGACCCTTTTGCTCTATTCCCATGCCCTTCAAGACTCAAGGCAGTAGAAAATCCAGTTAGCAGAAATGCTGCTGCGGCGATACAAACAGCCATGGTCAATAGTGAGCAATTTATATGTCTGCATGGCGAAGGCGGTAGTGGAAAAACGACCGTACTAAAACAGGTTGAAAGTCTATTGCCAGAAGGTTCAGTCATGATTACATATGACTGTTATGGCGCTGGAACTTATATGGATAGTGAAGCCTATCGTCATAGACCGAAAGATGCCTACTTGCAAATAATCAATGAAACCTCAGCCCGATTACGGTTACCCTTGTTGATTAGCCAGGATAGTTCTGTAGATTTTATTAAGGCTTTTTCATTAAGAATCGCAAGTGCAGGTAAAGTTCTAGAAGCGCAGGAAGATAATGCATTGTTGGTTGTAGTTATTGATGCTGCGGATAATTCTGTAACGGGTGCCAAGCAGTGTAAACCGGAAGAAATCAGTTTCGTTCATGAGCTGATTAAAATAGGTAGTTTACCAAGCAATGTAAGGTTAATTATCTCTGCAAGAACTGGGCGTTTAGACTCCTTATCTATTCCATCTAAATACAACTCGGTAGAAATTTCTAACTTCTCATTGGAAGAAACAGCGCTTAATGTGTTGAACCAATATCCCGGCGCAACCGAAGCATGGATAGAGGATTTTCATGATTTATCTAATCGGAACCCACGAGTACAAAGTTACGCATTCGATTATGCAGGCTCAGATCCGGGCAAGGCGATTGACTTTTTAAGGCCAAATGGCAAAGGGTTGGATCAAATCTTTGAGACCCGCTTTGAGGAGGCAATTTTGAAAGAAGGTAATTCTGACGTCTTGTCTCTTGTTTGTTCATCGCTAATAGCATTACCTGCACCAGTTCCAAAGCAACATTTAGCTAGTGTTGTAGGAATATCGATGGAGAGGGTTAACGATATTGTCTCTGACCTGCCCGGAATGCGAGTGCTTGAAGGTAAAGTGGGGTTTCTTGATGAAGATGTTGAATTCTTTGTCAGAGAAAAGGCGCAACCAAAGCTTTTGGAAGCTTATAAGCGTTCAACAGCACATTTCAGCGCTAATCATGAAAGTGATGAGTATTCGGCCATGCACTTAGCTTCCGCACTATTTTCAGCTGGGCAAGGCCAAGAAATCATAAAAATCATTGAGGAAAATGAAGCGCCAATAGCTATAAAAGATCAGATAATTCGCCGAGAAGTGCAACGTCAGCGGTTACAACTCGCAATGAAAGTATGTCGTTCAGCAGGCGAGCCAGCAGATGCGATATTTACCTTATTGGTTGGTGCTGAGGCGATAAAAACAGATGATGCCGTAGACAAAATTATAGCTGAAAACCCAGATTTATCCGTCCATTTTGCGTCTGATACTGTAGGCCGAAATATACTTTACTCGTCAAAAACATATAAGAGCCATGGTAGGTTCTTGTCGCATATTATTGCCCGTGATGCAGCCGACAGGGACTTTATCGCTGCCCGTGAAAAGAAACGTATTCTTCATGAATGGATGAATCGGAGAAGTGAAGATATTGAGCGACAAAAATCCGAACAAAGCGAGCATCGGTACCGACATGTCGATGCGTGGTCATTAGAGCTTGATGATATTACTGCTGTTGCTCATTCAGTGTTGGATATGGAGGGTTATCAGGCTGCATATGAGTTCATTTGTGGTTGGAAGCCGAAAAGTATCCATTACAAAATCGCGATCAGATTATTGGATCGCCTGTTGTTATCGGGCAAGGTAGTCACAATTCAAGAGTTTCTGGATAGTGGTTATATTCCAGAGCCTTGGTCATCATTGTTCAAAATACCTTTGGCGCTTGTCGGCCATGGTATCGATTGTGCTTCTCTTGAAAAGTCTCTGTGCAACAAGGATGTATTAAAATATTGCGACCTAAAAGGGCTGGAAAGGCACACCTCTGAAGACGTAGACAGTTTTAGCTTCGCAGAAATGTTACTCAATGGATGTGAAATTTTGGCTGCAAATGGAGTGAATCTATCCTCAGTTGAGCCAACCCTTGAATATCTATGCCCTGATAATTGGCGGTTGGTCAATAACATTTACATACACGATATTGTTAAAAACGATGTCGCTTTTAGAGCTTACTCTTTGTTGATGCGTCATCGGGGTCTCAACGTCACCATAGAGTCCTATTGGATTGATTCGCCTATATCTGAAGATCTTAGCGAGGCTGAAACAAATAGGAAGAAGCAAAAATTATCTGAAAAGCATAAAGAGATAAAAGAAAACCTGTCTGGCTTAATGGCTGTTTATGCCGTTAGAGCAGATGTTTTACTGTCCAATATCTTGCCAGAAAATGCTGAAGAGAAAGTTAAGTCTGCATTGGGGTCTTTGTTTGCAAATTCCTGGAGGATGTCTAGGGAGCACTATTTTGAATCCATATGCAGTCACCTTTCTTTGTCGTTAGCCAAACTGTCTATTGTGCCCAATGTCAATATGAACACAGTGCTAGCCCTAGCTAAGGGAGCGTTTGAACAATGGCCATCTGTTTTTTCTTCTGGTCAGCGTAAAGTTATTGCACATCTAATAAAAATACCAGAGCTGAGGCCACTGGTTGTCAAGGATATTTACGATCGCTCAGTTGAAGTAAAAGATCTAAAAACAGCAGCAAACGAAAAAATTAGCATTCTTTTGGATTTATCTAGAATACTGTTGTTTGTGGATAATGACGAAGCCAGAGAAGTATTTAAAATGGCGGTTGATATCGCTAATGACGTTGATGTCGATGCTATGCATGACGTGGCTCTTTTTTCATCGTTATCCAAAAACGCTAAAAACTACTTTTCGGCTACAGACTTACAGAAAATAGCAAGTCAAATGGCTGCAATAATAACGGAGTACGGCACTCTTCTTGATGGCTATGATCATTTTCCTTGGAATGATGGAATTTCTGCTGTTGCTATATTAGACATGGAGAAAGCAATTAGTCTTATCGGGTATTGGGAAGATTGTGATTTAGTTCAAGCCAGCGAAACTCTTCATACGTTGATGCTTACAGGTATTTCAGAAGGAACTATAAGCTCTGCGCAGGCTGCATCTTTGCTCAATTTCTGTGATGATTTGAATGAGGAGTTTGTGGCTAAACTCGCGTCAGTTACAAACGTTCAAGATGCCAGTCAACTGGTAGAGGAAATTGCAAAAGCTGAGTTATTGAGATTCAACAGAAGCGGTAGAACCAAAGTATGCAAGATCCTAAATGAGTTAGTTCCATATAGTGATAGTAGTGAATATTGGCATGTAAAACTTAATCAATTGGTTGAATTTAAATCACAAACCGAAGCAAGTCCCAAAGTCAAAACTAGCATTGATAAACTTGACTCGACAACTAGGAAGTTAAAGGAACGCGAGTTCCTTAAAGGCATAAAACTAGTGGAAATTTCCTTTGAATCACCTTCTGATTTTCTGAATTCAATTCACGTAAAGCGGAGAGATGCAAGGGGCGAAGATTTATATATTACCAGCGATGACATACTGAAATCTGTAGTCAGTCATTTAGAATCGAAAGCTCGTATTATCTTTCTGGATTTATTGACCGATGAGCATGTAATTGATGAACTTGGCTATACATGGGCTAAAACGTTAGTTAACTGCATTGATTTTTGGATAGAGTCCTCGCATGCCATATCAGCTTGGAAAGCGGAAAATATACCAATCTTAATTGCTAATCATTTGGGCGAATTTGCTTATGATGAAAATTATGGCAACGACAAACGAACGCTGAAAGATGTTATTCATAGCCTTAATTTAAATAAAGAAGAAAAGGTTAGCTTGCTGCTGGATGGCTTGGAAAAGAATGTCGAATCTCTACCTTTATCCAAGCTATATTTGGTGATCAAACTGGTGACGGATTATTGCACTGAGGAGCAAATTGCAGATGTCACAACTCGTTATGTTCACCGACTAACTAAACGATTAAAGCTTCCAGCGAATAAAATAGAGTCTAAGTGTTCAGCCGATTTAGCATTAGCATGCCAACTATACTCGTTCTTAGGTGATGCAGATACCAGGGTGAGGTGGCGAGCGGCACATAGTATTAGAGCTTCTGCCAGAATGGGAGATTTTGAGACAATTGTGGCGTTAACCACTCTATATGATCGAAAATCGATGCCCGGCTATCGCGAAGATAATTTGCCTTTCTATTGGTTGTCAGCGCGTCTGTGGCTCTTTGTTACATTTGATCGAATTGCATCTGAGGTGCCAGAAGCCATCGCACCTGTCGCACACTGGTTATTTAGTAAAGCTACTGACCAAGACTTCCCACATGTGTTGATACGCCATTTTGCTAAATCCTGTTTAATGAAGCTTCTTTCAAACGGTTCTATTGATTTTGATGAGCAGGAAACCTCAGCGATACGTAGCATTAATACCTCTAATTTAGCTGCTGAGAAATCGAAGCGTAGAGTTTCCCGTGGAGGATTTCACGAAGGAAATAAAGAGAGAAGGTTTGATTTTGATTCGCTAGATACTCTACGTTATGTGTATCCGGGAGCAATAAAGTGCTTCTCTGATGTAGACCAAGAAATGTTTCTTGATGAGGCAGAAGCCTGGATTATGGATCGTTGGAAGAGCGGTTCCGATTTATCAAGATGGGGAAATGAACCAAGAAAACATAAGTTTGAAAGAGCAAACTACTCCCTATACAGCCACAGTCACGGTTCAATGCCGACCATAGAGCGTAATAGCTATTACTTAGAGTGGCACGCTATGTGGTGTAGTCTAGGTTCTCTACTGGGAGAAAAAGCGTTAGCTGAACCTGAATACGATGATGACGACTATGGAACACTTAACGGATTTTTGATTCAGGAGGGGTTAACTCAACCGCCACACTGGTCAAGCGATCTTCGCTGTCCGACACCACTAGAATTACGTTTTCACAAACCACCTACTGTCAAGGCAGAAGATTGGATGGCAACAATAAGAAATGATGATTTTGAGTTGGAGCTTGGTTTAACCTCTGAAGATGGAAATCTAGTTGTGGATTCTTATCATGATATTCGCACCAGTAATCATCGCTCCAGTGTAAGAATATCCTCTTCCCTTGTTAGCCCTGATACCGGGTTGTCATTGATTAGAGCGCTTCAAACATCCGACGACTCCCATGACTACCGGTTGCCACCTGCTGGTCATGAATTTGAGATAGATGATGGTCCATTTTTACTACGTGGTTGGCTCAGAGAACACTCTGGTGATGCACGTTTAGATGAAAAGGACATGTTTAATAATAGTGTCCGTTTAATTGAGTCGACGCCGTCTGAAAGTGTTGTTGAAATGCTTGGGTTATGCCGGTCAGATAGCTATCCAGTTAGCTGGTTTGATCCCTCTAATGGAGACAGAGCATTTCATTATGAAGCATGGGGTGATGTAAGAGATGACTCCCGACACAGAGAATACATATATGGTGAAGATGTTATCTCCAATGGCCATCGCCTGAAAATATCACTACTTCACCTAAAGCAATATCTAGATAAAGTTGGCTTTGATCTAATCCTAGAGGCCGAAATAACACGAAGAGTGACTAAAGATGGAATTACAGAGTATAACGAAAAGTCCGAAAAAGAAGCGCGGTACGCAAGACTCTACCTTCTCAGAAGAACTGGAGAAATCTTTACCGCTGAAGGACGTGTTGGTACTTGGACATCATCTGGCGACTGAACTTGGGTTTTCAGATAGTTGCGACACTCTAGGTAAATGGATGTCGCATTACCTAGCTGAAATGATGGAGCGGGCTGAGCATGAAGAGAACCCCGAGGAAAAAGAAAAGTACCAGCAACAAGTTGTTGATTTAATCCTAAAGTTATGGGGGCATCGACGTAATATTGGTGGAAATGCTTATCCATTAGCTCGATTTAGGAGCATTATTGATTCGCTGAGTATACTGTCTCCTGAAGCTAACGTATGGGAAAGAAACAAGTTAGGAAATTATGAATCCTTAGCGGCGGACACGTTTTCGATGATCGTTGACTTGTATAGAACACTAAACTTTGTTGAATTTAGCTCATTAAAGTCTCTTAGAAGTAGCCAAGTACCTCCTTCTGTACTAACTGTGGAAGAGCAAGAAATTTATGATTTTTTAGTCTCCTGGGCTGATGAAGAAATAAATTTTCGTTCTGATAATGAATTGTCGTTCGAAGCAGGTGAAGCGCAACCAGTGTCAAAGTTCCTTAGTTGTCATATTGATGATTTATGCAGAAAGTTGCAAAAACTCAAGGAAGAATTGCCTGATAGGTAGCGGTTGAGTTTGAAGGATATATGAGACTTTCTATTTTTAAAGATCGTTGGCAGCACCGGATATGTGCATTACCGAGTCAGTGGTTTCCTCACTGACTCTCCCCAAAATATCTCACAACCATTAAACAGCACCATTATTGAGTTTCATAGTGATTGGCTGCAACACAGACGGAAAGCAAATGTGGGAAAATTCCAATTAAAAAACATTATGTTTACACGGAGGGAAATTGGAAGATATACGTGGTAATTTAAAAATTTACAACAAGCAAGATTTAGCTATAGATCATCTTAACCTTGCACTATCGTTATACGTAAAAAATGAAAACATGGCTTCAGTAATTCACTTAGCTGGGGCTGCTGAAGAGATGTTAGGTAAGATCGTTCGTTTTACTAATAAAGAAAATGCTAAAGACGCTTTGTTTCGTCAGATGCACACATGGTGGCAGCAAGTGCTGAATACAGATACACCTAAGAATTCGGTGTTAGATAAAACGGTGTTGAATGCAAAAAATACTGTTAAACATATCAATGGTAAAGATGATCTTACAGTTGAGTTAGATTTAAAGAAACAAGCTAGACAGCTCTTAGACCGAGCAGTTGAAAACTATCACAAAATACCGGGGTTAAGGAACACGCCGGAAATGTGTGAGTATTATCGAAGGAAATAAATAAAAGCATTTAAGGTTAAGGTTTTAAATTGGTTTCTGTCCAAAAGTTAGTTTAAAAGTGATCAAACTATATTTTACTCCGACAGTTAGATTGTTTCACCTTGAATATGTGAAAGGTTCGCGTTCAGTGTCTCTGATGTGTTTAAGGTCAGCATGCATCACACAGATACCAACCAAACAATTGGACTCCATATGCGAATAGCAATAGACCTTGATCTGCTAGTTTCTAGCTGTCGTAACGGGGCTCATAGTCACCGCCGTGCAAGATCCTTGCATCAAAAAGGCTTTTGCGTTGTGCTGAGGATTCAAAGTTTCAATGGACAGAGCGGAGTGATCTGTTCCTGCTCTATCCATGGTAGATTCTCCAGTGGGAATTTAGCCAGATCGTCGTAAAGTGCTGAAATAGAGGGATAGTCTCTTGCTGATTCAAGCGCCTGCATTAACTCGACCACGGGTTTCTCTTTAATTTCGTCATCAGCCAGAGTCTGTACTAGCGCGTCTACACCCATAAGGTACGGTTGGATATCAGTATTAAGTTGCTTTACCAAGAACGCAAGGATTCTATAGCCACCCGCATCCCGATCGCCCCAGTGATAGATCGGTACCGCACCGCGAAGTTCAGTGATGATGATCTCCATTGCACGCATCCAAGAGCGCGGCGGAAAGCCTGCGGTGTAAATAATCACGCCCGAATCATCTATCTCGCGTACATATCGTTCAAAGCTGGCTCGGTTTTCAATGAAAAGCACATACGCTGGCCTTTGGTTCCATTCAATGTCTTTGACTTCATCTGGGGAGACTCCGATCCCATAGTGGAGTGCTGATAACTCGATGACACCCCGGCAATGTAACCGTCCGGTGGCTTTGAAACGCATTGGTATTGGGTATTTGCTGATCCCTAAGTACTCTAGTAGCTTCGTTCCATCCTCAACCAGAGCCACCACATCATCGTCTAGATGTGGTAGCATCAGCTTTCGAATGAGGTTGGCAAAAGATTTATTCTCAAGCTTCTTGGAATCACCATACAGTCGCGCACTGAGGGTACGTATGTCCGGCATCGGCTCTATATCAGGCGACTGTACGATACGCTCCACAAGCTTCATTGCATCAAAGAGTCGGTCGGCTTGGTTACGCTTCACACCATAAAACGCTTTATTATTCGACCATGCTTGGGCAATATCTGACTTTGTATCACTCCACCAAGGCACATTGAATTGGGCGTTTCTTAAATGCTGAAATGAAACTTGGATTTCATCAGAAAGCGGCGTGATTTTCTGACTCTCCATGAACCCTTGCCCATTGGTGATTTGGACATACTCAATATGCTTGAATGCCCCCAAAGCCACTTTACGTTGGTAATAGATCTTCAGATGTGTCACAGACCCTAGCGTCTGATGCAGCGCCGTTTTGGTACTATTGTTGAGTGCAAAGTACCAGCGATAAGCATGTTCGGTGACATGCATCTTACACTCGTGCTTCACACCTTCAGGCTTATCTATCTTCTTAATTAGTTGATTGATGAATTTCTCGACGTAAAGGCTCATATTATTCAACCACCTCGGCTTTCGCTTTTAACTCTGCCGCACGTTCAGCGACAAGCTCTGGATGGTAAATTGGGTTGCGCTGATCAATTAACGCCTGTCCCCCCTCGAATATCTTTGTGTGATCAATCACCACATCTCGGTCTTCACGACAGATGGTATATATCTGATCCATCTCCTTACCAATTTTCAAGGTTACTTCAGGCGGGGCTGCAATCAACAGCTGTAGTCCGGTTTTTTTTAGGAAGGAAACCGCAGCACTCGCATTCCCACCATCCATGTTGTTGAATGCTTCATCAAGAAGCACCAAGCACGCGCCCCTAGAGGAGTGGTCACGGATCTTGTAAACATTCATAAAGCTTGCTGCTAGAGCAATATATGCTGGTGTCTGTTGCTCACCACCCGAACCTGTGTGCTGCATATCTGTCACCCGACGCTCTCCACCCATATCTGGGTTGCGCATCTTCATATCGTAGGTGAAGAAACTGCGATAGTCCCTAATCTCATTGATAAGGTCATCCCCACTGATCAGTGCCTCTTTCAACAAATCTATAGCGGGGTGATCAGAGGCGGTCTCAAACATTGTACCAATTAACTCCGTCTCTTCCTTGCTTGCGGTCGTAATGTATTCGTAGATGGTATTCAGGCTCTCTGTTTCAAGCGCTTTATAGTGGAAGCTGTAGATATTATCGTGGAAGGGGGTCTTCTTAAGTAAGTTATTAAGCTGATTAAAGGTATATTTCATCTGCTCAAAGCGACTTTGTAGTTCACCTACAATGATGCCTCGGAAGTTTTTCTCCATCTGTTCAGCCGCTTCTTGGGCCGCTTGACGATGCTCTAAAAGTTGTACTGCGAGGATACGTTCAACCCAGTCCGTACAGTCGGTCTCAATGAAGTGATACGCTTCTGTATTCCCATTTTCGAGCCTTGCTGCCTCTAGTAACTCTTGACGGTTCGCAATATCCTCCGCAAAGTGTGTCGTGAATCTAACGACTTTCTCTCGCAGTTCTCCGCGTGCTCTGAGCTCTTTCTCTCGTGTAGACTGAGCGTTACCTTGAGCTTCGTTTCGAATTAGGGAGTAGATCCCTTCTTTGCCCTCAAACTTCTGCTCATAGGTCTGCCAAAACTCATCTGATTTAGCCGCATCATGCTGGGGTAACTTCTCTGTTTCACTGCGGATCTGCTCGGCCTCGTCCCTCATTGTTGAGAGACGTTCGATCTCAACGCTCAATGTCTTCAGAATTTCGGAAGCATGTGTTTGATCGCTTTCGGCTTGAGTGATCGCCTTACTACACTCTGCATAATCCTTCTCTGCTTGATCTTTTGCATCCTTGAGTCGTTCGTCCTCGGATGTCAGCGGTTTCAACTGCTCTTGTGCGATAGACAGTGCTTTTTCGTCGGCCACCAAGCCTACGTTTTGTTCCTGAACGGACACCGAACCTTCCACGATAGATGCCGATAATCCTGCCCATTGACGATTGAGCTGACTGAGCATTGTTGCCGGTGAACTAAAACTAGCCAAACGTTGCGCGAGCACATCCAGTTCGGCTTCCAAGCGCTCACGTTGCTGCGCTTTCGCATGCTTACCAATCAGCAGGCCTTCGATTCGAGCGGTTCCCCCCACAGTACCACCGCCGGTCGTTAGGCCTGAGGCCATTAGAGCTTTACGTTCTTTTCTAAGTTCATCGCGCGTTGTTGCCATCTTAGTTCTATCCAGAACGATGTTCATAAAGCCACGTGCGATCGAGTCTCTGGTATCAATCAGCGTTGAAACCATTCTCTTTGTTGGCTCTTTGTTGGCACGTAGAGCATGATCAGGGTTAATCATACGTGCGCGTTTGATTCGAGGCTCTCGCATCTGGGCTGTCTCATACACCTCAAGCGCGTGGTCAAAGTCATGCACACTCACGACCAACGCTTCTCGGTTAGATCCTAGATATGACTCCACTGCTTCTTGCCAATCTCTATCGGTTATTTCACAAAGATCACAGACAGGTATGGACTGGATACCTTCACGTTTAAGAAGTTCTATGGCCATGCTTGTTGCCGGATTAATGTCCGACAGCCCTTGCTTTAGTCGATCAATACGTCCTTGTAAGGCCTCACCCTGAGTTTTGATATCTGCCAACGCTCGGCTCACATCCTTATCAGCGGCTTCTACGCGTTCGGTCATCTCGGTCAAAAGCATTTTTGTGCCTTTAACTTCCTCGGTTACCTTGAACGTGTTCACCGATTCCGATGTGGATAAACTGTCGACACCAGCGTGGCCGAGAGCGTGCGTACACGCGTTCCAATGCTTAGCCAGTAATTCAAAACTCTGGATGCCCAGCGTATCAGGAAATTGTTGACGGATGACTTCACCCACCGCCTTCTGCAATGAACGTATTGCTTTGGTGAGATTGGTCCGGGAATGTGAGACAGTCTGCTTTGCAGCTTCAACCGTTTTGCTTAGGCTCGCGGCATCAGAGTTTTTCCACGCGATCAGTGCATCATCACGACACTGCTTAAGTTTCGGTTGCCGTGGTGTCTCTCGACCAATAGTGCGTTGAGCTTTTCCTAGTTGCTCTTGTGCAGCATCTTGGGCATCTTGTTTGTGACCAAGCTCTTCATCGAGTCGAACAGCCTCAGCCTCCTGTGAAACCCATAGCGCATGATGAGCAGTGGTACGGTGCTTTGTTACTTTCTTTGCTTCTGCGATCAATGCCTCTCGCTCAACTTTGTGACTTTCGGCGCGAGCGATCTCTTCTTCAATATGTTGGTGGACGATAAGGTCTTGACGCAGCTGCTCGGTTTCAATCGGGTCCGGTGGAAGGATAAAATCTCTGATAAAAAGATCGATCGGGCTGTCCATTTTTAATTGCAGCGCATTGGATAATGTCTTAACCAGTAAGTCAGGCTCGATCTTGGCACTACGCGTCTGATTGAGCGACATCACCTCAGAGATTTTCTCTCGTATCATCCTCGCACTGTCGATCATCTCGTAGCTCACTGCACCGTGATGCTCTTTGGTGGTCAGTTTCATACGCTCGACAAACTCACGCCACGGCAGAAACGTGTCATCCCCTAACAAAAGATCGGCTTCAATAATGTGACGGCCTTTGATGATATGGCCGCGGGTTTCTACGTTTGGCGATTGGCTATTGGCATAAACAGACAGCCCAAATGAATAAGGCCGCTGATGATCGTCGTACCAATTCAGAAATATGTAGGTGTTAGCATTCTCGCGCTGGCAGCTATTTGTATCATTTTCTTTAAAATCCCCCAGAGCATAACTTCGTGCAGATCGTCCAGAGGTTTTGCCATCAGAGGCTGAATTATAGCGGGTTCTGCGTTGGTCACCCCCCATTAATACAAACTGAATCGCATCAAAAATGGTGGTTTTCCCCGCCCCGTTTTCTCCCGATAACAGTGTAGCTGGCGCATTCAGATCAATGGTCTCCAACTCGAATAAGTACCACTGAGCCAGGACAAGATTATGAAGGCTATGTGCCGAGTTAAGGTTATTTAGCTCTGTCATCAGACACCTCTGCATTCTCTGTACTATCGGTTTCTTCATATACAGCCTCATCAGACACAGGTTCGGGTGTGTCGCTATCTATGAAGCGATTGAGAGTCTCTAAGTAGGCTGGGTTAACCACACGGGTTATATTGGGGAGAACAATTATCTCGTGAAGTTTGGTATCAGGGTCTCTGCTTCCGAGCTCAATAATTCCCTTTCTCCTTAAGTTATCCAGTGCTGTACTGGTTTCTGTTATGAGAAGCCTCTCCCTCTTTACCTGTTCGTACTGGTTTAGAAGCTCTGCCGTTGGCGGTTTAACTCGTCCAAGTTCTGTGCGCCCCATTGAAGCTTCAGCATCATACATTTTTCGTAGAATAAGCAGAAATAGTGTAGAGGTTATATCTAACCGCTTACCGGAACCTCGAGGTAAAACCCCCGCATAGCCGAAGTTGCGATCGTAGTACCACATCATATTCAATCCATCAAAAAGCTTGTGAAAGTAGGTCTGATTATCCTCACACAACTTGAAGTGCTCTTTTTGGCCGCGTTTACCCTTCCATACCCACTGCTTCTGCAGTAAATACGCTGCCGTATTGCGAAGGCTATCAGCATAATCGGCAGATGTTTTCGACTCGATCTCTTTGAGCTCTCTGAGCATAATTTCACTGGCCATGTGAGTTTTTCTCCGTGATGGTGTTTCGGCGGATTGTCAAGCGACGCCCCGCCATCTGTTCTAGGTCAGTCCACTCTCTTTCATCAAACTCAACGCTGTACTTTGACAGCAGGGGATAAAGTGGATGTGTTTTGGATACGCCTTGTGCCAAAAGGCGCAAATGAAGTGCTGCCATCATGTCATCGGCAGTATTAATCTTAAGGTCATTCGTGGTGATATCCACTCGACCTCCAAGATTCGTTTCAATGAAGTGTTCAACACGCTCCGGGTTACATTTCTGGAAGCTGATGTGTTCTTGCTTCAGCTGGTTGTATGCCCTTTTTTCCCACAGTGGTTTTTGTTGCCTACGTGCCGTCTGCACAGGTGGTACCGGCTTTGATTTCGGTTGAGCCAATCGGCAATCAGCGAGAAGTTCTTCTCCTATAGAAGGACTAGGCAAGGCGTCTAAGGAAGCTTGACTCCCAATGCGATCAAGCAAAGTTTGAATTTGTTGCCCCATATTGCTGGGAGTATGGACGGTATACTTGATCTTTTCGTGTACCCGCCTGGTGATACGGCGTGCGTACTCCTGCGTCTTATTAAACAGTGGACCAATTCCGTCAAATGCTTTGCTTAAGCGATCTAAGTCTGCTTCCACAAGCTGAACTGAGGGATTCGAAATATCATCTCGTTTATAGGCTCTCGCACACTCCTCAAGGCGATCTGGACTGAAACGTAGATCACTAACCAGTTTACGGATCTTACTGGCATGAAGGTTAGGGTTTCCTTTTAGAGCAAGCTTCTCAATATTGGGCAAAAAGAGTTCGCCCAAGTATTCTTCGAAGTAAAACGTGAAATTGTTACTACCCTGGGTCGTACCTCCGCAAAGCACATGGTGGATTTCGCGGATGTTGCCCACGAGTGCTCTGAGTCGATTTAAGAAACTTTCCATGTCATCAGCGGCTTTGCGCACCAACGACCCATTAATAGGGTCTTTAACTACTTCTGCGAGGTTTGAGCGTACAGCCAAACACACCACTCCTAACGATGGGTGCTCTGCACTCATACTGCCGAGAAAGTGCAAAAGCCTTCGCGCATCTTGTGACATCCAGACAACGTATCGATATCCACTCTCTCGCTCTTCCCGGATCCACCCCGTATCACGCAGGCGGTTGTATACGTACTGTTCAGGAGATGAGTTTCCAGCTATCGCTTCACCTGACTCAATTTCAAGGCGCAGATTCTTATTCGCGATATAGTCCCGTAGAAAAACTCGTACTTGTTGAGGGGCGGGTTCATCCACCAATTGTGCTGGGTCCAAAAAGATATCGAGCTCAACTAATAACGCGAGCATCGATCGCCCACTCTCGCCCGAGATTGGTTTAAAGAGGTTGGTATTGACTGTGGCAAAGCTCATCGAATCATCCTGTGAACCTTTGGTACGTCCTGAGTCTACCTAAAAAACACCATGTAAACTCTCTTGCATATATACTTTATACACCCCTTTATTAAATATATATAGTAGATATTTATACAGTACTGGATTACACTTTTAAACGTATGAGCAACTAAGCATGAGTAGAAGGGCCGCTATATGCAGTATTCACAGTACATCAAACCCGCGATCGCATCGGGCACGCAGGCGATTCCAGTAATGGAGTTCGCCAGCAAGCGGCTTGAAGTTGGGGCATACTCACATCCTCAATGGCTACGCTTGTGTTACATCGAGCGACAACTGCTCTGGGAGCGACGCTTAACAACGACCATGCTGATGGAGACTTTTGGGATCTCACGTCCTCAGGCTCAGAAAGATGTAAAGCTTTATCAGCAGTTAGCACCAAAGGCAATCAAGCCCTATCAGTTGGGTATTCCCTACCATCAACCCACGGAAGGTTTTGAGCCAGTGCTGTTGTCCGAAGAGAACTTGCAATGGCAGGCTATTGAAGAGTATGCGCCGCCCTTAGCTTCACACACCACAGAATTACCCATGCTGATACGCCATCATAATCTACGCGTTCTCGCCCGATTACTCTCGGCAATTGAACACCAGCGTACTATCGAAGCGGTGGTTGCAACGATGAGCTCACCCAAAGGGCGTGGTCGAAGATTAACTCCGACTTCGATCGCGTTTGTTAATAATCGTTACCATGTACGCGCTTTTTGTTGGGATAACATGGCGTATCGTGATTTCCTTATTGGGCGTTTCAAAAGTACCCCAAAGGTGGTTAAACCCTCTATGAATGAGACTGGTTGGGGCGATAATGCGCCTGCTTTTGAGCGTTGTAGAGGTATCCCACCAGAACATGATACTGACTGGGAACAGATGATCGAACTTGAGTTAAGACCTAATCCACATCTTAGCCAAGATCAGCAGACATTAATCATAACTGATTATGAGTTGGAGCAAGGGGGAGTCTTAAAGCGGATCGCACTTCGCAAGCCGCTAATTGGTTATTTCTTAGTTGATAATCGGATTCCTGCTAGTGAAGTTGAATACAACCTTGCAGTTGAGGAGAACCCTAAAGCTTGGCCTGTATTTGCCTTTACGACCGATTTAAATAGGCCAGCCCACGAGTTTGGGTTTGAGCCCGACTAATCCTTTGTGGAAAAATACCCTGTAGGAGAAAGTAAATTTCTCAGAAACGAGGTTAGACGTTAATTCCTTAAGGGGGGGGGCATACCTCTACAAAAGCCAATCCGTATTTTACTAATTTAGTAAAATACGGATTAGCTTTGTCTAAAGACGTGTTCCAATAGACAAACCATATAAAAACAGGATTGGCAACAATACCAATCCTGCTTCATTAATTTTCTAGCTCAATTATTCGTACTCAGACGCGTAAGTTTCTTCATAAGTGTGTGAGTAAAGTTCAAATAGGTTACCAAACGGGTCTTCCATGTAGATCATTTGTGCCGGCTTGCTATCGTCTTCTGGGTGGTAGCGCATGATGTCCATACGAGCCTTACCATCAAATTTTTCAACGTTTGCAATGGTTGATTCAAAATCATCTGTTTGTAGACAGAAGTGGAAGATACCTAGACGAGAGAAATCAACTTCGTGACGCTCTTGACGTTCTTTCATTTCAAACAGCTCTACACCGATACCATCTGTTGTTACTAGGTGAGCGATGTTGAAGCCTTTGAAGTCTTCACCAAATACGGCGATACACATACGCCCGATTGCAGTTTCGCGCTCTTCGATAACTTTTGTGTTGTCCATTACAATGCGTAGACCTAGCGCTTTAGTGTAGAATTCTACCGCTTTTGTCATGTCTCCGACCATTAGGCCAATATGATTCATTTTCATTATCTGCTCCAAATACCTATGTAATTTGTTTCGTCTTTCGTTTCGATGTGGATGAGTATAGGGGGAGCAATTGATTTATAAAAATTATCAATAATTTTCATTTTAATAATTTTTTGTTATCGAGATCGCTGACTGATGGAAGAGTCTTCAATGCACTTATCAATATCGGCTTGAAAAGCATTTAACAAATGTTTTATCTCTATAAGGGCAGCAGTAGTTGTTATTTCCTTGTTGGTTATCTGTCCTTCTAGCGCTTCAATTTGACGTTCCACTAACTTCACGCTGCTTGAGAGCGACACTGCATTGTAAACAGTTGTGTAGCCATTTAAATCAGCAAACACCAGGTCTATATAAGTATCTAGTGAGCTTAGGTTTGTGTGGCCTGTCCATTGCTGCAATTGCTGTTTAAAGGTTGCCGTGTGTAACAGGTGTTTTCTAAAATCATCTTTGCTGTTGATCTCAGCATTAGTGAGTATCAGTTCTTTGAGCTTGTCTGTTACAAAAGCGTGCCTCCATAGGTGAGGACTGATTGCCCCCTCTATCCCTAACTCTTTCTGCCATCCATTTATGTATGTTGTCCACGAATCAGCGGTAAGTGGTTTGCCAGTTGTTAAGCTGATATAAAGAAAGTCATGCTTAACTTTCTTTTTCTTCATCACTTTCTTTCTAACTTTCCCATAGTCGCTGATGCTTGTTAGCAGAACGCTTGGCACTGGGATATGACGCGTGGTTTGGTCATCTTTTCGTTTGAGGGTGGTTAACTTGAGTGAACCTGTGCGTCTAGCATCTTCATAATCACTCCACTTTATTAAACTCAACTCTTGCACACGAGCACCAAGCTGTTCCATAGCAGTGTAAAGCGCCATGTCCCGCTTACGCCTGTCTTTTGAAGGTTGAGTTTTGATGTGGTTCCAGACTTTTAAAGCATCTTCTTCTGATACAGGGTGGCGCTTCTTCTTGGCGTCAGGAGTTGGAAATGCAGAATGGGTTTGTCTTACCCCCTCAACAAAACCCTTATATCCCTCTGGCTTGTGCTTGTAGGGCTTCTCAATTATCTGAATTGAGTTACTTTTATCTGTACCAATGAAGTTACTTAGGTCGTGGAAAGATTGCACGAAACACAAAAAGTCGATACAACTACGAGCGATGCTAATTACCGTGTTGTTCGATCTTTTTAGCTCACCATTAGCTTCACGTTCTACCTGTAGGTTTTGAACGAATAATCTAAAAGTTGAGTCACTAAGTTGACTGAATTTACTGACGATAGGTTGAGCCTCAACGAAGCGAACCAAGTGATTAATGTTGTGCGCTTTGCTACGAAGAGTGCCTTGCTTCTTGTTTGTCATAACCAAGGTACGCATATACGTATTGACTTCAACACACGGAAGATGGTTGCTGTAAGTCACAAAAGGAATGTCGATGGGCTTACGAAATTGAAGCTTTCCATCAAACCCAATATGAGTCCATTGTTTATGGTCTTTTAGCTTATGTACGGGCATCTACAAACCTTTTAAATTCAGCTATGAACTTATCAAAATCATCAGATTGCTGTGCATGGCTTAGTTTCACTTCGAGCCTTACGTTTTCTTCCTGATAGAGTTCGACACGTTGCTCAAGAGTGCCGTTGTGCTCTGCTAGTTTTTTAGTATGAGAGCGAAGCTCATCTATTACTGTCGTAAAGTTAAAGCAAGCAAAACGCATCGCATCAAGCTGGTTCTCTAACTCTTCAACTTTGAGTCTTAAACCTGTAGCGGTTTGCTTGTTTGGCTTTCCTGTTTTTTCTGCGTAAAGGGCAGCTTCTATAGCAGCTTTAGCGTTAACTCTTAACTCATCGAGCCCTAAGAAGCCTCGGTTCAAGAGGGCTTCTGAGATGCTTTTTACGGTGTTTACAGAACACGAAGCGATTTGTCGCCTTGGATTTTCATATTTCGCTATAGCCGATTGAGATTTCAGTGCCCAGTATAGTTCTGCATCGTCTTTGAAATCGCGCGGCGCTTTAATAATTTCGAGTAGCAGCTTTTCGGTTTCAAGTACCTTGGTTTGGTTTTTTTCTAGAACTTTCATTGAGGCAATCCTTAATCAAGGTCTTTGATTCTTAGCATCAAGCTAAACGTTCGCACTTCGTCACCATTAACATCTGTAACGGTAAAAAACTCTGGCTCTAATGTAATCGAACCTACTTCGAGCATATCTATAATTTCATTCTCGATGGCTTGTTCTTTCTGTATTTGGCTGATGTGCGGGACGGTTCGGTAGGATTCGTCCTCATAGTATTCATAGGCATCGCTCAGTGTGCTGAGTTCTACGGCTTTGGATTCATCACCTAACACACGCTTTGCAATGACTTTACGTAATTCTTCAATTTCTTCGGTGTTGTAAAGCTCAGAAGATGGGTCAGTGATGCTGCGAGTAATGGTCGTGGCTTTTACGCCTGTAAGCACAGTACCTTGCTCTGATTCTGAGATGTAGTGATATAAGTGCTCTATATCTGAATGAGCTAACATCCAGCGTAATGCTTCCATTCCCTTAAAGCGCTTAGACCAAAAGAACGCCATCGCAAAAAATCGTCTTAATTGGTGTTGACGCACATAGTTACGGCGATATTCACCTGTATCGTATTGCACTAAATCCGTTTCAAAGTAGTCACATACCGCGTCAAGGTGTTTATTGAAACTATGATAATTCAAACTACTCAATCGGCAGGCTTTTGAAGCCAAGCAATTAAACAAAGAAAGAGTTCCTTTGTTCAAGTGTCGTTGAGTTACTTCAATATTGAACTGCTCAAGCTGCCAAATAAATTTCGCGATAGACAGTGGTATTGGCCTTTCTATTCTCTCATTCATGCCTTTTTTGCCACCTACGCCCGTCTTTTTAACCTCGAACTTTAAGCTGTAGTTGGATGCAGCCCCTTTCTCTGTGAAAGGGTTGATATTGGGTGATAAATTGCCATGAGATTTTAGGCTGACTAGTTCATCTTGTCGCCTTGCCATGATTGCGCCAATAATAATTTGAATAGAGCCTTGGAGAACATCAAACAAATCGAACAAGCTCTCGTTAGCTCTGATTCTTTTGTGTCGGTTTGGAACGCTAATAGCAAACGTGTTGATTTGCGTGATGCCTTTGTTGATATAATCAGGACTCAGGCAGTTAATTGCTTCATTTTGAAACCAATGACCACGCTCCGTTGTGGGTACATGACCATGTAGAGCTTTATTAAAGGCTTTAGCGTCCCGGCTAGGTCTGTGCGGGTTTGTTTCCGATTGTACAGATTTCGATATTCCTTCAGTCATGCAATGCAAAACTTCACTAAGTAGAGATGGCTCAGCAGTGTTGATTAACCCCCCTGTAGGTAAATGCTCTTTCGCAAACTCATAGCATTGACGAATTAAATTAAAAACAAATTCAGGAGGAAGGGTGCGTGTCCGTGCAGGTTTTCTTAGCTTCACAAGTTCATTTTGACTCACGCTAACTGCCGTCACGTGCTGACCGACCTGTTGTGGTGAGGCGGCATCCTGTCGATCCAGGTTGGTGCAAATAAGGCGTATTGCGGCTATGTAGGCAGAGATGACATTTCGTGTTGTCTCTGCGCTTGTGTTTTGATTTGCAGCAGCAGGATACTCAGTTGTTAGTAAAGGTGCTTTTAGGCTCAACTCAAGGTATGCAGGAAGTGCAGAATCAGTAGATAGCACCTCGCCATCAAACATCAATGAATTTAAAACAGCGGTATTACCTTGAAGTTGAAGAGATCCAAGGCTGTCTCTATAGAAACCTTGCTCAAAGAGCCACGCACAAGCCTTGGCTCTGTTACTCAATGACAACTTTATATCATCACTAGCCAGGCTCTTAGATAGGTACGGATAATTTTTTTCGAACTGCACCGCTTGTTCATCAGTGATGCTCAAGCTTTCTTTGTCCAAAAGTTGCTTGATGCGAAAATCGGGTTCATAAATCCCTGAGACACTTCCATGAATGGCAATTTGTATAAGGATGTTCAGCCAAAAATCATCGTTCACATTGTGGAGTTGTAATTGCGCAAGTTTTAGTGACTTTGAGTGCAGCAATATTGCGTTGATTAAGTGAACGACAATATTAAATTTTTTGTACGCGGTTTTTGCTTTTATCAGATTACCGCCATTTTCCAACGGATTATCTACAGCGGTTATCCAGTATTTAAAACTATTCAATAGCTTTCTGTGCTTTATGGCTGTTAGTGGCTCAGCATCATCAAGATAGACAGCGCTCCAATCTAACATCTTTGTTATAGTGTTTGATTTCTTCTGGGTCTTTTTTTTATCATCTGTAAAGTCAACCAACCACACATCAGCATCAAAATCAGAAAGCAGCCACCAAGGTTTGCGGTGACTGTAGTCATAAACCCCTGTGTATATATTGGTTATTTTTTGTAGCGCACGATAATCACCGCTGACAATCGATTCCTGAACCAGTTGTTCTAGTCCTTGAACGCCCAAGTTTTCAAAATTTCTGTTTCCAACAACAATTTTTTCGACAAGTCTTAGCATGTTAATACTCCCCGGATTAAATTAATGTCTAGTGCATTTTCACTTGCTTCGTTGAGCATTGATGTAAGCTCTGCATCAGAACGATATTGCTCGGAGGACATAGAATTAAGAACAAACACTGCTGACTGATACCAGTCGCCTACGATATCTAAGAAGTTATGCTCATTTTTATCGCTTTCTACAATCGTTCTAATTGCTATTAGTAACTGCAATAACGATGTTGAAATCAAGAATGTCATTTCGTCGAAAGAGGACACTCGATGGTTGTTATCGTCAGCTTGCTGTTGAAAACCGTGGTCAAAGTGAGAGGGAAGATGGCCAAGACCATGATTTGAAAGAAACTCCTCAATATCTTCAGCCGTCATATTGACAGCATCCAATCGATATTTTGAGTCTTTCATCGCTTCCAAAAGAATTGCGTTCTGAAATTGACGTATCCAGCGCTCATTGAAAAAGTCCATGAGCTGCTCAGGGAGATACGAAGCTAATAGTACTAAGTCTACTTTCTTATGTCCCAAAGCCTCAGCAACAGCAGCTATTGAACGGGTTTCAAGGTAGATTTGAAGGCCTCTATGCTTACGAACTGAGCGCAGAGAGATTAAATTAGTAAGTTTTATCGCATCGCCATGCTCCATCGAACTGTTAGACTCCAGTAGTGATGGGTTGCCTAGCCAATCTAAATATTGTGGTGCTCTATCAAGATTACGAATATTGTTGATTGAATTTGCACTCGCAACCTTTGCAGTGAGAAGCATGTTTCTCCAAGCCGGTTTACCACTTGCCTTTAAGTGTTCACGAGCAAACGATGTGTGTTTAATTAAGAATTCGACCACTGTTTTTGAAAATTCATTTAAAACAACGGTCTGTTGCGCAATGGTTTTTCCTTTTCGCTCTTTGTAGCTTACTGCTACATATTGGTTATTCGATTTCTTAAAGCCAGTTTGCTTGCCATTTTTATCAAACAACTTCCACCCAGATAGCCATGCAGGAGTGATTCTGGGGTGCTCAATTACAAGTAATGTTGATAGGACAGCTAGAGTTGATGTCGTGGGTAAGTTTAACTCTTTCGATAAAGTGCTAGCTTTCCCATAGAAGCCTAAGAAGTCGGTGTAATTACCATATTTCTTCGAATAAAAGCCATACGCATAAAAGGTTGCAACCGTATTGGCAAGATTTTTATAGCCTACAAAACCTCTATATTTATGGTGATTTTGAGTGTTAGAAAGGGGCTTGATAGCTCCTATTCGGATAAAGACGGCGTTTCGTTCATCTCTTTCTTTGAACTCTTTAAACTTTGTCATGCACACATGGCGAATATACGCCAGATCTTTATCAATCTTTGATTGAATAATTGTTATCGCTTCTTTATCTTTGATTTTAATAGGTATATCTGCAAACCAACGTTCCTTTTCCTTTTCTGTCGCTTGACCGCCCACTGAGAATGTTGGAATGGTGCTCTGGGGGGATTTCCACTTTGGAACAATAAAAGGCTTTACGGGAGCGTCAAAGATACGAGCGTCAATAAAGCAATCGGTATATATACATATAGTATTCCTCCATAAGGAAAAAAATGCTTTGGATTTGTTACCTCTAGCGAGGTGCAAGGCGAACCACACATTCATTATGTCGTGAAAGAAGGCTTGGACGTGAAGACTACTAAGACGCTTACGAATTTCGTTGCGGTTTGGGCACACTTGAGTCATTACTTCGAAGAATGCTTTTATGTAAGAAATATGACCGCGTAATGTGGTTGTCTTCTGAGTGTGTGTATAGTTAATTAACGCCTCGTGAATCTGTTGTGTAAATGTCACCCCGTATGCGATATAGATAGAATCAAGGTGCAGTTCCAATTCTGTTCCATCCTTTGAGAACACTTGCCAGCCGTTAAGATAATTGAGTTTACCTGTATCAATATTTAACTCTTGGAAGTTCTCGATGCAACGTTGTGCGTCATCACTTACCTCATAGGTGGATAGCTTCAAGTTATTGAAGTAGCGTTGTTTATCAATTGCAATCGCTTTGAAAACCTTTTTTAGTAGGCATAGATAGCCATACTTAGTCTTTGTCGAGCTTTGGGCTTCGTGATACAAAAAGCCAACAAGTAGCTCAAAGTGCTTATTGAAATTGGTATCACTGTTAAATATGTCAATTGCAGTATATTGGCTTTTTTTTATTAATAAGCAGAATGATGAATAGATATTCGCAATTAACTTTTTTCTTTTGTCTGAAAGATTGGCAGGAGTTGCGTTAAGGAAGTAATCGTAATATTCAGGCGATAACGCATAATCTAATAAAGAAAGTTCCTTTAATATACCTGTTCTCATGGCTAGCCTTTTGGGTTACATATTGCAGTCAGAATAGTTTTTACTTGATAATTGTCAAACTACAAAAATTGAAAGCGAAGGCTATAAGCTTCTGTTATTTAAGTTTATTTTTTCTTTTGACAACTTTTCTATATTGGGATTACCACGCATCATGGTTGGTGACATGGATAAAGCTGTTGAGTTTTATACGAAAGCACTAGGTCTTAGAGTAGTAATGGGCAATACCAAAGTACAAGAAGAGCGAGAAACTGCGATTGGTAAAATGTGTATTGCTGTGTTTGGCGAAGGTTTTGAAGGCTTCAACATTGCACACCTAGTAACGACTGATGGCATTGGTGTTGAGCTTTTTGAAATGAAAAATCGCCAAGAACGTCACGAGGTTGATTTTAACCGCCTTGGTATTTTCCACTTTTGTTTACAAACTGATGATTTTGAAGGGGCAATTGCTCGAACTGAGCAATATGGCGGTAAAGTTCGTATGGATATTATGCGCTACCATCCAGAAGACGACAGCAAACCTGCAAAAATGGTTTATCTAGAAGACCCGTTTGGTAACTTATTTGAATTCTACTCGCACACTTATGAAGAAACTTACGCTTCTGATTACGAGTAATCATTAAGAACATATGAAGGCTAGCCATAAGTGCTAGCCTGTATTATTGACGAAACACGCTTAAAATTAGCAGAATACTTGGCTTCATTTCAAAAATCCCACCTTCGACTGAAACCTTTGCGCTATCCAATCGTCAGTGCCCCTAATCAATAGTCAGTGACCCTAGTCAATAGGATCAAAATTCAAACAAACTTCATCTTTCTAACTCAATACAGTTTTGTGATAGGAGTTACATTCAATCTAAATAATCCCATAACAATCTATTGAACTAGTGCTATTGGCGTATTTATTCTATAAAAGCCCGAACAAATTGGACGATAACCATAAACACACCTACAGTATTAACAAGTGTATTTTATAAATTTAACATTAGTATTAGACCTTCAGTTTTACAATAACCTACACACAAAACTCATGACCGATTTCAAGGAAGAAAATCGAAATGCGAATCAAAAAGTCATGCCAAGTTACTATACTCACGGCGATATATGTTAGTGGTATATCTACTGTCAATGGCATAGCCCTTGCCAATGAAATAAACATCTACAACTGGGAAGGCTATATCGATCAAAAAGTCATACAGGATTTTGAAAATCAAACCGGTCACACTATTACGATTGATACTTATGATAACGATTCAATTCGTGATGAAGTGATCAACAGCGGTCGGGCTTTTGTTTTCGATCTTATATTACTCGACAGTTGGTCACTTAAATCGATGGGAGCTAAAGGTCTGTTGTATGACCTTTCACCATTAACAAATGAGCTTTCTAATGTCATTGATGTATCCCGCCAAAATGATTGTGGTCAGTTTGGGCTACCTTATACATGGGGAACGATGGGGATAGCCTATCGCAAATCTGTTGCAAGAACGCCTATTACAAGCTGGAAGCAGCTATTTAACCCACCCAGTGAGCATCATCAACGTGTTGTGTTCAGTGAAGATTTGGTTGATGCCGTGGCAAGTGCCCTGCTCGCCTCCAACTTGCCGCCTTTCAGTTCAAATGAAAATGATTTAAAAACAGCTTATACCTTACTGCAACAACAAAAACCTCATGTCTTGTCATATGAGTTTGGAGAGAGCTACGGGCTGATTTATGGTTCAGCCAGCCAAATGTCCATGACCTTGGCTTTCACTGGCGAACATTACTACATTGCCGAATATACAGAACAAGATGATTGGCAATATGTGGTGCCTGATGAAGGTTCTTTGATTTGGACTGAGTGTTTTGCTGTTCCGAAATCTGAGAAAATCAATTCTGCAGCTCTTGAATTTCTTAGATATTTAAATAAACCAGAAATAGCGGCTCGTAATGCTGAATCTATCTGGTTTGCGACCCCAAATCAGGCTGCTTTACCCCTTACCACAGAAGAGTATCAGCAAGATCAAAGTATATTTCCAAGTGCAGACGTACTGTCACGAAGTATTCCATATCAACCTCTTAATGGGGACGCTCAATTAATTCGCGAGAAAATGATTCAAGCTGTCAAAAGGTAGTGAGCTATGAATTTAACCCAACGTGTAAAATTTTTTCTTTTACCCATCATCATTCTCACCTTTACAACGGCGGGATATTTGTCATTTAAGGTATTCAAACAGCATCAAATTGAACACCATAAACAGTTCATTAATTATAGCTTATCTAATTTGTACGAATCTTTAAGGCTGGAAGACCGTTCAAACCACTCTCAGCTATCAACCATTCTAAACAATCCTGAATTTATTCGAGTTTCCCATGAAGTAAATTGGGACTATCTTGATTACTCTTTAAACCCTTCTATTTATTCAATGATTGCGCGCTCTGTTGAAAACAGTTCAACGCAGAGCCTACATATCACAGATAGTCGTGGGCAAATATTACTCGCCTTTGATGATAATGATCCTTTCAGTGAAGTGCAGTTGCCTTTACATACTGATGACTTTGTTAAACATGCTCTCCAAATTTTCTTGCTCACTTCATCCTTTACGACAGCCAGAACCTTATTTAGAGGTTCCGATGGAAGGCTAAAAACAGTATACGCTCGATCTTTTTCTCCAAGGCTGTTACAACGCGACACCCGAAACAAAACTAATGAATACTTAATTGCAATTCAGGTCGCGAGCCTAGATAGTTTTGCCACTTTTCAAAATCGTATGCGTCAAGAGTTTGGTTCTGAAGTTACTTTCTCCCTTCAGCCTGAATTTTTTCCAGGGCATTCACAAGAAATCAAGACCAATATCAATGTCATTCTTAATGAAGATAACTCTCTAACAGGATCAATGGATGGCGGGGCGTTTTTTTATTCTCTTAAAGTTCCCAAACATTTAGTAGAAAGGGAAACCACTTCCTCTTTCTATTTCGCTCTAATAAGTGCCATTTGCATGTCTGGCATTACCTATGTGTTTTTACTTTGGGTTATAAAAAATCAGATAATCAACCCTATCCTTTCTTTAGAATCCAATGTCCGTGAAACAACATTCAGCGGCGAGAATAAACTGATTTTACTCGATAAAAATGACGAAGTTTCTAAGCTAAATAACGCTTATTACAACCTAGTAAGTAATTTAGAGCACCTTGCGTCTCGCGATGTGCTCACTGATTTGGCAAACAGGCGGCAATTTGAAACTTGGCTAGAAGACCGACTAAAATTTGTATACACAAAAGAAGGTAAGAATAAGAAACAGCAAGCCTTTGCCTTATTATTTATCGATTTAGACAAGTTTAAACAGGTGAATGATCATCACGGTCATGAAACAGGCGATAAACTATTACAAATATTCAGTAAGCGTTTAACTGATGTAGTCAAAGCTGCTATGTCATCCGAAACCCTAGGAGGTTCAGGCATTGAATTTTCAAGCATTGCTCGATTAGCGGGAGATGAATTTGCTGTCGCTCTCCCTAAAATTAGCGGGCTCGATGAAGCTGAATTTAATGCTCAACAAATCATTGCCATGTTTGATGGAGGGTTCGAGGTTGATGGTATCAGTCACGATGTAAAAGCCAGCATAGGCATTGCGATGTACACAGAAAGCATTAGTTCTGCATCCCACCTTCTTAGGTGTGCCGATACAGCCATGTATCAAGCAAAAGCGAATGGTCGTAACCGATATGAAGTGTTCACTGAAGAACTCGCCAATAAGTTAAAGCTGACCGAAACTATTGAAAGCACGCTCATCGATGAACTACTTGAGGACCAGCTTGAGCTCTATTACATGCCTATTTTTGAGTCTTGTTCTTTAGCGCTTGTCGGCTACGAGACACTACTTAGAAGTCCCAAATTAATGGCTGAAGATATTGGACCTGAAACTTTCATTCCAATTGCTGAATCATCCAGTTTAATCAAAAAGATTGACCTTTGGGTTCTCGACCGTTCGCTTTTTGAATTTAAGCAATTAAGAAGCGAAGGATTTACAGGGTATCTATCTTTGAATATTTCATCAGTCGAACTTAAGAACAAAGATTTTGCTCCACAAGTTGCACTCAAGGTGAAACAGTCGGGTATCGAACCAAGTTTGATACACCTAGAAATCACAGAAACTAAACTGTCAGCCCCAGACGCAGATTCTGTTTATATTCTTAACCGACTCCGTGATATCGGCGTAAAGCTGGTATTGGATGATTTTGGTACTGGCTATACCGCTTTTAATCAACTCGTTCACTACCCTGTCGATTGCCTTAAGATCGACCGCAGCTTTGTTTGTTCAATTGAAATTGACCACCACAAAAAGATGGTCGAAATTATTATCACTTTAGCTCAATTATATGATCTTGAAGTGGTGGCAGAAGGCATTGAAAATAAGATTCAACTAAACTATTTAGTTACCCAAGGCTGCCAACTTGTACAAGGGAACTTCCTTTCTCACCCATTGCCTTTAGAGCAGTTTAAAGACCGCTTTATCCGAAGTGTTAGCTATTCAAATGGCTAGACATGCTCAAGCGGTCAAATACGCAACTAACCATATATGAAAATGGCTAGTTATTTTAAATAGTTAGCCACATACGAATATCAGTTCAAAATCGTATACAGAAACTAAAAATGGCGACACTTTTCAGTGGCGCCATTGGAAGTAGAAACTTTCAGTTATCTGTTATCTGTTATCTGTTATCAAAACACTAGCTCGTTTTATTCAGTGAAACCAAAGCTTCTGCTGTTGCATCTTGGATAGACAAAAATAGTGAGTTGATCTTACCCGTAGGTGTTCTCATCGGATTTAACGTCACATTTTGATACATGAAGTCTGCTTGCTGCGTAATTGGCCTTACATTACGACACTTGAATAAGTATGGACGTTGCTGCCACGTAATGAAGCTTCGACAGCCTAGATCGTAAACTGGCTTGGTTTTTATTCGAAACCAATCTTCAGGTATTTCAGGGAACAATTCAAAAATAGATTTACCGATCGCGTCATGTGACTGTAAGCCACTATGGTGAGTCATAAAACCATTCCAAACTTGAACGTTATAATCTCGGTCCATAACCACTAAACCCATATCAACGTTTTGTACCATATCCACCATCCAGTGGAATTGTTCAAATTCTGCAGGGAGATTGAGCATACTTAAAACTCCTCCATTAGGTACGCAAGCTTGTTGTCTAATAAAGGCAAAGATTCATCAACAAACATAAATAGTAAATCACAACGAATTGAAGTGCCGTCTATGTTGTAGCTCACTTCGAATGTCATTGTTTTCTGAAATGATCCGCTGGTATTTTCGATAATAGAATCAATCGAAATATGCTGACCTAATAGCACAGGGGAACTTTGGAAGAAACGAACTTCTGACTGTTCACCTAAGCCATTTAAGAACGATCCAACAAGTATATTAGACACATCCATTAGCAGTTCGAGTTCTTCTAACTCTTCACTTTCAGTTGGTACTTTCATCAGCTTCTTCAAGTCACTCACACTTGAGTCACTTAACAAAACCAGCGCTTCACCGGCGATACCTTCACCGCTAAAACCTTGGCATACACCTGAAACTTGGTCATTATCTGCCAAGTCACGCAGTGCCATGTGCAGTTCACTTACCTCAAAAATATTGACGTTTGGTAACGGCAAGTGCACAAACACATCAAAATGCCTTGCTAATGCATCTGCAGCGCGACCAATCGCCACGTTCGCCACTTCCATATAGATATCGCGACGACGCAATATAGGCAAGTCGAGAATGGTTGGCGTAATGATTTGCGGCTGCTTGGGTGGATCAACTAACTCGCGCAGTATTTCTTTCAGCGCTTCTTTATCGATCGGCTTTTTAAGGAAGGCTTTTGCCCCAAGAGACAACACTTTCTCTCTGGCTTTCGGTTGTATATCACCAGATACAACCACGACTGGCGTGTCATCACCCAGACGCTGCATTTCTTCTAATGTTCCGTAACCATCTAACTCTGGCATGGTTAGATCAAGGAACATAAGTTTAAATTTATTCTTTTCTAGCTCTTCCAGCGCATTCACGCCGTGCACTGCAAATGTTATATCTGCATTTAAAGAGGCAGGCAGAGAGCGTGCCATCTGCTTTCTAGCGAGCGCAGAATCATCACAAATGAGAATAGGAAACGACATTCATCCACCATTGATATTTTTAACTTATAAACATCAGTGTAACAGATTGTTATAGTATCAGGTACGGAGTTGCGGGGGTTTTACAAGTTAAATTTAGAACTCAGAATTAAACTATTGCGCTAGCTAAAATTCTAGCGCGAGGTTCGTTAACTGTTAAAGTTCTCTTTATAAAGTATTGGTTTAATAGCATTACTTAAATCATTGGCTCTTAAAGCTGATGCGTTGGCCATAAAATTAGCAGCGCAAAACGCATAATTACGGCAAATACAAGAAGTGCGATGCCTAATCGGTACCACTTATATTCAGCAATACTCATAGGGATTCGTTTATAAAACATAGTCACGACACCTTTCCAGTCTTGGCTCCGTTTACCATATTGCATAATACCGGTTAAAACAAAAAGCACACCGAGAAGCAACATCCCTTTTTCTGCCCAAAATAAACCAACTTCCATTTTAATCTCCTACGGCACATTAATAGAGTCAGTTTAGAGTGCTTTCTAAAATATTGATGTACTACGATGGTCTAAAGCTCAAACCTATAAATACTTGCTCCTATTTAAGCTTGCTCATTTTGATACTTACCCTTTTTTGAAACGTACTCTTTTTAAAACTTGCTCTTTATGAAACATGGACCTCATACCGAATCAATGAGTTCAGGTAACAGCTCAAATAAATCCCCAACCACCCCATAGTCTGCCACATCAAAAATCGCCGCTTCTGAATCATTATTAATCGCGACAATCACTTTTGAATCTTTCATTCCTGCCAAATGCTGAATCGCACCCGAAATACCTATCGCAATATAAAGATCAGGGGCAACAATTTTACCGGTTTGCCCTACTTGTAAGTCATTAGCCACATACCCTGCGTCTACCGCCGCTCTTGATGCACCTATTGCACCACCAAGTTTATCTGCAAGCTTTTCAACCATAGCGAAATTCTCTTTGCTGCCTAACCCTCGTCCTCCTGATACAACAATTCGAGCGGCGGGTAAATCTGGGCGAACGCTCTCTTCTTTATGCTGAGAGACAAACTCAGAAACAGCATAGATGTTGTTATTATCAACGGTGCTATCCGTTATTGGGACGATGGATAATTCGCTGGTGGTTTGATTTAGATTAGTCCCGTCTAAATTTTCAGTGATTGCCACAGGATCAAATGCAGAGCTACGGATTGTCATGACCTTCGTTGAATCGAGGCTTTTTACTTTAGCGAGGGCGTTACCTGCATAAATTGGTCTTATTACTGTATCAAGACCTTGAATTTCTATCACATCAGATAGCTGACCAACATCGAGTAATGCCGCTATTCGGGGCAATAGGTTTTTACCAAATGTAGATGCCGGAGCCAGAATATGAGTAAATTTTTGCTCCAAAGATACAATCAAACTTGCCACTCTCTCAGCTAAAGGGGTTTGATACATTTCGTTATCAGCCACCAGCAGATTATCAATGCCCTCAATACCCTTTAAAACATCCACAATACTAGACAAGTTATGCCCTATCACTGCCACACTAACTTCAACTTCATCAGTCAACGGGTCCAGTTTTGCCAGTTGTACAAGGTGATTGGCTGCGCTTAATGTTTTTAGGGTTTCTGGCGCTAAATTAACATTGTCGTGCTCAGCTATGATCAGGATTGAACAAACATTATTATCCATAATTTGCTCCTTTTTAGTCGGTTGAACACCTATCTCTTCCTTTAGTCTCTGCCTTTAAGGGCTAGCTGCAGAACCATAAATTTAGATCACTAGCTTTAGGTTATTAGCTACAGGTTACTGGCTTCAAAGTACTGGCTTCAGAGCTCTAGTTTTAATCACTTACGGTACCGTCAAACCATAATTCACTGACAATTTTTATTCATGAAGGCAAAACCTTCGCTTCGTTTTTTAATTTATCAACCAGTTCACTGATCCCACTGACTATTACACCAGCTTGTCTTTCTTGAGGTTCATAAATTTCTAATATTTGTTGAGAGCTTTCTATAGCAACACCTAACTGCTCTGGCGTAACCACATCTAATGGCTTTTTCTTCGCTTTCATAATGTTGGGTAATGACGCATATCTTGGTTCATTTAAGCGTAGGTCGGTACTGAGAATCGCTGGTAAGTTCAGATTTAAAGTTTCCAAACCCGCATCAGTTTCTCGGGTAACTTGAAGAGACGCTATTTTCGAGCCACCACTAGTGACAACGTCACCCATCGGCAATTCATAAGTATCTGTTGAAGGGACATCTGCGCCCATAGGGTGAGACTGAGGAACAATTGAAGAAATGAAAGTCCCCTGAGCACAGCTAGATAAGGCAGCAAGCATCTGAGCAACCTGGTTATTATCCGTATCAATCGACTGCTTTCCAAGTAACACAAGATCAACCTCATCTCGCGTCATTACTGCTCGAAGCAACTTGGCAACATTCAATGGTTCTACTTGGTTTTGGTTTCGGATTTCAATGTGAATCGCTCTGTCAGCCCCTAACGCCAAGGCGTTTCTTAGTTGCTCTTGACTAGATTGCTCACCAATTGACACTGCAATCACTTCAGAAGCATGACCAGCCTCTTTTAATCTAATCGCCTCTTCAACTGCAATTTCACAGAATGGGTTCATGCTCATTTTGACGTTATTAACTTCGACTCCTGAGCCATCAGGTTTCACTCTAATTTTGGCATAGGGGTCAATGACTCTTTTGATTGCAACGAGTATTTTCATAACTCCTCCCTCTTCCACCAATATGCAAATCCAAAGTATGTAATCCACATAGAGGCAGGATTCAAACTTATCGTTCGCCTGACAGAAAAACCATATAAAACAGTTCTTCACTTGAGCTTAGTAAAGTTTACGTTTCCGTCAACTGGCCTATATTTATAAGACACTAAGTGGGTAATGGCTAAAAGATAAGGTGCACACAACGCAGCGGTTTAACTTCCAATTCATCATCACCTTGGCTTCAATTATTCATATTTTCGGTACGTCATAGCTTTCTATACACCTCTGGCTTCAGCAAAAAAACAGGTAAGAATCATGGATAGAGAATGCATGGAATTTGATGTGGTTATTGTAGGTGCAGGTCCCGCAGGCTTAGCAGCGGCATGCCAATTGGCATTATTAAATAAACAAACACCTCCACTTAAAGATGAAGATCAATCGACCGAAAACCCTCACGAAAATGCGCCATTATCCATTTGTGTCATAGACAAAGGAGCCGAGGTAGGTGCACATATCCTCTCCGGCGCGGTCTTCGAAACCACAGCGCTTGATGAGCTTTTCCCCGAATGGCCTCAGATGTCTGCGCCTGTAAGTTCGCAAGTAACCAAAGATCAGTTCCTGTATTTAACAACACATCAGAATCATGTTGTTATTCCGCACGTTCTCACTCCAAACCCAATGCTTAACGATAAAAACGATCATAAAAACTATGTCATCAGTCTTGCCGATTTATGCCGCTGGCTTGCCATTCAAGCAGAAGAACTTGGAGTAGAAATTTTCCCAGGCTTTGCCGCTTCATCCATTAGCTATGACCAAGAGGATCGGGTTAGTGGGGTGATTACCTCTGATATGGGATTAGATAAAGCCAATCAGCAAAAGCCTTCTTTCGAAGCTGGTATAGAACTAAAAGCTAAATACACGCTCTTTGCTGAAGGTGCTCGCGGTCATTTAGGCAAGGAGCTCATAAATCGTTTCCAATTAGACCATGAAACTCAGCCGCAACATTACGCATTAGGCATAAAAGAGATATGGGAAATACCCAGCGAATATCATGAAGAAGGAAAAGTCATACATGCCACAGGTTGGCCTTTGAGTGAAACCAATACTTGTGGGGGAAGTTTTTTATATCACTTAGCTGATAACCAAATCGCGATAGGGTTAATTACCGATCTCAATTACCAAAACCCATATCTAAGCCCATACGATGAGTTCCAGCGCTTGAAACATCACCCTTCTTTCTCGCGTTACTTAAAAAGCGGTCAACGAATCGCTTATGGCGCAAGAGCCATTGCTAAAGGGGGATTATCATCACTTCCTAAGCAAGAGTTTCCTGGTGGTATTTTAATTGGGTGCGATGCTGGAACATTAAACGTAGCCAAAATTAAAGGCAGCCACACCGCAATGAAATCAGGCATGCTTGCTGCTCAAGCTGTTTTTGATGAGCTTAATTCGAATGGACCTCAAAGCGAGCCAAACTATCAAAAACATTTTAAGCAATCATGGCTTTATGATGAATTGAAAGACACTCGTAACTTCGGTTCTGGAATTCATAAATTTGGCCATGTTCTCGGGGGATTACTTGCCAGTTTCGAGCATAACATCTGGTCTTCTATGACAAAAAAACCAGTGCCATGGACAATAAAAGATCAAAAGTATGACCATGATACACTTCACCAAACTAACCAATCTTATAAGATCGATTACCCAAAGCCTGATGGCATATTAAGTTTTGATAAAGCGTCGTCACTGTTTTTGTCTGGTACTCAACATGAAGAGAACCAACCTTGTCATCTTCAATTAATCGATCAAAATATTCCAATCGAACTGCATTTAGATCTTTACGATGAACCAAGCCAAAGGTATTGCCCAGCTGGTGTCTACGAATTTATTCGGGAAGAAATAAAAGGGGAAGAAGACAGACAAGTCACCAATTTTCAGATTAATGCGGCTAATTGCCTACACTGTAAAACCTGCGACATTAAAGACCCCTCTCAAAATATCAAATGGCAACCACCAGAAGGCGGTGGCGGTCCTAATTATCAAAACATGTAGTCTATTAGCTGAAATCTGAAATTATTAGGATATGACGAATCTATATGAAAGTGCAGATGAGACTAAAAAGAGGACAAAAAAGTGAGCGTGCAAAAACACTCTCACTTTAAGATTAAGTAAATTTTTATAGGTTAAATAAAGCTATCTATTGAGGCTTCTTCGCTAGAACTGCATCAATGTCAGCTGCACTATGGCGCTCATGAACTTGCTCCCATTCTTCGCCAAATGGACGGTTCACAATACGACCACGTTGAACCGCTTCACGGCTTTCAAGCAATTTAGCCCAGCGAACCACATTCGTGTAAGACTCAACTTGCAGAAACTCTGCCGCGTCGTAAAGGTTGCCTAAAACTAAATTGCCATACCACGGCCAAATAGCCATATCGGCAATGCTGTACTCTTCACCCGCTACGAATGTATTGTTAGCCAGTTGCTTATCTAATACAGACAGTTGGCGCTTTGCTTCCATTGCAAAGCGATTAATTGGGTATTCATATTTGTTATCAGCGTATGCGTAAAAATGCCCAAAACCACCACCTAAAAATGGTGCAGAACCTTGAGCCCAGAACAGCCAATTGAATGTTTGAGTTCTCGCACTGCCTTCTTTTGGTAAGAATTGACCAAATTTTTCAGCCAAGTGAACCAAAATAGAAGCCGATTCAAATACGTGGCTGTCTTCAGTACCCGATTTATCAACTAAAGCCGGAATTTTCGAATTTGGGTTTACGCCTACAAAGCCTGATGAAAACTGATCACCTTCACCAATTTTAATAAGGAAAGCATCATATTCCGCTTCTTTAATGCCCAAAGCCAATAACTCTTCTAGAAGAATCGTTACTTTTTGACCGTTTGGCGTACCAAGAGAATAAAGTTGCAAAGAATGCTCACCGACCGGTAAATCTTGTTCGTGTCTTGCTCCAGACTCTGGGCTATTTATGTTTGCCCATTTATTGCCACCATTGGTGTCATTTACCCAAACTTTCGGTGGAGTATATTCATTTGTCATTATTATTCCTTAGTAATGTGGGTGTTTCATAAACTGATATCGGGGCGTTTCTAGTAATTAAAACCCCAATCACTCTATTTCACTTACATTTTGTTACTGGGTGTTCTTTTGTGAATCTAAAGAGTAGCTCAAAGCGTAAGGTTTAAATGATCTAGATCTGATGACAAGCATCTACCTTCGTTAAACCATCCTCCTGCTTTTAGAGTTATGATAAAGTACTTTGTATTGATATAGATTCATGAAGTAGGACGAACAAATGTCATCAGATTACACAGGCTCTAGTGCAGCCTATGCTCGCCAGGAAAGCGGCTACCGTGAAAAAGCACTGAAACTTTACCCTTGGGTTTGTGGTAAATGTGCACGTGAATTTGTGTATTCAAACCTACGTGAGCTAACGGTTCACCACGTTGATCACGACCACACTAACAACCCTCAAGACGGCAGCAACTGGGAGCTGTTGTGCCTGTATTGCCACGATCATGAACATTCAAAATACACGGATCATGATCGCTACGGCGTGGATGCAAAAGCAAGCTTAGATGATCACCAACAAGCGACGCACAACCCATTTGCTGATCTTGCTAAATTGATGAAGAAATAATCATTGCATAAAAAGCCGTTAAGCATATAAACAGTTACGCGAAGAGATTGCGTTCATTTTTTCTGCATTGGTTTCAATAAACGCTCTAGGTAAAAATACCAGGGCGTTTTCATTTTAAGAAGCCCGAAAATTTCTCCTCTGAACTCCCCTCCACTTTGATCTTAATGCCGTCTTTCTCTGTTCATATTCCTAACTAAGCATTACATTCTTAACCCGCCGTCTACTTCTAATATACGGCCGGTAAAGTAATCATTTTCAAAAATATATTTCGCTGCGTGCGCAATTTCAGCGGGTTCTCCAATACGCCCGACAGGCACCATGCTATTCAACCTTTCTATCGCTTCCGCCTTTAAGCTTTCAGCCATCGATGTTTGAACAATACCTGGGGCAATCGCCGCCGCTCGAATCCCATATCGCGCTAACTCCTTAGCCCAACACGTTGCCAGTGCCGCAACAGCCGCCTTTGACGCAGAGTAATTGGACTGACCGATATTTCCAGAACGAGCAACACTTGAGATATTAATGATCACGCCTTTTCTCTGCGTCTCTATCATTTTTACGGCGGCTTCTCTGCCACACAAAAATGTGCCTGTCAGATTGACATCAATGACAGAATTAAACTGCTCTAATGGCATTTTCGTCACTTTTCCATTTTTGGATTTAACCAGCAGACCGTCACGTAAAATACCCGCATTATTGATTAGCCCATCTAGCTGACCAAAATCATCCACAATACGGTTAAAAGTTTGCTCGACTTGAAGTTCACTCGTGACATCGACGTTATAAACAAAGGTTTTGGTTCCAAGCATATGGCACTGTTTTTGAGTATCCAGCAAGGCTTGTTCATTCATATCCAATAAGGCAAGTTCAGCCCCAGACTGAGCTAATACTATCGCCATCATTTGCCCAAGCCCTTGCCCCGCGCCTGTAATAGCGAGCACGCTCCCTTTTAGTTCCATTCTAACTCCTTATTTTCAGTTGTTGTTCTAAGTGAAAGCAGTCCGTGATTGCTCTTGATGAAAACTTTCCTTTATAGCTTTTCTTTCCGTTATAGCTTTGAAGCGAATTAAAACTCACAGTAAATTAGAACCTTGAGTTAAAACATGTCGGGCAATAATGACGCGCATGATCTCATTCGTTCCTTCCAGTATTTGATGTACTCGCACATCTCTAAAATACCTTTCTACCGGGTACTCTTTAATATAGCCATAGCCGCCATAAAGCTGCAGAGCTTGATCGCATACTCTGAATCCTACATCGGTCGCGAACCGTTTCGCCATCGCACAATAAGCGGTTGCTTCAGGGTCTTGTCTATCTAATTTACTAGCGGCATATCGAACCATTTGCCTCGCGGCTATTAATTCGGTTGCCATATCAGCTAACTTAAACTGGATGCCTTGGAACTGAGCGATTTCCTTTCCAAACTGCTTACGCTGCTGTATGTACTCGGTCGCATCATTCAGCGCTTGTTGAGCCGTTCCAATAGAACAACTAGCAATATTTATTCGCCCTCCGTCTAATCCTTTCATTGCGAAGGTAAAGCCGTCGCCCTCTTTGCCCAATAGATAATGTTTGGGGATCTCAACATCTTTAAAAATTACCGACCGAGTCGCTTGGCTCTTCCAGCCCATTTTCCGCTCTTTTCTTCCATAACTTATACCGGCGCTATTTGCAGGTACAACAAAGGCAGAAATAGCTTTAGCACCACTTTCCTCTTCCGATGTTTTCGCCATAACGACTAAGATATCTGTATCACCCGCCCCAGAAATAAATGCCTTTTCACCCGTCAGTACATAACTATCACCCTGCTTTTTCGCGAAGGTTGACAGTGAAGCAGCATCCGACCCTGAATTCGGTTCAGTCAGGCAATACGAACCCAACCATTCACCAGCAATCAACTTAGAACAAAACTCCGTTTTCGCTTCGCTAGTAGCGAAACTTGAGATCATCCAACTCACCATATTATGTACCGTCATATAGGCGGTCGTGGACGTACACCCCATTGAAAGTTGTTCAAATATAATCGATGAATCGAGCCGACTTAACCCTAAACCACCCTGCTCTTCAGGAGTATACAAACTCAAAAAACCAAGCTCTCCAGTTAGTTTCAACACGTCTTTTGGAAAGATTTCATCTTGATCCCATAAAGCTGCATTCGGGGATAACTGATCCAATGAAAACTGGCGAGCCATTTCAGAAAATGCTCGTTGATCTTCGCTTAATTCAAAGTCCATACATTCCTCCGGCTACAATTTTCTTTTATGAATTAGCCACTGAAACTTCAATTCCAACGGCTGTCGCTTCGCCTCCTCCAATACATAATGAAGCCACACCTCTAAGTATCTGAGAAGTCTTTGAAGGGGCGCTTTTTTGTGACGCTAAAGCAAGCTGTCTGAGGCTGTGAATAAGAGTGACTAATATTCTGGTTCCACTTGCTCCTATAGGGTGCCCCAAAGCACAAGCACCACCTTTTACATTCACTTTTGAAGGCTCTAAACCAAGTTGTTTAACCGCAATTTGAGTCACCACGGCAAACGCTTCATTGATTTCCCAAAGGTCCACATCTTCCATATCCCAATCTAATTGAGAAAGCAGTGATTGAATTGCAAAGACAGGAGCAAGAGTAAATTCCGCAGGTTCACGGGCATGGGTCGCATGACCTTTAATGATGGCAAGGGGATCTAGCCCATGGTGGCGTGCTAGTGTTTCATTGATAACAATCACAGCTGCAGCCCCATCCGCTATTGAGCTGGAGTTTGCCGCGGTGATCGTTCCATCTTTAGTGAAGGCAGGTCGCAAAGTCGAAATTTTAGTGGGATCGATATCTCGTGGGTGTTCATCAAAATCAATGAGTTGCCTGCCTAGATCTTCGCCTAGATAGAAATCATGGATCATTTCATCAGAAAATAGGTTTTGTTCTTGCGCAGTTACCGCCAAATTCACCGATTTTTCCGCCCATTCATCCATTTCTGTTCTGCTAAATTGAAACCTATCTGCCGATTTCTGAGCAAACACCCCCATTAATTCTCCTTGATAAGCATCTTGTAAGCCATCAAGAAACATATGATCGTGCGTGGTTTTATGTCCAAGGCGCATCCCTTTACGAGACTCTTTAAGCAGGTAAGGAGCATTGGTCATGCTTTCCATACCACCAGCGACGACGCACCTGAGGCTGCCAGCCTTAATCAAATCATGAGCCAACATGACCGATTTCATTCCAGAGCCACAAACTTTGTTGATGGTGGTGCAAGCCACGGAGTTTGGAAGCCCAGCGCCTAACGCAGCTTGCCTTGCCGGGGCTTGCCCACACCCAGCCGGCAGTACGCAGCCCATAATTGTTTCATCAATATCTTCCATTGGAATAGCCGCCGATTTTATTGCCGCTTCAATGGCTAGACTGCCTAGTTGTGGAGCACTAAAGTCACTCAGCATTCCTTGAAAACTGCCCATTGGTGTCCGTTTAGCGGAAACAATCCATATTTCATCGCTCATCACTTAACCCTCCAGATGCAATATCTGATTTCGGTAATTCGATTCTGATTTCTTGACGTTTCCACAAGCATAGCACTAACATTTATAAACATAGGAACAAGTGAAATTTCAAACCAATAGCATCATTTAATGAATAGCGGCGGCATCGGTCACTTAATAGCAGCGCTAAATCAGTTGCATCATCAGATACATAGCACTGTCAGATAAATAGTGACGTCATCAACTAGCACCACCACTTAACGCCACCAGTAATAAATTGCGTTTAACGTTCCATCCATGTTCGGGAGGAGTTATGCAAGACACATTCAAACCACTCAATTTTGGCCTTGGCGAAACTGCAGATATGTTACGTGAACATGTTCAGGCTTTTGCTAACGAGCACATCGCCCCTATTGCGGCTCAAGTCGATATCGACAATCAATTTCCCAATCATTTGTGGTCGATATTTGGAGAAATGGGCTTACTCGGTGTGACTGTTGACGAACAGTACGGTGGTGCAGGCATGAATTACCTTGCTCATGTAATAGCAATGGAAGAAATCAGCCGAGCTTCTGCATCGATTGCCCTCAGTTATGGTGCACACTCCAATCTATGCGTGAATCAAATTTTCCGAAATGGTACAGAGCAGCAACGCGAAAAATACCTCCCAAAATTAATCGATGGTAGTCATATTGGTGCGCTTGCAATGAGTGAACCTAATGCTGGTTCTGATGTGGTGGCGATGCAATTGAAAGCGGAATTACACGGCGATCATTACATTCTAAATGGCACAAAAATGTGGATCACTAACGGGCCGGATGCGCATACCTTAGTCGTCTATGCGAAAACAGATCCTGATGCGAAGTCACATGGGATTACTGCGTTTATTATTGAAAGTGAGTTTGAAGGTTTTAGCCATGCCCAAAAGCTCGATAAGTTAGGTATGAGGGGGTCGAATACTTGTGAACTAGTGTTTAACCAGTGTCGAGTGCCAGTAGAAAATGTACTGGGAAAGGTAAACCATGGCGTTGAAGTACTGATGAGTGGGCTGGATTACGAACGTGTGGTATTAGCCGCCGGTCCATTAGGCATTATGCAAGCTTGCCTCGACTTAGTTGTCCCTTATATCCATGACCGTAAGCAGTTTGGTCGCTCAATTGGTGAATTTCAACTCGTGCAGGCGAAAGTTGCGGATATGTACACACGGACCAATGCCGCTAAAGCCTATGTTTACACTGTTGCTGCTGCGTGCGACCGCGGCGAAACCACCAGAAAAGATGCCGCTGGTGCTATTTTATACGCAGCAGAACTTGCCACACAGATCGCGTTAGATGCGATCCAATTATTAGGTGGCAATGGCTATATCAATGAGTTCCCCGCAGGTCGCCTGCTAAGAGATGCTAAGTTGTATGAAATTGGGGCAGGTACATCCGAAATTAGACGGATGTTGATAGGTCGAGAGCTTTTCGAAGAATCCAGTTAACACTGCAGGTTAGCTATGCTTTAACAAAGCCTAGAGTTTACTCGAACAAGATCTTGAACTTCACTCTAACAAGTTCTGGAACTTGAAAAGCCGACTTTGTGGACACCTATGGTAATGATTACATTCAATGAAGGAGTGCGATGATGGCAGTGATCCAAACGAAAATTAAGCCAACCTCACCTCTGTTTTTGAAGAACCAGCAGGCAATGGAAATGCTGGTCAATGAACTGCAATCCAATATAAGCAAAATAAAACAGGGCGGTGGAGAAGCCGCTATCGCACGCCAGAAAAGCAAAGGGAAACTGCCCGTCAGGCAGCGCATTGAGAGTCTCATTGATGATGGTAATGACTTCCTTGAAATTGGGCAGTTTGCAGCCTGGGAGGTCTATGAAGAAGAGGTTCCTTGTGCCGGTGTCGTAGCAGGAATCGGTAAGATCCACGGCATTGATTGCATGATCATCGCCAATGATCCGTCGGTCAAAGGGGGAACGTATTACCCGCTTACAGTGAAAAAGCATTTAAGAGCACAAACCATTGCTAAGCAATGTCATCTGCCCTGTTTGTATCTGGTTGATTCCGGTGGTGCAAACCTTCCCTACCAAGCTGAGGTCTTTCCTGACAAAGATCATTTCGGTCGAATTTTCTATAACCAAGCTCGTATGTCAGCGCAAGGCATTCCACAAATTGCCATTGTTCTGGGTCTCTGTACTGCGGGTGGCGCTTACATTCCAGCCATGGCTGACGTGTCTATTATAGTAAAACAACAAGGGACTATTTTTCTTGCGGGTCCGCCTTTGGTCAAAGCTGCGACCGGTGAAGTGGTGACAGGAGAAGAACTGGGAGGTGCTGATGTTCATTGCAAAAAGTCTGGTGTGGCTGACTACTATGCCGAAGATGAAAAACACGCTCTAGAACTGGCGAGACAAGCTATAAAAAGCGCTAACATAAATCATCCTAGTGACCGCTATGAATTCAATAACCAAAGTACAGATTCGGCAGCCCAGTCACCAATAGCTCAACCATTAACAGCTCAGTCATCAACAGTACAATCTCCCATCTACAACCCAGAGGAGATGTATGGCATCGTCAATTCCGATCTTAGGTTGTCTTTCGACATCAGAGAACTTATCGCAAGAATTGTAGATGGCTCTGAATTTGATGAATTCAAAGCTCTCTACGGAAAAACCTTAGTGTGTGGCTTTGCTCACTTACATGGAAACCCAATAGGTATTGTGGCGAACAACGGCATTCTGTTTTCCGAATCTTCTCAAAAAGGCGCACATTTCATTGAGCTTTGCGCCATGAGAAAAATCCCCCTCCTCTTCTTGCAGAATGTCACAGGCTTTATGGTTGGGAAAAAATACGAAGAAGAAGGCATAGCCAAACATGGTGCAAAATTAGTGATGGCAGTAGCGTGTGCAGACGTACCTAAATTCACTGTGGTAGTCGGGGGCTCGTATGGTGCAGGAAATTATGGAATGTGCGGAAGAGCCTATGAACCGACAATGATGTGGATGTGGCCAAATGCGAGAATATCAGTCATGGGCGGACCTCAAGCTGCAGGAGTGATGGCACAAGTACAGCGAGATATAAAAGCCCGCAAAAATGAAGAATGGACCGAGCAGCAAGAAGCAGACTTCAAGCAACCTATTCTTGACCAGTATGACACTCAAGGTAGCCCTTATTATGCCAGTGCAAGATTATGGGATGATGGCATTATTGACCCGAAAGAGACCCGTGACATTGTAGGAAAAGCCCTAAATTCAGCGTTAATAGCACCAATTTCAGACAGTAAGTTTGGTATTTTCCGAATGTAGCTTTTCTGAATGTGGCTTTTTGAGTGTAGTTTTTCTAATCCATCTTTTACTAATTCAGATTTTGTATATGGCTCAGCTCAGAGGAATGGCTATGGACAGCAAACCAAACACATCTGGACACGTGATTTGTGATATCAACCACCAAGGTGTGGCACTGCTCTCTATTAATCGCCCTGAGAAGCATAATGCGTTTAATGCTCAAGTTATTCAGGAATTACTCAGCCACCTTGCCAACCTCAAAAAGAACCCGAAAGTTCGCTGTTTAATTTTACAAGGTACGGGCAAACATTTTTCTGCTGGAGCTGATTTAAATTGGATGAAATCCATGGCAAGCAAAAGCCGAAGCGACAACCAGGATGATGCAGCTTCGCTCGCGCAGTTGATGAGTCAGTTAGATACCTTTCCCCACCCAACTCTTGTACGAGTCCAAGGGTTCGCGTTAGGAGGAGCGCTCGGGCTGATTTGTTGCTGCGACTTTGCGATTGCCCTTCACGATGCCCAGTTTGGACTAAGTGAAGTCAAGATTGGGCTAGTCCCTGCCACTATCGCCCCGTATGTATGTCGTGCAATTGGGACTCGCCAAGCAAGGCGTTACATGCTCACCGCAGAACGTTTTAATGCCGACACAGCGCAGCATATTGGATTAATCCATAGTGTCGCGCATGAAAATGAAATAGAGGATTTAACCAATCGCTTCATCGCCAGTGTTCTATTGAATAGCCCAGACGCACTTTCAAAAACCAAAGCCCTTTGTTTGCACTGTGATGCTTCGCCTATTGAAGCCGAACTGATTGATCACACCAGCCAGCTTATCGCAGAGGTTCGAGTTTCTCAGCAAGGTCAAGAAGGGCTTAATGCCTTTTTTGATAAACGGAAGCCTAGTTGGGCGGATGAGTCTTTTTCTTCTGAGCAGCTTTCTGCCGAATCTTCTAATGCGACATTCGATAATGCAAGATTCGATAATAAAACAGCCAAGGTCGACTTTAAACTAGGTGAGCAAGGTGAACAATGAAAGCATCTCCACGGCACAGCTCATTATCTCACTCATTAATGCCGAATAAGATCACCATTGTTGAAATGGGGGCTCGTGATGGGCTGCAAAATGAAACCTTGGTCAGCACCGATGCAAAAATAGAATTGATCAATCAGCTTTCAGAAACCGGCCTTACGCATATTGAATCCGGCTCCTTTGTCTCCCCAAAATGGGTACCACAAATGGCAGATTCAGATTTAGTGTTTAAAGGCATAAAGCAGCAGCCAAACATCATCTATTCAGCTCTAACCCCTAACCTGCAAGGTTTCGAAAAAGCACTTCAGTCTGGAGTAAAACAAGTGGCTATTTTCACTTCGGCATCTGAAAGCTTCAGCAAAAAAAATATCAACTGCTCCATTGCCGACAGTATTAAACGATTTGAACCCGTGTTATCCGCCGCTCATAAGCAAAAAATTCCAGTAAGGGGCTATTTATCTTGTGTGATTGATTGCCCCTATGAGGGCTGCACTTCTGCCGAGCAAGTCGCTCACCTAGCACAAGTGCTGATTGATTTAGGGTGCTATGAAGTCTCTCTGGGCGACACAATTGGGACTGGAACACCAATAAGAGTCGCCCACATGCTCGAAGCCGTGCAAAACAAAGTCAGCACAGAACAAATTGCGGTTCACTTTCATGATACTTGGGGGCAAGCGCTCACCAATATACATCAAGCTTTGACTATGGGTATAAGCGTTGTAGATAGCAGCGTCGCAGGGCTTGGAGGGTGCCCTTACGCTTTAGGTGCCAGCGGTAACGTTGCGACGGAAGATGTACTCTATTTATGCCAAGGGCTTGGGATTGAAACCGGGGTCAGCTTAGCGGAAGTCGCGCAATCTGGCTGGGATATCTGCCGAGCTTTAAACAAACAACCAAGTTCAAAAGTATCACTAGCGTTAATGAATAAAGCGCTCATAGCTAAATAACGAAAAAGCGAAGTAGCGAAGTAGCGAAAAACCGTCAACAAAGTAAGCGAGTAACCAGAAAATTAAACTAACAAGCAAGTAAACAAAGCCCGCACATAAATAAAAATAATACCCTTATTGACTAAATAGGTATTCCACATCAACAAAATAGAAACTAATACAAGTTTGCACTTTTACCACGCTGGTGAATGATTTAGCATTGTTGCGAATAATTCTAATTACTAAGAAGAATACAAACAATGAGACTTTTTTTCCTGATAGTAACCATGATTCTTTCCGCTCCAACATTTGCTGAAACCAAAGTCATTGAACAAGTGATGGACATGAACGTAGAGAACATCGATAAGATGTATCAGTTCATTCCAGATTACGTAGAAATACAGCCAGGCGATAAAGTACTGTTTAAAGGAACTGTGGGCTCTCACACTGCGCATAGCATTCAAGGAATGCTACCAGAGGGAGCAAAACCTATTATGATTTCGGGTTCAAATGCTCAGGAAGTCAGCTTTGATAAGCCCGGAGTTTATGGCATAAAATGCAAAGTGCACCATAGACATGGCATGGTCGCCTTGGTGGTTGTGGGAGATCCGAGCGTGAACATCGTTGAAGCTCGTGCTGCGGCAAAGAAACGCGTAAGCCGTCGCTCACAACAGAAAATGCAAGATCTTCTTGATAAAGCAGAAGCGACGATTCAATAAATTTAAAAAGACGAATTGATACGGAGTTGAGTGAAAACGAATACTTCCCTCTTCCAGATATAAAAACAGCGCATTGAGCGCTGTTTTTATATCTGAAACATTCACTGGGCTTTATAACATTAAACAATATTTCTAGGGGCAAACGAGAAGCCTGTAAATTGGTGTTTGTATTTTGACTCACCGATTTTTTTGAGTTGAGCAACACCCATCTTGAAGTTGTAATTGCCACTGATTTGATCGACAACTCTTGTGGTTAAAGCGTTTGCTGGGTTTTTCATGTCCATCATATTACAGAAAAGTACGCCTTTTTTCGTTGAACTACTAACAATGGCTACCGCTTTAATTTCAACACGATCTAATTGAATATGACCATTTTTCATTAAGGAACTGAATTGAAAATCATCAGCTTCAACCCCTAAGATCGTATCTTTAAAATTTGCGACTCGGTCTGAATACACCAATACCTCATCACCCGCTTCAATACCACGTTTTGCCGCATCTTCAGGGTGAATTTCAATCCAATTATCCGGCCATCGATTCTTAATGTAACTTCTGCGCTCCACATCATCGAAGCCTGACTGCCAAATTTCATTCACACGTCCATTGGAGAACCAAAGTTCATCGTCTTTTGGTGTTAACCATGAATAGAAATCACTGAATAAATCCCAAGGATGTTTTTGTAAATTGACTTTGCCTGTTTGGCTATTAAATTGCGTAAGCTGTTTACGCATAATGTTAGCCCCTTGAGGACCATCTTGAAGCCCTTTTTTAACTAAGTCATCCCAACTCATTTCTGTGTCATGCAGGCGTTTAGTACCAATCAATTCTTTGGTGTCGTAATTGTAAAAAACCGGACCTTGGATGCCTTCTGTACCGAATTCAGCTAATTTTTGATGCAATGTTTTGTTTTCTGCATGAGCCGCCACTTTGATCATATTGTAATCTTTACGGCTACCGCGGCTGAATCGAGAAGACTCTTCAGCCACATCATTAGAGTTCTGCCAATCAAAGCCATCGTAACCCATCTTTTGTGCAAGATTAGCAATGATCCACCAATCTGGCTTCGACTGCCCAGGCGCATCATTAAATTTTTGATATAAACGTAAGCGGCGCTCACCATTCGCGCGCATAAAGTCTTCTTCACCCCAAGTGGCTGCGGGGAAAATAATATCGGCAAACTGTTTACCAATCGGATCTCGCAAATAGATGTCTTGATTCACAACAACCATGCCACCAGAATCAGCTCTGCGTTTCAGCGTATCAATAATGTGCTGTTTATCTCGAGAGGTAACTTGATGCGGATTACCGTTTGTTAACTCAACAAATTTATCTTTCAACCCATAGCTGCCACACATCGATTGAATCCAAGTGGTGCCAATAACATGCGCCATTCGAGTATGACCAGAGTAAAGATAGCGATCGGTATCAATGGAACGGCGTCTACGGCCTGCGACTTTCTCTGGTGATTTATTGCGAGGCAATTTACCACCAGCTACACCGCCTCTTTGGTGACCACCAAAACGTCCGATCACTCGACCTTCTCGACCGCCCGTACCAATCACCGTTGCTAATGCTGAAATCGCATTAGTATTCCCCGTATTATTTGACCAATAGAAGCCTTTTTCGATACCTATCGATGCTTTGACTCGTTGACCATTCACAGGTTTAGATAACATTTCTGCTGCTTGATAGATCTTATTTACATCAATTCCAGCTATGCCTGCCGCGTATTCAGCTTCAAATTCTTTTTGTTCAAAGTTCCATGATTTGTAGCTTTCAATCCCATCAGTTTGAAACTTGCCCCACGTTGTTCTCCATTGCCATGGTGTATTACGTGTGCCTTGACCAAAGCCAGAGTCAGATTCCCACTTGTTGTTTACCCAGTTCTTTAACCATTCACTGTCTTCCCACTGGTTTTGTAAGATCACGCGAATGATGGCACCAATCACCAAGTTGTCGGATCCCGGGTTGATATCAAGATGCAGCCCACCTTGCTTTTTCATCCAAGCAATACCCGCTGTTTCTCGCGGGTTCAATATAACGGTTTTCATTCCTCGCTGAACCGCAGGCATGATGAACTGGGTAAAGATGATCGTCTTCGTTTCGTAAGGATCAGTTCCGCAGATCATTAACGTATCGGCAGCTCCCCAGTCTTCATAACTTGGTGCAAAATTATCAAAGCCAGCGTCTCGGAAACCAGGTGTCGCAGTCACATCAGATGGCGTATCATGAAATGAAAAATTAGCCGTATTCACGTGTCTTAATGCGTACTTAGTGATCGCGTAGGTATTCTCAATATATTGGTATGAGTATGTTTTCACGCAATAGCTATTTGAGCCGTGCGTATCAATCACATGGAGGCCCACCTGCGCGGCAATATCTAATGCAAAATCCCACTCTACCGGCTGTAGCTGACCATTGATTCGTACCAGAGGTTGCTTCAATCGATCTTTAGTTGGTGTTTTAGGATTATATACCTTTTGAGCTAATAGCCCACCTCGAATTGAAGAGTCGCCTCCTTTATTCACGACCTTTGCATCTCTATCTGCAATGATCACCACATGATGCGGTTTGCCATTATGCGTGACAATATTGTGCTGCTGAGGCGATACCCATGCTTGCAAAGTGCTTGTTGGAAAATCCACACCAAAGGCGTTTTGGTGAGCGAGAGCCCCACCTGATTGAACACTTACCGGCCAGCGATAAACTTTATAACCACAAGCTACAACGCAGTAATCACAAGCTGTTGTGATTACTTCTGCATTCGCGGGAGGAAGAAGTGTATGACTTAATTGATTATACTCACTCATTCTATGACTCCCAGCTCTTAAAGTTTGCTAGTTCGTTAAAGCCAGCTGTTTCGTCTAAGTGATCTGCTTCTTTTGCCTGACCAGTCCAGTCGACCTGATCAGTTTTCTTAACCAGATCTGTGTCTTGAACCTTATCCAGTCCTTCAATATTTTCAATTCGCCCGAAGATTAGCCCCATAACGCCAACGGCATAAATGTCGTCACCTTCGAGTTCCAGTAGAACTTGTGGCAAGCTTTCGAAGGCTTGGCCAGAAACGATGATCCCATGCCTTCGTATGTCGAAGGTCGACAAATGATAAGGACATTGCCCCACAACACGGTGTTCATCTATTGCCTTATAGTTTCCAGTTAACGGCCCGCCTTGATGAGTACACATCATTGAAAATGCGACTACGTCCCTTTGTTCACCAATACCACCACCACAGGCAATATCCGTTTTTGTCAGCATAGCGATAGAGTTAGGACCATTATCAGGATATTGAAAATACACCGCTTCATGGTTAATTAACTGACTCATTTTCGCGATTTTTTTACGAGGATAGCCCGCCACTCTTCCGTGAGCCTCTTGCTGCTGTTCAGTACCTGCAAACAAAGTAATAGGTACCAAAGAAACGGCTGTCGCAGCGCCTGAATAAAGTAGAAAGTCACGACGAGAAAGCATGCACTTAGCATGACCTTTATCGGATTTTTCACCTGTAACCAATAAAGGTTCTGATGAGGTATGGAATGTTTGTGAGTTATGAATCGCCAAACTAGAGGCATTAGATTTTATCGACATTATTTTTTTGCCTCTAGGATCTGTTCTTTTGTATACATCGCTTCGTAAGGCGGAAGTTCAGGCTCTTCTATTGAAATCTGCTCCCCAGAGAATGCTTCGACAAAGCTAAGCAAATCTTGTTTCTCTTGGTCATTCAAACCTAATGGTACGATTAAAGGTGACTTGGTTTGCGGAAAACCAGTTGAACGACCATCACTCGCGATACCGCCACGATTGTAAAAATCAATCACATCACTGAGCGTAGGGATCGCACCATTGTGCATGTAGGGTGCGGTATATTTTGTATATCGGATGCTTGGCGTTCTGAATTTCCCAAGCATTTCTTTGCGCTTCGCTCTGAAATACGCGCCTGGGTCAGCCTTCGTTTCTCGGTACATTTTTTCCGTTACGCCTTTTGAATAAAGCTCAAAGCGGAAGGTAATTTGTGCCAACTCATCGTCTTCCCACCATAAACTTGGTGGTACGCCAATGTTGTAAAACTTTTGGTCAGACGCGAGAGGACCATTATGGCAAGCCAAACAATTTGCTTTGCCTTCGAACAATCGCTTACCTCGAATTTGTTGCTTGGTTAGTGCTGAACGGTCGCCTCGTAAATATTGATCAACCGGTGTGTCTGTTTGCACTAATGTGCGTTCAAAGGCTGAAATTGCACGCCAAGCATTATGGATTTTCGGTGTGTCATCACCAAAAACCTGTTTAAATCGCTTAACGTATTCGGGTACTAGCGCTAAGCGGGCTTCCATGATGTCATCTTCACCATTACCAGCTACGGCACCTTTCGCAGCGTCTTTCGCTTGAGCTTCTAATGACATCGCGCTGCCCGCCCAAAAAAATTTATCGTAATACGCGGCATTAATAATGGTTTGGCTATTTCGCCAGTGAACGGTTCCGGGATACCCCATAGACAAATCGTCAGGAAACCCCCAACCTTGAGTTTGAATATGACAGCCAGAACATGGGCTGCTAGTGTCGCCGCTTAATCTCCCGTCATAAAACAGAATTTTTCCTAATTCGATTTTCTCTGGTGTTTGTTTGTTGTCTAACGGAATTGGCACTTCCCCTAGTGGGGCTAAACTGTGTCCTGCATTCGCTAAAAATGGGAAAAACGCGCCCAAAAATAAAATTACAGTCAACGATAAACAGGTAGAGTTAATTCTTAGCATTTGACCAGTCCTCTGTGTATTCATAGCCAAAGTCATATTCTAACCACTCGTATTCAGCACCGATTAACGGATCGCCTGATAAGGACTCCAAAAAAGCTACTAATGCTGCTTGCTCTTGCTTGCTCAACGACAATGGTTTCATCCGCTGATCTTTGTTTGAGTCTTGCCCTCCACCACGATTATAAAAATCGACAACCTCATCCAATGTGCTCAACATTCCGTTGTGCATATATGGCGCGGTATAAGTCAGCTCTCTGAGGGAAGGAGTAATGAAGGAGCCTCGGTCCGAACCGTCTGCTTTATGAGTTTGAACATGTGCCCCGACATCACGCTTTAATGCCAAATAATCTTGTATACCCATAAACATATTGAATGCTAAGAAGCTTTGGTGACGCATAGGATCGGTAAAAATATCAGGGTTCTCAGGCACGCCAGTATTATGCGCTAGCCCATCACTGAATAACTCCCCTGTATGGCATTGGCTGCATCCAGCCTTTCCAGTAAACAAAGCCTGACCTTGAGAAGCCAGAGCGGAAAGGTTATTCAAATCATAAGGGGAGTTTTTAGACGTTAGAGTTTTTAAATATTCGGGCAAAGCTTTACGTACACCACCATTTGATGGCTCACCCAGCCCGGCTTTTTTGAACATTTCAACGTAGATAGGATCTTGTTTTATGCGCTCTTGCATGAGGCGCATATCCATATTCATTAGCCAATCTTCTGTTATATTTTCTCTTACTACATCATTTAAGTTGGTGCCAATGCGCCCGTCATGAAACCAAACTTCTTTATATGCCGTATTAATCAAAGATGGAGAATTACGAAAGCCATCACTGCCCGTGTAAGCAGGGCTTAGTGCTTCTGGATGTGAAAATCCATTTTGAGGAATATGGCAGCTTGAGCATGATATTGAGTCATCACCCGAAAGACGAGTATCAAAAAATAGCCTTTTCCCTAACTCTGCTTTTGCAGAATCAACTGCTAAAGGAGGTAATTTGGCTTCCACACTGGCGCTCAACAATAGACAAACACCCAGAATAGCCTGAGTAATTGCTTGTTTTGTGGTCTTCATTCCCTTCCCCATAATCATGCTACTATTGATGTTCTATATTATTCGGCTACGGTTCATCATTGATATGATGGTGATCATACAAATCTAAATGATATCCGTTAGTATTCTAAATTAATATTCAAGACCATGTTGTTATTACTATGATTTATGCCAGCCTCATCGACCTAACACTCAATAAATTACAACACGGTAATGAACTTGAACAAATATCCGCCGCTAATGCTCTACACCAATGCGAAGAAGCCATAAATGCATTAATATCTCAGTTGCATACTGATTCTGAAGAATTAACTATTGGCTGTTTAAATGCTTTATCGTCTTTACCCAATAGCCCAATAGAACCACTCATAAAATGCTTATCTTCGGCTCATGACCCAGACGTAAAATTGGCTGCAATGCATGCCATTTCGACAAACCACCGCGTTGATGATGCAAAGTCTGCATTACTTGAATTAGCAAGTGCGGACAACGAATGTTGGGACGGCGATTGGGATGATGGCATAGATATCGCTCTTGCCTCCGTCAATGCTTTACTCAAGACGACACATAGCTTTGTAGAAGAAGAGCTAGCTCAATTAATTATGCTCATTCATAGCGACCCTGAACCCGAATTAGAGCAAGCCTTGTATTACTTACTGGCTAAGGTTGCCCCAAATAAACTTGATGATTTAGTTGAACAGGAATGGAGTCGATTTTTATCATCTCCTTTAAAAACCAGTTTGGGATTATCACTAACCAGAAAGTTACTGAAAGCCTCCTCGAATAAGGTTCATTTGTTCAAGTTTCTTGAAAGCGATGACTTACTGATTCATAGAATTGCATTAACGAGACTGTCCGATTTAGATGCACGAGAGTACCTACAAAGCTTTTTAAGCATGCTCTCCAGCGCCCAACAACCGATGCAAGATATCGCCATTTCGACGCTATTACGCTGGCAATATCCAGTCGCACCCCAATACTTAGAGCCGATCATCCGCAATAATCGTCCAATATCAAAAGTACTGCCATTTATAACCAAAGAAAGCTTCTTCTTACTTTTAGAGCAGTGGCAATCGGGAGAAATGAATAAGTGCAATGTTGCCCCTTGTCTTAGCCTAGCAAGCAGGTTTGATTACGATTTATCCGAGATAGTGAAGCATTTCTTTGCCGAGTTCGGACGTTTAGAGCCACAGCATCAAATAGACTCATTGACTGAGTTATGTCAAAGCCGTGAGCTACAAATTCCGGTTTCATTTTTACGCATGCATCTTCAATCACAGACTTTGGATAACAGCGTGCGTCTTTTACTGATAAAGAACCTAGCTTCACAAAACACTCCCGCTTCTAAAAACTTAATCAATGAACTTATATTTGATAATGCGTACATTGATTTTAAGTTGACTGAAAGATCAGATTTAGAGCTTAACAGTCGATTAGAAGAAGTGAAGACGAAGAAAGCAGAAGTAAACACAAAAGATAATGGCTCTGAAGACGGTAACCTTGTTGCGGTAAACCCTATGTCTACACTTGCTGCTTTATCAATGCCATTAGATGAGAAAACCACCTCTCCTACGAAGCAGCCATTCAAAAAATCTCAAAGAAAAATTGCGACTATTGAGAGCCTCACCAACCGTTCAAAGGTGATTGAGTATTGCGCCTCTCAAGAACAGCTAATTGAATTATGTACCGCCGTTTCAATTGAGCAATTAGACGAAGAAGATTTTTTTGCTATTGTAAAAGCTTCACTGCGATGTAACTTGGCGTTCGCCTCTATTCGTTCAGATGAGCTAGACGACTATGCACATAAACAGTTAGTTAATTCAGATTACCGTACAGAATTGAAAACGCTTGTAGAGTGGCTAGGACCAGTTCATTTACAAACTGAGATACCGGCATTAGTTGAGCTCAGCTCTCCGTTGCTCATCTCTCAATTAATCCCCTTCATCGAGGATCTTGATGTACTCAACATTTTATTAGAGCATCCCTATTTAGGCGTAAAACAACAAGCGACCATCAAGTTAGAATCTCTTATGAGAGGCGATAAAACTCGCTATATTGAACTCATTCATTTTGCTTTAAGTTCACCAGACCTTCATTCGACGGTGAATCAATTTGATCACACAGTACTTGAAGAAGAGTTGGTCTTATTGTTAAACACTCACCCTTTAAAGGCTCTGCAATTTATGGGGGATTTTGGGTGATTAAAGAAAGATTTGATCTTGAAATGCATCTCCACCGTATAAACGATTGTGGTGATACCAAAACGGCTATTCATAAAATTCAGTGAAAAACAGTTAATATAGGACGGAGAATGAATGACTCATTTAACTATCTTCTATGATGGAACATGCCCACTCTGCGCTAAAGAAATGAATGCACTAAAAAAGCATGATAAACAGAATTTACTGAAGACAGTGGATATCTACAGTGAAGACTTCTCGGCATACCCAGAGATTGATGCAGAAGCTGCTAACAACATTTTGCACGCCATCAATCACAAAGGACAATTACTGCTTGGTTTAGATGTGACCTATAAAGCATGGCAATTAATGGGACGCGGTTGGATTTATGCCCCACTTCGTTGGAAATTAGTGAAACCACTAGCAGATTCACTCTACCTAAAATTTGCCCGCAATCGGTATAAGGTTTCATTTTGGCTGACAGGCACTTCACGTTGTGACAGCAACAGCTGTTCGCGGTAGTGTTTCTTATCACTGGCTTAAGACCGATATCAATCTAGGTAAGCCTCAGCATAAACCTAGATTAACCGTTACCACATCACCAAGATTGCAGCGATTGCGATAAAAAATAAAGCCAGCATATCCTTTCTTTTTACGCCTTCTTTCAGCCAGAAAAATGAAATTAAAATCGTAAAGAATACTTCTATTTGCCCCAGGGTTTTAACCAACGGCACAGTTTGCAGTGACATAGCACTAAACCAACCGAGAGATCCGATAAAACTGGCGATACTGGTCATCAACACCAACTTAGGTTTAATAAACATCGCTTTTAATGTTTGGCGATCGCGAAACAGCATAAACAAAACAAGCATTACCGTTTGCAAAAAGATAACCGAGAATAGCACCCACGCAGCGCGATGAGGGAAAGGAACGTCTAACGTTAAGCTCGCTTCTCGAACCCACAAAGACGTTAACGCAAACGAAGTACTGCACGCTAAGCCTATTAGCGCCGTTTTTAAAGAAATACTGCGAATACCATTAGGACAGCTCAGCATGAATACCGCTATTGCTCCGATAAGTACGCCAACCCACCCCAGTAGTGATAATGAAGTACCAAAGAATAAGACACCTAAAAAAGCAGAAACTGGCGCTTCACTTTTTGCAAGCCCAGCCCCAATGGCAAAATTTTTCTGTTTAAATAGAACAACCATTAACCCCGTAGCCACAATTTGCATGACCGAAGCACCAATAATAAAGAAGTAAGATTGATTGGAAAAAATAGGTAAAGGTGTGGGTTGATACCAATGTAAAAGCACTAAATATGCCGCCGCTAACGGACCTGCCCATAAAAAACGAGCCAAGGTAACACCAACAACATTCAACTCTTTACTTAATCGACTTTGAAAAGCGTTCCGCCAAGATTGACTAAACGCAGCCAAAACCGTGAAAAATACCCAACTCATACTATTCCTTTATTTTTGATTCCCTAAGCCCTTCATCGAACCTAACCAATTAAATCTATTTAATCACTTTCTTAATCACAATCTCGGCAATTTTAGGGCTTGCTACTTTTAAGGCCTCTGGCGCCTTTTTTAACGCTTCCGGAGCTACTTTTTTACTGACTTTAGCCATTCGATTAAATTGCTTTTTAATCGACGTTCCTCTTTTCATCGCCTCTGTTCTCTGGCGGTTTCGTTGCACGTTATTCGCTTCTGATATTTCATTAACGATGGTTTCCTTCAGCGTATCCACACCGAAATGAGCACGTTCTGGAGAAATAGACAAAGGCAAAGCCCCATCAGTAACTAATAACTCCTGATTGTACTGTAACGCTTGCGCAATCACTTTTTCTTTAGCTGAAATGGGGTTAACCAAGTTAAATGGAGGCTCCCATTCAGTAAGCGGCTTCAAATTATCAACCTGATTGACCACGGCTAATACTTTTGGTTTTTTACGTGATACGTTTTTTGGGTCCGCGTAAAAGCCATCAAATTTGTCTTTTAGTTTTTTATCTAAATCACGAGCAGGCTGATTCGCCTTGAGTACCCAAAGCACTAAATCCGCTTGTGTCATTTCTTGCAGCATTGCCTTTTCTGTTTTTTCAGTGCCATCCAAACCTTTAAGATCGATAACTCTGACTTCGTTATCATCCACTTCCGCACTGTAAACGGTAGACGCGTCCGTAGAGGGTAATACATCGACCTCCGCAACCATTTCATCTTTTAGAAGATTCACTATTGAGGATTTACCCGAGCTTGTTTGACCGACCAACACGACTCGGACCGGCTCCAGTTCAACAGCAAAACGCTTCTCATCTAACTTTGAAGCATCTGTGATTTGCAGGTCATCTTCTTCTAAACTGAATCGTCCGCTGTATAGATCAATTGCAACAGCAGCTATCTCATCTAATAAGGCTTCTTTCGCGACCTGCTGCATGTCTTCAACCACGCCTTTCGTCATCGACGATGTGGCTTGCTCTCGGCTTAGGTCAGACACCACCTTTAGTGGGTTGTAATATAAATTTTTAGCGTGATTAGCCCAAACAGCCGCTTTAACAATTTTTTGACCTAATTCCCCATACTTATCATAAGCTTCATAGCCAGCTTTAATGTATGAGAACTTAAGGTATTCAATGCCCGGAATGTTCTCTTTGACAACTCGCTTATATCTAAGACCTACTTCTTCAAATAACTTTAAGCCTTCTGGAATAGAGAAATCTAACGTCTTCTTACCAAACTCCTTTGCGACAAATTCAAGGATCTCAATACCAACTTTATCGAGGTTGACCCAATCAATATCCGTTTTTAAATATTCCCGATTATGCAGCTTCGCTTGATTCCAAATAACCAATTCAGCTTGAGACCATTCAGAGGATGCTTTAACAAGACCATCACCGACTTCTTCTCCTACTAAGCCATTTTCATTAAGAGCAGACTCTGCCGCATCTTGGGATTCGCGATCACTCACGCGGCTTAACAAAAACAATGGAATAGTCGTCACTAGAGTGCTCACCGCAATAGCAATCGACAGCTCCAATACATACCCATATTTAAAAGCAAGAAAAAGCCCGAATAATGCCATGAGCAATACAGGTAAAATCGAAGATATGAGAACAATGCCCCAACGCCCACCTGATAAATTGGAGAGTAAGTGATAAAAGCTTCTAATTTTCTTCATAGCCAGACGCTGCCTTACCTTTTTTCAATGAATCTTTATATATCGTTTGCATCTCTTCTTGAGAGATCTCAGTGCCTTTACTTTTGTGGTAAAAGTAAAAACAGGCTGCTCGTCCCAAGCCATAAGTGGTTCCAAAGCTCATGGCTGCAGCAGCGACAGCGCCAACGGTTTGTCCATAGCCAGGAATTAACTTAACTAACTGTCTCGCGCCTAACTTAACGCCATATTGCAAAGCAAAGCTGCTCCCAAGCGTGCTGACCAATTCTGTGAATGCTCGCTTGTTCCATTCAACGCCATATTGATTGGCAAGGCTATGCAGCATTTTCGCTTGTATCGCTGGTACAGATACGAGTCCAACGGCAGGAATGAGATCACTCGCGGAAGCACTGCCTGCATACCAAAGCACTTCATTTTCTACTTTGTCAAAATTGGCTTCTTCAACACTTGAATGTTCTTTATCTTCAATCATCATTCCGATAACAGGAAGGATATGAGTCAGTTTTTCAATCAGCTCGTTGTAGTGATAAACCAACCCTTCAGGCGCTTCAAAATCAACCGTCACTGAATCAAACGCGCTACCCCACACCTTTTTTACTTGGCTTTCGTTAAATAAAACCTGACGTTGGCGCTCTGATTCTGCAGACAACAAAACACCACTATGAGCCAGCAGTAGCTGCTTAATTTTCTTTTGCTTCTTAATCAATGTTAGTGCGCTGAGTACCGATGATTGCTCAGGTTCATCGACTTTCATCACCACCACTAAAGCATGTCCTGCTTTACCTATCTCATCGAGGTCAGGCTTAGGGTCATATTCAGCCTCGCCTAACCCTCTAGTATCTAAGAAGCGCATAACTGGCTTATCTTGGGGAAACTCGTAGCTTTGAGCCGTCATTGTGCATGGAGCAAAGCCATTGCCGACTTCTACTGAAGAAAGCCCCGTTACTGATTGAATAAATGATGATTTCCCTGCCCCTGTTTTCCCTAAGAGCCATAGCGTAGGTAGGTGCTGGCGCTGAAATTCATGAGCTTGAGTCAAGTCTGGATTTTTACTTGGATTAACAAATTCTTTAATTTGGTCAAACATAGGCAATGAGTATTAACCAGCAACGGTAAGAGAAAGTTAATAGCAGAATAGCGATTGATTACGAGGAAAGAAACAGGCACGTTCACTTTGTACAGAAAGCACATATTGATTAACAGCCGAGAAGCGTATCTTATTTTCCAGAAAAACGGAAAATGCTAAATAATTGGTTTTAAATAGTTAACCCTCTAAAACAATTGCCACAGACTTAGGCGGTGGTTTAGCAACTAATAAAAATAGCGAGCTGTAGTAGCTCGCCTCTTTGCATATTTTTAGTCGGTATTATCTAACTAAATGGAAAGTGACTCAGGTTGAACCCTTCGTTTGACTAACCATCACTATTACGTAATTTTGGATCATCCGTTAAGTATTCAACAAACTCCACTTCAAACCCCGCGGGGTCGAGAAAATAGATATTTTTCCGATATGAACTCTCAGTTCCATTTTGAAAGATTTTGAACCCAGCTTTCGTTAGCCTTGCAATCACACCATCAAGGTCATGCGTCACGTAAGCAAAATGAGCCAGACCGACTTGGTGACCAGATAAGTCTCGGTTTTCTCCTTCACCATGATCACTTATCGCTAAGTATTGGTATTCATCCCCAAAATGCAGCCAATTTCTCGGCTTGCCTGACCATTCACCTTGCCCCTCATCTCGTACATACCAATGTGGAAAAACAGCCTGGTAAAATTTAAGCATTTCTGGGATGTCTTTTACGACTAAATTTACGTGTTCTAATTGGATCATGCTTCTCTCCTTAAAGTCTTTTTTGGCAACGTTTTGCAGCATCGAAACCAATCCTAATACTTAAAGTTAACTTGAGGTAAAGCATTAATTTCCATTAATCTAAAATAAGATTAGAAACATCGTCTCGGATAAACTCTTCACTTCGCTATCTTTTTCATTTAACTATCTTACTCATGTAACTATCTTCCTCATCTAAATTAGCTATCACGCTAACGCAACGATCACTAAGCTAATAGTCGCGGCTAAAACAAGTACCTGCAATGCACGCCACTGAGACACGAAATAGACCGTATCTTCAAATTTTATTCGAGTCTGCACTCCGGAAATCATCGCCCAGGTTAATGGTTTTGAACGAAGCTTATAAAATAGAACCGCAAAGACATGCACTCCAACTAAAGCTGGAAGTACGTTTACCATGGTTAAGTGAATGCTCTCTAGAAATGAAAATACGGGATCTGTTAACCACATATCCGCAAATGGAAGATTATCGAGTAATCCAGCAAGGGCTAAACCTGAAACACATTGAATGGTTAATGCAGACAAAAGTGTCACTACCATCCAACCACCAGCCGGATTATGCCCAGCTTTAGCTTTCTCTTTTCCTTGTAGATACTTAACGACCGATTTTGGCGGGCGTAAAAAATGATTAAATCGGCTAGTTTCGCTGCCAACCCAGCCCCACACCAATCGCCAAATAAGCAACGTCATCAACACTAATCCCAACTGTACATGTGGTCCATTACCTGAAAGACCAGACGCCATCAAAGCCATGAAAAGAACAGCTTGAGCCCAGTGGTATAAGCGCGTTGATAAATCCCAAATTTTCATCATTTAACCTTCTCGTGTTATTCATTTTTAAACATCAATGACATCAATTTACACAACAACAGTTGCTTGTGCAATGATTGTTGTGTAAATTAACAACCAACGAATCATTGGTTACTAGTTCAACAACGAGGGTGATATGAAAAAAATGACAGTCAGGCTTCTATGTGTAACGACCACTTTACTAAGCGCTCAAGCGTTCAGTTCACAAGATATGAACCAAATAAATACAGGCGTAATTCAAGTTGAGCAGCGTCAGCACGCTTTTAAACAAATTGAGACTTTTGTCGACAAGGCAGATGACACTTTAAATGGTTCAGACACAGATTGGGCTGCATTGAGCTCAATCAGCCTCAATCTAACGAATCATAGCCAAGAATTAATGACGCTTTTCCCAGCTGAGAGCCAAGAAGGAAGTAAAGCAAAAGACACAGTTTGGACAAAGCCAGAGAAGTTTAATCAGCTCATGAAGCAAATGAATGAGGGTTTTGCAAAGCTCCACCAAGCCAGCAAACAAAGCGACGTTTCACTGGCAGAGTTAGGGCTAGAGACCGCACAAGATACCTGTAAAAGCTGCCATCGTTCTTATCGATCACGTTGGTAATCACAATAAACACAATCTAAGTCAGACCATTTAAGGAATTAAAATTAAAACTATAAAAATCATAACCTGCATTACCGCCATCCTTTTTTCTACCTGCACGAGCGCTCAAGATTATGCCGTTGAACTAAAGTGGAATACCGATAATTTCCAGCAAGTACTCAATACAATGCCAGAGCAAAAAGCTGAGTTTAGAAAGCTAATAAACCAAGGCGAAATAAAAGATATGTATGTTTCACGCAGCGAAGTAGACGGTAATCCTGTTCAGCTGTTGCGCTTTGTTATTGCAGCTGATAGCGAACAACAAGTACAAACTAAACTTGCTCATTTACCCTTGTATGAAAAAGACTTAGTCAACATCAGTAAAATTACACTTCTAGGAGCTAAGTGGTTGGATAACACACCTAATTACAATAACTACGGTGTGACAATTACTTGGAAAAACGGCATTGAAGCGCTCGAAATAGACCGCGTACTGAACATTGATTTACAGCGAGTAGTCAGTCTTAACCAAGCTGGTTTGGTGACTTCCTCGTACATTGATACTCAAGATCTAGGTAACCATGTCACAAGACCTATCTACTCGGTTTCATTTATAGCGAAGGATGCACAACACGCAAAAGAGCTGAGCCATCAATTTGAAGCCGTTACGTTAGGCTATGCAAATGTCGATGTTCAGTACCTTGGTAAAAAGCTTTCTCTGACAAACATCCATTAACCGATTCTGAAGTAATAAAGAAGCATAAATATGAATAGAAAAGTGATCAGATTCCTTAATGAAATCGGCACCATTATGTATGTGGGCGGCATCTTGTCTCATATCGTAATAGGTGCGACTTTGGGGCATGAAACAGCATTAATGGCTTATCATGTTGGTACGTATAAGGAGTTAAGCGCTTATATTTTAATTTTACCAGGCTTAGGGCTAAAGCTATTCGCAGATGTATATGGCTATTATTCAGCTCAGCAAAAACCTATGTGGCTCAAATTAAAACTCCTTATGCTAACTATTCTAAGCATTAATGCGTTTGCTTTTCTTGTTCCCATGATGCCTGAACTGGTTGCTCTGGCAAAAGCATCCATCCCACAAGGTGAAGTTAGCCAAGCCTACTTAGAAAAGGCAAAAATTGAACAATGGATAGGCATGTCGAATGCACTTCCGCTCTTAGCTGAATTACTTCTAGGCTCATTTAAACCAAATTTATTGAAAGAAGAGCAAGCTAAATAGAAATAGTTTGATAAGGAATTGTACAAAAGGTATCGGCGCAGAAAAGTTAGCAATATAACCTCAGAAACTAACCTTAACGGGGTCTATTAGTATGATAGAGAGCCAGTAATCTCTTACTGGCTCAAATTCTTGTGTTCTCGCTATTGGTGATTCCCTTTAATTTTTTTAAAAGACGTCGATTTCCATTGATCCGTTTTCACTTCTTCACCTGGTGTGTACATACGAAGTACCGAATACCATTGATGATCAGGAATAGGTAAAAAGTTAGGGTTATCTTCATGCCCTGCCGTATCACTGCTCATGGTTATGGTATAAGTTCCGTCATCATTTGGAACAAGCGTTCGGTCACCTCTAGAATGTCTACCCAGGTCATTCTTTTCCATGAGTCTTGTTTTGCCACTATAAGCTGTGTATGACCAGAATCCGCCTTTTTCTAAAGGAGGGGCATCAAACGTTACGGTGTAGTCATACTTACTTCCATCGAGAGCTTCACCTTCACTATCAAAGAAATCACCGCTGTACATTGTGTGTTTTGCCGGTAAACCCCACTGCCCCATTAATGTGCCATAAGCGTGCTGGAAGCTTGGCAAGATTACGATGAAGAATACTCGACGACTTACTCGATAGGCATTGGGGTCGAGTATGCTTATGAAGATTGGCTACTGTATAGCGAAGTAAGTGCTGATACGAGTCCTTTAAGTAGTATAAACCGAGACATCCTGCTTCCCCTCGACGCGCAATGGCGTATTGGCTTAGGAGCTGAACACAAGATCTATCAAGATCTATCCGCTGGGTTAAGTTATCAGTATCAGGATCTTGGGAATGGTGAGATTAACGCCGGTTCTGAATTATTCCAGCCTAATGGTAACTTCACCACTAATAGAGTTCATTTTATTACTCTTTCACTCCGTTATTGATAACACCTCTACTTACCTTCTACGTTAGATGTGCAACATAAAAACACTAACCCGGAATAAATATCCAACTTACAAACAAAAAAGCGAGCACTAAGCTCGCTTTCTATAATGTTAATTATTGCTTAGGTTACAGATTTTCTACTGGCTGTTGAACAATCACGAATTCTTCGTTGGTTGGCAACCTATTAGTATTGTAATCAATCTGAGCTTCCTTTCTTCCAGCGTAGAACACAGAGCAAAAGAGCGTAATTTGAACTCATTTAGACAGTTCAGCCGCGGTATCAACAAAAATTCCTTGAATGTCTTTTGCTTCACGCTCTGTTTGTCCGCCATGTTTTAAAAATGCAGAGATAATAGCGGCTGTTTTTTGCTCTTTTGCACGCTCTAAAAAGTAACGTAACTCTAGCTCTGCACCTGCGTCTTCATCTTTAATTGATGCTGCAATGATCTCTTTGTACATCACAATATCACGCACTTCTAATGTGCTAATCACACCTAAAGTCATCGCTAAAAAGTTATCCATTTCCGCTTTAGGTACAAATTGAGTAATGATATTTAAGTTCTCAGCTTGTTGTGCTGTAAAATCGTTACCCAATAACAAAGCTTGTAGTGCTTTGTTTTTGCCCATTCTTCTTGCGAATTGAACTGCGCCCTGTCCACCAGTAGGAATATTTACGTGAATCTCTGGTTGAGCAAACGCTGCATTCTCGGTGCCGTAAGCAAGGTCACACGCCATAACAAACTCATTACCGCCCCCGCGAGCCACGCCATCAACCAAAGCAACAGACACTTGTTTCATTGCTTTGATGTTCATGATCATGTGGTTGAACTCAATAGACGCTGCTTGACCACCTTGCGTACCGTTGATCACATTAAGATCAAGATGCGCTAAAAAAAAGGTTTCATGCAGTGATTTAAACACCACAACTTTAGTTTCTCGGTCATCTTTTAAAGAAAGCACATATTCATTAATTTCGTTGATTAGATTAATGGTTAATACATTCACTGGTGGGTTGTTGATAGCAACTGTTGCGATACCATTTTGATTAGTGATTGATAATGTTTTCATAATGTACTTCCTCTAAGTCGCCTATTGGCTAGTTAAATATAGTGATGTTGAGAGGGTGTCCTCTCCGTCAGTGAGATAACTATAAGCAATCTATTAGATGAGAAAAATACAGTTAATAGCATAATATTGATGCTAAAATTGCACCAATACTGTTTTTATTTATTCTCATGAGGTTCAAATGGATTTTTCTAATCGATTACTTTTATTGCTAGAAGTTACTGAACTTGGCTCTTTTACTAATGTTGCCGAGCAAAAGAATCTTGATCGCTCTGTTATCTCAAAGCAGATAAGTCGTTTAGAAAAAGAATTAGGGGTTCGCTTACTTAATCGCACCACGCGCTCATTATCATTAACCGCGGCGGGTAATGAGATGGTGAACCAAGCAAAACTGTTACGTGACTTGCTTAATAACACCCACCGTTTAGCGCAAAACTACCATTCAGAGCCAAGAGGGATATTACGAATTACCAGTTCAATGATGTTTGGTCGACAGTACGTTCAAGATGCGATCTCGGTTTTTCAGAAGCAATATCCAGATGTAAAATGCGAGCTGAGATTAGAAGATAGAGTGGTGGATATTGTGCAAGAGGGCTTTGATATTGGCTTTCGTATTGGCAAACCAAAGAACTCCAATTTGATCTCTCGTAAGATTGCCAGGAGCCGCTTACTTATTGTAGCTTCACCTGATTTCATTCAACAGCATGGGAAAATAGAGACTATTGAAAAGCTAGAATCTCTGCCAGCTACGATTTATGCCGCGCCTGGATTGTTCATCAATAAATTCAATTATCTTGATGAGAAGAATATTGAACAGCAATTTCAACTTAATGCCGCTTATAAAGTGAATGATGTTGAGATGGTAGTAAAAAGCGCGGTGGCGGGTAATACGCTCGCTGTGGTCACTGCTCAAATGATTGAGAATGAAATCATTAAAGGAAAGCTTATCCCGATCATGACGCATTTAAACCTTGAAGATTTTGGAACTTTTTACGCCGTATACCCGCACCGAGATGCACCTATTAAAACCAAGTTGTTTATTGATGTTTTAAAATCAATTATTGGAGGTGATACTCCTATTTGGGAGCAAAACATACCAAATTTTGAACAACTTTATTCCGAGAGAAGTGATTAACAACTGAAATATCTGAAATATCTGAAATATCTGAAATATCTGAAATATCTGAAATATCTGAAATATACAGTACTGACCCTAATAAGAGGTGTCACTTGCAATTAAATAGTTATCCAACGAAGTAGTTATCTAACAAAGTAGCCATCCAACGCTTATTTCGTATTAGCTGTTCATAGTTCTAGGCGGTACCAGTTATTGAGTCGATGATGTGCCTTTTTCTCTTCCCTCACTAGCCTTACAATTGTGTAACCAGTAGCAAAGCAAACCTACACACAGCCCCCAGAAAGCACTGCCTATACCCAGTAAATTGACACCTGAGGCTGTGACTAGAAATGTAAACAGTGCAGGCTCTCGGCATTGGCTGTCTGCCATGGATACCGCTAAACAGTTCATTAGGGTAGGCATCACCGCAAGACCTGCAATAGCAATAACAACCGCCTCAGGAACCGAACTAAATAAAGAAACAAATGACATCCCCATCACCCCTGCTAAAAGGTAAAACACACCCATAAAAATTCCTGCTATGTAGCGTGTCTTCGGGTTTTCATCGGCATTTGGTCCCATACAAATTGCGCCAGTTATCGCCGCAAGGTTAAAAGCAAACCCGCCAAATGGTGCTAACAATAAACCTGTCACACCTGTCGTTGTAATAATTTTGGACGAATCGGCTTGGTAGCCATTCGCTTTCAAGACAGCAAATCCCGGTAAATTCTGAGAAGCCATAGTAACGATAAACAACGGTATTCCAACGCTGACCAACGCGAGAAGGTCGAAGTCTGGAGCGATGAATACAGGAACAGTTAAGCCCATCGTTACTTCACTTACATCTAGCTTTCCCATCCCGATACACATTATTAAAGCGACGATGAAAATACTTGGGATCAATAAGTTTCCTAACCGAACCCTTGCCACCATATAGATTGCCAGCATTACAAAGATAATTTGCCCCTCTTCCGTGACCGATGTGAACAAGCCCAGACCAAATTGCAGTAAAATACCCGCTAACATTGCCGATGCTATCGCTGTTGGTATCTGCTTGAGTACTTTTTCAAATATCCCGGCTAAACCGACCAACGTAATTAATAAAGAACTAAACAAAAACACAGCGACTGCCTGATTCATTGTCAGCCCTTCAAGCGATGTAATTAACAATGCCGCACCAGGTGTGGACCACGCTGTAACGATAGGTTTCTTGTAGTGTAATGAAAGCAATATAGTGGTTACTCCCATACCAACCCCTAACGCCCAAAACCATGAAGCTACTTGCTCGTTGGTTGATCCAGCACTCATTGCAGCTTGAAAAATTATCGCTGCAGCACTCGCATAGCCAATAAATACCGCAATAAAGCCTGTACTGATATGGGAAAGTTTTATCTTAGTCATGTTAATTTATTCCTACGTGCGTTATAACGTCCATACAACCAATCTAACGCACGTGCGCTATAACGCACAAGTTGTTTATTGAGAATATATGCACACAGAAATAAAAGTTAGTGATAACTTAAAACGACTTCGTAAAGAAAAAGGCTGGAGTTTAGATAAAGCAGCAAAAGCTACTGGGGTGAGTAAAGCTATGCTGGGTCAAATTGAGCGGGGAGAATCAAGCCCGACGGTAGCAAAGCTATGGCAAATCGCATCGGGGTTTGAAGTATCATTTTCTAGCTTTATCACAGCGACTTCTAACGATGAGCTCACCAGCCTTTTTAGAGATGCAAACGAACTAAGACGTGAAGAATACAACGTTGGGTTCTTCGTCAGCTTGTTGTTCCCTTTTGAGCAGGCACTGGGATTTGAGATATTTGAACTAACCCTCGCACCCAATTATCAGCACGAGTCTGAACCGCACAACATGGGCGTGACCGAACACATCCTCTGTATTTCTGGCGAAATGTCAGTATTGTTTGAGGAGGAGTGGCACACATTACGCGCAGGGCAAGCCGTACGCTTCAATGCCAACCAAATTCATGGCTACAAAAACACCGGCGGAGAAAATGCGGTGTTCCACAATGTTATCCATTACCCTCAAAAGTAAGTAATAGAGCCAAGTTTTGATTCTGATTTTATACGCTCGCCCTCCTACTCTCATATAGAAAAAGCGAGCACTAGGCTCGCTTTCTAATAGTGCTCATTATCGTTTGAATTACACTAGATCTAGCGACTTTGGATCGCCAAATTTCAACTAAAATTCCCCTCTAACATAACCCAAACCAGCAGAAGCTGATGCCAAAATAGGCTCTTATAACGTCAAGTCATCAACATTAATTAACGGCTCTGGTTTTTAATTTCAATCTTCTAAATACAAACCAACCAATCCACAAGCTTGTTGTCAGCATGGCAGCTCCAATTAACGCAGGCTTAGGATCACTCAACGAGCTTATTGAGCCCGAATAAGCAGCGATTAAACAATAGGGTACCGTGCTCAAAAACCACGCAAACATAAATCGTGAGAAAGACATATTCGTCGCGCCGGCTAGGCAGGCGGTCACCTCAGGTAAAATAGGGATCGCTCGACTTAGGAGGATCATCCCTAATCCATTACTCTGAAATGCAGATTTAGCTTCATTGATCTTGTGCTCATCTTTAAGCAGTAACATCAACACCCTATCACCGTAACGTTTACCCAAGCCATAGCCAGCAACCCCTGCCAAGCTCATTCCAATAATCGCAGATAATGCCCCAAGACTGCTCCCCAAAAAGAAGCCAGACAAAATCGTGACCGTGAGTGTTGGCATGGCAATCACGATATCGGCAAGCAATAACGCCACCGTAAGCCCACCAACATAGATAGGTGATAAGCCTTGCGCATACGTTAGCCAAGTTTCGATTTGTTCAACGCTTAAGACACCCATTACTTTTAATAATACAAAGGTGAGTGCAAATAACGCCGCTAAGATCAACATAGTTTTAATCAAGTGTTTCATCACTCTCTCCTAGGGATAGTGCATTTCAATAGTCAGTCCGCCTTTAAGATCGGCAACATTGAACTTAGAACGCTTATAAGTCGGAGGACCCGTTAAAGATACCTTCTGTTCATTGGAGAAACCTAGCCCTTCAGCAGGGTAGATCCCCGTCCAGTTCTTCGTCACTTGACCATTTTCATCCTCATCGTGCAGCACCTTAATCGCGATCTCCTGCAGTGTTACATCAAAGCGAAATGTCATAGTGTCACCCTGTGCCTTTTGCGTTTGCTGTTGAATAGCCAGATCATGCCGCTTAGGAAAACCCACATCAGAAAAGATGAACACCACAATATTGCCACCTCGTCTGTGTTCGATTCCCGATACCGTTATTTCGCTCGCTACTGTGCTTATCGACGTGATCAACATTAATACTCCTGCACTGATTTGTTTCCAATTCATTACTACCTCCTTGCCGACTGTGTTCGACGGCATGAATAGGTCGACTTCTTACGCTGTTTTCATCAGCTTGGATGCCATGTTAGGGGACCATCGATTCAACCAGCGAAGCAGCCTGACTTTTCCTATATCATTATCTTGAATGCCTTTTTCCACACCATAAATCAGCTGGTCCACGGCTTCCTCAATCGTTATCTTGTTTGTTCCCCGCCCTTGCGTCATTTTTGTATCAACTAAAGGCATCAGCGCTTGCATCACATCAATATTCGAGTCCTCCAGTTGATAACGTAATGAGATAGAAAAAGAGTTAAGAGCCGCTTTGGTCGCACAATAAACCGCAGAGGATGTTTTTGGCGCGAGCGCAAGACCCGAATTGATATTGAGGATGATACTTTTGCTTGCGTCACTATTAACAGAGTTGCCTAGCGCTGGCAGCAACAAATAGCAAAGGCTACATATTGAAGTGAAATTCGTGGTGATTTCCGACTGAATCGTATCGTAATTAAAATCATCACTGTTAAACGCAGCAGAGAATTGCACCGCTGCATTATTGATGAGGACATCCACTTTGGGGAAATGCTTGAGTAGATCAGCAGCGACCCACTCCACTTCATTTGTATTGCTAAGATCCACTTTGTAGCCCTTAACGCCATAATCTTCTGACAGTCGAGCAAGTTTTGATTCGTCTCGACCAAGCACAATCATTTCATTGGTTTCACTTAATCGCTTGACGATTTCAAGGCCGATACCAGAGGTACCTCCGGTAATAATAATGACTTGGTTTATTAACTTCATTTGCTTCTCCCATTACGCGGTGTGCGTTAAGCTAGGAGTCAATTTAATGAATCAATCCGCATTGAGCGTTAACTTGGGTTAAAACGAATGGAATTTTCGAAGTTTATTGAAAGTGAAGGACAGCAAGTTTCTAAAGATGTAGGCGAGCATGTTTTCATGCAGGGTGACAGTGACGATTCTCTGTATTTAATCAAACAGGGAGTGGTGAAAGCGTACTATCTGACCTCTGATGGACAAGAGCGTGTAAAATCTTTTCTTACTGACCATGATGTGATTGGCAGTATGTCGGCCGCCTATCAAAAACAAAAAGCAACCTTCGGTCTCATATGTTTAGAACCAACGCAGTTACTTAAATTCAGCTTCGAACAGCTTTACCAGCAAAGTCAAAATAACCACCAGCTAGCACGAGAAGTTATCGATATTCTATTGGCATTTGCCATGAAGAAAGAAGCGCGGGAGCGTGAATTATTGTGCCTCAGTGCAGAGCAAAGATATCAACAGCTGTTAGATAAATCTCCAGATCTGATGGCGAAAGTGACGCAAAATGATATCGCGCGGTACTTGGGGGTGACGCCTGTTGGTCTAAGCCGCATTAAACACCGTTTGATAGATGCGAGTATATCTAAGCCAGATTCACCTAAATCGGTAATCCGATAACATTTGGAATATTCAGGAATTCACTAGATTAAACAATGCCCCCTAGCCTTAAAATAAAAAAGGTCTGACTCGATTTGAGTCAGACCTTCAATTGCATTTGCAGTGATTACAGAAGCTCTACCGACTGCTGAGCAATCACGAACTCTTCGTTGGTTAGCAAGCTATTAGTATTGCACCTACTAACGCGGATTTGGACAAAACCTTCTTAGAGTAATCACGTAAAATAGAAAAATGCGGATAACTTTTGGTATCGGAAAGCCGCTTAGTGAAATATCCAGTACTGCTGGTGCGGATCAGTTTCTGAACACCCTACAGATTGTGTAATTTTCAACTTTTGAGCATACGATAGCTTGTCGGAGTTTAAGACCCTGCTAGCATTCAATCTTCTAGGATGACTGATAGCCACAGTCTTTCCCAGTGCATGACCCACAAGCAGTACAATTGCTCTGAGTATTAGGGGACCACTAGAAACTCAAGCATCACGCTCGAGCAATTAAAGGTCCCAGCGATCACGCCGAGTTTTTTCTGTTTCTTGCAGGTAATGCATATTTCGGTGCAAATGCATCACTCATTCTGATTGATAAAGCGGCATCGCTACCGGTTAATCGCCAGCCATAACAATGATCACAAAACCAAAACTTAAGCCGCTAGGGCTCTCTAAATACCGTCTATATTTCTGCCGACTCACGGAATTTTGCCTATTTATCATGCACACTATATAAAGTGTCATTCATATTGCGTGGGAGTTGGACCAATGTATCATCAACTGACTGAAGCCAAGCGTATACAGCTGTGGGCGCTGCGTAAAAGTGGAAAGAGCCAATCCGCGATCGCCAAGCAACTTGGTATTCACCGCTCGACGGTGGGGCGCGAACTCAATAGAAATTCCGGCCCATACGGTTACGAGCCCCTCTTAGCGCAACAGATGGCCGCCTATAGAAATAAATTTCACAAGCAGATTGTAGAAAGGCAATACGAGGAACTGGTCTTTGAGCTGGTTGAGCTTGGATTAAGCAAACAAAACTGCAAGGAGTTTATCGTACACCATCATCCAGAATTAACTATTGAGCAGATCGATACACTCCTTGAGCAGCTCTATCACGATGCTTACAGCGATATGTAGTATTATAGGAAACTTTCAAGTGTTTAGGCTCTCCTCTATCTCCTTTTTATTTTCTTCCATTAGAACGCTTCAATAGAGCGGGTTATGTTCATTTTTGTGATGGAAATCGCGTGTTGCACTTGCCCCAATAACCCGGTTTTCTTTTTATCTCAGATTGTTGCACTTGCCCTATTTTTTAGACTTAAAAAGAGGAAATCCATTATTTCAGTGTTGCACTTGCTAAAAAGGGATAGGTTTATCTTCGTGTTGCACTTGCCTGTAACCCCTGCGTGGAATTACCTCAAGCTACTGAAATTAAAGAACAAAATAGAACCAGGCATTTTGAGAAAACGCACTTGCGAACCTCGAAACCACTGCATATATTAGTGTGGTCAACAGGGAAATACGCATAAGGAGCATCAAATGAGAAAGTTCAGCCATGTCGGCATCCCAACTCAGTCCCACCATCATGGTGAGATATTTAAAGAAGATATTGGCCTGTACGTTACCGACTTTAACGACAGCGAAAATCATATCGAATGGCTGCGCTTTTTAGAAGACAGTCCAATGCCGGATGAGTTAAAGACTACAGCGCATGTTGCCTATGAAGTAGACAACCTAGAAGAAGCGATGAAAGGGAAAACGGTGTTATTGGAGCCCTTTAATTCAACCGATTCATTGCGGATTGCATTCGTGATGGAAGACGAAGCCCCAGTAGAGCTTATGCAAATCGTATAGTAGATTTGCGATAGAACAGAAACCGCCAAGAGACTCAGATTTGTTCTACACCTCAAGAATTGTAAAAAGGATTTGGATTATGAAGAAGTTCATCAATAACGCTGAGAATATCACCATCGAGCTATTACAAGGCTACGCCATGACCTTCCCAAACAAGGTGAAAATAGTTTCCGAAAAGATCGTCGCCAGAATCACCCCAAAAGACCCCAATAAGGTGGCTATTGTTACCCTTGGCGGCGCGGGGCACGAACCCGCACTAAGTGGCTATGTCGGGGAAGGCATACTGGACTACTCGGTCGTAGGCGATATCTTTTCTGCCCCTGGCGCCCCCAAGGTTTTTGAGGCTCTAAAATTGGCTAACTGTCCTGCTGGCGTGCTACTGATCGTGCTTAATCATGAGGGCGATGTAATGTCAGCCAACATGGCTATGGAGATGGCGAAGCGTGAGGGGATCAACGTCAAGATGCTGCTCACCCACGAAGACATCAGCGCTGGTCTTGATGCTGAGGTTAAGGATCGCCGTGGCCTGGCGGGCTGTGTACCGGTGTACAAAATCGCGGGCGCTGCCGCTGAGGAAGGACTTTCCCTTGACGAGGTCTACCGCATTGGAGACAAGTTCAATCAAACCATGGCAACACTAGCCGTTGCGATGAGTAACGCAACCCACCCTCAATCGGGTATGGCGATCGGAGACTTAGCCAGTGACGAGATGGAGATTGGCATGGGACAGCATGGTGAGGGTGGCGGTGGTCGCATGAAGATCCAAACAGCAGATGACACCGCAAACATCATGCTAAATCACGTAGCTAAGGCGATCGATCTTCAACCCGGTGACGACCTGATGCTGATGATCAACGGCTCGGGTGCAACCACCCTGATGGAGATGTTCATTGTCGCGCGCGCTTGCCACCTGTTTGTGCAAGACAAAAACGCCGCGATCAGCCGCTCTAAGGTTGAAGAGGTGCTTACCGTTCAAGAGATGGCTGGATTCCAGATGTGCATCGGTAAGTTCGATAGCGAAACGCTAACCTATTGGGACAAGCCGTGTAACACCGCGTATTGGACTCAGCACTAGCGTTTTCACTCCTAGCCCTTTGATAGACCGCTTGTTTAATAGAGACCGTATCTACTCGACTCAACGACCAATACACTCACGCTAAACGCTATTGCACCTGTTTAGTAAAGTTAATCAAAGGGCTCTCCCCCCCAAAGCACACCATGGCGTCTGCAAAGACGACATAGGGACTCTTTGTGTCTAAAAAGGAGATCAAAATGACCGTACTTAATCAGCAAATGCTGTTGGATATGTTTGAAACCGCAGCCAAGAACATAATTGACCAGGTTCCGCACCTTAACGCCCTAGATGGCAAGACCGGCGATGGCGACCACGGCACAACCATGCTCCGTGTATGTCACTGCATCGAGCACGCCCTAGAGAACGATCCAAATAACGCGCCTCGCGAGCAGTGGGACAAACAGGTGAATGACCTTGGATGGGCCATTATGTCGCAAGATGGTGGTTCGGCTGGAATGCTGGTGGGCAACCTATTTATGGGGATCGGCGAGGGGCTCATAGCCGAAGAACTCTCCCCTTGCGAAGCCGCCAACGCTATCCAATCGGGTGTAGATAGAGTAATCCGCTTTAGCGGAGCTCATGCCGGTGAAAAAACCATGCTCGATGCGCTGATCCCCGTGGCTCAGACCATGCAGGTCGACGCGAACAGCGGTGTCGACCTAGAAGATATGTTTGAACATGCTGCGCTAGCCGCCAGACAAGGTGCAGAAGCTACCAAGGCTATGGTCCCCAAGCGAGGTCGTGCCAAAAATATGGGCGAGCGAGCCATAGGGCACATCGACCCTGGAGCCACTAGCATGGCCATCTTATTCGAATCATTTAACGAAGCACTGCATAAGGTGCATTAAGGAATCACAATGGCAGACAAAAATGGAAATCAACTCGCCAAAGACTATGGATTGGATACCCCACAACGAAGTTACAGCTTCCATGTAAAGGGCATGGATCACGTCGATTGGGGCATGAAAGACCGACTTAGTCGCATCTTTCGTCCCGACAGCGGCAAGACGGTAATGCTGGCCTTTGATCATGGCTACATCATGGGGGCCACTGCCGGTCTAGAGCGCCTAGACCTCGCCATAGAGCCTCTCGCTCCCCATGCTGATGCCTTAATGGCCACTCGCGGGGCACTGCGTAGCTGCATCCAACCCCATCACAATAAAGCGGTGATACTACGCTCTAGCGCCGGCAGCACCGTGCTGCAAGACGATATGAGTCATGAAGTGGTTGGCGTCGATATCGATGATGCGGTTCGTATTAACGCCTCTTGTCTTGCTATCCAGGTATTTGTGGGATCGCAAGGGGAATGCAGCAGCTTACACAATCTAGTGAAAACCATCGATGCGGGCGCTCGCTTTGGGATCCCTACACTTGGGGTAACCGCCGTGGGCAAAGAGATGGAACGCACCACTCGTTATTTTATGCTAGCCACAAGGGTCGTTGCAGAGCTAGGCGCACATATCGTGAAAACCTATTACTGCGATAACTTCGAGCAGGTGGTCGCCGCCTGCCCCGTCCCCATCGTAGTTGCTGGCGGCAAAAAAATACCTGAACTGGACGCGCTCACGCTGGCTTACAACGCCATTCAAGCGGGTGCATGTGGTGTCGATATGGGACGCAATGTGTTCCAGTCCGATTGTCCTATCGCTATGCTTAAGGCGATCAATGCCGTTGTCCATGACGCTATGATCCCAATGCATGCATTGGACCTCTACGAAACAGAAAAAAACGCACGACTCTAAGGAGCACCAAATGAAATTTTCACAGTTTATACTTATCCCTGTGATAGTCGCCTTCTTGGCGTTTACCATTCAGGTCCTAGATCAAGTAGTAGCCCCCTTGATGCCAGTGGCTGGCAATATCGGCTTTGGTTGGATCGCCTTTATTACCTGGGCGATGTATTTTATGGCTGGATGCAATGTGGAAGGGGGCAAAAAAACCTTCTTCGGATACGTTGCAGGGATCGTCGCATCGGTTGCTATCATGGAGCTGGGTGGCGTGTTTAGCAGCCTAGGCTTCTTTGCCGTGCCAATGTCGGTATTTGTAGTGGTGATCTTCTGTATCTGTCTAGAGCGCTTGCCACCTTTTGACTTTGTACCCGCACTGTTTGTTGGCGCTGGCATCTTCTTTGGTTTTATGTCCTACGTGGGCGGTGCAAGCTACGCCAACGACACTTTCGTCGAATTGGTCTACTGTGCAATCGGTTTAGCATACGGCTGGATGACGATTAGCCTGCGTACTCGTTACGAGCACTATGTAGAGCACGGTGCGGATCATGGGATGCATGCTAATCATTAGCGTTCACTCTTTCGGTCTACGACTAACCATTGACCAAGTATCTTGGTCAATGGTTATTATAAAAAACGAGTATTCCCAACATTAAAGGAGGGGCATTAACTAATACCGTTCTAAGCTCATCCTTCAAACACATTTGAAACCCTCCTTGAAAAAGGACAAATTTCGCTACTCGCAAGACAGTCCTACAAGCTACACACTATAGTCAGTTAAGCGAATTTTTAGGATTAAGGATAGGAACTAGTTGGTGATTAAACTGGCTCGTCAAACCTGCTGCAATACCATTAGCCTTTGTATTGCAACAGCCATTGTTGTCAGGAGTGTTAGTAAAACGGCCTAACTCTTTTCGGTGCAAAGGCGTGTTTGCTATAGTCGGTTCACATAACCTATGCCAAGTGAACTGACAGAGGAAATATGACAAACTTTATTGGAATCGATCAAACTATATTATCTTCCGGTAAGTGCTTTGTATTTTGGTAAGACCTCACCATCAGTCTGAATTCTCATTAATTAGTGTAATTGACATTTACTTACATCGAATTACGCAACAAAGCCTCAATGCGAAAGAACACTTCTAAGGCACATAGAACTTTTAGCGATTAAATATACTCAATTAACCTTACGTAAGTTGCAGTTGAACACCATCATTAATTTGAACAATCGTTCAATAAAATATATGATTCACCAAAGCAATATTAATCTAAACAATATTCACCCAAACAGAGGTTGCAGATGTCTTTAGCTCAGTTTATTAAAACCGCAGGCGAACCTACGATACTGAAACGCTCACTCAAGGTTTCTTTCATAGTTGGCACCATTCTTATGTTCATTAATCACGGTGACAAATTGCTCTCCAGCAACATTGACGCAACGCTGATCATTAAAATCTTAATGACTTACTGCGTACCCTTTTGTGTGTCTACCCAAGCCAGCGTTTCTGCAACTCTTCAATCCCGAAAGAAGGCCGTCTAATCATGATATTTTCGTTTAAAAAACCGTCATCGGATATTGTCGAAGTTCATACCAGCCATCTTGCAGAACTGAAGAAAATCTCTGAAAATTACTCTCTATTCAAACAGAATGATCCTACCGACTATGCGAAGAAAATTCACGTCAATGCGGCCAATGTTCATAAAGCGTCACGAAGTCGTGCTGAGTCGATTGAACAGAGCTATGAGTTAGTGAATCGCTTTATCGAGCAGTCAGAAAGTATTAACAAGCTGTCTTGTGAGAGTCATCAATACTCCAGTCAAACGGCAGAAACTGCGGCTAATACCATCGACAAGCTGGAGGCTTTGGAAGAGCAGGTATTGGTTTCTAAAGAAAAGATCTGCCAATTTAGTGAACTGCTCGAATCACTGGATGAGATTAACAAGAACGTCACCCAATTGGTGGATTCTATTAAAGGTATCGCTGCACAAACAAACCTGTTGGCGCTTAATGCCGCAATTGAAGCCGCTCGAGCTGGGGAGCACGGTCGCGGTTTTGCAGTAGTCGCAGACGAAGTCCGTCAACTTGCGAACACGGCGAATCAGTCCGCTGAGAGGATCGATACTGAAATGGCGTCGATTTCAAAGATATCAGACAGCATTTTCAACAAACAAAAAGAGGTTGAGGACGTCATTATTCTCAGCTCAGAAGTAACCAAAGACACCATGCATAACATGCAGAACTTGATGAACATGTCGCTTGATAGCAAAACATCGTCTAAAACCATTATGGACGCCATTGAAGCTCAACTGTCCGACTCCAACACGGTTAAGCAAAACATGGAAGCCCTAGTTGAAGACACCAAGCTATCAATAAGCCTCTCGGGCAACAACCATGAACTCGCGGAACGGATCGTCAACTCTTTATCTCATCTGCAACTGAATGATAAAACGGGCTAGCAAAGAAATGCTTAACTCCGCTCCGATAGCGTGTAAGCAAACAAGGAAAATTGCGACATGAACCAAAGCCAAACACCACTTGAAACAGGGACTGCTGTTTCACTGAGTGATATCTTAAGTGAGCGTTCACTATATTCATATGTTCAGTCTATTAGAGATCTTAAACGCCAGACCACTTATGGACATGAGGTTTTAGTTCGTGGTCCTTCAGACTCCTTATGGCATCGGCCCGATCAGTTGTTTATCGCTGCTCAATCGCAACAGCTCAGCAGGCAATTGGAAATTGTCATCCTCGAAGTTCATCTTGAAAATATTGCCGCCCATACATCTATAGGATGTTACACCGTTAATCTTGCTCCTAACCTGTTGTTAGATAAGACCGTATTTCAGATACTAAACCGCTACGCACTGGCTGGAAGAATTAAGATTGAGCTCACTGAACACTTACCGATACGAGACTGGCAACCAATAAAACAACGAATGGCTCAATTGAGAAAGAAAGGCTATCAGTTCTGGCTTGACGATGTTGGCTGCGGATTTTTTGATTTGGCGCTGATCGATGAAGTCAAACCTGAGGTAGTCAAACTTTGCATCAAAATCATCAGTAGGCTTACGTTTGATCCAACTCTAGTCGATGAAATAAAAGCGGTCGTCAAAGCGGTTCATGACTACGGTGGCGCTGTTTTAGCTGAAGGAATTGAGGAGCAGGTACAGCTCGATATGGCGGAGCAATTGAGCATCGATCTTGCACAAGGCTATCTTTTTGATAAGCCACAGCCACTTATTTGAGTCACAAAAACCCAGCCCTCAATAAAAAGCGTACAGTTGGATTTTGATGTTCTTATTGTTCTATTTATTGAGACTATAGATAAATATAGCTACATTTATCTAAAAAATGCAGACAAGTATACTTTGCTTCAAGTTGAACAAACCCACCCAACTTGAAGAGGTATATCAAATGTCAAAGCCACTCAACACTATCACTCGCGAATGCCTCGCTCTTTTGATTCTCACAGTAACGCTGCAACCACAGAGCACACTCATACAAGAGCAAGTATAATTGAGATTACCGTACAAGAGGGGCAAAACCTTCTTAGAGTTATCACGTAAAATAGAAAAATGCGGATAACTTTTAGTCTTGGAAAGTCGCTTAGTAAAATGTCCAGTTCTGCTGGTGCAGATCAGCATCGAAAGTTTGCATATTTGACCAACCACTTAAATTCAACGTTGTAAAATTACCACACTCCAATCAGTCCCTCGAGAGAGATATAGTGGGCATGTATGTAACAAACTTTTGGATATTTTCGAATTAGAAAGTAACGACTGTAACTGTCCAAAACAAGAATAAGTTAGGTCGATACAGTTTTAAGATAATTGGTTGGCGTTAGTCCATATTTGTCTTTAAAGCGCAGGTTAAATCGCCCCTCTGACTGATAACCGCACGACAACGCTAACTGAGAAACGTTGCTGTAGCCACTCTGTATCAGATATAAGGCATGGGCTAAGCGAACTTCCGTTAACACCTCGCGAAACTGGGTACCTTCACGCTTTAACTTACGAATCATAGTCGCACGGCTCATTGCAAATTGCTGCGCGACTTCGTCTAGAGCATGTTTATCACTAGGTGAACGAGCCAAATAGCGGCTCAACTGCTGTCGAAAGGTCATGTTAATACTTGGAAATAGTTGATGTAATACGCCTTTTTCAGCTAATTGCTGATACAAGCCAAGCACCCAAAAGCGCTGTGTCTCTTTGCTTATCGTTTGGGCGTCAAACGAAATGAGTGCATTCAGGGTATTTTGCAGGGCTTTATCAGAATAAAAGAAAGGCACAGCTTCTTCAGCGGCTCTCTTACTACTCAGTTCAAGCATCGCTTTTGTCGGAGAACAGTGAAAAGCAAATACACGCGAAAGGAATCGTCCTTTATGTGGTAGGTTCTCAAAACTCAAGGAGGCAGACGCCTCGCACAGTAAAAGCTCAGTATCGGAGAGATCTTTAACCGAATCTTGCCAAAATAAACGCTTACTCCCATCCATAATTTGAATAATACTCGGAGAATGGATTCGCACATTTCTGAGCTTCTGAAGTTGTTCGGCTCGAAACAGTGTCACTTGATACTGAGCGTTCATTACGCCTCCTAATTGGTCGCCTAACGTGTGTACGTTGCCGTTAGCGTTGCCTTATCGATGGCGATGCTGTTGAGTGTAAAACCAACCACTGCTGGCGAAGTATTCTCATCGAGACCCAAGGTAGCCTTTGGTAGCGCCCAAAGCGTAAATTGATAGCGGTGCATACCGTGTCCTTTCGGAGGGCAAACTCCACCAAATCCTTTGCTACCATAATCAATGCGAACCTCCTTGCCACCAAGCTTGCTGATATCGACGCTTTGTTCTAGCTCCGTCATTTTACTTGGAATATCAAACGCTACCCAATGCCAAAATCCACTACCTGTTGGTGCGTCTGGATCATAAACAGTTACAGCAAAACTCTTAGTGCCTTTCGGTACATCTTTCCACATCAATTGTGGTGATATATTGTCGCCATCACAGCCCCAACCCTGATACTCGAACTTCTTGGCCATTGGGTGACCTTCCTGAATATCTCGACTAACGAGCTCCATTGCTTGAGTTGAGCCAGCAGTAAAAATACCTAATGTTAATAGAGATATTGTTGTTGCTTTCATCGTTCGGTTCCTTTTATAAGTTCGGAACCAGTCTATCGCTATCAATATAGATAATTACCTCTGTAAGTATCATATAAAATCAAAATCAATCAACTATTGATACTTTAGGTGATTTTCTGCTGTTCTTAATGAGCGATAAGTAAAAAAGAAATTAGACTCAGACATGAAATACCTCCAATAATTGGGTGCAGTTCTCCGTTACTACGATCTACCTCCTCAGCACGCTTTTGGACATAAATGAGCTACAGTTTCCCCTAAATTAGCAATTCATAGATAACTAAAGGTATGGAAAGTCGCTTAACGTAGCGTCCAGTATTGATGGTACAGATCATCATCCGGGGGCTCCCAAATTTGAACACATAGATGCGTCATTTTTACACGATTTTTTAGGTGGTTAAAAAATTGAGACTGTTCTAAATACTACAGCCTAGGCGGGTGTTATTTGATTTTCGACTAACTCAAAGTCGATTCTTATTCTATTAATGTTCAGCCAAAATACATAAATTGATCCCGTACCAATTATTAATCATAAATAATTCCTCGGAGATGAACTATGTTAAAGAAGAATAAATTGGCTCTGGCCTTAACATTGACCCTTTCGTTAGGTGCTGCTTCATTAGCCTCTACCCCTGCAGTCGCCGGCACAAATGCGCCAGTTTTCTCAAGTGAAGTCACCCAAGACCAAGCACAGCAGATCATTTCAGAAGCTTATGTGTATGCATACCCTATCGTCCTTATGGATGTGACCCGCGAGCAACAAACTAACAAGGGTATTGCTGTGAACGGTGGCTTCAAACATTTCCGCGCTTTCCCTGATGCTTCATTCAAAGAAGTGGTTCGTCCAAACTTTGACACGCTTTATTCATCAGGTTGGTATGACGTATCTGAAGAACCGGTCATTATCTCTTCAGAAGATACCAATGGTCATTACTACCTTCTTCCAATGTACGACATGTGGACTGATATCTACGCATCACCAGGCTCTCGCACATCAGGAACTGGCGCTGGCGCATTTGCAATCGTTTCTGAAGATTGGGAAGGTGAACTTCCAGAAGGCGTAAAACGTATCGTTTCTCCCACCACAATGAACTGGATGATCGCACGTACAGAAAGTAGTGGTCGCGACTACGATAAAGTTGGCGAAATTCAAGATGGCTTCAAGATGACACCGCTTTCGAAGTGGGGCACAGATTACGTTGCACAAAAATCACCAATCGACCCTAGCATTGACATGAAGACGCCGCCATTACAGCAAGTTGCTGATATGGATGCTAAAACATTCTTCGAGCGTGCAAGCATGCTGATCACTAAGTATGGTTCTCACGCTACTGATATGTCTCAATTGATGCGCATGGAGCGAATTGGCTTTTCTGCTGACACGGGCTGGGACTTAAGTAACCTTTCAAAAGCTGAGCTTAAAGTACTTGAGCAGGGCGCAGCACAAGGTATGCAAAATATTAAGTCATTTATCCCCAAAATTGCAACGAGCAAAAATGGCTGGCTCATCCCAACAGATAACATGGGAGTTTACGGAAACCACTACATTCAACGTGCCTCAATTGCACTAATCGGTCTTGGTGCAAACCACCCTGAAGATGCGGTCTATCCGATTGCAATTTCTGATGTTGATGGCGATGTGATGGTCGGTGAGCAAGATTACGAGCTTCACTTTGAAGCAAATGAAATGCCCCCTGTTGGTGCTTTCTGGTCGGTGACCATGTACGACGAACTTGGTTTTGCAGTAGAGAACGAGATTGATCGTTATGCAATCGGCGACCGAAATGAGCTTACTTACAATGACGATGGTTCTCTAACACTGTACATGCAGTATAACCGTCCATCTGAAGACAAAGTATCTAATTGGCTTCCTTCACCAGAGAAAGGTGCAATTGGCGTAACAATGCGTCTATATGAGCCAGAGCAATCAATCCTAGTCAGCGAGTGGATTCCACCTGCAATTGAAAAAGCTAAGTAAACGCTAGCAATAAGCGATTCGATTTTTAGTTTATAAGCCGATAAATATTCATCGGCTTATTTTGTTTTTTATATATGAGTTAACTCATCATATTCAAAGTATATGGGTGAGTCACTGGAGATAATATTATGAACATTAACAATGTAACGATTGCGGGAGCTGGACTTCTTGGTTCTCAGGTTGCTTGGCAAGTCGCATTTAGCGGCTTTGAAGTCACTGTATATGACTACTTTGAAAAAGGGCTTACTTCGAGTAAAGCACTTCACAAAGAGTACGCCGAATTATTTGTTTCAACGCGCGGCGCTTCTCAAGAACAAGTTGATGAAGCACTTGCTCGACTAAAATATACGTCTGATCTATCAGAGGCGGTAAAAGATGCAGATTTAATTAACGAATCCATTCCAGAGTCTGTTGAGATTAAGCAGTCATTTTATAAAGAGCTGTCTAAACTTGCTCCTCAGAAAACCATTTTCACTTCGAACTCCTCAACCTTGGTTCCAAGCCAGATTGTCGATAGCACTGACCGTCCAGAAAAATTCCTCGCATTACACTTCGGTAATACGGTTTGGGACAGCCGTATCGGTGAAGTGATGGGGCACCCAACAACATGCCCTGAGGTATACAAAGTTATCTGTCAATTCAGCAAAGCAATGGGCATGGTGACGATCCCTCTGCATAAAGAGCAGAGCGGCTACATCATCAATGCCATCATGATTCCGTGGCTCAATGCTTCACTTGACTTAGTCGTGAACGGAGTAGCGGACTTTGAGAGCGTTGATAAAACCTGGATGCTGGCTCACAACGTTGAAAGAGGCCCGTTCGCGGTGATGGATATTGTGGGTATCTCCCTTGTTGCTGACATAAACAAATTATGGGGTGAAGAACTTGATGATGCTGCCGCATTAGCTCGTGCTAACTTCCTAGATAAACACTACGTCAGCCAAAATAAGTTAGGGGAAAAAGGCCAAGAGGGTTTTTATTCATACCCTAATCCTGCTTATAGAGACGCGAATTTTATTCGATAAACATTAGGGGTATACGTCAGAACTGACGTATACCCCTAAATTTAGCCTAGCTTAATTATAAGCAGATACACAATTCAAATTACAGGCTCTTGTTATTCGATTTTCGACTAACTCAAAGTCGATTCTTATTCTATTAATGTTCAGCCAAAGAACTAAACTAATCCCGTCCCAATTATTAACCATAAACGATTCCTCGGAGATGAACTATGTTAAAGAAGAATAAATTGGCTCTGGCCTTAACGTTGACTCTTTCGTTAGGTACTGCTTCATTAGCCGCTTCTCCTGCAATCGCTGGCACAAATGCACAAGTATTTTCAACTGAACTGACTCAAGTTCAGGCACAGCAAATCATTTCAGAAGCTTATGTGTATGCCTACCCAATCGTTCTTATGGATGTGACTCGCGAACAACAAGGTAATCGAGGCATTCCGGTAAATGGTGGTATTCAGCACTTCCGTGCTTATCCAGACGCTTCATTTACAGAGGTTGTTCGTCCAAACTTTGATACTCTTTACTCGATCGCTTGGTACGATGTTTCTGAAGAACCGGTAATTATCACATCTGAAAAGACTGATGGCCATTACCACCTTATGCCAATGTACGACATGTGGACAGACATCTATGCAGCACCTGGATCACGTACATCAGGTTCTGATGCTGTAGCGTTTGCAGTCGTTTCTGAAGATTGGAAAGGTGAATTACCAGAGGGTATAACACGCATTGTTTCACCAACAACAATGAACTGGATGATTGCTCGTACTGAAAGTGACGGTCGAGACTATGAACAAGTAAACAAGATTCAAGATGGTTTTAAGATCACACCATTGTCTAAATGGGGTACCGATTACGTAGCGGCTAAATCACCAATTAATCCTGCTATCGATATGGTGACTTCACCACTTCAACAAGTGGCAAATATGGATGCGAAAACATTCTTCGAGCGTGCGAGCAAACTTATCACTAAGTATGGCGCGCACAAAACAGATATGTCTCAATTAATGCGTATGGAACGAATTGGTTTCTCTGCTGACACTGGTTGGGATCTTGAAAAACTATCAGAAGCTGAGTTAACAGTTCTTGAGCAAGGTGCCTTACAAGGGAAAAAAGATATCAAGTCTTATATTCCGAAAATCGAAACGCCAAAAAATGGTTGGATCATCCCAACTGACACTATGGGTGTTTATGGTAACCATTACATCAAACGTGCGGCAATTGCACTGATTGGTCTTGGTGCTAACCATGCTGAAGATGCTATTTACCCACTAGCGCTTGCTGATGCAGATGGCGATGCATTGAATGCTAAGCAAAATTACGAATTGCACTTTGCAGCGGATGAAATCCCACCAGTAGGCGCGTTCTGGTCGGTAACAATGTACGACGAAGCTGGTTTTGCTGTACAGAACGAACTTAATCGATTCGCTATCGGTGACCGTAACGAACTAGACTTCAACGAAGATGGTTCACTAACGCTGTACCTACAACACAGCCGCCCTGCTGACAGTGAAATTTCTAACTGGCTACCCGCTCCTAAAGATGGTGTTATTGGTGTAACGATGCGTCTTTATGAACCAAAGCAACCGGCGCTTCTAAGTGAATGGGTTCCACCTGCAATTCGTAAAGAAAACAAATAGTTAACGTCAAAATTGATGAGTCGGCATATTTTTGTCGACTCATTGCATTTAAAATAATGGTGACATTTTGAATATTAAAAATGTAACGATTGCCGGAGCTGGGCTTCTTGGCTCGCAGGTTGCTTGGCAAACTGCATTTAGCGGTTTTGAAGTCACTGTTTCAAAGCAGGCACTGATGAAGCCTCTGTTTCACCGATTCAAGGCCCCAGAGTGTTAGGCAGCATGTCGGTTCTAATACCAGTACCCATGGGCGAACAATCGTACTCGAAATATTTGAACCAGAAGGGAAAGTCATCCCTATTGGAGCGACGAGCTCAGCATGGATCGCGCCGAGTAAACCCCACCCTTTACTTGGCTTTATTGACGTTATTGGAGCAGCAACAGTTCGTCTTCATTTCTATAAATCGTATCTAAACGCTCTGTAATCAACCCCATTTTAAGCGCTGATATCTTTCGATACAGCGCTAAGTCACACCCCAATTTTGAGAAATTAATCCATGAGATATACATATTTAACTGCGCTTATTTCGGCGTTACTTTCCACGCATGCCCATTCTGCCGCCTATGTATTTCCTGAACTGGGCATGATGAGTGTCAGTACAGCAGGCGCAGGCGCACAAGCTATCGCCGAAGGTGCTGAAACGGCTTTTGCTAACCCAGCAAGCATGACCAGAATTGAGCAAAGCACGATTGCATTTAACCTTGAAGGAGTCATTTCAGACATCAACTACACCGATACCGGCTCTACGGGGGCTTTTTCTGGTGGAGAACACTATAGCGAAGCCGGAACGACTATGCCTGCGGGTTCTTTTTATTGGGTAACGCCAGCTAATGATGCGGTTTATTTTGGTCTAGCCATTGCCGCTGCTGGTGGTTCAGCGCTTGATTACGGGAATAACTTTTCGGGCGCCCAACTCGTCACAGACACGTCGTTAATGACCGTACAGATTAACCCGAGTCTTGCTTTCAAAATCGATGAAAAGCTCTCTGTGGGTGTTGGCTTGATCAGTGAGTTTGGCAAAATCGAACAGAACATGACCTCTCGTAACAACGAGCGTAAGTTAACAGGCAGTGGAGAGAGTGTAGAATTTGGTTATACCTTGAGTGCTTTTTATGAGGTTAATAAAGCTCATCGATTTGGTGCTTTTTATCGCTCTGAAATCAATCATGATATGGATGGTGATTTCAAAGGTGATAACCTACTTAAGCCGGCATCTTTTAACATCGTCATGCCTAACATTATCAGTATTAGTGGTTATCACTCTCTGTCTCCTAATACCGCCGCCCTATGGAGTGCAAGTTGGAGCGATTTTAGCAAAATTAAAGAGACAACCATCACTTTACCTAACACCAGTGCCGCGATTAATCGACAGTGGGAAGACACTTACTCTTTGAGCCTTGGTATGCACTATAACCTTGAGTCTCAATGGCGTTTAGAAACGGGGGTTACCTATGAGAGCTCGCCACAAGATGATCCAACTCTACAGGCACCTGATGTCCCGACCGGCGAAGTTTGGAAACTTGGCGTTGGAGCCAGTAAAGACATAACCACAAATTTACGCATGCAGTTATACTACGAGTACTATTACGGCGGTAACTCAGACATCATTTATTCACTTGATGGACCTGAAAATAGCCAATTAAAAGGTGAATACGATGCCGCTATTCACTACTTGGGTGTACTGTTTAATTACAAAACTTAACCTAAGGAATTGACCATACTCTAAGTCAACAGCCCCTAGTTAGAGTCGCAGATAAAAGTTAACGAATGAATGCCAATGTGGGCCAACTTAACCCACATTGGTATTATACTCACTAACATATTATTTTTCGTAGGTCTTTATGAATCTAAATAGATTAGAGCAATTGGAAATACATCATCTAAAAGTTTTTATCTCGTTGTATCAAATACGAAATACCAGTAAAACCGCCGAACGCTTAGGGCTGAGTCAATCTGCCATTAGCCGTACATTGAAAAAGCTTAGGGACACCTTAGACGACCCTTTGTTCACTAAGACAAAATCTGGATTAGCACCAACAGAGTATGCTGCTCACCTTTACTCTCGAATGCCCAGTGCACTTGAGTCTCTATTATTGACGTTCCAACCTCAAGAATCCTTTAATCCTAGTCATTTAACTGAAGAGTTACGTATTGCCCTTCACCCTTCCGCGCTTGAACTTATTGGTACCGAGCTCTATACCGAAATCAAATCTGAAGCCCCTAACGTAAAAATCCGCCTCGACAATTGCGATTCAGGTACGATGAACGGCCTGCTTAATGGCAATATTCACATGTCATTGAATCATGAAATCCTCGATCAACCCAAAGAGATACACAGCAAGCAACTGTTTGTTGACGAGCTTTGCGTGTATGGACGAAAAGAGCACCCATTAGCAAACGGAGTTCACATGCCACAAGAACTCGATGAATTCGATCTTGCTGTCTGTATAGGGACTGAAGTTGAAAATGGGATGAAGATTAAATCGCAAGCTGAAATGATAACGGAGAGAGAATATATTATCGATCTACGATGTGGCGATTTGCAAACGGCGGTGAATATCGTATCAACCTCAGACACGATATTAGTCGGTTCAAAAATGTATCTTGCCCGCTATCCTGATTTGCTTCAAAGAATAGACATGAACTTTTCAAAAACGATTGAAGTCCCTTTTTCTATTTCTGTACTACAAAAAAACCGCAATCATAGCCTGCATGTTTGGCTAAAAAAAATGGTCGAAGAACTGATCGCTGGAAAAATAACATGAACTTCATTCACGATTAAGTAGAGTTTCGAAACGGTAGAACCACACTATGATTGATTTAAACTTACTCAAAACATTCTCTGCGATATATAAAACGGGAAGTGTTCGAGGTGCGTCTGAAATAATGCACATTACTTCATCAGCGGTAAGTCATGCGCTCAGCAAATTACGAAATGAGTATAACAATCCCCTTTTCGTCAGAGAGGGAAGAGGGTTAAAGCCAACAACATACGCCGTGGAACTCTACAAAGAAATATCACCACACCTCACAGCTCTTGAAGGCACCAAAAAGATATTTGAAACATTTCACCCGGAGACAAGTGATAGAACCTTTTTTATCGCAGGGGATTCTGATCTCGATCTCTGGTATTTTCAAAAATTGTTAAAAATCTCAAAGCTCGCTGCTCCTAATGTGAATATCGTCAAGTTTAGAAGTGAAAATCGCGAAGAAAATTTTAACAACGCATTAAGTATGCGAAAGGCCGATGTACTTATTTCATTCGTCAATCCTGAAAATCGCTCTTTTGTTGTTGAACAAGTCGCGGCAGATAAAATGGTGGCAATCGCAAACAAGAGCCATTCAAGAATCAATGGGCAGCTGACGCTTGAAGCATTCCTCAACGAAGAACATGTTGGTTGGAGTCGACCAGATATTGATAGAAATACATTTGAGGGGCTTATTCAGGATAAAGTACCTAATGTGAACGTGACATACAGTTCAACAGCTGCAATGAATCTGATTTTTATGGTTTCTGAAAGTGACTGGCTCAGTGTTATTCCTGAGTACTTGTATGATAAAACCAAAAAACTAGATTTGGTTCAACGTTTTAATTTGCCGTTTAATTGTGATGATCTCCCGCTCTATTTAATCAATCACAACGCAACCCAAAGAGATATGGGGGTCCAATGGTTAAAGGGAGTGATCAGAGAGTCATTTGCGTAGAGCTTTCAATGTTCACGGTAAAAAAGCGAATAACAATGAAGCGGTTTCACTTACATGATATTGACATGTAAGTGAAACTTATCACAGTTATTAGAAACGGAAATCAAAGCCTATGGTTCCCGTGGTCTCTTCAGATTTGAATATTGAGTTGTTAATTGCAGTATAGCCAGTCGGTTCAATTTCAATCACATCGTATTTGATTTCAAAGTAGATGTTTAGAATGTTGTCACCCAGTTTTGTCTTTATACCTTGCAGCCACATCAAATTAGCAACATTCATTTCAACACCATCAAACGAAGACCCAAGGTTGGCGTTGATTACAGTGTAGTGGTTAGCGTTCCATGGCTTTAAAGCATAGAGGTTCACAGACCCCATTTGAGCAGAGTCGTCATTGCCGATCACTTGCTCAATCAACGCTGCACTTGCTCCTCCAAGCCCTTCAAGTGTGCCACAGGCATTCACAACAGAGGAATTTGCAAAATTACATGCTTCATTAGCCACTTTCGCTAAACCATCGGTATCGAAATCTACGTAAGTATAATTGATTGATGGGAAGAGCATTAAATTGTCTCCAGCATCCAAAGGAAGCATGTAGCCAGCCGAATAGAAGTCCATCGCATCACTAATATGATTATAGTCTATGTAAACGCCACCAAATCGCTCATCAAAGTGAGCTGAGCGAAGTCGAGCATTTTCTGAATCCGTGTAGTATTCAATCAAAATATTTGTTTGTGTTTGATAATCAGTATCAAAAAGGTTTGAACCGCCACCACCAACAGCCAGTTTTATCTCGCCTTCATCTGAAGCGCCTATACCACCTCGCCAACTTGTGTTTCGTGGATCAGCATCGTGAAACTCTTCTTCTGCCATTACTGTTAATGGTGTGCTCGCTAGAAGAACTCCACAGGTTAAGAGTGTTAGTGATTTTTTATATTGATTCATAATGACACCTCAAGAGTATTTGTGATTTTTATTCAAGCGTCTTCGTTTGACACTTAACTTGATGAGTCGATTATTGCTCTTTGATTTAATTGAAAAAAGTTACTTAGATTTCAGGTTGAAGTGAATTACATTCACTAGTTGTTTTCTTCTTTATATGCTTGATAAAATCTTAAACTAAATGTCGCCTTAGCAACTGTTAGCCTTTTCCCTCCTGAACAAGTACTTCACAAAGCCCGAATGAAAGAAGTACTGCATCTTTTTATATTCGATCTTAACAAATTAAAACCACTGAAAATGGTTATTTTTCAGTGGGAGATTTATCATTAGTTTTATCAATGCTAAATGTAATACGGGAATATTGACGAGCTGCACCTCTAGCAAAGTTTGGGGCATTTCTGAGCTAGCCACGGCAACTAACTCACAACATAATCACACTACGATCTCTATTAGCTAGTGGTGAGAGGCTATCCACATATTTGAAATAGAATCGTTTTCTAATAGTTCAGTAGACTAAATTAATACTATGGGTATTTTGGGAGCCTGTAGTTTAATTATGTTTCTTCAGCGGCCAACACCAAACAAAGATGAATCACTAGAAAGCTTCTTCATTCGAGTCGCTAATAAAAATGGCTATGAAGATGTGAACCGTTTTCTTATGGCCACGAAACGTTACCTTCAAGATATCGACTTCTCAGGGTTCCAGACCTTCCCTACTAACATCTGCAAGATGAACCCTGTGTCAGCCAAAAACAGCTCTGGCTCTCGAACCGCGGCCTTGCACAAGCTTTCTCAAATGACCTATAATGAACCTGCTGACTTAACAAGCTTGGCCATCAATCGAACTCATTTAAAATACTCCCCTGCCACATGTGCGTTAATTCGTGGTTCAGAAGTTATCCCGCGTTCTTTACTTCGCAAAGAGTCAATACCATGTTGTCCACAGTGCCTAACTGAACATGGTTATGCGTCGTATTTGTGGCACTTTGAAGGCTACGATTACTGCCATATTCATCATCTACCGCTCACTAGAACTTGCAACTGCGGTGCCGATTATGACTATCGTGTACCGGGACTGAATGGATTATGTAAAGAGTGCGATGCTCCACTAAGCGGTAATGCTTACGAAGTAGATAAGGGGATTCCCTCAAGAGTATCGAACTGGCTTGCAGGTAACCAATGTGAAGGTCTTCCTGATTTACCAAAAAGTTACCGGTGGGGATTGATTCATTGGTGGAACAAAACGAACGACGACATGTTCAGCCCTTCTTCATTTTTTGACTTCTACTCTAATTGGCCTCACACATTCCACTCCATGATTGAGAAAGAGATCGAATTCAATCTCGAACACGCCGTTGTTAGTCGACATGAGTTAAGGCTGAAAGATCTTCTTGGGCGGTTATTCTTCAGTTCCGTCAGACTTCCAGAGCGTAACCTTCGCTACAATATCATCCTCAGTGAGCTTCTAAGCTACATTGACCAAAACCTATGGCTTAATGATGGGTTACTTGCAAACCTTAGAATGAATGCGCTAGAGGCGGCAATATTTATGAATTGTACCGTAGATGAAGTTGCCTCTATGGTTGGGCAACGAATTTTGATGCCAAACCGTAGAATCAAACCGAATACACCTATTGAAGTCACGGAACACCTGTTTCATCTAGGTGATATTTATTGCCTTTGGTTAGCCGAATTTCAAACTGATGAATTTAACCGCTCTTTCTATGTATCGAGGTGGTAAATGAAGAGTCTGAAAGAGTTACTACAATCCAGACCCGATGATTTGAACGTAGAATTAAAGCGAGCATTCCGCCCTCTTACTCCACATATCAATATCGATGGAAAGGAGCTAGACGCTCTCACCATTTTGGTTAACTTAACAGATAAAACCGCCGACCAAAAAGACCTACTTGATAGGGTTAAATGCAAGCAAAAGCTTAGAGATGAAAAATGGTGGGCTCGCTGTCTAAAAACGGTTGAGTATAGACAAAGCCACAACCTAAAATTTCCAGACATACGCTCTGAAGGTGTTATTCGCGCGACTCCTTTGGGGCTGCTACCTGAATTTTTACTCTCATCTTCCAAATTAGAATCACACAACTGGGCGTACAGCCATGATTCCAGCTATGTTAACAAAAGCGCTTTATTAACCAATGAATTTCGTTGGAATGGTGTGGTTTCATGCCTTGGTGATTTGCTTAAAGATGTAGAACACCCGTTGTGGCAAAAACTCAATAAGCTTGGCTGCTACTAAAAAACACGTAAGGCTATCGCTAAAAAATTGGTTCAGATTGCTCAAAAAACGATTAAGGTCAGTCTCGCTCCAAATTACTTAACTCAACTATCTTTGCCTGATAGCGACAACACTTATATTTCACTCTCGCCAGTAGCTTCTCAATCGATGCAAAGTCACTGCTATCAAGCGCTAGAAAATGAGTATCGCTATACAGCGTTAACCCGTTACAGCCGGGGTACTAACATGGGAGTCTTACCCATGACATGTGGTGGTGCTTTAAAGATGTTGAAAGCTGTCCCTAACTTTTCCCTTGCACCTCATTATCAGATAAACATTGGAAAATCTTGGTTAACCTCAAGTCATATTCAATCGTTAAAACAGTACCAAACGCATACTCGATATTTAATGCCAGAAAACAAGCGAATCGCTTACCGGAGAACAGTCGAAAACGAGATACACGAGATGGTTAAGGCTTGGTTGGCAACACAAGACAACACCATGGATGTGAATACTCTTGTTCAACATTTAAACGATGATCTATCCCGCTTCAAATCAGCTAAGTGTTTCGCATACGAGCCGAGCATTACTAAACTCCTGCTTGGGCTCATCAAGCGTGAACTAACCGAACCTACAACCGTTTCAACTAATATTTACCGCAGTGAAGAAAAGGATTCATTTTTCGCTATTCCAAATATAAGAGTTTGTGGAGCAAGCGCGTTGAGTTCACCTATCACGGTCGGTCTTCCATCACTCACTGCTTTCTTGGGGTTTACTCACGCGTTTGAACGTAACTTAAATGAGTCTTTTCCTACGCTCGCAATTGATTCGTATGCCATCTGTGTCCATCAACTACACGTTGAAAAACGCGGTTTAACAAAAGAATATGTACAAAAGGCAAACCACACCATATCGCCACCCGCTACACACGATGACTGGCAGTGTGATTTGGTCTTTAGTTTGGTGATTAAGTTTGATCGTAGCTTGAACGTTGATGAAAATACTATTGTTCGAGCTCTGCCGAAACGGTTTGCCAGAGGTTCCGCTAAAATAGCCATTGCAGATTTCAAATACATCCGGTCATTTTCAACGTTAGAAAAGACGATTCAATCCTTTCCTCAGAAAACCGGCAAATGGCTATCGATGCATACTGAACCTATCAAAAACATGAGTGATATTTTATCGGAAGTTAAAGAGAACCGAAAATTAACCCCAAGCTGTGTTGGGTATCATTTTCTTGAAGAGCCGACCGACAAACCTAACTCTCTTCGAGGTTATAAACATGCTTTTTCTGAGTGCATCATTGGTCTGATTGAGCCAGTCACTTTTGATCAAAACACCGACATAAATACTATTTTGTGGCATCACAAGTGCTATCAAAACTACCTTTCTGTGCAGCCAAGGAGTACCTATCATGGAACTACCGACTAACCTAGCCTATGAACGTTCTATTGATCCTTCTGATGTGTGCTTTCTAGTTGTGTGGCCAGATGGGCGAAAGACCCCCTTAACCTACACTTCTCGTACTGTACTAGGACAAATGGAAACCGCAGCCTTAGCTTATGAGCCGTCGGGGCGGACCAAAGAGAGTGCAACCGCTGAAAAACTGGCTCAAGGTAACCCACATCAAGTCGATTTTTGTCATGCTCCTTTCGGTGCGAGCCACATTGAATGCTACTTTTCGGTCTCTTTTTCTTCTGAGCTACGCAAACCTTACAAGTGTAATTCGTCTACGGTTAAACGCACACTAATGCAGCTCATCAAAGTGTATGAAGAAAATATTGGTTGGAATGAATTGGTTTCTCGATATCTAGTCAATATGCAATGGTTCATGGCTGTGGAAAAATACTAAAAAAGCCTATTGCTGGGATGTAGAGTTAACCCCTTGGCCCTGGGCGGGAGCTGCTGTCACATTTCAAGACATAAGGGCTAACTACCAAGAAAGAAATGACTTTGAGAACCATAAAGATTGGGAAGCTATTGCTCAAATGACCAAAAATGCTTTTTCTCACTCTAATGGTTTGGCCATATTTGAAGTGAAAGCCACCTTGCGGTTACCGACTAATAGAGAGATTTTCCCGAGCCAAGCATTCACCGAAAATGAAAGTAACAACACTAATAAATCTAAGAAACAAAGCAAGGGACGAATTTTTCAATGCACAACGGTTGACGGTGAACGGAGCCCAATATTGGGTATTTATAAAACTGGTGCCGCCATTGCGACCATAGACGACTGGTACCCCGATGCAACTGAGGCACTACGCGTCGGTCGGTTTGGGGTTCATAAAGAAGATGTCACTTGCTACCGTCACCCTTCTACGCAAAAAGATTTCTTTTCTATACTTCAGCAAACAGAGTCTTATATTGAAGCACTCACGTCTTCAGATAAACCAAATCAAGAGACCATAAACGACCTGCACTTTTTGGTCGCAAACATCATCAAGGGTGGAATGTTCCAACATAAGGGGGATTAAGTATGAAGTGGTACTACAAAACTGTCACTTTTCTGCCAGCGCGTTGTAACAATGAATCATTAGCCGCTAAGTGCCTTCAGATTCTTCATGGCTTTAACTATGAGTATGAAACAAGAAATATTGGGGTTTCATTTCCTCTTTGGAGTGACGATACCATCGGAAATAAAATTTCTTTTGTGAGCACAAATAAAATCGAACTCGATTTGCTACTCAAACAGCACTACTTCACCCAAATGAAAGTTCTGCACTATTTTGATATATCAAATACAAAGGTTGTCCCTGACGGCTGCGAGTATGTTTCATTTAAGCGTTGCCAGTCGATAGACAAAGCAACACCTGCTGGACAAGCTAGAAAAGCGAAAAGATTAAAAAAACGTGCGGAAGAAAGAGGTAAAGAGTTTGACTTATCCTCGTTCAAACAACACGAAGTTGTTGCACTCGATCATTACCACTCGCTTGAGGAAGATAGTAAAAGTCGTGGCGGTAGTTTTCGACTCAATATAAGAATATTCAAAGAAGCTAGCTTAGACGGAGATGCACTATTTAGCAGTTATGGTCTTGCGAATACTGAAAACACATCTCAACCCATACCGATTATTTAACCCTTTTTTTACAGCAATGGCGTAACGTATTGAAATAGCTTGATTTTTATCTAGCATCTAAAAATAGGGGCAAAATACCTTTTATGAATTAACTATCTGATAAAACTGTACTATTCTTTATTTAGCTACAGTGTACTGCCGAATAGGTAGCTGATAAGTGGTATCAGAATTAGTAGTGATGAGTTGTCACGTGTACTGCCGAATAGGTAGCCTTCTAACAAAGAATCAACACTGTAGTTTTAATCACAAGCAGCCAAATGGCTGTTTGTATTACCCACAAAAGAGGACTATAATCCTCATTACTACTGAAACAGTAGCTGATAATAAACGAACCACATTTATTCGAGTTCAAGATCAATATACTGCTGAATAAGTAGATATCTTAGGGCGACGCTGATTTTAAGGTAATAGCTCTCTCACATCACACTCAAGCACTTGTGCTAGCTGATAGGCTTTTTCGAGTGTGATGTTCACTTCCCCTCTCTCGATTCTACCAACATAGCTTCGATCAATATCAGCTAACAGAGCCAACTTGTCTTGTGAAATAGATTTATCTCTACGCACACCACGTAGATTAGCACCAAACATCTTTGCTAAGTCTTTCATTTTATTTAACTCTTAAAATGAAAGACTATCTACTCTTGATGCAAATATTACCACGGACTATAATCCGCATAAATTTCAAAAACGGCTAGAAATAATGCGCAGACAGCAACGAATAAATAGCGATATTTATCAATCAATTTCACGAACAGACGTAACTCAATTTACAGTCGTTGAAGTAAGAAATTCGATTCTAGAAATCTCTGACATGTACGGTAACAAAAACACGGCGAGACTATTCGTCGCTAGGCAAATTCAAGTACTAGAAAACGCTGGCTTTATAAAATCAGAGCTCATTGGTCACAAAAAGCATTATTCGAAAACAGAAAAGTTCGTTCTATCCAATTTTAAGCTCATTCAAAAAAAGAAGCGAACTAAGACAACCCCCAGCAGTAAGGATAAGCAACAGAAGCCAATTTCAATTGATCTTGAGAATGAAAAAACAGGCATTGAAGCCGAGCTCGCTATCACATTGGCTGAGGTTGATGAGTACAAAATACTTATGATGCGGTCGAGAGAATTAAAAAAGTTACTAAAGCCATCCTATTCTGTCACCACTCAAAAAGCAGCAGTGTTAATGGCGAAACTTAACGTATGGTCTAATGCAATAGAGCTAATAAAACACAGTAGGTCAGCTGCATGCTAAGAGCGTGGCAACAGCAATGTATCGATTCAGCATTCGATGGTTTTACTAACCAGAAGCATCACTTTCTCGCTCAAGCGACACCTGGCGCGGGAAAAACCTTTATGGCAGCCAACTTAGCCAAAAGAATGTTCGATAATCAGATGATTGATTTTGTCATCTGTTTCTCGCCATCTAAAACTATATCTAAAAGTATTGCCGCGTGTTTTTCCGCCGAACTAAATTGCCCTTTTGATGGGAAACTCGGCACATTAGGTAGCTCCATTACTTATCAGTCACTTAGGTACCTTGGGGAACATTTTTGGGAAACACTTTCAAAATACCGTGTACTTTGTATTTTCGATGAAATACATCACTGTGCAGGAGATAATGAAACTAACACCAACTCCTGGGGGCGCCATATCCTTTGTGAGGTACAGAAAGCATCAACTTACACCCTCGCACTTACAGGGACGCCCTGGCGCTCAAATTTAACACCTGTCGCACTCTCGTCATATACAGATCCAGAGGGTGAGATTATTTGTGACTATCAATATTCATTAGCTCAAGCAGTCAAAGATGGTGTGTGCCGCAGGCCAACCATTGCTCTTGTGGACTGCGAACATTCAACAATTAAAGCTAACAATCATGTTGAATCATTTAATTCACTGTATAAGTTAGTTACTGATGGTGATATCAATTACTCAGCGATACTGCACAATGACTCTGCGCTAATCCACATTTTAGAAACGGCAGTATCTCGCCTAAAACAAATCCGTACTGAATCTCCTTCTGCTGGAGGTTTAATTGTTGCGTCTTCAATCAGTCATGCGAAAAAAATTGCATCATTGCTTGAAACCACATTCAACCAAACAACTACGACCGTTACGTACAAAGAGGATGGTTCGCATGCTCGTATTGAACACTTCAAATCGAGAAATACCGAATGGATTATTAGTGTAGGGATGGTAAGCGAAGGAACCGATATTCCAAGGCTTCAGGTATGCTGTCATCTTAGCAACATAAAAACTGAACTCTATTTCCGACAGATACTAGGCCGTATTTTACGCACTACTTCATCAAGGAACCAAGAGGCCTGGTTGTACACCTTTGCCGCCCCAAAACTGATTCAGTTTGCCGAAGAAATTGAACACGACATTCCTAACAGTTGCTTGTTTCTTAAAGAGGAATCAGAAACATTGGGCACGCATACAAATTTGAATGGTCTCAGTTCAGAGTCACCTGTCGCCGTTCAAACTGGCAATCAAATATCAATAAATTTCAGTGACGATACAAACGCTACCCCACCATTCAACAGTAACAGCACTCCGACCAACGAGGAACTATCGTTAAAAGACTTCAACCAGAGAGTCATTGAAGCCTTTCACTATGACCGCCAATCGAATGTGTAGTCTCGATAAAACGCTCACGGAAAGCGGCAAGATGGCGATTCTCTGACACGGTTATGCCCCTTTACGTTTTAGAATAACTATTCTGCAAGGCATTCACTTTGGGGTCTGACTTACTTTTTCTTATCGTAAAACCTCTAGCTATGAGGCCAAATTTGATAATCCACTACACCTCGCCAAAACGGGGGAGGGGTCAGAGTTTTTTGACTCTGACCCCAAGGCTTACATCGGTGACTGGACAAGTTTCCGTGCTAGAAGAAGGCGTCTCTTCCAACTCGATTGAAGCTCGAATAACTAACTCATAAAAGTTTGGTCGATTCATAGCTTGGGGTAATGAAAACTTGCCATTTTCCCACTTAACAACCATAAACACTTCGCTGCTTCCATATCCTCCCCTACTGGTTTGAGTTGTACTTGTTTGCAATCAACAAAATATTTGCCAGTAATGTTTGCGACTTCATTGCTTTCAGAAAGGTAATTTGACGTTGCAGCGCCTTGCTCTGGTGTTTTGAACAATATAGGGAAGTGTTTAATCAAAAAAGACGCAATTGTAAGTACCCAGCCTTTGTCTTCTGCACCCAATGTCGTGCTCACTGCCCCTGGATGCAATACGTTGCAAGTTACACCGTGCGGCTTTAATCGCTCAGCAAGCTCTTTGGTAAAAAGAATATTGGCTAGTTTAGAGTACGCATATCCTTTTAGGGGATCGAAGTTTTTAGTGGCTGGTAAGTCATCAAAATTAATTCCTTTCACACTGGCATAAATCATAGCGGAAACATTAATAATACGTGACCCTTCGTTCAGCAGCGGCAACAGCAAGCCGGTCAAATGGTTAACAGCAAATAATTCTTCATAACCATCCGCTGTTTCGCGGTAAACTGAGCTAGCTAAACCGGCATTATTTTGTAATACGTCAATTTTGTCATCCCAACTCAAAATCTCTTCAGCAGCACGACGAACCGACGCCAAACAGGCAAAATCTGCTAAAACAAATCTATGATCATCGCGACCAGAGGCTGCCTTGAGTGCTGCCAAGGTGTTTTCAATTTTTTGCTGGTTACGCGCCACAATAGTTATTCTCGCGCCTGACTTTGCCAACGATATGGCGGAAGCTTGCCCAATACCAGCGGTCGCACCAGTGATAACTACATGTTTTACTTGAAGTTTAATTTTTCACTTTCTCGTATTTTAAATCTAACTTTTCGAAACCAACCTTTTGAATATATGGCCCGTCTCACCTCTATTGCTTAGTGAACTGCACTAAATATTGTGTAGCGAAGCGAAACAGCCAACTGGTTTTGTACCTTCGGTGTATGTGTCATGGGTAACACCAAAGAGAGCAACAGTACTAATCTGTTAGAAATTGATTGATGACAGTGTTAGCGTTGTTTTGTGCTGATTGGCTACCTATAATTTCAGGCCAGTGGTCTACCTGATTCGCCAGTGCACCAGTCAACCCTTTCTTACTTCCCCACCAAGCACCTGTCTCAAATTCATCGCTGTTAAGTAGCACATCAACGTAACGTTTAGCACCGACATCTACAGAGTGCGCCTTTCCTATCTTCTGCATTACCCACATTGCGGAATCCATGACCCATCTTTGATGCCAAGGGAGGGATGCCGTTCCAGAAGTGCCACGCGCCATACCAGGATCAACCGTGATAAATCTTTTGTCTAAATGCTCGCGTGCCATACTCATTGTCCATAGTGCGCCCATGAGTTTCACTGAGCCATAAATATCCGTATAGTTTTTGTTTTCAGCAAATTTTTCACCATTAATCACGCTCGTCCACTCTTCAATTGACCCCTGTTCAATAGGAGGGCGGCTTGCACCCACTTCTGGTGCTCCCCTTGCAGCAAAGCTTGCGACATACATAACTGCGCCACCAGTGGAGAGTTTATTGTTTTTAATCAAGTGATTAGTAAATCCCACATGTCCTAACACATTGATCGCAAAGATAAACATTACCCCATCTTTAGTCAGTTGAGTTGGCGTTGTTCCTCCTCCACCTCCGGCGTTTAAAATAATTGCATCTACTGGTGCATCAAGGTTGTCGGCAGCTTGACGACATGATTCAACGTCGCCAACATCAACAAGTAAAATCTCAAAAATATCCTTACCTGTTGAATCTTCTAATTGGCGGAGCGCCTCTTCAGCACGTTTTTTATCACGGCATGCCAATACGATTCTCGAAATGCCGTCTTTTTCAGCGAATTGTCGTGCTGCTTCAAACCCAAGTCCCGAGTTTGCACCTGTAATTAAAACTGATGAATAGCTCATAGTGTTTACCATTATCAAAAAGTGTAAAGGTGGCGCAAGGCCATGAATTAATCGTTACAACGTTCTAAAAATCAGTCTTCAATTTTTACGCAACGAACAGAAAACATATAATCCTTGGTGCTTGTAGCTCGTCGGATCTCACCTTTATGCGCATTCCACCAAGAATAAGCAAGAGTTCGAATAATGGCCTTTTTATTAGTCGAAGCGGTTGCGGTCCAAAACTCAGTGTAGGCACCTTGAGTGATGTAAAATCCATTCCACTTCACTCCAGCAGGGCGAGCAAAAAAGCGATGTTTATTTACGATTGATGGTTCAAATTTCTTAAACAAGCCATCGCTTTGGGACTCTTTGAGTTGAGCGCCAAGGTTTTGCTCACCTCCGCGCCAGCCATTTTGGTCAATTTCTTCTTCAGGCATGCCTATATTGCGCTCTAACTGTTTCCAATCATCATCGGTTGCTACACGCCAACCCACAGGGCAGAGTTTTCGCTCATCAGAAACATCATGCCAATCGTATAGCCTGCCATACTTCAATAAGTTATCTGGTTTATCTTCAGGGATTCCCCCTGTCCTTACAGCAGAGCCGTCTTGAAATGCAGTACTTCTAAGCCCCTCAGCTAACCAGGTCTGATTGCCTACTGTAACGGTACGGTAGATATTCCCTTCGACATCTTGAACCGTCTCTTCAAGTTGGTATAACTCTTTATTAACGTCGTTAGCTAATGAAGCTGTTGCAGAAATCATGCAGACCCCTATGGATAATATGTATTTTTTCATTAATGAGTCCCTCAGTATCAACCTTATACTTCAAGCTGCTGTAAAGATGGGATCAGTTTAATTGGTCGGTCTTAGATAAACTTATACATTTCTATAATTGTTAAACTGGATGTGTAAGTTCAATTTAATCAATGGCTTATTTGGTTTTGCTCTATTTCAAATCTCATTATTTTTTGAGATATGAATAAGTTTTTCTTGGCTGTTTTACTTAGAATTCCTTTAAGCGTAGTAGACAAGACCAGCAGAGGAATCTCTAGCATTGAAAGCCATAAAATCTTCATTGACGTTATTATTATCGACCTTAATCATGATTATCAGCGGCTGTGCCAGCAACGGTATATCTCGTGTGGCAATGTATGAATCAGAGCAGTACTACAATTATTTACAACCTACTTTTGACCAATATGTGGAAACGACAACAGAATGGTTACGGGAGAATCGAGCTTTTATCACTGAACATGACCAGCACGAAATAGAGTTAGCGATGAATGCACCTTACAGTAAGGGAGATCCAAGCTCAGAAAAAGCGATCTTACTCGCACATGGTCTTGGCGACTCACCTTTTAGTTTTAGTGATATTTCAGACTCTCTTGCTGAGCAGGGTTTTTATGTGCAGGTTGTACTTTTGCCTGGTCACGGCAGTAACCCTAAACATATGAAAATGGTGAACTATCAAGATTGGCAAATAATGATTGATCACTATGCCCAGCAGCTAAAACAGCAATACGATGAAGTTTGGCTAGGAGGCTTTTCGACGGGCGGTAACTTGGTTTCTATTCATGCATTAGATAATCAGGGTGTGGATGGCTTAATGTTATTTTCACCAGGTTTTCAAACCAGGACGCCAGTACTAGAAAAATTAACGCCGTTAGTAGCAATCTTTACTGAAGGTTGGTTTACAGAAGAGAGCAACCTTGCCAAATATAACTCTGGGCTTCTAGTTAGTGCATTAGCCTATTCAGAAAGTGCTAAGGTGTTTCGCAATAAAATCGCAGATCAAAAACTAGACATTCCCGTTATGTTAGTTGTTTCAGAGGCTGATAGCGTGATTGATGCGAATGCTCTAAATAAATACTTTGGCCAACATTTTACGCATACCAAAAGTAGGTTGGTGTGGTACGGGGAGAGCACAGAATTTAAACTTCCTGGCAAAGTAGAACGCTACTCAATGCAAAGAGACGATCTTAGAATAAGTACTGCCTCTCATATGAGCCCTTTATTTGCCCCTGATAATAGCTACTATGGACAGGGTGGAGACAAAATAATCTGTGAAAACAGCTTGAGCTCTTCTGATGTCGAGGCATGCAATCAGGGTGAGAAAACTTGGTTTTCAGCATGGGGTTACACTGAAGTCGATCGCATTCATGCTCGACTTACTTGGAACCCGTATTATGCCGAATTGGACAAAACGATGAAAGCTATCGCCCTATAGGCCAATTAGATAAATTATTTGAGAGCAGAAAATGACCAATACACTGCACATAAATTCTATTTCGGACCTACATACTGCGTTAGGGTTGGGTGCTCCAACTCACCCACTAGTGAGTTTTTTCAAACCATCTCAAGTTAAGCAGGCAGTTAAGGAAGACGTCAAAATCTGTTTTGACCTCTTTCTCATTTCTTTGAAGGATTCTGCTCATTGCAAGGTTGGATATGGTCACACGACCTATGATTTTGATGAAGGAACGATGACCTTTATCGCTCCCGGTCAAGAATTGATGATTGAAGCAACGGAGCCATTGGAAGATTCGTTGGGGTGGACCATTGCTTTTCACCCTCAACTGATAGCAAGGAGCGACCTTAGTCACAAGATGTCTGATTATTCTTTCTTCGAGTATCAGACAAATGAGGGTTTACATCTTTCAGAGCGTGAGCGTTTGATGGTTACTGATATCGCTTCTAGCGTTGGAAATGAGACTGAAATGAATATGGACAAACATACTCAATCGTTGATCTGCTCAAGCATTGAGTTGTTGCTGAAGTATTGTGCTCGATTTTATGATCGTCAATTTATTGTACGATCTGATTTAAACCACGATTACATGGGACGTTTTAATCAGTTCTTAAACTCATATTACCAAAGCGACAAGCCTTTTGAAGAGGGCATACCTACGGTTCAATACTGTGGTAAAGAGATTGGTTTATCGCCTTACTACTTAAGTGATCTACTGAAGAAAGAGACAGGAAAAAATGCCTTAGAGCATATTCATCTGTTTTTAATAGAGCGAGCAAAGCGTCAGATTTCACAAACGAATGACAGCATTACTCAGATAGCCTATGAGCTGGGTTTTGAATACCCACAACACTTTTCAAAGCTTTTTAAAGCAAAAACAGGAGTAAGCCCTCGGCAGTTTCGAAATGATCCAACGTCAACACACTAGTGATGTTTAGGTTGGCGTTAAGAAGATACTCAAATCATCCTTTGGTTATTACTGGGAAGGACGTGAATGGAAGATAAAATACTTCTACAGGTGGTTGGTTTTTTCGTTTTACTCTTAGGGGCTATTCTGAGCTATAACCCTGAGCTCGTGAGCAGTAAACCCATTCCTGTAATGGTCTACCTGTTTATTTAGAACTTTCTGAAAGACAGCGACATGATATCACTCATGCTGAAAGTCTTGTCGCCTGATATGTGGGGGCAGTGTGAAATTTAATTGATACCCATACATTTACTAATCCCACTACCCAGTCTTAGACCTTTTGCTCTAACGCATTTATGTCCAGAACCTTCACAGGCTGAATTTTAGCGTGGATGTGACCCAGTACGCGTTCTGATCCGGTAATGACACAACCAAGCATGCACATGTTTGATTATTTGAGCTATGGCAAGAATGAAGCCTTAAATAGCATCCTTGAGTGAGACGTCTTTTTCTTGTTGGTTCAAATAGTTTTTCCACCCTACGTCTATTGGGGGGTGTTTGATTTTCAGGGCATTTATCGGTTCGATAAATGGATTCTTCTTAGCGCATGCCGCTTTACTCACTTTAGGAGCTGCTTCGGCGAAGTGTTCAAGTAAAATCTTAGTTGCACCCTCGCGCAATGCTATTCGAGTCGCTCTATTGATAAGTTTTCTTATACGACGTAGGTTTCCGTTAGAGAATACGTATGTACGCTTCATCATATCACGGGATGTCAGATCACATGATTCCTGAAAAGGGAGTGCATCATCAACTAAAGATAGAAACGTTTTATAACGAGAGCGATTTGGCTTGCTATTTAGCCGGAAAGGTTCGAGTTTATGCTGAAGTTCGAAGCGCCCTGCTAATTGATTATTCGCCTCTAGAATCACGACGGAGTAAGGCATACCAAAGAGTACGACCGGAATCTTTGAACGAACGATGAGCATTTTTAACCAGTCTGCGACGCTGTGAAGTACTTGTTTATTTTTCCTGTCGATCATGTGTTGAAATTCATCAATAATGATTAATTCAACGCCACATGATTTCATTAGATCGCCCATTTCTTTCGCAACCTTTACTGGATCACTACCTCTAGAGAAGGCAAAGGGATCACCAAGATCAGATAGTAATTGCTCAGAAGCCGTAATTGGGGTCGCATTGGGAGGAAGAGAGGTAGATAGAATCGGGATAACGGAGCCATCATTAGTTTCGGAACGTGGGTTACTCTTTAAATATATGTCGATAATAGTTGTTTTCCCTGACCCAGTATCACCGACGACAATCATACAATCTGGCTCATAAACGCCATCACTAAACTCTCTGCAATCAGAAATATCGTTAAGGATGTCAGTAATTTGGGGGTTTTTAACGAAAATTCGCTTGACTTGGTCAATTATCTTTGTTTTTTCAATACTATCCATGCAGTTCAAATCTTAAAGTTGATTAGTCCACTGACCAGCCTGAGGTATCAATTTCGATATCCCAATCTAAGTCACCATCGTCGATCTCTAATGCTCTGCTTGAATCAGTTCTTTGTTTTGTTGATTCTGATTTAGCTCTCTCGGCATGCTCTTTCACTCTTTGCGCCTTAAAGGTCGTTCTGATACCTAATGAATTTTTATTTTTAGTGTGCTTTGCTTTATCTGTTGCTTCATCAATAATATCGAGGATTTTACGCCATGCTTTAACAACATCTCTGTGGTTGTAGTTCTTGCGAATATGTCGTCTGGCGAAGTTACAACATGTTTTGTGTAACCATTCGGAAACTGAATAAGCGTAGTCGGCGTCGACAGCTTCAACTGCAAAAAATTCTTCATTATCTTCGTCAAGAACATAGACTTTACCAAAGCAACTAGGGTCATATTTTATCCGTACTTGAAAACTCTTATTCTCAATGGTGTGCTGCCCCCAATAACGAGCTAAACGTTTACTCGAGTACCTTATTGTAGCGCCAAGCCTGATCCCATTTTTATCTAGAGCAACTTGATGGTTTTTCCCTAGATTGAACTTTAACAGCTCTCTGGTACCTTTGAATGGACGAGGTGGGAGCGATGATCTGACTGCTTCGACCCAGCTTAAGTTCGGAATATTATTTTCTAGCCTATTCTTGCCATTTTGATAAACGTCAACCAACCAGATATGTACCATTTCTTGAAGTAAAACACGGTCAATGACCGCATTTTTAAGCGGGTCATAGTCCTTTCTCTCAAATATGTTACTAAAACTCTTTCCTGGTATCCTGGACAGTAATCGATTATTGATTGTACGAAAGTAACGCTCAACCGAGCCTTTAAGTCATGGTTTTTTGGTTGGATTTTTCTTAACCTTTATTTTTAATTCTTTACAGGAAATCTTGAAGTCTTTGCTGTTAAACTCAGCGCCGTTGTCTACGACTAAATGCTCAGGTAATCCATAACAAGGCCATGTACCATTTACAGAAGGATAGAGTTCTTTTACGTAGTCTTTGGGTAATATAGCGTTCTCAAGAGCCAATGAGACAGATAAGTAACTAGGTGGTTCGAACCCTAAATAAAAACCAACAATACTTTTTGTATGAACGTCGTATAACAAAGTTAGCCAAGGTCTGCCTAGTGGAATACCTGTGTTCTCATCAATGACGAATAAGTCGAGTCTTGTATGATCTGCTTCTACACGCTCTAAAGCCCTCGTTGTAACGGGCCTTTGACCCACTTTCCTAAATACTGCATCAGCAGCACTTTTTCCCTTTCTAAGCAGAACTTTTTCGTATTCGGAGTGTTTACTGATTCTTGTTCTAAATGATTGTATTGAAAACAAGGTATGCTGAGTATCATGGATTTCGTTGTACCTAGAAACCTCACTTTCAAGTGTGAGATATGCTGATGCTGCCGTTTGCTTTTCAGCAGAGAAGTAGTCTTTGATTGCTTCTTGAATTAATGGCTCAAGTTCTTCTGATACGTTTTTACCAGTGTTTCCAGTTGTGACTTTAGGAATAAGTGATGACAGCTGGAAATCCGATTGTTTAAAGGCTCTCCAGTATCTGTAAATGCTGCTTGCTGAAGGTGTAGTAGAACCGAACTTTTCTTCTAAAGTTGGTAATGCGTCATCGATTTCCTTTTTAGAAAAATTATTTCCATATCGCACAATAAGAAATTCAAGAACGTTATACCTATGTATAGCTTCGTCTCTTAGTTCTTCGCTAACAGCGAAAACATCTTTGAATGTCAGGTCAATGTCTTTCCACACTGGTAGTGACAATGTCTCCTTAGGTTTGGATTCATTATCTGAGCTTGGAAATAGCTGACCAAATCGCTGTGTGTTTTGCTCTGCCATTGCTATGAAGCCCAAACTGGACTTTGCCAACTGATCGGCCGATGCATATCGATGCTCAACAGTTGTCTTGAAAGTAAATCATATAGAGCTGGCAGTGATCTTGATGAATGGGCTGAGGATAGCTGAATAATTTGCTCAACTCTTAACTCGCCGTATTTTTTTAATAAATTTAGGATATTACGTTGAATTAAGTTGAGGCTTTCGTCACAAGCATGTCGATGAATGATCTTCAAATTATCTAATAAAGGATAAATTTGAATATCGTCTTCTGTCAGAACATGGAGGTCGTTACCAATACTCAGTGCGTATTCTTTCTTGGCGGCAAAGAGAATTTTGAAGTCATCGCTTTCGACTATTTGCTTTGGTTTTATTTCGTAAAATGTCTGATAAGCGTCATCATAAGTGACTAAAAAATCGGGAGTGTACCTACGTCGCTTGCCTTCGAGTTAGTATTCAAACCCTAAAGGTTGTGCCTCAAAAGACACGATTTTAGGAGCAAATTCAAAGTGGAAGCAGGCATCAAATTCTAAGTCGGATTCAACTGTTTGGATAGAATCAGTTTTGAGGCTGACAAATCGCGAGATGTTTTTTACTGATGAGTTTCTAAGAATTCGCTTTTTCATATAAAAACAACCATACCTGTTGTAAACTTACTAAAGCATCGTACACTTTTTAAGCTCTATCAAGGTATAGTTGTTTATATTTTAGGGTATGCTTTCGTAAAATCAACGTATGGTTGTTTTTACATTTAAACAAGTGTTTTAAACGTTATTCTTTACCAAATACGTTGTTTTCTTGTTCTTGTACACGGATGAAAGTCGTACGCTTAGTTAGCTCTTTAAGCTTTGCTGCGCCTACGTATGTACAAGTTGAACGTACACCACCAAGGATGTCAGAAATGGTGTTGTGAACTGAACCACGGTATGGAAGTAAAACAGTTTTACCTTCCGCAGCACGGTACTTAGCAACACCACCTGAGTGCTTGTCCATAGCCGACTGTGAAGACATGCCGTAGAACTTCATGTATTGCTTACCATCTTGCTCTACCACTTCGCCACCTGACTCAGAGTGACCAGCAAGCATACCGCCTAGCATGACAAAATCTGCACCACCACCAAAGGCTTTAGATACATCACCGGCACATGAACAACCACCATCACCAATGATTGTCCCGCCTAAGCCGTGAGCAGCATCTGCACACTCAATGATGGCAGAAAGTTGAGGGTAACCAACACCTGTTTTAACACGGGTAGTACATACAGAACCAGGTCCAATGCCCACTTTAACGATGTCAGCACCTGCAAGAATTAGCTCTTCAACCATATCACCGGTTACAACGTTACCAGCCGAGATAACTTTGTCTGGGAATTCAGCACGCACTTTTTCTACATATTCCACTAAGTGCTCTGAATAACCATTCGCGATGTCGATACAGATAAACACCAATTCTTCGCTGAATGACATGATCTGTTTGATTTTCTCAAAGTCAGCGTCAGACGTACCCGTAGACACAAACACATTGTTGAGTGTTTTCTTATCCGCACTTTTAACAAACTCGCCCCATTGCTCTACTGTGTAGTGCTTATGGATAGCCGTCATCACACCGTGTTCCGCAAGAGCTGCCGCCATTTCAAAAGTAGCAACTGAGTCCATATTTGCAGCAATAACAGGCGTACCTGACCATTGACGACCACTATGCTTGAATGTAAAATCGCGGGTTAAATTTACTTGGGAACGGCTTTTAAGAGTAGAACGCTTCGGGCGAAATAATACATCTTTGAAACCTAACTTAAGTTCTTGTTCGATACGCATAGTGTTTTCCTTGATTCATAAATATATGTGTCACTCGCAAATGCGTTGTAAATTCGTTGGCAGACGGATTTACTTTTCTTCGGACACAAAAAAACCGGAGCGTTGGCAGACGCTCCGGTTTTCAGCATTATAGGCTGTGATTTCTTCTCTACAAGCCTGATATTGCAATTTTTTTTGTGATACCATTCGGAAAAGCTGCATACCAGCGAACCCTCTAAAAAGTTCTTATCCCCTACTTCTCTAAACAAATTAACCACTTAACCTAACCCATGACGCAAACCTTTGCGCAAAGAACAAACAACCTCTCGATCTAAGATTATGCCTTTGACACTTTTATTATTTAAAGCGTGAGTTACGTCACTTCATTTCAGGTCAAAATTTACTCAGTTTGAATCAATCCAATCTCATTTTTATTAAAAATAATCATTTTCACCTCAAAATAATCACTTTCTATCATCAATTTTTTTATCTTTAACTCAATATGTTGGAGCAGATTTTGCTTTAATAAATACTAAAGGCATTAATTTGCCACTTAGAAATCGGAAAATTACATTACTAGGAAGGTAAATATGAACAGATCACTGGGTTTAATCGCACTCACCTCAGCGTTAATTGCCTCTAGTGGCAGCGCCATCGCCCAATCTCAACCAGGTTCGTTCTATACCAATGTCGGAGCGACGATGATTTCAGATGGCTCTGATTCTGAAACGGCTTATTTTGCACAAGCTGGTTATAACCATTACCTCACCCCTTTTGTTGCTTTAGATTTGAATTATCGTCATACCGCCACATTAGACAGCAGCGTCTCCGCAAACAGCACTAGCTTTGCTTCAAAATATAACTCTTACGGATTGGGGTTAAAGCTAGAGCAAGGAATTGGCTGGTTTGATCTATACGGTGTAGGCGGAGCAAGTTATATCGATTCTGAAGTATCACGTTGGAGTGTTGCAAACAGTGCCGTAGAAACAACCAAAGAAAGCAGTATTGAACCTTATGCGAGTGCCGGAATAAAGTTTGCTCCAAAAGGCTCCCCTCTTCTTTTGGATGCCGGTGTGTCTTATCAGTGGCTACCAAACAATGAAAGTGCCGCATCTTTATTCGCTGGTGCGTATTTAAGTTTCTAATTTAAGTTTTCAAAAGTTGCACAACACCATTTATAGAACTTCATACCATATGTTATAGTTTCACTCTTGTTGAAACTATAACCCTATGTCATGGGAGCTTTAAATGATCGATCTAAATAAAAATTATCTGCAATGTGTTATTACAGGGCGGCGCTTCTAGCCAGTGCTCACCTTCACGCCGCATCATCTCAAAATGACATTTATACTGACCTTTGTGTCTCTTCGAATAAAAGTAGCGACTCCTCCACTTTGGCGCTTCACTATAAAGTTGGGTATAACTACTACTTCACCCCTTTTATTGCCCTAGATCTGAGCTATACAGACTCAAGCACGCTGTCAGATCCATCTAAAGCTCCAAATAGCAGTGAGTTCAGCACGAGTTATAAGGGAGTTGGCGCAGGTGTAAAACTTCAACACTATCTAAATAAGCGATTCTCTATTTACGTAAAAGGCGGTGCGTCACACCTAACCATTACAGAGCGATCGTGGGACCAAGCGAACCAAGCCTACGTGGACACTGAAGACAAAGGGGTTTACCCATATGGATCACTCGGTGTAGATATGTTGGCCCCGATGAGAAACCTAAAGTTCAATGCTAATTACAACTTCCAGTTACTCAACAGTGATTCAAATGCTTCTGCGTTTACTCTTGGTGTGAATTACCAATTTAAATAAGCTAGAGGCGACATGACCGAGTATTGGAATGACTTATCTACGAGTTATTTTTCTCGGCACTAATTCAATACCCGCTTGATAGCGCTTTGCTGAAGCATTAATCGCCAACGCAAAAGCGCTGTCTGCAATCACTTCAAACTGTTGCGGTAGCGAATGTACTTTGAATGGCAAGAAGTCTAGTAAACGGTTATCACCAAACGTCGCGAGTTTGATTTTATCTACCCATTCTGGCTTCTCTAGCAATACATCTAATACACCTTCAAGCAAAGTATATGAGGTTGTGACTATGGCATCAGGCACTGTATCTTGAGCAATCCAACCTTCCAATACTGACTTTCCTGATGCGCGATCAAAGTGCTCACCATAGCCAACACAAGACTCACGCTTATTATCAGCAACATTTTTTTTGTTATAAGCTGTGATAGCCGCCTCAAAGCCAAGTTGACGTTCACGAGAAATATTCAGATCAGGCAGAGCACCTATTAGCCCTACACTTTCAATGCGTTCTTCAAGTAAGGAATGGGTCACTTCATACGCGGCTCCGAAATCTTCACTGATTACGCATGCAAAGTGCTCATCATCTAACGGTCGGTCAATCGCAATAACTGGTGTGCCTGATTTCTGCATCTTCAAATAAAACTGATTAGCATCGGGCATTGCACTTGCTACAAACAAAGCATCAATTCTTCTGCTGACTAAGGCTTCCGCTACTTTGCGTTCCGTTTCTGGATCATCATCAGAGCAACCAATGAGGATCTGGTAGCCCACTTCTCTTGAGTTCTGTTCAATCAGTTTTGCCAGTCTTGCATAGCTGCTGTTTTCTAAATCAGGAATGATCAGCCCGAATGATCGGCTATTACCAGCACGTAAAGAAGAAGCTGCGTGGTCAGGTCGGTAGTTATACTCATCCACCACCGCCATCACTTTTTGCTGTGTCTTTTCGCTGATTCGGTATTTCTGAGCTTTACCATTTATTACATAGCTTGCCGTCGTTTTAGAGACACCTGCCAGTTTTGATATTTCATCTAATGTCATATGAGTGACCAGTATTTTGTGCGTGAGATCATAGAACAAAAGATATGATCCTTGGTTGAGTTGAATTATATGCTGAAACGATTCAGTATAAAAGCTGAAAGGATTCAGCAAAATCCAAAAAGTGACAAACATCATCATTTTGTATAGTTCTAATGTTCTAAGCTCTAAGCTCTAAGAAGTAAAGATTCAGCTAAGCAGAAAGAACAAAGTAATAGAATATTGATAGCCATTAGCTTGATGGTCACGACTTTGAGAAACGCGATTTAGCAGCAAATACAATTTTAACTGGATAGATTGTTTTGCTGAATTTTTTTACTTAATTTGCTGAAACGATTCAGCTAAACGTTCAGCCTAGTTACTTATGAGTAGTCTCAGATCTCAAGAACAGCTCTAGAGATAATGATTAACAAAAAATGACTGCTGGTTCCTAGCGAATAGTAACCAAGAACAAATGATGAATCGTGACAAACATACATTCTCAGGCGCTAAGCGAAAGAGGCAACATGCTTAAATTAAATATTACTGATATTTCAATGGCTCAAGCCGCTGAAAACAAATTAGACGCAATTAAAGTCATTGCTCAAGATCTGACAAATAAAGGTTTAGTCGATGCTGGCTATGTTGAAGGCATGCTTAACCGAGAAGCTCAGAATTCAACATTCCTTGGGAATGGTATTGCCATTCCTCACGGCACAACCGACACCAGAGAACTCGTTAAAGAAACTGGCGTAGCGGTTCACCACTTCCCTGAAGGTATCGATTGGGCTGATGGCAACCGAGTATACGTAGCAATTGGTATTGCGGCTAAATCTGATGAGCACCTTGGTATTTTGAAACAGTTAACCAAAGTGCTGTCGGCTGATGGTGTTGAAGAGAAGCTAAAACAAGCCGTTTCAGCAAAAGAAGTGATCGCTCTGCTTAATGGTGAAGTTCAGCTTGAAGCGGATTTAGATCCATCACTCATTCAATTACTTTTCCCAGCAAGTGACATGATTCAAATGTCTGCTGTTGCGGGCGGTTTACTGAAAAATACTGGCTGCACAGACAACTCTTTCGTGGCTGACCTAGTAACAAAGGCACCCACTCACCTTGGCAAAGGGCTTTGGTTATTAGGCAGTAGCCAAGGAGTCAATCGCACTGCCGTTTCTTTCGTTTCAACTGCTAACGACTGTGAGTTTGAAGGAACGCCAGTAAAAGCTTTAGTCGCTTTTGCAGCTTGTAATAGCGCTCATCAAAATATTATCAATAATCTAAGTTCGCTGGTTTTCTCTGGTAAACAAGACTCTCTATTAAGCGGCAATACTGAGCAAGTCATGGCTATTTTGAAGGGAGAAGAGCCCGCGACTTCAACGAATGAATCATCTGATAACACGGCAGTATTTAAAATTAAAAATGCTCACGGTTTACATGCTCGCCCGGGTGCAATGTTGGTTGCAGAAGCCAAGAAGTTTGAATCAACTATCCGAGTTTCAAACCTAGATGGCGATGGAAAAGAAGTAAACGCCAAAAGCTTAATGAAAGTTATCGCACTTGGTGTTAAACACGGCCACCAGCTTCAGTTCACCGCTGACGGGGTTGATGCACCACAAGCAATAGAAGCGATTGGTAAAGCTATCGCATCTGGTTTGGGCGAAGGTTAAGGAGCTGTTATGTCATCTATAAAGCAAACTTCCACAATGGCAAAGCAATCGAAAGTGGTTACCGTCACTTTAAACCCAGCGCTCGACCTTACTGGCAGTTTAAACACATTAAATGTCGGCTCAGTAAGCTTAGTTGACCGAGGTTCTTTGCACGCCGCAGGTAAAGGCGTGAATGTTGCTAAAGTGCTGTCTGAACTAGGTGCAGATGTCACGGTAACAGGGTTTCTTGGGTTGAATAACCAAGAACCATTTTGCAAACTTTTCGAATCAATCGGGGCCACAGACAAGTTCATCCGTGTCGAGGGCGCAACAAGAATCAACGTTAAATTAGTCGAGGAATCTGGCGCGGTAAGTGACATTAATTTCCCAGGCGTTCCTGTTGATTCAGAAGCAATCGCCTCTTTTGAGAAAACGTTATTCGAACTTGCTGAAAGCCATGACTTCTTTGTTATTGCTGGCAGCTTGCCACAAGGTATCACACCTGCAATGTGCGCATCTTGGGTAAAAAGCTTACGAGATCTCGGTAAGAAAGTGCTGTTCGATAGCAGCCGAGATACGTTAGAAGCCGGCATCAAAGCTCAACCTTGGTTGATTAAGCCTAATGAAGAAGAGCTTTCACACCTTGTGCAAAAAACATTAAAAACAAAAGAAGATTGCCAACCTGTTGCCGAACAACTGGCTGAAACAGGCGTCGATAATATCGTTGTATCACTGGGCGCCGACGGAGTGATGTGGCTGAACCAAAATGAATGGCTGCATGCTAGGCCACCCCGCATGAAAGTAGTTAGCACGGTTGGCGCAGGAGATACCCTAGTCGCAGGGCTTTGCTGGGGCCATATGCAGCTCATGCCAAAATCTGAATTACTGACATTCGCCACTGCGCTTTCAGCTCTCGCTGTCACGCAGGTGGGTGTTGGACTCACTAGCCATCAAGAGCTGGACTCTCTACAAGAACAAATCCAATTACATCCGCTTAGTGCTTTGAAAGCTCATAGTGCTACACGCAAATAAGGACAAAAGGTTTATTATGAATATTGCCATTATTACAGCTTGCCCAAGTGGCGTAGCGAACAGCATCATTGCAGCAGGGTTGCTCGAACAAGCGGCTAAATCTCTTGAATGGAATGCGTCGATTGAATGTCAGTCAAGCGTACTCCCTAGTTCACCACTAACAGACAGCATGGTCGCGATGGCTGATGTTGTGGTTATCGCAGCCAACACAGACGTTGATAATGCGCGCTTTGTCGGCAAGAAAGTGTATCAAGCAGCAATCTCCGAATGCACAGTAGATGCAAAAGCATTTCTAGAAAAAGCGTCAGCAGAAGCAACAGTATTAGACGCTTCTCAAGTTGTGAAAACAGTCTCTGAAAATACGGCGGTAACTGGTACTTTAACCGGTACATCAACAACTGTAGGCAGCAAGAAGATCGTAGCGATTACCGCTTGTCCGACTGGCGTTGCACATACCTTTATGGCGGCTGAAGCACTTGAAGCAGAAGGCAAACGCTTAGGTCACCAAATCAAAGTGGAAACTCGCGGCTCTGTAGGTGCGAAGAACCAACTGACAGACCAAGAAATCGCAGACGCTGACCTTGTTATCATTGCAGCAGACATCGACGTTCCTCTAGATCGTTTTAACGGCAAAGCGCTATACAAAACAACGACAAGTCCTGCTTTAAAGAAAACAAAGCAAGAGATGGAAAAAGCATTCGCAGAAGCTAAGCCATACCAACACACAGCTTCTTCAAATTCAGCACCTGCAGACGAGAAGAAAGGCGTGTACAAACACCTAATGACAGGTGTTTCTCACATGCTTCCTGTGGTAGTAGCAGGCGGCCTGATCATCGCATTGTCTTTCGTTTTCGGTATCGAGGCGTTTAAAGAAGAAGGCACACTAGCAGCTGCACTGATGACTATCGGTGGTGGTTCTGCGTTCGCACTGATGATCCCTGTTCTTGCTGGTTTCATTGCATTTTCAATTGCTGACCGCCCTGGTCTGGCTCCTGGTCTAATCGGCGGTATGCTGGCTAGCTCAACTGGCGCAGGTTTCCTAGGAGGTATCGCGGCGGGTTTCATTGCAGGTTACGCAGCGAAATTCATTGCCGACAAGGTTCAACTTCCACAATCCATGGAAGCCCTCAAGCCAATCCTGATCATTCCGTTTATCGCGAGTTTATTCACTGGTCTTGTAATGGTGTACATCGTGGGTGGTCCTGTTTCTAGCGTAATGAGCGCAATGACTGACTTCCTAAACAACATGGGAACGTCTAACGCGATTCTTTTGGGTGTGATTCTAGGCGCGATGATGTGTTTCGACCTTGGTGGCCCAGTAAACAAAGCCGCTTACACATTCGGTGTTGGTCTGCTGGCTTCGCAAACTTATGCGCCAATGGCGGCTATCATGGCTGCGGGTATGGTTCCAGCCCTAGGTATGGGTCTTGCGACTTTCCTGGTGAAAGACAAATTTGAAGCAGGCGAGCGTGAAGCAGGTAAAGCATCATTTGTCCTTGGTCTATGTTTCATCTCTGAAGGCGCCATCCCATTCGCAGCGAAAGATCCAATGCGTGTTATCCCAGCTTGTATGGCGGGTGGTGCATTAACGGGTGCCCTATCAATGATGTTTGGCGCGCAACTTATGGCTCCACATGGCGGTTTGTTTGTACTGCTGATTCCAGGTGCTATCTCTCCAGTTCTGATGTACCTAGTGGCAATTGCAGCAGGTACAGCAGTAACAGGCTTCGGCTACGCAGCACTGAAAAAGATGGGTGATAGCAAAGACAAAAAAGCAGTCACTGCTTAACATTTGTAATCACGCCTCGTTTAGCTAGGCTTTGTTATCTAAACCTAGCTATCTAAACCCTAGCTATCTAACTCTAATCATCAACTAAAAACCTCAAAGCCCCTTATTGGATAACTCCAAAAGGGGCTTTCTTATTTTGGTTCGTTCAGTATTTAATGAATGTATTTAATCTATAAAGCTCATAAAACGTTACGACCATGTAGCCTAAACTGATACTCAACTTTCTGAATACACGGCTTGATTACGACCCGAACGTTTCGCTTCATATAAGTTTTGGTCAGCTTTCCTAAAGTACTCATCGTTTAAATCGAGTTCAATTGGTAATGCTGGATGGCTCACTCCAATAGAAGTGGTGATATCCAACTTTCCGGCGCTGGTTTCAAACTTTGTTTGGTTGAACGCTTCTAAAATAACTTGAATACGCTTTTCTACTGAATCGTCATCTATCAGCACAACTAAGAATTCTTCGCCCCCCCAGCGAATAAACAACTCATTTTTAGCCAATAAACTACGAACTCGAGTTGCAGACTCTTTTAATACTTCATCCCCAACATCATGACCATGTTGATCGTTCACTTGTTTAAAGTAATCTAAATCCAATAATGCAATTCGATAAAACAGGGATTTAGACAGCACTTTACCCGCTTTTACTTGGTGATAATAATAGCGACGATTATTCAAACCCGTTAATGGATCGATAAACGTTAAGTCCTCCAATTCCTTGTTCTTTCTATGTATCAACACCGTTTTTTGGATCGTTAATGTAATAATGACAATGGCAATGATCCCCCAGATGCATGCAACCTGGAAACGGAGTCTTTCTTTCGCTAACTTGGCTTCTGTTAGTTTTTTCTCAACATCTAACAAATCACGCTCTTGCTCAATTCGACGCGTAGCAAAAGCATTTTCAAGGTTATATACCTTGCCTAATAACTGCTGTTTGTCTTGCTTATAAAAAATTCGATACATCTCCAATGCAGATTCTGAATCCCCTAAGCTGCTATACACTTCTGCTTTTTGTTTGTATGAACTTGTCACCCACCTTTCATGGTCAATTTCAGTAAAGACAGCAATGGCTTCATCAACCATATTCAAAGCGAGTTGGTGCTCTTTGAGTTGATTCAAACTTTTCGCCAATAACAAATAACACTGACCAAACTCCAATGGATATTCTTTACTGGCAGGGAAATTAAGACACTGTTCAGCGGTCTTTTGAGACTCTTCATATTGCTCCAATAACAGCAACACTTCAGATTTACCTTTCAATTGAATTAGGTTATCTCGGGCTGAAGCTTTTTCTTTATCGAAATACAGTTGAGATTCAGAATACGCTGCAATAGAGTTTTCAACATCACCGAGCCGGTTGTAAATGAACGCTTCATTGAGGTAAATGGTGTGCATTAGCGGGTCATTAATTACGCCACTTTCGTTCAACAAATGACGAGCTTTTTTCATATATTCAAGGGCCTTCTGCCACCTTTCAATATGAAGATAAAGTAAACCTAAGTTGTTATGGATAGTGCTGTTATAAAAATCATCCTCTATCTCTGTTGCTACTTTTATCCCTTGAGAGAAATACCGTTGAGATTTTAATAGCTCATTCAAAGAGTTACTGATAAAACCAGCCGCATTATAAGCACGTGGAAGCGGATACAATATATGGTTATCTTCGGCTAAGGTTATCGCCTGAGTGATTAAGATTTCAGCTTGTGGAATACGGCTATGCCTGGCATGGCTCACTGCTTCATCAATCAAAAGAGAGACGGTTAGCCAAGTCATACCCTCTTTGTCAGCTAAGTTTTTTAACCGCAGTGTTAAGGCTTCTTCGGTTCTATTATCTTTTTGATTTTTAGATAGGTTTATTTGTATTTTGAGCCAATACGCTTTTTCAGTAGGCGTCAGTTTAGATGAACTCGTTAACTTTAATGCTTCTAGTTGAGAAGAAGATTCTTGGGGGTCGGTTTTCGTACGCTCAAAGACAGACAATAGCTGTCGACCGAGATCGGATTTGGTTAACTCAATTTCAGGATGTGAAGCGGCTTTGTGCTTAATACTGCTCGTGTCCGATTGAAATACTAATATATCAACGGTTACCACAGCCCAAATACAAATCCCAATCACCAAAAATGAAAGTAAAATACTTTTTCTCATGCAGAGATAACCTTTCAAGAAAACACACTCATGAGGAGACTCGATAAGGCAATCACCGAATCAACCCCCTCTAATTATTCTTACAATCATACTGTAACGTTAGCTGATACTGTAGAGCATTCTAGAAACTAGAGGGAAATTGATAAAAAGCACTGATATTAAATTCGATGTATTTCTTTACGCTTGGCATAGCCCTGCCGGATTTTCATCACGGTCAGTACGGCGAATAACGAACATTAAATTAACCAATAATAAAATTCCGGTCACGCCTAAACCAACACCAATTCCGCCCCAAATTCCAGCTAATTGATATTCAGGCATAAGATACCAAGCAGCAGGAATGCCAAACAACCAGTAACCAATTGCTGTCATTACCGTCGGCATAGAGACAATTTTCATCCCTCTTAATAGGTTAATCGCCAATAGTTGCCACGCATCGACAATGAAGCACAGCGCAACCACCCAGATTACAGAGGTTAACAAGGAAGACATACCAGCAGAGCCTTCATCTAGGTTAAACAAGCCCGCAATAAACTCTGGCCAAATAATGAAAATTGCAGACAACACTACGCTAAGTAGCGTCACTAAAATAAAGCTTTGTATAGACGTTCGTTTAATGCCTTCATAGTTTTTCGCTCCGTAGTCACGCCCAACTAATATCGCAGCGGCTTGTGAGAAGCCAAAGTTGAAGTTCCAAGTGAAGCTTAGACATTGCAGTAGGATTTGATGCAAGGCCAAAGAAGCAATACTGATCGTCCCTGCCATTAATGTTCCACCATAAATCAACCCATGTTCGAGTATGGCTGCCATTGCGATCGGTAAACCCATAAGCAAAAGCGGATTCATTAATTTGAACGAATACTCTTCGATGTTTAACCAAGGAGAAAATGATTTAAATTCATCTCTTTTAAATACCCAAATGGTGTAGCAAACCATGACTATAGAAGCGGCAATCGCCGTTCCTAAACCTAACCCCGTTAATCCCATATCGAGTTTGAATGTAAGCAAGTAGCTCACAGGAACATTAAGTACAACCGTCACCACAGACATCACTAGAATAGAGCGCACTTGCCCGAACGCACTGGTTAAGCCACGCAGCACCAACAAAATTAACGATGGAAACATCACCCACTTCAGAGCATGCACGTACTCCATCGCCAGTGTTACCACTTCAGTCGGCTGTTTCGCGACTTCAAGAACCCATGGAGCAAACCAAAAGCTTGCCATCAATAAAGCACTGAGTACAAATGACAGCATCACCGCGCCTTTCACCGCCAATCTAATTTGCTTATTACCGTGCTCAGGGCGGCTGACTCTTTGCCCATAGGCAATTGCAATTAAATTCGCCGCGCACCCTACCGTGCTGCCCGCAATAATGAAGATGAAGAAATAGATCGAGGCGCCTAACCCACCTGCAGCCAATGCAGACACACTGATTCGCGACATCATCCACACATCAGTTAATACCAATGCCATAGAAATGAGTTGTGAAATAATGAGTGGGAATGCAAGTGCGAGAATTTTTTTCATAGGAACCTCTAGGTATTTCGCACAAAGTAAGCTTTATCCTACTAGCATTCAATTGATATATCTGCCAATCTGGCATTCCAAAAACTCATGAGAAATAATGATGACCCCATATCCAAACCTCCCTTATTCGCATAATGGACTGAGAGCTTTTGAATCTGTGGCGAGGCTGATGAGTTTTACCCTTGCCGCAAATGAACTGAACGTCACTCAAAGTGCGATTAGCCGCCAGGTAAAGCAGCTTGAAGATGACCTCAGCGCATCACTAGTCGCGCGACATCACAGAACGATCACCCTAACCCTGCAAGGGCAAGAGCTTTACTTAGCGCTAAGGGAAAATTACACCTCAATTGAATCTGTGATTGCTTCATGGCAAGAGCCAAAGCAAAAGCGCATAGTCATTAAAGCGGCGTTAAGCTTTGCTACTCGTGTGATGATTAATAAGGTCCACGATCTGAATGAGCGTTACCCAGATTACGAAATCGCCATCATTCCTGTGATTGAAGAAGACGAAGCCCTTAACAGTGCTGACTATGACTTGCTCATTTTCCATACCCGTTTAAAAAAGCATTACGACAATAAGCCCAATATTTTCTTCTTACGCGATGAATTTATGGCACCGGTTTGTGCAAAAATTTTAACGGAAAGTGGCACAGATTTGAGTTCTATTTTAACAATGCCAAGGCTTCACCCCACACTGGATCATCATGATTGGAAAATGTGGCTATCCGCCGTCGAATACCCACCGCAACACGTGGTAAGAAATACCAGTTTCCACTCTTTAGATTTGGCGTTAAGTGCGTGCTTATCTGGTCAAGGAGTCACCGTGACAGATTTGCTTTTAGTTTTGCAAGAGCTTGAAAGAGAGTTTTTGTACTGCCCTAAAAATGCGAAAATTCAGCGAAGCGCTTGGACTTACTACGGGCACCAGCAGACTCATACACCAGTGATTGATGACTTAATTGAGTGGCTCAAACACGAAACTGAAAAAGAAATAGAAGTATTGAGAAGGTTGGCAAAACAATACCAATGGCTGAGCGTTAATTAAAATCTAACCATATGTGAAAGACGAGAAGGCGAGAAGAATAAGGGTCAAACAATTTACGTTATGGCAATAAAAAAGCACTGAAAAACAGCGCTTTATTTAAGGCAATCACACCAAATTTAGAACAGCCACCAAAAGCTGACTCGATGAATTAACTTGATAGCGTTTCTTCAAACACGCCCAATTCACGACCAAGCCAAATTGCTCGCTCAGTATGATCAAGTAACTCTTCACCACCAGTCACAGGGTGAATAAGAACGGACATATCACCACGCTCTGCTTCTAACCATTCAATTAAATGGTTATCGTTATTTTTGAAATGAATTTCAAACATCGGCATTTTATGGGGACCGACTAAGCGCTGAACCAGCGGAAACACTTCAATCGCATCTTTTCTTTCCTGAATCAGTTTTTGACGAAAATCTTCTGCTAACTGAGCATTACGCAAACCGAAATAAACGTGACCATGAAACATTGAGTTTTACCTTTCTAATCATTATTGACGCTAGTGTAACGACAATTCGAATCTATTGATAATCCATTAACGATCATTAAGCAGTGTACTCACCACCAACCACTTGATTCTTACCTAACGCTTTCGCTCGATAGAGAGCTTCATCGGCTTGCTTAACCAAGGATTCAAAACTTTGACCGAACCTAGGTGTCATTGTTGCGACACCAATGCTCAGCGTCACGACTTGCGCCCCTGCAACGCCTGAGTTGCTATACGGAAGCGCAGCGGAGAGTAGATTTGAACGAATGGTTTCTGCGATAACCATAGCCGCTTCATGCTGTATATTACCGAGCACAATCACAAACTCTTCACCGCCATAGCGCGCAACAATATCATTAGAAAGCGCTTGTTCATCACTCTGCTTTAGAATTTCAGCGATATGCTTTAGGCATAAATCTCCCGCTTGGTGGCCAAAGGTGTCGTTGTACCTTTTAAAATCATCTACATCCATCAGCAATAATGAGATTGGTGTATTCATCTTCAAAGCGAATTGCCACTCATCACTTAACTTAATATCAAATGTTCTGCGGTTTGAAATTCCCGTTAAACCATCTGTCGACGCTAGCCTTGTCAGCTTTTGGTTCGTACTTTCTAAGTCCATCTGAACAAGCTTTAACTTTTCTTCGGTTCTTACTCTTTCTACAATTTGGCTTTGTAAGTCAGAGTTAACTTTCAATAAACTTTCCGTACGCTCGGCGACTTTCCCTTCTAAAGACCGCTTATTTTGTTCCAGTAACTCAACCGCTTTAGAACGATTTCTTAATAAAATCGACGTCAGCGTTACAGCTAATGCTGATGTTAGGAATAAAATCCCAAAGATTGCGTTTCGAGAAATAACGAATGACTTCATCGCTTCCGAGACGTCAATTTCAGTAGCAATGCCAACACCAAGCTCTTCATACCATTTCCAGCTCCCTATCACCATTACCCCTCGATAATCCCGATACCCATTTACATTGTCGCCATCCACTTGATTTAAGGCACTTTGAACTAAATAGGTAAAAGGTTGTTGAGAAGAAGGTAGAGCAGCATTCGCTCCTTTCGTTAGGTCTGCACCTGGGTCAAGCAATCGTATGTTCAAGCTTGAGCCCTCTTTGTAATCGATCAAATTCAAAGCTAATAGTTGGTCTTCAAAGCGACTCTCGGTAAGCATGATCCCTTGATGATCAAATACGTAGGTTTCTCCGCTGTTTCCTATTCTCCCTAAGCGCATTAAACGGCTAAAACTGTTTACTGAATCAATACGAATCGCCAGCACAGCGATGATCGAATTTGCATGGTTACGAATAGGAGAAACGGCAAACATAGTTGGTGGTAAGACTTTGAAACGGCTGTCACGATACTGTAGTGGTACATCTGAAAAAATCGGCGGGACAATAAGGGTTTCCCCCGCAAGCGCCTTTTCAAATAAATCCCTTCGTTGGTGAGCAATTAAGTTGGCTTGACCTATATTGGAATCTCTCATTGAACTCATATTAATCGCGTCTGGGCTAATAATAAAAAAGCCCTGATAACCAAACGCAATAATTTCAGGGTTGAGTAAGTCTCGAATTTCCCCCTGCACGTACTCAAATTGATGTATATCTTTAGCGTCTAAAATTTGTTCGGTTAATTCAATCAAGTCAGCACGGCGAGCGATGGTTTCTGCTTTGGCACGATGGTTATTTGTCCATAAAGATAATGCTTCTTCAATCGTATGAATGACCGTATTAAGGGATTCTCCAACAGATAAACGATGCTCATTTTCAATGATCGACAATCCGCGATGGCCAATAAAGAAAACAATCGCAAAGAAAAGGGGGATTAGGAAAGGCTCTCGCAGTCTACTCATGGTCACTCCACAACCGAGGTGAAGAACCTGTATTTGAAAGACTTAATCATTCCCATGAATAATTAGAAAATCAGCAGGCAATCACCAATATTATGAAACTCAACATTACCATAACCTAGATGGATTAATGACAAAGTTCGTATAGCCTGAGCAAAATACATAAGTTTGATTACACTTAGTGTATCGGCTATATCGAGATCATTCACTGAAGAGCTTGTTTTGTGCAGCAATAATCAACAATACATTGCATGTCTCTAGTACAGCATTTTGAATAGAACCTTTACTGCTTCATTAATGCTGTCTCAAATCTATAACTTGATCATAGTGAAAAGACTCTCTCATTATAGCTATCAACCTTTCGGTGATAACGATCTTGTAAGAAGATCCTTGTCAAAAGGAGTGTGAGATGAGTGTTCAGGCATTGCCTATGTATCGATTTATTGATCACCATGGAAATCTCATTAGCCCACTGCCTCATTGGGCTAAACCTTCAACATTAATCCAGTATTACTGTGACATGCTTTTAACTCGAACCTACGATAACAAAGCCGTTGCGTTGCAACGTACAGGGAAACTAGGAACTTACCCGTCTCACTTAGGGGCAGAAGCGATTGGCATTGCGATTGGTCGAGCGATGGAACCCCAAGATGTATTTGTCCCCTACTACCGAGACATGCCAGCAATGTGGGCTCGCGGTATTTCTATGGAAAAGAATCTCCAATACTGGGGCGGAGATGAAAGAGGCAGTGATTTCAGATTGCCCGATCAGCAAGACTTACCCAACTCTGGTTATTGCCGAGACTTTCCATTCTGTGTACCCATCGCAACTCAATGCACCCATGCGGTTGGTATTGCGTCAGCCTTAAAAATTGAAGGGCTTCACAATGCCGCAGTTGTCACTTGTGGTGATGGAGCGACATCGAAAGGAGACTTTCTCGAATCCATTAATTGCGCTGGTGTTTGGAATTTACCTTTGGTTTTCGTCGTCAATAATAACCAATGGGCGATCTCCGTACCTAGATCCCTACAATGCGCTGCCGGTTTACTCTCTGAAAAAGCCAAAGGTGCCGGAATTGAAGGAGTGACGGTCGATGGTAATGACATAGTCGCAATATATGATGCAATCAGTAACGCATTAGATAAAGCCAAAAAAGGTAAAGGTCCTACCCTAATTGAAGCCATCAGTTATCGATTGAGTGACCACACCACAGCAGATGATGCGACTCGGTACCGTAGTAGTGCAGAACTCGAAGAAGCTTGGCAATTTGACCCTGTAGCCCGCATGAAAGCATACATGATCAAGCAAAAAATTTGGTCTGAGGAACAAGATAAAGACTGGCTAGATCAATGCAAAGAAAAAGTTGAAGTTGCTGTCTCCCACTATATGCAGCTCACGCAGTCGGCTCCTGAGAGTGCCTTTGATTATTTGTATGAATCGGCTGACCCCGACCTTAACAAACAACGCGATGAATTAATCAATAAAGCGATGCGAATGCAAGGTCAAGGTCAAGGTCAAGGTCAAGGTCAAGGAGATGATAATGGCTGAAATCACAATCATTGAAGCAATCAACCTCGCTTTACACTATGAAATGAACCAAGACTCGAATGTCGTAGTATTAGGAGAAGATGTAGGTGACAACGGAGGGGTATTTAGAGCGACCCTCGGGCTAAAAGATCGTTTTGGTTTAAAGCGCGTGATTGACACGCCACTTGCTGAAGCCTTAATCAGTGGTGTGGCGGTTGGTATGGCAGCCCAAGGATTAAGACCTGTGGCCGAGTTTCAATTCCAAGGATTTGTATTCCCCGCGATTGAACACATAATGTGTCATGCAGCTCGAATCAGAAATAGAACCCGAGGGCGCTTAACCTGCCCTGCGGTGTTCCGAGCGCCTTTTGGAGGCGGTATTCACGCTCCTGAACACCATTCAGAAAGTGTCGAAGCCATTTTTGCTCATACTCCAGGTCTTAAAGTTGTCATTCCATCCTCACCTCAACGTGCTTACGGGCTATTACTCGCTTCCATTCGTAGTAACGACCCCATCATGTTTTTTGAACCCAAACGTATTTATCGCACTGTGAAATCAAACGTTGTCGATAATGGAGAAGCACTCCCCCTTGATTCCTGCTTTACCCTTCGTAAAGGAAGAGATCTTACCCTAGTGACATGGGGAGCATGCGTCGTTGAGTCATTAGAGGCCGCAAGCAACCTTTCATCACAAGGTATTGAAGTAGAAGTCATCGATTTAGCCAGCATAAAACCTATCGACATGGCGACCATATTCAAATCACTCGAGAAAACGGGGCGCTTATTAGTGGTTCATGAAGCTGCAAAAACCTGCGGAGTTGGAGCGGAAATTTTAGCTCGCACAGCAGAGCACGCCATGTGTTTGCTAAAAGCACCACCGAAACGATTAACAGGGATGGATACCGTCATGCCTTATTACCGAAATGAACAGTTTTTCATGATTCAACAACAAGATATCGAACTGGCAGTTCATGAATTAGTGGAGGGGTGGAAATGAAATCTTTTACGCTACCAGATCTTGGAGAAGGTCTTGCCGAATCAGAAATCGTTGAATGGCACATTAAAGCTGGCGATGTAGTTAAAGTGGATCAGATTGTTGTGACCCTTGAAACTGCGAAAGCCATTGTTGATGTCCCCGCTCCTTACAGCGGAACAATCATTAAACGCTTTGGACTTGAAGGAGATGTCATTAATGTCGGCAGTGTTTTACTCGAAATAGAAGAAGTCACCACAGATGTCAGCAATCATGCTATTGGTCAGTTAGAAGCTGAAAGCATAAATGAATATGAATCTTGTGCTGAACAGTCAAAAGATGCGGCAACCGTGGTTGGTAAAGTTTCTCACCAAAACCATCAGGTCGACATTGATAGTTTCTGGGTTGGGGCCGCTAATACAGAACAAGACAACTCTTTAGACACAAGTCACCAAACAGCTGCTCTTCCTTCAGCAAGATTACTGGCCAAGCGCTTGGGTATAAGCATTGATTCAGTAAAAGGTAGTGGGGATAGCGGACTAATACTTGATGTAGACATATACAAAGCAGCAGATAAACAACAGCCAGGCACGGAAGTATTAAAAGGTGCTCGGAGAGCAATGGTTAAGTCGATGGCGGAATCTCATCATAATGTCGCTTCCGTAACCATTACAGAAGAAGCATTATTAAACCATTGGAAAGAAGATGAAGATATTTCGATACGCCTAATCCAAGCCGTCAGTTATGCCAGCCAACAAGAAAAAGCGATGAATGCTTGGTTCGATGCCACAACTATGACTCGCTGTGTTCACACCACCGTAAACATAGGCATAGCTGTTGACAGTTCTCATGGATTGTATGTTCCGGTTTTACGCCAAGCCAATGGCTACAATGCGCAAGATATTCGAACATGGCTAGATGGAACGGTGAAAGGAATCCGAAATAGACGAATTGGCAGAGAACAACTTCAAAATGCCACGATTACTTTATCGAACTTTGGTGCTATCGCCGGTATTTATGCCACACCAGTGGTTTCTCCGCCTCAAGTAGCAATAGTCGGTGCTGGACGCATTATCAAAAAAGTCATTATGGAGGATGGAACGCCCATTGAAGTGAAAGCGATGCCTTTATCCGTCACCTTTGATCACAGAGCATGCACAGGTGGAGAAGCGGCACGTTTCGTTAAATGCCTTGTGAAACATCTTCAACAAAGTTGCGGTGACTGAATTCGCGAGGCATTGGAGTGCAACTGGATAAACTTACCTACATTAAAAAACCCAAGAGCGATAAACACTCTTGGGTTTAAATTTATATTAAATCTGTATCACTCAACTCATATATGCGCAGCTTAGGAAATTATGCAGCTGCCTTTTTTTGAAAAGCTTTTTTTATACCAGTAAGCTTTTCTCTATATGCAAACCACATATAGGTTGCGACGATAGAAAAGAATAAATATGAGAGAGAGAAAATAAATGGTGATGAGATGGCGTCATTTGAAATACCCCAAGACACGCCCACTACTGTTACTGCAATTTTAGCAAAGAATCCACATAGCAATAATACTAGCGCTAATTGAGGGAAGCGCGTGCTGCGAAATGCTAACCAATAGCAACTACCTACGGCTAACGACGCTACATAAAAACCAAATAGAAACGAATGAATGTGATCAGCCGCTGCTACACCGCCAGAAATAGACATCAATAGAATTAAAAACAATTTCATAATTTTCGCCTCGTAATCAACTAGAAATGCATCCTTTCAAATTTGCAATCTCATATTGCACGCTATTTTCCTTATTTTTGAAGACAAAACAAGCCCATCAAACGTACAAAATGTATACAAAGATTACGAGGCAAACCAACCTTAACATTCAGTTAACAAGTTGAATTTCCAAAGGTACTGATACGACAAGCGCCTAGAGCTTCCCACCTCATCTTGATTCACTTTGTTACAAAAATTTAACTCTGGAAATAATTTAAAATAAATTTTGACACTGTGATCTCCATATAACGAGTAAGGTTTAAATTTTTAATAATGATACCCAGAGCAGGAAAAATAAGGATATCCGCTGAAAACATGAACAAGAAAAACCTACGTAAAACATAAAAAAAACCTCATCCAAACATTAATTTAACATTTAAAATTTTATTTAGATTAAATAGGAAAAAGAGATTCCAATCACATTTATATTGGTTATAATCCGCGCTCTTTTGCGGTATTCGTTGAAAAACGCAAACTAATTTTGATAAAACCACCACAATAACCCGTCTTTATTTGAATGTTGAACATTCAACAAAGACAAAACTGAGAATAAAAATGAGCAAGATTGATAAAGCAATGCGCATCCTGCTAGCAGGTTTCTGTATCAACCTTTGTCTTGGCATCCTGTATGCTTGGAGTGTATTTAACAAAGCGTTAGTAACCGATTTCGGTTGGAGTGCTGCTGAGGCTTCTTCTCCTTATGCTATCGCAACTATCACTTTCTCTATTTGTCTTCTTGTTGCAGGCATCCTACAAGACCGTATGGGACCACGTAAGATCCTTATCTTAGGTACTGTTTTAACAGGTCTAGGCATGATCGCATCTGGCTTTGCTACTTCACCTCTAATGCTCAACATCACGTTTGGTATGATTACTGGTGCGGGTATCGGTTTTGGCTATGCTTGTTTATCCCCTTCTGCAATGAAGTGGTTCCACCCTTCTAAGAAAGGCATGGTAAACGGTCTTATCGCTGCAGGTTTTGGTTTAGCGGCTATTTACCTAGCACCACTAACTTCTATGCTAATCACTGAAATGGGTATCAACACTGCATTTATGATTCTTGGTGTTGGTGTTCTGGTTATTGCAGTACCTCTAGCATGTACTATCAACAACCCGCCTTCTGAATACGTTCCAGCAGAACCAAAAGTAAAGGCAGGTCAAGCTCCAGTTGCTGTTAAGAAATCAACAGACATTAGCTGGAAAGCAATGCTTAAAACGCCTCAGTTTTACTCTCTATGGGTTATGTACGCATTTGCCGCTTCTGTTGGTCTAATGGTGATTGGTAACATCACGAACATCGCAAGTGTTCAAGCAAACCTACCAAACGCAGTTTACCTAGCGTCAATCTTAGCTATCTTCAATTCTGGTGGTCGTGTTGGTGCAGGTATCCTTTCAGATAAGATTGGTGGCGTACGTACTCTGCTTCTTGCATTTATCCTGCAAGGCGCAAACATGGTGTTGTTCGCAACATTCAACACAGAAATCACGTTAATCATCGGTACTGCAATTGCTGCTGTTGGTTACGGTACTCTTTTAGCAGTATTCCCATCACTAACTGCTGAGTTCTACGGTCTGAAAAACTACGGTACAAACTACGGCGTTCTATACACGTCATGGGGTATTGGTGGTGCTATCGGTGCAGCTGTTGTTGGTTTCTCTATGACAAATGGCGGCGGTTACGGCTTAGCGTACACAGTTTCAGCAGTAATGATGGGCGTTTGTATTGTTCTAGCATTGGTGACTAAACCAATCACTGAAACGAAAGCTGCAGAACTTAAAGCAGCTCACGCATAAGCGATTTAAGTTATAGGCTACTGGCGCTATAAGCTACGATTGATGTACTAGTGAGTTGTTGTTTGATGACCCGCACTTGTTAATGAGCAGTTATTGTTTATAACGAACCACTAGACATAACTAATTAAAAAAAGAGCCGACCTCAATGGTCGGCTCTTTTTTATGTTTAATAAATGGAAAGGAAATAAGGCTAAGGTTTCTGTTAAAGTTTGAAGCTGAAAAATTGAAGCCAAGGCTTTAAAACAGCGCTACTTATCACTCCACACTGCCATTTCATTACCGCTGGGTTCTTTGAAATGAAAGCGTCGCCCACCAGGGAATGGGAAAATATCTTTATTGATGATGCCACCAGCGTTTAGAACCGCTTGCTCAGTCGATTCTAAATCTGAACTATAGAAGACCATTAACGCCCCTCCAGCACTTTGATTGCACTCCAAATCAGCCTTATAGAAACCACCCATTAAGCCTTTTGCAGTGAAAGCCGAATACTCATCACCATAGTCTTCAAACGTCCAATCAAAAACCGTTTCAAAAAAAACTTTTGATTGAAGGATATTTCGAGCAGCGAATTCTATGTAATTGATCGAACCATGTTCAAATGTCATTTGTCATCCTTCTCAAACTTATATTCTTTCCATTTATGAAAGCACTACTTCTTACGAATGATCGGGTAATCTTCCCCATGTAGCTCTTGTACAAAACCAGAACCATCGCCATTATGTGCAATCCAAACCTTCTCTTTTGCACGAGTCATCGCAACATAAAATAACCTTCTTTCCTCTGCATATGGGAAGGTATCAGATGACTCCGTTAACGCACCGTCTATGTGAAGTTGTTTTTTCTTCGTCGGAAATTGCCCTTCATCGACTGCCAATATAATCACAAAATCCGCTTCTTTACCTTTACTGCCATGACAAGTCATAAAAGTAAGGTTAAGCCCTGTATAGATTTTTTTCCAATCTTCTAATAACTCAGGTTTATGGTAGTGATTGCGTCCTAGTAGCAGTACCGATTTTTGTGCTTTATTTTTTGCCTGCGTATGTAAATTATCGAGTGTTTTTTCAACATCTTTACTCGGAATGGTATAAACAGATTTCTGTTTTTGTTGTTTAAAGCTATTAAGTTCTTTAGAAATCTGAGCAGGGTTTTGCTGAATAAATCGATTCGCCACTTCGCCTAATTGATTATTAAATCGGTAGGTAGTATCTAAGTGGTGAACGGTAGAGCTTTCAAACCGATCTTTAAAGCCAGTCGTTAAATCAACATCAGCACCTGCAAACTGATAAATAGACTGCCAATCATCTCCCACTGCAAAAATAGATGCTTGATGAGCTTTTTTTGTTTGAGCACACTTTGTTTGTTTATATAGCGCTTCAACAAGCGCAAGTCGATCGGGCGAAATATCTTGATATTCATCGATCATAATAAACTTCCAATTAGGGACAAAGCGCCCTTTCGTTACATACTGTGTCGCACGGCTTATCATTGTGGGGAAGTCGATGTGATTTTGCTCTTTAAGCATTTTTTGCCAAGCGGTAATGCATGGCCAGCAAAGATTTAGCTCACTATTAAGGCGAGTGTAATCTGCGTGATCAATCAACTCTTGTTGGATCTGTTTTTTAGTCAAACCTGAAGCATTCAATTGATCAAGTTGATTTTCTAACCAGTTGATCAGTTTAGGATTAGACGCATGACTACCGAGTTCATCATCACCTGTCAGGTAAGCAATCGGCCACTTAGATAAGTGTTTTTGCCAGCGCTTAAAGTTTGTTGGCGTCATCCAATGCTTTTTAAGCCAATCAATACACCAAGCTTGACGCTGATTATTATCTAAAGCTAAAGGAGAAATAACGACTGGTGCACTTTCGACATGATTCAGTATTTTCAATCCAAGCTGATGGAACGTATTCACTTGAACTTGTTCTGCTGACATACCTATTTTGCTGTCTAACCTTTGCTTCATTTCTTCAGCCGCTTCTCGGCCAAATGCTAATAGCAGCATTTCTTCAGCCTGAGCTTGATGACTTTGCAATAAATAGGCGACTCGCGCAGTCAGCACACTGGTTTTTCCCGAGCCAGCTCCGGCAAGAATAAGGTTATGATCGTCATTCATTAAAACTGCATATTGCTGCGATAAATTCAGAGGAGAAGATTCGCACTGAGCAAATAAGACTTCCCAATTAGCTCTTTCCGTATCTAGCCACTTCTGATTTCGATCTAATTGCATATTTTCAGTATCAGTAAGCCAAGGTAGCAGGCGAGAAACCCGCTTAGGCATACGCTGACTGGCTTCTTCTAATGTCATCGTCATGGTATCTAGCTGAGTGGTGACTAAATCGACCCAACTGTTCACTTTAGAATGAGAAAGAAAGGCAGGTAGCTGCTCTAAATGAGTCAATGCCGCTTCCCATTCAGGTAGATTCGTGATCAATTGCTCACACTGTGTATCATGCCAATGTTGGTACGATGAAATGGCGGTTCGAGCGAATTTCCGGCACATATCCCAAGGTAACCCTTGAACCAACCAGCTCTGCTGCTTTCCATCGATTTCATGAGCAAAAAACTGCAACGATCCCCAAAATAACCCACGACGTAATGCTACTTTTCCATTCCAAACGGTAAAAGGAATACGCTCTTCACTGCCAATAGATGACAGTAATAGACGTTGTCCGTCGAGCTCCACTTGGTGATATTCATTTTGGATGAAAAACTGGGCAGTCTTATTCGCGCGAAGTTGTATTGAAGCGTACTGCATTGGGAAGTGCTCTTAAAATTCTGAATGAGTGTTTTATATCATGATGCTCTTGGAAATAATAATACTCGACTCCTTATCGATGAAATCATGACCATCTGATAACAAAACTGTACATGTATCAAATCCTAACGGTTGATTTCTGCTAGGATTGTGTTTTCCCTATATCAATGAATTGCCGTGAAATTACCCGCTATGCTGCGCCTCTATTGGGCAAACAAAACCATTAATTACAGCGTTCTTATTCTCATTACTCTTTTAGGTGTGGTGATCCCTGCATGGTATTTTGAACAAAACACACTGATTACTCCGTTAATCTTAGGTGTGATTGCAGCAGCCTTAGCGGAAAGTGACGACAGTTTCACCGGGCGCTTAAAAGCACTTACCCTCACTTTTATTTGTTTCGCGATTGCCGCATTTTCAATTGAGCTACTCTTCAATACCCCCTTATTTTTCGCATTAGGGTTATTTGTTTCTACCTTCTCTTTCATCATGCTTGGGGCGATAGGCCCCAAATATGCAAGTATCGCGTTCGGGTCTCTACTCGTGGCAATTTACGCAATGTTAGGCGCCCACGAGAGTACCAATTTATGGTTCCAGCCGTTACTGCTACTTTCAGGTGCAGCTTGGTACTATTTCATGTCGATGGTTTGGCAAATAATATGGCCGATGCAGCCTGTGCAGCAAAATTTAGCGACAGTCTTCGACCAAATTGGCACTTACATGCAGTCCAAGGCGGAGCTATTTTATCCTGTCGCCAATTTAACACCTCAGCCCCATCGAATTATTGAAGCCAGACACAACGCCAGTACGGTTAATGCACTGAATACCTGCAAAGCAACACTGCTGAACCGATCTAAACGAGGCCATGTCGACGGACCCAGTGACCGTTTTCTCAATACCTATTTTATTGCCCAAGACATCCATGAAAGAGTCAGTTCTAGCCATTACCTATACCAAGAATTGGCCAAGCACTTTGAACGCTCTGATGTGCTTTTTCGGTTCAAATACCTGTTAGAAACTCAAGCTCGAGCTTGTCGTGAAGTGGCGGCGTCTTTAAAAGTTGGCAACGAATACCAGCACGGTGACAAGTCAATCTTAGCGCTTGATGAACTGCAATCCTCACTGGCTCATCTTAAAGAGCAAAACAACCCAGAATGGAAGATACTATTAAGCCAACTTGGCTATTTATTTAATAATTTGGCGACCGTTGAAAAGCAGCTATCGAACATCAACAACCCTGATGCGGAGAAATTAGAAGAAGGGACTTTAGACGACACCAATCCCCACACATTGAAAGCCATGTGGCATAAAATAAAAGCGAATCTTAACAAAGATTCAATGCTTTTCAGGCATGCCATCAGAATGTCATTAGCACTGACCTTAGGCTATGGGATCATTCAAGGTTTTGAGATTGAACGTGGCTACTGGATTTTATTAACCACCTTATTTGTTTGCCAACCGAACTACAGTGCGACGCGACAAAAGCTTACGGCTCGTGTCATTGGGACCTTAGCTGGATTGCTAATTGGAGTCCCATTACTGACCTTCTTCCCCTCACAAGAAAGCCAACTTGTTTTCATTGTTATCAGTGGTGTGATGTTCTTTTCTTTCCGCATCAATAACTACGGATTTGCGACAGGATTTATCACCTTACTCGTCTTGTTCTGCTTCAACCAGCTAGGAGAAGGCTACGCCGTTGTACTACCAAGGCTTGCTGATACATTGGTTGGCTGCGCACTTGCAGTTTTAGCTGTAATGTTTGTATTACCAGACTGGCAATCGAGGCGCTTGCACAAAGTAATGGCTGACGCATTGGATTCTAATAAAGAGTATCTGGGGCAGATCATTGGTCAGTATCGTGTCGGTAAAAAAGATAATCTGAACTATAGGATTGCTCGCAGGGGCGCTCATAACTGCGATGCTAATTTAACGTCTGCCATCAGTAGTATGTTGGTCGAACCAGGAAAGTACCGAATGGCTGCTGATGAGAGCTTTCGTTTTTTAACGCTTAACCATGCCTTGCTCAGTTATATTTCAGCGCTTGGCGCACACAGAACTCGTATTGACGATGAAGCGACTCATAAACTTGTGCTTGATGCTCACCGTGTTATTCACCTTCACCTCAATGCATTACACAAGCAACTTAATGAACATTGTGAAGAATGCGAAGTAAGTAATACATTCGATCCAGGGTTAGACAAACGACTCAATGAGTGGCGGGAAGAAGACGAAAGTGACGTTCGCATGGTACTCCAGCAGCTGCATCTCATTTATCGAATGCTGCCTGAATTACACTCCCTCGCGACCAAGTTTGCTGTTCGAGTCAAGTAATCCACTCATTTACATCAGCTTCACTTATGTACTATTGCCAATATAACTAATACCAATACAACTAAGTGAAGCTGCAACTCTTCTTGTATGCAAAAGTAGCCATCTAAGCTCCCTATCCGGATTGACCTACTCTTAACCTAGCTTGACAATTCTCGGACAAAAAACAACCACCTAAATCTATAGTTGTATACAAAACAAGGCGAAAGTTTATTCACCAAATTTTCACTGACTCAACTTGGTACTTCTCACGAGAATTAAAACGTAAGGCTTATGATGAATACACAACAATTTGAAAACTTTAAACAGCAAATACAGCTACTCACACCGCAACAACTAAGAATGCTACAAGGTGAGATTCATGGCTCAATTGATGAGCCAAAGAAAGACCTACTCACAGATGAAGAACGCAATGTCATTGCGACTCTATTTAATTAAGCTAAGACTCAAACATAGACATCCACTAAGCATTAAGCATTAAGCATTAAGCATTAAGCAAGATTATAAAAATACGATACGCAATGAAGCCATAGCAGTGGCTCTCACCTCAGAAAACCATATTTACTCAAGCTACCTCATGAAAAGCATGGGCTCATAAGCGAAAATATGGGTCTCACCAACAAATATAAGCAATAGATATACGATCTTTCTTGCGTACATTTATTCACCAAACTAAAATTACTAGGCACATCTATTTTCTAGGGTATATATGTCGATTTCAGGTATTCAATCTGGCTATCAAATGATTCAGCAATCTTCACAGATGGCTGAAGAAGCCGCGGTTGAAATAAACCAAGCATCTCAACGTGAAGCCCAACTCAATAACCCGCAACAAAATGACTTAGCTTTTAATCAAGTTGAAGCACCGCAACCCAACCAAGTAACTGAAGCCAAACCATCGGAACCCATTCCTTCGCACGCGGATGCTATGATGAAACTTACCCAGAGTTCTAACTACAACAGAATTGGAGCAAGTGTCGTTGAGCGAAACAATGAAATGATCGGCAGCTTACTCGACATTCATATTTAGAATGCACCTATAACATCCATTCACCACTTTATTCACCCATATCCTATATTCATAAAATACGAACCCTACAATGCATAGGTTCTATAAATGATCATCTTTAAAATTGCCGATATTAAGCTTAAATAGCAGCTTATCTTCAACAAACTGTAACTCATTATATCCAAGCCTTGTTTCTGAGATTTTACTCGGTAAAATCAGCGAAAATTATTGACCTTGTACCACTATGCCAAAACTCAATCTTCATCGCCGCGACTATGTCTCCATCTTAGGAGGCGATATCTCTGCAGAAGAGTTAGCAAAAAAGCTTGAACCTCACTTTGAGAAACCAACAAACAAACTGACACCAAGCCCATACCTAACAGAAAAGAACCTCGAACGTCGTTGGGATGCTTTAAGCAATGCCCAAGCACAAGCACAACTTCTCGATAGCCATACTCAAAAGCAATATCAGGCTTATGAGAAGAACATTGAGCACTTTATTGGTACCGTCAAAGTACCTGTTGGTGTTGCGGGGCCGCTAAGAGTGAATGGTTTATTTGCTGAAGGGGATTACCTAGTGCCACTGGCTACTACTGAAGCAGCCTTAGTTGCTTCGTACAACCGCGGTTCAAAGCTTTTAACCGCATGTGGTGGAGCAAGCGCAATGCTGCTTAACGAAGGGGTAACTCGAACACCAGGTTTCGCATTTAAAGGGCTAGTGGAAGCAGGTCAATTCGTAGCTTGGGCTGTTACTCAATATCAAACGTTCAAAGACATTGCAGAAGCAACCACTTCGCATGGCAAACTCACAGACATTAATATCAATATTGAAGGCAACCACGTTTATTTGGTTTTTGAGTTTTTGACAGGTGATGCCTCAGGTCAAAATATGGTGACGATTGCGACTAATGCCGTATTTGAGTTCATTATTGAAAACACCCCTGTTGCACCTGACCATGCGTTTTTAGATGGTAATTTGTCTGGTGATAAGAAAGCTAATACACAAACTTTACGCAGCGTTCGCGGTAAAAAAGTGACCGCTGAGGTGAATATTTCAGCCGAGCTGGTTCAAAAACATTTGCATACAACGCCTAAAAAGATGGTTCAATTTGGTCAAATGACCACGGTAGGCGGAGCATTAAGTGGCACTATTGGCATTAATGCACACTATGCCAATGCCTTAGCTGCTCTATATATCGCTTGTGGTCAAGATGCCGCTTGTGTTGCTGAGTCAGCCATTGGAATGACTCGTATGGAACTGAACAATGAAGGTGGTTTATACGCGAGTGTGACTTTACCTAATCTAATGCTAGGAACCGTCGGTGGCGGTACTGCTCTGCCTAGTCAAAAAGCCTGCTTAGACTTAATGGGATTACATGGTAACGGTAAATCACAAGCCTTAGCTGAAGTATGCGCGGCATTGTGTTTAGCTGGGGAACTTTCTATTGTCGGCGCTTTCTGTGCGGGGCATTTCTCAAGAGCTCACCATAAACTCGCGCGCTAGTTACCTGAGTAACCAAATAACTAAGTAACTAAGTAACTAAGTAGCTAAGTAGCTAAGTAGCTAAGTAAGCCTATCCACCCTAAGACAAAGCTCTATCAATGGGTGTCCATAGTCGTGGGTAGGCATTATATTAGGTAGGTAAAAAGACCGTATATTCCGGCTATTAAACCCTAATAAAATCATGGCTAAACACTTCAAAATTACAGACTTTCAATAACCAAAACTTAATTCCGCCGATTAATCATCCAACAGCCACTTTCAGTAACAATTATCATTTGCAATTAACTTTCTTATCACTATTATGACTTCAGTTCTATAAAATGGAGTTATGGATGTGCTTCGTCTCATTAATCGAAAGATGAACCGTTTAATTTGGTCTATTGGTATTCTTACGGCAATCGCAAGTTTTCTCACCATTGGTTTCTATGAATCTCGACGCTTACATGACCAACTCGATATACAGTTCAATAATAAGATTAAAGCGTTAAATGCATCTTTCGAAGATCTCTCCGAACTCATGTACTCCACTCGTGCATTTCTCCTTCACGCCAACAACCCTAATCAAGAACAGTTCCAGTATTTTCTTGATCAAAGGACAGGTATTGATTCTGCTATCCAGTCCGTTATTTGGGCTCCAATTGTCACGGCTGAAAACATTAGTCTCTTAGAGGAAGATGCAGCAAGCCAAGGTCTGCTGGGGTATAAAGTACTAACACGAAAATCTAACGACCCTGCGTTTATCGAATGCATTAAGAAAATGGAACGTTCCTTCTTCCCAGCCCTTTATGTTTCTCCAAAATTTGAAGGAAGCGATTATTTAGGTCTCCCAATAGCGGGGAATTGTGAACACCTTGAAGCTATGCGTAATGCCGTTCAAAAAGACCAAATTGTTGCTTCTCCTTTCATACAAGATGGCTTCATTGGCAGTCGCTTATTTCTTCCCGTTATTTCCGAATCAAAGCAATTAAAAGGCTTTGTTGTTTCACACATTCTTTTCTATGAATTTTTAGGTAAAACCTGGAAAGACGAAGTTAACGCCCAATCATTCAACATTAATGTTTTCCAGGCTGATGATTATTCTCCAACTCCTATTTTTGAATCTCATATAAATAGCAGGCTTATAAAAGTCACAGGGCTTGAACAGGAAGTGTCTCGCTCAAAAGAGTTGTATCTACCTTCCCTAGATACCACTTGGCGAATAGAGGTTTCACAGCTGGATAATAGCCATAGCACTTTTCTTTATGGGGGATTTTGTGTCTTCCTCATCGCTTTGCTAACTTACTCTGTTGCTTGGGGAGCGCGCTTTTACGCTAACCGGTTAGCCATTTCAAATAAGCTTGTAGAAGATAAAACCCGCTCGATAGAACAGCAAGCCATCCGTGATGATCTAACCAATTTATATAACCGACAAGCTCTGAATTTACACCTAACACATAAGGTCGCTAGTTTAAAAACTCACCCGGAGAACGGGTTTGCAGTGTTGTTCATCGATTTAGACCGCTTTAAAGTCATCAACGACTCTATGGGGCATTTGGTGGGTGACAATGTCTTACAGCAGGTTGCTACTAGGTTGACGGAAAGCACTCGGCTCGGAGATAAGTGTTATCGATTTGGAGGGGATGAGTTTGTTGTTTGTTTATACAACAATGTTGACCCTGAATCTCTGGGTATGATTGCGAAACGCTATAATGAATTACTTGCTCAGCCCTATAATATCCAAGGGCGCACTTGCCATGTCGGTGCCAGTATTGGTATTTCTATGGTCAATAAGCATTGCCAGACTGTGGCGCAAATTTTACGCGAGGCCGATACTGCCATGTATAAGGCTAAACGTTCCGCCAATGACCGAATCGTTTTTTTTGACGATACGATGTTTATTCAAGCCAAGCAAAGATTCACTTTAGAGCAAGAACTGACGCAAGCCGTGGCTTTACAGCAACTGTTCCTTGCGTATCAACCCATCTACTGCCAAAAAACACAGTCCATTAGCGGTGTTGAAGCTTTGCTGCGCTGGACCCATAAAGACTATGGTCCAATTTCCCCCGCAGACTTTATTCCAATCGCCGAAGAAACCGGATTGATTATAAAAATTGGCGATTGGGTGGTAAAAAGAGCCTGTCGTACACTCGAGCAATTGTGGCTTAACCCGTTGGTTAAGCATGTTCCTAGGATTAATATTAATGTTTCTGCAAAGCAATTCGAGTCAAACCATATATTACATACACTAGAGGCTGTACTAGAACACGCCAGCTTCCCCCCACGGTTATTGGGAGTTGAGATAACCGAGTCACTACTGCTTAGCAACTCTGAATGCACAGTAAGCGCACTGAAAAAAATTAAGGCGCTGGGTGTTTCGATTTACCTTGATGATTTTGGTTCAGGGTACTCCTCACTTGCAGTACTGTGTGATTATCCGATAGATATTTTAAAAATGGACAAAAGTTTCATCGATAATATTGACAGCCCAGATTGCAAATCAGCTAAGTTATGTAAAGCGATCATAAACATGGCTCACACCATTTCATTACCCGTCGTGGCTGAAGGCGTAGAAACAGAATCTCAGCTGGCAACGCTGACTAACTATCAATGTGACTATATCCAAGGTTACTTAAAATCTAAACCGGTTAGCGTTTGTGCACTCACTGATTTACTTGAAACTCACAGCTTTGAAAATAGTATTGATCTCGGTAAGGGGTTATCAACCAATAAGAAGAACGACTTCGAAGATAATAAAACTAAAAAAATAGCCTAAAGGGAAGACCTCTAGGCTATGTGTCTTTTTACTATTATCTTAACTAAACCGTTAAACCGTTAAACCGTTAAACCGTTAAACCGCAGCCTATTAAATAACTTAATTCAGTGCATCGCATTTTGAAGCACAGATAAAATCATTACGATGTAAACCTTTAATCGAATGGCTCCACCATGTAATGGTGACCTGCCCCCATTCCAACAGTATAGAAGGGTGATGAAATTCATCTTCGGCAAGCTCTGCGACTTTATTTGAGAAAGCCCATGCTAGTTTGAAGTTCTTAAACTTATACACTTTTTCTAGCTGAGGAATACCCTCTCTATCTAGCATGTCCCATCCCGTCAATTCCGTGAACAACAACCTACGATCTTCGGCAGATAAAGCTTGAGCATCTGTACTGCAGGCTTCACAACGTAATTCATCCAGCATGTGTAACTTCCTTTTTCTCAAAAAGTGGGGTAAATAAGCCCAACTCCATAGCATTATGAACTTGTGCCATTAAATCCATTTGGCTCAATTGGTAGAGCTCAGTGATATCGCCTAACTCGAAATAAGTGGGTTGCATAATATCGATTCGGTAAGGCGTTCTTAATACGTTTTCAACATTAAATGGTTGATGCCGTTTTTTAGGGTTACCTAGCGAATAAGTGGTTTCGCCAGGTGAAGAGAGTATTCCACCACCGTAAATCTTGGTTTGACCTTTTTCTTTCACTAAACCAAATTCAACAGTAAACCAATATAGCCGTGCTAAATAAGCCCTTTCTTTGCCCGTAGCTTTCTGCCCGATCTGCCCATACTTGTGAGTAAACGAGGCAAAATCTGGGTGGGTAAGCATAGCGCAGTGACCAAACACCTCATGAAAGAAATCTGGTTCTTGTAAGTAATCAAATTCCTCTCGGCTTCGTAAAAAAGTCGCAACAGGGAATTTTTTATTCGCTAATAAATCAAAAAATCGGTCGAAATTAATCAAAGCAGGAACAGGTTCAACGCTCCACCCTGTTTCTCTTTGCAATACAGCATTAATTTCAGGTAACTGCGGCACCCTATCTATTGAAAGATTTAACGTGTCTAAACCATCCAAATAGGCTTGGCAGGCTTTATCATTAACCTTGTCTAATTGGCGAACGACTAAATCATGCCAAATTCGATCTTCTTCCTTGCTCCAATCGACGATACCAGCTTCATCAACAGGCTTGGAATGATATTGAGTCATCACCCCTTCTCCTTTGTAAAAATTGCCATTAATTTAACAATTCATTCACATTAAGCCTACCCACTTGATGCCCTACTGCCAATATCCTTAGTCAAATCAGCACACCAACCAATGTAACAAATAATTTACATTTAAGGTTTTTTACCTTACTAATCAATTGAATGTTTTATCGCCTATTTTTTGACAAGCGACTCGTGTGCCACAAAAATAACTTCATGGAATTCGTAAAAAATGAGGGAACTATGCCGATCCAACAACCTATCTGGACACCAACAACTGAGCGCATTAAAAGCTCGAACATCCAGCGATTTATTGACCGAATTTTCCAGCATCATGAATCTGTCACTAATTTCACGCAACTTCATGATTGGTCAGTGAAAAATGACTCGATTTTTTGGGAAGAGGTGTGGGATTTTTGCCATGTAAAAGGCAACAAAGGGCAAGACATTAAAGCGGCAGGACAAGCAAAATGGCAGGATTTTGTAGACGCTAGAGACACACAATGGTTCCCACATGCAAAGCTCAACTACGCAGAGAATTTACTTGGATATGCTCATCAATATCCAAATGAATTAGCTGTCATTTTCGCTAATGAAAGTGGTGAAAACCGTTCACTGACTTGGCAACAACTTTACGAACGCGTTTCTTCTGTACAGCAATGGCTACAGGCTCAAGGTGTTAAGCAAGGTGACACTGTTGCGGGCTATTTACCTCATCTATCTGAAACGTTAATTGCGATGCTGGCTACCACCAGCCTTGGTGCAATCTGGACTTCAACATCACCCGATTTCGGTGTAGAAAGCGTGGTAGAGCGCTTTAGCCAAGTTAAACCAAAAATTCTATTTTATTGCGATGGTTATACATTCAATGGGAAATATCATTCCATGGTGAGTAAAAACCATCAAATCGCTTCTCAATTACCCAGTTTAATTCGTTGCGTAGAAATTCAATATCAAGCCAGTCCGAATACAAGTTCAGGAAAAATGCCAGCTGCGAATACGCCTCTATTATGGCAAGAGGTGCTCAATTCTTTTGAAGCCACAACCATTGAATTTCAACGCGTTAACTTTAATGACCCATTATTTGTTCTTTACTCGTCAGGCACCACTGGAAAACCAAAATGCATTGTCCACTCCGTTGGTGGCACCACGCTCAACCACCTAAAAGAACACCAGCTTCATAGCGATATCAAACCGCAAGATCGCGTGTTTTATTACACAACCTGTGGTTGGATGATGTGGAATTGGCACGTTTCAGCCCTAGCAAGTGGTGCAACTCTTGTCATTTATGATGGTAGCCCTATATATCCATCACCCAGTGTTTTATGGGAATTAGCCGAACAACACCAAATCACCCTATTCGGTACATCCGCGAAATACCTAGAAGCTCTCCAAAAATCGCATTACTCTCCCACATCTGAGCACAACCTCCATCATCTAAAAACCCTTTGTTCTACGGGATCAGTTCTGTACCCAGAGCAGTTTGATTTTGTTTATCAGAATATCAAACGCGATCTGCATTTGGCTTCAATTTCAGGTGGGACAGATATCTGTGGCTGCTTTGTCTTAGGTAATCCCATCAGCCCTGTTTTTCGAGGTGAATGTCAAAGCAGTGCACTTGGTTTAGATATTCAAGCTATCGATGAGCATGGCACTCCACACACAAATCAAAGAGGCGAACTGGCATGCTTGAACAGCTTTCCAAATCAGCCCATCGGCTTTTGGGGAGATAATGGAGAAAAGTATCATGCCAGTTATTGGGATAAGTTTGATGGGATCTGGCATCACGGTGATGATGTTTTTCCAACCGAAAATCAAGGCATGATCTTTTTTGGTCGCAGCGATACGACTTTAAACCCTGGAGGGGTGAGAATCGGCACAGGAGAAATTTATCAGCAAGTGAATACGATGGAAGAAATCGTCGATTCAATCGCGGTAGGATTACAGCAAGGCACAGATGAAGTGATTGTGCTGTTTGTGAAAACCACTGAAAAACATACACTCACCGACGAGCTTATCAAGACAATAAAAAACCTGCTTCGAAGCCGATGTTCTCCAAGGCATGTACCAAGGCTTATTCTCCCGCTGTCTGATATACCGAAAACCAAATCGGGCAAACTTGTCGAACTAGCCGTGAAACAAATCATCCATGGTCAGACAGTCAAAAACATTGGTGCAATTGCTAACCCGCTTACGCTAGATGAGGTACAGCAAGTCTTCGAACAAGCCACCGCGACAAGTGAAACTTAAGTACGACTCATAATTGCATTTTTGTTTTTCGTGCGTTGCTAGTTTTGGCTCTTGGTTGATAGTTACTGGTTACAGGTCACTGATTACTTAGTACTGAGATATAAGCAGCGAATTATGTGCCCAATTTTGTTTGGGCACACGTATAATGCGCTCAATAAAAAATAATGACCTTTGAGCCTTCAATGGATTACCTACACCTTTCTCGTGTCAGTTTAAAGCACTTAACCGCTTTACATATTATGCTGAATACTCATAGCGTTACTCAAACTGCCGAGCAACTTTGTGTTAGCCCATCAAGTGTGAGTAAAACGCTTTCTCAGCTTCGTGATATTTTAAGCGATGACTTATTTTACCGTGACGGTACCAAGCTCATTCCAACCCCTTTTGCCATCAAAATTGCCCCGACCATCCACGCGATTCTTTCTAGCATGAATGGGCTTTTGCACCAGCAGAATTTTTGCCCTGCAGAATACAAAGGCAGTTTTTCTCTTTCCATGCGCGAAAGTACTTTTGAAGTGTTTGCTTCAACGATTAGCCGTATCACAACAGAACTCGCCCCGAGTGCTACGCTTAACATCTATTCAAAACAGCAACTGGGATTTGACGCTCTATTAAGTGGAAAAGTGAATTGCATTCTGTTGCCTCATGATATTTCACAGCCTCCGACCGAGAACAAAGATCTTATTTGGAAGACTATTTGTGAAGATGAAATGATTTGCTTGATGAACAACGCTCACCCACTCGCTGATAAGCCTTTGACCATCGATGAATATCTGCATCATAAACATATTGGAATTTTAGAAAACGAGCTGACGCAGCCATATTTTGAGCAAAATTTAGTTCAGCAGTACAAACCGAGAGATATTGCGATTAATGTAGCGGATTTTGGAGAGGCTGCGGTGCTTTGCCACCACACCCCTTTCTTATTCACCTGTTCAAAAGCCTGGTCAAACAGCGCTCTGCAAGCCAAAGGGCTCATCAGTAAACCTTTACCATTCGATTATGGCAAAGTCGCGTACAGCCTTGTATGGAACAAACCTAATATGAACGATCCTGCAATTAAGTGGCTGTGTGAGCAATTTTTAGCGTCCACTTAATCACGCAGCAATTACATGTAAACCTCAGTATTACGTATACACATCAGGGGTGAGCATAGGTCTTTGTACGATTAAATGCAGCTTGTTGTGAAAGCTTTCCATTTGCTCTCGACTGCATTTTGACCACTGCAAAGCTTGCCCTACCACACCATGGTGCTGAAACGCATTCAAGCGAATTTGAACCGAGCTAGATAAAGCTTTCAGATATTGTCCGACTTGCTCCACTTCTAAGTCTAAATCGCTCTTGTTTGGGATATGTAGCAGCCGAACTTCATGCAGCTTTCCTCTCTCATTAAGAAAGCGAATAGTCTCAAAAACACGGTGATTACCACGACCAACCAGCCATTGATGGGTCTCTTCTTGCCAAGATTTTAGGTCAATCATCGCACCATCTAAGTAAGGCAAGACTCTCTCCCATCCAGATATAGGCAATGAGCCATTACTATCAATAAAACAAGTCAGATGGGCAAGCTGTGGATCTTCTTTGATCTGTTTAAATAGCTCGATAATAAAGGGCAGCTGTAGAGTGGCTTCTCCACCAGAAATGGTAATGCCACTTAAAAAGAACTGGTTTTTTTGTATTTCAGCCATCACATCTGACACTGTCATTTCAGTAATTTTAGGGCTGGATTTATGAGTGCAAATATCAATGCACTGATCGCAATGAGTACACGCGACCGAGTCCCAAGTCACCTTACCTGACGAATTGATTTCCAGAGCATTGCTTGGACATTGTGTAACGCAATCACCACAGGAATTACAGTGATTGATGGTATGAGGATTGTGGCATGTGATGCAATCAAAGTTACATCCTTGGAGAAAAAGGACCAGCCTGTTGCCAGGCCCGTCAACACAAGAAAAGGTCAGCACACGGCTGACCTTCGCTTGTTTTTCTGTCTTATTATTATAAACCCTAGCCATGAGTTGTTAGATCAGAAATTGGTTAAATGTATTCACTGGAAATACCTTTTATTTATTCGTATACAGGTGACACTTCTAAACTGGCGACACGAGGTTTTCTTTCTAGGATGCCGGTATTTTTAGCCGCTTCTGCACCTAAGAAAGTTGTATTAGTTCGAGAGCCTTCATCATCAAATTTTGCCATATCAGACAACTTCACCATATAGCCCGTCACACGGACTAAATCATTAGAGGCAACATTCGCGGTAAATTCGCGATAGCCAGCTTGAATCGCGCCTTTACACAAGTTAAACATCGCTTCAGGGTTTGATTTAACGGTCTCATCAATAGTTAAGATGTCACTGATGCCAGAGGTATAAAACTGATGATGCCCTGCTGTTGCTCGTACATAAGAAATAGGGTCGGGTTCTGTTCCATAAGGGATTCGCACACCAGGCGTCACTTCTTTATCTAAGCTGATACCACCTTGAGCGTGCAGTAAGGCTTTTCCATTTAAGCCATACTTAACGTCTGACATTTCAACAATTTCAGCAAGTTTTTGCGAGATACGATGACCTAACTGGTTAGACTCATCATTCAAGCCATAAGCGCCCACTTTTCCTTCTTTTTCCAGCAAAATATTCACAGCTTCCGCCATGCCATAAATGCCAAACATAGGCGCGAAGCGGCTTTCTTCAACAAGCCCTTCTTTAGCTAAAAACCCTTCAAAGAAATGAGAGTCTTCGTGTAAAAAAGTGCAGCGCGCATCCATTAGCTCAACCATTGTACGGCTATATGAAGGTAAGACCTGATTCAGGAAATCAACGCTATCCACTGACTTGAGAGCAACCTCTTTTAAGTTCATACGAACTAAAGTATTAGAGCCACCAGCAAGAGGAAGAGAATTGTAGCAACTCACAATGCCGAATTTCTTCTCACCGTATGCCTTGGCATGAGCAGGGTAATTAGCAATATGAGGTTTACTGCACTCACAGATATTTGAGGTCGCTTGGCGCAGTAAATCATCAGGAGTGATCGCAGGGTCGTACATGAAAGTTAGGTTTGGAGCAATTTGCTTCAGTTCGGCATCGACACGCAGGATAGTTCGGCAAACAATGTTATCGGCAGGGCCAATGTTCACATGCATAAAGGCATCCGGCAGCGTTCTATCCAGCATTATCCAAAACAGTTTCAATTTTTGATAAATTTGTTCATCGGTTAAATCACCAACGAACGGCATCAAGACGTCATCGAGCTGACCTAAGTAAACAGGAATAGACGTTACTGATGGCACATGATGATAGATGATGGTTAGCATGTTCAATGCTTCATCAAAATTGGTCGCCGCACTAAGTTCTAAATACTCTGAGCCTTGAAACAAGTATTTGGAATAATCTGGTAAGACATAGCGCGGCTTAAATGGGGCATGACCTTCAAACATGTCACACAACACGCCTTCATCTAACGCTAATTTAACTTCATCACTCACCTGTACATAAGGCAGGCTGGCTTCAGCTTCTAACGCTAAATAGTTCGATTTCTGTTTAGGGGATAAGCTCATATCAGAAATAATATCGCGGAATCGTTGTTGCTGTTTAGTAAGGCTTGAACGCGGTGAATCAGAAGGTTGTTGGCTCATGCAGAAACCCTTTTACCTAAAAAGAGATAATTTATAGGGTTATTTTAGACGCTGGATTTGGTTTCCACTAGTGAAATATAACAAAGGGTACATTTCCATTATGGAAACATACCCTTTATGTATGACGCTTGATGATTTATTCAATAGACAGTGATTCAGCAAAGCTTATTGAATAATATATGGTGAACTTATAGAACCCACATCTAAGCGATTACTTACGCCATTACAAGCTTGGTATTGACGATTTCTTGCCTACACCCATTAATACAGAGAAAGTACCTTTAGGGGTTTCAATTGAAAACGGTATAGACACTTCAACAGAAGAAAAACCAGCAGCAAGTAATACGCTTTCAGAGCGATCTACCGTTAAGCCAAACTCTTCTTCATCACTTTCAACACACCAATCCCAATGAATAAATGAACCGTCTTCTTCAAGTAATGTGTAAATCAAACTTACGGTATCTTGCAAGTTTGGTACAAAGCCACATACAGAAGACGCGACAACTACGTCGAATTGACGTCTAAAAGCAGGATGTTGAGCCGCTAAGCCGCGAGAAAGATAATCAACAACTGGTTCTACGTTCTCTAGCTCTTTTTTATCCAATTCTTCAATCATTGCTTCAGAGATATCCATCGCGATGATCTCTTTTGCTAAAGGGGATACCTTTTGGCTGAGCAACCCAGTACCACAACCAAAATCAAGAACACGAGTTCCATCTAAATCAACCAACTGCGTGAGTTGTTCAAAAACTGATTGTGCGAACACGCCTGTTGTTTGGTCTTTTTCCCAATTCAGTGCGTATTCGTCCCATTCATTCGCCATCATGGCCTCCATCGTTACTTCTTGTAGATTCGGAACTTCATCAGAGTAAACTAAATCCATCAATTCGTCATAGACTTATCACTCAATGATGGACTAATTCTAAGATAGTCAGCACAATATTCGTATTATGTCTCACGAACTCAATCCCACTCGGAAGTGAAATGAACCTCTCTCAAATTCAAGCATTCTGTTCTATTGCCGATTTAGGCTCAGTTTCAGAAGCTGCTCGCCAGCTAGAATGTAACCGCACCAAGTTAAGCATGTCGATCAAAGCACTTGAAAAAGACTTAGACGTTGAGTTGTTTATTCGAAGTGGTAACCACGTAGAATTATCCGAGGCGGGTAAAGCCATCTATAAAGATTGTGAGGGCATGCTTGCCATTGAAGCTCGTATCAAGCAAACCTGTTCACAAGCTTCTGCCGAATTTAATGCGGAAATTTGGATAGCCAGAGATGATTCCCTCCCAGATGAAATGTGGCAAGATTTGTCTCACACACTAAACAGCCGTTACCCTTCCACTTCCTTTAATTTTGTACTGGCTTCAAGTGGTGATCTCGCCAACCTCGTGGAAACTCAGCAAGTCGACTTTGCGTTTGGTGTCGACTATGAACGAGTCGATGATCCTAAGATGATCTACAACCCACTGGGCAAAATTCGCATGATGTCGGTGTGTAATAAAGAACACCCTCTCAGTGCGATGCGCCGAGTATCAGACGAAGATCTGCGAAATGCTATGCAAGCCACTATGGTGTATCTGAACGAGAAAGATAATCCTGAGCTTGAACCCTTTTCGCGCCGCTACATTGGTTTCTCTAGCTTTGATTACATGCTAGATACCATTCTTCGTGATGATGCATGGGGCGTATTGCCAGAGCCTTTAATTCGCCACCTTCTTCGCCAACAAAAACTGGCAGTGATCAAACATACCTACGGTCTTGATCAAGAAGATTACTGCATGTTTATTGCAGCAGGTATGACAGAACATCCGGGAATGAGCTGGCTTGCCGATAAACTCAGCGATTACTTATTTGACTTCTAGATTGGACACAAATCAGTCACAGTCAAATATATTGACAGGCAAGACAATCGCTAACATATTGAAATTATTAAATTAAGAATAAATATCAATTCTTCAACCTATCTAACACACAGATAAAGTTTGTAAAATCACGCTGTTCTGAGAACAATGAAGTTATCAAGAGCATCAGGAAAACAGCATGTGTGACAGGAAAAGCCAAAACGAAAACCGAGTATTAATCTTCTCAGCCCTTTTAGCTTCTGGCTTTGCTGGCGGGGGTTTAATACTAGGTTTAATGGTTGGCTCTCTGGTCATCGTTTTTGATGGTGTGTATTCATTAATCAGTTTACTGTTAACTTTATTGTCACTAGCTGCCTCTCGCTACATTAATCGCCCTTCAGACTCTGAGTTTCCTTTCGGGAAAGCAATCATCGAACCTATAGTTATCGCAATTAAAGCTATTGTGATTTTACTGGTTGTCGGTTACTCGCTTTATTCAGCTGTAGAAGCATTATTTACGGGTGGTCGTGAAGTAGATGCTTCAATTGCAACCTTATTCGGTGTAGTAAACGTAATAGGCTGTAGCTATGCATGGTGGTATATCGCACGTAAAAGTCGCCACTTCACTTCAGGTCTCATTGAAGCTGAATCTAAACAATGGCAGATGGATACATTACTAAGTGTGGCGGTCACGGCTGGTTTTGTTGTGGCTTGGGGGATAACTTGGTCACCACTTGCTGGGTATGCGGTTTATGCCGATCCAATGATGATGCTGCTGATGTCTTTTTACTTCATCAAAGTTCCGTTCGATATGCTGAAAGAAGCCATGCGTGAATTGTTAATGATGTCTGCGACACAAGACATTTGTGACAAAGTTGACCAAAACGTGAATGCGGTAGATAAAGAAGCCGAACAAGATTTAGAACTCACTGGCGTAACCAAAGTGGGGCAAGAACTTCGTATCAATGTGGATGTGCATTCAGATGACTCCCACACCATTGCTGTCGATGACTTAGAACGCACTCGTCGTAAGTTAAAGCGCCGCCTATCTAAGCTCCCTTATGAATTACAGCTAAACTTGAACATCGCAAGCTAGTACGCTGGCTTCCATAATTGTTCAATTTAGACCAACTCAGCCTTCTATTATTCAGTTTCCAATAAAGTATGCAGTTACCAATAGATTGGAACTCGTATAAATAGGAGCTCATATAATAGAAGGTTGCTTAGCTCTCACCTTTTATTTGCTCTACCTGTTCAACAAGCTCATGCGACTTCACTTTCTCTCTGGTCACCCACCAGCAAGCAATTGAGCCTATTGTCACCATGAATACCCCCTGCCAAAAAGTAGCACTCAATGTAAGCCCTAAAATAAGAGATGAAAACAAGGTCGAAAAGATAGGAGTGAAATAAGACATCGTAGCCAATAGCACCATGTTCCCACCCAGAATCGCCATATTCCAAAGAGCGTAGCCCGCTCCCATCACAAGACCCGCTAAGAACAAATCTATGCTTGCTCCTACTGTGAAAGTCATACCTGTTTCATTACTTATTGCGTATTGAATCCATAAGGTCACAGCCGTCGCAATAAAGAACAGAGTGATCGCATTTTCACCATTGGCTACTTTTTGTGTGTAGTTGCAATAAATTGCCCAAATTATCGCACCGAAAAATGCCATAGAGTACGTCGCTGGGTTAGTCGCAATATTCGCAGTAATCTGACTAACAGATAAGCCTTGATCACCACTAATGCTCCATGCCACACCAAAAAAGGCAAGTAATATACTTGGGTAAACTAATAGATTGGTTTTCTTCTTACTAAGTACAACAGCAACGAGCACTGTCATCGCTGGCCATAAATAATTGATCACTGCCATTTCAATGGCTTGATGCCGGCTATTTGCCATACCTAATGCCAATGATAAGAAAATTTCGTAACAAACGAATAACGCGCCACCAATCAATAAGTATGACTTTGAAAATTTAGATAGTTTAGGAATACCCATAACCATGACAAGTAGAATAGAACTAACCGTATATAACGAGGCAGCACCACCAATAGGACCTAACTGCTCAGAGACACTGCGCGAAAGCGCCATCAAGCAACTCCAAAGTAAAATCGCCGTGCAGCCATACAAGCTATACCGATGAGTGTGTAACATAAACTTCCTTTTACTAAGCGAAACTACTGTATTACGTTATGAATTCAGGTGATGATACCGACCTGATTACAAATAGATACATTTTACTTTAAAGACTTAACAATACTTCGTACAATATAAAGACTTAACTTTAGGTATCTGTTTCCATGAATTATGCAAAGAGCTTTACTCATTACTTGGATGTTCGATTAAATAATGTGATCGAGGCTCCTAGCCCGAATGATATTATGAGCATTAGGCAAGAGATTGAAGACGCAGCAATTCGTTTAGACGAAACAATTCCAAGTGCCGTTAAGTTTTTTGTTCATGGCTTTTTAATGCTTAAACAAGGTCGACTTCAAGAGTCACTTGTACAATTAGCAGAGGCTAAACACAAATCTTCAGCATCCCAATCTATCGCTCTTAAATATTATATTGATTATGGCGTTGGCATTGCGCTGGTTCGCACCGGTAACTACGCTGAAGCCATTGTGGCGCTAACAAAAGCAACAGAATGCAGTTACCTTGATAACATCAAGCTCGCTGCTCGGATTTACGGAAACCTTGGGTACATTTTTTTAGAAACTCATGATTACCCTAAAGCACATTCCTATTGCGAATTAGCTTGGGAAACCAGCAAGCAAGATGAAGACATTGCTATAAAACCTATTCTTACCAACTTAGCGTACAGTAATACCAAGTTAGGCAAGTTTGATGTCGCTGAAAAGCAGTTTGCATTATATCGAAAGCAATTGAACCTTAACCCAAACTTACTGGGTAGTTTCTTTTATGGCAATGCTTATGGAGCACATCTTGAAATCTTAGGGCGTATTGATGAGTCACTAGAACAATTCAAAGTTGCGATCCTTTGTGCCGAAGAGTTAAATGACAAAATTTATCTCTTAGATGCTCTTCATGAATACTGTCGTTGCGCATCTAAACATCAACGATTCGATGCCATTCATTCGCACTTATCAAAAGCAATCTCACTCACCTACGAATACGGCAGCGCAAACTTAATGCGCGACTTTGCTGAAATATTAAAAGAAGTCGGTCATAGAACCGATGACTTAACTCAGCGTTGTGACATTTATGAACATGCTCTTGAACTGCAATCTAAAGCACTTGCGATACACACTGATAATATCAACGACTCTATTTCTCAGTTATACCAACTGCATTCAGAGCGACCACAGTTAGAAGACGCCCAGTCACTTGCCAAGAACCTTAAGCTCATCTCTTCATTTGGAGAATACCTAGGATCGCATAATAATCTCACAGAAATGGTTTTCCGCTTAAACAAAGACTTAGGCAAAATTATGGATGTAGATTGTTTGGCACTTGGTCTTTATAACGAAGAAAAAAACCAAATACATTACGACCAATTCATAGACTTAGGGCAATTGCTTGAGCCTTTCACAATAGACTGTGATGATGAATCAACCTTGAGCACTTACTGCATCAATAATAAAGCATCTTTTGTTCATGGGCATTTCTCACCAGCCGTTTTACAAAATCTACTTAATGCAAAACCAACCGATAATGCTTTTGTAGGAACAACTGAAGAAGACTACCCTTCTATCATGATGATCCCACTCGTGCTTGATGACAAAACTCTAGGCATATTGACGATACAAAGCCATATTCGCCACGCTTATCAAGATTATCATGTGTCTTTAATTAAACATTTGTGTTCTTACATCGCGGTGGATTTACAAAATAAGCAGCATAAAAAACAACTGGAAGAGCAGAAAAAAGAGCTGAATAACCTAGTGAATTTAGACCCACTCACGGGCTTATATAACCGGGTTTCTCTTGCGTCCTCTATCAAGAATTTACAAGAGTCTGAAAGAGCATCTAACCAACTTGCAGTATTGCTGATTGATATCGACTATTACAAACAATTTAATGATAGTTACGGTCATATCAGAGGGGATGAAGTGCTACTAGCCTTGGCTCACTTGCTTCGAACCACTTTTTCGAGCGAAACATGCAAAGTCTTTAGATACGGCGGTGATGAATTCTTGGTTCTAACGGAATGCTTGAAACTTGAAGAAATAGAAAAGAAGATAAACCAACTACAACTTAAGTTACACGAACTCAACATTGAGCATAATTCATCAAAATGCAGTGACCGAACAACCCTTTCGATTGGCGGAGCTATGTTTGAAAATGATTTTAAGAATACATTGCTCGATTCTGAATTAATTCAGCGTGCAGACGAAGCTTTATATAGCGTAAAAGATCAGGGTAGAAATGGTGTTCTCATCGAAAAAGTCACACCTGATTCATCGAAGTTAACCATTTTACCGACAATTTCTTTTATGTAGTGCCTGTTTAATAGCACTTGACCAGTAAATAAAAAGAAGAGCAATGAGCGCTCTTCTTTTTATTTATATCTAGCTTATCTCAAGGAAGTCGCCCTTTTATCTTAGCTTTTCACTAATAAGTGCTGAAGCTCAGTCAAAGAAGAAACTTGGTAGTGAGGCGTTACCCCTTCTGGTGTTTCTTTTTGGTTTACATTCAACCAGCAAGTTTCGATACCAAAATCAATACCGCCCAAAATGTCAGAATGCGGATTGTCTCCCACCATTAACATTCTGGTTTTATCTGGTGAGCCAATCATTTTATGCGTGTGGTCAAAAATACCAAAGTCAGGCTTAGCGATCCCTACCTCTTCCGAAATTACTACATGCTTAAAGTAGTCGGTCATTCCTGTTCGCTCTAAACGAATGGCCTGAAGCTCGGTGAAACCATTTGTGATGATGCCCATATTCACTTTGCCGTGTAGCGCATCCATCAGCTCTTTTGCTCCAGGTAACAGCGTACAAATATCTGCCATCGCCTCTAAAAACGCACTGTTTAGTTTTGCAGTGGTGGTTTCAAGCTTTTCAGCCCACGGCACAAATCGGGTGTGCTTCAATTCTTCTGCAGTAATACGACCGTCTTGGTAGTCAACCCACAAAGGCAAATTAACTTTTTGGTATTCAGCAAATTCTGATTTGCCAAACTCAACCCCAAAGCGTGAAAACATCAGCGCTAAACCTTTAAACGAGTCAAAATGAAACAAGGTTTCATCAGCGTCAAAAAATATCCAATCGTATTTCATAAATCATTCCTAATTTTTTGGCGCAACTTTAAACGCATTTTCGAGATTCGTAAAACGAAATCGAATATGCATCATCTTTACTCCAACTTAATCACTGAGGCTGTGATCTTGTTAGTAATTATCAAACATAATTTTACTAGCCGAGAAATCCATGATTCTCCGCAAAGCCATCTTTATCTTAGGTCATTACCATACCTATAAACCAAGTATTCTCACTCAACTTTCTATACTTACTGTGGAGGTTTTATGAAGCACTTCTTACCATCATCCGTCATGCTGACTCCTTTTTTAGTTAAATACTACGATGAAGAGCCTGAAGAAAACTCAGAACTTTCATCTAATGAGGTTCAAGCAGACAGTGAAGAGACACTTGAGACTGCTGATAAGTAACTCACTAAAAGAATAAAATAAACAATCACCTATACTCTAAATGGGGCATTATCTCTAAGTTGCTCCATTTATAATCAAATAAAACCAACCTGCCTTATTTATACAAACATCACTTACCTTCATAAAAACGATTGCTATTTGCGTGCAATCACAACCTGTACCCATAAAGTGTTAGTTATCTTTTAAAATTGCTTCAGATCAAGAATTCAAAACACTGAATTCGCCAATATGAACTCAACAAAAAAATCATAATTAACTTGGAGTATTCCCATGGCGAGTGCATTTTACATCCCTACAGTAAACTTAATGGGCGCTGGTTGCCTGAAAGACGCAGCAGACAACATCCAATCTCAAGGCTTCAAAAAGGGTCTTATCGTGACGGATAAAATCCTTAACCAAATCGGTGTCGTTAAACAAGTACAAGACTTACTGAGCGACCGTGGTGTAGAAGCTGTTATTTTCGATGGCACTCAACCAAACCCAACAATGAGCAATGTTCGCGATGGCCTACAGCTTTTAACAGACAATGACTGTGATTTCGTAATTTCTTTAGGTGGTGGTTCTCCGCACGACTGTGCAAAAGGTATCGCGCTTGTCGCTTCAAATGGCGGCAACATCTCTGACTACGAAGGCGTAGACGTTTCTGAAAAACCAATGATGCCATTAATCGCTATCAACACGACGGCTGGTACTGCATCTGAAATGACTCGCTTCTGTATCATCACGGATGAAGATCGTCACATTAAGATGGCGATTGTAGACAAGCACACAACGCCGCTTGTTTCTGTAAACGATCCTGAGCTAATGCTTGCTAAGCCTGCATCTCTAACAGCTGCAACAGGTATGGATGCATTAACGCATGCTGTTGAAGCTTACGTTTCTATTGCTGCAACACCAATTACTGATGCGGTAGCAATCAAAGCGATTGAACTTGTTCAAGCACACCTAAGAACTGCAGTAAGCAACGGTGATGACATTGAAGCTCGTGAGCAAATGGCTTACGCACAATTCATGGCTGGTATGGCGTTCAACAATGCATCTCTAGGTTATGTTCACGCAATGGCTCACCAACTAGGTGGCTTCTACGACCTGCCTCACGGTGTATGTAACGCAATTCTTCTTCCACACGTACAACGCTACAACGCACACGTTTGCCCAGAGCGTCTTGCTGATGTTGCAAAAGCAATGGGTGTTGATATTGAAGGCATGACACCAGAGAAAGGCGCTGAAGCAGCAATCGACGCAATTGTAGCCCTAGCGAACGATGTTGGTATCCCAGCAGGTATCGCAGAACTAGGTGCTAAGTTAGAAGATATTCCAACACTTTCTGATAACGCACTGAAAGATGCTTGTGGTTTCACTAACCCTAAACAAGCAACACATGAAGAGATTTCTGCAATCTTTGAAGCAGCAATGTAATTAAACCTTAAGTTCTAGTAACTTAAAGTGAATAAAACAAAAAGCCCCGATTAATTCGGGGCTTTCTTCTATTCTTCTATTCTTCTATTCTTCTATTCTTCTATTCTTCTAGAAAAGCCTAACGTCTAGGCTAACTATTTAGTAATGAACCTAAAATAAGTTCTAGTTGCACACTACCTGAGTCGGTCAGCGTCCATACGAAAAACAAAAAGTTTGCCGCGGCAGTGCACCAAAAAATTGCAGCAAATGTCTTATTGGAATATTTATGGTTGAATATACATTGCCCTAGTAGAGCACCAGACCACCCACCAATTAATGATAAAACATGAAATAAACTGTCATCGATTCGCCAAGTATTATTATTCTTAGCAGAAGCATCGAAAGCATAAACAAAAAAGGTCACTGCACTAACCAGTAGGTAAAACGACACCATGATTGCTGGGTAGTAAACAAGCCAGATACTTGCAAACAAGATGCTAAAGAACCACACAGGGATAGCCATTGAATAGTTCACCACTAAAGGTCTAGGTGGCAAAGCTATATCTTGCTTGGCTGGATCTATACTCGCGGTTCCAGGAAGGCCCTGAGTCACTTGATTCCGCTCTTTAAGTTCAGCCTCAATGACGATGTCATGGCTCACTTGAACATGTTGGTGTTCCATTCCCTTTTTATCCCTTTTGCCGAGTTTACCTAGTCAACATTGCTATGCAGCTCATCTTATTTCTGATGGCTTTTGATTTATCGAGTAATTCTAGTTGCATATTTAAATGTTCACCCAAATAAAACACCACTGACTTCACACTTCCTTAATACAATTAGATTTCCATGCTTAATTGTTCTAAGTAGCAACGCATGAACTCGGTTCTTTTCTTTGCTTCATGTCTACCCGACGATGTTTTCATGGTATCGGCTAACTTAAATAACTTTGAATAAAAATGGTCAACCGTATAAGTTTTGTCATCAGGCTTTCTCAAATCACAAAACGGGTCATCATCAGAGTAAAAGGTAGTGCCAAAAGTAGCACTCACCTGAATACAACGCGCGATACCAATAGCACCAAGGGCATCTAACCTATCTGCATCTTGTACAATTTCAGCTTCTAATGTCTGGGGCGTAACGTTCGCACTAAAGCTATGAGTAATAATGGCGTGGTGGATCGACTCAAAATACTCTGGTGGATAATCAATTTCACCAAGAAACTCAATGGCCTTATCTGCTGCGATAAAAGCGCTGCTTTTCCTTTCAGGGTGATCTTTGGGGTAAGTAAAACAATCATGGAGATAAGCGGCAGGGATTACAATTTCGAATCTTGCCTGTTCAGCTTTGCATAACTGCTTTGCGGTTCTAACAACACGTAGCACATGGTTAATATCATGAGCAGCATCAGTTTTCATTGTCTGTTCTATAAATACTTTGAACTGATTTTCAAAGTTTTCCATGCGCTTGTTATCCAAGTCATTACCCTATTTTTGAGTCAATTTTGACTTAGAACATGAATGTTTCGTTAAGATTTGGCAAGTATTTTTAAATCCCACTTTCATCACTTGAAATAGAGACCTACGCGTGAGATTGTAATTTCTCTGACCACAACAATTGTATGATTATGAAGACAATACAAAGCATCGCGTTACTTTCAGCCATCGTAGCGGCTCCAGCGGTATTCGCTGACGTAGAAATTGAAGTCCCTTCCAGTGTCGATATTTTAGCGGTAAACGAAGCCAGCCCAGATCTCTCTGGTGGTCTTTTTTCTTCTCATAAGACTTTGACTGTGCCTGATGGTCAAAACCAAATCGTTTTCCAATATCAACAGGCATTTGATCAAGGGAATGAGCGAGAGTTTGTTGATAGCGATACTATTATTGCGACTTTTGAGGCTAGTGGCACGACACTGACTTTCGATTTGCCTGATTATCGTAATATCGACCAAGCAAAAGTAGGCATGAAGAATCTTGATTGGAACTTACTGGATGGAAACCAAAACACAATCGATCTTCGTCAAGATAAGCTAGTAAAAGGCGGCATGCAGATTGGTCGTAAATTCCCTTTAGAAGCGGCTGATTACAATAAGAAAGGCGGAGTTGCTGCATTAACAACTGCTTCAGTTGCTGTCGTTCAACCTGTGACATTACCCGCTAAAATTGATTCAGGTGCAGCTGCAGCCAATACAACTGAAGAAATGCTGCACTTTTGGTATAGCAAAGCTGACGCTGAAACGAAGCAAAGATTCAAAGACTTCATTAATCAGTAACGAACAATCCAGTCTATTGATTAGAAACTAAAGAGCCCTGCATCATGCAGGGCTCTGTTTATTCTGAACCTAGTTAGCCTTTGTAGTTTCTTACACGTGCAGCTTCTGCTTCGCGCTTATCAACGACTGTTTTACCAATCGGCGCGAGTGAAATAACCGCAAGCTTCAAATGCTGAATGGCAAATGGAATACCGATTATGGTAATGAAGCAAGCCACTGCTGAAGCAATATGACCAATCGCTAGCCAAATACCGGCAAACAAGAACCAAATAATATTACCAAGCATGCCAAAAGCACTGGTGCCAATATCAGTTTCGTTCGTTAGTTCATCGCGAGAAATCGCCTCTTGCCCAAATGGGAAGAAAGAAAAATTACCCATTACAAAACAAGCACGCCCCCATGGAATACCGACGATGGTTAGGAAAGCTAAGATCCCAAAGAACCACCAAGCTAGACCCATGAATACGCCACCAAATAAGAACCAAATAATATTACCGAGTGTTTTCACCCTGTTTCTCCAAAGAAATTAATCGATTAACTTCTACGACAATAGCCTATTTCATTGGTTCACTTCAAAATAATTATGAAGGCTTATTCGTTTATATAAAAAGGGATATAGCGCTTACACTTTATTTGGTAGTATCCAAGCCACAATGCTGCTGTTCATAAATCATGTATACATTCGGTGGCTCAATTTTCTATGTTCGGCTTTGAATGGCACGTAAGAGGTTAATTTGATGAGTGATAATAATCAGCCTAAAAAACCAGTGAAAAACTGGGTTCCAATTGTCTTTTTTGGTGTACTAAGCACAGTGCCTGTATTTATGTTTTTGGTCGATGTTTATATTAATCAATACATGTAATTTCTAGGCTTTCAGCTGTTCGATTACCAATAGCCCATGCTGAACTCCATAGATTGAACACCATAGATTGAACACCAACAGATAGAATAATGATCAAAAAAAGGAGAGCCTAATGCTCTCCTGTTTACCTTCTAATATCTCTAGAATCGTTTCAAATGGATCAGGCTTCTAAAGCCACAACCAAGCCATCTAAGAATGTGATGAATTCATGATCGGGTAGATTCAATAGTCTATCCCCCACATACCATTCTATTTTGGACTGATTGGGCAATTCAGTAATACTTGGATGCCCTATCCAAATACTCTTTTCAGCGGCAAAATTATCTCTGATTTCCAATGCTTTTTCATAACTTACCGGTAAGTATAAATGCAGCATGTTGGATTGCGGCTGTTCAGGGTTTACCTTCAATTGAGGGTAATCTAGTAGGATTTGATAAATTTGCTTCGTACGCTCGAATAACTGCGGCATCATCGCGATTCTTTGCTCAAACTGCATAGCAGCAGAAACAACATAAGGCGTTCTGTGATACACATTGCCACCTTGCCTTTTCATCCATACAGAGGCTTTACTGATCAATGCTTTATCACCAAGAAGTAAAGAGCCGCCCATGCCATTTAGCCCTTTATATAGAGACACATAAGCACTATTGAAACCTTCAGCTATTTCTTTGTAGTCTTTCTGGAAAAAGGCAGCAGTCTCCCATAAACGAGCGCCATCTAAATGCAGGTGAATAGATTCTTCTTTGCAGTACTGTTTGATGTCTTCAAGCTCTTGCCAAGTTGGAAGCTGACCGCCAATCTCTCGCATAGGAAGCTCATACAGTGCCGCAGATAAGGTATCTGGCCACGCTTTTAAATCATCAACATTCCACGTTCTAAACGCGTTGCCAATAGGCAACACTGAAAAACGATTTTGCAACTGGTAACCCTGGCGCTCATGGCGATAAATATGACTAGACTCATGCATCGCCACCAAAGGGTTATTCTTTTCCTTGCAGACTAACTCTAATACGGTTGGCTGATTCATCGTACCGGTAATCACAAACACACCCGCTTCAAAGCCGAGAAGATCCGCCACTTTTTGTTCAAAGCCTTGTAAAAAAGGTCCTTCACCATAAGTATCATGAGTAATATCATTTTCTTCACACCATGCAGCCATCTGGGCAAACATTTCTGCTGGGCTAGGTTCATGGTGCCCTGAAATTGTGGTTGTGCACTGTAAACGCAAATCCTTACTCATAGTTTTCCCTTTCTTACTTTTAAAAAATAATATGAAGACTCATACAGTCTATATAAATGCAGACTACACTTAAATCAATACGTTACCTTAAGGAGATGATGTGGTGCCAATTCCACTTAATATAAAAAGTATTAAAGCGGTCGTGTTTGATTTAGACAATACTCTTGTCAGTTCAAAGATAAACTTTCAAGATCTAAGAGAGCAATTAAATTGCCCTAAAAACCAGGATATTTTGACTCACGCAGATAATTTTATTGATGCTTCAGATAGAGAATATGCACACAAGCTGATCCTAGATCATGAGCTCAGTGATGCGGAAACTTCTTCACCACTATCCGGTTGCCATACCCTACTCAATTTCCTTGAAAGTAATCAGTTTCATACAGGCATCGTGACACGCAATTGTGCTGAAGCCTCTCAGTGCAAACTCAATCACTGTAATATCATGGTTAAAGAAGTGATTTCTCGTGAACAATACGCTCCAAAACCAGACCCTGAAGCCTTGTTGGCACTTGCAGAGCTTTGGCAACTGCAACCTAATCAAATTTTATATGTGGGCGACTATTTATACGACTTAGAAGCAGCAAACAATGCCAATATGCCCAGTTGCTTAATTACTCATGGTGAAGAAAAACCATTTAGCAGTTTAGCGTCGCTTGCGGTTAATCAGCTCGATGATCTCTTAATTTACATTCAAAAAGGCGGTTAACAGATTGTTCTCAAAGTATTGATACTTTATTGTGTCGATATATTTATGAGCATTTACATTAACCCTGCATATTAATGCGCGAAAGCTAACAGAGGACTTATGACAAAAAAAAGAGTTCTGGTGCTATTTGCCCACCCTTCGCAACATCGTTCGGAAGCAAATAAACCTTTATTTGATCAAGCAAGTTCAGTTGACGGCGTAACAGCTGTTGATCTTTATGCTGAATATCCAACATTCAATATCAACATTGATAAAGAACAACAGCGCTTACTTGATCATGATGTCATCATTTTTCAATTCCCTCTTTACTGGTATTCCACTCCTGCAATTTTGAAAGAATGGCAAGATCTCGTCTTAGAATATGGTTTCGCCTACGGCACTGATGGTCACTCTCTTGAAGGAAAAACGATTTTTTGTAGCATCACAGCGGGCGGAAAAGAAGACGCGTACCAAACAGACGGCTATAACCACTTTACTATTCGTGAACTGCTACATCCGATTGAGCAAACCGCATCTCTATGTGGCATGAACTATCTTGCTCCTTTTGCGCTGTTTGGCGCACGTACCGCTCTAGAAGAAAACCGCATTAGTGGACACGCTGATAACTATCAAGCGCTGCTCACTGCTTTGGTTGAAGATCAAGTGGACTATAAAGAAGCAGGTAAAGCGGCGAAGCTCAACCACTATCTTGAACAAATCATGGTTAAGGATTAGCAATGACTGGATATTTTTTACAAGCTTTTATCTATCTAGCCGCTGCGGTAATTGCCGTACCCATAGCAAAACGGCTTGGGTTAGGTTCGGTATTAGGTTATCTGATTGCCGGTGTTGTGATCGGACCAATTATTGGTTTAGTGGGCGAAGAAACCACGACTATTCAGCACTTTGCCGAGTTTGGCGTAGTGATGATGCTGTTTTTGGTGGGTCTTGAACTTGAACCTAAAATGCTGTGGTCAATGAGACACAGGCTAATGGGATTAGGTGGCTTACAAGTAGGTGGCACCATTGCGATTATGATGGGTATTGCGCTCTATTTCGAGCAGCCTTGGACTATCGCCCTGACTATTGGTTTGATTTTCGCTCTATCTTCGACCGCTATCGTTTTACAAACTTTTAATGAAAAAGGCTTAAGTAAAACAGAAGGCGGACAAAATGCCTTCTCGGTACTGTTGTTCCAAGATATTGCCGTTATTCCAATGCTAGCTTTCATTCCGCTGTTAGCATTACCTGAGCTTGTCGAACTGGCACAAAGTGCGACAGCAAGTGCCGCTGAACATCATGATGAACTCAGTCTTGTTGTGGGTTTGCCTGGTTGGGCTTATGGTCTGGTAATCACAGCCTCTATTGCCATTGTGGTGGTCGGTGGGCATTTCCTTAGCCGCCCTTTATTCCGTTTTGTTGCCAGCTCAGGTCTTCGTGAAATCTTTACTGCGACTGCACTAATGCTGGTAATTGGTATCGCAGCATTAATGAGCCTTGTGGGTTTATCACCTGCATTAGGCACGTTCTTAGCTGGCGTAGTACTTGCCAACAGTGAATTCCGCCATGAACTCGAATCAAACATAGACCCTTTCAAAGGTTTGTTACTCGGTTTGTTCTTCATTACCGTAGGTGCAGGTATTGATTTTGGTATTCTATTTGATGACTTTGCCTTAATCATTGGGCTAACTATTGGTGTAATGGCACTTAAAGCATTGGTGTTATTCACATTAGCGCTGATCTTTAAGATTAAGAATAGCGATCGTTGGTTATTCACTCTGAGCCTCGCGCAAGCCGGTGAATTCGGTTTTGTACTATTAAGCTTCTCCGTACAAAACCATGTACTACCAAATGATATCGCTCAGACATTATCACTGGTTGTTGCACTTTCAATGTTCCTTACCCCTGGTCTATTTATCTTATTCGACAAAGTTATTTTGCCGCGCTACCAGCAAGACTCAAACGATCGTGAAGAAGATAAAATTGAAGAAAAAGGCACAGTGATTATCGCTGGTATTGGTCGTTTTGGTCAGATAGTTAACCGTTTATTAGTATCAAATGGTGTAAATACTGTGGTACTTGATCACCAAGCAAACCAAGTTGATCTATTAAGACAAATTAATATCAAATCCTACTTTGGTGATGCTACTCGCCCAGATTTACTCCACACCGCAGGGATCGAAGAAGCGGCACTATTTGTTGTAGCCATAGATAATCAAGACTCTAGTGTTGAGTTGGTCAAATACGTTAAGCACACCAACCCTCACGTGAAGATCCTCGCTCGTGGTTTCGACCGTGGTCATAGCTACCGATTGAGATCAGCTGGTGCTGACTTTATTGAGTCTGAAACTTACCACTCGGCACTTGAAGTAGGCGCAGAGGCACTAAGAGCTTTAGGGCATCACCCATTCTTTGTTGAACAACAAAAATCAACATACAAGAAAGTGGAAAGTCGTAAATCAGAGAAACTTTACAAAGCTTGGGCTGCAGCTGCAGAAGATGAGCGTTACGACAATAACTACCGTGATATTTTCATTCAACTTGAAGAAAGTATGAAAGCGGATATGCAAAAGGATCGTTCCGACAAACACTCTCGCTCTGAGCGTGGTTGGACACCGCCACCAAAAGGCTACGCCGACAACTTTGTTGAAGAAGAATAATCTTTTAATTAATGATTAGTTCTCTATAAACCAAACTGCTGGACCTAAAAGACTTAGGCTAAAAGGCTGAACCTAGAAAGTTCAGCCTTTTTTATTTGTCTCATTTTAGAATACTTTAACGGCATCTTAGAGTGTCTTAATTCCACCAGCTCAAAGAGCTATATTTCTCGATTTATGGATGCCATCGGCGGATAACCAAACGCCTTTTTGAACGCGATAGTGAAGTTAGATGGATGTCTGTACCCTGCGTTGTAGGCAGCTTCCGTGACGGTAGCAACGCCTCGCTCTAAATGCTGACGAGCAATATCTAACCTTCTGCGTCGTATATAACTACGAACACTGCACCCAAGCGCCGCTTTGAATTTACGCTGCAAATTGGATTCACTCATCGCAGCATATTGCGCTAACTCTTTTGCCGGTAATTCACGTTCCAGATTCGCTTCAATAAAAGTCACCAGAGAATCCATGACATACCCATTTTTGTTACTTCTGGCACGTAAATCGACGCGATTCAGCTCTTCTGATTCAATACATTTCAAATCTTCACAATCACTAATCTGCGAAAAAATTTCTGATATGAGCTTTTGAGTCATCGACTCTAAGTTGATTTTTCCAGTATTTTCTTTCGGGTTACTATTAAGGATAATCTCTGATGTCAGTTTCAATACAGACCCGGTTAAGTTCAGTTTGAAATTGGCTATATGCTGAGAAATAAAGAACCCAACATTAGTGTCAGTCTGAGTTCGTTCTTCTACCCATTCAACAGGCAAAACAATATTCAGTTTAGTGACATGATTCCCCTTTTGGATCACACGCCTAAAAGTGGCAGGCTTCGTTAAGTTAACGACGACCCCTACAGGTTCATCCGTTGCATCAAATACAAACCGAGTATCGTCATAACTAAAATCGAGTTTTCCCTCCAGCAAAATAACAAAAATTAATGCCTTCTTAGCGGTCGAAATAACTTGGAAATCAGTCAGCTCATCAGAGGTTCCACCATGCAGTGAAAAGCTGTTATTCACTTTGTAATTAATGAGTTCACCTTCCAGTAGCTCTTCTTTCGACATAGGCGTATCCGACATCAATGTATGTCGATCTTGATGCTCTACCCAACGAATCAATGCACTCTTATTAAATGAAGATGGGAGTCTATTTGCCATTTTAACCTGCCGATTTTACATAACAAATTGGTTGGGAATCATAACCAAATCCGCTACTGCTGATGAGAAATTCAAAGTACCATAAATGATAATAAATATCATTACGGACAATAATTAATGAGATTAATCTTATTAGGAATGCTTTGGGGAGCGGTTATGACTGGTGTCAGTGCGAATACCTTAGAGTTAAATAAAGGACAGCACTACCAGGTTAAGAGTAATGAAACCATCAAGGTGCATGTAGGCAAGCCAAGCTATTACCGAGGGGGAATTAAAAGCACTCAGGTTCTCAATTGGGCAGGTGTAGTGGATTCGAATGGGGAAGTAATTAAAACCCTAATCAACTCACCGACTAAAGAGGCTGAGATCTTTTGGCTGATTAATAAACCAGACGATTACGAAATTCAGTTTGTCGCCCAAAAGACTTCTACCGATCTTAATACGTCTGGTGAAACGAATTCATCTAATGCCGCTGGCGTAATTGTCAACGTTCTACTCAAAACCATTTCGCTTAAAGATACTCAATACGTATCACCTGAAGAACGTTTAATTAGTCCGAAGATTCAGGAAACGGCACATCAAATTCAACAAAACCTAGCCGACGCTGAAACCAAATTCTGGCATGACGTGAATACCAATGGTGGCACACCGCTCGTTGAATATACGGAAAATAACACGGCGATCGTCACCTTTTTATACAAGGGACCAGCCGAAAATGTCAGGGTTCTTGGCTCACCTTATGGCGGGCATGCGCACCTAAGTCAATTAGGTAACAGCCATATTTGGTTCCGTTCTTTTGAAGTACCAGCCGACACTCGTCTTTCATATCGAATCGCACCTAATGTCCCTCAAATTATTGAAACGAAAGGTAGAGAGCAAAGAAGAGCAGTACTCGCGACCGCCCAACCCGATCCACTTAACCAACAGCCAATATATGGTGCTGCAGACAATTTATTTGGATTAGCGTCAACAGTAACGCTTGCCAATGCCCCGAGTGATTCCATCACAAAATCAATGGGTAAGCCTGAAGGGGAAATATTCGATCATCTCTATCAAAGTGATAACGAAGAACTTTCGCGGAAAATCACCTTCTATCAACCGAATGAAACCTATCAAACCGCTAAAGATGCACCACTGTTAATTCTGTTTGATGGAGACGCTTATCTAGAAAAAGTGCCTACACCGCTCATTTTGGACAACCTAATAGCACTAAAGAAGGTCCCACCAATGAGAGCCATTTTTGTTAACACACCAGCACCGAGCCTTCGGGCAAAAGAACTGACCCCGAACAAAGCTTATGCCGCGTTTATGGCAAATGAATTGATGCCATGGTTATGCCAACGCTGGGGAATTTGCCCTAAAGCTGAGAACACCATCTTATCCGGTTCAAGTTTTGGTGGGTTAGCGTCTATGTATATTTCATTTCAGCACCCAGAACGCTTTGGCAAAGTGATCAGTCAATCCGGCTCTTTTTGGTGGGCTCCTCAATCTGAACTGGCTCTTTATAAAGAACATGATAATTGGGTCGCTGAACTTGTTCGTTCTCAACCTAAAAAAGACATCGATATATACCTAACGGCTGGTGTGTTTGAAGTTGAACCTCATCCAAACAGCATTCTTACAACGAACCACCAACTTTACCAAACCCTCAAATCAAAAGGGTACTCGGTACATTTACAGGAAGCTTCGAGTGGTCATGACTACTTCAACTGGCAAGTGATGCTAGCTGAAGGTTTAACTTCGCTATTCGCGAATTCAAATTCAAATTCAAATTCAAATACAAATACAAATACAAATAAAGGATAATTCTTAAAGGAATGTTATGAAACCATATAAATTAAGCCTTGCAGTGGCACTAAGCCTTTCAACTGCTCTCCCACTTTCTGTGTTCGCCAATACTATGGATGTAATGGTTGTGACTGCATCACAAAATGAAACCTCCATTAAAGATGCACCCGCTTCAATTTCGGTGATCACCAACGAAGAAATAAATAAGCTGCCAGCAACAGACATAACAACAGCATTAGAAAGTGTCGCCGGTGTTCACATTTCAAAAAGCACAGGAAGTGAATCTAAAATTATTATTCGAGGTCTGCATAACCAGAACTCTTCAAATGGTAATTACACCCTGTTCTTAGTGAATGGACGTCGAGTCAGCTCTAGTGAAACCGTGATCCGTGGTGCAGGATATGATTTATCCAGTATTCCATTAAGTTCTGTCGAGCAAATCGAAGTTGTACGCGGCCCCATGTCTTCCCTTTATGGTAGTGAGGCGATTGGTGGTGTTGTTAACGTTATTCTTAAAAAACCTGAAAATGATACCTATGTTGCAGGTAGCCTGACTTATAGCATTCCTGAAAATAACAGCGGCAACACTCTAGTATCTGATGCCAGCGGTGAGCTGAAAAGTGGTAATGTTTTTGTCACCGGTTCTATCATTCCTGACGTACTCCTTTACACCATGTCATTAGATATCAGTGATAAAGAAGCCTGGTTTCCAAGTAATGCCGGAGACAATTTCAGCCCTCAAGCGCAGCAAGATCGAAAAACACTTCGAGCCAGCTTAACTTGGCTGCCTACTTATGATGATGAGGTTTATTTTGACCTGCTATTCGCTGACGATGATAGAAAAGAGTACAGCTATTACAGTCACTTAAACTCGGTATTCGAAAGTGACTACGACAGTGAAAAATTAACCACAACCCTTGGTTATAAACGTGGCTGGGAGTGGGGAGAGTCCGATCTCTCTTACTTCTATGAAAATTCAGAAGTGAGTGAAAACAACTTCCACCCAATGGTTGATGAAGCGGAGATGACTCAAAATAACCATACCGTCGATGGTCGATTGGTTTTAACCGAGCTTGATAGCCAAGTGATTTCGGCGGGTGGACAGATGTCTTACACCAGTATCGAAAATGAGAGGGATTACACAAGCAGCCGCTCAGTAACTCAGAACGCCATTTATGTTCAGGATGAAATATCCGTCACCGATGATCTCACCGCAACCTTAAGTGGGCGTATTACTCATAATAACCAATTTGGTAATGACTTTAGTCCTAGGGCATACCTTGTCTATAACGGTATCGATAATTTCACTTTTAAAGGCGGTTATGGTGAAGGTTTTAAAGCACCCACAATTTTCCAGTCTTCTGAAGACTTCTCGCTAGTCAGTTGCGGCGGTCGCTGTACCTTAATCGGTAACCCAGATTTAGAAGCTCAAACGTCGAAAACCTATGAATTATCAAGTATGTACTATGCAAATCGTGGATATATTCAAGCAACACTCTTCTTCAATGACGTTAAAAACTTAATAGACCGAGATCTTGACCCATTCTTCAATGGTTCATCAACAATCATTCAATATGAAAACGTTGACCGTGTAGAAACAAAAGGGATTGAACTAGAAGGTGAGATCGACTTATTTGACAACTGGTCTCTCGTTTCCAATGCAACCTATACCGATGCTAAAGACACTGAGGATGATTCAGATATTTCATACACGCCCGAATGGTTAGCTAATTTAAATATCCACTGGGCTGCAAGTAAAGATCTGTCGTTTTTCACTGGAGTAAACTACACAGGTGAACAAAAAGATTCAGGTGGCGAAAACCTAGACGGATACTCAATAGTTTCCCTTGGCGGTTCATATGACATCAACAGCACTTTTACAGTTAAAGCTGGTATTACTAACTTAACGGATGAACGCTTAGATAAATCTGAGCAGGATTACGAAGATACTGAAGTAGGCAGAACCTATTATATTAAGTTTGATTTCGAAATTTAACGAACTCAAGCAGAGATAATTGACCGAAATATAAAGGGCTGAGCGTGTGAGCGTTTGGTCCTTTTTGTTTTGGGTCATTTTTGGATTAGCTTCGCCCCACCTTTCAACAATGAAAGTAATTCGCTTTGTTAGAAATATTCAGCTCAGGGTCAATACAATCTACGGCAGCTATCAATCGAACGAATAAAACTTTTAAACCCTTTCGCTCCCATTATTACCCTTACCAAACTCATTCCCTTTGTCTAAACCTCAAGAAAAAATGCCTTTACTTAAAGTTAACTTTAAGTATTAGAGTAAGCATCAGGGAAGATTAGTCAGTTGCTACACTCAATAGGACAAAATAATGAAGAATAAAACACTACCATATTTAACAGGGCGATTTTTTGATGGAATAAGCTCAGGGTTATTCATGCTGGCATTGCCATGGTTAATGCTAAAAGAACCAAACATGGGAACGTTTGTCGCACTTACCGCGCTAGTTTGTACAAGCATCTCGTTTGTTGTCACCCCTTTTTTTGCGACGATCATTGACAGACAATCACGTAGACTCATTCTCATTTCAGCTCAAGTAATCCAAGCATCTACTGCTGCCCTCATCATGTTGGCTTATGCATTGAACCTAGGAAATGTTTGGCTACTCGCCTTATCACAGCTCATATTTTGGGTATCAAGTAACGTTGCCTGGCATACCAATAATGCCTTCACACAAGAAAACTACGACAAAAATGAATACGCTAAAATTTCGAGTTATCAAGAAATTGTAATGCAAGGAACCACGCTTGGGGCAGGTGCGCTGGGCATTGTATTGCTTGAAATGTGGGGAATGTTTGAATTTTCTTTGTTTGCGGCGATGGCATCAAGCATTGCAGCCATCAGTTATTACTTTACCCCTTATCGTCAACAGTTAAGAACCCCGAAGCACGTCACTTTCACTGAGCAACTCAAAGAAAGTAAATCTATTTTTAGTCAGAACCTCACTTTTTACGCCTTCATTGTATTGTCTTGTTTGGCGTACCCTACTCTTACCTTTTTAGGAAAATTAGTGCCTATATGGTTTGCTGGACAAAACGTTTCAGGGGATTGGGTCGCTTGGTACAACATGGCTTTCGGATTAGGGTCGTTATTAACCGGGGTTTTTGTTGCGAAGATTTTGAATTTATCCTCTCACCCAAGAATTATGCAATATTCAATGCTTGCTTTAACGGCGGTACTCTTACTAATGGCGTTCTTCATGCAGCCCATTTATATCGTAATACTGACTCTTGGTTTCGGTTTCTTTAATGCCTTAATTCGCATTGCTAGAACCAATTGGATGCATCACACCATAGAAATATCACAAAGAGGCCGCGTGGATGGTGGGCTTGGTATGTTTGCTACTTCGGTACAAAGTTTGAGCTATGTTCTTATCGCTTTTCTCGCACACACTAACAACATTGAAAATGGCTTCATTGTTATCGCGGTAATTATTGGTATCTCCACTGTTAGTATGTTTTGGCTAAGTAATAAGTCGGAGATGAAACACAGGCTTGTCCAATCCATACAAACAGATTAAAAGATAGGATAAAACAAGTACCACTTTCCTCGTTATAAAGCTTTCTTAATTGAAAGCTTTACCCTAGAATCCACATCACGTTTTTTTGCAATATAAATGCCCGTAAAATTGTTATTATGCGACAGAGATCGTTGTTAGAATGGGCAAGTGTTAATAAACTAGTGGCATAGATGCCCTCTGCTTAATTTGTATGGGCAATCAGTATTATTAATAATTACTATAAAGAATAGATGCTCATAAAATGAACGCAGATGGTATTTTAAAACTAAAAAAAACTGTAGAACAGTTATGTAAATGCCCTCCTAAAAAGCTGTTATCCACCATCGTGATAACCGCTTTGTTTACATGCCCTACAGCCTTAGCCACCACTCAAGTATTCAAACCTTTAGTGTTGTTTCCTGCCGAACTCTATAAAGGGTCTTATTCGCAGTTAATCAACAATGGCATCTCAAGGTTTGAGGAACAAACCGGCGTAACCGTAAAAAGAATACGAATAAAAAGAAATAATGCTCTTTATGTTGAGGAGCTCAATAAAGCCGCCTCTGAAGGGTATAGCCCAATCATTGTTCAAGACTCGAACTCTATTAATACATTCGGACACATTGCTCGCCAACACCCTTCGATCAGATTCATTTCACTTGATGTTTCTTACCATGTTCCCAACATTTTAGGCTTAACTTTCAATCATGCGGAAGGGACTTACGTATTAGGTTACCTTGCTGGTTTGAAAACCTCATCTAACCAGATTGGCTTTATTGGTGGCTTAGATATACCCGTGATTAACAACTTTCAATGCGGTTTTGAATTAGGAATTAAAGATTCAAACCCTAAAGCCACATTAAGTACCCAATATATTAATAATGGTGCGCTTTCATGGAGTGATACGGATACAGCTCATACCATGAGTGAAGAAATGCTAAGTAAAGGCATTGATATTATTTTCCCTGCTGCTGGGTATTCCAGTGTCGGCGTAATGGACGCAGTGAAAGAGCATAGCCAAAATGGTCAACCTAGCTACAGTTTTGGTGTTGATTACGATTATTCTGATAAATACCCAAATACATCGTTGGCTTCGCTAGAAAAGAAAGTCGATATCGCAGTCTTTGCAGCACTTATGCAGCTAAAAAATGAAATTTGGAACGGTAACAGAAAACACTTTGGTATTAAGCAAGGTGTCATTAACGTAACCGTGAATCCAAAGACACCAAAGCTGAGCCCTGAAGATAAGAAGATAGTAGATAAGTTGATTATCGAACTCAAAGGCAAAAACAACGCAATTTCTCAGCGAATTGCTCAAAGCTGCCAAAGTTAAGTTAGAAGCTAAATGATATGAAAAAACTGTCTTCTTACGTTATCTCCGTTTATTTACTGCTTACCATGATTCCAGTGGTGATTTTTGGTGGCTTTGACATCGCTAAAGATCTCTATATTGAGCATGAAGTGAAAAGCAAACTGTATGACCGAGTCGTTTCACAGCAGCTTTTAGATTCAAAAAAAGCACTGTCTCAATTTGATTTGCTCGCCGCGGAGCTGGTAACCACACAAATATCTCAACTCGATTATATTGTGTCGGTTAAGCTTGACTCTATGCTATATGCGATGACCATGGCTGAAGTGGTGAATAGTCAGATAGATCCAAAGCATATCGAAGTGATCACCTACCCCATCACCAACACGCATGACCAACAAATTGGTGTACTGACGGTAGTAAAAGATAACAACGCATTTGTAAATGGGATCATCACAACCATTGTTCCTCGTATTGCTATCTTGGTGATATTGCTCGTCTCTGTTTCATTGGTGTTCAGCCGTATTATTTTAGGTGCACTTAAAACGCCATTTAGCCAACTCCAAAAACTTGCGTTTCAAATTGCCAATGGTGATTACCACACCCCATCAAAAACTGACTCTAACTACCTAGAAATCACAGCGATTTTTAATTCCCTTGAGATTATGCGAGTCAAGTTGAAAGGCTCCATTTCTCAGTTAAAAATAAGCGAAGAAAAGCATTCTAGGACCTATAACATTACTCAAGTAAGTCTCTTTGTTATTAAAATAGAAACGGGTCGAATTTTACGTGCGAATAACAAATTTACAGAGATTTTTCAGCCGGTTCCACGGAAAAACAAAAGCGCTGAATTAAAGCTATTCATCGACAGCTTGATCCATTCGTCGTCAACTGAAAGTTTTGAATACTCTCTCATGATCAACGATGAAAAGCGTTATTTCCAGGTCAACCGAAGTGAAGTGATTGATGGGGAAATTGAATGTTCCGCTCTCGATATAACGGACTTTATTCTGGCTAAACAAGAATCCGAAAACCTTTTGTTAACCGATTCTCTGACTCGTATTTCCAACCGCTACTGTTTTAACCAGTACATTCAAAACTGTAAAAAAACCGCACTGGAAGAACTTACGGTCATGATGCTTGATTTGAACGGCTTCAAAAGAATCAATGACACTTACGGTCACGCCGCTGGTGACCAATTACTTATCGAAGTTGCAGGCAAATTAAGTGAATTGTTACCAACCAAAACACAAAGGCTTTTTAGGCTAGGAGGGGATGAGTTTGTGATCCTTCTTGAAGGCAAGTTCGACATACTCAAAACGGAAAGCTTAGCCAAAGAAATTCAAGAAGCGGTAACAACGCCTATTTGCTATCTAAACAATTATTTTTCTGTGTCGACTAGTATCGGGGTGGATCACTACCAGTCGCTTTCAGGTATGTCTGTTGAACGCACCTTACACAATGCAGATGTTGCAATGTATGAGGCAAAAAATAATGGTGCAGTACTGGCTTATTCAGATGTTCTGGCTGTAGGCTTAGATTCTATCAGTAGCACTTATGATGAATTTAAAGCGCTATCATGAGCCAAAAACTCGCCCGTTCTAAGCTACGAATTCAGTTCAAACATAAAACGCAAACATAGAAATCAGATATAAAAATGCACCCTTCGTACTATTCGAAGAGTGCATAATTGAAGTGTCTTGAATCAAATTTAAAAACTGAAGCTCATACCCACGAAGTGAACTCTACCGTCAAAGCTGCCTTCTACTCCGCGCCTGTTCATATCGACAGAACCAAGGTCAGCGTATTCATAGAACATATCGACTGTGATGTGATCCCATTGGGTCGATGCCCCAACTGAATATCGGTACTGCTCACCTACCGGTAAATCGACCCACTGCTTGGTTGGGTCATCTTGCGGTGATGTTTCATATGAGATACCTGCTTTTAAACGCCAATCTGAATTCAGCTCGTAATCAGCACCTAATGCAAATTTCCAAACATCATCCCAATCTCTCTCAATTTCAACACTGGCACCTGACCCAGTACTTGAATCTAGATCAAGAGTCGTGGTGTCCCATTGGCTCCAACGGTGAAATTGTACACTTGCCAATAGGTTTAGCTTGTCCGTGTAAGCGTAACTTCCGCTAATATCGATAATTTCTGGAACAATGATGTCAGTTTTTAAGTTGTTTAAAGCAGAAGTCGGCAAACTGGTTTTTACCTTCATATTGAAATCATGTTCAAGTTTAGAACGGTAACTCGCCCCAACAGACCATGTATCATCATGTCGATACATCATGCCTAAATTGAAACCATATGCCCAATCAGTATCTTGCTTTGCCGTGACTAAATTCGTTGATTGCTCTAACGCCGCCCAGCTGATTTGTGCGCCAGCCCCGAATGACCATTGCTCATTGAGCTTATAACTCAAACTCGGGTTAAGTTGCATCGCAGTCAGTGTAATGCTGTCTAAAAGACTGGCTCCTGCCCAATCGGTTCCATAACTTAAGCTTGAACCACCTACCGCACCTAAAGCTAATCCGAGGTGCACTTTATCGCTGACTTGGTGAGCATGGAATGCCCCTGCAGACGGCATAAATGTGCTCGCTTCACCGTTATCATTACCTTTGTCTTGATATTCCATTTCAATATCAAAAGCTAACGTATTAAATGTGGTCAGGCTTTTCCCCATATGGGACATAGTTGCAGGGTTCACCCACATTGCAGCAGCCGATTGAGTATAAACCCCATCACCAGCTCCAGCAGTACCAGCATTGGCTGTCACTGCTTCTTGTAAAAAGATACCACTAGCATTTACAGAAAAAGCTGCAGCTAATGAAAGGGATAAAATGGAAAATCGAGCGTTCATTGTTGCTTCCGCATTACAAATATAAAATGAATCTAAGCTCCAAAAATTATGTCGATGACATAAGGTGATGACTTAGGCTCCCCATATTGAGCAGCTAAGTCATCACTTTACGTAATGTCATATTATGGAATAGATAGCTAAATCTAGGTCTACATCGAGACGATAAATTAAGATCAATGATTAAATGATTAAATGATTAAAGTTAACTTACCGTTTTTGGTCTTTGCTCTTTTAGCTGCTGAATCACGTATGGAGGTGCCACTTTTTCTAATTCAGATAAGCATTCATCTGTTTTAGGGTGGCTATAGCGTGTATAAATGTCACATACCGCGTAAAGCTGCTCTGGAGCACCTGAAATTAAATAGGCTTGCTCAAAAGATTGAGTCGATTTATCGATATCGAATGTTTCTTGAAGTACCCCATTCAAATACCAGTAATAACTATTTTTAGGTTCCAGTTCAGCCGCTATTTGAATAGCATCTGCGGCTTGCTTTTTATCATCCAGCCTCACTAACGTGAGAGATTTTGAATAATAAAGTGCAGCATTATCTGCAAATAAAGCGAGTGCATTATCAAGTACTTTTAGTGCTTGTTCGTCTTGCTCTTGGGCTCTGTAATTGTCGGCATAACTTAACCAAACTTGAGGGTCAGTAACGGTACTGCTGCCATCTACTTTCGGATTGAGCAAAGATAAATACAGAGTTTCAGCCTTATCCCACTCTTTATGCCAGCGATACACATCAGCTAGCAGCAAACTGGTTGCTGAGTCTGGCTTGGTTTTTAAATACGCAATCAACTCTTCAACTGGGGTTTCAATAGCTTTCTGTTGCTCTTCTGTCATATTGCCGTAATCACGGATCAAACTGGTTGTTGCGGTAATGCGAACACGTTTAGCCGAATCTTTAAGTAACGGAGAAACCATTCTCCAACGGTTAGTAAATTGGTACGGTTCAGCTCCTATAACCGCCGACTCTCTTACTTCTTCAGACTGATCTTTTAAGCCTCTTGCAACGGCGACTAAACTACTTTGACTTGGGTAACTGGCAAGCTGTCTTAGTGCATCAGCTCGAACACTGGTTGACTCTCGCATGTCTTGCGCTTGGTAAGCCAATTGTTGCTCTGGCATGCTGTTTTGAGTCGAGGTAGAGGTTTGACTCTTTAGGTCTTGCGAATGAGTATTTAGATCTTGCGAATCAATCGTTGGTTCAGCGACAGCGTTAAATGCGCCCATAAAAATTAGGCTAGCTAAACTAAGTGTGATGTGTTTTTTCATTATGTTATCCACCTAAAATTTTGTAGGGAAAGCAGAGGCTGAGCTTGTGTTCTGCGCAAGTGATGCTCTTTCAGCTATCGCCTTTTCGCGCGCAACTTGCAGCTCAGAATCACTGTACTTGCCGTGTTTAACCGGGTGCTTCATCGCTCTTAAGATATAAGCAATCGAGCGATCAGCATGGCTGAAAAATTTCTTCCAACCCGCACACAAATAATTAAGCCCCGGTTCGCCATCTCTGGTTCGGATGAATCTATTTTTCGGGCATTCACCATGACAAGCAAAGCGGTATTCACATTTTTGGCATTGACTCGTTAGGCTACGTGATTTAGCAAATCCAAATTCTTGCTGCTTTTTGTCAAACGCCATGTCATCTAAACTGCGTTGATTGATATTGCCAATTTTGAATTCTGGGTAAACATAGTGGTCACAAGCAAACACATCGCCTGTAGGTTCCATTGCTAAGCCTTTGCCACACACTTCACCTAAGGTACATAATGGGTTCTGACGACCCATCCAAGTTTCAATACTGGCTTCAAAATACTGCACAAATACTTTGCCAATATCTTGGCGAGCCCACTCATCAAATACTGCAATTAGAAAGTTGCCCCACGCTTCATCTGACACGCACCAAGACTCCACCACCGAATCTTTATGACCTGGAATTAAACGTTTATCGCCTTGGCGTAACTGTTCGTTAGCCTGCCCAGTTTGTCCTTCACCAACAATTTGAGGCGCATCCGTTCTAAAGGTTTTTTGTTCCACAATCGGGATGAACTGCATTTGAGGTGACTTCACCACATCACGTAGGAAGCGATAAACCTCAAGCGGGTTTTGACTTGTTAAATTGTTCACGCAGGTCAGCGTGGCAAACTTCACATCATGTTTATGAAGCAGCTCCACCGCCTTCATCACTTGTTTAAAAGTACCGCGACCTGCTTTGTTGGTTCGATAGGTGTTATGCAAAAGCTCAGGACCATCAATACTAAGCCCAATGAGGAAACTATTTTTCGCAAGGAATTCACACCACTCGTCATTGAGCAATGTGCCATTGGTTTGGAGATCATTTGAAATCTTGATGCCTGAGGGTTGGTACTTTTTCTGGAGTAATACAATTTTTTCGAAATATTCCAAGCCAAGCATGGTTGGTTCACCACCCTGCCATGAAAATATAATTTCTGGCGTGTTTTGCCCTTCGATATATTGGCGGATATACGTCTCTAACGTTTCGTCATCCATTCTTGGTGAGCAGCCTTTCTTATACTCAAGTAAATCTTGCTTGCTTAAGTAATAACAATAGGTGCAATCGATATTACAAGCCGCTCCAATCGGCTTCGCCATCACGTGTAAACGCTTAGACGCTTTTCCATTAAATTGAGGGCCTTGAGTCAGAATCATAGTGGTTTTGCCTATTCAAAAATGGTGACCGCTTAATAATAAACGTCTCTTGCACTTGTGGATTGTTATAGAGGTTATTCCATTTTGGAAAGTGGTTTGCAGGTATTATGGATGCATACATTATGAGCAATTGAGGCGACTATGTTCACATCAAATCCAGTACATTCTCACAGTAAAAAACCGGCTTCTCCGCAACCACTTAAAACCAAAATGGTAATGGGTGCAGTGATAGTTTTGGCGTCAACATTAGTGGGTTGTAGTAGCTTTGCCCCCCACCCAACCGCGACCCTTATTGAACAGGATATGGTCAAGGTAGAAGGTGGTGAATTCACTATGGGATCAAATGCGCAGGAAGCGAAATCAAGCGAACAACCAGCGCACCTTGTGTCTGTCGATAGCTTTTACATGTCTAAATTTGAAGTCACTCAATCTCTATTTGAATCAGTGATGGGGTCTTCACTCAGTTACTTCCCTTCACCAGACATTCCTGTGAATAACTTAAGCTGGCAGCAAGCGAATTACTTTATTGAAAAGCTGAATGAGCTGACTAATGAAAACTACCGCCTGCCTACTGAAGCGGAATGGGAATTTGCAGCTCGTGGTGGAAACTTGAGCCAGGGGTATATTTATAGTGGTTCAAATAATATTGAGGATGTGGCTTGGTATTCAGAAAATGCTAATAACCAAGCGCAACCTGTTGGCAGTAAATTACCTAATGAACTAGGGCTTTACGATATGACAGGTAATGTCGGCGAATTTGTTATTGATGCTTTCGACGACACTTTCTACCGTTACTCACCTTCAGACAACCCAAGCAATGCACATGATTCGAAAATTGGACTCGCACATAAGTCAGTGAGAGGTGGAAGCTTTTCATACGATGCGAATGAATCTGAAAATTACCGAAGAGACTTTGCAAGTCAGTCTATAATTATGTCTGACATGGGATTACGACTCGTTAGGGATGCTAAATAAGCAGTGAAAGCTTTAGCATTAATGAGCTGTGAGTATCAGAACTAAAAGTCGTGTGCAGCTCAAGTCAGCTAAAGCTATTTCCACCAACAAGTGAACCGAAAGATTCAGCTATACCTAACGTTCTTCCGGCAAGGGATCTGATTATGAATAAAACGAGCTTAACCAATTTCCATCCATTAACCACATTAAAATCGCACAGTGTTCTTAAACCTTCAAATACAAAGCGAAAAGGCAATTCAACGTTAGCGGTTTCTTTATTATCCGGAGCCGTATTAGCCGGAGCTTTGTTATCGCCCTTACAAGCAGTTGCAAATGACCAGCAACCTAAATTGGTTTTGCAGATCACGGTGGATGGGTTACGTGGTGATCTTCTCGAACGTTATAAATCAAATTTTGGGCAAGCTGGTTTTCGCTATCTGATGGAAGAAGGGGCTTACTACACAAATGCTCATTATCAGCACGGGAACACTGAAACCATTGTCGGTCACGTTTCACTGGCAACAGGCGCTCCTCCAAGTGTTCACGGCATGGTTGGAAACGTCTGGTATGACAGAAATGAAGAACGCCTTGTCTACAACGTTGAAGATGAAAACTACAACATGCTGACATCTGGTGCGGGTGTGAATCAAGCAACCGAAATAGATCCTACTCAAAAAGTAGCCACCAAAGATGGTCGCTCTCCAGAGCCGATCCTTTCAACAACGTTTAGCGATGAACTCGCTGTATCGAGTAACGGCGCTTCAAAAATATTCTCAGTGTCAGTGAAAGACCGCGGGGCAATATCACTGGCGGGTCATTCTGGTAAAGCCTTCTGGTTCTCTAAAGCACAATCTGAATTTGTGACTAGTAATTATTACTATGAGGAATACCCTGAGTGGGTAACAAATTGGAATAGCAAAAAGCTGGCGAATGAATATTCAGGCAAGCGCTGGGAGCTTTCTTTAGACAGTAATCAATATACTTTAGAAGAAGGTGACCCTGAGTATAAAGTCGATTTGGCAGGCTTCAAAAGAACCTTCCCACATCCTTACGGCCCTGCAAGCTTTAAGTACTACAGTACCATGCTAACCCTTAGCCCTGCTGGTGATGAGCTAACAGCAAATTTTGCCAGTACGCTGCTTAAAGAAGAGCAGCTCGGTAAAGGGAAGTTCACTGACTATCTTGCTGTCAGTTTTTCAGCAAACGACTATGTCATTCACATGTATGGTCCATCAAGCTTAGAAACTGAAGATAATTTAATACGTCTTGACCGAACCATTGCTAAGTTACTGAACGATGTGGACGCACAAGTTGGTCTAAAAAATACGCTCATTGTTTTATCCGCAGACCATGGAGTGCCAGAAGCCTCACCAACAGTGAATGCTTTAGGTTACAACCAAGCCAATTACTTCGACCAAGAAACCTTAATGAGTGGTAAGTTGATGAGCCGTTTAAAATCAGAATTTGGATTAGGTAAAGAAGCCATTCGTTTATACGCTCAACCTTATGTTTACCTTAACCATGATGTTATCTCGAAAAAAGGTGTCGAGTTAGCCAAGGTTCAAGCTGTGGTTGCTGATGAAGTATCAAAAGTAAAAGGGGTTGCGTTTGCTGTCACCAGTACCGATGTGCAAAACAACCAATTGCCCGATACGCGAGTGATGCAACTGGTCAAAAACAACTACCACCCTCAGCGCTCTGGTGATGTCTACTTAGTTTTTGCTCCAAGAACTTATATCAATGATATGGATGGCTTAACCATTGCTTCTACTCATGGTTCACCATGGCGCTACGATACTCATGTACCGGTAATTTTTGCGGGCTTCGATATTGAATCGAATAAGATAACGCATGAAATCACGCCGTATGATATTGCCCCTACGCTATCAAACAAACTGGGCATTACTCAGCCTAGTGGCGCTATTGGTCAGGTTCTCTCTGAAGTGATGGATGACTAGCTAGTTAAAGCAATAAAGCAATGAACGTAGTTTCATTGATTGGCTAACGTTCAGATAAATAAAAAGAGCAGCGATATTCGCTGCTCTTTATAGGTAAAATAAACGATTGTATTAAGACAAAGTTAGCGCGCTTAAATACCTAGGCTAACTCGTTAGCGATACCTTGAAGTTGCTGCTGACTATACGACTCAGCCTTCGGTCCTTCACTCATTAAATCGATCACTTTGAAACCTGAAAGGTCTGGGAACTCTTTAGGCAAGTAATCTAAAAAGGCTTGAGTATTCGGCCATTTACCACGCACGGTATAACCTTCTTCAACATCAAAATCTTCCGTTTCAAAGAAGGAAAATTCCGTCATCCCAACATTATGGCAATATAAGACTAAGTACATGATTCAATTTACTTTAATGTTAAGTTCATCCTAGTATGCACTTTACTTAGTGCTTACCGTTAGTCTAGCTGTATTCACAATAGCTGCACTCACAATATCAGTTCTCTCAATAGACTGACTTGTCATGATTACGTTCTTGCGACCACTTGGTTCTTAGAGACTTTTTGAATCTGCTGTCTTAACCATTTGTGACCACTTTCTGCGGTGCGGCTTGGGTGCCAAATAGAGCAAAGATCAAGCTCACCTTGTTCAAATGGCAGAGGTATAGACCTAACGTTAAATAGATCTGCAAAAGAGTGAATTGTCGACTTAGGCAAAATACCAATCATGTCACTTTTACCGATTATCGGCAGCATCTCTATTGCACCTGCTGCACGCACCACTATTTTACGCTTTTCTAATTCTGAAATATCATCAGCAGTCAGTAAACTGCGTCGGCTATGCCAACGTGAGACAACAACATGCTCTTCATTAAAGAACTCTTCCTGAGTAATTGAATCTTTTAATCTTGGGTGATCTTTTCTACACACCACATTCAAATGCTCTGAATAAATCACTTCAGACTTCAGTAAATTACGACCACGGGGCGCCATATCTATGACTAAGTCATAGCGCTGTAAACGAAGGTCAGTTTCATGGTCTTCCGTAAATAAAGGGTGAACTTCTAATGCTATATTCGGCGCTTCATTTCGCATTTGTTTAATCAATTCTGGAATCAAGAAATACCCAGCAACAGACACCGCTGCTACAGAAAAAATTCGGTTCGATGTTTTCGGATCAAAATCTCTAGAAGCAGATAAAGTAGAAGTGAAATTTTTTAACGCGGCAGACATTGCAGGGTAGATATCACGAGAGAATGTCGTAGGTTCGACGCCAGAGGCATTGCGATGAAACAGGTGATCATCATAGATTTCACGTAGCCTTTTGAGCGCCTTACTCACAGCGGGTTGGCTTATCTCCATTCTTACTGCAGCTTGAGATAAGTTTTGTTCTTCATAGATGGCAACAAAAATAGGGATTAGATTTAATTCGGTACTCTTCATTAACTGTCTTTTCTCAATTTAACTCTCGCGATGTACTCGCAGCATAGACTTATATTCGGAATAAAAACAATCCGAATTTTATCTTTACTCTTTATTTCGATCTTTTTCTAGTCTCAACCTCAATGAATCAAGGTTAGGCAGTGCTTTATGTTTCATAAACAAGAGGCTAGCGAGGTTTTCTATCATTCTATTTTCTGATATTACGACTCTATTTCCTTGTGTTTTTATCTTTCTCCATATTCTCCAACCCAGGTCAAAGCTCACTGATTTAGATTGGAATTCCTGGGCATCACTTTCCCAATTGTCATTAACGGCTTCCTGATTATTAACCTTCAATTGCTTAATTTCTAACAGGTCAGTTTTCTGTCTCAAATGACGAAATAGCAAGACTCTCGCTTTAGGGCTATCCCCCGCTTTTAAAGCACGATAAAACATGACTTTGCTTGGTAATGGATGCGTTTGATAATACCGAATCATCAGCACCAGACTCCCCAAAAGAACAACCAAAGCACAGACTCCAACAACGAACCATTGCCAGTATGTTTGAATGAAAGACTGAATGGTGTGGTGAACTTGATAAGTTCGCCCTTCTACACTCAAGGTTTCTAATTGTTGTGACTCAGTATTCCACCACAGAATATCCACTGCTGGAAAATTAAGTTCTCCTCCATCTTGTAAAACATACACGCTTTCTTCAGTGCGAGTTGAACGATAGTTACCTCTCACTTGAGTGTCTGATAGCTGATTAGGTTGCGTGTAATGTTGGTAGCCCGAATCAGAACCCATAGGGATTAAAGTCGGAATTAGCATTGCCAAAGTATCAGAACCTGAAACGGTCACGGTTCGTGTAATCGCATCACCCACTTTTAAGGTTTCATTCTGATTAGATTGTTCCCAATGTTGCTCTATTTTTAAGTCACTCGCTGAAACCCATACATCCTCATTTGCGAGTAACCCTGAAGGACGTACAGCGTTAAAGTTGAGCGGCTGCGTGTAAAGTCCACCTGCGACATTTGAGCCATCAGGCGCAGATACTTGTACCTGAACTGCGGTTTGAGGCACCCAGTACTGACCTATATCTTGCGGGTATAATGTGATTTCCCAACGTTGATGAGACCAAGTTTGAGCGCCCTTTTCTTTGGTGACTCTGCGTTCAGTAAAGTTAGTCGCTAATTGATTACGTTGCTTAACCACAACATTGGGAATTTCAACCGAAGAAATCCGTGTACCTCCAGTAAACCAACGAGGCGTCGCCACTTCGATGTATAAGATAATTTGCTCATTCACTGCAAAATTTGCTGGCGATTTCTTCTTATTCCCACTGTTTAAATCAGCTTCGTTGTCTTTATCTACGAGAGATGAGTCACTTAACCAAGCTTTAATTTCAACATCGCCATTTTTCAACAATTGACCAATGTCAGCCCCGTAAGACGATACCGAAGCGAACGAAAGCGCAAAATAAACAAATACACGAATAAAGTTGTTCACTATTGCTCTCCCGCTATATTTGTTTCATTTTCTTTATTGGTTTCATTGGTATCTTTTAAATTTTGATTTTGGCTTTGGCTTTGGCTAAGAAGTTGAAGCTGAAATTTAGCTCTCAAGAAATATTTAGGGTCAGCTTCTACACGCTGTAGCCATTTGTCGGCTAGCTCTTGGCTGCCCAGAATTTCATTTGCATTCAGTTTCTCTTCTCTCATCATGGCTGAATCGACTTGCTCTTCCGCTCCATCACCGGTTTGAGGTTTATCACCTAGCTCGAATGAGTCTTCAGGTCCTTCGGGCGTATTCGCTTGGCTTTCACTAAAACGATTCACTTCATCAATAATGCCTTGCATCACCAGTAAATTCCCTTCAACTAATGGGATCAAGCTTTCATCTAAATCTTGCTCAAGCATCATTTTGTATATGTCTCTTGCCGCAAGATATTCACGCTGCCTAGCAAGCGCATTCGCGGTGTTAAACAGACCTAAATCGGTTTTCACCTGAAGAAAGGCACTATGCGCTAATTGGTATTCAGAGGCATAGTAGTAAGCAATGCCCTTATGCATTGGATCTTCATAGTGTTTTGCCGCTTCTAGGTACTCAAAGCGTTCAAAATACCATTGCCCTTGTTGATCCGGAGTTAGCCATAAATCCAGCCAACCTTGGCTTATCTTGTCCCATAAGGTCGACTCCACTACAACAGGTTCTGATTCTGCTTTTAAACTCACGGTTTCAGCCAGTGCTGTTGCAGGTTGAAGTGCTGAAATAGACACAGCCCCAACTAAACACCACTGGACTAACCAACCTTTTCTAAACCAAAACAGCATCAGCACAGCCATAGGAAACAGTAAAAAATAGCCCATGTCTTTCCATGGCATCGCTGACTCATTATTCAGCTGCATATGACGTTCAATGCTGCGATCTAATGATTGGATATCTTGGTTATCAATGGTCACTTCCACTAATCGACCATTGGTTTCCGATGCAAGTGTTTTCAACGATGACAAATCCATAGGGCTATCACTCACGGCTGCCGAATTACCCGCAGCCAATACCAGTAATTGATGAGAGCTCTCTTCAAAATATTGCTCATAGGCAGCAATGGTTCCAGGGTTCGCTCCATCAGTGATCAACAATACCGTCCCTGCTTGCTCGTTCCCTAACTGGTCGTCAATGAGTGCTAACGCTGTCTCAGCTTGCTTACCTTCCACAGGCATAATATCTGGCTGAATTGCAGCTAAGAATGGTGCAAAAACGGAATTATCTTTAGTCAGCGGCATAGCAATATGCGCACTACCTGAAAAAACGACCAGCCCTGTTTTTCCACCTTGTCTTAGCGTGACTAAATCTCTGATTTTTTGCTTTGATCGCTCTAATCGACTTGGTGCCAAATCCTTTTGAAGCATCGATTGGCTTGAATCCAGAATCACAAGTAGCAATGCTTTATCTTCCCCAAATGGCGAAGGCTCTTTCGTCCATGTAGGACCGGCGCACACAATAATTGCCAGAAACATTGATACTGTGAGTAACTTAAGAGGCAACTGTTTTTTCCAACCAAGATCGCCTACGGTCAAAGCCTTACGTAAGTGCTCTGGTATCGCTAAATGCATTGCTGCTGATGACTCTTGCTTCCAACGTAAATACGCGACAATAGCCAAAGGAATGATAGCCAATAGCCACGACGGTCTAACAAAATGGAACTGTGAAATGATTTGTTGCCATAGCTGAGAATCAAACATGTGACTCTCCTGTCTTAGTTGTTCCTGACGTTTTAATGGTTTCTGCCGTTTCTGATGTTTCTGGTGTTTCAGAGACAGTCTGATTTACAGCATTGGTTTTAGATCTTTTTTTAGCTCGGTAACGGCGTAACGTCGCCAAACTGAAAGCGGTTAAATACAGGCACACCACCAGCATTATTGGGTATTGATGAATACTTTGTTTAGGGCGATAGGTGGTACTTTCATACAATTGTGGCTCTAGCTCACCAATCGCTTGATAGGCTCCATCAAGCGCCGTTCTATCGATTGCTTGGAAAGCCTCGCCTCCAGACTCTTTCGCTACTCGTTCGATGATCTCCATGTCTAAGGCTTGTTCACCCACAGTCGCAGGGTCACCCATTGCTATCATATGAATTCGAACATCTTTCGCGGCAGCGACTTTTGCAGCATCAATGGGTTCTACATAGCTGCCTGTGTCATTTCCATCAGTCAAAACGATAACGACTTTCTCAACTTCAGAAGCAAGTTCAGCCTGTTTTCCATTTGTTCTATCTCCACGTGTTCTATTTCCTCGCGTTTTATTTCCAAAGGAACTAGAACCTTGGCGATTTTCTTCAAACACTTTAATTGCCAATCCAATAGCGTCACCTAAGTGGGTACTTTGCCCTGCCATGGCAACATCAGTTTGGTTTAATAACTCAAGCCATACTTCTTGATCAGCCGTAAAGGGCGTTTGCACGAATGCCGCATCCCCGAAAAGAATTAAGCCTAAGCGATCTCCTTTTCGAGTCTTAGCAAAATCAGCCAATACTTCTTTGGCGGCATCTAAGCGTGAAATCATCTCGGATTTCACAGACTCAGTGTTTGAATTATCTAAACTAGGTTTTTGCAAAGAGGCAAAATCTTTTTCCGCCATCGAGCCAGATAAGTCGACCACAACCATGATGTCTCGCCCTAGACTTTCTCTCGTTTGCGGATCACCTAAAATAGTGGGTTTTGTGAGTGCAAATACAACCAACCCCCATGAAAGTACAAGAATAATTCGTTGCCAGTAGTTGGCAGTAAGTTGGCTTGCCCCTTCAGTTGGAGCCTCTCCGATAGCCTTAACTAGTACATCAAAAAACGGCACTTTAATCGCAGATTGCTTCGTTCTATAAGCTGGAATTAACCAATAAATGATGATGGGTAATGGCAGAATTATCAGCCATAAAGGGTGTGACAAGGTAATAGCAGATCCAAGGAGTCGACTTGTATCGAGAACGAGTCCACCATCTGAAAATGTAGATTCAAGAATAAGAGAAGCATCAGCCATTTTGCTTTACCTCACTGGAAATAGAAGCGTTTTGTAAAGAATGCTCTCTAATCCATGATTCGCATAAAGCGGTTAATGCTAATAACTCTTCTGAAGTTAATGCTTTAGATTTTTGTAAAAGAGAGACCGTCCACTTGTATCCTAATTCTTCTTCAAAAGTCGGTTTCAAAATGAAGCAATCCAAAGCCGCAAGGAAAGCTTTACCATGCTTATTCGCGAGTTCTGGTTTTAAATACACCAATACCGCTTTCATGATTTGAAAGTAGTCTTGCCCTATCTGAACTCGTTCTTCAATCGAGATGTCATCAAAAAAATGAGTCTGCTTTATCTCTAAAAGTAAACTTAACGCTTCTCTACGGTAGCGATTTCCCCACCAACTCTGGAACCACTTAACCATTCGATAAATCGCATAAATTGCGATAGCGCATGCGAGCACTTGCCAGCCTAAGGTTTGAGGAAACCAACTAACATGTTCAGGCAACGCAACATCATTTAACTCTCGTAAGATGTAAGTTCCAGGAGGTTGATGTTCCATTAACGTCGCCCTCCCACCGCTTGTTTGAATTGTTCAACATGCTGACCAGATGTATTCACTTCAATTAAGGGTAATCGCTTAGCTGCCATTAACTGAATCAACTTATCTTTCTTAAGCCTTTGGTGCTCACTTAACCCTTGGTTTGCAAGATCCAGCTTTTGTCGATCATTTAAATTCAGCTGTAATTCACCGTTACCCACCACCCAGCCTGGTCCTCCCTTCGCTTGAGGCTTTCTAACTGGCTCGCTCTTTGAAGCTGATAGTGATTCACTTTGAGAAACATCAAAAAATGAAGAGGAAGCTTGATTAGGGAATTCACTTTCAAGTTGGTCAGAGATCAATACTCCCAGCACATCATTATGCTTTTGCAGATGTTTAAGGTGCATTAAATCGTCTTGCGTGGCACCGCTCCAATCACTCAAAATAATGATGGTGGCTTCTTTTAATTTCAGCCGACCTAGCAAAGTCACAAACTGACTAAAACTGGTGGGATCACTGTCTTTGACATCAACATTAAGGCTTTGGTTTAACTCTGAGAGTTTTTTAAGACGATGCAGAAGATCCGCTTGTGAACGTCTTGGCTTCATCCAATAGTTTTGAGTCGGTGATACCATTAAAAAGCCCACTCTGTCGCTATCTTTAAGCACTCGCCATGCCGTGAGTGACGCCAGTTCAGCAGCCACAACGGATTTCATCACTTCGACAGACGAAAAGTACATGCTTGAACGCTGGTCAACACAGACGATCACATTGCGATCTTTTTCTTCAGTGTAAGCTCGTACATGGGGCTTACCCGTTCGCATGGTAACTTTCCAGTCGAGGTTGCGAATGTCATCACCAAGCTGATAATGACGTAGCTCTTCAAAGTTGAGTCCACGCCCTCTAAATACGGAGGAATGTCGGCCAGATAAAGCTGAGCCCGCTTTTAATTGTGGTAATAGGGAAAAAGACTCTGCTTGAGCCTGCAACCGAACTAGCCCTCTGTATTCACAGTGAATGCGTTCATCTTGAAGGGATGCAGAATGATTCAATGCAGAGTGACGCGCTCTTGAATGACTAAATGTAGAATGGTTCATAGCGACCTACCCAATAACAACGTGATCCAACAATTCATCAATCACTTGCTGATGACTCACACCATCCGCTAAAGCGTCATAACTGAGTGTGTGTCTATGCCCCAACACTGAATGTGCCATTGCTCTAACGTCATCTGGCTCTACATAATCACGACCTTGTAACCATGCATATGCACGGGCGCATTTATCAAGTGCAATTGACGCTCTTGGGCTAGAACCAACCTCTATCCAGCGTGCTAGGTTGGATTCTGGGTAACGCTCTGGTTTACGAGTTGCCATAACAAGCCCGACAATATAACGCTCAACAATCTCCGATACTTCTATGGTTGGAAGTTCTCTACGCGCTTGAAGGACAAGTGCAGGTTCAATCTGAATCTTATCGATAGGTGAAATGGAAGTTTCTTTAGAATCAACAACTGTGTGTTTCGCGCTTACTTCTTCACTTCTCACTAAACGAATAATGTCGAGTTCAGCGTCGTCTTCAGGGTAATCCACCGTGATCTTCATGATGAAACGATCCATTTGAGCTTCAGGCAATGGATACGTCCCTTCTTGTTCAACGGGGTTCTGAGTCGCTAACACCATAAACAGATCCGGCAATTGATGAGTTTGATCGCCAACAGTTATGGTGCCTTCTGCCATCGCTTCTAATAACGCGGCCTGAACCTTGGCTGGTGCTCGGTTAATTTCATCAGCCAATACAATGCTGTTAAAAATTGGACCGGGCTGGAAATGTAAACTTGGTTTCGACTTACCAAACTCATCCGTTTGCTCTTGGTAAACTTCAGTACCGGTGACATCCGATGGCAAAAGATCTGGTGTGAATTGAATTCGACCAAATGATGTATGTAACGTGTCGGCTAAGGCTTTCACCGAGCGAGTTTTTGCTGTACCCGGTAACCCTTCTAATAACACATGACCATTAGTTAATAACCCAATCACCAAAGAACGAACGACATGGCTTTGCCCTATCACTGACTGTTCAACTTGAGTAATAAGGGATGTAATTGCCTGTTGAGCCTGATTCATATGTTCTCCAAACTACGTTAAGTTAAACGATCAGTTAGCCCGTACTGAATGAGTCAATATACGAGCTTTGGGTAGTCAATTTTATATTCTTAATCCTACTAAAGTGGCTGATAACTATTGGTTATACTCTCTATGCTTTTATTATGATTTCAGGTCATAACCTCTGTTTTAGATTTTGAATAATGTTAGGTGGAGCGAAACCTTCTAACCGCTGAATACATTGACTGGCTGTTGGCTTTTTATATTTTAAAAGCATGTCGCACTGAGCAAAAAGTTGCTGAGGATCACCACTCAATTCAAATGCTTTGAATAGCGCACCTGCCGCTTGATCCACATTGATCGTTTCCATGGATAATCCATACACATACCAGTATTGAGCATTCTGAGGCTCAACTTGGGTAGCTTGGTTAAAGTAGTCAGAAGCGCCATTTTTGTTACCCTGTCTGAGTAATGATAAACCGGCGCTGTAGCGGAGTGCACCGGAGCTAGGCTGAGCCGCAATGCCTTTTTTCATGGTGTCGAACGCGAGTTTCTCATTCCCTTGCGTGCGATACAAATCAGCTAAATTCACATAGCTATTGGCGAAATATGGTTCTACGACCATGGCATTCTGATAGCTTTCTATCGCTTTATCATAATGACCTTGGGCACGATATAAATTACCTAAGTTGGTTCGTCCAAACCCTCTGTCGGCATTGAACGTTTGGATCATGATGTACTCATCTAATGGCTTAGCAAGTTTCTCTTTTTGCATTGGGTTTGCTTCTCGCCAATTGTTCGCAAGTGCTCCTGCCGTTTCCGCACGTATGGCTAACACAGGATCATTCAGTAATGGCTGTAGTATCTGCCAGCGGTCGCTGAATGAAAATGCAGCAGAACCTTGAATGGTGCCTAAACGAATCAGTTCATTGTCATGTTTCACTGCCCTCCCTAAAGCCACCAGCGTATTTTGACCAGTAAAACTGCCCAACCTTTGCAAAGCAGAGGCGCGAATAATGTCACTTTGCTTTGAGTCTTGAGCGGTATAAGACAGCGCGTCTTCTGCACCGCGGTAATTGATTTCTTCCGCATAGAAAGCCACAGCAAAATGCTGCTGGTTTCGGTATTTTGAATTAGGGAACCACTCACCTAACTTTTCATCTGCCCACTCATTGGTTTCGCCTTCATGGCAATTGGTACACACGTTAGGCGTGCCTATATTTTTGCTTAAATCTGGTCTTGGAATTTGCCAACTGTGGTCGCGTCTTGGGTCCACTTCCATGTAAGTGGTTTCTGGCATATGGCAAGTGGTACATTGAGAGGCTTCAGTATTTGCAGTATGGAACGTGTGCTTTTCTGGCGTGTATTCCGAAGCAAGGTGACACTGGCTACATACGGCTTGTTCTGGCACTTCTAGCTTAGAGGTATGGGGATTATGGCAGTTGGTGCAAGTTACGCCTTTTTCTGCCATTTTGGATTGCATGAATGAGCCATAGACATAATCCTCATCGAAAATCTGCCCGTCATTATGATAAAGCTCTGGAGTAATTAGGCTGAGTAAATAGCTGTCTAACAGGTGTCCATTTACATGAGCTTGATCTTCATTCAGTTGTGTTCGGCGGCTATGACATTGGGCACACACTGTCGTTTGGTCTGTTTTCTTGATAGAAGCTGGCTGTAAAGTAGAAGAGCCATCTTTATAGACCCATTCCGTCACCGCTTTTGATAAGTCACGGTCAAAACCATAATGGACAAGAGTATTAGTGTTAGGCTCGTTAGAATTTTGAGCCTTTGCCCACGCCATATGTTCATTTGCAGGGCCATGGCACGCCTCACACCCAACGTTGATTTCAGACCAAGTAGAGTTATAACGATTTGTCTCAGGGTCATAATTTTTCTTTAAGTTTGTCGAGTGACAATCGGCGCACATGAAGTTCCAATTTTGCCCAGTATTGGTCCAATAGAATTCGTCCGTCACTTTCATTTTTGGGTATAAGTGATACCAACGCTGCCCACCAGATTCCGTACTTCTTGAGTCCCAAGCAAATGGAATCAGCTGCACTCGTCCATCTTCAAACTCAACCATGTATTGCTGAAGTGGGTCGTAGCCAAAGGTGTAATTGATTTGGTAGTCATGGAACTTTCCATCGGGCCCCTGAATATTGACCCAGAATTCATCACCTTGCTTAAAAAAGCGATTCGTTTTTCCTTCAAATTCGAATACCGCATTGTTGAAATCGGCTAACACGCTTTCTTTAGTCGCATGCTTCATTGCCATTTCATGATCAGAGCCTTTCCACTGTTCATAGGCTTCTTTATGGCAATCAATGCATTGCTCGCTTCCTACATATCCGTCGTTTTCTACATAGCTATCAATTTCTACATAGTTATCATTTTCTACATAACTATCTCTTCCTATAGAACTATCAATATTGACAGAGGCGGGCTCCGTGTCTGCTTTCAACTGAAGTGCCAGCATGGCAAGCAATACAAAAAATACGCTACGTAGTAAATCCATACCCAATATATTCTGACTTGTCCTTGTCATTATTCGCTTACCTGCTTCGTGCTGTTATTTAATTCTCTTATTATTCTGAATGGTGGTTTTTATAAAACACTCACCTTTTTGATAACTAACTTATTTAAATAACAATAAGTTACTACTAAAGCGTAGGCTAATTTGATGACAATTGAGGGTGGTAATTCGTTTATCTATAAGATCTGTGTTCTAGTTTGAACTTTCAGACTCATTTTCTTTCAACTCGTCACTTTTCGGAGACGAGAAGCTCAAAGGAAAATTCGGCTTTAAATACGTTTAGGGAAATAAAAAGGGCTCCGAAGAGCCCTTAAAGTTGCTACTTACTATGCGGTTCTTGGAGTTTTTCCATTACCTGATCTAACCCAAAGCTGGCGGCTTTTTGTCGAGGTGGAAACTCTTCAAAGGTGGCAAGGTATTTCGCGACATACGCTTGAGCAGGTACAAACATATAAGCGTGGTCAATTAGCCAATCGTAATAAGTATTAGACGTCACATCGGCGACTTCATACGGGTCCATTCTTAAGTTAAACAATTTAGGTACTCTTAAAGTCACAAACGGTTCAGCCCAAATTTGTAATGTCCCTTTCGCTCGTTGCTCCATAAATACCGCTTTCCACTTGTTGTAACGAAGTGCGGCTAAATCACCGTCATCGGTAAAGTAGAAAATTTCATCACGGCGACCTTCTGTTTCTTCCCCTTTCAAATAAGGCAAGAAGTTATAACCATCAAGGTGAACTTTGAAATCTTTACCGGCAGCACTGTGCCCTTTCAAAAGCTTCTCTTTGACTTTATCGTCACCGGCTGCGGCAACAAAGGTAGGTAACCAATCCATGTGGTGCATAATTTCGTTAGAGACTTGCCCCGGTTTGATATTGCCCGGCCAACGAACCATTGCAGGAACACGGTACGCCCCTTCCCAGTTTGTATTTTTCTCACTTCGGAATGGCGTTGTACCGGCATCAGGCCACGAGTTCATATGAGGACCATTATCGGTAGAATAGAAAACAATGGTGTTGTCTTTGATGCCCAAATCATCAACCGACTTAAGAATTGCCCCTACGTGATTATCATGTTCAACCATACCGTCAGCGTATTCACTAATACCTGTTGAACCTTGGAGTTCAGGTTTTACATGAGTACGGAAATGCATTCGGGTAGCATTCCACCAAACAAAGAATGGCTTCTCTGCTTTTACGGCACGTTCCATGAAGTCGATAGCTGCAGTTACAGTTTCATCATCCACCGTTTCCATTCGCTTACGAGTTAATGGCCCCGTATCTTCAATTTTTCCATCGGCGAAAGACTTAATCACACCACGCGGACCAAATTTCTTACGAAACTCAGGATCTTGTGGGTAGTCAATATTCTCAGGCTCTTCTTCAGCGTTCAGGTGGTAAAGGTTGCCAAAAAATTCGTCAAACCCGTGCGCAGTTGGAAGAAACTCGTCTTTATCACCTAAGTGATTTTTACCAAATTGCCCTGTCATGTAACCCATTGGTTTAAGCAGTTCTGCAATCGTGGCATCTTCAGCTTGTAAACCAATATCAGCACCCGGCAAACCTACTTTACTCAGTCCCGTTCTAAGAACGCTCTGCCCCGTAATAAAAGTAGAACGCCCTGCGGTACAAGATTGTTCACCGTAATAATCCGTAAACATCATCCCTTCTTTGGCAATACTGTCGATATTCGGAGTTTGATACCCCATTAAGCCAAAGGTGTACGCACTAATGTTCGACTGCCCAATATCATCGCCCCAGATTACCAATATGTTGGGTTTCTCTTCTGCAATACTGCTTCCCGACGCCCCGAGTAAAATGGCAGCGAGTAGAGTTAAGCGATGGTTGGTACCTTTCATTGACATCATATAAGCCCCTGTTTGTCTAAGTATGTAGCATCCTGCAGTTAACCTATAGAACAAAAATCAGACAATTACTAATCAACAACACACATAATATTTTTAATTCCATAGATTGTGTCTTGTGACATCAAATTCAAAATTTGTGACACAGGTTCTTCTACGTAAGAAAGTGGAAATAAGATCAAACGGCTTTACCCATTTTAAAATAAGGGTTAACGGTGAATATACTCTTGGAATAGAGCTTTATAACATTTGGTTATAGTGGCTATAAGACGACAGGTGACGGGCTTCTGATTACATTATTTGCCAAGGAACGCATGTGCGTTTATTTCAACAGCATTTAATGACGATGGAGTCCTCTTATGGCTAATCATTTAAACAAGATCGCAGTTGGCGTTGGCTTACTTGCCTCTTCAACCGCTGCCATTGCCGCAGAGAAACCAAACATTCTTGCCATTTTTGGTGATGATATAGGCTACTGGAACATCAGTGCTTACAACCAAGGCATGATGGGATACGAAACACCAAATATTGATCGTATCGCGAATGAAGGTGCACTTTTCACTGACCACTACGGTCAGCAATCTTGTACTGCTGGCCGCTCTGCATTCATCACAGGGCAAGAACCGTTTAGAACGGGTTTGCTTACAATTGGTATGCCAGGCTCTGAGCACGGTATTCCTGATTGGGCTCCAACCATTGCTGATTTGTTGAAAGACGAAGGCTACATGACCGCACAATTTGGTAAAAACCACCTAGGTGACCAAGATCAGCACTTACCGACTAACCACGGTTTTGATGAATTCTTTGGTAACCTTTACCACCTAAATGCAGAAGAAGAGCCTGAAACGTATTACTACCCGAAAGATCCTGAATTCCGTAAGAACTACGGACCTCGTGGTGTAATCAAATCTTACGCAGACGGTAAAATTGAAGATACAGGTCCTATGACGCGTAAGCGTATGGAACATGCGGATGAAGAGTTCCTAGAAACATCTTTAGCCTTCATGGAAAAGGCGGTTAAAGCTGACAAGCCATTCTTCATTTGGCACAACACGACTCGCATGCACGTATGGACTCGTCTACAAGAGAAGTACCAAGGTAAATCTGGTGTGAGTATCTATGCGGATGGCATGTTAGAGCATGATGACCAAGTTGGTATTTTGCTAGACAAGCTAGATGACCTAGGTATCGCAGACAACACAATCGTAATCTACTCAACAGACAACGGTGCAGAAACTGCAACTTGGCCTGATGGTGGTGGCACACCATTCTACGGTGAAAAGGGTACAACTTGGGAAGGCGGAATGCGTGTGCCGCAACTTGTTCGTTGGCCTGGTGTAATTGAACCTGGTTCAAAAATGAATGAGATGATGGCCCACCAAGACTGGCTACCAACTCTATTGGCAGCAGCTGGTGTTCCTGATGTGAAAGAGCAACTTACAGAAGGCTACAAAGCTAACGGTAAAGAGTTCAAAGTTCACATTGATGGCTACAACTTTATGCCTTACCTAGCTGGTAAAGAAGATAAAGGACCACGTGAATCGCTGCTGTACTTCACAGCAAACGGTGAGCTGAACGCGGTACGCTGGAATGATTGGAAGCTCAACTTTGCAGTGATGGAGGGTAACATCGTTAGCGCTGTACGCTTTACACCGAACTGGCCTCAAATCATCCACCTACGTGCTGACCCATTCGAAAAAGCACCGCACGAATCTGCAATGTACATGCGTTGGATGGCAGATAACATGTGGCTATTCGTACCAATTCAAGATGTTCTAGGCGAATTCTTCAAGACATTGCCAGAGTACCCAATGCAAACAGGCACTATGTTGAACCCAGCATCAATCAGCTCTCAATCACTTGGTTTGAAAGCGAAGCTTCAACAACTAGAACAGTTACAACAGCAAGTTGATGGTATGAAGTAACGAGTTAAACTCGAAATATCATTCAATAGTTAAGATTTTTATCATTCGAACCTTAACTTAAGAACCAATACAAGATAATCCACCCTATTAATTCATTGATAGGGTGGGTTTTTTACGTCTATCTTCATCTTTTTGCTAAATTTATTATGTATAGCCCATTTTGCACTATGCTTACATTTCTCTGCATAATTACATTTCTCAAATCAATCATAATTAACTACAATTATAAAGTTTGGTAGTCGATATAGTTCTGGTGACCGATTTGAAACTCAGCATGCAACCTTCTTCCATGAAATACTGATTTACATTGTAAAGTACGCCTATTACCACACGAATAGATGTCATTAATTAGTTTCAACAGCATCGTTTATAGAATAGCGAACAGTAAGTTGTCGTGATAAAATATGTTTTTGCTACTCTGATTGTAAGGATGAAGATATGGCTCTAATTTTTAAAGTAATTACTCGTATTACAGGGGTTATTTTCGCAATTTTAATGCCCTTGTTATTGATATCTCCACTTTCTTACGCTGATGCACCTAATGGTAATGAAGCCAGTGTTATTGAAGTTAATGCTATTGAATCTAGTGCTAATAAAACTAATGCTAATGAAGCTAATGCTCTTAAAACTAATGTTACTGAACCTCAGAGATCAAGCATTGTATTAGGGGTTATTAGCTCGAAGCCAAAAAAAGCTTTCAAACGTTCACAGCAACTAGCCGACTACTTAGCCGCTCATTTACAGGATCATGGGGTCACTGTTGGTGAAGTAAAAGTGGCGAAAGATTTAGACCAAATGAAAGAATTGTTCAGAACAGGACAAGTAGACTTAATTTCTGAAACCAGTTTTTCAGCTTATGAGCTAAAAGAAGCGCAGTTGGCGGATATGGTTGCTCGTCAATGGAAAGGAGGGAGTAAAGAGTATTATTCCATCTTCTTCACCCGAAAAGATCGTGGCATCAATAATTTTGATGACTTATTAGGTCAGATCATTGTATTTGAAGACCAACGTTCAACGAGCTCTTTTTTGATTCCGGCAATCACATTGCTTGAAAATGGCTATGACTTACATAAAGTCACTTCACCGCGTGACAGCGTACCAGAAGGTTCTATTGGCTTTTTCTTCTCTGATGAAGTTTCACGCTATGGCGATGAGACGAATATGATGTCATGGGTTCACAACAATATTGTGGCGGCGTCAGTATTCAGTAATTTAGATTGGATAGACGAAGTCCCTAATAATATTAAATCTCAGTTAATGATTTTCCACGAAAGTCAGCCACAGCCTCGTGCCATTATGCTCACCCGCTCTACTCTGAATCCCGATTTGAAAAAAGCCATCAAGCTCACACTGTTTAATGCCCATGACGATATTGCGGGAAAACAAGCGTTGATGGCATTTAAAAGTACAAGTAAATTTGATGCATTAACTCAACAAGATCGAAATAGCATTGATCAACTTGGTTCTAAACTCGAACTTATTACTCCCTTAGTTAGTCATACACCAAGTAGTAAATAAAATGAAATTAAAGGGTCGAATCATTTTAGGCAGCATGACATTTATAATCTTAACGATTACATGTCTTACTCTGTCACAACTTTATATCAAGCATAAATACACAAATAATATTCTAAATTCCACCTCTGAAATCATTTCAGAAAAATATGTACTGTATGCGCAAGAACAAGCCACCATCATTATTGATTCTTTGGCTTATTCTCTTGTCGAGCCGATGTATTTTTTCGATCTTGATGGTGTGCAGTATCTCATTGAGCCTATTTCGAACAGCAAAGGGATCGAAGACGTCATTGTTTTTGATGCTAAGGGAAATATATTCCACTCCGGCGGGCTAAATAGCGACTATGGGAAGCCAATCAATCGCCCAGATATGAAAAAATCAATATTAACTGAGCAAAAAGAATATCTGCACATCGATGAAAAATCATTAACGCTCGCCTACCCATTAAGCCTTGACAATAAATTATTGGGTGGCGTGGCTTTAGTCTTATCTTTAGAGACAGTTAGACGAGACATTACGGAGCACAAAAACCTTGTTCTAGATATAAAGCAAAATAGCAACGATCTGAATTCTAGGATCCTCACCGCCACATTTGTGATTATCTGTTGCGTTAGTTTGGTTTTATTAACGTTCCTAATTAATAAGTTTGTAGACCCAATTAAAAAGCTAGTAACTCAATCACGACACATCAGTTTAGGTGAATATCAAAACCATAACACCATCAAACGTAATGATGAACTAGGTGAGCTGGCAGTTGCATTTAACGAGATGGATGAAAAGCTGAAACAACGAAGTGACAGTATCGAATTCTTGGCTTATAACGACCCTTTGACCCAACTGCCAAATCGACTTAACTTCATTACTTATATTGAAAGCTTAATCGAAAGCAGCAGAAAAGATAACGTTCAATCTGCCATCTTCTTTATTGACCTTGATGGCTTCAAAAACGTAAACGATAACTTAGGTCACCAAGCGGGTGATGACCTTTTAAGACATGTAGCCAAGCGAATTTTATCTGTTATTGAACGTTTAAATGCCCTTAATGCTCTAGAGCCCATAAATCAACAAGTCGCTCGTATTGGTGGTGATGAATTTTTGCTTTGTATCCCGAATGTAAACGGTATTGATGACACCTCAGAAATCGCCAAAGCCTTACTGCATGAACTCTCAACCCCCATTCTGATTAATGAGCTTCATGAATCCGTTTTTATTGGTGCCAGTATCGGTATTGCCTTTCTTTCTGAAGACGAAATATCAGCAGAAGAGCTAGTTAAGCAAGCTGATATTGCGATGTACGCAGCAAAAGCCAGTGGGAAGAATACATTCCGCCACTTCACTAAAGAAATGGAACAGAAAGTACTTCGCCGAGTCATTATTGAGCAAGATTTACAATTAGCAATGTCTGACTTTTCTCAGTTTCAGGTTTGGTTTCAACCTAAAATTGATCTTAAAAATGGGAAAGTCATTGGCGCTGAAGCCCTACTAAGGTGGATTCACCCTGAGAAAGGGTTTATTGGACCGGATGAGTTCATTCCAATTGCAGAAACTAACGGGCTAATTGTTCGATTAGGTGAGTGGGTGATCGAGGAAGTCATCAGTAATCTCTCTCGCTGGAATCAGGTACACAACTTAGAGAGCTTCCACGTTGCATTGAATGTATCAGCACGCCAATTACGTGATCAGCAAGTCTCTAATTTTATTGATGAACAACTTAAAAAGTACCAGTTACCATCTCGACTCATTCAAATTGAAGTGACTGAAACCACTTTAATGGAAAACAAAGTAAGTGCGAGAAAAGCACTTGATTCACTAAGACAATTAGGCGTAGAGGTTTGGTTAGATGATTTCGGAACGGGCTTTTCCTCACTTATGTATTTACAACAGCTAGCCGTAGATGGGCTAAAGATAGACAGAAGTTTTATTTCTGGTGCTGATGTAAATACCAACACCCACACCCTTTGTTCTGCCATCATTTTAATGGCTCACCAATTAGGGATTCGCGTGGTTGCTGAAGGGATTGAAACTCAAGAGCAAGCTACATTACTGCAAGATCAAGACTGTGATTACGGGCAAGGTTATTTCTTCGCTAAGCCTATGGTTTCTGATCTGTTTGCTAGAGAGTATTTTGAGGAACAAGACAAATCTGCACTACAGATTTCCAGTCACTAAATAGTGCCTAAATCGTAAACAGTTATTTAAAATACACAGAAAACCGACCTAAAGCGGCAAAGCAAGATAGAAAACTAGGTACCTATTTAACATTTTATTTAATGCCTAGTTTCAATCGAATATGATGATCTGGCACTTCAATTTAATAGGCTGGTTCATTCAAGAAACAGACATCTAATGAATTAATACCTCGAAGAGATTTTCGATGAACACCACTAAGGTTGCCACTTAGTACTAAGTAGTAATTACCTGTTTTCATCATCTCCCAGGCCTGTTCAAGTGAGTCAGCATAATGCTTATCCTCAAAATCTTCAGCACTATCACTGCGACCTCTTCTCTTTTTTATGGATAATTCAAATAGCCCATCTTTATTTGGCAAACATTCAAAAATAACAGGGTTATTGTAAATAACACCTTCAGCAGTAATCGATTTGATCATTGTGATAACTCTTTTAATAAAAAAGCCACTTCGAATAATCAAAGTGGCAATAAATTTATCCGCAATGGGAGAAAAACTTAGAAGTAGTAGTAAGCCGCTGCGAATACGTGAGTTTCTTCATCGTAATCAAAGCCAGCATCTAGCTCTTGCTTAATATCAATACCCATGTCGGCATTGTCAGCGATGCGGTACATTGCAGCGATGTTGATGTAAGAGAAATCTTCATCAGATTTGCCTTGAGCTTCTTTAGAGTTTGCAGCGTAACCAGCAGCTAGTGTTAGATCTTCACTAAGTGAGTAACCTGCAGATACGTAGTAACCTGTATTTTTTGCATCTTCAACGTAGTCTTCGTGACCTTTAACTACAGTGTTACCTTCTTCAATCCAAGTGTTCACACCGATTTTGATGTCGCCTACTTTTACGTTACCTGTCACTGTGTAAATATCGTAGTCAGCGTCGTCACGAGTTTCATAACCTGCGTAGATGTTCACTACACCTTGCTCAAAACCAACATAACCGTTCACACCTTTGTCAGCGTCAGTGTGGTCGTCATCTGTTTCGAAGTATGAAATTCCGTAAGCAATTGAAGAAGTAGAACCTTGGAATTTAACAACGTTAAATGCATCAGAAGCATCACTTGCAGATGCGCCGTACTCGTATGTGTTATCGCCTGCGCCATCAACTTTGTCTAATGCTGTATCGTTTTCAAAACCGAAAGACGCAATACCAACACCAGTATCAAAACCTAACCATGCTTTATCAACATCAGTAGCAGGACCAGAATCAATACCGTTAGCCCAACCAGCAGTATTAGCACCAGTTACGTTATTATCCGTTGTGTAGTTCAACATGAAATCCGTTTCGAAGTAACCAACGAAACGATTGTTACGGTAGTTAACCGCAAGAGTAAGACCAGTAGCCCAATCATCGTAAAATGCTTTTGAACCAGTATCGTAGTAGCCACCAACACCGAAAGAACCAGATACAGAGAACTGATCTTTATGCATAGAGTCAAATGCGAACATATCTTCGTTTTTGCTATTTTGGCTGCTTGTGCTTACTGCAAATGCAGATGAAGAAATGCTTGCGATTGCAATAGCTACGAGAGTCTTTTTCATTTTCACTACCTTTCATTAATCATATATTGAGAGAAGCTATACATCCCTCTTTGGATGGCAGTGATTGTTATCCATTTACATTTGTGTCAGTACCGTAAATTTACTGCATCTTGACAACTAAATTTGTTTAAATTGAGACACGTAGCCCTAAAGTGAAGCCGATGTCAGTACTGTTATCCATGTTCCTCATATTTTCTGTCATAGAAGCTTCCAGCATTGCTCGCTCTAAAAATCGATAACGGTAGCCTAAGACAAGCTCATTTGAAGGTTCTGAAAAGTCAGGATCATTACTTGCCCAGCCATGATAATTCAGTGACTCCACCACTACGCTATGCATTTTATTAAAACGATATTCATAACCGACAGCCCAGCTTAGGCTTCTGTTTTCTAATGTAACGTCTTCATCAGAATCTCGATGTACAGCTCCGAGCGTCACAAAAACACTGTTTTGAGCATTGATATAACTGTAATTAAGCTGCACTCCTTGCTCAAAACTTTTCCTTTCGAACATTCCGTCTCTTACATTGTTCCAAAATAATGAAGCTCCAGCAGACAAAGAAGAAGGACCGCGCGATAGAATCAAGACCTCATTGTAATAAGTGATCGCGCTGGTTAAAGTCTCTCCTTCGAAGTCATCTATCTGCACCCCCGCTCCTGGAATAGAGACACTGAATTGGTCTTCTGGAACGGTATCTCGTCCATTCTGACCAATCCCAAATAAATCGTGGAACCCCATAACAAAACTGTCTAGACCATTATCTTTTGCTGTTACTTTTCGATAATCCAATTCCGTTTTCCAAATAGGCGAAACTTGCCATTCCACAGCAACATGACCTTGGTTCTGATAATAATCGAGGGAGTACTCACTGGTGTGAGCCCAAATACTGGCAATGGTATAAGACGACTTAAATTCAACAGAACCTACTTTATTCGGCTCTGCCTTTCTCAACTGGGTTGAAAGGACGTTTGAATGTATTGGAGATTGGGCGTAGGCATAGATAGGAGACGCATTTACACTAGATATCAGGCAAGCCGATAACCCTATTAACGTTAAAAAATACTTCATATCTGTTCATCTAATAAACTCAAGAAATAGTCATATATTGTCTTAAATTTAGACAGATTTTTATGCAGTATATTTACTGTATTTATAAACTACCCTATGAAAGACTGTGAATAGGTTTATTTTTTCGAGAGCCAGTTAATACAGCGCTTTGACGTTCGTAATCATTCTTATTTATATGCCACATATATTTTCAAATCTTATATTTTTTAAGCCATAGATTGTTAAACATAGTAGGATATACAGAGCAGGACAGGTGTATGACCATGAAATTGCGCGTAATAAAGGAAGATAAGAGAAAAAAATGAGCAGCACTAAAAAAAGCTTTGAGCAACTTTTAATGAATCAATCGAGTACATTGATAGATTGCGATCCAAAAAAATTCAACGCTGCATGGTCGGAAGTTAGCTTTGATGTTTTAGATTGGTTCAATATCGACAGGTTGACTCTTTTCCCTAATTCAATGGTGTTACTTGAAGATGGTAAAACGGCTTCTGCTGCCCGTGAAAACATCCCACCAATCAATAAACAAAATTTCATAGGCAAAAACCATACTGACTACTTAAAGCTGCTCAAAACATCTAAACCTTACATTACCTTTAACAGCCTAGAGCTAGAAAAAACTCAGAACTTCGTTTTACAGCAGCTATATAAAGAAGGCGGGCGATGGCATTGCATTGTGCCTTTACAGCTTTTTGGTCAACGCTGGGGAGCGCTTTCTTTTACGAATTTCTTTGATAACTCTGAGGGTTTAGATGACGAGAATTTAAAGCGTCTAAAACTTATCTGTGAAATGTGGCTTTGCTACTGGCAGCATTCCACACTATTTCGCTCTCTCAAACAAAGTGAAACTTCATTGGTTAATGATGCCGATAAATTGCTACTGCTTACCAAAAAGCAAAGCACAGTTTTAGCCTTGATAGCACAGGGACTAACAGCCCAACAGTGCGCCGATAAGCTTCATTTAAGCTCACGTACTATTGAGTCTCATAAATACCGAATGCTCGATTTACTAGAACTGGATAATCATAATGAACTGGTGCAATTTGCACTTCGAAATGGCTTAGGGATGTCTGAAGATACTAACTCAAAGCCCTCAGGCAAAACCAAAGGGCGCTAGTGTTAAAGGCTAAGTTTTAGGTGTAAGTTTTAGGTTTAAGTTTAAGTTTAAGTTTAAGTTTAGATTAAAAGGTAACGTATTCCCTAAAAGCCCATTATTTAACTTTCTTCTTTGGCTTCTTCTAAAGCAAACTTTACTTCTTCAGACGAGAAGCCCTTACGAGTTAGCATCGCATAAGCTTTAGAACGCTCTTTGTGATCATTTAAGTCATAGTTTTTCTTCTGCAGTTGCTCCAAGCACGAAGAATAAAAATCGATAGTGTCTTCGTTAATGGCTTTCTCTACAACTGTATTTAAGTCGGTGATATCAATTTTTCGCTTCATCAACTCTTGTCGAATAACCGTGAGCCCTTTCCCTTTTCGCGCGTATTTTAAGACTTCTTTTTCTATATCGGCTTTTTCTGCTTTGATTTCTAAGTTCGATTTTAGCTCTTCTATATTTTCATGCTGGGCGAGAGCTTCTTTAATTTGTTGGTAAGTAAAACCGCGCTTTTGTAGTGCTGTTACGACCTTCTCTTTACTCATGGTAAAGGTTTGATAGTAATTATTGACTCTCTCTATCAACATGGCTTGTTCATCGATATTTTTAGCCAGCTTTATCTTTTCAATCGCATCATGGATAACAGAGTCTTGTATGCCTTTCTTCTTAAGCTTTTCTATAATGTACTTCGAACCGAATTCACCAGAGAAAGCTTGCTCTGTAAACTGCTCAGCAAAATCTTGATCGGTTTTTAAATAACCGAAACCACGTAGGTTATTAAGCGTTTCCGTTATCCACTCTTCATTGTCAGTTTTTACACGTAACTTAGTTAGCAGTTCACTTTCTGTCATGTCTCGCTGGGTTAAATGCCACATGGCAGAGTTCATAACACTTTCAAGTCGAGTGGCTTTTTTTACTCGGTTTTGTTCTTGTTTCATTTCTGTTCTCATCCTAATCAGCATGCGTTACCTTCATCTTACAAGCTAGATAGTTTCGACACTACGTCCAATTGATGAATTCCACCCTTCATGGCATTTTTAGAAAGTGTCGCATTTCAAGTTTAATGATGAGTCACTAACCGACAGTGTCAATAAGCTAGCCCAAAGAACGGAATAAATCATAGAACACAGTTCCAATAAAGCGTCATGATCTGTAAAGTACGCCTCATAGAAAACACTATTCAAACTGTTCTGATTTCAATGCTGTTGGTACATTCCAAGCGCAAACATATTCAGAGCATGACAACATAAAAAGAGTACCCATATGAACGACGAACTTGATGTAATTGATAACCTAGAAGAACTAGAGAAATTCCTTATTGCCGTTGAAGCTGGCGGTTTAGGGCTAGAAGGTGTCGAAGGCGTAGGTATGGCGACAAACAACTCAGATGGTCGTCACTTCGTGGCCGTTTTTAATAGCAGCCATAAAGTATTACTTGCTCGTTGGATTTCTAAAGAAGTCTTCGAAAATGGCAAAGACCTAGTGCGTAACGGTCCTAGTCGCAAGCATTAAATTGCCAAGCTCTGGCGCCAAACGCTAGTGACAGGCTCTGACATGCTGGGCAACCGTATTTCGCCCTAGCTTAACGATGACTTTGCTATATTAATCAAAGCACCAAAAGTAAAGCACTACCCAATAAATAGATAGTGCTTTTTTATTGAATGGCACACAGACACCAGTATTAGGCTTTTATGATAAACCCAAAACTTATCTCATTACTTCCTGATTTAGCAGCCTTTATCCTTGTGGTGAATGAAGGTAGTTTTACGGCTGCAGCCAAGCAACTCGGTGTGACACCTTCTGCCTTGAGTAAGCTGATCACACGTTTAGAACATGCTTTGTCTGTAAAGCTATTCGAAAGAACAACACGCAAACTCATCATCACTCAGGCAGGGCAACGAGTGTATGAGCAAAGTGTGGTCATGGTGAATGCAGCCCAACAAGCCATTGAGTCATCCAATTCTGATCACAGTGAACCTTCAGGGTCGTTAACTGTTGCAGCTCCAGAGGCATTCTTGAATTCAGTGCTTCAACCTTTTGTTGTTCCGTTTCTCAATCAATACCCAGAAATTCAGCTGAAGCTAAGAGCAGCAGATGGCGATATCGATATTTTTAGGCAAGGTATTGATGTGGCTTTTCGTTTAACCGATAAACCGGATGAAAGCTTAGTACTAAAAGAGTTAGGCAAAACCAATTTAGTCTTGTGTGCTAGCCCAGCTTATTTAGAAAGTAATGAGATACCTTCGCACCCGACTGACTTAACGCAACATGACTGCATTTACCTAGCAGAGACCGACCGAGATCATATCTGGGATTTCTTAAAAGACGATGAATTTCACACTGTTGCGGTCAAAGGGCGTTACGCTGTGAACCACTCTCAGATGCGTTTAAACGGCGTTAAAAATGGATTGGGCATTGGTATTTTCCATGATTTTGTTATTCAAGATGCGCTAGAAGAAGGCAGTGTCGTGCAGGTACTGTCTGATTGGACAATAAAAAGTAACTACCATGGTGCGATTGCCATGCAGTTTGCCCAAACTAAGTACATGCCCGCTCGTTTACGAGTCTTCATTGATTACGCCATGGAACATTTAAGCGATAAACTCGCTACAGATGAATAAAGTTACCGATGACGATTACTAGCCAATAACCTGACTAGTAATCGTCCTTTTTGCTATTTTTTCTATTTACTCTTTCTTTTCGGTTTAGCCTTTACTATTCCTTATTAATTCCTGTTTTGGGCTTAAGCGACTCAGTTAATTCATCACAAAATTTAGCTTTTCAATGCGTTTAATCAGCAACCAATCGACCAGTAATGCCGATGCTATCGTCAGCCCCCCTAATGGGAATAACAATGAGATGATAATTAAGCTCACTAAACCCGCTTTCCAAATGCCATCTTGTTCAAACTTTGCTGGCGCACCAATCGTTCTCTTCCCTACAGGGCGACGCACCCACCACATGAATGCTCCCGTTACAGAAACCAGAATAAAGGCTAAGCAAAATAAAACATTCAGCACCTTATTGAAGATACTTACATCTCCTTGGTGCAGTGCGATACCAGCCGCCATAGTTTTCGCCATAAGGTTATAATCATTCCATGTAACATCAGCTAAAATTGCACCAGAATATTGATCAATATGCGTGGTTCTATCTTGAGTCGGATCAGTAATATCGCCACTCATTGTATTCGCTGTTAAGGTATAAACTCCTGTTTCAGAGCGTGGGAAGTTTAGCTTGAAATTTGTGAAGCCTAGATCACTAGCCTGTTCCACCAGCCAATCAATATTTACCGAGCTTGATGACATAACATGATGGCTATGATCATCTCCCATCGCGGAATGATCGTGTGATTCAGGCAAAGGCGTTTGCTCTAAGTTCCATGGCATTTCTTCCTCAGAGCCATGATTCAAGCTGGTGTGCGTTTGGCTAGATAGCGGCACATCATCCCATTTTTGAGCTGGGAAAGTACTCCATGCTTGAACAAACTTTCCACCCCAAATACCTGCCCATGCCAAGCCAGACAAAATAAACAGTAAAAGTACGAAAGATAAAGTACCGCCGACATTCGCGTGTAAATCTCGCATCAATACTCGTGGTCCAGACCCTACTCGTATTTTTAGAAAGCCAGCTTTAGAGGCGTTATCTCTAGGCAACCAAAGGTAAATACCACTCACCAATAATAAAATAGATAAACTTGCGGCAACTTCAATTAAGTAATCCCCCCAATCGCCAATCAATAAGGTGCCGTGAATATCATTAGCAAGTTGATACCAACTATCGCTTCTGTCTATTTCCCCTATCACTTCGGCTGTATAGGGGTTCACCGTAATGAAAAGAGAGCGCCCATCTTCAAATTTGATGGAAAAACGGCTCGCGATTGTCGGCTGTTTTGGTGGAATGTATTGAGTAATCGTTGTGCCAGGGTAACTCTCCTGAACAATATTCATCTGCTCAGAAACTAGCGTTACTTTTTCACCGGGAACAACGTTCAACACTTCATGGTAACGCGCCATTTCAATCTCATCATCAAATAGCATGACAAGCCCGGTTAAGCTAAGCATCAACATGAATGGGATAACAAATAGTCCAGCATAAAAATGCCAGCGCCATGTAAGAAAGTAGAGGGATTTAGAACGGTTGATTTGCTTAGGTTGAGAATCATTTCTCGACATTGTTTTTTCCTTTTTACACACATAAACAACCCTCTGTATAAACAGAAGGTTATTTGAGCGCGTTGACTTTACTTATGTATAAGTACACCGAAGGCTTAAGCCTTTCGAAAAGTTATAAATACACATGTACTTGGTTGAAAACTGATGGCTGTATCAGAGTGCTACATTCATACGGATAAGTTATCCGAATAAACTATACAAATAAGCGGTATGGCTAAGTCGTTTGAAAAGGAGGGGCTCTTGGGGCTTGCCTAACATAACGGGTGCTTAGAGCCAAAAAAGCATAGTTATGTTCGACAATAAAACTCAATCGAGTAGGAAGTAGTGTCGTTAAAAGTTCATCTGAATGAAAGGAAGAAAAGTGGCTGAACGGACAAGGTTTTCCGCTGTGGGTTTCTGGTTTTCCTTCCTCTATTTGAACCAGTTCAAAGCCATTAAGCGTACATAATGAAGCCCACACACCTGCGCTGTTACCATGAGCATTGATAACAGGCATCAAAGTCACTAACACCCAGCTTAACGCTGTGGCTAATAACATTGAACGGTTAAATGAGGTATTACGCATTATCGCCATGAGGTATGAACAGGCTTATAAAATAGATCCTACAAATGATTGATTACATTATGGCTAAATTATTCTGTGGGGAAAAGTAAAGACGAAGTAATAGATGAAAAGTTGAAGCTAACGCACAGTTAATAAAAGTAGGTAAATCACTTCCAATAAAAACGCCCACAAACTGAAGATTGCAGGCGTTGATTGTGTCATTCGTCATTAGCTATTGGTCACTAACTATTGGTCGCTAGCTACTGGTGACTAGCTATTAGTTACTATCCACTAGATTACCAACTAATAGACTCCTAACGAATAGATTAGCTACTAACCAAAGATTTTGCTCCAAATGCTTGGGTTACGCTTCTCATGGTACTCTTCACGCAACGCATCAATAGAGCGTAATTCTTGTTTCGCCTCATCAAATTCGCCGTTATCTAGCTTCTGTTCAATGCTGTCTAATGAAGCCGTAATTTTCTTAAAGCCTTCCATGTAGTTGGCTTCTTTTTCTACTGGGTAAACACCCGTTTTTAAATCCGCTACTAAACTGTCTAAACGAACGATTGGCTTTTTCATTTCTTCAATGCTTTGCGCTTCTGCCGCTTGTTTAAAAGCAAGCTTCATTTCTTGCATGTTTTTTTTCAAATCAACACTTGCGAATACAGAAGCTGACAAAATAGATGCAGCTAAAAAACCAGATAAAAGGACTGAGCGAGTTTTCATTACTTCTCCAATAAAACAGGGTTGCCTAAGGCATTATTATTTTGGCTGCTAGTTTATACAAAATTTCGTTCAGCACAAAAATTGAATGTTAAGAAATGTTCACTGGGAGGGCATTTAATCGTTCAAAATATCAAATTCAGGGATAGCTTTGCGACCTCGCAGTTTTAAGAAATCTATAAACTGCTGCGTTGAATGTGTGATCACTTGTGAAGGGTTTATTCCGACTTTATCTAGTAAGTCTGAAACCAATTCCAAGCCACCTATCGCATCACAAAAGTGAGCATCACTGCCAGTGGTGATAAAAGCATTATGCTTCAGGGCAATTCGAGCTATTTCATGGCAACGATCCACACTGCCCACACGACTATTACCCTTCAGGGTCGTATTATTAATTTCAATAGCAACATTATGTTCAGCCGCGCATTGAATCACTGCATCAAAATCAAAATCAAAATTTGGATTACCGAGGTGTCCTAGCGCATCAACTCGACCGCTCTTAATCGTATTAAGCAAAGCTTGTGTATGAGAAGCCGGATCTGCAGGGCGAAATACGGGTTCATGAAAGCTAGCAATCACCCAGTCTAGATTTTTATCTACACTCGGATGGATATCAATTTCACCGGCTGTATTGAGGATGTTAGATTCCACACCACGAACGATAGCCACACCTTGAATAAAGCGAGGCAGTACGCGCTGGTTACTAAAAAACCAGTAATGGGGAGCACCAGGCATCGACTCAGAGTGATCCGTCGTACAGAACATCTTAAGCCCTTTTTCACTTGCTGCTTTCGCATTCTCAATCAATGTACTGTAAGCATGCCCGCTGGCGTAAGTATGTGTATGCGTATCTACTTGCAACTGCATCATCAATGACCTCATTTCTTATTTACTGACTAGTTTAACAGCCCAAAGTGACAAATTGCAGTAAACAAAGGAAAGATCTCCTTTTCAGCAACTAGCTCAATTATCGCGATATTCAAGTAACTAAATTTCCAACAATTTTTTGCAACCTATCAAAGTTAGTCAATACTTATAAAAGTTTGCGAACATGGATCATGGAATGAAAAAACGTCGCTATCCTCTGAGTATACATATCACGAGCTTATTTCTTGTGCTTACCACCTTGGTTGGTGCAGTACTCATTTCTATTAGCTATCGTCATTCACAAGAGTTACTTTCAGGTACCGTGCAAGAGCTCAGTAAGGAGCATAGCAACAAACTGGAATCAGTATTCAAGCAAACGGTCGCCCCTGTATTAACCACTCTTGATTTCATGGCTGTTAGCTCTTTTATTCGTCATCAAGGCGAATCCCTTGAACAAAAGCCATGGCTCGCTTCCATTCATATCATCTTCAAGCAAAACCCGAATCTGGTTGCCTTGTTTTATACCGCTAATGACGGTTCATTCACCATTTTTAGACCACTGACGTCCAATAAACACAGGGAAGCGAATCAAGCCCCATCCAAAGCAACCATGATGATCAACAGCGCCGATCTAACTGGCAGAAGTGAAATCGTATTTCTAGATGGCACGCATAAACAAGTTGGGCACAAAATAACAAACGATAATACTTTTGATCCTAGAGAGCGCCCTTGGTTCATTAGTGCTCAAGTTGACGGCAAGATACGCTTATCAGAACCTTACATGTTCCATTTTCTTAAAACGGCAGGGATCACTTTATCAAGGCGTTCCGCTGATGGTGGTCACGTTATTGGCGCCGATTTCACCCTAGATTCATTATCTTCCCAAATAGGTAACTTAGCCTATTCAAAACAGACTCGCCTCGCCTTATTTGACCAAAATTTCAACCTATTAGGTCAGCACCAACTAGGTATTAACAATGAATGGGATCAAGAAAAACAAAGAGAAGCGCTAAAAAAATCAGTTTTATCCAGCCTTTTCAGTGAACAAGACCTGACACAAACAATTGTAAAAAACATTGAATACAATTTGAACGAATGGGCACTGACGATGACACCCGTCCCTTTAACCGATAACGTCACTTTAATGCTGGCTGAAGCAACACCTCAAAACGATCTGTTGGCAGACTTAATCTCAATGAGAGACAAGCAAGTCACGGTGGCGTTAGGCTTACTTGCCGTGTGCTTCATATTGGTTTGGTTCGTCGCTCATCGCCTTTCGATGCCGCTGCAAAATCTCATGCAATTGACTGACAACATAGCTCGGTTCGACTTCAAGAAAACCCACTACCCAAAGAGCATGATTAAAGAAGTCTCTAACCTCACTCAATCCATTGAGTTGATGGAACATACGCTTCATGACCTATTGCAACTGCTGCGTGACACGGCAAGTAATCAAGATTTCAATGTACTCGCAAAAACCATCGCTCATCAAAGTTATCTCGTCACCAAAGCCGAAACCATTGTGTTGTTTGTACAATCTGATGAAGCGGATGTCTTTGAAATGGAAGCGAACCACGCCATCATCCCTTTCAAAGCAGACATCAATGAATTCATCAAAGACACACCTTGGCTGCTTTCTAAGCTCAAAGCCGGTGAAACCATCCATTTGAATAGGGATGACAACGCTTTAAAACGCCATCAAAACTCTATTTTTAATTCTGATTTATATCTTTTTCCTTTAATGAATAGAGAAGGTGTACTCGTTGGTATGGTAGCTGTTGGGTACGAGCGTTCTATCAGCCAAATGCAATTAGATAAACACGCCTTTTTACGAGAATTACTCAGCTTTGCTGAAATTGCCAAAGACAATATCGACCAGCTTCAACAGCAAAAAGACATGCTTAATGCCTTTATCGAATTGATTGCTTCCGCCATCGATACTAAATCTCCTTATACTGGAGGTCACTGCCAACGAGTACCTGAGCTCACGAAATGGATCGCTGAAATCACCGAGCAAGATAAACGTTATTTCCCTCACTTTTCTTTAGATAAAAAACAATGGGAAGAGTTGACCTTAGCCTCTTGGTTGCATGACTGCGGAAAAGTCACCACGCCTGAATACGTGGTGGATAAAGCCACAAAGCTTGAAACCATTTATGACCGTATTCACGAGATAAGGATGCGATTTGAACTGCTAAAACAACAAGCAGAAACCGACTATTGGCAAGCTATCGCTAAAGGTGACAATAAAGAGCAACAACAAGAGATATTAGAACAAACCCATAAAGAACTGGATGAAGAGTTTACCTTTGTCGCCCAATGCAACTTAGGTGGCGAGTTTATGGAAGACGAGAAAATAGAGCGCTTAGACAAGATTTCCAAACGTAGATGGAAAAGAACCTTGGACGATCAATTAGGAGTGTCTTGGGTTGAGAAGCAGCGCCATGACACCAAAACCTATTTACCAAAAATGGAACCACTTCTAGCGGATAAAGTTGTTCACAAAGTGCCTTGGGAGAAAGGCTTTAGCCCAATGGATGTGTGGACGGAGTCCTTCGTGTTACAGCCTACCGATGTGAAATACGACCGAGGTGAATTACATAACCTTAAAGTAAGACGTGGCACATTAAACGACGAAGAACGCTTTATGATTAATGATCATATTGTTCAGACACTCACCATGTTGAACAAACTGCCCTACCCTGAGCATTTGAAGAATATTCCAGATATTGCGGGGGGTCATCATGAACGCGTAGATGGGAAAGGCTACCCAAGAGGTCTGAATGAAGAGCAGCTCTCTATCCCAGCAAGAGCGATGGCTATTGCCGATGTATTTGAAGCGTTAACTTCCAGTGACCGACCATATAAGAAAGCTAAGTCTCTTGATGAGTCACTGAATATTATGACGAACATGGCGACCACGGGTCATATCGATCCAAAACTCTATGTGCTGTTTTTAGAGCATGGTATTGACCAACGCTACGCTGAACATTTCTTAGATGAAAGCCAGCACAGTGATGTTGATAGGTTTGCTCATATACAGAAGGTAAAAGAGTACATTCGTTTACTGTTCTAGCTATCTATGTTTTCTCGCACTACACGATGGCTTACCCTAACGGCAAGGTAAATTACCCTAACTTAATATTATAAACCGCCAGCTAAGTCTAAGTAGTTACCTGTAGAAAATGAGGACTTCTCCGAAGCGAGCCAATAAATCGCCTCTGCGACTTCTTCAGGTTTCCCACCCCTTTGCAATGGAATGATACTTTTTAGCCTCTCGACTCTTTCAGGCTCTCCTCCATCTGCATGCATATCGGTATGGATTAACCCCGGGCGTACACAGTTCACACGAATACCTTCAGCTGCAACCTCAAGTGATAAACCTTTGGTGAGCGTATCTACAGCCCCTTTAGAAGCAGCATAATCAATGTATTCATTAGGAGAACCAGAACGAGAGGCGCCAGACGACACATTAACAATCACACCACCTAACCCACCATGTCGGGTAGACATGCGTTTAACGGCTTCACGACAACATAGAAAGTAACTCGTCACATTATTAATGAGTATCGAGTTGATTCTATCTGCGGTCATCTCATCCAAGCGAGATTGCTTCTTCAAGATTCCAGCATTGTTGACCAGTATTGATACTGCTCCAAGTTCCTTATCAACAGTTGCAAACATTCTCACCACATCTTCTTCAGCAGAAACATCGGCCTGAACGGCCATGCACTTTCCACCACCAGCGGTTATCTTATCGGCTAATGCGTTTGCCGCTTGTGCATTAGATTTATAATTAATACATACGGAGTAACCTTTACTCGCGAAAAGCTGTGCGGTTGCAGCGCCAATACCACGACCGCCACCTGTAATTATCACCACTTTAGACTTACTCATGAACTCATCCTTTCAACATGAATTGTAAATTAGACTCTACTCTGTCTATCTATTGATCAATCAACCATAAGTGCCAAGCTTTAAGCGTCAATTGAATATAGGGTCACTAAGTGTAAATCCAGTAATACTGAACAAGCCCACTTTGCCCTGGCACTTCTTTTTCAATTTCTAAAATACCGTTATTGGATTGAATCGCTTTTACCGAACCTATATTACTTTTATTTACCGTCAGCATCGCTTTATCAATGCCATGCTTATTCGCTTCGATTAGCGTCAATCTAAGTATGGTTTGTGCATAGCCTTTCCTGCGTTCTGAAGGTTTTATTCCGTAGCCAATATGCCCACCAAGCACTCTCAATCCATCATTGAGTTGATGTCTTAAATTCGAACAACCAACCACGCATTCATTTTCATCCACTAGCCAAAAAGTGCTATGGGGAACGAAATTTTCAGGAACTGAATCACCATTAGAATACGATTCCAGTCTATTCACCATGGCAGTAAAATCGTCATATTGCTCTTTCAAAACGAAAGGAACAAACGCTTCCCCTTGCTCAGAGACTTCTCGCACCATGTTGATATAAGAGTCTTGATATTCAGCGCTTGGAGTGACTAACTTCATCTCTTTTCCTTTTTAAGTTCCTAAAATACCAAATGTTTGTATTCATAGCCGAAGTAACCAGCCGGTAATAATCAAACGATATTAAGTGTCATCGTTACGAAATCCATATCTGAGTCATCCGTTATTTTGTAACCCAGTTTTCTATAAAATTCTATCGCTTTTTTATTACTCTTAAAGCTTGATAATGTTATTGAGTTACATTGTTCTCTCTCTGCAATATCATAAACTTGAGCCATAATTTTAGAGCCTAACCCTTGTTCCTGACACTCTGGAAATACAATCAATAAGTGGATATGGTATGACTGATTTGTAGGCTTAAAGCACAATAAACCGACTCGCTTGTTTTGGTATTCTATCCAGTGATACCAAGATAACGGGTAGTCATTTTTGAGGCGTTGATATTGGAAATTATCATCCCAACCGAAAGTGTCATTAATATAAGGAAATAAGGTGGCTTTTGTCATAATGAAAACATCATCAAACTCGGCTTCATGCAGTGGAACTAGATTAAGATCATTAGCCAAAATTTACTCCCTATCAGCTGGATGATTGACTCCATCCATCACATCAATAGCCCCAATTTCGTAGGGGTCTACTCCCTCTAAACAACCAATATTAAAACCGTATTCAGATGGGTTAGAGCGTCTTTGGTGGTGAGTATAAATCCCGCAATTCGAACAAAAGTAATGTTTCGCAGTATTAGTATTGAATTGATATAACTTTAAAAAATCATGCCCATTTACGATTCGAATTCCATCCAGTTTAACCGAGCCTACAATGGCACCTTTTCGTCGACATATAGAACAATCACAACGTCTTGGCTTTTCAATTCCATTAGGTAAAGACAACTCAAGAACGACAGAGCCACAGTGACAACTGGCTTTGTGCTTCGGTTGAATAATCGTACTTCCCACTTGTTTGATCATGGAGCCCTCCCATTGCATTGCGCATACTAAGCATTCAATAACGCTACTGACTTAATTTACACATTGCAAATATAAGCAACGTTATGCACTTTCAATTGAGTCATTGATAGAATAAATAGGGATAGAGAGTGAGAAGCCTGAAAAAAAGAACAGTATTCATGAGGCTAAATAAATGTTTTGTACTTGTCTGTTTATCTTAACTGCCTAAAGAGTTCCTTTCATAATCAAATATATAAGGAACATTTTGACATAATCGATGGCTATTAAATATATAAACCCAACCTAGCATTAACTCCTTCGGTATTCTCAATAATTAACTTGGACAAGCGAGCAGCTTAGCCACTGTAAAACATACCAACACTATGTCGATTCAAGTTCACTGACCCATAAGTCTGCTTCTATTGCCATAGCGATCACTTCATGTTCCTCAATTCCAAGAGTAATACACAAACTTCGAATTGCGCTCCAATCAGATACTTCTAAAGCCTCCGTCAGCAACAGAATATTCCCCAACAATCCCTGCTTGCTTACCAGAGCCGTGACGAGTGATTTGTCCAGGTTAACTTCGCTCATGATTACGTTCATTTTCATATCGAGCATCGCGTCAACGAGTGATAATAACCCACAAAGATAAGCTAAGTCGGTCACTTCTGTTTTCTGAAAAAGAGAGGCTATGTTTTCAATAAACTTAGCTCGGTATAATGCCGAACAGTGCAAGATTGAAGGTTTATCAGCCCCAAGTTGAGTCATCATGGCGTAAGAGCTGAATTTTTTTATTTTATCATTCCCTAAGTAAGCAAGGGCCTGTTTTAAATCTTTAATCGGGTTTCTTACCCCTGTGTTATTGGCATACTTCAGAACTTGAAAACTCATCGCTGCGCTTCGTGAGATGATTTTTTCTATCTGTGTATATTCAAATTCAGAAGCTGATACTATTTTTGAAAGCTCAATCAAATCAGAAGTCGACGAAGATAATTTAATATTCTTAATTATTTGTGGTTTAGTGAAAAAATACCCTTGAAACAACTCAAAGCCGCACCTCTTTGTTTTTTCAAACTCTTCGTAAGTTTCTACTTTTTCAGCAAGAAATTTAATATCAAATTCCTTCAAAGACCGGATCAGAAATAAGCATTTCGGTATTGATAAAGCTTGTATATCCAACTTGATGTAATCAACGAAAGGATAAAACCTCTCCCACCTTTCATCGGGTTCATAGTCATCTAAAGCAATGAGATAACCTCGCTCTTTCAACTCTCGGCACTTTTCAAATAAGAGGTCTGTCGGCTCACATGTTTCTAATATCTCGATGACAACATCATTTGGAGGGAAGTCATAGACTAAACCGCTCATTAAACTGTTCTCATCAAAATTCACAAAGCCAAGCTTACCTTCTAAGAGGCTTCCTGTACTGGTTAGAAAGTGTTCCACAAGTATGGCTTGAGTGGCTTCTTCAGGGCTTACGGATGATGGATAAAAATTGCTAGTGCTATTTCTGTAAAGTAATTCAAACGCAATAAGGTCACCCTTGAGATCAAGTATGGGCTGGCGTGCTATATAGGTAAAAGGTTTACTATTACTTTCAGAAGGAAGATTTATATCCATTAGCCTGCCTCAACATTATTTTGTCACAATGACCTATTAACACTTTGACTATTTATAAATATTAGATCAACTGTATGATTATCTAATTGATAGATCGAATCATAAAAATATCAATAGCTTTAGACAAAAATAGCCATTCAGAATGCGGTCACTCTTTTATGATAAGTCTAACCTTAACCATACTCTTCGCTCTTCAGCAAAGGATACTTATCAGTTAGTTTTTGAAATGATAGAGCTTTGCCGCCAAAAATGGCGACAAAGTGGTAACAGTGGATGTGTTCTAGCGTTTTAAAGGGCTTTAAAACGTTTTTAGCCTACAACATCTCTTTGGCAATCAAGTGCAGTAGAAATGTTTCGCGTTCAATGCTCATGCCCTTTTTCGGGCTTTCAGCCATGGTCTTCTCGTTGTGAGCAATCGCCTCATGAATGTTAATCCAAACTGGCTTCATACCATTCTTAACTTCATAATCTTCGTAAGCCGTTTCACCCAACTCACGATCAATCTTGCATGAATAGCAGTAAGACACCATGTGCATGATATCGGCATCATTTTTATACCAAGGTCGAAACTCTTCAAAGATACCAAACGGCTTAATAGCGTGGATATTTTTAGCGCCTGTTTCTTCTTCAAGCTCACGAACCATTCCTGCAATCACATCTTCGCCTTCATCCAAGCCGCCACCAGGAATTGTGTAATCGTGGTAACGTTGTGTGTAAAGCATCAGAATATTTTCACCATCAACCACAATGGCACGAGCAGCATTGCGCTGATAAACCGTTTTATCGTCTAAGTGATCAATATCCGGATGAATGGTTGTTTTTAAATGTCTCATGAGGCTCTGTATTCGCTGCTAAATAATTTGGCGGAATGGTATCACATTAGAAATAATATTTGGCGCAACAAAAAGCCCCACAACAAAGTGAGGCTTGGTTAGTTACTGGATACTTAACAAATGAATAGTAATCTAAAAAAGACTTTAGCCATCGGCAGTAATGGTCTCTATTAACTCTTGTTGAATCGTATCAGCTTTATCTATTGCGATTTGGCAAGTACCCGCAGCAATATGACCACCACCGCCATACTTAAGCATTAACTCACCCACATTCGTTTTTGAGTTTCTATCAAAAATGGACTTACCCGTAGCAAAGACAATGTTCTGCTTTTGGAAGCCCCACATTTTGTGGATAGAGATATTACATTCTGGGAACAGCGCATAAATCATAAAGCGGTTACCAGCATAAATAGTGTCTTCATCTGTAAGATCTAATAGCACTAAATTGTTGTGTACCGTTGCACAGCGCTTTACTTGCTCTTTAAACTTGCCTTCGTGTTCTCGATACAAATCGATACGCTCAGAGACATCAGGCAGTGCAAGGATCTGCTCAATAGAGTGATTTTTACAATAATCAATCAAATCCATCATTAAAGCGTAGTTTGAAATACGGAATTCACGGAAACGACCAAGACCGGTTCTCGCATCCATAAGGAAGTTCAGTAAGTTCCAACCTTGAGAATCCAATACTTCGTCTTGATTAAATTGAGCAGAGTCGCCCTTATCAACCGCTTCCATCATTTCCAGCCAATCAGCAGGGAAAGTGTCGAGACCACCATAATAATCCCACACAACACGAGCTGCTGAAGGCGCATCTGGGTCAATAATATGTTTTTTACGCTCACCCGTGTTACGGATAGTTTCAGATAGATGGTGATCGAAAGTCAGGTGAGAAGCTTCAACATATGGAAGGTTAGTAACAATATCATTCGATGTGATCTCGATAATGCCATCTTGCATGTCTTTCGGATGCACAAATTTAATATCATCAATTAGGTTTTGCTGCTTAAGTAACACCGCACATACAAGACCATCAAAGTCGCTGCGGGTTACTAATCTAAATTTTTGATCTGACATTTATCATTCCTTTGTCATCTAATGTCACTGAAGTCATTTAAAGATAACCGCATAGTATACCAAGAATCAAGTTTTTGGACCGTGATCGCTCTTAGTTCAGTCAACCTATGAGGTATTACTCATAATACACACCATTTAGCTTCAAAAACGAGTAAAGGTTCTTCTTTCAAAAGAAAATCGCCATCAATGAATCATATTAAAAACAATTGATTCAGATTATAGCAATTGAACACTGTTCGATTCTGACATTTCCATGACAAAACGAAGGATGCCAAGAGTAACATTTACGCCTGTTACGTTATTTACAAAGTGGTCCCTATATTATGAAAAGCAAATCAGAACATTCATCACCTCTTAGCATTGCTCTTCCTGAATTCAACCTTTCTCAATCAACCTCGCAGGTGATTTACGAAAGGATACAAACCGCGCTTGTAATATTAGCCGTTTCTATTGTTGCTAACTTGGCTTTGCGTATTGATTTCATGTATTTCAACCACCTTCCGAGTGAGCTTTCCATCACTGAAATGCTTCAGCAAATTCTGATTTTAGGCTGTTTTGCATCTTTCATTCATTTGGCTAAGAAACGTGCAGAAGTCAAACATGCAGCACTTCTTATTGCCGCGTTTTTCGCTGTGCTTTTTATCCGCGAACTTGATCACTGGTTTGATTTCATCTTTCACGGTGCTTGGGTCTACCCTGCTGTGCTCGTTGCGGGTTCTGCAATTTATTATGCCTGTAAAAATGGTAAACAAACTATTGAACAGCTTGGATTAATTCTAGCTTCTCCTCATATGAATACTTTAGTGACAGGTATGATGTTATTACTCGTGTTTTCTCGCCTATTCGGAATGGGCAGTTTTTGGCAAGGTGTGATGGGTGAAAACTACGTGGGCGATGTGAAAAATATTGCGGAGGAAGGAACAGAACTTCTTAGCTACGCATTAATTACGCTAGGTTCAATTAAAACCGTGGTTAGCCTAACCAAGAAGTAGTTGTGACTATTTAACCCTCTTTCTAGTTACCAATTTAGAAGACTTTTCAAAATAGAAAATGTTCCTAAAATAGAAAGCCCTAGCGCCACCAGCGCGCTGCATGGTCCACTTCAGGATCAAGGTAACGGTTAAGCAAGGTGAGGTTTGTATCTAATAACGCTAGATATTCCCTCACCTTGGTTATTTCTGATGTGATATCGGTACTCTCCACACACGTTCTCATCACTGGAAGTAAAGCATTAACGAGTGGGAAGGCTTTACTCTCATTGACTAATGCTGAAGCTACTTGTAGCGCCTCTAATGCAATTTTTGCAGGTTGATGTCTCACCATGCTTAAATCTCGATGAAATGCTCCGGCAGCGACACCTTCCAAATACACTCGATACGTTGTTAAAGCATCCATCAATAAAAACAACTGCCCTTGCAGCGAACGGTGTGGATAAGGCTCAACCACGTGGTCTTCAAGTTGGTGACTGATCTCTAGTTCAATACCCATTGCTGAACATCCATCTCTGAATACCTTCAATAAGCCTTGTTCATCCATCAATTGCTGTATTTCAAAAATACGCTGTAAATGATAATCGTTGGATACAAAGGTCACTTTGAGAGGGGTTGACCCTTTCTGTAAACCGCTTTTCTTCAACTCCGCAACAACGTTTCTTATATTTTCGACCGTGTTCGTCGACTCTTTTTCTAGTAACACTTTTTGTATGTTGTGGACTGTCGTGCTTTGAGATTCGACTTCACGAAAGTATTGATACATCACTTCAGCTTCTGAAAGGGTTTGACCGTTAGTGACTCCACCACAAAATGCCACTATCAATGACTCGCCAAACTGACATTTTTCATCAGGTAACACTCCTTCAACACACTGTCGCGACACATCTGGATTTGAAGTTCGACTTAGCAAAAAATGATGAAGAGCATGCACTCGGCTTTGCCCTTCTACAGTCAAAATATTCTTGTTTAGGCGTTTTCCTAGAACAATTAGCAGGTGATTTGTGCTCATTTTATGCTCAAGTCTCGTTTTTGTTATTAGATGGAGTGAATTATGTATACAATGATAATTAACAAAAGTATTTTTAATTTCCCTTAGGTGTGTCGCAATTACGCTCACAATTTACGACATGCTAACTTCTAAGGCGTTTACGGTTCAGCCCACAAAGAGGGGCTCACTGTGAACATTCACTTCATGCTGCTATGCCGATTTTTTGCAGCTGAAACTATAGAAAAAAACAATGTAATTCCATTAAAAACTCATAGTAAAAAGCAATGCACGTAAACACATCGTATGTATTTAATGTAAATACTACGGAGAGTACCTACGAAGCAATAATTATAATCAGTCAGAGTTCGTTCATCGAGCCACCCTCCACAGGAAGTCACCACTATGCTGTCTATTTTTGATATCTACAAAATTGGCGTTGGACCATCTAGTTCACATACTAACGGTCCAATGATTGCAGGTTTTAACTTTACTCAGATCATTCAACCTTACCTTGATAAGGTTACGCGTGTGCAAGTTGATCTTTATGGTTCACTGTCACTCACTGGTAAAGGTCACCACACTGACCGCGCCACGATTTTAGGTCTTTTAGGCAATAAGCCCGATACCATCAAAATCTCGAGTGCCAATTTAGCAATGAAGAAAGCAGTTGAAGATCAACGCCTAGCGCTTAGCGGTACGAATGATATTCCATTCAATGTAGATACCGATATGCTTTTCCACACCTCTAACCTTCCTTTACATGAAAATGGCATGACCATTTCGGCGTTTGACGCACAAGGAAAGTTACTAGGAATGGAAACCTACTATTCTATTGGTGGCGGTTTCATTGCCACTGCAGACGAGCTAGAAAATGGCAAAAAAGAATCTGAAGTGTCTGTGGAATTTCCATTTACTTCTGCTGAAGAGTTTTTAACGTCTGCCGAGAAACAAGGGCTGAGCCTAGGCAGTTTAGTGTTGAGAAATGAAGTGTCTTTCCAAGACATGGAAGCGATTGATCAAAAAACAGAAAAAATCTGGAAAGTAATGTCGCTATGTATGCAGCGTGGCTTTGATACTGAAGGCATTCTAGAAGGTGGGTTAGAAGTAACAAGACGCGCACCCGCTTTATTAAAAAAACTAGAAGCCAATGCGTCGATTGAAAGTGATCCAATGGAAATTATGGATTGGATCAACCTCTTTGCTTTTGCCGTCAGTGAAGAAAACGCCGCAGGTGGGCAAGTGGTAACATCGCCAACAAACGGGGCTGCAGGCGTAATCCCAGCGGTATTGATGTACTACCACCGCTTTATTAAAGAATTGGATACTAAACAACTTAAAGACTTCATCGCGGTTTCTGGCGCGATTGGTATCCTTTACAAAACCAATGCGTCTATTTCAGGTGCTGAAGTAGGTTGCCAAGGGGAAGTGGGCGTTTCATCTTCAATGGCTGCAGCTGGGCTTACCGCTCTACGTGGCGGCAGTAATGAACAAATCTGTATGGCTGCAGAAATCGCTATGGAACATTCATTAGGGATGACCTGTGATCCTATTGGCGGGTTAGTGCAAGTACCGTGCATAGAACGAAATGCGATGGGCGCAATGAAAGCCATCAATGCATCGCGAATGGCTCTTAAGCGTACAAGTAAATGCCTTATCTCATTAGATAAAGTTATCGCTACCATGTATCAAACGGGTAAAGATATGAACCGTAAGTACCGAGAAACATCATTAGGCGGGCTTGCTGTCATCCATATGTCTCCACCTTGCGAGTAATTTTGAGTATTTTTTACGTTCATTAACCACAGTAAACTTAGTTTCCACTTTCACTCAAAAGCCAGCAGACATGCTGGCTTTTTAATCGGTCTAGCCTAGGTTCTCCGCCTAAAGATAAGCTTCTCTAAGTGGCGATTTCTCTATCACTTCCTATTTCTTCTTTATTCACCGACACTTAGTTTTACCCAGGCATTACTTTTCCTATTTCACAAAACCATCCGTCAGCAAAATCTAATTTTCCATTTTTAATTCATGAGAAAAATGAATGCACTCATAAGAAAAGATACGGTGATAAAAATCTACATTGCGGGAAATGTTTCATTTTATGTCGAACTATAAATGATATTATAATTAGGTTATTACACTATATCTAAACATAAATGTGAGAATAAAATAATGTGGAATAGATTAAACAAATCAATGATGTTCTGTCAGATGATGTTCGGATTGTCATTCTATGGCGTAATGGTTATTTTAACCCGTTTCTTCCTTGAAGATCTTAACTACAATGAAGCTGACACCATGATGGTTGTTGGTGCTTTCTCTGCTATTGGACCTCTATTCGCGATTGCGGGTGGTTTCATTGCCGATAAGTTTTTAGGCGCATACCGCTCTTTGACTATCGCGTTCCTTGGGTTCTCAAGTGGTTATGTATTATTGGTATTAGGCGCAGCCGCAACTAATGTACCAATGGCATTATGCGGTATCGCTTTAGCGAGTTATGCACGTGGCTTGATGTCCCCTTCTTACCCTAGCCTTTACAAGCGTACGTTCAAAACTCAGGAAGATTTCGAAAACTGCTACCCAATCAACTACTCAGTAAACAATATTGGTGCTCTACTAGGTCAATACCTATTCCCAATGTTAGTACTAGTTGTAGGTTTCCACGGTGGTTTCCTTCTTTCTGCAGTTCTAGCAGGTGCTGCGCTTCTTATGATGATCTTTGTACGCAAAGGTCTTGTTGAAGCAAGTGCTGAAATTGACCAAAAATCGGTTAGTTCTAAAAACTGGGCGGCTTTCCTTGGTCTTTCTGCTGCAATGATTGGCTTGGTATTCTTCATGTTCTCTAACATGGATATCGGTCAAAACATCGTATACGCAATTGGTGCTGCTGCAATTATCTACTTTGTTTCTTTGATGATGAAATCGAAGAAGTCAGACATGCTAAAAATGGGCACTATCTTAATCATCACTTTCCTAACCACATGTTTCTTCGTGTACTACGGACAAATGATGACTTCGATGACTATGGTTGCGATTAACACAATGCGTGGCGACCTATTCGGTTTCATCCCAGTTGCACCTGAAGCATCAATGGCAATGAACCCACTGTGGTGTATGGTTGCTGGTCCTATTATCGCGGGTATCTTCTCTAAACTAGAAAAGAAAAACATCAACTTCTCTACTGCAACGAAAGTAGGTTTCTCTTTCATCCTTACCGCTATTGCCTTTGGTATCTTAACCATGGCGGTAACGACTGTTGGTGAAGATGTTCTAATTCGTCCAGAAGTATTCCTAGCTATTCACTTCTTCCTAGCATTTGGTGAAGTCATTGTTGGTTCAATGGTTGTAGCCTTCATTCTATCTGTAGCGCCTAAACACATTGAAAACTTCTCAGTAAGCTTGTTCTCTGTTGCTATAGCTCTATCAGGTATTGTGGGCGCGGTATTCTCAACTTCAATTGCGTTAGAAAAAGGTCAAAAAATCACTCAAGAAATCGTACAAACGGTTTACGGTGATTACTTCCAAATGCTAACTATCCTAGCGGTTGTAATGGTTGGTGTGGCAATGGCTGGTTCTAAAGCTATCAGCAAAATGCTGGAAGCTGCGAAGAACGCGGAAGAGTCTGTTGACTTGGAAGAAGCTAAAAGCTAATTAGCCCTTCAGGCGAGATACATTAATCTGTGCCCTAGTGAAAATTCACTGGGGCATTTTTTATCTACCGACATAAGCACATCCCACAAATATAGATCTACAAATACAGTTCTATAAATATAGCTCTATAAACATTCTCTTAAACCTAACTCCATGATCTATCCTTAAGTCGGCTATATTATTTAGCCACCACTAAATTATCTATGTAGAACTACATTGTTGTAATGTATATAAGCCTTTTAAATCACTCCTTGATTCATGCTTAATCACACTCTTTTTCATCTAAACGTGACTTTTGTAAAATTGAGTAAATGATAACTATTAAGATTGTCTGAATTTAAAATGAGGATTATGATACTCGCAGTAAATTACCTTGAGATAAGTATATGAGCAAACCTAAACCAACCACTTTAAGCGTTACAAGTTCAACAACCATCACCCCTAACATGCAGCGCATTACGCTTCATGGTGAAGGGTTGAGTAGCTTTCCTGCAGAGTGTGCTGGCGGGTATATTAAACTTCTTTTCACTCCTTCAGGTAGCACAGACTTAACTAAGCTAAATGACGGTGACCGCCCGACGATGCGCACCTATACAATTCGTCAATTTAACCTTGAAGAAAAGACTATCGAGGTGGATTTTGTGCGTCACAATACTGTTGATTTACAGTGCGGGTTTGCCGCTCGTTGGGCGATGAATACCCAAGCTGGAGATTCTATCTCAGTGGCTGGTCCTGGGCTTATTCAAGGCTTAAATCAAGACGCTGATTGGTTCTTCTTAGTCGCAGATATGACCGCATTACCAGCATTAACTGCAAAACTAAAACAATTACCTGAAAATGCTATTGGTCACGCGGTTGTTCTTATTAATTCAGAAGATGATAAGCAGAAACTTGATGCCCCTGTAGGCGTAAATATTGACTGGATCATAGAAGGTAAAGCTAACTCTTCACTTGCAGCTCCTTCTCTTTCAGCCCCATCACTTGCAGACAAAGTTCGCCAAAAAGAATGGCTCGATGGCCAAGTTTCAGTATGGTCAGCGTGTGAATTTGAAAGCATGCGTGAACTAAGACAGTACTTCAGAAACGAAAAAGAAGTGGCAAAAGAGAATATCTATATCAGTAGCTATTGGAAACGTGGTGTCACTGAAGATGGGCACAAAGCTATTAAACGTGCAGACTCAGAAACGCTAGCAAGCTAACTCCTAGTTCCAGCTTTGGCTTTGGCTTTGGCTTTGCAAGACGCTAGACGCTCACAAAAAGATACAAACGCCTAGCCTGTTTCCTCAACAAAGCTAGGCGTTATCATGAGAAGCTTAAGTATCATAAAGCTCATGCATTCACGCTAGATACTCTCTCCTACCTCGATTCGGTAACCTAAATCTAATTTCGCAACCCACTCATTATTACCTTTCAGCCTAGCAACCACTTGTTCTGCGGCAACTTTTCCGATTTGTTCTCTTGGCGTAACAACGGTTGCCAAGCGTGGTGTCATTGCAACTGTAATATCGTGCCCATGAAACCCTGCAATCGCCATTTGCTTCGGCACTTGAATACCACGTCTTACACATTCGTAAAAAGCACCAATCGCCAAGTCATCATTGGTGCAGAAAATCCCATCCACTTGAGGGTGCGTTTCCAACAATTCACCGATCAACTTAGCCCCCAACGTAAACGAGGATGCATCTTCCGTTTGCAGGGTGATCGCCTGCTGCCTGGCTTCTTCCATTGCATGTTCATAACCTGCCATTTTTAAGCGAGTACGTTCATCCATACGCGCAGCAAGATACGCAATATTCGTACGCCCCTTATCCAACATAGTTTTGGTCATGGCTCTCGCAGCATCAAAATTATCAAAGCCAATAGCTTGTTCAATTCGAGGTGAGACGGAATCCATAATTTCAACAACTGGAATGGAAGCCGTTTGCAGCATCTTACGCGCTCTTTCCGTATGCACATTTTCAGACAGGATGATTGCATCAACATTATAAGAGAGCAGTGAAGCAATACTTTGTTCTTCAAGTTCAGGGCTATAGCCATAGTGGGCAATCATGGTTTGATAACCTGCTGGGGCAGTTATTTGCTCTATACCTCGGATCACTTCGGCAAAGACTTGGTTAGTCAGAGAGGGAACTAGCACTCCAATCGCATTACTTTTAGCATTCGAAAGTATGTCTGGCGCGCGATTAGGTATGTAGCCGAGTTCATCTACCGCAGAATTAATTTTGTCGCGAAGGGCTTCAGACACTAATGAAGGGTCACGGAGACAGCGACTTACGGTCATTTTCGTTACACCAACTAAATTGGCAATATCTTGTAATGTAGGACGTTTTTTCTTATTTGACATAGTATTTAATTATTATTGTTATGGCTAATGTTACTGGTAACAGTGTATCCAACTGACTTGGAATTTGAAGTCTAATTTAGTAAAAAATTGATATAGCAACATAATTAAAAACGCCCTCATCTAGAGGGCGTTTGCAGATTCGCTATGCTTTAACTGTTACTTCAACTCTCGGAGATTGACTCCAAGTAACATGAAATTTTTCCGATTCTTCACTATCCACTCTTGAGTAGGTGTGAGAACCAAAATAGTCCCGTTGTGCTTGCAGTAGATTCGCAGGCAATACCTCACAGCGTAGTGAATCGAAGTAATTCAATGCAGAGCTGATCCCAGGCATCGGTACCCCAAACAAGGCAGAGTTAGCGACTGCAATACGCCAAGCAAGCTCCCGCTCTTCCACTTGTTTGATGAAAGCCCCATCAAACAGTAGGTTCGCTAGCCCACCATTTTTCTGATAAGCCGCTGTGATACTTTGCAAAAATGCGGCCCGAATAATACAACCCGCACGCCAAATCTTAGCAATTTTCGTGAAATCTAAATTCCAACCTGCTTTGTCTGAAGCTGTCTTTAATAAATCAAAGCCTTGAGCATAAACAGACAACTTGGCGCAATACAGAGCATCATGAAGTTCAGAGACGATTTCAGATTTATCTAACTGGCTTGAATCAGCAATGTTACCTTTAAGAAGCTGACTGCCTTGCAGACGTTGTGGTTTTTGACCACTCATCGCACGCGCATAAACGGCCTGTGCAATCGTTGGAGTTGGGCAACCTTCTTGAAGGCTGTTTACCGCTGTCCACAAGCCTGTACCTTTCTGCCCAGCTTTATCTAGCACCACTTCTACAAACGGCTTACCCGTTGCATCATCTTCATGTTGAAGAATATCGGCGCTGATCTCCATTAGGTAACTGTTTAAAACACCGTTATTCCATTGCTCAAAGACCTGCCCAATCTCTTGAGCTGGCATTTCAAGCACATCACGCATGAAGTGGTACACTTCGCAAATAAGCTGCATGTCAGCGTATTCGATGCCATTGTGCACCATCTTCACGTAATGACCGGAACCTGAAGGTCCAACATACGCAGCGCACGCCTCACCCGCTTCAAACTGAGCAACAGGTAAACCGTTCGCATCCACTTTTGCAGCAATCGCTTCCCACATTGGCTTCACATATTGCCAAGCAGACTGGTCACCACTCGCCATTAGCGCAGGGCCAACGCGCGCCCCCTCCTCACCACCAGAAACCGCGGTACTGAAGAAGCGAAGTTTGCCTTTATAATTCAATTCGCGAGTTTCGGTATCGGTCCAAAGGCTGTTACCAGTATCGATAACAATATCGTCGCTCTCTAAACCGGCTTCTAGCAAGTTGTTCACCACAATGTCAACGGGCTTACCTGCAGGAACCGACAGTGCAATGACACGCGGTTTCGCTAATCCTTTTAAGACATGCTCAAGGCTAGTTCCATTGGTAAACTGACCTTTGCCCCCAGAAGATTTATTGAGTTGTTTCGCTTCCACACTAGCACGTACAATATTATCAGCGTTGAGGTCAAAACCAGCGACGTTAAACCCATTATCCAGTAAGTTGAGAGCTAGGCTTTTCCCCATCACTCCCAAACCAATCATTGCAATGTCATTTTTTACCTGAGTCATGATTTAGCCTATCTGTTTAATTTGATTTAGCGCACTTTCGACGACTTGCTCAACATCTTGTGAGATGTCGACAATGAGTGCCTCGTCTGACTCAGGTTCCACCAAGGTTGCGAATTGACTCTTCAACATTTCTTGACCATTGAAATAATGGTTCTCACGAGCTTGATGGCGGTTCCAAATAGTATCGAAACTGCCTTGAAGGTACACAATCACTAAGTCTTCATTATTTTTACGAAGAGTATCGCGGTACTGCGGCTTCAATGCCGAGCAAGCAATCACCGCACTTGGTTGTTCTATATATTGCTTATTAAGCGTTTCTAGCCATCCTTGACGATCGTCGTCTGTCAGTGGAATACCTTGACGCATCTTTTCTACATTGCTTTGCGGATGGAAGTCATCTCCATCAAAAAACTGGAGCGTTAATGCTTCTGCGATACGGCTACCAATCAGGCTTTTTCCGCATCCAGATACGCCCATCACGAGTATTTTTTTGCTTTTCATAAGGCAAGCCTTCCCTAAGCCCCAATCCAAACTGGGGCTGACAATCGAATCTAATAGTTAAACTTGTATTGCAGCGGTTCGGTTCCTGAGTGTTAAATTCGGTCAGGAACCTTTGCTGTTATTGCCACCAAAGCGCTAGCTGAGGGAAGATAATAACCAGTGCCAGCACCAATACTTGAAGTGCAATAAACGGCAGTAGTGACGTGAATATCTCACCCAAGCTGATATCTTTTGGTGCTACCGATTTCAAGTAGAAAGCCGCAGGACCAAACGGTGGCGATAAGAACGACACTTGCATGTTTAGACAGAACACAACACCAAACCAAACTGGGTCGAAGCCAAGGCCAGTGATGATTGGGACGAAGATTGGCATTGTTAAAAGTGCCACACCTACCCAGTCAAGGAACATACCAAGTACCAACAAGATAGCCATCATGATTAACAGCGTTACTGTCGCGTTGCCGCCACTTAGCGCAAGGATGGTTTCTTCAACAAAATCAATACCGCCCATTAGGTTGTAGATACCAACCAGAGCACTTGCACCGATACCAATCCACATGATCATGCCGCAAGTGCGCATTGTTGCCATAGCACTCTCTTTCAGCATGTTGTAGTTCAGCTCACCACGGATAAGCGCACTGATCATGATACCAACCACACCCAAAGCAGAAGCCTCGGTTACTGATGCGATACCTGTGTAGATACTGCCTAGAACGGTGGCTACTGAAAGCAGTGGGAAGAACAGAGCCTTGAAGTAGCTAGGCTGATTAGCGATGTCTTCTTCTGTTTCCTCATCACTTGGAATTGGCGCCAAAGAAGGATTCAGCTTACAGCGAATTAATACGTAGCCGATGTAACAACCCGCTAGGATAAACGCTGGTAAGAAAGACGCTTTGAACAAATCACCAATTGATACGCTGGCTGTCATACCATAAATGATCAATACAATACTTGGTGGAAGCATGGTGCCTAGCGCGCCACCGGCACAAGTTGTACCGATAGCAAGCTTACGGTCATAACCTAAGCGAAGCATTTGAGGCAGAGCAAGAATACCAAGCAGTACGGTTTCACCACCGATAACGCCCGACATTGAAGCCAATAACACGGCTACCAATAAGGTTTGTACCGCAACACCACCGCGAACTTTACGTCCTACCGATTTCATAGCATCAAACAGGTCACGTGCGATACCTGAACGGTCTAATAAAGCCGCCATTAATACGAACATTGGAACCGCGAGGAATACATAACCAGAAGCAAAACTGTAAGTTCGGCTCGCAATTAAAGGCAAAGCATCCGGACCAAACCAGCACAGGGTGAAGAAAATCGCGACAAAGCCTGTTACGAACGCTAGCTGCATACCAGTCAGTAGCAAACCAATCATCATAACCAGCATGAGCAAACTGCCCCATGCAATACCAATAGAAGATAAATCAAACATCGTCATTCTTCCTTAGACCCATCAACTCTTGGATTAGGTGCAATACAAACTGGACAACAAGAACACATAAAACGACAAAGATCAGACCTTTAAGCAGCGCAGGATAAGGCGCGTTTAACACTGAGCCTGATGTCTCAAGACGGAACTCACCCCACGGTGCAAACCATGATTCTTCCGCAGTAAAGTAAGCCGCGTAAGCCAGCATGCCCGCAAAGGCTAAACCAACAATGTGGTGAACAAGATTTAAATACTTACGTGTTTGGTTAGACACTGAATCGTAGATAAGAACAACACGTACATGTTTATCAGCCGCGAAAGCGTAGATGCCACCAATAATAAATAATGAACCGCCGATGAAAGACGCTGTTTCATGTACCCATGTGGTTGGTGCATCAAATGCATAACGCATCACAACTTCATAAAATGAAATCAATACAGTAAAAATAAACAACCAGCTAACGAGATTACTGAACTTTATAATAAGGCGATCAAGCGCATTTCTTGGTTGTTCGTCGTTTTCAGCTGGTGCGTGAGGGATTTTATCGGTCATGAGCCAAATTTCCTGGGAGAATACGGGAGAGCAGTGCCCTCCCCCGTCAATAAGCTAAGTTTGAGTTACAGCAAACCGTTTTCTTCTAGGAACACGGTCACAGAGGTGTAAACTTTTCCTGCGTTATCAGAACGCTCTGCAAATACTTTCCATTGACCTTTCGCGATTTCACGGAACTTCTTACGTTCTTCTTGTGACCAGTCGTGGATAGTAATTTCAGGGTTCGCTTGAGCTTCTTTAAGCGCAGCTTGGTCAGCCATTTTCAGCTGAGTTGTCATGTCGTAAGAGAAGTCACGCACTGATGTTTGCAGCATTGTTTGTAGATCAGCAGGCATCTTGTCCCATTTCTTCTGAGAAATAGATATATCGATAAGCGGTAGTGAATGGAAACCCGGTTGAACTGGATGCGTGGCAATGTCGTTCATGCCCGCTTTTTGGTTGGTAGAAAATACGGTGTAGTCAGCGGCATCAATGACACCTTTGCTTAGACCGGTAAATACTTCAGAACCCGGTAGGTTTACTGGAGTTGCGCCTGCTGCTGCAAATACTTGCTGTACTAGACCTTCTGGCGCACGCAGTTTAAGACCTTTAAGATCCGCTACACCATCGATTGGCTTTTTAGAAATAAATGACTCAACGCCGGTTGTTGAAGCACCAACGAACTGAACACCGTAAGGCTTGTAAAGCTCAGTCATTAGCTCGTTACCGCCGCCATAGTTCATGTATTGAAGCAGTTGTGTTGTATCAGACCATGCGCCAACCATGTTACCGATAAGACCAAATGCTGGATCTTTACCAGAGAAGTAACCCGTAGCTGTAATATGACCATCTAGGATGCCCATTTTGATCGCGCCTAGCGTTTCTGTGTGCTTAACCACAGCACCTACAGGAAGAAGGTCGATGTCGATGCGTCCGTTAGACATCGTTTCTACGCGCTCAGCCCACTTCTGCTGAACCTTGAAGTTCAAATCACCAGATGGATCTGAAGACTGAATCTTAAGTTTAAAGTCTGCAGCCATTGCTGAAGTAGCAAATAGGCTGGTGAGGGAAGCAGCAATCAGCGTTTTAGTCAGAGCTTTCATTTGGGTATCCTTATGAGTTTCACAGAGTCCGGCTTGTTATTATATGTTACCGGTAACGTTGAGGTGGATGTTACCGGTAACTTTACGACATTGTCTATGAGAAGGATCACATCTTTAACATTAGTAAAACGTTTGCTATCAATAAGAAAAATGTGACTATAAAGTCACATTTTTGGTTGGAGGTATGAATTAATTTCTATTTAAGTCAGTGAGATAACTAAACCAGCAATGATAAAAACAACGCCTACACCACGAGTCATGTGCCACTTTTCCTTCAAAAAGTAGATCCCCATCACTACACCGAAGATGATGCTTACTTGCCTAAGTGCCACAACCAAGCTGACATTGTCTGTCATGGTCATCGCAAACAACACCAAGCCATAAGTCGATGCCATCATAATGCCTGCTGCGGTTGCACGCTTACGCAGTACCCAAGCACTCTGGAACTCAGCTTTTTGGTTCGTCACCAACAACCACAAGCTCAGCGGTATGACAATGGCCCAAAACTGAACGCCTAAGTAGAAAATTGCCGTGTGCTTATTAGTAATAATTGATGTGCTTAAAGGGTCCAATAACAAAAGGGCTTCTTTATCAATAATCGAGTAACCCGTGGTACCAATAGCGGCTATTAATGCCCACAACACGCCAAGGTTCAAATAAGCTTTGAGTCGTAAGTCTATAAATCTTTTAAGCGGGACGAACAAACACCCAACAGTGATCAATACAAACCCCAGCCACTGATTCATAGAAAGTTCATAGCCAATCGAAACCGTCCCTAACCCGACCATCAGGACCGGTAATGCACGCGCCATCGGGTATATGACACCAATATCAGCCTGTTTATAAGCCATCCCCAAACCTATCAAATAGACGATTTGAAAAATCCCACTAAAAAACACCAACATCCAAAAAACACTGGGGATTTTCTCGATGCCCAGCGTCATGGAGTACCAGAACAAATATGGCGTTAACAATAAAGCGGCGGCAGAGCCAGAAGCGAGGAAAAATGCAGAGCCTGAACCTTGATTTGATTTTCCTAAAATATTCCACCCTGCATGTAACAATGCAGAAAAAACCACAATGATGATGGCTGTGACTTCCATTTTTATTCCTTGAAAATAGCTCATAAAAAAGGCCTCCCAGAAGGAAGCCTGCAACGATGAATCAGAAATTATGGCTCTAGTTTTCTATCTTTTTACTAGCTTCTATTTCCTAACTTTAGCGCTCTAACTGGGCTATCGACTCGATACTGATAGCATCATGTCGCCAGTATTCGATATCACAATCTATCAAATCACCTTTCTGATTGTAATTAACACGCTCAACCACCATTGCTGGCGAACCAGACGTTGCACGTAGGGCTTGAGCCGTATCTCCGAGTAAAGACGTAGTGCTGACGCGATAACGAATTTTCTGATACACCACACCAAAATGTTCACGGTAAATATCCGTTAATGACTTGGATAAATCGTGATCGAGTAAATTAGGAAACAGTTCTGGTCGAATAAAATTTGTGACGAACACCACTGGGCGATCTTCCAAATATCGGACACGATCAACCTTATATACGTCTGAGAAAGGAGGCAGTTTCAACAAATTCACCGCTTGTTTTGTCGCGAGCATACTTTTGGCTGATACGAGTTCAGTTTTTGGTTTTCGATCTTGCGACAAAGCCATGTTGGTGAAATTAAGCGTTTGTGTTGGGTCATAACGCAAAGGCGATGGAGAGATAAACCAACCGCGGCGGTCTTCTCGATAAATTTTGCCTTCCGCTTCAAGCAGTGACAAAGCTTCGCGCAATGTGACACGAGTAGTATCAAACGATTCGGCAAGCTTACGTTCAGCCGGAAGCTTTTGTCTTGATGACAACATTCCCGACTCAATCTGTTCAACGATGACATCTTTAATTTTAACGTATTGCACTTACTTTCCTTTCTATCGTTCTTTTACGAAGCATTCGCTTACTAGCATTGCCTAAGCTGAATTTTTCTTTAGCTCTATTCTTCTTTAGTAATAGGTTTCTTTAGTAAAAATTTTCTTAAACAATAGCTTTCTTCAGCGATATTTACAGAGCCTAAACCACTAACGCTTACGCCAAGCTTGGGTTCTTTTTTCACAGAACTTATTCGTTGCCATGTGCATAAGCTTTGCGGTTGCCGCTGATAACATGATCATCACTGCCATTGCCGCAGCTGCACCGGTTTGCCCAGCATCATCCATATTTAATACTGAAACTGAAGCAGGAATCGTATCTGTCGAGTATAAGAATACTACAGCAGAGGTGGTGGTTAGTGCATTAATAAAAAGATAAGTCGCAATATCTAAAATTGCTGGTAAACAGACGGGCACAGTGACCTTAAAGAACAACTTATACTGGGGCAGATTGACGGAAGCTGCGGTGGCTTCAATCTCTGCTGGTATTTGCTTTAATGCCGTTAACGCTGTCATATGACCGACTGTGTAATAGTGCACGATGGTATTAATCACTAGGAATGTCATGGTGCCATACAACACATTCAAAGGGTTACTCATATCATTGAAATAGAAGATATAACCAAGACCCAACACCATTCCTGGAACCGCCATAGGCACGACGCTGACCATCTGCATAACTTGACGGATAGGCGCAAAAGCTCGCCCTTTCTCAATACAATAAGCACCAATAAAGATAACCACGGTACCAATAATGGCAGTCCAAGCTCCCAACGTGAGTGAATTAAAAAATGGCGTCCACCCGTAGGTACTCATTTCAGAAAAATTATAGTTATTCAGCGTTAGCGCTTTGTTCCAAGGCCAGAATGTCACCAAGGAGCCATAAATCGCCATGCCTAAAACCGTGATAACCGCTACTGAGATCATAAGACAATAGACAAAACAGATCCCATCTCGCATGGAATTCGGCTCTGGTTGGTAAGCCACGGAACGAGTATCAAACAGACTTTTTTGCTTCTTTTGAACCCAACGGTCAACACCAAACGCCAATAATGCAGGAGCCAGTAGTAAAATACTTGTCACCGCACCCATAGAAAAATTCTGCTGACCAACCACTTGCTTGAAGATGTCAGTCGATAACACATTGTAGTTACCACCAATCACCTTGGGCACACCAAAGTCACATACCACTAAGGTAAACACCACAATCAAAGTGCTTATCAAGCCATATTTTGCCGCAGGTAATGTCACCATAAAAAAGGTTTTCAAAGGCGAAGTATTCAATGACCTTGCCGCTTCATATAAGCGAGCATCCGATGTTCTTAACGATGTAGTGAGGATCATCAATGCATGTGGAAAGGTCCAGAAAATCAATCCAATTGAGATCCCAATTAATCCATAGATCGAATGTCCACCTAATACTTCTTTGGCGATGCCTTGATTACCAAAAAGAAAGATCAAGCTGATTGCAGGAAGCAATGAAGGAGCAAGAATCGGTGCCGACCCCAACACTTGAAAGAGACCTTTGAAAGGCATACAAGATCGAGTAAGTGCATACGCGTAACCAAACGCCAACACACCAACAATCACGGTGACCAACACACCTAAAGTGAATGTATTACCAACCGACTGCCATAAGCTCTGTGAAGAAAAGTAAGTAGCGAAGTTTTGTAAACCGACAAATTCCCCTTCATTGTTCTGCACACTTTTTTTGAGCATTGCCCAAAGCGGCATCAAAATGAACAGTGACATCATTAAGGTTAATAAAGCCAGTAATGCAAAAAGAATGACGTTATCTTTACTCATTCTCGCCATGAAAGCGTTGGCTCTAAGTTTGGGGGAACGCATTGGTGCCATTTCCATGCTCATCTCAAGCCGCCTCTGTTTTCTTCAAGCCTTTTGAGGCTGATTGATTCATGGATTGATTTCCGTTGCAGCCATTTTTTCGACTATCACGAGTTTGAGAGCCAATGGAGTTCGACGAGTAAGCTCTTAAGCCCTCTTTATCAAACTCGATATAACGAATATCCCCTCGGCGTAGTTTCAACTTATTGAATTCTTTAACAGAGATATCCACGACAATCTCTTTAGCTAGTGCGTCATGCTGCAATTCACACTCCACCCGATAAAACGCGCCTAAAAATTCACAAGATAGAATTCGAACGGGTAATGAGTCATTGAAGTGATCAACAAATTGAATCTGTTCCGGACGAACAGCTAGGTCAAACCTGTCCCCTTGCTTTGGAGACAAATTATCGAAAACCGGTAAAGACAGCATCGACTCAGCGATTCGTATTTTAGAATACGTCGCCACCGAGGCTTGTATGAAATTCATTGTGCCCACGAATTCCGCGACAAAACGACTCGTCGGTTTTTGATAAATATCTTGTGGATCGCCTACTTGCTCTATCACACCATGGTTCATGACAACAATACGATCTGCCATGGTTAGCGCTTCATCTTGATCATGAGTCACCATGATAGTGGTTATCCCCAACTTACGCTGTAACTGGCAGATTTCATCTCGTAAGTGAGTACGCACTTTTGCATCAAGCGCAGATAAAGGTTCATCCAGTAGTAGCAAGCCAGGAGATAAGGCTAAAGCACGAGCCAGAGCGACACGCTGCTGCTGCCCTCCCGATAATTGGTTTGGGTATTTATGCGCTGACGTTGGTAGCCCTATTGTTTCTAACCACGCTTCCACTTTTGTTAATGCATCTTGGTTGGACATACCTTGATTCTTTAGCCCAATTGCAATGTTTTCTTGAACCGTTAAGTTTGGGAACAACGCATAAGACTGGAATACGATCCCAAAGTCTCGCTTTTCAGGAGGAAGAAAAGTCGTATCAGAGCCATTTTGATGAATAGCCCCTGAAGTAGGAAGATCTAAGCCTGCGATCGCTCGGAGTAATGTCGTTTTGCCACAGCCTGAGGGACCAAGGAAACACACAAACTCTCCTTTTTCTATCGATAAGGAGATCTGCTTTAACGCAGTAAATTGACCAAACTGTTTTACAACGTTTTCAATATTTAAGTAAGGTTGGTTGCTCATGCTACAGCACTCTTTAAATGGTATATACCAAATTTAAACTTTGAATATTGCAGTTGAGTGACAAATTTATAGAAGGTAAGTGACAGTTATATTGCAAACAAAATACCCAGCAGAAAGCTCGACTGGGCTATTAACAACAAAGCTTCCACCCACTTGTTGAAATAGGGATGAAAGCTTCATTATTTACTCTTATTACTATTTTTATTCAAACTCTTAGGGTTACTATCCCAAGTTCCAGCCGTTTTAAATGTCGTAATTTAAAGCCGCAGTCACCCCACAATTTTATCAGCAGGCTAATCGCCCCCAATTCAAAACTTGCCATTGGTTTGGTTCTGCATATGGCGCAATACGTTCGCAAGGGTTAACCAAGTACGCTCGGTCCGCGAATTCACACATTGGCAAGTCATTGATCGAGTCAGTATAGAAATGAAGTTGATTAAAGGATTGATTCTGAGAACCCATCCACTCTTGCAGACGCACAACTTTACCTTGCTGATAACTGGGAGTACCTGCAATTTTCGCTGTGTACTTTCCCGATTCTTCAACCAATTCAATGCCAATAGCATTCGGTATGTCGAGTTTCTGAGCAACACAATCAACAATAAATGCAACCGTCGCTGAGACAATGATGATTGGGTGACCATGCTTCTTGAGTGTCTGAATCAATTCCAGCGCTTGGGGGAAAATTCGTCCTAGCACTTTGCTTTGTACACACTCTTCCACCAGCCGAGCAACTTCATCTTTGCTTTTGCTACTGAGCGGTGCCATCGCAAATTCAAGGTACTCCTCCATAGAGAGTAAGCCTCGGGAGTAGAGATCCATTAAACGCTTGTCTTCTTGAAGAAAATCAGGATCTTTTACGATACCTTTTTCAATAAGAAACTCGTTCCAAATCATTGTACTATCGCCATCGAGTAGCGTTTCATCTAGGTCAAATACATACAGTGGAGTTATCATACCTGTTCTCACTTATTTGGTCCGTTTAGGTTAATCCTGATCGAATCTAAGACTCTACTTTATCGGCTTTGCCAGCGGCTCCAGCAAGTTTAGCCAATTGCTTATCTAGCCACATTGGACGCTGATTCGCATCTTCTGCATTTTCTTTTCGGCGAACGGCATCTCTAACCATCATCGCCCCTACCCAACGAATCGGCTCTGGTGGAAAATAACCTCGAGGACCGCTAGTTAAGCCACTACGCGTCCACTCGTTATCCATTCCTAGCACCATGGAAGATAAAATTTTACCGCCCATTCGGGTTTGCGCGACACCGTTACCTGAATATCCAAGCCCATAATAGAGGTTAGATTGATCTTTTAAGTTACCGAAAAATGGCAACCCTGTGACTGAACGATCTGAACCGCCAGACCAGTTGTAATCGAATTCACTCTGCTCCAGTTTAGGAAACAGCTTTTGGAAGGATTGATGAAGAATCGGCAAATAATCAGTCGTTTGGTTGAACATGGTTTCGACTTTATTGGCAAACGAGAATTTATTGCCACCTTTACCCAACATGAGTCGTCCATCTTGGGTGTCACGGTAGTAATGAACAAAAATACGAGAATCCACCACTGCCGCCCCTTTCTCGGGACCAAACTGTTTGAGCTTTTCAGGAATAGGCTTGGTCACAACCATATCCGACGATACAACCACAATGCTGCGTTTAAACTCTTTAAAATGATCGAGCATCCAGGCATTGAGCGCTAAAATCACTTTACCTGCCAATACAGACCCACCCTTGGTTTGGATACGTGCCGGCGATCCGTAATCGAGGGAAGTCATCTCTGTATTTTCGTGAATTTCAACACCCAAATCGAGCGCGACACGGCGTAAGCCTCTCGCTAATAAAGCCGGTTGCACACTGCCTGCCGCTTCAGAGTAATAACCTTCAATGTGACGATTTGAACCCGCTTTTTCAGGCAAGGAGTCATCACACTTTTTCCAGCTATTAATGCCCTGCTTGGCCAACTCATTCACAACGGGTTGCATTCCACCTTTTTGAGCTTCATTGGTCGCCGTGTAGTAAGTACCACTTCGATAAAGGTGAGCATCAATTCTGTGTTCGTTACAGAAAGCTTCAATCTCGTAAATGACCTTTTCAGATTCCTTAACCAACCATTTGGCTTGTTCTTTCCCATAAAGCTTCTTCAGCGTTGGGTACTTAGTCGACCAAGTCAGCATGCATCCTCCGTTCGCTCCAGATGCACCGCTGCCACACAAGCCCTTTTCGATAACCACCACATGTTTTTGAGGCTGCTGTTGCTTGATTAAAATCGCCGTCCATAAACCAGTGTAGCCACCGCCAACAATAGCGACATCACATCTAACGTCTGTTTGAAGCATCGATGCGGATTCTAGCCCCGCATCGATGCTACCAAACTCTTGCTCTAATGCTTGCTTAAACCAATATGAGTAGTGCTTTGTCATTTTTGTACCTTACCTAAAACTTAAAGGCGTAAACTAAAAAAGGAAGACCGAAGCCTTCCTTTACAGATTCCTAACTTCTCATGAGCTGCAGAGCTAATAATCTCGTCAACTAGTAATCTCGCAAGCTAATAAGCCCGTAAGCTAATAAACTAAAAGGCTAATTAACTAGACCGCTAATTAGCTAAACAGTCAATGAACTAAACAGCCAATGAACTAAACCGCTCAGTAAATTAAGATTTAGGCTCAGATTTAGAATCAAACTTTTCAGACCATGTTTTAAGTACTTGCGCACGTTCATTACCCATGCGTGCAAAGTCCATTTTTGCCATGTTCTTTTCTACATTGGGGAAGTTTTGCACCGTTGCGGTAACCTCTTGGTGCCCTACTACTGGGTACATCTCGATGTACAATTCGTTTGCTGATTTAGAGATAGACCAATCTACGACTCTCTTTGCAGCATCTGATGGCTTCACCAAACCTACCGCTTCTGATTCCCAGCCAATACCTTTTGGTGTAATCACCGCCAGAGGTGCGCCTTGTGTCTTTAATTTTGCGCCACGGCTAGCCATGGAAATACCAATGGCAACTTCTCCCATGCCAGCTTGCACACAAGGCTTAGAGCCAGAGTGAGTGTAGTGTGCAATGTTTTTATCTAGCTTATTCATGTAGTTCCAACCTTGGTCTTCACCCATGTTTTGTAGCCAAGCTGACACCTGCATGTACCCCGTTCCTGAAGACGCAGGGTTTGGCATAGCAATATGACCTTTATAGACAGGGTTGGTTAAATCTTCCCAAGTTTTAGGCTCTGGTAGGTTAAGTTGTTTTGCAACGATTTTATTGAAGCAAACGGCGTTAAAGAAAGCGTCGTTACCAAACCATGCTTGGCTTGATTGAGGGTCGTTCAAACTTGTTCTTAATGACTCCACACCTTGCGGTGTATAAGGCGTCAGAATACCTTCGTTTTTCAGCAGTGCCATTGAAGAACCAGCAAGTCCCCATACCACTTCTGCTCTTGGGTTGTTTTTTTCAGCAAGCAGCTTTGCCGTCATAATGCCTGTTGAGTCGCGTACCCATTTGATTTCCACATCTGGGTTTTCGTTTTCGAATGCAGTTTTGTACTTCGCAAGAATATCGGTTTCAAAAGCCGTGTAAACCGTCACTTCCTGTGCAGCAAGCGCATTATTCGCAAGTAATGATACAAGTGCAGCAAGTGATCCTTTCATTAAACGGTTTTTCATTATCTTCTCCAATTAGGCAATGTTGTTTGTCTATCAATGAATTAGTAAATAATCAGCACACGGATTCTGACTAGATTGCGAATCTTATTGGTATGTACCAGTTATTGAGTATTAACCTAAAACAGGTTTGTGACGGTTACATGAACAAAAAATGGCAATTTCAAGATATAAACTAAGCGAATAGCTGACCGTTAAGTATCAATGTGAAGCTTTTATTAAATTACTTTACTGACCCTTTACCCGACCTAATTTCGGTTGCTAAAGTAATAGCCACTTTATGGTATAGTCCAAATGGAAATTAAAATGAAGAATGATTACTTGCTGCTTACACCGGGTCCTTTGTCGACTTCTGAAACGGTGCGTCAAGCCATGCTGAAAGATTGGTGCACTTGGGATGATGAATACAATAAAGATGTGGTTGAAGTTATTCGCCAGAAATTAGTGTCGCTGGCGACCAAGCAGCATGGTTACACAAGCGTTTTAATGCAAGGTAGTGGTACTGCATCTGTTGAAGCCACTATCGGCAGTGTGATTGGCAAAAACGGTAAATTACTTGTTGTGGATAATGGCGCTTATGGCGCACGCATTGCTCAGATAGCAGACTATTTAAGCATTCCTTGCCATGTCGTTTCCCCTGGTGAAACTTCTCAGCCTGACTTAAATGAAATGGAAAAGGTATTGGCTAAGGACTCAAGTATCACCCACGTTGCGATTGTGCACTGCGAAACGACGACGGGTATGCTAAACCCAATAGAACGAATCTCTACACTCGCAAAACAACATCATAAAACCGTAATTTTAGATGCGATGTCGAGCTTTGGTGGCATCCCAATGGATATTGCCGAGCTAGGGATTGACTACATGATCAGCTCCGCCAACAAATGCATTCAAGGCGTGCCTGGGTTTGGGTTTGTCATCGCAAAACAATCAGAATTAGAAAAGTGTAAAGGGCAAGCACGCTCATTAAGTTTGGATCTTTATGACCAATGGCACTGCATGGAAGTGAATCATGGAAAGTGGCGTTTTACTTCTCCAACTCATACCGTTCGAGCTTTCTACCAAGCCTTGATTGAATTAGAAAAAGAAGGTGGAATAGACGCGAGGCACCAACGTTATAACACTAATCAAACCACATTGGTTACGGGCATGCGCTCATTGGGTTTTGAACCACTTCTAAACGATGAATTACACTCACCTATTATTACTTCATTCTATTCTCCAACCCATAGTGACTATCAATTCAAAGAATTTTATGACCGATTAAAAGCCCAGGGCTTTGTTATCTACCCTGGAAAAGTCTCTCACGCTGAATGCTTTCGAATCGGCAATATTGGTGAAGTGTACCCTGCAGACATTGAGCGTCTGATTGGCGCGATTGAAAAAGCTATGTACTGGGAAGTTTGCTAATGACTGATTCCCTAGAAAGAGTTCATGCTGAAGACACTATTCATATTGAAACGGTGGCTGCTAACCAAGAAAAATCGAGAGCGCCTCAACAAACAATTCCTGCCACACACTTTCGAAGTGAGGGTGATGTAAACACAACGCCAGCAAGACAAGCTTGGAACGAATCTTTAAATCATCAAGCGACCCAAAAATTGTTGAAACGCGATTCTGAAGTGTTCCTTCACCAAGCCATGTCTACGCCTTGCCTTGACTCTTTAGAGGCAGCAGACGGTATCTATCTACAAGACTCGTCTGGCAAAAGGTATATGGATTTTCATGGAAACAACGTGCACCAATTGGGTCATGGGCATCCACATGTCATCAAAAAAATGACTGAACAAATGGCTTCATTGCCTTTTTCACCTCGTCGATTCACGAACGAAACCGCCGTCAAATGCGCTGAAAAACTGACTCAAATTTGTAGCGGGGATCTAAACCGAGTGTTATTTGCTCCAGGGGGCACTTCTGTTATTGGGATGGCATTAAAACTGGCACGCCATGTCACCAATAATTTCAAAGTAGTATCCCTATGGGATTCATTCCATGGTGCATCTTTAGATGCTATTTCTGTTGGCGGCGAAGCATGTTTTCGAGAAGGGATGGGACCTTTAATGGCAGGTGTAGAGCGAATCCCTCCTGCCGTTTCATACCGTGGTGCTTTTCCTAATCCTAATGCTTCTAACAATGACAATAACCAAGACCAAGCCAGTGACGTCCACTACGCTGATTACTTGGAATATGTCATAGAAAAAGAAGGCGGCATTGGTGCGTTTATTGCTGAAGCAGTGCGGAACACTGATGTGCAAGTACCCAGCAAAGCATATTGGAAACGAATCAGAGAGATTTGTGACAAACACAACGTCCTATTGATCATCGATGACATCCCTAATGGTATGGGGCGAAGCGGCGAATGGTTCACGCATCAAGCTTTTGATATTGAGCCTGATATTTTATGCATTGGCAAAGGTTTAGGCGGGGGGCTCATTCCAATAGCCGCCATGATTACAAAAGACAAATACAACACTGCTGCACAAGTCTCTTTAGGCCATTACACTCATGAAAAAAGCCCACTTGGTTGCGCGGCTGCTCTTGCAACAATCGAAGTCATTGAACAAGAAAAGCTATTAGACAAAACCCAATCTGATAGCAAGTTCATGCGCGAACAATTACTCCGCATGAAAGAGAAGTACCCTGTGATCGGAGATGTTAGAGGCATAGGCCTTCTATGGGGAGTCGAACTTGTCACTGATAGAACCACAAAAAACCGTGCCTTTGATGAAGCGGAAGCCACTTTATATCAATGCTTAAACAATGGTCTGAGCTTTAAAGTCTCCCAAGGTAATGTCATTCAATTGAGTCCACCACTCATTATCAGTCGCACGAATTTACAGGCTGCGCTCAATATATTCGAAAACGCCATTCAGCAAGTCTGTATTGATTTCAATTACATCTAGTGGAGAGCCTACTTTTACGCTCTCGCCTTATTTACTACACAAGATTCATTCACCAATTTTTTTACCCAAGTCGTCAGTTCCATTTTAAAACGAGCATGATGACAACGGAACAAACCAGATAGGATTAGAAAATGAATAAGACATCACCAGTACAAGCAGTGATTTTTGACTGGGCAGGCACGATTGTCGATTTCGGCTCGTTTGCTCCTACCAGTATTTTTGTTGAAGCATTCAAGCAAGGTTTTGATTTCGATATTGATCTATCAGAAGCTCGAGAGCCGATGGGATTAGGCAAATGGGATCATATTCAAGCCGTGGGGAAAATAGTCTCTGTCGATAAACGTTGGAACGAAAAATTCGGACGTTCAATGACCAACGACGATATTGATGCGATCTATGCTGCTTTCATGCCTCTACAAAAAGCGAAAGTCGCCGATCACGCCGAACCTATTTTAAACGCTATTGAAGTAGTAGATAGTTTAAAAACACATGGCATCAAAATTGGGTCTTGCTCTGGTTACCCTCGCGAGGTGATGGACGTATTAATTCCTGTAGCCACTGACTATGGCTATAAGCCAGACTGTGTTGTGGCTACTGATGACTTGCCTCAAGGTGGTCGCCCGGCTCCTTATATGGCACTTAAAAATGTCATTGACTTATCAGTAACGGACGTTGCTGCTTGCATTAAAGTTGATGACTCGACACCAGGGATTTACGAAGGTCATAATGCGGGAATGTGGACCGTGGGGCTATTACTCTCCGGCAATGAAGCAGGGCTCACTTATCAAGAATTTCTCAATGCTGATGAAGCAACATTAAGTGCGGCTCGTGAAAAAGCGAGAATAAAACTGAATAAATCAACACCGCACTACTTAATCGATACCATTGATGATTTCCCAAGTGTCGTCGCGGATATTGAAAAACGACTGCTTGCTGGTGAAAGACCTTAAAAAAACCACGTCATTTAAACCTTGCTCTCTTGCAACCGCTCTCTAACACTTCCCCCCTAATTAAGCCTTCGTTTTTGTATTAACAAGGCTTAAATGGCATTTTAAAACTGATAATTAATTGACGGTTTAACTCACCAAAACTGCTTATCCCCCCCTTTGAATTTACCATTCAAAGTAAGGTAAATGCTCACCTTCGACTTCTTTCTGATAAATAAATTCAAAAAAAGTACAAAAAAGACATGCTTTATGCCCAACCTATTGACTATAATACCAAATGGAAACAGCAGAAATAACATAATAAAACATATATAACATTTACGTAAACTCACAGAGCAATGGATATGGCAATTTATTGACACTTCCATCAATAGTCTTGTGAATAGTTTTACATTACTACATTGATCAAAGGATAGGATTATGAGTAAATTATCAAAAGTAGCAGTTGCTCTAATTGCAGCCTCTGGTATCGCTTCGCACGCTTCAATGGCTGAAACATACATTGGTGGTAAAATCGGGTTAGGTTGGCTTGATAGCGCATGTGCGACTAGCGCTAATTGTGAAGATGACGCTGTCGGCGCTGGCATTTACACGGGGTTTAATTTCAGTGAACAAGTTGGTGTAGAGCTAAGTTCAGATTACTTAGGTGGCTATGAAACAAACTTTTCGAAATCAGGTGTTAACTACCAGTTCGATGAACCAATCATTGCTATCTCTCTAGCACCAAAGTTCTCAATCCCACTAGAGAACAATTTCTCTCTACTATTTAAACCTGGTCTAGCATACATTGCTCATGCAGGCGAGACTGACGTTGTACCGACGCTTGCTTTCGGTGCTGAAAAACGATTATCTGACGATTTTGCATTTCGAGTAGAATACCAATACTTCAACGACTTCGATGATAAAATTGTTCAAGACTTAAATGCGAACTTCTTGTCTGTAGGTCTATCTTACTACTTTGGTGCAGCAGCCCCTGCAGCCGCAGCTGCTGTGGTAACACAAGCACCAGCTGAACCAGTAGTAGAGCCAGCACCGGTTGTTGAAGCGCCAAAACCAGTGATAGTAACCAAAGCTCAAAAAGGTTCTTACACGCAAGAGCTATTCGCAACGAATAGTGCTGAGCTATCAGCTGCAGGTGAACAGACGCTTGAGCCTCTACTAACGATTCTACTTGCTCACCCAGAGTCAAATATCGAAATCGTAGGTCACACAGATTCAACTGGTAGTGAAAAATACAACCAAATGATTTCTGAGAAACGTGCTAGCGCAGTTGCGGCTTACTTTGAAGAAAATGGCGTAGCGACAGATCGTATCTCAGCTTCAGGTGAAGGTGAATCTAACCCTATCGCATCAAATGCGACTGCTGAAGGTCGAAGCCAAAACCGTCGTGTTGAAACTAACATTCCAAGCTTTGAGTACAAAGAAGAAGTAATGAAATAAGATTTTTTCTTAACACTATTAATAAAAAACCAACCTAATTAGGTTGGTTTTTTTGTTTAACGTTCATTCAATGTCTAGCGCTGTTTTCTTTAAATCAGGGTCTTAAACTGAGCGAACCTATACACCAACTGTAGGTAATTGCTAAACCATTAACCAGATAGCCTAAAACATCGCTTTAGATAATTTCCCAGCTATGTGTCATGTTAATACCTGCACCCAACATTAGACATACTGAGCAATATTTGTCCAAAGAGTCAGCACAAACTTTTGCAACAATATCTTTGTTAAGGTTGTCGCCTGAAACTTCAAAGTGAATGTTCACCTTAGTAAAGATGCGAGGAGCCGTTTCACGACGCTCTGTGTCAAGCTTTGCATTACATGCCGTTACGTGTTGTCCTGCCTCTTTTAGCCCATCAACCACATCAACAGAGCTACAACCACCAGCAGCCATTAAGACCATCTCCATTGGACTTGGTGCCGTTGCTCCACCACTTCCGTCCATGACGATTGAATGCCCAGACTGAGATTGACCAAGAAATTTAAAACCTTCTACCCATTTAACTTCTGCTTGCATGCTGATCCTATGTGCGCTGAATGCGCTATCGTTATAATTCAAACCAAATATATTTTTAGTACGTTACTACCACTGAGCATTAGAGGCAATATTTCCTCGCTCATAAAATTTTTCACTTTTTTTGTAATTTTTTACGCCCTAACCCTGTCTCTATTCGTACATTCAAATGAATGATAGAACACAAGATGAGGTATCTATGAAGAAGTTATCTAAAATATTGGTATCACTCGCGGTAGCACTGCCGCTGATTTCTCTATTTGTAAGCCAAGCTGGCACTGCCGATACTATGGATAAAATGGCAACATCAGGGAAGATGGAAGTAGCAACTTTAGCCGGAGGGTGCTTTTGGTGTACAGAGTCAGATTTAGAAAAGCTCGATGGTGTGATTGAAGTCACTTCAGGTTATGCCGGTGGTTCATTAGAAAACCCGACTTATCGACAGGTCTCATCGGGTAAGTCAGGACATATTGAAGTCATTGAGGTTGTCTACGATCCAAAAGCTGTCAACTATGAACAAGTCCTTGACCAGTTTTTCCGTCACATAGACCCAACAGATGATAAAGGCTCATTTGTAGATAGAGGTCCACATTACCGCCCTGCTATCTTCTTTCACAATCAAGAACAGAAGATGATTGCGGAACAGTTTATGGCAGAGATTGAAGAAGCGAATATCTTTAAGAAGCCACTAAAAACTGAGCTCATTGCACTAGACAAATTTTGGCCTGCGGAAGGGTACCATCAAGACTATTACAAAAAGAGTAAAGTTCGTTATAACTACTACCGTTACGCATCTGGTCGCGATCAATACTTAGATAAGATATTCGGTGATGACCGCGAGGATAAACCGCAAACCATTCGTCAGATCATCGATGACAAAAAGGTTGCTGCAAATTTAAAAGCCTACTCTAAGCCAACACAAACTGAAATAAAGGCAAAACTGACCAAGCTTCAATATGAAGTGACTCAGAATGATGCGACAGAACGTTCGTTTAGCAATGAATATTGGGATAACAAGCAAGAAGGTATCTACGTTGATATCGTGACTGGTGAACCGTTATTCTCATCAGCTGACAAGTATAAATCAGGCACTGGTTGGCCGAGTTTCACTAAGCCTATCAATGATGCCTATGTAGTGACTACAACGGATTATAAGTTGCTGTACCCACGAACTGAAGTACGTAGCCGATTTGGTGACTCTCATCTTGGTCATGTATTTAAAGATGGACCCGCTCCTACCGGTTTACGATACTGCATGAACTCTGCTGCCATGCGTTTTATTCCAGCAGATAAGCTAGCAGAAGAAGGTTACCAAGAGTATGTGGAAATGTTCGAAGGCTAATATACCTTCCTGTGTCTTCACCAATAAAGAGGGTGAGATCTGACACATCAGTAACCTTATAAAAAATATTACTCAAATGCCAACTGACCAGATTTATAATTTCAGTTGGCATTTTTATTGGCAAGACTAGTGTAAATTAATCAAACCTCCTTAATATAAACAGCAACCTGAACCTTCATTAACCTATTACCTTGTCGCTCACTAGAAATGAGTTGCTTTCATTTCACTTAATTATGCCTACCTTGTCTTCACTCTCCCCTAACCATCTTTAAACCTTCTAATCAATTGATTTATAAAGCTAGAGAAGCCGCTCGATATCTGCTAGCTTTCAAATAACGTCTCCAGTGGCATCATTATATGAATGACTTAATTACTCAATTTCAAACTTACATCACCGCTCAGCCCAATGATTGGGGTACTAGCGTTTTGTTTATTACCGTAGCCAGTTTCATCGCTTGGATTGCATGGCGCATCTTACAAGGTCGCTTAGCCACACTGGCAGAAAAAACCCCTTTTCATTGGGATGACCTTCTACTAGACGCTCTAAAAACGCCAGTCAGCACGTTGATATGGTGCTGGCCAGCAACCGTCTCCCTTGGGTTCATATTACAAGACCATTTTGGTAGTAAGATAAATTGGTTGAGCACGGTTAAACTGATTGTGGTTATCAGTATTTTTGTATGGATCACCTTACGTTTAATCAGCAATGTCGAAGAGTACGTTTTAGCTGCTAAGAAGCGAGATGAAACGACAGTCCAAGCCATAGCCAAAGTCGCCCGATTGTTTTTTATGGTTATCGGTACTTTAACCATCATGCAGGCTTTCGGCTTAAGCTTATCTGGTCTTCTTACCTTCGGTGGTGTGGGTGGCTTAATTGTCGGTTTAGCCGCAAAAGATCTACTATCTAACTTCTTTGGCGGCATGATGATTTACTTCGACCGCCCGTTCAAAGTCGGCGATTGGATCCGCTCACCGGACAGACAAATTGAAGGTACGGTTGAGAGAATTGGTTGGAGAATGACGATCATTCGTACCTTCGATAAACGTCCATTGTATGTACCTAACTCAGTTTTCAGTAATATTGTGGTTGAGAACCCATCACGCATGTTGAACAGAAGAATCAACGAAACAATCGGCTTGCGTTACCAAGATGCAGATAAAATGCAGCTTATCGTAAATGATGTAAAAGCCATGCTTGAAACACATCCAGACATAGATGCCAAGCAAACCCTTATCGTCAATTTTGATAAATTTGGTCCTTCTTCCCTTAACTTTTTTATCTATACCTTTACCAAAACGGTGAACTGGATTCGCTACCATGAAGTGAAACAAGATGTGCTTTTGCAAGTATTGGCTATTATCCATGAACACCAAGCGGATATTGCTTTCCCAACTCAAACTCTAAAGCTTGAGCCTCAAGAAATCGGCATGGCTGGAGAACTATCTGGCTCACTTTCAAACTTACAGGCAGATCCACAGAGGTAAGCCATAACGTGTTAACATAATGAAAGTAATCATCTCATTCATGTAATACCACTTTATGATTTTACCTGTCATTTTAGCAGGCGGCTCTGGGAGTCGCCTGTGGCCTTTATCCCGCGAGCTATACCCTAAACAGTTTTTAACGATCGCTGGTGAGCAATCTATGCTCCAGCAAACTATTGCTCGTTTAGACGGTCTCGATAAACACTTTCTCAACCTAAAATGCCACGACCCTTTAATCATTTGTAATGAAGAGCATCGCTTTATTGCTGCGGAACAAATACGTGCAGCTGGGGCTAAGCATTCTGATATTGTATTAGAACCTTTTGGCAGAAATACGGCTCCAGCTATCGCGCTCGCAGCGTTTTATGCAGTCCATCAATCACAGCCAAAAGTAGAAATCGGAACTACTGCAGCAGAGTCCAAATCAGCCACCCAAAATCCAAATGATTTGAGCAACAATGAGCCGACCTTATTAGTGCTTGCTGCAGATCACCATATATCGGATGTCGCGGCATTCCAGCGAGCAATCAGCAGCGGTGTGGACTATGCCGATATCGGAAAGCTTGTCACGTTTGGTATCACTCCAGGCACCCCGGAAACAGGTTATGGCTACATTAAGCAAGGGAAAGCTCTGCAAGGCACTCCTGATTCCCAACGCTCCGCCTCATCTGAAACACAGGCGAATCAAGCATTCGCAATCGATCAATTTGTTGAGAAACCCGATAAAAAAACCGCTGAGAATTACCTAAGCAGCGGTGAGTACTTGTGGAACAGCGGCATGTTCATGTTTAAAGCCTCTCAATATTTAGAAGAGTTAAGAAAACATCAGCCAGAGATCCTTCGCGCTTGTGAACAGGCTTTTTCTAAACGAACCAGTGATCTAGATTTTGTACGTATAGACTCCGAAGCCTTTGAACTCAGCCCTAGCGTCTCCATTGATTATGCTGTGATGGAAAAAACCCAGCATGCTGCCGTGATTCCCATGAATGCAGGATGGAATGATATTGGATCTTGGTCAGCCATTTGGGATGTCAGCGATAAAGACACAAATAACAATGTTATTGAAGGTGATGTACTGACTGTCGACTCTCAGCAAAATTACATTCATGCAGAGAACAAACTAGTCGCGACAGTTGGTGTTAATAACTTGATTATCGTAGAAACCAAAGATGCCATTTTAGTCGCTGATAAAGATAAAGTTCAGGGTGTGAAGTCGATTGTCGAGCAGCTCAACCAGTCAGATAGGACAGAGCATAAACACCATCGAGAAGTTTTCCGTCCATGGGGGAAATATGATGTGGTTGATTTAGGTAAACGAGACAAAGTAAAACGAATCACAGTGAAAGCGGGGCATAAACTTTCACTACAGATGCATCACCACAGAGCCGAGCATTGGGTTGTTGTTGCAGGTACAGCCAAAGTCACAAATAATGATGAGACATATTTAGTAGGTGAAGATCAGTCGACTTATATACCACTTGGTCATATTCACAGCTTAGAAAACCCTGGGATCATTCCATTAGAGATGATTGAAGTACAAACGGGGCACTATTTAAGTGAAGACGACATTGTCCGTTACCAAGATCACTATGGTCGTCAGAATACTCAGTATAAAATTAACCCCGTCCTTAAGCCAAAACCCCAATCATGAAGCAAAAATTCGATCTAAGCGGTTTCAAGAATAATGATATTCGCGGCGTCATAGGTAAGCAGGTATCTGAAGAGCTAGCGTACCTGATAGGTAAAGCATTTGCCCAATGGCTCATAACCAGAAATCCATCTTTACACCTTCAAAAAGGTACGGTCTCGAACCCAAATAGTTCTGCAACCACGAGCGTCAATGATTCAATATTATCCAACGTCGTTGTTATCGGCCGAGATAATAGAGAGACCTCTTGGGTGTATCAAAACGCGCTAACATCAGGGTTGATGGAGGTGGGTATCAAGGTTATTGATCTTGGAACAACAGGTACTGAAGAGGTGTATTTCGCTACCCGTCATGTAAAGGCACTCGGTGGGATACAAGTTACTGCTAGCCATAACCCAATTCAATATAATGGCATGAAACTAGTCGCTGAAAACGCTTCTCCGATTAGTAAAAACAGTGGGTTAGATACAATTAAAAATCTGGTTAATAACCTGAGTCTTGAGCCTAGTTATCTAAGGGACATGGATACAAATAGTGCGTCTGCCACTCAACAACCTCAATCGATAAGCTTCTTAAGCGACTATATTAGCCACTTACTTTCGTATATAGAACTTCCTACCATTCGCCCATTAAGAATTGTTGTTAATCCGGGTAATGGAGTGGCGGGTCATGTGCTCAACGCACTAGAAGAAAAGTTTGTTGAGCTGAACGTACCCGTCACTTTTATCAAAATCAACTATGAACCTGATGGTCATTTCCCAAATGGCATACCAAACCCGCTCATCAAATCTAACCAAGTCGTTACCCAACAAGCGGTAATAAAACACTCTGCTGACTTAGGTCTAGCCTGGGATGGCGATTTTGACCGTTGCTTTTTCTTCGACGATAAAGGTCGCTATATTGAAGGCTATTACATCGTGGGTTTACTCATCGAAGCCTTCTTAAAAAAAGAAGTTAATGCAACCGTCTTACATGATGCTAGGCTCATCTGGAATACCGTCGAAGTCGCTAAAAAGTTCGGTGGAACGTCTCTACAAGTGAAAGCAGGTCACGCTTTAATCAAAGAAAAAATGCGAGAAGAAAATGCAATTTATGGGGGTGAAATGAGTGCCCATCACTATTTCAGAGACTTCGGATACTGCGATTCCGGTATGATCCCATGGCTGCTCATCATCGAGCTTATCTCTAAAACTCAAAAATCGCTTTCAGAGCTGACCTCCCCTAGTATCAATGCGTTCCCGTCTTCCGGTGAAATAAATTGCACAGTTGATAACCCTAAACAGGTTATTGAAAAAGTTCTAGAACGATATAGACATGAATCTGTGAGCATTGACCATACTGATGGCATAAGCCTTGATTTAGGGGAGTGGCGCTTTAACCTGAGGCAATCGAACACTGAGCCTCTTATTCGATTGAATGTTGAAACGAGAGGAGACAAAGCACTTCTTGCGAAGAAGACCGATGAAGTCCTTTCTTTACTAAAATAAATGGATTAACCGATTGAGTGACCTAAATATCTGAACACCTGAACGCTCAAACAACAAAGCCGTAGAAATCATCTTCGGCTTTGTTTTATTCTAAGAATCGCTTCCAAATCAACGAAGTAAAATGGAATCATTCAATTCGTTGTTCAAATTACTTTAGCTGCATCGAATTGAACGTTTCGTCAATGACACCTGAACCTTTGCGCTTTTTCATTGTAACTTTTACGCTGCGTTTGCCATCAGCAACATTGTAGCGAATCGCTTGACCAAGGTATTTATCATTGCGTTTAATATCACGCGCATTCAATTTGATGGTTTTATTACCACGGTTAACTTCGCAACGGTAATCCCAGTCTTTACTGCCATCTTTCACATCCAAAAGAATTCTTTGGTTTGATGCGCCTGGTGTCACTTTAATTCCACGTGGTTTTTTATCGATGGCTAACGCAAGACCAGCTTTACATAGCTGTTCAGCAGTAAAGCCCTGAGCCGCTTCTACTTGAGGAGTAGTAAACGCACTCACAGCGACGAATGCTAGGCTTGCCAATGTCGTCTTCATTTTCATGGATAATACCTTAATTCAATATTGAACACCGTTCTATTAAATCACTGCATCAGTACACCGTCAATGTTTTTATGGAATGATAGACTTTATAATAAAATTATCAAATAGAGTCCGTTATGAATTGATGAATCACTAACCAGAATAATAATCGTGCGTCTTTTGGATAAGATTGACGATGTCATGTTTCTCTAATCGGTTGATTCCAGCCGCCGCTTCACGCCCTCCTCCCGTTCTAAATTCACCACAGATCTTCACCGCACCTTGCTTATTAATTAAGGGAGCACGCAAAGAAACGGTATAGCTAAGATTTGAATTTAAGGTTAATACCACACTGGCTCGATCAGGGTTTTGATTGGCTAAATAGTTGCCATAAACCCCACTTATCCGCCTAGAGGCTGCAACATCAGGTAGCTCAAATACACGAACAACATCAGTTTGGGCTATCGGGATTAGGCTTTCTACTAAAGACCAATCTTCAGCGTAAGCTTTTTGTAAAACATAAAATGGGGAGGTTGGATCATCAATGACATCAAATGGAGATCGATATTTCAGAAGCTTTTTATACAGTTCAGCAGGATCAAAATGTAGATCGGAGACTTCTCTTCCATATCCATTGTAATTGATCAAAGTGCCCAACTCTTTTAATTGCTCTCGTTGAGTCTTGCTTAACTGGTATTGCTCAGCAAGTTCGTCAGCAACAGACAAAAGGTTATCACCGTACGCACCCGCAATAGCCCAGTACACAAACTGACCTTTAAGCTGCTTATTAACTATCAATGCGGTACAAGTATTTGGGTCTAAATCGATATGACAAGTTAAATTAAGATGACCAGGAATGTCCCCAGATTTATGATGATCAAAGTAGGTCACTTTCACACCTGATTCGAGTAACGTATTCAGCGTGTCTCTATTCTTATCTAATGAAACATCCAAGACTAACACTTCATCACCTGCTGAGGTTTTCACTTCGCAAGCATCGACATTAGTCAAAAGCTCAACATTACGCTTAACCCCTGTAACCAGTTTTGCTTCTTTTGGCTGCGCTAGCCTTAGTTGAATTAAAGAGATAATGCCATCTGCATCGCCATTGAATACGTCATAATTCATTCGATTGATCTTTCCTTTCGTTATCGATCCGGCTTGAGTTAAGAAGGAAACTTTACAGCCTTTCACTCACCTGTACTTTCGTTTACGCTAACCTATTGAATGATAACTGCAAAGAAAAGAACTATACCGTTATCTTCGCGTTTATATCATTTAAAACTAAAAAACCTCACTGACTTAAGCCAATGAGGTTTTTATTAAATTTTTACTTTGCTTAGAATAAGCTATAGCAAGTTAAGCTTTATTACGGCGCTCAACTACTGCGTCTGCAAGCTGACGAAGTACCGTTTCAGTATCGTCCCAACCAATACACGCATCGGTGATTGATTGACCGTAAGTTGCGGCTTTACCATCTACCAGATCTTGACGACCTTCAACTAGGTGAGACTCAATCATCACACCAAAGACAGCTTTATCACCGCCAGCAATTTGAGCACTAACGTCATCAGATACATTCATTTGACGCTTAAACTGTTTAGAGCTGTTTGCGTGGCTGAAATCGATCATCACTTTTTGCGGTAAACCTGAAGCTTCAAGTTCATCTTTAATCTTAGCGACGTGCTCTGCGCTGTAGTTTGGCTCTTTACCACCACGTAAAATGATGTGGCAATCAGGGTTACCTGCCGTTTCGATAATCGCCGAGTGACCGTATTTCGTTACCGATAAAAAGTGGTGTGAAGCGCTAGCAGAACGAATAGCATCTGTCGCAATTTTAATATTGCCGTCAGTACCATTTTTAAAGCCTACAGGGCATGAAAGACCTGAAGATAGCTCACGGTGAACTTGTGATTCAGTTGTACGCGCACCAATTGCACCCCAACTGATTAGATCCGCCACATATTGTGGAGTGATCATATCAAGGAATTCACTTGCTGTCGGCATTCCCATATCAGTCAAATCAAGCAACAATTTACGACCAAAACGTAAACCATCGTTAAGTTTAAAAGTGTCGTCCATGTACGGGTCATTGATCAAACCCTTCCAACCAACGGTAGTGCGCGGCTTTTCAAAATACACACGCATCACAATTTCAAGGCGGTCACCCAGTTCATCACGTAATACTTTTAAACGCTTACCGTATTCGATAGCTGCTTCCGTGTCATGAATAGAACAAGGACCAACAATCACAAGTAGACGATCGTCTTTATCTTTTAAAATATTATGAATAGCTTTGCGGCTTTCAAATGTAGTCGAAGCAGCAGTTTCTGTTGCAGGAAACTTTTCTAAAACGGCAACAGGAGGTAATAACTCTTTTACTTTATTAATTCTTACATCATCAGTCTGGAACATTGCTTACTTCTTCCTTTTCTATCCTTGAGCTAAATTCGCGTGTTCAAACACAACTTCTATCAGCATTAATCTTCTTGTTCCCTGTAACTTATCTAGTAAAAACGTTAACTTCAATCACTATTTAAAAATAAAGGCAATTTATTTTGTGTTTTATATTTACAACACCTTGTATAGCTTAATTTACACTGATTATTTTCTAAGCAGATTGCACGGTATGAGCGTATTCAACGACCACCTGATTCCCTTCAATATAAGCATTTTGTATTACCCCATCGACGCTCATTCGACTCTGTAGATAAACAATTTTTGGCGCTTGGCCCATTGTCTCTTTTAAAGATGGTAAAACGTGTTTTGGTTCTAAATGAAGTAAACGGCAAAAGTGGCTAATGAATGGCATGGTTAAAGGGTTCTCTCCTCTAAGGATTCGAGAAAAAGTAAGTTGATTCATGCCGAGTTGCTTAGAAAATTCCATTTGTGTAATACGCATTTTCGATTTTTGTGACATCCAAGTTTGGTAGAGGGCTTCTCTATCTTGTTCTGTGAATTCCATGATTCATCCTTATATAAGTCAGTTGAATGAATTGTCGTTGTTTTAATACAAATGGATGTCAGGGCTTGGTTAATGGAAGTCAGAGGTTTGTTTTTATCGGCATAATAATTGTGACGTTTTATGATCGCACCGCCGTTCATACATATCATTTTTATATTTATTTCTATCATTAACTCATTTATATCAATACGTTATGAAAATCGTGACCTTTCATTTATCAAGTTAATTTTCTCCGAAAATTAAAAACTTGAACTGACATTCCACATTTGAATCATTCACTTCGTATTTATAAATGTTGTTGGCTACATTTCGCTTGCTCAAACGCACTTTTGGCAAACTATCTGAAAAGGTAGGACGCAAAACCACCGGTCTGTCGATGTTACTTTTACAGATGTTAGGCATACCAAGGTTAATTGTATATATGGTTCTCTATCATTCTGTTTTTTAACTATATGCTTATACCATTGCCGAATTTTTAAACTCTATATTCAGCAATGACGATATGCAGTCTAGATTCATTCATAACACATACGAATGATTAACCAATAATGTTTGCATATCTTCAGGTGTATGCCTCAGATAAATCACTGCGTCCTCTAAGCACAGTTAAGTGCAAACCATGCCAGAGTGTCATCTTTTTTGTCAGCTATTTATAAGGAAAAATGATGAATAAACTCCCAAATAAAACCCTAATTGCCCTTTCACTTTTTAGTGTGAGTAGCGCGAGTTTTGGACACGGATACGTCTCTGCCTATGAAAAAGGTGTGGCAGAAAGCCGAGTGGCGCTGTGTAAATTCCCAGCCAGTGACACCAATGAAAAAAATACGCATTGTGGTGCCATTCAATACGAACCCCAAAGTGTAGAAGGACCTGATGGCTTTCCTGAAACTGGACCTCAAGATGGAAAAATCGCCAGCGCACAAAGCTCACTTGCCGCCGCTTTAGATGAACAAACAGCAAACCGCTGGGTTAAACGACCAATTCAATCTGGTTCTCAGTTTTTCGAGTGGACGTTCACTGCTAACCACGTTACCCATGATTGGAAATACTACATTACCAACTCAAACTGGAACCCAAACCTGCCTCTTGCACGTAGCTCATTCGATCTCACTCCATTTTGTGTGGTAGATGGCGGAATGGTTCAACCACCTAAACGCGTAAATCACCTGTGTAATGTACCTGAACGCGAAGGCTACCAAGTCATTCTGGCTGTATGGGACGTGGGTGATACCGCTGCGTCTTTTTATAATGTCATCGACGTGCAATTTAATGGTGACGGTCCCGTAATTCCTGATTGGGAGCAAGGCGGTCAAGTTAACCCGACGATGGATCTAAATATCGGTGACAGCGTTTATACGCGTGTATTTGATCAATCTGGAGAGAACCCTTCTTACAGCACAGAAGTGGTGATTGAAAGTGCAGAGCAAGGAAAAGCCAATAACTGGTCTCACGCCCTCGCGACGAAAATCAATAAAGAGCAAGTGCAAATAAAATCCGGTCAACTCAATGATACTGGTGACTTTACGCCTGTTTACGGAACAAACCCTATTTACTTAAAGGCAGGATCTGGGTTTGATAGTGTTGAAGTGGGATACAAGATTGAGACACCAGAACCTGACTACGATCTTGCTGTTACGGGTCTTGAGGCTGAATACATTATTGACGATAGTCCGACAAACATTGACTTAACACTTGCGGCGACTGGCGATCTTCAAGCTGAGCTAACCGTATTTAATCACCATAGAGAAGCACTGGCATCCCACGTTTCTGAACTGGCAGATGGTCAAGTTGATGATGTTCAGCTGACGTTATCAAAATCAGAAGCCGGTCACCACATGCTTGTTATTGTGACCAAAGATGCACAAGGTAATCTAGTTGATCAAAACACTCTTGATTTCCACCTAGTCGAAGAACAAACCCCGCCACCAACAGGTGAGTATGATTTCGTATTCCCAGAAGGTATTGAAACCTACACTGCAGGTACTAAAGTACTAAGCAGTGATGGCAATGTTTATCAATGTAAAGAGTTCCCATACTCTGGATACTGCGTTCAATGGTCACCTTCTGCGACTCATTATGAGCCAGGAGTTGGGTCACATTGGCAATCGGCTTGGAATAAGCTGAACTAACATAGTCACCCTATAAAAACATAATCAACCCATAAAAAGCGGAGATTTGTCTCCGCTTTTTTATTACCTGAGCGATTGATTTACAGAAGAAAACTACAAGAGGTAATGATCTGCAAGCAAAGCAATAAAGAGCAACATTAGATGATATATAGAAAACTTAAACGTTTTCATCGCGGTACTCTTATCACTTCGATACTTAAGTAACCAAGCATGATAGATAAATCCACCATTCAGAACCAATGACGCCGTTAAGTAAATCCAACTACTCATTCCTACCAAAACCGGCAGTAAACACACCACACTCAATAAAAGGGTATAAAGGAAAATGGACGTTTTGGTATAACTGATACCATGCGTCACTGGCAGCATTGGAATATTCACCTTTGCATATTCATCACGTCGATGAATCGCAAGCGCCCAAAAATGCGGAGGGGTCCAAATGAAGATGATCATCACTAATAGCCATGCATGAGAATGAAGCTCATTAGTGACAGCTGTCCAGCCGAGCAGCGGCGGCATAGCTCCTGCGATTCCGGCAATCACAATATTTTGCGGGGTTGCGCGCTTCAAATACATAGTATAAACAACCGCATATCCTAATAAACTGGCAAAGGTTAACCAAGCTGTCAGTGCATTCACCACAAAAAATAAAATCGCAAAGCCAACCACACCAATCACAGTCGCAAAGCCAAATACGCTATAGGAGCTAAGCTCACCAGATGGTAATGGTCTGCGACGAGTTCGAGTCATTTTTGCATCAATTTTACTGTCAATAAGATGATTAAACGCAGCGGCCGCTCCAGCCATCAAACCAATACCAATCAGCCCAAATACGGTTTCTTTTAACGGTAACCCCGAAGGTACAGCAAGACACATCCCCACTAATGCGGTTAACAGCATCAAAGCCACGACTTTCGGTTTGGTGAGCGTTAAATAGGCTTTCCAATGATGGCTTTCTTGAGTTTGATGGGTACTTTCTTCTCGAGTTATTGCGCCTCGAGATATAGCACTTCGGGTTACAGCCCCCCTAGATATCGCGCCCCCAGACATAGTACCTGCATCAGAAGCTCCATTTATTGCTCTCATAGTTGATGTCTTACTTGTCATACTCGACTCCTTCTGCATAATCTGCATGTCTCGACTTGTGAAGAGCTGCATCGCTAATTGGTACAACATTGTTTGTTATTTGGGTTTGATAATCTTGTCGATGCCAAAGTAAAAAGTTTGTGGTTACTACGCAAACGAGTAATAAAGCAGCAACCAGGTTATGAAGCACAGCAATAGAGATAGGAAGCTGTAAAACAACATTGCCAATTCCTAGACTTACCTGAAGTAATAATAACGTCCCTACTCTTTTCGCTAAGCTATTCTGAATATTGCAAGGCTGCTGAGCGAGCTTCCATACAAGCACCAAAACCACGCAAGTCGTCGCGATAGCCCCAATTCTGTGAGAAACATGGATGGTCATTCGTGCTGGATATTCAAGCACACCAAATTCATAGTTGTCGTGACCTGATTGAAGTAAGTCAAAGGCCTTGGAAAAGTCCAAGTACGCCATCCAATCACCTTCGCAAATGGGTAAACTAGTACACATTAACGCCGCATAATTCGATGAGGTCCATCCGCCTAAAAATATTTGAAGAATCACGATACTCAAGCTCGCGATAGCCCAAAACCGGACTGAAGGGTCAACATAAAGTGGATCAATATGTTGTTGTAAACCTTTCAATTTACAAAACAGAATGGCGAGCAATGAAAAGAGTGTGAAACCCCCTAAGAGATGTGCCATAACCACCAATGGCATCAGTTTCAATGTCACGGTCCACATGCCAAGCGCCGCTTGAAATACAACAACAAATAAAATAGCCAGTGGTAACTTCGGCGAAATAGTTTTTATCTTCATGCACCAAACCGTGATGCAGAAAATGACAATGCCTAAAGTGCCGGCGAAGTATCTATGGATCATTTCTAACCAAGCCTTGTCCGATTCTATTGCGCTGCCAGGATATAGCTGTGCAGCTTTAGACAAAGAAGATGAGTCAGAAGGAACAATCATACTGCCATAACATCCTGGCCAATCGGGGCAACCTAACCCAGCATCAGACAACCTTGTATAAGCGCCTAATACAATAACGGTTAACGTTAACAGCAAACTCACTTTTACGAGTAAGGTTAGATTTTTAGGTGTCTCATTAACCATGACCTCTCCCTATCATTTGACCCAATATCTCGGTTACCATAAGCTCTTACGATTCAGCGATTCAGCGATTCAGCGATTCAGCGATTCAGCGATTCAAAAGCCTAACCGACTCTTGATAACTTCAATAATTTTCTTAAATCGTGCAAGATCCCTTTTGACTGTTTGACCAGCAAAGCTTGGTTAGATACTCCTTGGTAACGCATCACTAACTGACCTAATGGATCAACAATCACGACAGAGGATGCCAACAAGGGGTCATTGTTGGTCAAATCGGTGCGAACTTCTCGGAATAAGTCCATGTCCTTTAGAGTGTCGTTATTGCCTTTATCTATAAGTAAAATTAGCTTAACTCTTTCTTTATACTTTCCTAATGCCAAATAACTTTGCCCGAGTAAATGCACCTGTTGCTCACAAACACGGTTACAGTTTTGGGGGACCACATAGGCAAGTAACCACCCTTCTTGCAGCGGTAAAATATCCACCCCAACATTGGTTAATGTCGTTTTAGGCTCGATGAGCTCACCAAAGTTGGTTACGCCCGCGGTATACCACTGTTGAGACAAAACAAGCTTGGCGATAATGGCAGGCAAGGCAAATATCAAAATCAAGCTCACTAACAAAACACGTCCTTTTAACTGTGATCTTTCCATGATTGTCTCCACCTATATTTCATTTGATGAGCTACCCTACAAGCAACTATTTGATATGAAGCGCCTGCTTTCTACTTTCTACTTTCTACTTTCTACAGAGTCTATTCGATGCTGTTTTATCCAAAATCTAAAGCTGATCATCAACATAATTGACGCCAATACTGCTGCCATTACAAACCACTGCACAGCATAACCAAAGTGTTTCGAAGAGCTCATGGGTAACGGTACCCAAACAGGTTCATAATCCCAATTCTCAAGCCCAATAGGTTGTAAAACCATAGGGAATAAGTTCACCTCAAATAAGTCTTCTAGTTCAGCAATATTTAAATTTTGAACCCTAATTGGCAGTGTATTTTCAGCGGATAATTCATGACTCAATGGGTTTGTGGATTTAAGATACAAACGACCAGATAAGTTGCTAGGTACTGACAGGTCGCTCAGATTAGGCAACACAATGCGATTTCGACTCGCTTCAACAAAACCTAAATCCAACAAAATTGACTGCCCGCTTCCTACCTCTCCAAGCTGACCAATCATAAAAACCAAGTACCCAACTCGCCCTTCATGTATTTGGTTATCCAGTAGGAAAACATCTCCTGTACCACCCTCAATCTCTACCTTTACTCTGGTTCCGTTCAATGCCTGTAGTTGTTCAAAGTGCTTCAATGGTTTGGACTGCGTTAGCTCATCTTCACCCAACAGGCTAGATGGTTTCTCTGTTAATTCAGACATCTCGATAAAATCAGACAAGGCTATCGCACTTACCTTTTCACGTTCCAGAAGGGCTAATTCATACGTTGATTTTTGTTCACCCCTGCCGAGTTGCCAAAAACCTAACTTGATCAATATAGAAACAGACACCACAGTTAACGCAGCAGCAAGCCAAAGTTTTTTACTCTTCCATGCCTTATTTTCTATCTTCATCAACATCCTTTATTAGAATCAGGAGTGGCTATGACGGTTTCCTTTATATTCAAAATTGCTTTAGTGTTTTTCCTTTTCTTTATCATCATCAATCTCGCCAAAGCTTTGTTCATTATTGCTAAAGGTGAGCAACCTCAAAAGCCACTCAGTCACTTCCTTGGGCGACGAGTCATGTTGTCTGCTGCCGTCGTTCTACTGCTATTGCTTGCCCTTTCTATGGGGTGGATTACTCCGAACCCTCGCCCCTACTAGTGCTACATAATCATTAAAAAACACCTTGGTGAAACAGCTACAACACATAAACAAAAACGAATAAACACAGCCATACCACATCCACAAAATGCCAATACCAACTCCCCGCTTGAAATGCAAAATGATCTTTTGGTGTGAAGTGGTCTTTAGCAATCCTAAACAGCAAAATAATAAGAAAAATCGTCCCTAAACAAACGTGAAGCCCATGAAAACCAGTCAGTAAGAAGAAGGTGTTTCCGTAGATACCAGATTGCAGCGTCAGCCCCATCTCTTGGTAGGCGTGCATATACTCTTCAACTTGAAAGAATAAAAAGAAGCCAGCTAGAACGATGGTAATTTCAAGCCACACAATTAACGCCATACGCTTGTTTGTTTCTAAGCTGATGTGCGCCATGTGCAGAGTAATAGAGGAAAGTAAAAGGATTATTGTGTTCTTAAGTGGGATACCCTGCCAAGGCATTGCTTGAGTTTCAGCGCCACTAGGAGTACTGGTTAGTGGCCACATTGCCTCAAACATTGGCCACAACACTTCATGAGTCATGACATTGTTATCAGCGCCACCTAACCAAGGGACAGACAACATCCTTGCATAAAAAAGCGCCCCAAAAAATGCACCAAAAAACATAATTTCAGAGAAGATAAACCAGCTCATGCCTTGTCGGAACGAACGCGCAATTTGTTCTGAATACAAACCCGTTAATGACTCTGTAATTACATTGCTAAACCACCCAGCTAACATGTAAAGCAGAACCAAAAATCCTACGGTTAAAACAATTTTACCTACGACACCGCCAGAGCCTTCTACGCCCATATTCTGCACAGTTAGCCCAGCGCCAACCGCCACAAGGAATAAAGCAACCGCACCAACCAGAGGCCAGCTACTTTGTGCGGGTACAAAATAAATATCTTTTTTAGAACTCATCACTCAACTCCTTGTTGAAATCGTTCTTCTATCTATTTAGTTGTTCTCTTCTTTAACTTGATTACTCATTTTTTAGCTATCAATGAGCCACTAAGGAATCGGTAGACCGCATATTACTCGCAACCTCTACCACCTCAGGTTCAGCATTTAATGAATGGGTTATATTAAAAAGAGTGTATGAAAGCGTAAGCGTGTGGATAGAGTCTGGTATATCTGGCTCTATATAAAAGATCAGAGGCATCACTGTATTTTCAGATGCAGCTAACGCTTGTTGATTAAAGCAAAAACACTCAATTTTATTGAAGTAAGTAGCCCCTTCACCTGGAGATACAGAAGGAACAGCTTGCCCAACTAAAGGCTCACTTGAACGATTCAAAGCAAGGTATTGAGTTTGAATCACTTCTCCTGGGTGCACATCTAACGTTCTTTTTTCTGGCACAAAATCCCAAGGCATATCCGGATTTATATGAGACATAAATTCAACACGGATACTTCGCGAGTAATCAGGCTGCATACCTTGAGGCTGTATCACCGACTCTGAATTTGTCTTACCGTTGATACCTAAGGCGTCACACATCACGTCATACAAAGGCACTAAAGCAAACCCAAAGCCAAACATCCCAATGACGCTCAGCACTAAATAGCCCACCAACTTATTTGATGAATTGGGGATGCTTTTCGCATGCAGGTCAGGCTGTTTAATACCTTGCTTAACGTCCTGCTTGCCTTGGTTGTCTTGCTTGGCATCACTGTCTGATGTGTCGCGTGGGTTGTTTGTCATACTCACCTCAGTCAATCTTTGGTGGGTGAGTAAAGGTATGGTGCGGAGCCGGGCTTGGTACTATCCACTCTAAACCTTCGGATCTTTCCCATGGTTTACTTGGAGCGGGCTCTCCACCTTTTACGCATTTAATCACAAGCCATAAGAAGATCAGTTGAGATAGACCAAAAGCAAAACCACCTATTGATACGATTTGGTTCACATCTGCAAACTGAATAGCGTAGTCAGGAATACGTCTTGGCATACCCGCTAGCCCAAGGAAGTGCATAGGAAAAAAGAGAACATTCACCGACACCACTGATGTCCAAAAATGCCACAAGCTCAAACGTTGGTCATACATATGACCTGTCCATTTCGGAAGCCAATAATAAGCCGCAGCCATGATAGAAAATACCGCGCCTGTCACTAACACGTAATGGAAATGAGCCACCACAAAGTAAGTGTCATGGTATTGAAAATCTGCTGGGACAATCGCCAACATCAAGCCCGAAAAGCCGCCAATAGTGAATAGCACGATAAAGGCAATCGCAAACAGCATTGGGGTTTCAAAGGTCAGAGAACCTCGCCACATTGTCGCCACCCAATTGAATACTTTCACCCCGGTAGGCACCGCAATCAACATGGTGCAATACATAAAGAAAAGTTCAGCAAAGACAGGCATTCCCGTGGTAAACATATGGTGCGCCCATACTAAGAATGACAGCAAAGCAATGCTACAAGTTGCGTAAACCATAGAATGATAACCAAACAATCGCTTACCACTGAATGCCGGAATAATGGCTGAGATAATGCCAAAGGAAGGCAGTATCATGATGTACACTTCAGGGTGTCCAAAGAACCAGAAGATATGCTGGAACATCACAGGGTCTCCCCCACCAGCCGCATCAAAAAAGCTAGTTCCGAAGTATTTATCCGTCAATACCATGGTCACCGCGCCGGCGAGAACAGGCATCACCGCTATCAGTAAGAAAGCCGTGATTAACCATGTCCATACAAACATTGGTAGCTTAAACCAAGTCATTCCAGGCGCTCGCATGTTCACAATAGTCACAATCACGTTGATTGCGCCCATTATCGAACTGATCCCCATAATATGAACGGAGAACACAAATAATGCAGTGCTGTCAGGACCATAGGTAGTAGAAAGTGGTGCATAGAACGTCCAACCGAAATTTGGTCCTCCCCCCTCAGTAAACAGTGAACCAATTAGAATCAAAAACGCAAAAGGTAAAATCCAGAAACTAAGGTTATTCATTCGTGGCAGCGCCATATCTGGTGCGCCAATCATCATTGGAATCATCCAATTGGCAAGCCCAGTGAAAGCTGGCATGACAGCCCCAAACACCATGATCAAACCGTGGACAGTGGTCATCTGATTAAAGAAGTCAGGCTCAACTAACTGCAAACCAGGCTGGAACAACTCAGCACGAATCACCATAGCCATTGCCCCGCCAGTCAAAAACATAGCGAAGCTAAACCATAGGTAGAGAGTGCCTATATCTTTATGGTTGGTGGAATAGAGCCAGCGAGCTAACCCTTTAGGTGCGGCGTGATCATCATGAGGCTCGGCATCATGAGAATCAGCACCATGAGATAAGCCTCCTGCACCACTTAATTCATGGCTATTCATCGGAGCCGACTTTACGGGCTTGTTTGCTGATGATTTCATTGCTCCTCCTTGGCATTTTTCTGTGCCTTAAATGCATTTACATCAGAAGCTTGAACGACATCTCCCGTATCATTTCCCCATGCATTTCTTTGATAAGTCACGACTGCAGCAATTTCTTTCTCGCTTAATTGGGCATCAAATGCCTGCATTGCCGTTCCAGTTCGACCATAAACAATAGTGTCTAAGTGTGTAGATAAATCCCCTAGTGCAATCGCACTGCCTTTAATTGCAGGGAATGCACCAGTAATACCTTCACCATTGACCTGATGGCACACCGCGCATCTCGCGTTATAAATGGTCTCACCTTCGGCGTATAGTTCTTCCATAGAAAGTGACGAGCCTAATGCTTCTTGAGCTTGTTGCTTAGCAATCGCAGCCTCTTCTTTTTGCTTAACAAGCCATGCATCAAAATCGTCTTCTTCCATGGCCTGCACGACAATCGGCATGAATCCATGTGCTCGCCCACAAAGCTCTGCACACTGCCCTCTATATACACCAGGCTCATCAATTTTGGTCCATGCCTCATTAATAAACCCCGGGACAGTGTCTTTTTTAACAGCAAAAGCAGGCACCCACCATGAATGTATTACGTCATCAGACGTCATCAAGAAGCGGACTTTTCGATTAATAGGAAGGACTAAGGGCTTATCCACTTCTAGTAAATAATGTGCGCCTTTTTCTTCAATACCTTCAATTTGTTTATCACTCGTTGCTAATAAACTAAAAAATTCAACATCTTCCCCAAAGTAGCTGTAATGCCACTTCCACTGGGAACCTGTGATTTTAATGGTTAAGTCGGATTGGGAGGTATCTTCCATCGCAATCAATGTTTTGGTTGCGGGTATCGCCATCGCGATAAGAATAAGAATGGGAATAATCGTCCAGATAATTTCAACTTTGGTGCTTTCATGGAAATGGGCAGCGACCGCACCCTTCGACTTTCGATGGTGAATAATGGAATAAAACATCACGCCAAACACGATTAGCGCAATTGCACAGCAAATGTAGAAAATCAACATGTGAAGGTCATAGACCTTACCGCTGATTTCCGTAACACCCTGAGTCATGTTGTAGTCTGATTCAGCCCTCAAGGCTGATGACCCAAACAAAACTACCGCTAGTTCCATTAACAGTACAAGAGTGGTTCGTGATCTCTTCAAAAGGTATCTCCTTTATCCATCCCACAAGACATTTACGCCCTGAAACCATCGTTCACATGTGCCTATTGTCTTTCTATCACCTAATGCGTCATGCCTATTTCAACCACTCACTCGAACGCTTCTTCACAATTAAAGAATCTTAAGCTAAGTGTTAAACATATTAATGATGCAAATTAAGCCTCATCAATACGACAGAAAAGATGAGGATATAGACGTTAAATCAGCGAACTGGCTATTTTTTGTTATATTTATGTAAAAGGCTAGTTACAGAACATGAATTATTCAAGATGCTAATTTGCAAATACTCAGTGATAAAGTCGTCTTTCTAACAAATTGGCGCCCTCAGGAGCAGAGTTTTTAAAAAGGGAAACAAATAAAAAATGAGGCATGGGTTATTTGGAAAATCAATTAATAAGGTCTGCGGTGCTTTAGCGGCTTTAGAGCTCTTTTTTACAGAGTTTGGCTGTGAAGCCGCATCATCAAATTCAACATATCAGCAGCGCTTAGAATGCCGTTTGTTAATAACTGCATTCAATGAACACACATTGATTGATAGCCGTCTTCATTGATAATTGATTTTCCTAACAACTTAAGTTTTACGATTGCCTTCACTTAATTGATAATGAATATCATTTATATTTACTCTATCAACAGCAAAGGTTTTATTTATGATGGGAAAATTGACGAACTGGTTAGCGCGAGACCCAGATCCTAGAACTCGTGAAGAGCTTCAATATCTTATTGATGAAAAAGAATACAGCGAACTTGAAGATCGTTTCGGGCAAAGATTGGAATTTGGAACGGCTGGGTTAAGAGGAAAAGTGGGTTGTGGTCCAAACCGAATGAATCGCTTAGTGATTCAAGAAACCGCCGCTGGATTGGGTCACTATCTGATCGACAATATCAGCAAGGCTGCTTCTCGCGGAGTAGTGGTTGGCTATGATGGCAGAACCGACTCAAAGCAATTTGCCATAGATACGGCTTCGGTACTTACTGCTTTAGGCATTAAAGTTTTTCTCACCCATGATGTTGCCGCAACGCCTGTTGTGGCATTTGGTATAAAGCACCTGAATGCCGCTGCGGCAGTAGTAGTCACCGCAAGCCATAATCCTCCTGAATATAATGGCTTTAAAGTGTACTGGGAAAATGGGGCTCAAATAATCCCGCCTCATGATTCAGGTATCGCTGCTGAAATTGCAATCGCCGCAACAAGACCAATTCCACTGATGTCATTAAGTGATGCTGAGCAAAGAGAACAACTCGTTTGGCTTACTGAAGATTACTATCAAACCTACCGTACCAGCGTTAACCAAAGCCCGTTCATTGAAGATGATACTTCAGAGAAATCCATTGCCGTTGCTTACACCGCCATGCACGGCGTTGGAGCACAAATGGCGGAAGATTTATTGCATGACAATGGTTTCCACAAAGTCTTCAGTGTTGCCGAACAGCGTGAACCCGATGGTTTATTCCCAACGGTTAACTTCCCTAACCCTGAAGAAGATGGGGCCATGGATCTCGTTCTAGAATTAGCAGAAAGTGTCGATGCTGCGATTGCTTGTGCAAACGATCCTGATGCCGATAGGTTTGCGGTTGCCGCAAGACAACACGATGCAACCTACAAAATGCTGACTGGCGATCAAATTGGAGTACTGCTTGCCAACTACTTGCTTTCGTTGCCTCATACCAAACAGTCATCACATACAAAACAACAACTGGTCGGTAACAGCATTGTATCGTCTACTTTGCTTGCTAAAGTGGCAAAATCTCATGGTGCAACCTACTTCCAAACACTCACTGGCTTTAAATGGTTAGCGAATGTGGGAATGCAATTAGAAGACGATGAAAATGAATTCCTTTTTGCCTATGAAGAAGCACTTGGCTACACCATTGGCACACAAGTAAGGGACAAAGATGGGCTCTCAACACTGGTTGTGTTCTCTCAACTTGTTGAGCAATTGAAACAAAATGGCAAAACGGTATGGGATGTACTTGCTCAAATATCCTTTGAACATGGCGTACATGTGAATGCTCAACGCAGTATTCAACTAGACCCAAATTCACCATCTATCGGTGCGAAGTTAAGAAGTACTCCACCAAAGCAGATTGCTGGCGTGAGAATATCTGTCATTGAAGATCTTCAATCTTCACTTCGCTTTACTATTGGTGGAAAAGGTAGCATTGGGAAAACCGAAGCCATCCACCTACCTGCCAGTGATGTGCTGATTTATCACATGGAAGATGGCTCTCGAATCATTGTTCGCCCATCAGGTACCGAACCTAAGCTCAAAGTTTATTACGAACTTGTCACTGAATTTGAGGGGAATGAAAATTACCCTGAAGCTTTACTACGAGCAGAGGAACAAATGGCGCAGCTTATTGAACAGCATCAGCAAGAGCTAAACCAGTAACTACTGAGAAGTAAACGTTAAACACCTAGCGGAAAAACAAAAATGGACGTAGAAATACGTCCATTTTTTTACTAAAGCGATTTTTGTAAGAAGTGTTTGTTGACCCCTTTAATAGGGTAATCACTGAACTCGCCGACCACTTTAAAACCTAACTTTTGATAAAAACCGAGAGCTTGGAAACTATAAGTATCTAAGTAAATATCGGTAACCCCTCTCACAAGCGCCTCTGACTCCACTTTAGCGATAAGCTTTGTACCAACATCATTTCCTCTTAGGTCTGAAGATACCCAAAGGTGATTAATCATCAGCGAGGTAGTGAATAGTTCGGCATTTAACCCTGCGATTACATTGTTCTGTGAGTCTCGAACAAAAACAGAAAGAGGGATCAAATCTTGATCAGGGAAGTGCGGGGCATTGTATTCTTTTATTCCATCAAGAACGCTATCAGTATCTTGCTTTGATGGATGGCTAACGACTTCAATATCCATATAACTCTCTAAAAAGTAAGTTTATCGTTAAGCTCTATCGTACATTTTAAAGATAAAAAAACCAGCCGAAGCTGGTTAATTCTGTTCATTACTGTCTTCGATCATACTGACAAAAGAAACTAATTAGCTAGACAACTAAGCATCTAAGCATCTAAGCATCTAAGCATCTAAGCATCTAAGCATCTAAGCATCTAAGCATCTAAGCATCTAAGCATCTAAGCAACGAATGATTTTAGCATCCAAACAGCTAAGATAATGAATACGCCACCCATCACTTTCTGTTGATACATTCTAAATTTCGCATTCTCAAGTAGAGACTTGCCGACACTGCCTACAAGCGCCACTAATAAAAAATTAAATGATAAGCCTAAGATATTCAGTAATAGCCCTAGTACAAGCATTTGCTCGCCAGAACTTGCGGTGATGTTAGTCGACACAAACTGAGGTAAAAACATCACAAAGAAGACAAGCGCTTTAGGGTTAAGTAAGTTGCTCACTAAAGCGCGCTGGTAATAGGTTTTAGCAACTGCAGAATTATTGTTCAGTTCAGGCGCTTCGTCTTGCTCTGCTTTTAGGCAATCCCAACCCATTTTAAGTAAGTAAGCACCACCAAGTAGGTGTAATACTTTTAATGCTATTGGGCTCATTGCAATTAAGGCCGACACGCCCATAGCGGCTAGTACGGTTAAAATAATACCGGACGTAGCATTACCTAAACTGGCAAACACGCCAACTTTGCGACCATAACTCATACTTGAGCTCGCAATCAGCAACATATCAGGGCCAGGAAGAAGAAGAAGCGCTACAACAGCCGTTAAGTAGACGGGTAAAATAGTTAAATCGATCATTCGTTATTGTTTTTATAAAAATCCGGTGGCGGATTTTATATCAACGAATAACAACTAACTAGGTATATAATACAAATAATTTAAATTTTAACGTTAATACAACTAGGTTATAACGATTTATCAGCATAAAAACAAATCAAACGATATGCATCAACGAGCAAGCCACTCAATTTCAATTAGTGTTTTGTCACCGCACATAAGTCGCCCTAAAAACACATCACCATAATGTACTTCACCTACACCTTTTGGCGTGCCGGTCATAACCACATCACCATCTAACAGAGTAAGGTAAGATTTTAATTCATCTAAGATGGTTTGAGGTGAGTAGAGCATCTGGTTCACGTGACCCTTCTGGACTCGAACACAATTAATGAATAACTCTAAGTTAAGATCATTAATATCAACATCAGTTAACGGAACAAAGCGACTAAACACCGCAGAGCCATCAAATGACTTTGCTCGCTCCCATGGAAGCCCTTTGCTTTTAAGATAAGATTGCTGCTCTCTCTTGGTGAGATCTAGCCCTAAGCCTACTGAAGTGAAAGTACCATTTTCCACTATGAAGCAAATCTCCGCTTCATAATGTAACGTCTCTTCATGAAAAGAAGACAATGTCGTCGTTGTGCTAGTACTCGGCTTATGGAAAACCACCATATGCTCAGGTGTGGCATTGTTGAGCTCTTGAATATGATCTGCATAATTTCTACCCACGCATAATATTTTACTGGGCGCGGCGGTTACTTTAGAAATCATCATGTCACTATCCTTGTTAACTGAGCTCATTACCTTTCCTTGACCTAAATTTGAGAGCAGATATTTTAACTGATCATATTCCACTGATCTTCGAGTTAATCGAGTCAATTATCAAAAACCTGATCCTTAGCTCAATCTTGCGGTAACAAAACCTTTGGAATTTGGCTTCAAATTCAAAAGCTAGTCGATTGTCTTCATTAGCTTTTCACATAAACGCTTGAGTTCCACAAGTTCTTCAACATCCAATTGAATCTTGCAGCGCATCGCTTTCGGTACATTGACGGCTTGCAGTTTAAGCGCTTCACCTTGCTCTGTTAAAAAAAGCTCTCGGACTCGTTCGTCATGTTCGCCTCTTTTACGCAAAACAATGCCTTTTGTTTCCAATCGTTTTAACAGCGGGGTGAGAGTGCCAGAATCTAGATTAAGTTTTGCGCCTAATTCTTTTACATTGATACCATTATTTTGCCAAAGCACCATCATGACTAAATACTGCGAGTAAGTCAGGTCTAACGCATCTAACAGCGGGCGATAGGCGCGGATAACAGCATTAGCAGCGCTGTATAAAGGAAAGCAAACTTGATTCTCAAGCTTAATCAGATCTTGTTCATTGCCGCTTAGGGAGGATAAATTATTGGTATGGCAAGATGTCATGAATACGTCCCTTAAATTAAGTTGCGCACAATATACTCAATTATATCTCATGCTCCAAGTCATTAATGTCAAAGCACCATGCTATAGAGATTGGATTGGATTGGATTGGATTGGATTGGATTGGATTGGATGAATATTACCATTTGCCTGATTGCCCTATTCAACCAAACAAAAAAGCTCACTTAAATTAAGTGAGCTTTGAATAAGGCGTGTAACATTCATTCTAGTCCGCGATAAAACCAATAATCGCAGCCAGACATAATAACCAAATTAATCAATTATATGCGTACTACTTATAGGTAGTAACGAGCACCAATCAACCACTTATCGTCTGCTTTATCTTTGTATGTGCCTGAACCTTGGAGGTCAAACTCATAACCAGCAAAACCTACGAAGTTAGAAGTAAAGTTGTATTCAGCTTGTAGAGCTGAAGTGCTGTAAACCGTAGCGCTTTCTTTGTCATCTTCAACCGCTTCATAGTTAACACTTACATTAATGCTGTTTGAGAAAGCGTAAGAAGCTAGCAGTTCAACGGCTGTTGTTTCTTCAAGAGCGATGCCTGAGCTTGAGTTCATGTACTCATTCATTGCGTAAACACCCGCTAGGTAAATACCTTCTTTACCGTAAGAGCCGTATGTTGCACTTAGTACATGAGATTCAGCTGTTTTAGAACCAACGCTGCCAAAGTTTACATCACCGGTATTGAATGCATAGTTTGCAGTAACATCAGCAATTGCGTAGTTCAATGCAATTTGAGCACGGTTTCCGTATTCATTTTTGAAGCTTACAGTACTTGTGTAATCAACTTCATCCACTTTACGACCTTGCCAAGCAACCCCTAAGTTTAGAGTACCTGCTTCACCAAAATCTACACTGTTGCCGTAGCTCAGCATTTCTTCACCACGACCAGTACCTAAGTTACCGTGATCGTCATAAATAAAGTCATTAGCAAAAGCGATTGGCATATCTGCAACGCCAGAAACGCTGTAATAAGGAGCCCACTGTGTACCAGCAACAGCACGACCGAAATCGTCATGCGTTAAACCAAGGTAGCCAAGACGAGTAGTGAATGCATTTTCGCCGCCATCTAAGTAGTTCAATGCCCACTCACCTTTTGCATCAGCAGTAAAGCCATTGCCTAGCTCATGAGTTACATTGAAGTTAATACGTGGAGAAACTGATTCAATACCAATATCGTCGTCACCTTGACGATCACTGCTATTAACATCACCCACAGCAACTGAAACGTGACCACCTACAGAAAAGGTCGTACCGTCTTCGTTATAAAGTTCAATCGCAACAGCTTGTGAAGCAAAAGCAGCGCTAGAAATTGCTACCGCTAAAAGTTTCTTATTCATCGTCATATCCATCTGTAACTTAAAGGTTATTTAATCACTCACAACTTCACCCTAACGGAAGTTGTTACCTGTTCTTAACAAGTGACATAACCCTAATCGAGATAACTCAGATAGTTTCATTAAATGATATAAAAGATAAAAAAAACAAATTTAAAAATAAAAAATATTTAATAACAATGACTTATAGTTTTGTTTTTATAAATGTTGTGATTATTCTTGGTAATACTTAATTACATCTATAAAAGACTCTAAAAATAAAATGCATTAGCGATATAAAACAAGTAAGTAACATCACCACTTAATAAATGACATATTTTCTTACAATCAAGAATACTCATAAATGACTTAAATATAGGGTTAAATTCGATTAAAAATGAGGATACAGAACATATAACGGTTTGTTATGCCGTATAATTAGGCAGAGAAGTAAAAAGTGACTGTTTAGTAAGTACAACTTTAGATACTACACCTAAGGATTTTGTGAGAGGCGCACAAAACTTCTCACTATATCCTTGAAGTACTTCCTAAGTTTGACTTGCAGGTATTGAGAGTAGAGCCAAATTAATATAGTTATCAAGGTACATTATAAGGATACCCTATGACCCAATTTTTAGGCTCACACCCTATTAGCTCTGATAGAATTAAATCCCTTATCACCCTTGGCTTTATTGCCGCGATTGCTGTTGTCTCGCACACTCTTATTTCTGAACATCAACTCGTTAATTGGGTATACCTAAGTTACCCCGCTTGTATGTTACTTGCATTTTTCCACACCCACCCTCGAATAAAAGCAATAGCCGCAATCACCTCTATGGCCATCATTCTAATTGGTGGTTACTTTGAGCCACTCGAACTCGATGCTATTGAAGAAGCTTTTATCCTTATTCCTCTATTTTATATCATTATATTCCCTGGCTCTATGTGGCCAATAGCTGCAGGTGGCGTGCTTATTTGTAGCTATTTATATGAACTGCCGCCTTCTGAGTTTGAGGAATTTATTGAAGATGCCATAGAGGTGGTGGTCATTACGGTGTTTGCCACAATCATGACTTACTACCAGCAAAAATTTCGCGAACAAATGTTGGTATTCCGTAAAGAAAGCTTAACCGATTTCCTTACCTCATTAGGAAATAGAAAAGCATACTTTGATGCATTAAAAGCAATGGAAAATTGTGCTTCACAGCAGTCCGCGATAATCCAAATTGATCTCGATAACTTTAAAGAAGTAAATGAAAGTGTTGGGCATGACAAAGGTGATAAATTGCTGTCACTTTTTGCAAATCAACTGCTCAAACTATCTTCTGACAACCTTTCATCCTATCGTTTAAGCGGTGATGAATTTATTATCATTTATCATCAAAAAGATAATTTAGTTTTGGAGCTACAAAACTTAGAGAACCAATTGAGCGAGATAGCAGCAAACACATATCAAATCTATCCTTACACCTATAAATTAAAATTTTGTGCGGGAATCGCAAAGCTTGAAGACGCAATGGGCAATACTGAAATTCTAAGTAAAAATGCCGACATCGCAGTTAAGAAAGCCAAATCACAAGGTAAAGACATGATTCGTTGGTACGATCATGAATTGATAGATGAAACCATCCGACAACATCAGATCGAAACCGAACTTGCTGCTGCCATCGAAAATGATCAGTTTAAATTACTGTACCAACCTAAAGTGGATATCAAGTCAGGCGAAATCTGCGGAGCGGAAGCTTTGATTCGTTGGCACCACCCTCAACTAGGCGTTGTTTCTCCTTTTGAATTTATAGGAATAGCTGAAAGAAGTAAGTTGATTATTCCGATTGGTCGCTGGGTTATAGAACAAGCCACCAAACAAGCTAAAGCTTGGCAAAATGCAGGGCATGAACTGTGTGTTTCTGTGAATGTTTCAACAGTGCAATTCGCCCATGATGATATTTACACTTTGGTTACTTCATCACTCAATTTAGCCGATCTTCCTGCGCATTTATTGCAATTAGAAATTACTGAAACCACATTAATGCAGCAACCAGAAAACATCATCAGCGCTTGTAACCAATTAAGAGAGCTAGGGGTAACCGTTGCAATCGATGATTTTGGCGTTGCGTACTCTTCATTAAATTATCTAAAGAAACTCCCAATTGATGTATTGAAAATTGACAAGTCATTCATTGATGAATGTGTGCAAAGGCATGAAGATCACATGATAGTTAGAACGATCATTCAACTCGGGCATAACTTAGGAAAGATAGTGATAGCAGAAGGTGTGGAAGATAAAGCCCAACTAGACTTGCTTGCCGATGAATCTTGTACACATTACCAAGGTTATCACTTCGCCCGACCTTTAGAAGTTGATGATTTATCAGGGCTTTTGGAAGCAAGGAATTTAAAAACAGAGCTAATAATCAACTGATTACATGATAAATCACAGTGAGCTTCATACACCTAGCGCTCAATTCAGGCAGAGTTCAGCGAACATGACAGTTCACTGACAAACTTCATCTTGCCCAAGTTGAATAAATTCACTACTCTTGCTCGGTCTTTCTATTTATTGTGATCTCTTTGCTCAGCAAGATAGCCCTATTACCAACAAATCAAAATCGCTTACAAAAGCATGCGCTTTGGTCGATTTTTTTAACCGGATTAGTCATGCTGACTTGTCTGGCAAGTCTGCTGTCTAGCCAATCACCACCCACAATATCACTTATCACACCAAGCACTGCTTATGCAGATGCGGCATTAACTCGTGATGATCAATCATCGGCAAACAGTCATGAGATCGCACAGCTCTATTCAGCCGTTTTTAGCGGGTCTTCTTCCCAGCAAATAAAAAAGCTTCCTACAAAAGAACCTTGTAGCCTTAGCGAGAAAATGCTGACTTCTTCCGCGCCTAAGCTGCACTGGCTCGCCAGTTTCCTTTTGCTCACCATAGTCATATTCAGTGTTATTCCTGATACTTTGCGACGTTTTCGTGAAGAGCAAAGAGGTTTCCAGCTTTCAAAACACCGCCTACATCTTACTTATTGTATATTTCGAGAATAAATAACCGGGTCCAATCACTCTTTTATTTTATTTTCGGAGACAATTTTAGTGCTAAATCACTTATTTTTTAGGCTTGTGCGATACGTGCAAGCTAAGTTTCATGCTTGTATGAAGCTTTATGTATTCGCTGTATTCATCAGCTTTTCTTCAATATCATTCGCACAAAGTACAGGTTGGATATCAGCACCTGAGCATCCACCTGTGAAACTTCGAATGATGTCTACAGGTCAACAAAACCCTGAACTCAATACAGTCAGTGCCGTTCTAGATATTGCTTTAGATGGCGATTGGAAAACATACTGGCGTAGCCCCGGAGAAGGTGGGATTGCACCTGAATGGGATTGGTCTGAGTCAACCAATATTAAAGCCGTAGATTGGCACTGGCCGGTTCCTAAATATTACGAGCAACTTGGTGTAATGACGTTAGGCTACAAATCTCACGTTAGTTTTCCAATCACTCTCACGTTAGATGACATCACTCAAGGTGCCACTTTTAATGCCAAATTAAGATTGCCATCTTGCACAAATATTTGTGTCCTTACTGATTACAATATTTCCTTGCCTATCAACCCTTCATCATTGCAGTTGGATGAAGAAGCCATGTTCATATTTAACCAAGGCATGAGCAAGACCCCTGTAAAAGTAGATTCAAATGCTAGTGAGCAAAATGTTTCAACCGAAGGTCTGTATTGGAATGAAGCAAAGCAGCAACTTGTCGCTCAATTTACCAATACTAAAGCCTGGGAAAACCCTCAGATTTTAATCGATGGCAATGAGGTATTGGATGAGTTCTTTGCACAACCTACCCTGCATATTTCAGGAAATACACTCACGGCAGTATTTGATGTAAGCAATTGGCTAGGTGAAACCAACCTTGTCGATCGTAACATTTCGATCACTATTTCCGATGAAACTTTTGCCAGTGAATTAACCGGTAAAGTCGGCTCTCAGCCTATCATTTATCAAGAAACGAATAACAGCTTCCTTGCGATGCTAGGTTTTGCTCTCATTGGCGGATTAATACTCAATATTATGCCATGTGTGCTTCCTGTTCTTGGCATGAAGCTCAATAGTATGATCGGCAATCAAGGGGCATCCTCTCGTCATATTCGTGGATCATTCATCGCTTCAGCAGCAGGTATTATTACCTCATTTGCTATCTTAGCTTTTGGCATCTCAATTCTGAAAATGGGCGGCAATGCGATTGGTTGGGGTATTCAATTCCAAAGCGGATGGTTCATTGCGTTTATGCTATTTGTGACCACGATTTTTGCGACCAACCTACTTGGTTTATTTGAGTTCAAACTCCCATCAAGCCTAAATACTTGGATGGCTTTGAAAGGAAATAACTCGCACTCAGGTCATTTTATTCAAGGTATGTTCGCAACATTGCTTGCTACGCCTTGTAGTGCTCCGTTTCTAGGTACTGCTGTCGCTTATGCCTTAGGAGCAAGCTACCAAGAGCTGTGGGCTATATTTGTTGCGCTCGGCGTGGGCATGAGCTTTCCATGGTTACTCTTTGCTGCATTCCCAAAAATGGTTCAGTTCTTACCTAAGCCAGGTAACTGGATGTTCAAAGTGAAGCTAACGTTCGGAATGATGATGCTTGCCACCAGCTTATGGCTAAGCAGCTTACTGGCTCCATTTATTGGGCTATTCCCGACTATCGTCTTAACTGCTGGATTACTGATCAGCGTATTAATTTGGATTGGAGTAAAACTGGGACGTAAGGTTTTAGTTCCGATTATAGCGGTATCCACCCTTGTTTTTGGTGGGGGGTTAATCGCAGGCAGTTTAACCGCTGATGACTGGGCAACGCCGATAGTGGATGACCTTAATTGGCAACCATTAGACGCGACTCAAATTCCAGCGCTAGTTAATCAGGGAAAAACCGTCTTTGTCGATGTCACAGCTGATTGGTGTATTACGTGTAAAGCCAACAAGATTGGCGTGATTTTACAAGATCCAGTGTATAGCCACTTAAAAGCGGAGGACATTGTTCTTATGAAAGGCGATTGGACCACACCGAATAAAAGTGTCACCGATTACCTTCAGAGTAACGGTCGATTCGGCGTGCCATTTAACATCATATACGGACCAAGTTATGAAAGTGGCATTCCTCTCCCCGTCATCTTGAATAGTGATACCGTAACTCAAGCTTTAAATGCAGCGAGATAACTGATGGATAAACACTCGAAAGACTCTTTGCCTAAAGGAACGCAATCAAACGATGATCTGTCAAACGATACTCATGTAAAAGGCGAGCACTCTAAGGTTTCTAACAAAAATAAGAAACCGAGCCGTGCAAAAAAATGGGCGAAAGAGCTCGTCTATATGATCTTGATCGTTGGCATCGTTTCTTACGCTATGGATTTTTATCACAGTGCGAAAATGCCAACAGGTAAAGCTCCACCAATATCAGGGATGACTGTTCAAGGTGAGTTCATTGATGTTATTGAACAAAGCAAATCAGGTGAACCTGTGATTGTCTATTTCTGGGCAACGTGGTGTGGTGCATGCAAATTTGTCAGTCCGACTATCAACTGGTTTGCCAATGATCATCAAGTCGTTACTGTGGCACTTTCCTCAGGAGAGGATGAACGGGTTCGCCGGTTTATTTCGGCAAAAGATTATGACTTCCCTGTCCTCAATGACACCGAAGGGAACTTCAACCGAGACTGGAAAATCAGTGTCACTCCAACCATCGTGATCATTAAAGATGGTGAAATAAAGCACACCTCTAGTGGGGTAACCACTCCTTGGGGGCTTTGGTTTAGAACGTTATTTTTATAGCAAACTATCCATATAGAACACTGTTTATATAGGGCACTGTTTGTAAAGAGCATTACTTACGTAGAGCATCTTTGTCTAGTGCCACAATCGCATTTTTAATTTCAGACTCTATTTAGAGACGCTTAACTAGAACTGTTTTATATCGATGTTCTTCATAAAAAATAAAGCGCTCTAAATAAGAATTAGAACAATGAAAGTTAAAGGATTTACCGTGAAAAAACTTATTATTAGTACACTTATCACAGCCGTATTTTCTGTATCAGCATCTGCTGCTTTGACAGGATCACAAGAAGTGCAGCTTTTAGAAATTAATGAGCTACTAAGAAGCAATCCAAGCGTGATCAGCAATTTGCATGAAAGCCTTGGACAATATGTGGAAGGACAAGCTCAATTAGAAAAAGTGAAAGCACAAAGCCACGACTGGTTGTACGACAATAAAGCCCATTCCATTACAGGTAACCCGAATGGCAGCTCTGTCATCATCAACTTCACCGACTATAACTGTCCGTATTGCAAAAAACTGGAATCAGCATTAGAGAAACTAAGCCAAGAAAATAGTGACTTGAAAGTCATTAATATCTACGTGCCTCTACAGCAACAACAAGCCCCAGGAACTGATACTAATTCGGCACTGTATGCGCTTAATGTTTGGAAGCAACAACCAGAAAGTTTTGCCGACGTACACAACCTATTGGTTGCAAAGAATGGTCGCCACGACAAACGTTCACTAAATGCGATTGCGAAGAAGACAAAAACTGAAGCACTACTGAACACAACTGAAGAGCAAGAATTGATTGTTGCGAGAAACTATCAAACCTTCACCGCGATGGGTCTAGGTGGAACGCCTGCTATGATCATGAATGATCAAGTAACGCCAGGTTATGTGCCTTACGAAAAACTCAAAGAGATGGTGAAAGAAGCCTTTTCTAAATAAACTTAATCTATGGGAGAGTCTTACTCTCCCTTTTTTATCGACTCAGATTCAAGCTTCAATCGCTCTGCCAAAGCAGCCAATAGCACTTAGCTTTCCCCACTGCTGACTCAATTATCACTACAACCTACGCCTTTATTCACAGTACAAATCACTCTCACTGCATTCATAAAAGTGAAATCAAACCGACACTTAACCGTCACTAATTAGAAATCAATCTTTCATTTATAAACATTATCTTACTCCTATCAAAACAAATCGGGCATGAAGCCTCATTGATATTTAAATAGGATAAGTAAAATGAAAAAAGCAGCTATCGCAACTGCAATCGTATCAGCATTGGTATCAGGTTCATCTCTTGCAGCAACAGTTTACGATAAAGAGGGTACTACGCTTTCTATCGGTGGTCGTGCTGAAGCTCGTTTCAACATTTCAGATAACAATGAAACCGTTGATAATAGCTCTTTCAAAGATAAGTCCCGTGCACGTGTTAACCTAAAAGGTAAAACCCAAGTAACAGACGGTCTTTACGGTTTCGGTAAGTATGAAGCTGAGTTCGACGGCGCATCTGACCTTAGTAACCGTTACTTCTTCGCAGGTATTGGAACTGATATTGGTGAGTTCTCTTACGGTAAGCAAGATTCTGCTCAAGTTATGCTAACTGACGTGACGGATACAATGGCAACTTTCGGCGCTGACGCGGCTGATATTGTTTCTGGAAACAAAGATAAGCGTGAAAACAACTTCCTTTACTCTGGCAAGTTTGACCAATTTAAAGTGAAAGCAAACTACATCGCTGCTAATGAAAAAGATTCAGATAGCTACGGTATTGCAGGTATGTTCTCTCTAGACATTGGGCTAGACCTTGGTTTGGGTTATGTTTCACAAGACAACGGTCAATACAGTGACGACCAAATCAACCTAGTTGCACAATACTCTATGGATGCATTCTCGGTTGGTGGTCTGTACACAATGGGTTCTGTTGCAGATGAAGACATCACAGGCTACGAATTATCGGCAAAATTCAAAGCAAATAAGAAGCTCGCTCTAGTTGGTGTTTATAACTTCTCAGAAAATGACGATACGAGCACTGAACTAGCAAATAACTTCGCAATCGAAGCCGTTTACAAGTTCAACGGTCACATCCGTACTTACGCTGGCTACAAATTTGAGCAGTTAGACAATAAAGACGACCAACTTCAAGCTGGTATTCGTTACGATTTCTAATTCGTAAATAGAGTCTCTGGATACATACTCTAGTAACACTGCCCTCGTAACACAGTCCTTTGGTCAAGCTCTTGCTTGGCCTTTTTTCTTTAGAATCTAAAGCTTATTTCCCAAACGTTATCCGAAATACAAACTCAGATAATCGATCCCTTTCAATACTTACAAAACCATTAACTAATCAAGCGAGCCACAAGCGCACCTGGCTCTCTGAGTGCATCTACATTATAGCTAAGCACCTTGCCAGAAGATGGCGCTAAGTAACGTTTACTTTCGTCACCAAAAGCATCATATTGAATGGCTAGTAGGTCTCCAACTTCAACACTCTGCAAAAGTTCGACTTGAGGCAAAATAAAACCGCCTACATCCGCCCTGACTGATACGATTTTATTACCTTCCACCCAATTAATTTGCGGTACTTCAGTCACGGATTGAGCAGTATGGTTGGATTCCAACATCTTATAATAAGCTAAGATATTAAAAATACCCTCAACGGCACGTTGAATCATTTTCGGCTGGGTAAATTTCCCCATCCCGACTTCAATGGTAATACTTGGAATACCACTTCGGTTCCAAACCGTTTCTAAAATACCAGGGTCACCCGGATCATTTAACACACAGTCAGGTTTCATCAACCTTGCCATCTCACTGCATTGAGCAACTCGATAATCAGCAAAAACATAGAGTGGATATACTGCACCGCGTGTTTGGGTATGTAAATCAACGGCAAAAGTAGCATTAGGTTTCAGTAAGCGTTCCCAAAGTGAAGCAACAAATCGCTCAGCGGCTAGTCCATCTGCATTTCCCGGAAAAAGGCGATTAAGGTTTGCTGGGCACGAACCTGGGTCAGAAGAGATAAAATCTCGGCTATGATTCAGCAAACCAGAAAGATTTACCGTTGGCACAATTGTGACAGTCCCGCACAACTCCTTACCTACAAGTTCACGAACAATTTGTTGAGCAGCAAGAACACCATTCAATTCATCACCATGAATACCAGCGGTCACCATAAGTTTAGGACCATCCTTCGTCCCTTTAAACACAGTAACCGGCATATTTTTGGGCTGACCTAAACCGTCACTAGTCACTTGAAACCAAAATTGATGCTCACCGGAAGGTAAATCGTCTACGTTCAAAGAGGTAATAACGCGCCTACCTTGTAAAACATCGTCTAAAAATTCGGTACTCATTTATCACTCCGTGATTTCTGATTTGCAGCTGATGAAAAGGGTTTTACAAGATAATGAGGGTCACTTGAGCATCTCATCATAGAGGATATTATTGACGGAACAAGTACTGATTCATTTATCACCACCTCTAGACAAAACCCAATTGTTCCAACAATTCGAACAACTTAGCCAAAGTTTAAACATTGGATTACTGCATGATTAGTCGTATGATTCTGGGATTCTATTATTAATCGCACCATATGCATGGTTCAGTAAATTATGAGTCAACCCCACCACCCCTTACAAGGCGCAAGCTGGATGCTCACCGCAGGTCTTGCTTTTGCTATCGTCAATAGCCTAGCTCAAGTTGCCAGCATCAATTTTGGACTTCCATCAACAACCGTTGCCGTCATCCAATATTCAATCGCGCTCGTTGTCATCCTCCCTTATTTACGCACTCTTGGCATCATGCGCTCATTAAGAACTAACCACTTGAAGATGCATATTCTGCGTGTGTTTTTATCGGTGATTGGTATTCAGCTTTGGTTATGGGCACTCGCTTACCCTGTCCCTATTTGGCAAGGCATTGCGTTATTAATGACATCTCCACTCTTTGCTACCGTTGGTTCTGGGTTATTTCTAAAAGAAAAAGTAGGCGCTGCACGCTGGGGAGCAACATTAGCGGGCTTTGTTGGTGCGATGATCATTCTCGAACCATGGGCAGACAGTTTTAACTGGGCAACCTTACTGCCTGTTGGAGCGGCATTCTTTTGGGCATGTTACTCATTAATGGTGAAGAAATTATCTTCTGAAGATGGGCCTTCGACAATGGTGATGTATTTACTGCTGCTGATTACGCCATTCAACATTTTGTTAGCCGCACCAGAATGGCAACTGCCGACAGGCTATTCCATTTGGCTCATCCTGGTTGCAGCCGGTGCAATGACGGCTTTAGCACAATGGGCAATAGTGAAAGCTTACTCCGTGGCTGATGCTTCGTTCGTTCAACCTTTTGATCATGCAAAATTGCCTCTAAATGTATTAGCGGGGTGGCTGGTATTCAGTTGGGTACCACCTGGTCGTTTGTGGCTAGGGGCTGCTATTATTATTTTATCCGTTGCGTTTATTACTCGTTGGGAAACAAAAAAAACGAAATAGTGAAATTAATATGGAACTCTCCCGTTCTTTATTATTAAGCGAATTGAACTGAGGTAACGACAATGACAACACCAATCAAAATTACTTTGTACCGCTGGGGCGGAAGTTGGGGTCCATTTAAAGTAAATATCCCATGTGGCGAGTGCACACTCACCAAAGATATTTTAAAAGATACATTTGAAAATGAACTGGCTGACGTAGAAGTAGAACTTGAAGTGAAAGATTGGTTGTCTCATTGGTGGGAACCATTAAAACTTGGCGCGTGGCACGCTCCGATTCTTGTTGTCGAAGGTAAGGTTGTAAGCCAAGGGGAAGCATTAAACCGAGGTGTACTCGTTCAATCAGTTATCAAAGAATGGACCAAAAGGGACACTCTTAAAGGCAATATTGTTTACGGTAAAGCAACCTGCCCTTTCTGCGTAAAAGCAAAAAACATGCTGGATGAAGCCGGTGTCGAATACAAATACTATGATGTCGTTAAAGACAGTGCTGCACTATACAGAATGATCCCTGAAGTCAAAGCAATCATAGGCGAAAAAACACCTGTGACCGTACCTCAAATTTGGTTAGAAGGTAAATACGTTGGTGGAGCCGATAACTTAGCAGCATGGATGAAAGATAACGGATTAGATCGCATCCCTAACAATGTTGTTGACCTATCTAACCAAAACGCCAGCTAGCAAATATTCGCAGTGCATATCTAATAAAGCAAATGAAGTGGCTTCTTAGAATTTAAGAAGCTTTCTTAAATTCATATTGCACAAAAACACAAAGCCCTTAATCTCAAACCTGAGGTTAAGGGCTTTGTTGAATTCATAGATAGTCACTACTTCTTAGATAACAAATAAAGGCTAGGTTGTTATCCTCTGCTTAATAGCCACTATGTAGATGGTCATTTATTTAGCCATCTTCTTCATCATTCGCTTGATGAACGATACTTTTTTCGGCTTTGATTTACCGTATAGAGCTTCGTGCATCATGTTCTTTGCCACAATTTGACCAATGTATGCATTGCCTAGTTCGTAACCCATGATTATCTCCACAAAATATAAATGTATGTTTTCTATAAAGTGATCTTACTCTCAAAACGGACAAAAACAAGACTTAAATCACACTTTTATGCAAATTAATTTATAGATTACTTAAAATGGGAGAATTTCAGGCATAAAAAAATCAGCACCATGGCTGATTTTTATCTTTCCTAATAGCTATGTTTTCCAATAACTATCTTATCCAAAAGATGGCTTACTAGCTTCGTTTCGGCTGCTTATAAGTCTTACCTGCGGTTTGGTAAGTATCTTTTGGTTTTACTTCAAACATAGATTCAAAGAACCACGCAGCGAACTTAATCAGATCGTCACCTTCATTCATTACATGCTCAACGAATTCTTGCTCTTCGCCTTCATCGTTGTCTTGTACTGTTACATGGTAAATGCGTTTTTCATTTTCAACATCAGCTAATGCAAATTGACCGACCAAAGATAGAGCGGCTTCTGATACTTCAGTATCTTCATTTGATTTTAATAACTCTAACGCTTCTGGAAGGTTTTGCTTACTGCAAATCTCTTTAACCAGTACTTCAAATTCATTGTGCTGCATGATACCTACCTATTAAATTAACGAACGCATTGTAGAAAACCATCACTCCAATTACAACGCAATTACCAACTGAATAAATAAGCTTACCTAACAATCTTCAATCTTCAATCTTCAATCTTCAATCTTCAATCTTCAATCTTCAAAGTACAAAGTACAAAGTACAAAGTACAAAGTTTATCTAGAGAACCGCTTCGGTAGAAGCCAAGGCAATTTTTCTTGAATGTAACCACGATGAGAAGAGCACTGAGCCCATACCCAGCCCAACCATCATATAAAAAACGCCTAAACTAGTATGGTCGACGACCCAAGACTCAACCAAGTAACCACCAAGTAAACCGGCAACACACATTTGAATTGAGCCTGACAATGCCGATACTGCACCAGCCTGCTTTTTATGGGGTTCTAACAACATACTGATTGATAAAGGGAAAGACATACCCTGAGCAATAACAAGCCAAGTAAACGCCCACACCAAATTGAAGATACTGAACTCAGACGCCAGTAACCACGCGCCAGACAAGAGCATAATTGTAATCGCAATACTCATTAAGGTTTGAGTACTGAGATAACGATTCAATACATTAAGCGTTACGCTACCAATGAGTAAACCAGTAGATGGAATAATCATTAATGACCCATACTCAGCCGTTGTTAACCCTAGTTGATCTTGCATGAGAAATGGAAATAAAGATAACGTCACAATACTGGTTAAATAGCTCATCCAGTTATAGCTAGCACTGCTTATTACCTGTCGGTTCACCAATAATGAACCGTAATTTTTAATGACTTTCGAAACATTAAAGCGGCTTTTCCCATACGGCAAGGTTTCAGGAAGAATAAAGAAGCCTAAAGTGAAAATCGCAAAGAGGTACGCCAATACAAACCCGAATACCGCTTGCCAGCCTAAATGAAAAGCCACCCAACCGCCAAATACTGGTGCTGCAATGGGGATAATAGACGCTGTCATCGAGATATAAGACAACGCCTTTGTAAGCTGTAAACCATCATAACTATCTCTTAATACACTTCGCCCGAGCACAGAAGCACTGCCCGCTCCTAAGCCTTGCAACAAACGTCCTAATTCAAGAGCGGTTGCGTTATCAGAAAACATTAAGCACACGATAGTACCGACTAAATAAATCCCCTGTCCGAGTATAAAAATGGGGCGACGACCAATAGCGTCAGACATAGGACCATAAAACAGCTGAGAAACACCAAACCCAACGAGAAAAAGGGTAACTAACAATTGAACATTGGTTTGTGCTATCTGTAGATCAGCCGCAATCAAGGGTAAAGAAGGAAGATAAATACTCACCCCTACCTGCCCAGTAGCAATGATCATCATAGCGAGAAGTAAAGGTGCTTTTTTAAATGCAGCTGAAGTCATTAAATTCCTTAATTGCGTACTTTTTATTCATAATTAAGTTTACATTCAAAGCTGATAATTGATAATCAAGCAAATTGGAATTTTATTAAGTCCTAATAGGAAATAATATGGATTGGATTCTCAGTGTAAAAAGCTATGTCAGAGTTGTAGATGAAGGCAGTTTTAATGGTGCAGCAAGAAGCCTGAACACCACCAGCTCAGCAGTTAGCAAGCGAGTCAATTGGTTAGAAGAACGCATTGGCACCCAATTACTCAAAAGAACGACTCGCTCAATAAGCCAAACAGAAGCTGGTGCTCTTTTTTATCAACGGGCAAAAGCGCAATTAGATAGTTGGCAGTCGATTGTCGATGAAACGCGTTCAGTAAACCAAACACCAGCGGGCTTGTTAAAAATTGGAGCGACCATTGCTGTCGGCTCTAAGTTTTTAGTCCAATATCTAAACGATTTTCTTGAACAGTATCCGGATATCAAGATTCAGCTGATCACCACAGTTCCAGGGCAACTGCCAGAAATGAGCCTAGATCTCGTGCTCAGCAGAGAATTAGAGCAACTCAATTCGCTAAGCTTTAAAAAAACGCCATTGTTTGAACATAAAGCGACCTTTTACGCAGCGCCTAGTTACCTTGAAAAATATGGTCACCCTTCTGATGAACAAGATCTCGAAGCTCATAACTCATTAATTTGGGGAGAAAGAACCACAAGGGAAGTCACAATATCAAAAGGGAAAAGGATCACCTTAAGTGGCAATTTTGCCACAACCAACCCTGAAGCATTATTTCACGCAGCTAAAAACGGCATGGGGATCCTTCTCACCAATAAAACGATGATAAAAGAAGAATTGAAACTGGGAACTTTGGTGCCAATATTGCCTGGTATTAAAGCTGACGAAGCCATGGTATACGCCTATTATCCAAAGCTTGATTATGAACATACCCGTACAAAGTTGTTCTTAGATTATCTTAAATTACGTTTACATAAAGAACGAGATCTAGAAACGTACTCTCACCCAATAGAGCTAAGCTGAGCATATACCGAAAGTAAAATAAGCAAGAAAATTACCTTTAAAAAACCGACACAATTTCATTATTAAGATTGAATATTGGTTACTTATCGTCAATAGTAATAACTAGAAGTGTGCAACTTGATGCTTTTAAATTTGACTAATGAATGATAGGCAACATTCTATGGCTAAACTCTCACTGAACGATACAGTCAACTTAGACACAATCAGTCATATACTAAAATTGGATGGGCAGGACTTACTCGAAGCTGTCGCACTCACACTGCACCGCGAGTTTGGTAGCCAGTGCACTGGGATAATTGAAAAGCGCCACTTTCAAGATCATACATTACCCGTCGTCGTTGTCCTTGACGACGCTGTGCAGCAGGTAAACATCCATTCCATTACCGATAATCTTTGTAGCCAAGAATCACACAAAGGTTGCAAGCACTGTTCCTTTACCAAACAGCTACTAGAATCATTACCTAACAACACACTGAATCATGAGTTCATTTCCGAGAACTACATTGCAATACCAATCAAAGCACGTAACAGCGATGTTATGGGAGTGCTGTACTCCACCTTTACGGTTCCAATCAGCAATGAAGATAAACAAAAACTGATTCGACACCACCAAATGTTTGCAAACATGATTAACCATACACTGCAGGAATTGTGGTTTAGTGATCGCTCGGAGCAACTGGTCAATCAACTTAGCTATGAAGTCTCCCATGATAATCTTACTGGTTTGCTTAACCGCAGCTGTTTATCTGACACTTTGGAATCCATAACTCAACAATATAGCGAACCTTTCACATTAGCTTTTATTGATATCGACAACTTCAAATCGATTAACGATGCAAACGGTAACTACATAGGTGATAAAGTGATTCAATTCACGGCTGACACCATCACTTCGTGCGTGCAAGACTCTGCCTTAACCTTTCGGACTGCAGGAGATGAATTTGCATTCATCACTTATGACTCAGACCCAATAAAAATTTGCCATAATATTTTGAACAAAATAGAAAATGGCTACTACGACAATACGCATCAATTAAAATTTAAGATCAGTATTGGTATCGCTAGAACTCAAGATGTTGATAAAAACATAGAGAAGCTGCTATTTAATACCAGCTTAGCTCTTAAAGATTGCAAACAACACCCTGAGATTCAGGTGCAATGCTACGATACGCATTTAAGCGCGAGCTACCATAGGAAAACACAGCTAGTGGCAGCCATTAGACGCGAAATCGCAAGCCCAATTTTAATGAATCAAGAAATGCATGTAGTTGTTCAACCCATAGTTTGTAAAAATCAAAATGAGTGGGATTACTTTGAACTGCTCAGCCGTTGGCAAAGCCCAGAGTACGGAATGGTATCACCCGTAGAATTCATCAAAGTAGCCGAGCAATCTGGGCTTATTGTTGAACTAGGTGAGCGTATTATGGAACTCGGCTGCATTGCTAAAAAGCAGTTAGAGAAAGGGCTTGGTTACAAAATAAAATTAGGTATCAACTGCTCAGCTCATGAACTGAATGATGCAGAACGATACTTAAGCCATTTAACCAAGATGATTAATAAATATGACTTTGAAGCCCGTGAATTTGTTATTGAATTGACAGAAACGGTGCTGTTAACCCAAACAGATGACGTAACACGAGTGCTGACTTCATTACGAGAAATGGGGTTTACGATTGCTCTGGATGATTTTGGGACTGGATATTCAAGCTTGAACTACATTCAAAGTTACCCTATTGATTGCCTGAAGATAGATGCTACCTTTATTCGTAATTTATTGAGCAATGCCATTTCTGAGCGAGTGGTATGGTTAATCATTCAACTCGCTCAACAGTTGAATATTACTCTAATTGCGGAAGGAATAGAGCACCAAGAAGAGTTAGAGAAATTACACTCTATGGGATGCTTACAAATTCAAGGTTATTACTATTCAAAACCCGAGAAGCCCGCTGTAATGATTAATCACCTCACTCACCAAGAACAAAGTAAATTTGCATAAAAAACCCGTAATTCACAGATTGTGAATTACGGGTATGAGTACTTTAGTGTAATGGGTTTAATTGAATATGAATTTGTTTCAGCGATACCCATTAAGCCTAGCTATAAGCTTTGCTCTCTTTCTAATAGCAATGCGTCAGCTTCATCTCTCATCGCAACAAACTTTGCCTTTTCATTTTTAGGCACTGAATTCGCCATCGGAATATTTGCTTTCATCGCGTTAACTGGGCGACCACGCTCGATCAATTCATAATGAAGGTGAGCACCTGTCACTCGACCTGTCTTACCCGACAAACCAATTTTCTGACCACGAGAAACCTGCTGCCCCTTACGAACCAGTATCTTACTCAAATGAAGGTAACGAGTTTTGTAGGTTGTTCCGTGCTGAATAACCACATAGTTACCTGCATAAGGGTGGCTACGAGTCATAATCACTTTACCATCGCCCGTTGACTGCACCGGAGTACCAATCGGTGTAGCAAAATCTGTTCCGTTATGTGGGGATACTCTTCCCGTTACAGGGTGTAAACGTTTAGGGTTAAAATGGGAGCTTAAGCGCCAATTACGACCAACAGGATAACGTTGGAAAGCTCGTTGTAGGCTGTCACCGTTTGCATCGTAATATTGACCGTCAGTGTGCAAATAAGCACTTAATACTCGATTACGGTTCATTATCTTAATGGCTTCAATCTCACGCTTTCCAGTAGGGACACCATCAATAAATTGCTTTTTCTGCAAAACTTCGAATTTATCCCCAGCACGTAAGTCACGGCTAAAGTTAATCTTCTCTTTTAATAAAGAAACAACGTGATCAATTTCAATGCTGCTTAAACCCAGTTTATTTGCCGACATTGAAAAGCTGCCTTGAATATCACCAACCAAAGGAGTTTGGACCCACTCACCAGGCAATGAGATGTCTTCAAATTCATAGCTTCCGTCGTCTAAACGGCGATACAAAACTTTATCTACAAGGTTGAACATTAATTCCATTTTAACTAACTCACCCGACTCTTCATCTCGCCAAAAACGAAGTTGGTTACCCGGTTGTAATGTATCTAACGCAAGAAAGTTAAGATCGGTTTCCATCACACTCATCATCGATTGATATGAGAAACCAAGTTGAGTAAAGATGCCACTGAGGTTATCACCACTGCGAATTTGATACTCAAACGTCGGGGGTTCAATAATCTCAGAAATTGGGGATAACAAAGATTCAATGACCGTTGAATCGGGCAAGTTTAAATCTATTGTCTTAGTCAGTTGTGAGTCAGAAGCATTGATAACGACACTCATAGCGGCTGCAATGGGAAAACCTAGCAGTGCTAATTTTTTTAGTGACGAAAGCTCAGAAAACGGAGATGAAAATATTTTTGAATACACGGTAAAGAGATCTTTCTGCAACGTAAAGCAACAGGATATGCTTTTTGAACGCATAAATCATCAGTGAAATGTCATAATATGATGCTCATCAGCCTAACTGAACCTAAGTGCTTGAGTTATAGTGGCGCACTTTGTTTAAATTAATGACAGAGCTATAACTAGTCATTGATTGAAGGAATAATGTTCACTTGAAATATCAGTCTCTGAGCAAAAGTAAGAATGCTAAATCGAGAACAAAAAAAAGCAGAAGCCTAAGTAAGCTTCTGCCTTCTATCACCCCGAAATTTACGCTCTAGGTGGAAACAACGTAACCATTAAGGTTACTGATATATGACTACTGCGCAGTGGTTACTAAGCAATTGTCTTCGCCGAATCCATTTTGAATATAGCTATCGGCATTCGCATCATTTACCCACTGCTGACCATTAACAAGGTAGCGGAATTGAAACTGTTCATCTCTTGGTAGGCGAGCCTTAAATTTATAGACTTTCCCCTTTGCCAATTTCTTCATTGGCGTTTCTTGCCAATCAAGGAAATCTGCCACAATTGAAACTGAAGTCGCCTCTTGAGCTTCAAGCTCAAACGTTACTTCTACTTCATCTTTAGTTTTAAAAAAACGTTTATTAATCATTCGCAAGCTCCATTTGAAAAAACCTTTCAGACACCAAGTGTTTTCCTCGTTTAATGTCTAAATTACATACACCTAAGAATAATAATATGTAATTTAGCTCACATAAACAACAAAACATCGCATTCCATAAAACTTTATTGCTGAACAATTGATTGCTTATTAAATGTAAACGTTATGGAATTCTGTTCATTTGGTGATTCGGCTTTTGCTTGCGAAGCTGAATGTTGAAGAAATTCAACCACTCCAGAATAGCTCCCTTCCGTCTCTTGTAAGATCTTGATGCTCGTGATGGCCGTGCGATCACCAATGAATAATTGGTCAACTAAGATCATACGGCTTCTTTGCTTATCAAACTTAAAAAGCGCTATGTATTGAAATACGCCAGAACCTTGGTTCGATACCCACATAGGTGCGACAAATAAAGGCTCACTCACAGGGTTTTGAACATCTTTAAAGGTTTGAATCTCATCTATCGCGACACTTACTGTTCCTCTTTCCACTCCAGAATCGTACCCCCCAATCGCAATACCTTTCTCTTCAATAACTTCGTCAATAAAAGCGTAAGCATTCGTTTCAGGTACTTTTACTGTCCAAGGGTTTGTCGCTTTTAACTGAAATACTGATAAGACGATAGGATCAACTTGTACATGCGTAGAAGGGAATTTCGCTAAGATTTCTTCATCCGTTAGGCTAAATCTATACACACCCGCCACAATCACGATAGCCAGCAGTACAATGGGAATAAGTAAGATTAGTGGGATAGGTAAAATTCTATTTTTCATAGTGACTTATATTGATTCGTTCCATGCCAATTTGTGCAGACCATAAATCGCTTTGATATAATAAGCAATAAGGCTTTATTCGGATCCGTCTAAAACGAGAGTTGCCTATGGAAATTACTTCTAAAATGGATACTCATGCAGGGAAAAACTTGAAAGTTAGAACCTGTGACTGTAAGTGTGGCGCTGTAACCCTTGTGTGTACAGGTGAGCCTATTCGAACGGCAGTTTGTCACTGCTTTGAATGCCAGAAACGCACAGGTAGTGTATTTGGCGTCCAAGTCCGGTTTTCAGCTACTCAGGTGGTGATGCAAGGTGAAACCACTTCATTTTCCCGAATAAGTGATACGGGTAATGAAGTCACCTACCAGTTCTGCCCTAATTGCGGTACGACCATGCAATTAGGCATCACAGCCTCACCAGAGGTTACTGTAATTCCGCTAGGGCTATTTAAAGAGCAAGACTTCCCCACTCCAAGCTTTTCTATTTATGAGGAAAGAAAACACGGCTGGGTGAAGTTTGATAGCCAAATGGAGCATTACAACTAAGTTCATTTTGAAACTTAAAATTTGAACCGTAACTTTATTGACCTCTTAAAATAGATTTACCTCTTAATAGATAGTAGATAGTAGATAGTAGATAACCGCTGTACTGTTGCTTTAGATCAACTATTCCAAGTCTATAACGCTAGCGTGTCATTTCACTGGCGTTATAATTCTGCCCTTTTCTCAATTGAGCTATGTGACATGATATCTAAACTCCCTCGCTGGATTGAATATGGCGCCCTTCTTCTTGCTGCGTTAGCTGGGTGTGTGAATGCTATTGGACTTATGGGCTTTCAGCATCAAGCAATTTCTCATATCTCAGGCACAATGACTCTGCTAGGAAGTAGCCTTACCTCACCCACACAAACCTCACTTCATCTATTACTGATCATTATCAGCTTTATGTTCGGATCGGCGTTTAGTGGATTCTTCATAGACAATCAGGCGCTAAAATTAGGGCGTCGCTATGGTGTTGCTCTTTGTATCGAAGGGGCACTTTTATTACTGGCACTCTGGGCGCTTCTTAACGGCTTAACCACTGGCCAGTATTTAGCATCAGCTGCTTGTGGCTTACAAAATGCCATGATCACAACCTACAGCGGTGCAATTATCCGAACCACACACATGACAGGGATCATTACCGATCTTGGGATCATGCTTGGGTCTAGCCTCAAAGGAAACCCATTTGATCGCCGTAAAGCTACGCTTCTTATCTTTATTATCGCGGGTTTTCTCTCTGGTGGTTTAGTTGGGGCTTTATTGTTCCAGTCCTTTGATATTATGTCTCTTGTCTTCCCTGCGCTGTTCTCATTTTGCATTGCTTTCGGATACTGGATTTACCTTTCTATCTTTACTGCACATACCTAGGCTCTAGGGTATGACTTACACTCCTCAGTCATACTAAAGTTGTCTGCCCATGCTTAATTCTTTGCCATACTTAAGTCAACTGTCCACATTCTTTCACCCAAACACAAAGTAAACATTTGCAACATATGTGATACAATATTTTGATATTTACTATTATTGAAGAATATTAGTTGTGAATATTTAATCCAATACATTGAATAGTATTGCAAGGGGCTTAATTTATAGGTAGTCTTGCGGTCGATAAGAAAATACGGATATTTAGTGATTGAATGCCACGGAAAAGGCAACATTTTACTAGTAGTAATACGAGAACCCTATAATGCTTAACAACACCAACGCTGCTAACAATTCAAAATCAAAAAGCAGCTTCTGGATTTTCTTAATCCCTTCTCTCATTGGTCTATTTCTTTTCATGGCTCCTATCAGCTATGACGGTGACTTAACCATTCCTGTAGCTATTCTAGCGAAATCTATTCAGGCTATATTTGGTGAATACCTAGTTTCTGTAATTACCGCAATTGTTGCATTTATGGCTGTAGCATCCATTTTATACAAAATTTTCAAGCCTACTTTCATAAAGTCAGATCCGTTTCTTGAAGGTCTATTCAATCCTTCTCCACTTTGGCTCGCTGTTCGTGTTATCGGTGGCACAGCTGCAGTCATGACTTTCTTTCAAATTGGTCCTGAAGCTATTTGGGAAGAAAATACCGGCGGTCTGGTTTTAGAAGGTCTATTGCCAACGCTATTTTCTGTATTTATCTTTGCTGGTTTATTACTACCACTGCTGCTTAACTTCGGTCTTTTAGAACTGTTCGGTACTCTATTAAGTAAGATCATGCGTCCTATCTTTAACCTTCCAGGCCGTAGTGCTATTGACTGTATGGCTTCATGGTTAGGTGATGGTAGCGTGGGCATCCTGCTGACTAGTAAACAATACGAAAACAAATTTTACACACAGCGCGAAGCTGCGGTTGTAGGTACAACGTTTTCTGCTGTCTCTATTACTTTTAGTCTAGTGGTTATCGCACAAGTAGAATTAGAACACCTATTCTTACCATTCTATGCTGCGATTTGTTTAGCCGGTATTATCGCGGCGGTTATCATTCCTCGCTTACCACCACTTAGCATGAAGAAAGACACGTTCATTGATGGTACATCTCCAAAGAAAGATGCTGATGCTACTCCAGAAGGTCACTCTACATTCTCTTGGGGTTTAGAACTGGCTATCAACAAAGCATCACAAGTTAAATCAGCAAAATCGGTATTTGGTGAAGGCGTACACAACGCAGTAGATATGGTATTTGGTGTCTTACCCGTTGTAATGGGTATGGGTACAATTGCTCTAGTAACGGCTGAATACACTTCAGTATTCTCTATTTTAGGTCAACCGTTCATTCCATTTTTAGAATTACTTGGTGTGCCTGAAGCTGCTGCTGCATCAGAAACGATTGTTGTTGGTTTTGCTGACATGTTTATTCCTGCCATTTTAGCGGCTTCAATCGACAACGAAATGACACGCTTTGTTATCGCGGCAATGTCTGTTACTCAGCTAATTTACATGTCTGAAGTTGGTGCGTTGCTACTAGGCAGCAAGATACCAGTGAACATTCTTGAACTGTTCGTTATCTTCATTCTACGCACTTTGATTACGCTTCCAGTAATTGCAGGTGTCGCACACTTGATTTTCTAAAACCAAGTAGAGCACAAATCATACAAGGCCTCATTTATATGAGGCTTTATTCGTTTAATAGCCAAAGATAATTGTTGATATTCAATCAAGCACTGTATCTATTAGGCATAATTATCATTCCCACTCACCCCTTGAGAATCCTACCTTCATTTATTACACGTCCATTTATTTTAAAGACGGTTATTCACTAAAATATTATAAATATTCAACTTCAATTAAAAAACAGGCTCTAGTAGTCAAAAATGAATGTTTTTGTATTTTTCTTTGCCACTCTGTTGTATTTTTGTAACCGCAAGTGTAAAAATGTCATTAAGTATGTCATGTACTTGCCGATATCATAAAAACAATAATTATTACTTAAGCTTATTTCGCTAAGCTTATTGAGAGGACCGTTCTATGAAGTTTAGTCATAAGGTTGTTGCAGCATCATCTACGCTTCTGCTGGTAACCGTTTCATTACTTTCAATACAGCAACTGTATACCGTAAGAAGTGCTGTTGAAAACCACGTAAACGCTAGCATGAACGAAATGGTAGCCGGGGTAAAAAATACCGTTGTATCTGAAATGTCCGCGAAAAAAGCGCTGGCTCAATCCACTACTGAAGTGATTGAAATTAACCCTCAAGATCACGACTACGTACAAACCATTCTTGAAAAGCCAAAACTTAAAGGCAGCTTCTTAGCTGTAGGTTTCGGTTATGAAGCAAACGGTTTCGTTATTGAAAATGATGATGGATGGGTCGCAGGACCTGATTATGACCCTAGAGTTCGCCCTTGGTACATTGATGCAAAATCCCAAAACCGCCTTGTCGTAACCGCCCCTTATGTGGACGCATCAAGTAACAAAGTAATTATCTCCGTTGGTACACCTGTTAAAGATAATGGCAAATTCACTGCGGGTATGTTCTACGATTTAGAGCTTACTAACCTTGCAACACTGGTCAATAAAGTGAACCTATTTGATGCCGGTTATTTATTCCTTGTGACATCAGATGGAACCACTATTGCCCACCCAAATTCCAAAAATAATGGTGAAAAGCTTTCAAGTTACTTACCTCAAGCAACCATTAATAATCAGCAGCAAAGAATTGACATGGATGGTAAAACCTTCTTGGTTAACTTCACTCACATCCCAAGCGAAGATTGGTATGTTGGTACTATCATTGATGAATCTATCGCTTTTGCTACGATTTCTGACCTGAAAAACAGCTCAATTATCTATACCCTTATTGCTCTTGTCTTAAGTGTAATAGCGCTGACTATGCTAATCCGTGTATTAATGCGCCCGCTTGAAACACTCAATAAAGCCATTAACGATGTAGCTTCAGGTCAAGGTGACCTAACCAAACGTCTAGACACCAATACTGATGAAGAGTTTTCTGAACTAGCGAAAGGCTTCAATACCTTCACTGAAAATCTACAAAACCAAATCATTCAATCAAAAGCAATTGGTGAAGAAATTAAACGCGGTACAGAAATGACCGTCATCGGTGCTCAAGAATCTGCAAATGCGATGAACACGCAGCTTCAAGAGTTAGAGCAGCTAGCAACCGCAATGAACGAAATGGCGGTGACCGCTACTGAAGTTGCTAATAATGCACAAGGTGCGGCGGCAGCGGCTAAAGATGCTGATGAAGCAACTATTGATGGTACGACAGTAGTGAGTGATACCACACAAGCTATTGATAACCTATCTTCTCGTATTGACCAAGCCGTGGAAGAAGTCAAAGTATTAGAGTCGGCGACAGCAAATATTGAGACTATTCTAAAAGTAATCAACGACATTGCAGACCAAACTAACCTACTAGCATTAAACGCAGCGATTGAAGCGGCGCGAGCTGGTGAGTCAGGCAGGGGCTTCGCTGTGGTAGCTGATGAAGTTAGAACTTTAGCGCAACGTACTCAGCAATCAACCACTGAAATCCGCAGCATGATTGAGCAGTTACAAGCTGGAGCAAGCTCAGTATCAGCAGCAATGAATCAAAGTAAAGACACTGCAACTGACGCTGTTGAACGCGCTCAACAAGCAAATTCATCGTTAGATCGTATCCGTGATTCTATTCAACAAATCTCAGATATGAATATTCAAATCGCTTCCGCAGCCGAAGAACAAAGTCTGGTTGCAGAAGAAATCAACAATAACACAGTGAAAATCAAAGACCTTTCTACCCAAGTGTCCAATTCAGCTCAGCAAGCCAACGCAGCGATGCAAGTTCAAACTGAAAATGTACAAGAGCAAGATGCGCTTTTAAACAAGTTTACAGTGTAATCAAGGCCTAGTTCCTCATAAGGAAATAGTGTTCTCCAAGTACAACATTTGGCACTCATACTAAGTCGCGAGCGCTCTCGCGACTTACTTTCTAAGTCTATACAGAATTGATCAGAATTAAATTATTGATAGATATGGCGACAATTGCTGGATGAAGTGGTCATTTCTAACTATAAATTTATAAACGGTTAGTAAAATAGTTAAGGATGACCATGAAATTTAGTCATAAAATTGTTGCAGCTTCATCGGCACTGTTACTTGTTACCATTTCCTTGCTCACAGCAAAACAATATTTCACGATGCAAGATGAAATGAGACAACAGGTAGAAGCGAGTGTTATTGAAATTGTCGATGGTGTAAGGAATACAGTAGCAGCCGATATAAATGGTCGAAAAGCCATTGCTAGCTATTCAACTAGCATGCTTGAATTAGACCTCAGCCCCGATAAGATAAAAGATGTCATTACCCGTCCGGTTGTCAAAAACAACTTCCTGCTTGCTGGGATAGGTTTCGAAAAAGACGGGACAAACATCAGTAATGACCCTTCATGGGATCCTGGTGCTAGCTGGGACCCGAGAGCAAGACCTTGGTATAAAGATGCCAAAAACGCTAATAAACTTATTATCACAGCCCCTTACGCAGATTCTGCTACCAATGAAATATTGGTTTCTATTGCAACACCAGTGAAAGACAACGGTCAATTCATCGGCGCTATATTTTATGATGTGAGCCTAGCTGGGTTAGCGGATGTTGTTAATCAGGTGAAGTTATTTAACGCGGGTTACGTATTCATTGTTTCTGCCGACGGTACGACCATCGCGCACCCTGAAACAAATAAAAATGGTAAGCCATTGTCTGACTATATGCCCAATGTCAGCATCGCTGATAAGCCGCAGCAAGTAGTATTGAATGGAATACATTACACCTTAGACTTCTCAGCAGTACCCGGTGAAGATTGGTATGTTGGGGTTATCCTCAATGAAGAAGTTGCTTACCAATCGGTTAGTGATCTTCGTGATAGCTCAATTCTCTACACGATAATTTCATTGATTATTAGTATTGGTTTGTTGCTAGTGCTCATTCGTACACTCATGCGCCCTTTAGGTGTGCTTAATGAAGCAATTCAAAACGTAGCTTCAGGCGAAGGTGACTTAACTCAACGTCTTGATACGAATACTGATAAAGAGTTCTCAGAGTTGGCTACTGGCTTTAATACCTTTACAGGGACACTGCAACAGCAAATTATTCAATCTAAAGCGATTGGTGAAGAGATATTAAGAGGTTCTGAGTCCACCTCTGTAGGATTACAAGAATCCTCTGAAGCTATGCGTGACCAACTCCATGAGTTGGAACAGTTAGCGACAGCGATGCACGAAATGGCCACAACCTCTTCTGATGTCGCTTCAAATGCACAAGGCGCAGCTTCTGCAGCCAAAGCCGCAGATGATGCAACCTTAGAAGGCACACATGTGGTTACCGATACAACCGATGCTATCGACACTTTATCAAGCCGAATTGATGAAGCTGTAGCTGAAGTAGAGGTGCTTGAAAGTGCAACGAATAACATTGAAACCATTCTAAAAGTAATCAACGACATCGCTGACCAAACTAACCTTCTAGCGTTAAATGCAGCCATTGAGGCAGCACGAGCTGGGGAATCTGGTCGAGGATTTGCGGTTGTAGCAGATGAAGTACGAACACTTGCACAAAGAACTCAAGAATCAACGACTGAGATTCGAAACATGATCGAGCAGCTGCAAGCTGGAGCAAGCTCAGTATCCAATGCGATGAATCAGAGTAAAGCTACAGCAAAAGATGCAGTAGATAGAGCTCAACAAGCGAACGCAGCCCTTGAGCGTATCCGTGATTCAATCCAAGAAATCTCTGATATGAATATTCAAATCGCTTCTGCAGCAGAAGAACAAAGCTTAGTTGCTGAAGAAATTAACAACAACACGGTTAAGATTAAAGATCTGTCGGTTCAGGTGTCCGACGCAGCTGACAACGCAAATAAAGAGATGCAAATACAAACTGAGAATGTAAGAGAGCAAGATGCGATCTTAAATAAATTCACCGTTTAATTACCGACATAACCTAAACCTTTAAAGAATAGACCTTTAAATAACAGCAAATCTTGATAACAAAGGTTATTAATAACAAAAGCTATTAACAACAAAGCCGCATAGAACTTTCTATGCGGCTTTAAATTTTTATTCGCGTTAAATCATTACTTAGCAGTCAACCAACATCATGCTGCTATTCGGCTCAGTTGTAATTTCCACATAGCCCTTGTTACAGGAAAACTCCGTTCCAGAAAGCAGATCAACAACAGGCTTCGTCCACGTCAATTGAACAGTTTTACTGCGCTTAGATTTATTGATTACTACAATCCCTTTCTCACCACGCACAAATACAAGCAAATCAGCATTAGCTTCAATTACCCGCATGCTTTCACCATGAACGTAGTTATGGAAACGAATCATGTTGTGCATGTCTGTTGATTGCCAGTCGTCCAACCAACGTGGATTTCCTTTAGAGTCTTTTACACCACTGGTTTTAAGCTCACTGTAGATTAAAGGCACACCACCATCTCGCCCTAAAATATAGCTATAGGCCAGTTTTTCACTTTGCTCACTCATCACAAGGTTACTGAATACATCATTATTAGGAATGTCATGAGTAACAGTGAAAGTAATCGCACGAGTATTCGACAGTGCTTGGCCAAAACAATAAGGGTTAATCAGTGAAGAAAAACTCCCTTCTTCACCAAAGGCTTCGAAAATAATATTAAACAGTGGGAAATCATAAGCCCCTAATCGAGTGTACTTAAGATAAGGTTCTAAAAAGGTTTCGTATTCTGCTTTTGTGGCACCACCATCAGTAATAATTTCACCAAAAATATGAATATCTGAACAGATATCTTCCGTCCATACTTTGCGCAAATGAGACAACGACATATGTTTCGCAGCATCGATTCTAAAACCCTTTACACCAATTTTCTTCAATGCTTTTAAGTAAGCTCTCTGCTGAGCAACCACATTATCATTATCAATTAATGTCGGTAACCCAGGGTCTTGAGGGCTACCTGTGATACGTCCATTCTGAACTTCCCATCGATCATTCCAATCTTCGATACCAAAAGCTTCTACAAAATCTGTTTCATTGAATAGGGGCTGAGATAAATCACCGAACAAGCGAATGCTCTCGTAATACTCTGCATCACGCTTATATTCTTCAAGATCTGGTTTATCTGGGTAGGCAAGATCGCTACGAATACCCGATTCGTTTGCCATGTGATTAAAGACAACATCAACATAAGTTCTTAAACCATGATCTCTTAAAGCCTGAACCATTTCGATAAAATCATGCGTGTCGCCCAATTGATTATCTATCACTCGGTAATCTTGAGGTTGGTAGCGTTGCCACCACTGCGTCTCTTTTTTTCCTTTGCTACTACGTAATGACTTCATAGCAGGTGAAACCAATACTGATTTATAGCCCAGTTTACGGATCACTGGCGCATTCTTGGTGATGTCTGAATAGCGCCAATCGAAAGCATGCAAGATGACATCACTATTTGGGATATCTAACGCAACTGAGTTTTCCATGTGTATCTCCAACCAAACTTAATAAACAGGTACATACCTGCATTTACTACTTCAGGAATAACATTCATTATATTCAGTACTGTCACTAAGCCATCCTCCTACTTTAGGAAAAGGTAGGGGGATAACCAAGGGCGTAGCCAACTTTATCGCATGTCATTTAGGATGAATGCCTCATCAATTCCATCACCATATAGTTTAAGCAAATAAACCTATAGATGTAAAAAAGGAGCGAATAGCCGCCCCTTTAGGTACACACTTATTTATGCTATAGCACAAAAATACGCCAATTATGTTCTATATAGAACCTTCACAACATGCCAACCGAACTTGGTTTTCACCAAATGAGGTACCAAAGTTTCACCAGAAAAGCAGACTTTATCAAACTGTGGAACCATTTGACCTTTCTTGAACTCACCAAGGTCGCCACCTTTTTTACCAGACGGACAAGTCGAATGCTTTTTTGCTAATGCTTGAAACTTAGCACCCTTCTTTAGTTGCTGAATAATATCTTCGGCTTGCTCTTTATGCTTTACGAGTATGTGAAGTGCTGCTGCTGTTCTTGCCATCATTGTTCTCTAAATTAACCCATCTCAGAGCGAAGCCTAAGAGGTTTGGAATAAAAATTAATCTTATATATTCAATTTTACCTTAAGATCATGACATCTTAACTCTATACACCGCATTAAGTAACGAATCGATAGGAAAATACTGCCTATTTCTTGCTGGTCTGCCATAATCCCATTAAATTGGTAGGTATATATAAAAGCAGGAGCCTGGTAATGGCTAAGATGAAAAGCAAAGCTAATCAAGCACAAGGCATGCTGATGTTTAAGCTCTCATTGTCACAAAGTTTTGCTATAGGGACTCTTAAGGTAAGAGAGATTGTCCCTTACCAAAAGACGACTCAGATCCCTTATTCACACCATCATGTTATTGGTACCGTCACCATTAGAGAGTTAACTGTACCTGTCATCGACATGTCTGCCGCGATTGGTTTTAGAGCCATCACACCGGAAGAATACAACAGCTGTTTTTTGATCGTCACTGACTGTTTAAGAACGGTAGTTGCATTCTTGGTACGTTCGATTGATAAAATCATTGAATGTGACTGGAAAAGTATTGAATCGCCTCCAGTAACTGTTGGGACAAATGTTTTTGTTACAGGGATCACTCGCTATAAAGATAACATTGTGCAAATGCTCGATGTTGAGCTTTTACTTTCTAAGATCTATCCCGAATACGAAGCCGCCCAAATCCCAATGTTAACGGATGTTGAGCGTGAACGATTAAAAGCGCTGAATATCTTATTAGTCGATGACTCTTCTATTGCTCGTAAACAGCTAAGCGATGCATTAGATAGCATAAACATCCCGTATAAGATTTGTAATAACGGTCTAGATGCAATTGAGTTAATGAGACAAGAAGCGGCTCACAACACTCCAATCGAGTTACTCGTGAGCGATATTGAAATGCCAGGATTAGATGGCTACGAACTTGCCTTTGAAGTTCAAAATGATCCCGCTTTGAATCAGTCGTACCGTATTTTACATACATCTCTTTCAAGCGAAATATGTGTCGACAGAGCACAGCAAGTCGGCGCTCATGAAGCGTTAGAGAAGTTTAATGCAGGTGAATTAGTTGAAGCGATGCTAAGAGGTGCAAAAAGCTTAGAAAACGCCTCGGTTACACACTAGCGATTACTGGCTTTTAAGATGGTAAACGTTAAGTAAGTTAGATGGCTAATAAACTAAGTACGCTAAAACGCTAAAACGCTAAAACGCTAAAACGCTAAAAATTTTATACAAAGACTTTATACGGTACCTATTTAGGTACCGTTTTTTGTTCATAATTACCCTACTTCTTAGGCATAGAGTAACTTTTACTCACAAACTCTACTTCTTCAACTTGATGTATGTGGTTAGTAAGAGATGCCAAAGCATAAAGGGTATTCACGATTAAATTCGAATATTTGAATAAGATAGGCGCAGGTGACTTTTTACCTGAATGCTCAATACTCACTAATGCACGAACCACCTTTTTAGCTTGGCAACGAGCTAAATGCAATTCACTCGACACTTCATGCCCGCCAGGCAGCACAAAGCCTTTAAACCCGCCTTCTAATTGGTCTCTAATACTATGGTAATCAGCTTTCAGCTCATCTAATTCGAGTTCAGTGATCGCAAGCTTTCCTCTAACCGAACCATTCAAATGATAAATATTTGGCTGCAAACGCTCTAAAACATCTCGAACTCTTTCATCCAATAGCATGGTTAGCACTCGCCCGACTCGGCAACATAATTCATCAGATAAGATTTCAAAGTCACAGATAGGACTGTCTTCATAAATGAACGGGTAACAAAACTCATCCCAATCGCGACTCACAGGTTTCATACAACAGCCTTAATTACTCAATAAATACTTTTGATTATTGAGGCGTAATATAGCAAAAAGCCCTCAATACTGAAGGCTTTAAGTTTTACTCTGTCGTTAATTATCCAATAGCTAAAACAATAACTCATTCACCTATAGATAATTAATCATCAACTATTTACTAGAACGCTAAGATAACGAGCCCGTTATTAAGCTCTTAATTATTCGTTCGATACTTTTTTGTGACCTTCTTGCAGGTGAACAAAGTCTACTAAATCATCACCTGACACTTGGTAGGCTTGACCGAAACCTTTCACGAACAAACCATTTTCAGCTTTTAGGTTGAAGAGAACAAAATCTTCAAGCTGGCTTAGCCCATCGATAATTTCGCCAAAACGTTCGCCTAACTGAGCCACAACTTGCAGCCAAAGTTCAGAGTCACGTTCAACCACACTGGCAACCGCATCAAATGTTAAACGTTTACGAGCAAACAGCTGTTTTGCACTTTCTTCATCTTCAATCATCATTAACGAAACTTGAGGGTTAGCTTCAAGATTACGTGCATGGCGAGCAATTTTAGAAATCAGTACGAAGTAGCCTTCTTGATTTTGGACAAATGGCGCATAGCTAACATTTGGGCGACCTTCTTCATCAACGGTTGCGAGTTGAATAGTGCGACGCTCTTGACGAAATTCTTTAATTTCTGGACCGAGTCGACCTTGAAGGCGCTCTTGTTTTACTTGCTGTTCCATTTTCTAATCCCTATTTGAATATAACTTTATGATATTTAATTATTATTGTTGTAACTATTAATTGGGGCTGAACCAATTTATTGATACTGAGCTTGCATCGCTTTAAAGCGTTCAACTTGCTCTTCGATCAACTCTCTTTTTTCATTTCGACCCAAGTAGATCTTAAATATGTTGTCACCAGACTCGCTGAAAAAGCCAAAGTAGTGACTTTCACGCCCCATAAATGGCTTACTCACCAAAGCAACTTTTTTTACGTTATCTAACTTTAGATGACCATGAAGTTCGCCTTCTTTACCCATCAAGTTGTAATAACCGCGCGCCACTTTTCCTTTAGGGAATGGGGCTTTCACTTCAAAAATCGAACCAAATGAGTGCATAATTGTGGTTACGGGTCCCCAGCCAACAAGCCCCTCAAGTACGCTTTGCGCTTGCTCACCATCAAGAATAGCGACCATTTCCTTAGGAAGTGCGCACACAACTTCAACCTCTGTTACTTCAAGTTGAGTCGCAATCGCGGCAGGTAGCAATTTAGGGTCTTGTTCTAAAACTTCTGCAACACGCTGAGCAAGCGTAACGTGACGAGTAGACGTAGCTGTGTTCGATTCTTCAATTTGAGTTTCTGTTAAATTTGTCATGTATTAATGTCCGTTTACTGCATGTTTATGTTGTGGTGTTTCTTGTAATGAACTCTCTGAATTCAAGATATGAATAGCGGCTTGAGCCAAGCTTACTGACCAGAAACTGCCTGCGACTGTCAGTACAAGGTAATCATCAGACAGCTCAACTAAACCATTCTCTTCCCATAATTGGAATAGAGGCTTCAAGTAATCGAAGCTATCTTTGCCTTCGAATGCAGGAAGTGCACTGCGGCGAATAATTCCGGAATCAAAGCCAGCTTTTAGTGATGAAAACAGTGATTCAAAATCACTTTGACGCATCATCATGGCAAGAGGATGTTCGCCTTTATTCATCAACTCCATGTATTTATCTAGAGAGCGATGTTGCATGAAACTGAACCCACCAATATTGCCACCAGCACCGCAACCCACGGGCATAACTTCCGCGTAAGTTTTGGCTAAGCTGTTGTATAGGCTGCGCTCACGGTTATCTCTTGCCCAGTGATTCACACTTAGCTGTTTTACGTGATGTTTATTCATAAACTCCACGCCCGCCTGATACATACTGGCTTTTTCTGGCGTAGTAGCAGGAGGCGGCACTTTGCCTTTTTCAACTAAATTAAGCATAGGTGCACTTCCACCAACAATCAGTTGGTAAAGGTCAATACCATGCGCGCCCGTTGACATGAAATCTTCTAAGTCTTGGTTGAACACATCCAATGTTTGGTGCGGAAGACCATAAAGAAGATCCAAAATGATCGGTGCTTGCTGTGTTTGACTCAAACTACTAATACGGTCAAGCACAACTTCTCGGTCATCCAAGCGTTTTGCACTTCGTCTCACTTGGGTATTGAAGCTTTGGATTCCAAACGAGAAACGGTTGAATCCACCTTCTAAAGATCGGTCAAACATTTCATCACTGAACCGATTAATACGTCCTTCTAGAGTGATTTCAGCGTCTGTCGCTAACGGGAATAAGTCATGAATAGCCTTGCCTAAAAGCTCAATTTGCTTCGCGGATAAATCCGTTGGCGTACCGCCTCCAATATACACAGCATGAAAAATTCCAGATTGAGCCCAAGGCGTTTGCGCTTTCATCTTTAACTCTTTCATTAACGCTTCGAAGTACTCATCGACTAGCTTTCGGCTAGCTGCATTTTGGAAGAAGTTACAGAATGTGCAGCGAACACGACAAAAAGGAACATGAACGTACAAACAGCGTTTATCGGTTTTTTTCCCTTCTGACTGGAGCAAATCATTGAAAATCAAAGGCTGCTGGTCGGGCATGACAGGAGTAGCTGCCCCGCCTGCGTGTGCCGAGTGCTTTTTCGCAAAGGCAAATCTAAGTGGATCTGGACTAGAAACACCAACGATAGATTCGTCAAATTTATAAATATCAAGACTCATATAATCTCTCTAAACGCTTATCGAACAAAGTCTGGAAGACTGTTCGCTAAAATCTGAGTAAATGATAAATAGACGCAAATGATAATGCAATTGATAATTGATCTTATTTGCATTGTGAGTGATAATCTTGGCTGATTTCAGTTAAGGTTTTAAGGGTTCAGTGTGAATATACCTAGGTATGTCATTGCAGGTAGTGCTTCATTAGCTATCCATGTAGCCATTTTATTTGTTGCTCAAGAAAGCAAATTATTTGCGATGCCAGCTGGTACCAATTCGACGACCGTGTCTATTAACTTTGTGCCATCTGCTGCTGCGAAGCCTTCCTCTAAAGCAGATCCAATCTCCGAGCCTGTGACAGAAACAGCAGAAGTCTACCCAGACCCTATTCCTGAAGTTGCTGAGCCAATCACAGAAGTTGCAGAGCTAGAACCAGTAGTTAAACCAGAACCGATAACAAAAAAGAAAATAGATAAGGCATCACCACGTAAAGAAGTAGTGAAGAAAAAGCCTGTATCACAGTCTAAACCTAAGCAGCCTAAGAAAACTCAACCTGTGGCTAAAAAGACAACCAAGAAACCGGTTGCTGAAAAGAAAGTAACTCAGACAAAAGATGTTGAGAAAAAGGTTGCGAAACAAAAAACTGAAAAAGCAGTCAATGACACTCCTCAGCAAGAAGCTAGCGAAGTTATTGCCAATAGAGGCGTCTCAACCCAAGAGCCGACTTTAATACAAAAACCAGCATTTTCCTCTCGACCAACGCCTCCGAAATACCCACGAAAAGCCAGAAGACGTGGTGTTCAAGGTGTCGCAACTTACGAGATATGGATAGATGAAGACGGCAAACAAATTAAGCAGGCATTAGTCAGCTCTTCTGGAGCACTTATGCTCGACAAGGCAGCATTAGACGCTGTTAAACAATGGAAATTTTCACCTCATACAGTAAACGGAAGGGCCATTGCTCACCGTGTACAAATACCTGTTCGTTTTAGATTGGATTAATCATGCAACAAATTAATTATTTACAAGATCAGCTCGGCTTGATGACATGGCCACTTCTTATCTGCTCTGCATTAACGGCAATGATCATCGCCGAACGCATCTTTCAGGTTGTGCTCAGCATTGGAGTTGGTAGAAGCGCTATACGTAAAGAATTAAACAATATTTCGCCAACAAATAGTAAAGATCTTGAACAATTAGCTCTAGCACTTTCCCCAAAGCGCCCTCTGCTCTACAAAGGCGTGGCAATGTTACTAGCCCACCATTCATTTTCTAAAAGCCTGCGTGAAGATGCTGCTGGTATTTGGTTACAAGAAAAGCGCCATCAACTGCACGCGGGCTTAAGGTTACTTGGTTTAATTGGTGTGTTAAGCCCACTGATCGGCTTATTAGGTACAGTGCTTGGGCTCATTGAGATGTTTAAAGGCGTTGCAGCTTCAACGGGTAGCATTACCCCAAATGATCTTGCAGATGGTTTAGGGCTGGCAATGAGAACAACAGCAGCAGGCTTAATGATTGCACTCCCTGCAATTGCTGGAGCGCAATTACTTGGTCTTTGGGCTGATAGGGTCGTCGCAAAGCTGGAGCACACTCTGAACTACGTGAACGTTTGGCTTGAAGGCATGACAATTCAACAACCACAAACTCTAGAAATTAACTCATACAAGGGCTCTAACGATAACTCAAGTCATCGCCAAAACTCATCAGATACGACTAAACCTAACGCTTCCTCCGATATAGACAATGCATCAAGTGCGAGCTACTCATGATCAAGGTATCTCAAACACAATCCCCTTCAAGCTTGATGCCCGATTTAACACCATTGCTAGACATTATTTTTATCGTAATGGTGTTTCTGCTGCTAACAGCATCTGTGAAATTAGAGTCGCTTGAAGTCGATTTACCAAGCACAGATACCGCAAGCGTGTCAGAAGTCGATAATAAATCTCTGACTATCAATATCTTAGATCAAGAACCTTATTGGGCAATTGATGGAAAAGAATACATTGATTGGGAAAACTTCAAACTTGCGCTTATTGAAATCACGACATCAAACAGTAAACAACCTGTTGTCATTGCCGCAGATAAAACAGCTGATGTACAAAACCTTGTGAAGTTGCTGTCTTTCCTCCAAGAGAATGGTATCGCAGCCACTCAACTATTAACTGAAAATAACTAAAGCCTCACACAAATGTGTGACTCAATTTGATGATATTAACTATGAAAAAAGTAACGCTATTCAAGTCTACCTTTCAAACTTTGGCTATTACTGCCAGCCTTTTGGGAGCTGTTAACACAGTATCTGCAAATGATTTAACGGATCAAAGAATCATAAGCGCGGGTAGCGCGGTAACAGAGCTAGTGATTGCACTGGATGCAACAGACAAATTAGTGGCAGTCGATGTGACCAGCCGCTTTCCTGAATCCAATGCACTCCCAAAGATTGGTTATCACCGCCAACTGTCTGCTGAAGGCTTAATTGCATTACAGCCAACCGTTATCATTGGTTCTGATGAAATGGGACCCGATTCAGCGGTATCTCAATTAAAGTCAGCAAATGTTGACGTACAAATTGTCAATACAGAAGCAAGCGTCGACGGTTTACTTGATCGAATTGATCAAATTGCCAACTTAACAGGCAGCCGTGATAAAGCCGAAGCCGTGAAGAATAATGTTGCAGAACAAATTAACGCATTAGAAAGCAACCAAGTTGCACAAAAAGATGCAAAAACGGTTCTATTTTTACTATTGCATGAAGGTCGCCCGGCAAACGTAGCAGGTAAAGAAACAACCCCTAATGCAATTATTGAACTTGCTGGCGGTATCAATCCAGCTTCAACATTAACGTCTTTCAAACCCTTATCGATGGAATCTATGGTTGAGATGCAACCCGATGTGATTCTAGTTAGTGGACGCAGCTACAAGAAAATGGGTGGAGCAGACGCCATTCTTAAATCTTTACCTATGCTAGCTGCCACACCCGCTGGTATGAACAAACAGATTATTACAGTGGATGGCAGTGCCTTAGTTGGAGGCCTAGGATTGCGCAGCCTTTCTGAAGCTAAACGCCTTAACGCTCTGATTTATCCTTAAGGTTAAAACATGTTACTGAGAAAGATCCCCCTTAAAACATCAATGCTAATTTTAATCTCAGCACTTTGTTTTATTGCATTATCTTCGATTACTGTCGGCCCAATGAATATCACCATTACTGATAGTGCATTAAGCTTGTTTAATCCAAGTAATGATTTAGCACCACACATCAACTTAGTCATTCAAGAGATTCGTCTCCCGAGGACCATTCTTTGTATGCTGATTGGCGCAATTCTGGCTTTATGTGGTGCGGTCATGCAGGGGTTATTTAGAAACCCCCTCGCAGAACCAGGGATCATTGGCGTTTCAGCCGGAGCGGCTTTAGGTGCCGCTTTAGCTATCGTTCTATTTTCGCAAATCTCAATGCAGTACCCAAGCTTTATGAATTTTGCAGCCGTTCCAGTTTTTGCTTTTCTTGGCGGAGCCCTTACCACTATGCTTGTCTATAAATTGGGCACCAGCAAATTTGGAACGTCGGTCACCATCATGTTACTTGCTGGTGTCGCAATCAGTGCTTTATCGGGTGCAGGAATAGGCTTTCTGAATTTCATTGCTGATGACCAAATGCTACGTGACCTATCATTATGGTCAATGGGATCACTCGCTGGAGCTAAGTGGTCAGGCATTGCTTTAGCTGCAATAACATTGCTTGGATTGTTTATCTTATTTTATCGACATGCTATGTCTTTAAATGCCCTTCTTCTTGGTGAATCTGAAGCTCAACATTTGGGTATTCCGGTTCAAAGATTGAAACGTCAGCTTATTCTACTCACCGCAGCTGGCGTAGGCATCACTGTAAGCCTTTCTGGCATGATAGGTTTTATTGGGTTAGTTATTCCACATTTGAGCCGTATGCTTGCAGGACCCGACCACCGAACTCTTCTTCCCTTATCCGCTATATTAGGCGCTTTGCTGCTCACGATTGCTGATATGTTTTCCCGTGTTGTACTTGCCCCTGCGGAACTTCCGGTTGGCATTGTTACCGCAATCATTGGTGCACCTTTCTTCCTTTATCTTCTATTCCAACAAAAAGGGAGAATCCTATGATGTCGGCACCCGCTCTAAGCGCAAAAAAACTGAGTATTAAGTTTGGCAGTAAAACGATTCTCGACAATATCTCTATTGATATTCATGCAGGTCAAGTCACGACATTATTAGGCCCTAATGGAGCCGGTAAAAGCACGCTTCTAAAAGCATTATGTCGAGAATTATCAAGTAACGCAGATATTGATTATTTTGGTCACAATATGACGAAATGGTCTCCACAGCGTTTAGCCAAGCACCTCGCTATGCTTCCTCAAAATAGTACGCTGACTTTCCCTTTTCTTGTTCATGAGGTCGTTGAACTTGGAGGTATTCCTTTAGGCACTTCAAACAAAGAGCTCAACGAAATTTCAAAGCAAAAGATGGGAACAGCAGACGTATCTCACTTAAGCAGTCGGCTTTACCCTTCTCTTTCTGGAGGAGAGAAACAGAGAGTTCATTTAGCAAGGGTGCTCACTCAACTTCATCATGCTGATGATCAATGTATATTGATGTTAGATGAGCCAACCTCTGCACTCGATCTTGCCCATCAACATAACACGTTGAAAATTGCGAGAGACTTGGCTGATACTAAAGGCGCAGCAGTAATTGTGGTACTGCATGACCTCAATTTAGCGGCACAGTATTCAGATAGGCTCGTCGTGCTTAAGGATGGAGAGTTAGTGTGTGATGGGAGCCCCTGGGAAGCGCTTAAACCGAAGATGATTGAAGAAGTATATGGTTATTCGAGCTTAGTTGAAAAACACCCGACAATGGATTTTCCTCAAGTTCACCCCGCCCATTAAATTTTGAGCTTTAAGTTTGAGGTTGAGCTTGTGATTTGAGGTTTGAGCTTTGAGCTTTGAGGAAAATATTCAATTTACGATTATCGAGTTTAAAAACACCAAGCCAAATGACAGTGACTTTGGTCAAGCGGATTGTAACTTGAACAGAAACCTTACAATGCGATACTTATACAAAAACAAGACTTACAAAAAAAGCTCCTAAATAGGAGCTTTTTTGTTTGAGCAACTAGTTTACTTGCTCATACGAATAATTGATTTACCAATCAACCACTCTAATTCTTTTCCGCTTGTATCACCAAACTGGCTTTCAGTAAGTTTGTATAAACGATCAATACCGTTTGCTGCAAACTCATGAGCGCTCTCTGCCGTTACAATGTGGTGGAATAGCAGACGTAAAATTGCAAGGAATTCTGCATCTTCTAGTGCTTTAACCCAACTTGCTGAAAACTCTTCAAGACCATTTTCAAAATCAATATGTTCCATGAACATTTTGAAAATACGACCATCTAGGGCTGCCGTAAAATCCGTTTTCTTTGGGAAGTGGTGGCTGATACCTGTACGAGAAACGCCCGTTTGTTGACTTAATGTCGTGTATGACATTTTGTCGTAACCCAGTCTTAGCAATTGGTCTACAACGGCATCCATGATCTTCTGAATAGTGATCTCAGTATCTTCTTTACTACGCTTTGGCATATTTCAGGCTCTTCTCTCTGTAAATCCATCTAACTTATCAAATGAAGTCAGAATGAAAATCGTTATCAGTATTATGTAAGTCAGGGGCTTTTTCGCAAGTATTCGATGCTAAAAACCTAATAAACATCATGTACTGCCAAATTTACAGCAGTGCATCTTTGTGCACTTTGCCCAGCTGGCATTAATGCTTACCATAACTCTCTCAGTGGTTAATTTTAAATAACCTCTTAGAATATGAAATACTGATCAATAGATTCATTGTATAAATAACTATTAAGCAATAGATACTCTTATAAAATCATTCGTAACGCAACTAACTGAATGACATCCTGACACACATATGACATTGATTCTCAACGAAACATGACATAGATCACACTAAATTTCGTCATTTCAAACGTGCATATTCATTCGATCTCTTAACAAACAACATAGCATACCAATGCGGTTTGGTTCAAAGAAATTTAATTTTTGTAGATACAGCTCAAATAGCTAGATAGAATAACCGTAACTTTTGTAAGAGGATTATTTATGAGTCACGATGCTGAAAACAACAACGATGTATGTGAAGCATGCGGTTGTGCTGGTGAAATCGGCTTTATGATTAAAGAAGGTGATGACGTAGCAACAGTTACTATCTTTGGCGAGTCTAAAGCGCTAATTGAAAGCGAATTTGCTAAGTATCTCGATCTAGCAAAACAAGTATCAAATAAAGTTGAATACACGCTTTCTGAACTAACAGAAGAAACCAAAGAACTAACGGCTCAATTTCAATTTGAAGTGAGCGCTGAGAAATTAATTTTTGAATTAAAAACACGTTCTCTTGCACGATAATTGAACCTGTTTACATTCTAATAAACATAAAGACAAGTACTGGCTACTTGTCTTTTTTCTTTAACTGAACCCACTGTAATGTTCCATTCAACTCAAATTCTTTTTCAGCTTTACACTCAATAAGCACGCCAGACACTTCTAGAACAGCGCCAAGGCTATAAGACTTATCATCGTAGTAACACAAACGCTGATTCGTATTAGGCTGCGATACAACAACAGCTGCTTTACCTGGCGTTGCTATTACTCGATTAGCGAATGCCTCTTCGGAAGCAAAGCCATTGAATATGACTAAAGTAGCGAAAGCGATGGTCACTCTGCGTACTTGATGAAAATTAAACCTCATAGACTTCCTTAAATTTATACTTAACTGATTCGTGTTTTTATCGTTATAGTGTAATTGTCACCCAACAAAATAAACATGCTATGCGCCCACTTTTAACAATCCTATTGAGCTACTGCTTCATCACATTTTCTGCTCAAGCTGAGCCTTTGGATAATTATCAGATACTGAATCACCTAGATAATTACGGGAATTTGCACCTACGCAATAAACCCTATACCGAGCTCCCAGCAGACTTAGTGGTGAAAGGTAACCTTAATATAGAGAAAACTTCGATTAAGCGGTTACCAAAAGGTTTAGAAGTTAAGGGGAGTTTGGATGCATCTAACAGCCTGTTAAATAAGGTTTACGCAGGGACATCAATTAAAGGCTATGCCAATTTACTCGGAACTCAAATTCAAAGTTGGCCAAAAGGTGTAAAAGTCGGTGGTTACTTAAACCTTACTGATACTCCTCTTCAAAAATTACCAAATCGATTAAGAGTGAAAGGCGATTTAAGTGTTATTCGCACGCCGTTAACCAATTTGCCTGAAGGCATTATCATTGATGGTGACCTTTATCTTGGTGGCTCTGCGATTAAAGAATTTCCTGACACAATGACAGTAAAAGGAAACATCTATTTAGGTGGGAATATTATCTCCAAATGGCCGACGAATTTAGACTTAGGTGGAGCGGTTGCCCGATAAGTAATGGTCGCACCTTTTCACATGTTTATTCGCATTAAAAAAAGAGCTCAATGAGCTCCTTTTTAGATATGTTTTAACCAATTAACCAATATTTTTAACTGGGTTCGCGTAACTGTCGATTAAGTATTGATGAGCACCAAGCGGAATCGCTGATAACTTAGCTTCGAAATCACTTTGCACTTTCTCGGTGATTGAGTCATCACCCTTTTTCGCCGCTAACAAGTTTATCGGGAACAACTTATAGTTATTATGTATCTGACGATCGATTTCTTCAGCTAAAGCATCTGGCGTTTCAAAGTCTTGAGAAACCACATCACCAAAGCTAACGTGTACACGCCCTTTCTTGCCAATAATGCCCTGAATGATACTTTCAATATCTTCAAATTCACCTTTTTCATAAGTGCCATGGATATCTTTTTCATATAGCTCTAACGCCTTAGCTGTATCACAAGGGTCGTTCTCGTATGAGATAGAAACAGGCACTATATTTAAAGATTTCGCATATTCTGAAAATGGGATTTTTTGTTTACGGCCTTCTACATGGAACATCTTTAGGATAGCTGGTTCAGTAAAGTCATTGCCGTCCTTAGCTCGCCCTTCTTTTTGTGCAATCCAAATCGAATTGCCCGTTTCAAGGGAATATTTGATGTATGACGACAGCTGACCCAAAGCTTTCATCATTTCTCTTGGACCTTTCAATGAACGCTTAACAATGAAGCTTTTATTCAGCCTCATTAATTCTGTCGCACAAGGCTTTTTAAGCAGGTTGTCACCAATAGCGATGCGACATGTGTCATGGCCTTGCTGATGCAATGCATAGTTAACCAAGGCAGGATCCATCGCGATATCACGGTGGTTAGACACAAATAAGTACGCTTGGCTTGAATCCAAAGACTCTAGACCAGAATAAGATACGCCATCAGTGGTATTTGCCAATGTATCACGTAGGTACTTCTTTACTTCAACTTGAATAGCTTCAACACTTTTGAACTTGCTCCATTTCATTTTCAAGTACACACGCAGCATTGGACTCATTAAAGCCTTAAACCAATTTGCGTGATTTGAAAAACGATAGTGCAGAATTGCGTTGATAAATTCTTCGTCATTAATTAAACGGTCAATTGCCGCTGGGATCTCGTCATCATTGTAAGGACGAATATCGAAATATGGATCAGTTGTGTTGGTCATTTTTCACTACATATAATAAAAAGCTGGCTCATTCTACGCATTGTTGGCACTTCTCGCAGCTACATAAGCCATACTTTGAACAAGGTCAGACCAGAAATAAAGAAAATAATCGGTCAGTGTTGGCATTTTTGATGAATAACGGTAATCTTAGCGCCCAAAAACTAAGGTAATATCTATGAACTTCGCTATCGAGCATATCTCGGCTCACTTTTCTCACTTGGTCATTACACCTAGAAAAAAAGTACTTAAACACAGCCTAGTATCTGTTCATAGTGGATTGGTTTTAGTGAAATTGGGTAAGCAAGAATACGCCGTCGAAAAAAACCAAAGTATCTGGATTCCTTTTGATTGTTTAACTTCTTTAACGTATTTCCCAAATACTAAAATTGAGCAAGTCGATTTCTCTGTTCGTTTGAGTGATGCTTTCCCACAACAAGCAGGTTATGTTGAACATTCAGCATTGTCTAAGGCTGTACTTAATAAGCTATCGGCTAGCAAGATCACTGAAGAATACCAAAAAGACCTTTTGTCAGTATTTAAGCAAGAAGTGATTGATTTTAAACCGAAGCTAGCATCAAGTTCACTGACTGAACAAGTGAATATGTGGAGCACAGAAGAGCCGACATTAAATCAAGAACAAACTTTAGTAATGATGATGCGTGAAGCTAAAAAACGCATGCAATCCGGTCAGAAAAAACCAAAGGTGATCGATGATCTTTTTGCTGGTAAATCTGAAGAATTCGAATTGCTTTCAGCATTAGTCTTCGGACACGAGCTATAAGCTTACTTAGAGATGATTTAAGTAAACGAAAATCATTAAAAAAGCCGTTTGAAATCAATTCAAACGGCTTTTTAGTATTCGTATTTGATGGGCAGTTCTTTAGAACGGCAATTCAACTTGCATCATCATGTTAGCATCACGTTCATCATGCCAGCGATAGTCAAAACGTAACCTAGGTTGACCATTAACCTTGTCTCCAAAACCTACACTTAATTGTAAGCCATGGTTTAATAGCCACTCTTGAGTGGTCATATCATTTTTGGTTTCTTCAAGATCTTCAGGTAACCACATCCCCAAACCAAAATAGTTTGTTGAGATGTTTTGCGTAAGGATTGGAGCATCTTTTGTTTTAAGAGCCCAGTCACTCCAGTAGTCTTCAGTCGGCTCAGAATCTTCATCCAACAAGCCACCTAAGCTTGTGACTTGCTGTTCAATGTAATCCCAACTGTCTGAGAATTCTTGACAACCTAGCCCCTCGTCTTGAGCAAGCATCACAGACTGATCACTAAAAAGCATACAGCTTGCATTCGCGTGCATACAGCTCGCGATTAAAAGCAACGCTGAGGTTGTTCTTTTTAGCATAGTCATCAGACCTCTAGGTTATTGGGATTGCATTATCTTATACAGCTTACCGTCTTGCAACATCTTTGTAACTGATGAAGTAGTCAGATCTTTGATATCTGTCCCATTAGAAATAGCATTTCGGATATCTGTACTTCGAATATTCACTTTCTCAGGGCAAGCCATCACAGCCCAAGTCTTTGTTATTTCTTCAGCTTTATAAAAAGACGAAAATTTAAAAAAGTTATCCGGGCCAATTACAAATGTTATATCGGCATTTGAATATTTTTCTTTAATTTTGTTAAGTACCGCATAAGTCGTGACACTTTCACCGGGTGTATGCAGGCTTTTTTCGAGATCCGATAATTCGACATTACTTAACTCTATGTCTTGAATGAAAGCTTCGACTAATTGACACCGAGTATCAAAGTCCAACATTTCCTTACCCCAAGCATGGGCAATACTTGGCACAAGTAGAATTTTGTCAAAATGGGCAAGTGATTCAATAACACTTTTATGCCCTAAACTTGGCGGATTAAATGCACTTCCGAATACCGCGATTTTCAGCATGTTGATCCTATTCCTCTCTATAAATGCCTTAGCAAATAGGTTTTTTAATCGAGTGATTTAGGTATGATAACACTAGAATTTTAAATTGCTTGCAGGAAAGGAAAACGAATGGAACAGTTGATCCGTGATGAAATGCGTGTGCTTCCGTCTATCGACCCACACTTCGAAATCAACCGCCGAGTTGAATTCATCAAAACGAAATTACAGCAGTCAGGTTGTAAGTCTTTAATCCTTGGTATCAGTGGTGGCGTCGATTCCACAACATGTGGTCGACTTGCTCAATTGGCGGTTGATAGCTTAAATGAAACCTCTTCAACAAGTGACTATCAGTTCATTGCCGTTCGCTTGCCTTACGGTGAGCAGAAAGATGAAGATGAAGCGCAATTGGCCCTATCTTTTATCCAGCCATCTCATTCTGTATCAGTCAATATTAAAGCAGGTGTAGATGGTTTACATGCTGCTTCTCATGTTGCCCTTGAAGGTACTGGCTTACTACCAACCGATACAGCAAAGCTTGATTTTGTTAAAGGCAATGTGAAAGCTCGTGCGCGTATGATTGCTCAGTATGAAATTGCTGGCTACGTAGGTGGCTTAGTTATCGGTACTGACCACTCAGCAGAAAACATCACTGGCTTTTATACAAAACATGGTGACGGTGCCTGTGATTTAGCGCCTTTGTTTGGTTTGAATAAACGCCAAGTTCGTGAGCTATCCGCAACTCTAGGTGCCCCTGAACTACTCGTTCATAAAGTACCAACGGCTGATTTAGAAGAACTTGACCCGCAAAAAGCGGACGAAGACGCATTAGATCTTACTTACGACCAAATTGATGACTTCTTGGAAGGCAAAGAAGTGCCTGAATACGTGACTGAGCGACTTGTTGCTATTTACAAAGCGACTCAGCACAAGCGCCAGCCTATTCCGACGATTTACGATTAATTCATTCTGACACTTTTCTAAGTGAATAGAGTCAAAAAGGGCAGGTATCCCAAAGATACCTGCCCTTTTTTGACGATACATTTTATCGATGACTGACTAGAGCAATCATCGGCTCATCATTCGCTTTAATCGACAACTTCAATATCGGTTTGTGGAATGCAGCAGCATGCCAATACTTGCCCCATATTACGTTCATGCTCTTGAAGTGCTGGCACATCTGGTTGATGCACCTGTCCTGACTCTAAAGTCACTTTGCATGCTCCACAAAAGCCCGCACGACAACTTGAAGCAATGGCAACACCAGCCGCTTCAGCTTGTTCTAGTAGTGTCGATTGATTATCACCATCAAACAAATAGCCATTCACGCTTAATTGCAGCTGTTTCACTTGCTCTTCTGAAACTTGATTTACCCCAAACGCTTCTTGATGATAGTGCTGCGGGTTTAATCCAAATTGAATCAGTAATTTTTTAGCATCCTTCATGAACCCTTCAGGCCCACATACAAATGCTTGTCTAGTATGTAAAGCCTCTATCTTCGCCACATGCGACACGCTTAGGCGCCCTGATAAACCAGACCACTGACGAGAAGGCTGACTTAATGAGAACATTACTTTTAAGCCGCTATGTTTTGCGGAAAGTTGGTCTAACTCTTCCTTATAGGGAATATCTTGTTCTTCAGTACACTGATGGTAGAAGACCACATCATTCACCTGGTTATGATCAGATAAGTAACGCAGCATTGATAACATAGGTGTAATACCACTGCCTGCAGACAGTAGTAATAAGGGTCTTGTTGGGTTGTCTTCTAGAAAGAATGCACCATCAGGATTCTGGGCAACCAATGAGTCACCCACTTGAAAATGATCATTTAACCAATTGGATACCTGACCATCATCAACACGCTTAACTGAAATAGCCAGTCTACCAGCACGAGAAGGGCTAGAAGATAAAGTATAGCGACGCGAAACAACGCTACCATTTACATTCATTTCAATTGGTAGGTGCTGGCCAGGTTGATAATTTGGTACTTCACCCTTTACCGGTTCAAGCCAAAAAGTTGTAAAATCTCTCGCCACTTCTTCACGCTCAACACAAGTAAGAGTCAAAGAGGCTTTCCATGTATCTTCGTAGAACTCTTTCTCTTTAGTTTCAATTACTTCTATTTGATCACCAACACGGATCATACCCTCATTTTTAGCCACTAAGTTCTGCCCAAAAAATACGCCACCACGCTCGTTCGCTCTAAAGCTCGACATGGTATTCAAAGGCTCTTTACTTGGTCTAAACTCTGCCGTTTCAACATCAACAGTGGTCAAAATACAGCGTTCACATGCCTTCACAGCTTCAAACTCAACATCACCAATACGAATCCGCTTCCAGCTGTCTTCAATAAATGGCTCATCACCAGATACAACTAAATTAGTACGAAACTGATCCATTGAGTGCTCTTCAGGGCTACGACGATTAAGCTCATCCAAAGAAGCTTGGCTAATCACCAATAATGGGTAACCGTCTGCAAAACTGACATTATGACCAATTTTTTCGCGCACTCGATTAGATTGCTCACCAGAGAAAAGTAACTCAACCCTTTGCCCTAACACTTGGCTGAACCAATCATCAGCATCGTCAGTTGTGGTGTAGGCCGTAAAGTTATCTTTCCAAACAGTTGCCGGTGTTTCTTGCATTTTGAATTCTTGATATTTCACTCTTAATGGCTCTAAGCCAGGAAAAGTGAAAATGATGCCATCAGGCAATAAGCTCGACTGCACTTTAACCATCACTGGATATTTTCTTGCCGTTACCATCGCCCCATCAGCCAAAGCCAACATAAAACGACGGTCAAAGCTCAAACCTTGCTTTTCTACCCACGATGTTGAAAGAGAGATTCCACCGACAGATTTAACCGGGAAAATGTTAATTTGAGAAAGTGATGACTGCGACATAACGAATCCAATGTTTATTATTTATATGTATGCTAACAAAAGGTTACTAATAGTTAAACTCGGCGATATTTTGATGCGGAAAATGTGAGAACTTTGTGAATCTGTCTATTGAGAATATTCACAAATCACTTTACATCAAGTCAGTTGACTGCAATCTTGTAGATACGACTTCGGCTGTTTATGCTCACGATGAGCAATCATGAAAAAGGAATTATTATGAATAAACTTGTACTTATCATTCTCTGCGTCATTCTTCCGCCACTAGGTGTATTCTTCGCCAAAGGCGTAGGTAAAGATTTATTGATCAATATTGTACTGACGCTGTTTTTCTGGGTTCCAGGTATGATCCATGCGTTATGGGTTGCAACACGATAACCTGGCTAGCCGAAACAACAAGAATAATGGAAATCGGTAAGGGGATTGTATCAATCTCACTCCTTTAATCTTGTGAAGCCCTCATTGAATAAAGTCTCAAACCACATTGAAATAAAAATAGGGTGAAATGAAACCTCTTTTCCTCTATCATCCTGTCGCCTAAACGGAAGCGATTGCTTTCACAATTTTCGCTTCGTTTAGGCTCCAACTACATAACACTTCAATTGGTGGGAGCATTTCAATGACACAAATTACGATTACTCGTCCTGACGACTGGCACGTTCATCTACGCGATGGCGATGTACTGAAAGATACCGTTCGCGATATCAGCCGTTATAATGGTCGAGCGTTAATCATGCCAAACACTATCCCACCGGTAACCGATACCGAAATGGCTTTAGCTTACCGTGAACGCATCATGGCAGAGAAGCCAAGTGAGCAGTTTGAGCCTTTAATGGCACTTTATCTAACTGACAACACAACCTCTGATGAAATCCGTAAAGCAAAAGAATCTGGTGCTGTTGTAGCCGCTAAGCTTTACCCAGCAGGTGCTACGACGAATTCTGATTCTGGCGTTACGTCGGCTAAGAACATCTACCACGTTCTAGAAACCATGCAAGAAGTTGGTATGTTGCTGCTTGTGCACGGTGAAGTAACATCACATGAAGTCGACATCTTTGACCGTGAGAAAGAGTTTCTAGACACAGTGTTAGCGCCTATTGTTAACGACTTCCCTAACCTGAAGATTGTTCTAGAACACATCACAACAGCAGACGCTGCTTTCTTCGTTCAAAAAGCAAATGAAAACGTTGCAGCAACGATTACGGCGCACCACTTACTGTATAACCGTAACCACATGCTAGTAGGCGGCATTAAGCCTCACTTTTACTGCTTGCCTATTCTGAAGCGTAATACCCACCAGCAAGCACTAATCGCAGTAGCAACAAGTGGTAGTAAGAAATTCTTCCTTGGTACAGATTCTGCGCCTCACGCGAAAGGCATGAAAGAAGCGGCTTGTGGTTGTGCTGGATCTTATACTGCACATGCGGCAGTTGAGCTTTATGCAGAAGTGTTTGAGCAGGAAGGAAAACTAGAAAACCTAGAAGCATTTGCTAGCCATAACGGACCAGATTTCTACGGAATCCCTCGCAACACGGATACCGTGACATTAGCAAAAGAGGAATGGAAAGTAGCGGAAACAATGCCTTTTGGTTCTGACATTGTTGTGCCAATTCGTTCTGGTGAATCTATCACTTGGACCGTGAAATAGTCATTTTGATTATTCACAACATCGGCTTAGTTTAAGCACTTACAGCCTGCAATATAGAAAGCTCTCCATCTTAATATGGGGAGCTTTTTTATTATCCGCACCTATATTTTTATCGATATCAATCATTAATTTAAATATGAAATTCACTTAGTATTTCAATCAATAATATGAAACTAAAAAGATTACGGTCGCCATTCGATTTGTTGCATGTTGTGGTCTAAGCTTGAATTATAAAGAGCTGAGCGCTCATTCGATGTAATCGAGAGGGTGTACATGGAACTAAATTTAGACATTCGGACGTTATGCGTTATCACCGCAATGTTATCTATCGTTTACTTTATCGGGCTAAGCCTTCTACAAAAAAACCAAGCCCCCATATCAGGCTTATTCACACTAGCGATGGCAATTTTGATGCTCGCTATTGGGTTTTCTTTACTGAGTTTTGGTAGCACTACATCTATTTGGCTGTCAAAAATTGCGGCCAATACCCTTATCGCTTTCGGTTTTACTTTGATCGTCCATAGTTTATGTCAGTTCAGGATCACATCTTTTATATACTCGAAAATCGCTTTTATTCTTCTGCCTTTGGTTGCTCTTTCCTTCATCTATTATTCATTATTTGAAATATCCACGACTACCCGAATTATCATCATCAGCCTTCATGTTGCCATTTGTACGAGTATGAGTGCTTACATTACTCTTAAAGGAAAAGCTGAAGATCTATCATTAGCGATATGGCTTCTTGCTGGCATTTTCTTCTTCAATGCTTTTTTTATGGCTTTAAGAATTGCTATTACCGTCTCAGGGGCAGACATCAACAATTTCCTTCATGCAGGAAACATTCACCAACTGGCCTTTTTCATGATGGTTGTGTTGATCATAGTGGTTGGCTTTACATTCACGTGGCTCATCAACGCTAGGTTAGTTTCTGCGGTGTATACCTCTTCCATTAAAGATAGTCTAACTCAACTTTATAACCGCAGGGCGTTGGAAGACATTATCCCAAGAGAATTTTCCAGAGCGCAGCGAAATCAATCTGAGCTTTCCATTATCATTGTAGACATTGACCACTTTAAAGATATTAACGACTCTTTAGGTCATCAAGTCGGTGATATCGTATTAACAAAAATTGGTGAAATACTAAGAACCAAACTACGAAAACAAGATCTTGGGTTTCGTTATGGTGGCGATGAATTTTTGATCATATTGCCTGATACCAATACAGAAAACGCGATGATTGTGGCGAATAAAATACGAAAATCCATAGCCAACTGCACATTTACACCCAATCAAACTGAACCATGGACAGCCAGCTTTGGGATTTCACAATTAAACAAAAATGAACAATGGGCAACGTTAATACAAAGAGCTGATGAAGCTTTGTACTCGGCGAAAAGTAACGGTCGAAATGCTGTTCATACTGCTGAAACGCCTTCTGAATTGAGCCCTAACTTAAAAGTAATGCAATAAATCTCAGTAAGTTCAGCGACAAATCGATACGTTGAACGGCTGTTTTATTCACTCATAAATCGACGACATCAATAACAGTTGCTTAACAATCAACAGCTGATTATGCTCTTGCCTACGAACGTGATCCTACAGAGGCAAGGCAATGCAAAATTCCTACACCTACCCAATCGGTAAGCCTGGTGAAAAATGGCAAGAACGAGAACGTAAAGAGTGGTACGAACAAACCACCATTAAACGTGAATATCAAAAAGAAGTAGTGCCAAAAATCTCAGCACTCTCCGATCAATTTGATATCGAACAGTATGGCGCCCTGAGCTATGACACCGAGCGTTTTCCGCTATTCTCCATTAAAAGTAAAAACTGGGACAACACCAAACCAACCGTTCTGGTAACGGGTGGCGTTCATGGTTATGAAACCAGTGGTGTTCACGGTGCAATTAAGTTTGCTGAAACTCAAGCGAACAAATACACGCCGTATTTCAATATTGTCATCGCACCTTGTGTGAGCCCATGGGGTTACGAAGTGATTAACCGCTGGAACCCAAATGCGGTAGATCCAAACCGTTCTTTCTATGAAGGAACACCCGCAGAGGAATCTGCTAACCTACGCGCTCTAGTTGCTTCATTACCACAAGAAGTTTTAGTGCACATCGATCTTCACGAAACAACGGATTCTGATGAAACCGAGTTTAGACCAGCTCTCGCGGCACGTGATGGTATTGAATATATTGAAGGTATGATTCCAGATGGTTTCTACACTGTAGGCGATACTGAGAACCCGCAACCGGAATTCCAAGCCGCTATCATTGAGTCAGTAGCAAAGGTAACGCACATTGCTCCTGCGGATGAAGAAGGCAAGATCATCGGATCGGACGTAACACAGCATGGCGTAATCAACTACCCAATGAAAAAGCTCGGGCTATGTGGTGGTGTGACAAACTGTAAATATGGAACCACCACTGAAGTTTACCCTGACAGCGAAAAAGTCACAGACGAAGAATGTAACGACGCTCAAGTGGCGGCTATTCTAGGCGCGCTTGACTATGTGCTAACTAAGACCGTTTAACTGCATCTATTCAGTCGCAAGAACATTGGTGGTACACCGGCTTAATTGGTCTAATTGGTTAATTGGTTAATTGGTTAATTGGTAAGTGTGCCACTCTTCCTGAGTTTGTTTCATTTCAAACGAATCATATCCCCACATTGCTCACTTATGCTTACTTTTTGCAAGTGCAAACTTAGGTATCTGAAAACTTGCGCAACGGTAAGAAGTTGCCAGTGGTTGCACAATTTCACTTCAAACAAGCCAGCTTTACGATTCGACATTTAAACGACTGTGATCCCCCCACCATAATGTGTAAGTATGATTGTTTATATTCAAATAAATTCAATTACTTAAGTGCACATCATGTTACGACAAACAATTGCTATTCTAAGTACGGTCAGCTTAACCGTATCCGCAAGTGTCACCCTTCCTTCAGGTGAAGACTGGTTAGATCACACAACCAAAGGGCTCGCTCCTTATTGGGTAATGCCTAGTGCTCAAGGTGAGCCAGTCGGTAACTTCCCGACTTTCCGCTGTGATGACGGCACATTACTCGATGTTTCAGATGTCTGCCCTGAATTAAAAAGAGATTGGATAACCCCACATTTTGGAAAAGATTTCACTCGAATGAAATCACGCCAAACCTTTGCTTATGGTGTGCTATATCACCTTACTGGAGACACTGAAGCCTTAAACCTAGCAAAGCAAGGCGCCTATTACTTAATTGATGAGCTGCAAGACAAGAAAAATGGTGGCTTTATTAGCTATACCCAAGAAGGGAAAGCAGGGCTTGATTGGCAACAGCGCACTTCTCAAGATCAAGCTTATGCCCTAGTTGGCTTAGCTATGTATTACTACCTAACACAAGACAAAAAAGTTGAGCAAGCACTGATCGATCAGCAAGCTTTCATCTTTGAAAAGTATCGACTGGAAGATGGTCTTGGTCTCGCTTGGGTGCTGGCGGACGGCGATGATGGCAGTTCAAAACAGCGAGAACTGGTCGCTCAATTAGACCAGATTAACGGCTACATGCTATTGATCGCACCGTTATTAGAAGATCCAATCAAGTCAAAGTGGTTTAATGACCTCAACTGGCTGACACAAACCATGGTTGAACATTACCACTCTATTGGCGAACAACGTTTTTACGGAGCCATTCACCACAAAGCTGCCATGATGCAAAACGCTAATCACAATGATTTTGGGCACACCATCAAAGCGTACTGGATGACGTATTTAACAGGGAAAACCTTAAATAATTCTGAATGGTCGACTTTCGGTCTCAAGGGGATGAAGCATACTCTTGAGCAAGCACAATATCAGAAAAGCTTTGCCAGTGTCTCCGGCTACTTTAACGAACAACTTCAGAAAAAATGGCAAGATCAGGATATTACAGGTTGGCAAAGCCGACCGTACAGCCAGTGGAGTTCATCATGGGAATGGGCAGAGCTTGATCAAGCCGCCATGACAGTATCACTCGTGGACGGTTCGATGAAAGAAGTACTGCAATACACTTTGCCAACTTTCCATGATGTATGGGTGGACCACAAATACGGCGGAGTTGGGCTTGAACCAAAACGAACTAAAGCTTTCCACTGGGGAAATGGGTACCATCAATTTGAGCATGCCTTAATTGGTTACTTGTACTCACAACAAGTTGAAAACAAATCGGCAACCTTGCACTACGCCAGACCGAAACACAGCAAAATGCCAGTTGCCCCTTATTATTTTCAAGGTGACGTGATTGCTATTGATGTGCAAGAAGATGGAACACAAAAAGTTCATTTTGAAAACATTCAACCTTAGTAACTTGAACGTCGACTAACGCTTAAACGATGACTTGCCTATTGTTCTAAACATAAAGTTAGCAATAGGCAAGTATCGATATTTCCTAGTCAGTGAAAACTTTAGTTGCACATTTGTTATTGGCATATGCCAATAACAAATCATACACTAGCTACCTAATTCGCATTTGCTAGGAGCTATCATGATGTACGCGATCCCTTCTCAGAACCTTCACGTTGGCAATCATTTTTCTCGATCCCCACAAATCGTCATCATGGATGATCGGCAACAAGTCAGACATATTATTCCTTGGAACGAATCGAAGAGCCCTTGTAATAAAAAGAAGCAATGGATGGCGATCATTGGTACTTATAATGTAAAGGCTGTTGTTGTCCGCAATATTGGTAAAAAGATGCTAGAGCATCTGTTCCATAAGGAAATCAAAGTCTTTGGCTCACCAGCAAAAGCGTTAATTACTGAACTAGATTTAAAGAACCTTCCAGAGGTTCGAGACACAGAGTACGGTCGAGAGTCACGTAATAAACACCGTTGTGGCAGTAAAAGTGGACAGACTTCGGCTCATTCCACCAGCTCCACTCTTTTCAGTGCGGAGCCGCATAAGCTAGGGATAATCAGAAGGGTTTGCCGATGACATTCCTATTCACTCTCCTGAGTTTTATCGGCGTAATAACGTTGATGTCGATAGGAATAATCTTTTCACGACGCCCCATCAAAGGGAGTTGTGGCGGGTTAGCCCAATTAGATATCAAGAAAGAATGCAATTGCGTAGACATGTGTGCAGAACACGGCCGAGTACTCTACCAAATCAAAGAGCCCTATCAGGATTCTTGAATCACTAGTGCATGACCATGAACAATGCAGGTTGCCACTTTAGCTCGAGCACGTTTAATGATGTTACCAAACGTTTGACGGGACACCTGCATTTGCGTTGCGGCTTCGAGTTGACTCAACCCTTCGACATCAGCTAAGCGTAACGCTTCTAACTCATCTAAATGAAGGTCTTCATGATGGAGTTCATCTCGAGGGACGCCATTTGGCTTGAAACAAGAATAAGCAGCACGTGTACATAACACTCGATGTTTTTTTGGTCGAGCCATATCAATTTCCTACTATGTAAAGGCAAATATGAATATCCCTACTCCCCACAACCATCAACAGTGCCAAGTATGCTGCCACAATTTTTTTACTCACAGCCCTATCAGCTTTGACGTTATAGGTGAGCGAGAGATCCTCGCGAAGATTGTACCAACAGATAAAGTGGAGGGCTACGATGGGATTATGCAGGGAGGTATTGTGACCACGTTACACGACTGTGCAATGCTGCACTGCTTATTCAATCATGATATCCACGCGATGACGGTTAGCTTAGCCTCTAGATTTCATCACCCAATATACATTGGCGAGCCACTCGAGATCCGAGCGACGTGGGTAAAAAGCAAACGTAATATTCATTTCTTACAAAGCCAGATAGTCCAACAAGGCAAAATGTGTTCATCGGCACAAAGCCAATTCATGTCATGAAGCCGATTTAAGCCAGAAAGCTAAGCATCACTTAGGTACTAACCTTTACTGCTTTATGCACTGCCATGCAATTCTTGGCGTGGTATTAGCCATTACCTTCATGCTGTAATTACACAGTGAACTGATTGATATGCCATTTTTAACGAGCCCACTAAAGACATCGACTAGTGATCAGATACTGAGATGTATTTTCGAGTGCTTTTTCTTTAATAAAAAACTCCCTAGTACAATGTACCAGAGAGTTTTATTGTAAAGCGTAGATTACCTATTTAGGTAACTAGCGTGATTCGTTAGCAGACACTTGAGTTTTATCCATTTCCGTCATTAAGCCTTTCAATAAGCTCACACTGCCTAACAGCAGGATAATCGTAAATGGCATCGCTGCAATTATTGTGATGGACTGCAGAGCTTGGATAGATTGAGTACCACCAATCCACAACATAACCATTGCAATAGCACCTGAAATAACAGCCCAAACTACTTTTTGTTTCACTGGTACTTCTAACTTACCACCTGCTGTCATGCCATCAATTACGATAGAGCCCGAATCAAGCGTTGTTACAAAGAACACGATGATCAATGCAACGGCGATAACAGATAAAATACTGCCGAATTGGTAAGCATCTAACATGTAGAACAAGCTTAGTGACACATCCGCAATACCTTGATCCACACCAAGCTGCCCCACTTTATCCATCACTTGTTCGATAGCCACACCACCGAAAATAGACATCCAAGCGGTTGTTACTAATGTTGGAATAATCATGACACAAAGCAAGAATTCACGGACAGTACGACCTTTAGAAATACGCGCTACAAACATACCGAAGAATGGTGCATACGCTACCCACCAAGCCCAGTAGAACACAGTCCAACCATGCAGCCATGTGGTATCTTCACGTCCTGAGGTTTGGCTTAATGCAACAATGTTTTTCACGTAACCTGTCACTGCCGTAACCAAAGAATCCAGCACTGTAGTGAAATTCAATACAGCAATAAGACCAAGGAATACAAACGCAATAACCATATTTAAGTTACTAAGGAACTTAACGCCTCCGTCCATACCACGCAGAACAGAAACAATCGCTAAGCCCATAATCAAGACGATGATAGCTTGCTGAAGGTAAATGTTATTTTCTAAACCGAAAACATGGCTAATACCACTTGCTGCCTGTGTACCACCTAAACCCAGTGATGTCGCAAGACCAAATAAAGTCACTAATACTGTCAGTACATCGATAACATCGCCGGTTTTACCCCAAACGCGATCACCCAATAATGGATAAAACACTGAGCGCATTGATAGTGGCAAACCTTTGTTATAAACAAAATACGCAAGGCAAAGTGCCGTCATGCCGTAAATAGCCCATGCATGTAAGCCCCAGTGGAAAACTGTTGCGCCTAATGCTAGCTCACGGCCTGCTTCTGTGTAAGGTTCTGCGTTAAGTGGCGTTCCGAACCAGTTAGTGAAGAAAGCCGTTGGCTCTGCAACACCCCAGAAGATAAGTCCAATCCCCATACCTGCGGCAAATAACATCGCAATCCATGACGCTTTAGAATAATCAGCCGTTGCATCTTCACCACCTAAACGAATTTTACCTAATGGTGAAAACGCTAGAATGATTGCAAACACTAGCAGGATGTTAGCTCCCCACATGAATAGGAAGTCGAAGTTTGATAAAACGGCGCCTTTGACTGAATCAATCGCGGCTTTTGCATCTGCTGCAGGTAAAGCAAGAAGAGTGACGATGAAGAGAATAGATAAGCCAACTGAGGCTACGAAAACTGTGTTATGGACATCCATGCCCCATTTACTGACGTTGTCTTGACCAACTTGATAGTCAGTAGAATCAATACTGTACTTTTTTGATTTAAAACTCATAAATTATGATGTTCACATACCCGATTTAACGAATATAAGGACCAACTCCATATCCAGTGACTACTTGATTGGCTAGCCGCATCATATAAAACGATATGATAAAACTTTGTGCTCAATCCCAAGCGGCGTATTGTAACACAAATTAAAGGTTCAAATTTGATGTGAGCACTCTAGCTTAAGATCTAACAACAACCAGACAGAAAGATTTAAGCATCCTTATCAACCAAAACAACAAAAGCCTCCTAACGCGCCACGCATAACACCAATCATTAAAACGATGACTCGTTATCACTTTCCACGCCTCGCACATACGCAAGTGATATGTTATAACATACCAATAAACTATCTTTTTCGTTCGAGAGAAAGAGTGATAAAAGATTTAACGACCTGATTGCTATGTAGGAAATGACTCGATGAATGCCGCTTTAATTGAACAGCCACCCACTGACTTCTCACCAAAGAACAGTATTAAGCCATGTTTCAGCTCTGGCGATCACCCAACGGTTTTAAGTGATATCTACCAAGAACATCTCAATATAGCGATATGGCAACGTGATCACGATGAAGAATTAACTCATGCTGTCAGACACTTTCTCGATCAGAATAAGAGTGTTAGCAAGTCTTTAACTCTCACCCCTGAAAATGCCTACGAGAAACTTGAGTACACGACAGACGGAACGGCACCTAAAGTACTATTAGAAAACATGGCAGAACTTGTAGACATGTATTGCTACCTATTCGATCTCAAGCAAGCAGGTTTGCGTTTAGCCACTCTAGATAACGCAATGTGCCCTCGATTTCATGTTGATAAAGTCCCTTGCCGGTTAGTTTCCACCTACCATGGAATAGCAACACAATGGCTTCCGAATCATGTAGTAGACCGTTCAAAATTAGGGCATGGAAGTAATGGACAACCAGATTCTGTTTCTGGCTTGTACGCAAAAGATTCCCAGGTTCAACAAGTCTCTTGTGGCGATGTCGCACTTCTTAAAGGGGAGCTTTGGATTGGAAACGAGAATTCGGGGTTGGTTCATCGCTCACCAGCAATGCAAAACGAAGCAACAAGATTATTACTCACACTCGATTTCGGTTAGCCGATTACCGGATTAACACCTATTAACTAAGTAACGCCTATTAGCTAAGTAACACCTTTTAACTGGATAACGCCTATCAATAAGTTTGACGCAAAGAAGTGGCGCTTGAAAGCACATCAAATATAAGAGTGAAACTTGCGTCTGTAGACAACAAAATTCACTATTCTATTAAGGTAATGTCAAAGACGGTCGAACGGTTTCGTCCCATCTCTTTGGAAAAGTAGAGCGCTTTATCGGCATGCTCTAACCAAGTTAAGTAGTTTGTTTGATTACTCGACACTTCACAAATACCTAGACTTATCGTGTACCTAACAGAACTGCCTTGGTACTCCACCATTGCGTTTTCAATACGCTTTCTTAGCCTTTCGGTGAAATAAAGAGCTTGCCCCGCGCAAGTTCCAGGTAAGATGATGGTAAATTCTTCTCCGCCATAACGACCACATATATCAGATGCTCTTGATGCCCTACGAAGCTCATCAGCCACATGACGAATAACTTGGTCACCAACGGTGTGTCCGTAGGTATCATTAACTTTTTTAAAGTGGTCAATATCAAAGATAACAATCGATGACACAATGCCAGACACATGGCACCTATTGAATTCTTTTTGAAGGCAGTTTTCCCAATAGCGACGATTGAATAACTTAGTTAAACCATCGGTACGGCTAAGGTCAGACAATTTTTGGTTCGAGTCAACAAGGTGAATCTTATTCTTAGCAATATCAGTCACATCATTCACAACAATGCTAACGTGTGAAACCTCACCATTTACAGAGGTAAGAGGCGAAAAAGTGACGTTTTGATGCATCTCTTCTAGCCCGTTAGAGATAGGGCTGAAGTTTTTGAATTTGAACAAATAAGGACGGTCTTCCCAACATGAAAAACTGCGGCTTTTGAGCTTAAACGAGGTATCCACCTTCCTTCTTACCCACTCTTCAGGAAGGTCCGTCACAACCTCAAATAAAGATTTACCTATGATCTCATTCGCTTTGATACCGCTGTAAGACTGCATAAATGAATTCCAAGCATACACTTGATATTCACGGTCGATAACAATAAGTCCAGCATCAAGACCACCAATAATCTGCATTGCCCAATGCAAGTCACCTATATCTGTCGTATTCATAATACCGTCTCTAAAATGTCGCCAATCGCGTTCAATGATTCATTGTGCATTAGAAAAATAACATCACAGGCGAGATCGATGTCTTCACTTTTGTATACAAATTCAATGGTAAAAATGTCTTTGTCGTACCCAGAAAGAAATTGGTTACACCCAAGCGATTCTTGAAGTTGCTCTTTTTCCAAAATGATTGGCTGACGCAAAGAGATGGAAATATCAAGCTGCTTACTAAAAGAGACGAGGAACGATGAAACCGTGAGGTTGGCTAAATCTAGAATTATCTCGCTCGTCGAGTTTTGGTCATTGCCGCTATTGTGATCACTACCACCATAAACTTGGGCAAGTTGACTAAGCCCATCACCATGTAAACAAACCAGTGCTTCTCCATTGATACCGTGTCCGACGAAACGTTGTGAAACTGCGCGATACTCAGAGTGGTCAACAATGTCTTGTACTGTCATCTTCAATTCAGATTGATGCAAAGAAGCCACGTTTGGGATTGGCATCTCGATAAATTGACCAACTTGTTCAGAAATCAAAGAAGCACTTGTACCAAGCGCGACATTACTCATTTCTTTAATATTGGCGATGATATCAACTTGCGAGAGAGGTAAACGTTGAACAGGTTCTACTTTTGATGACGGAATCAGGTAGTCATCTAACAGTACAGCCAGCTCCATTGGGGCGAAGGGTTTATCTAAAAATGCGCTTGCTCCCAGCTCTATACAGCGACGCTGCGCTTGGCTTTGGATATCAGCAGAAACCACGATAACTTTCGTTGGGTAAGTGTTCACTGGCAATGCAGCCAATACACCAAACCCATCTAAAACTGGCATGGTCAGATCAAGAAAGAGTAAATCTATAGGGTGAGTAGCGAGCATTTCCAGAGCCAGCTGACCATTCTCAGCTTGGAAGACCTTAAGATGAGATGATGTGTCCAGATGCCTAATTATTGACTTTCTAGCGATTTTTGAATCATCGCATACTAGGATATTCATTGGCTGAGCAAATGTATTTATTGATAACAAGCCATCATGCCATATCTTTCAGATCAATGAGTTATGTGTTGTTTCATTTGTGACCAGAGGCTAAGTATTGGCGTCAAAAATCCGACCGCTATTACATAATCCTTAAGTAACTGACGTTTTTTACACCGCTTTATGTCTAGTCAGCTGATTTTAAAAGAAAACCGTGAACCAAAACAACACACTTTTCAAATGGCTTAGATTCTTCAACATCCGAAACACTCTCATTGATCGAAACCTCGATCTCAACCGTAACTAGTATAGTTAATGAGCAAACAAGTTAATGGGTAAATGAGTAACATCGCACCTTGGTTCCGTTAGATACTTGATTATAGATTAACGCTTTGGCTTTGGTCATAGCTCATACGTCATTCCCATCAAATTCACAGCAGGAGTAATACATGGATACCAGACTCACCATCAAAGAGTTTCTCAGAGTGTTCGACTGTATTCGCACATCCGGAGAACAGTTAGACAATAAATACTTATTGGGGGAAGTATATGCGTGGCACGATTATGATGGGTACACATGCTGGCTGAGCTACAAAGACGTTACTGTGACGCTAATGTTCCATGGTTCACTGAAAATCGAGTATGGCAAGCCAGCCAATTACTCTGATTTCATCAACCATTGCTCGACAATGATTACGACTAACCCATTGAATTAAATCAACCATTACATTAAAAACAAGCCCATGAATGGTGTTTACATGAATCAAGGCCGCATGCATTACCCGCTCAAGAAAGTAACCTTACTATGCTTGTTACTCACTGGCTCTTTTCTATGCATTAGGGACGCTATTGCTTCAGGACCAAATATGATCGACTTTACACACCCAAACGAACAATATCTGTGGACAGCGACTAACGACAACGTGATGGGAGGAATTTCAACAGGTCGCTTCATCTATGATGGTCAGTTGAGCCAATTCACGGGTGAGTTGTCGCTTGCCAATAATGGTGGATTCAGTTCAGTAAACCGGCGAATCGAACTTCAATCTAGTGAGGCAGATACCGTCGAACTAATAAGCATTGGCGACGGTCGTACTTACCAGCTAAGGCTCACGACATGGACAAACGGCTACCGAGTAAACTACAAACACGATTTCACCACCGTACAGGGAGAACGACTTAATCTCGTATTCCATCTAAGCGACTTTCAAGCTGTGTTTAGAGGGCGACTACTCAACGATGCGCCTAAATTGGATATTAACGAAGTTAAACAAATTGGCTTTCTAATCGCTGATAAGCAGCCACTTCCCTTTGCTCTGAACTTAGTTCAGATCCAGTTTCTAACATCAGCCCCTAAAAAATAGGCGGGGTCAACTAGGTCCAGCTCCTCAAAAATCCAATAGCATTTCAAAGAAAGTGTGTCTGGATTCTGAACTATTATCTCTATGTGTCGCATACTCCACATGCGCATCAACAGTCGCTGATGGTGATAGGTTGATGCTCCATAGCGCATCAATTTGGTTTGGTACTATGGAATATCGTACATCAATAATACGCAACTCTTCCTCAGGTTCTTTAGCTAAAAAACCCTTTGAAAACTGGCTGAAACGTTCAATATCTTTAGCTTGTTGCGAATTCATATCCAGCCACGGAAAGTCCCTGCTCACATCTAGCTTTTCCATCGAAACTCCTGGGTATTGTTTTACTGACGAACCGACCCTAACAGCATCAACATAGTAGCGACCCTCGGTTTCGTAAATCACCTTCCAAACCAAAATATTGGCGAAACTTGGCTTAACTTCTAACTGAATTGGTACATGTTGTCGTGTTTTTGCCAATTGCCACCCCGCCGCTTCAGCACGCTCTCTTTGTACCATCCCAAGTGTTGGGTAAATCAAAGCCCAAAGAAAAGCCATACGTGCAAACCTAATGTTTCGTTTTAGCAGAGTGACGATGAGCAATATCAATATAGGAAGGGTGAACAAAGGGTCAATCACTGACACTCTGTTCCAGGCATAACGTTCATTAGTTAAAGGCCAAAACAATTGAGTACCGTAAGAGGTACAAGAATCCAGCAACGCATGAGTGCTATAACCTAGCGCGCTATAAAACCAACTTTGCTTAAACGAGAGTTCCTGCGATTTTCCGATCAGTCGATGCAAAACCAGAGCACAGATGAAGCTGCCAAGAGGAATAAAAAAGAGTGAATGAGTAAACTGCCGATGAAATTCTAAAAAAAGCAACGGATCACGATCAGATCGGATGAACACATCCAGATCAGGAGCCATTCCAGCAAGTAGCCCGAAAACGCCAGCGACGACTAAGTGTTGTTTTTTGCTCACCGATAGAGACAAAGAAGCGCCCAAAACACCTTGTGTTAATGGATCCATAATTAACTCATTGATTGAATATGACTTAATAATAGATGCTCAGCTGAGCTTCACCACTAAACGAGATTAACGCCCTCAATTTTTCTATTTCGTATTCTATCTCAACCATACTTCATAAATATTTGAAGCATGACTGAGTTCGCTAGGAAACTAGAAAGCTACAAAGCTACAAAGCTACAAAGCTAGAAAAGCTAGAAAAGCTAGAAAAGCTAGAAAAGCTTAAACTGACATACCACGACCATACTCAATTGCTATGACAATGAAGCAACTAACGCTTTACCTACTCCATGAGCACTCGGTGGGTTTTGACCGGTAATCACTCTTTCATCAACGATGACTAGCTCATGCCAAGGTTGCACTTTGCTAAAGCGAACCGCTTTGCGTGATAGTGACTCTTCCAGCAGAAATGGGATGTCATCGATCGTCCCAAAATCGATTTCTTCTTCACGAGTGAAGCCTGTAACCGACTTTGAAGCAAGTAAGCTTTCACCATTACTTAATGTGATTGGAAGTAACGCGGCAGGACCATGACATACAGCAGCGATAATGCCACCGTTCTCGTAATGTTTTGCAGACAGTTGAGCAAAGCTCAGATCCGTCGCTAGATCAGATAACAATCCAAAACCACCAGGGTAGAAAACTGCGTCATAATCATCAATATTGATTTGCGATACTGGAATGCTGTTATTGATTCGATTCTGAAAATCATCATCCGCAAGTACCGCGCTGTTTATCTCATCACTTTCTACATCAGTTCCATAAAGTGGGGCTTTTCCGCCTTCAATTGATGCAATTTCATAGTCAAACCCAGCGGCATTGAGTTCATGAATAACGTGAGTGATCTCTGGTGAGTAAGTACCGTTAGCTTGGTCTGTGTCACCTAGAGTTGCGTGGTTAGTTACTGGAATTAGGATCTTTTTCATTATGGCTTCCTTGAATACGTTGAGTTCGAAAAAGATATTAATTCAAAACCATTTGACTGATAATACCGATAATTAGCAAAAGATTATTGCCATATAGCAAAGATAGAAACTATGAACAATTTTGATGGAATTATTGAGTTCGTGGCAGTGGCTGAAAGTCATGGGTTTTCTGCTGCAGCTAAACAACTGGGTTGCAGTACAAGCCACGTTAGCCGGCAAGTCTCGAGATTAGAAGAAAGGCTTGGAACGGTGTTATTGGCTCGCTCAACTCGGTTAGTCAATTTAACCGATGCTGGTCAATTGTATTACCAACAATGTAGAGAATTGGTCTCAGGGCTACAACAAGCGAACGAAGGCTTAAACTCACAGCAAGTTACGTTAAGTGGCACTCTACGCGTTAGTGCTGCAGGTGCCTTTGCAGAAGAGCATGTCGCACCAGCCCTAATGGAGTTTGCTAAATCGTACCCTGAACTTACCATCGAGATGGATTTCAACTCTCGCATGGTTAATTTTATTGAAGACGGTATCGATTTTGCGATTCGTTACGGCGCCTTAAAAGATTCTGGGTTAGTTGCGAGAAAACTTGTTGATCGCCCAATGGCTGCCGTAGCAAGCCAAGAATACCTAACTCGTTACGGCGAACCGACTCACCCTAACCACTTAAAACAACATAGCTGTATTATTGCCAACAATGATCATTGGATCTTTGAAAGTAATAAGAACACGATCAGTACACGAGTTCATGGGCGCTGGAAAAGCAATAATTCTAATGCCGTGGTTGCAGCATGTGAGCAAGGGTTAGGCATTGCATATATGCCTAAAAGCAGCTTAAGGAAAGGGCTAGATTCAGGTCTGCTGACTCCAGTACTTCAAGACTTTTGGGGGAAAGGAAACAGCAGTTGGATCGTGTATCAAAATCAACGTTTCCTGCCATTACGTGCTCGCTTAGCAATAGACTATTTGGTGTCTCACTTTTCTGATTGGCGCAGTTAACTAGTAATGTAGAACAAACCTTAGTATATGAATTCGGCAGCTAAGATAGACAGTGGTAAAAGTCAGTTTCGAATAATTAATAGAAAAAAAAGCCGCAAGATGCGGCTTTAAAAAGTTTGCGTTACTTACGGCACTTCTGGTGAGTCGTAATTGCAAAGCCACGGGAAGTCGTAGGTACTAGTGTCATCATTGAATCCAAAGAATATAGGAACATCACCGTTATCATAATTTTCACAAACAGCATTGTTTAGCGCATCGTTCGTACTTTTAGCAACAGTTATAGCCCCATAACCCCATATATTGACAGCTGGAGATGTATTTTCAATTCCTGAAGTATTGGTAATACTTTGAGCTTCAATTGATCCTAAGCCATAAGCACTAATTGTTTGAGCTGACAATTTTATGTCGGCCACAATAACACCTCCGCGTTCAGCCCAAACCTCCTCGCTTGAATTAATGTAGTTGGCAGCAATTGCGCCATTTCCAAAAGCAAAGATCTCACCGGATGTGATGGTGTCGAAATGGACAGACCCACCAAGTGAAGCGTTTATATTACCTACATGTAAACTTGCAGGAATCTCTTCACCAGACACACTTTCTAAACTGCCACCTTCAACCGAGCCGTTACTTTTTACAAAGAGCTCGCCTTGAACATTTAGGCTCGCATCTGCTGTTATGTTGCCTCCCGCGAACACGTAAGCAGAATTAGCATCAATTTTTTCTGCAAGAACAGTACTATTTTCGCCAACTTTTAATTTACCCGCCTCAATGTTTGTAACTGACACACTACTTGCTCTTCTCACATATAACTTCTCATCGGGTACAATAAGATTATCCCCACCGATAAAGCCACCATTTGATAACTTCACATATTGCGCGGTTAAAGTGACTGAATCACCTGAATTTAAAGAGCTATTATTCATCACATACAAATCGTTAAATACAGTGTCGTTACTTACCCAAAGCCGGCTGTTACTTTGCACCATCATATCTAGCCCGGCATTCATATTCTCAATGGCAAGATTTGCACCGCCATCCACAACGACACCACTGACAGCAACATTATTCAGCCATCCACCACCATTATCATAATGAATGCCGCCGTTGATTGTTGTGTCCATAAAACCTATGTTGTGCATTCTAATGACAACATTACCACCGTCTGGTGGGCTTAAAGCTCCTCCTTTAAACATCATTGAGTCTCTATTAATATCGAAACCACTCCATTCACAATCACCTGATAGGTTCACTACCATAAACGTGTCGGTATACCCGTTGTTCATGAACGTGCTTAATGCATTTTCATCGGTCGTACAGTCAACATCGTAACTTTTTACGTATTGTGAAACCTCGTTTGCTTCAATTTTGCTCAATAAGGTGTTGAAATTTTGATTCATCTCAGATGCTTTTATGAACCCACCGGAGTTGAACTGAATTAGGTCATTTGCTGTTGCAAACGTACTAACGCCACAAGCTAGTGAAAGTATTATCGCAACTGATAAATTATTGTATTTCATAACTATCATCCTTTTAAGTTATAGCCATTTGTCAGTGTCGAAAATCGCACTATCAAAGGTTGCGAGTCTTTCACTGTCACATGCGTCGCCAATCCCATTGCCATTGCTGTCCAACTGGTTTTCATTACTTAGGTACGGACAGTTGTCATCAGCATCAAGCACGAGATCATTGTCATCGTCAGGATCTTTATTGTCTCCGTTTCCATCCTCATCGTTATCGTATTGCTCAGTAGGATCGTCTATAAATGCATCTGTATTATCGCCTACGCCATCTTCATCGGTATCGTACTGCTCTGTAGGGTCGTCTTTAAATGCATCTGCATTATCACCGACACCATCTTCATCGGTATCGTATTGCTCGGTAGGATCGTATTTAAATACATCAGTGTTATCACCGACTCCATCTTCATCGGTATCGTACTGCTCAGTAGGGTCATCTTTAAATGCATCTGCATTATCACCTACACCATCTTCATCGGTATCGTACTGCTCAGTAGGGTCGTTTTTAAATGCATCTGCGTTATCACCTACACCATCTTTATCGGTGTCATACTGCTCAGTAGGGTCATCTTTAAATGCATCTGCGTTATCACCTACACCATCTTCATCAGAATCTATATGCTCACTGCTATTGAGTGGGAACATATCATTCTCATCGTCAAATCCGTCATTATCTGTGTCGCCGTCACCATCATTTTCAACTGGTATAAAGTCATTGCCATCAGTAATTACGGTTTCATTCGCCTTCAGTTCCTTCACAACACTGGATACTTCAGTCAATTCACTGTTGGTGTCGAAGTACCCTGTTTCGGAGAATGTAGACATAGCTTTTTCGGTAGTCTCCGGCATCAACCCACATGCCACGAGGTTTTTTGCCTTATTCGCTACGATTTCACTTGCGGTGTAGTCACTTAAAATATCCTCTTCTGAAATATTCAACTTTTCAGATACGTCGCTTAGCGCCTCTTCCTTTGAGGCTCCCGTAGTGTCCATATCTAATTTAACAAGGGTTGATAACGGGGTAATATTGGTTTCACCCGCCGGCGCTGTCATCACAAAGTCATAGCTTATGGTTTTATCGGGGTTATCGAGATCAATAGTTACGCCCTTCACCGCTTTAACGACCACAGAATAAGATTCGTAATTATCTATCCCAGACACATCCAATTCAGCAACACCACCATCGCCACTATCCGCTTTTGGCTCACCTTCATCCCAAATAAAGTTTGGAGTAGTGTCCAACCACACAACAGCACCTTTCAAGTAACCATCAATAGCCTTCACTTCCATAACTGAACCTTGAGAGGCAATGGTTGATGTTCCACCACTGTCAGAACAAGCCGACATAAAGAAGGTAGATATGACCAGTGCAAGCACTTTTTTATCCATAACATGCACTCCATTCTTACTATTCCAATTGAGCGTATGCAACCAATAACCATACTTCCAGCATGGTCTTTATGCTAATTGATTTAAATCAAATAATGTCTTACTTATTAATTTGTTAATGATTCGCTTATAAAGTAGGCACATAAAATGCTATACGGTTACTATCTTATTATTGTGGGGGATGTTTAAGCTGTTTGCGCAAGCATTCGACAACCATCATTTATAGATTTATTGAGTTCGAGCCTTGGTTGACTACTGCCTGTCTGGCATTATGCACTCGTGAAATCCTAAGCAGTAACAGAGCAACTAGGTAATAAACGGTTTAGCATAAGCGCAGGTAATCAGTGATAAAAAACAGCCAACAATTAAGTAACAGTTACGATGAACATGGTTACTTTGTTATTAGAAATTATTTCGATGAAGCGCAGATTGCATCACTGAGAAAAGTCGTACTTAAATTCCATGAATCTTGGAAAGCTGACAATGAAGAGTTCTATCAAGAAGAAGCATTTAACTCATCTTTAATTACGGGAAGCGAATACTTGCCCGACGATGATAGAAGCGTACTTTTTGACTTCATAAGCTCAAAAAAAGTGATGGAAGTCGTTGATGCAGTGATACCAAACAACCCTGCATTCATGAATACCCAGCTGTTCTTCAACCCTGTAAACCCAAAACAAAAAGATTTTTGGCATCGTGATTGCCAATATGACTACGACATTGATGATCAGATGAAAGTGATACTTGAAACCCAAGTATTGCATCTGCGCGTGCCTATTTTTGATGAACCGGGCATGGAGCTCATCCCCGGAACGCACAAGCGCTGGGACAATGAAGAAGAGTATGATGTTCGCCAAGAAGTGAATGGCAAAGTAAGCAGCGATGATATTTCTGGAGGTCTGCAGATTCCGTTAGCAGCAGGCGACTTATTAGTATTTTCAGCAGATATGATCCATCGAGGTCGATATGGATTGGATCGTTTAGCGCTAGATATTTTGATCTTTGATTCGGCGGCGGATTACGTCGACTACGTTGACGATGATTGCTTACCTACTCAATCAATGCTGGATAACATTTCCGATCCTAGGTTATTCATGAACACACTCCATCTAAAATCGATGTTGTGCGCGTAGTGTGTAAATACCCGGAGAAGCACTAATTAATCGTGGTTCTTTGAATTGAAGATTCAAGCTAACCTTTTGATCTGACCAGCCATAAACCTCACTTATTAATTGACTTATAGGTTAATTATCGATTATTGCTTACATATTTATCACTAATCATACGGAAGAAATATGTGCACACGGATTCTAAACAACATTAATCGAAACCACGTTACAGTCGGACGAAATATGGACTGGGAGTTTCCTCTAGAACCTACAGTAGTCTATACCCCAGCCAGTGGTGAACGGTTCGGTATGAGTGTTCGAGAGGTTAAAAAGGTTAACGACAAATCTCCGACTATACCGCTAGAAAAGGATAATGTATTAGCTTGGGATATTAAGTACGCTAGCCTTTCGACGATGATAGGAAATGAAAGCGACGGTTATGGTTTTTGTGATGGTATGAATGACCAAGGCTTAGTCGCTAATGCTCTCTACGACACGAATTGCAGCTTCGGTGTTAACCAAAATGAAAAGCAAAAAGGGCTAAGTATATTGCGGTGGGGGCAATATATTCTGGATAGTTTCGCAAATGTTCAACAGGCGGTTAGCTCTTTATCTGACCCGAAGATCTATTTATACGGTGGATTGGTCCCTGGTGACGATTTTTCACCAGCAACGTTACATATAGCTATCTCCGATAGAAATGGGAACTCAGCCATTCTTGAAGTACATAACAGTGAAATCAAGATATATGAGAATGATAACTATACGGTAATGACTAACCAACCAGATTACCCTACACAATTAAAAATGATGGACTACTGGTTATTTCAATGGAATAAGCCAGACATCTTCAATTCAACTGATGAACACAGCGCATTAGCAGAAAACCACATTCGAAACCCCCACCCTGTGTTTAGTGTCCCCGGCGGATATACTTCAGTACAACGTTTTGAAAGAGCATGCTTCTATCGTTATATGTACAATCAGCAAGCCTCGGGGGTTGACCCAGTCGCTCAAGTTCGCTCAATGGTTGCAACTTGCAATGTACCTCAGGCTTTTGAGGAGCTTTACCCACATAACTTATTAGAAAAAATAGAGAAAAGGCTCGGATACTCTGTTAACTCTTACACTCTCTGGACCAACATTAGTGACTCAAAACAACTACGCTACTATTTGATGGATAACCTTTCCGTTCAGTCTCTATGGTTTGATTTCAACCCACCTAGATCTGAGTGCTACGCCTTAGTTGTAGACAAATCACTTAAAAACTCGGGCATTATGGGCTTAGCTAACTCTGCGATGAAAACGAGAATAGCTCCACCATTTAGCGACTATAAGTAAATTAACCGCTATGAATAAACAGTTTTACTACTCTGAGAAAGCTGCAACATGAAAGCAATTTTTACCTGAGTTTTTTGCTTGATAAAGCGCTTCATCAGCACGGCGAAAAGAGTCGTTTTTCATAGCCTTATGATGAAGCGCTACACCACAACTGACAGTCACAGGCCGATCAACACCAAAATCATAGTTAGCAATGGTGGTTTGAATTATCGTCATTTTCCGCTCTATAACCGAGTAATCCTCAACTTCAAAAGCAATAAGGAATTCCTCACCGCCCCAGCGACCGACTTCGCCCTTACTTCCGACCATACGCTCTAGAATACGGGCTACTTGGATTAATATCTGGTCACCAACATCATGACCGTAGTCATCATTGATGCTCTTAAAGTCATCCACATCCGCAATCGCTAACCAGTGCACTTTATTAGGTTCAAGCAATAAAGCTTCCATATGGCGACGGTTAAATAATTGAGTCAACATATCTGTATGAGAAAGAGTGTGGAGCTTTCGATTTGATTCTTGCAATAAGATCAGCGTTTTTCGACGAGCTGAATCATAAAAATAAGCAATGGAAAATAAAAACAAATAGATGACTGAAAGGTGAATAAAGCTAATCGTAGTAAACAAAGCTGGTGGCCAATTATGCATATCCGTCAAACAGATATAAGCAACAATCGAGAAAGTTAAGACGCTAATCAAGGACCCGGCTTTGTAACCTAAGACAAATACAGCAACGACTGGCGTTAATAATGAGAATGCCAACGCGAACTCTCGGTGCCCTGTACCTATTATAAATAATAGGCTAACAGTGGTCATGACGGCCACCATTGTAGTTGCCGCAAGTTTGGCACTGCGGCTCTGCCACAGCCAAAAATAAGCAAGTAGACAAAAAGCTAAAGCAGCTACTTCAATTGAAGCTAGTAAAGGGTTTAAAATTACAAATAGGTTGTAATAAATAAAAAAAGACAGCACGCAAGACAAAATACTCAAAGATGCGAAAATAAAGACGCGTTCTCTAAATTCTTCATGAGTTCGACTCACCCCAAGCCACTTTTCTAATCCTTTAGTTAGCACTATGGTTCACATCATTGTTATTTATAATGCTAACAATATACCTTAATACCTAGGTATCGCCATTATTACGCAAAATTAAATCTAAAAGTGTTCACTATAACCAGCATCACACTCAGTATACCAAGTACCTCCTGCAACTCTCTTTAACTATGTTAATCACAAGCATGGAAATCCAGCCCAAAAGCCTCTCAGCACCACTTACCTTTAAATGTGAGATGCTCACAACAAGATGCCCATCATCGTCTCAAGGATAATTTGCGGTGTATCGCAATAGTACTGAGTTCCTATAGAAAATTACGGTGAGATACGTTGATATCAACCCCATAAGCGATGATATAAAAGGGAGTGAATATGAGTAACAAAGTGTCGAATTTTTCAGTGCAAATCCCCATCAACCCTGAGTTTGATAAAATGCAGGATCAAGTCAAAGAAAAGCTCTATGACTATAATCACGCTCGACCTTCACAACACTCTCTGCGCCGTCAATTGCTCGAAGAGATTTTGGGAAGCTCAGGTGGAGCGAACATTTTGTCGCCATTTTACTGTGACGTAGGAAAAAACATTCACTTTAAGCAAGGTGGCTTTGTTAACACAGGAGTGAAAATCCTTGACCTCGCCCCTGTAAAAATTGGTGAGTATGTCCAAATTGGTCCCGACGTGATCATTAGTACTGCAGGGCATCCTATTGATCTCGCCGAGCGAGTAAAACCCGTTGCGACCGCAAACCCTATAACCATAGGGGACAATGTTTGGATAGGGGCTGGAGCCATAATTTTGGATGGTGTAACCATTGGAAACCGTTGCGTCATTGGTGCAGGAAGTGTTGTGAATAAAGATATTCCAGCAGATTCCGTGGCGGTAGGTATCCCTTGTAAGGTAGTGAAGTCAATTAAACAAAGCCCAATGCCAACGGAAGAAGAGCTGCATCAGATGTGGAAGCCAATGATGGAAGCAAACCAATAATTCATAGTTTTTCTATCAATAGTTAATAGATCTTCTATCAAGAATCCACCGTTTTTCCTCTACCCATAATTTGAATCGGCGTGAAAATATGACCATAGGGCTTCGTGATTTTCAGTAGTTGTAAATGTGAGAAGTTGTAAATGTCAGGAATTGTAAATAGATGCTGATTTCTTAGGTAAGATTATCGTTAACTGTTTTTTTTCCGCACTGTTCACAGATGCTATGACGCGAAAAATCATCCATAGAGGCTTCAAATGCGCCAACGAAAAGACTTTTCACAAAACCTTTCAAGAAGCCTGTTGTTTTGCTTTTTTCTGGTTCATCGCGCACCAAAATGACGATATGTTTTGTTTTTATTGAACATTGAGAACAGTAATGAATCTCTTCACTTTTGAGCATAATACACATCCAACAGAATCTAATTGAGTAGAGGACATTAGTAAACTTTCGCTAAGCTAACATAGAAACCAGTTTACTCTATTCTAGAGTTAAATCGCTAATAACACTGACAATAACATACCAAAACTAATGAATCAGATTGTGAAGAGAATCACCATTTTCGATTTAATAATATCGAATTAACCTGGAAGCTATTCATTCAGTTAAAACCATTTTTTCCAGTAAAAATATGCGCCGAGCAGCCCAGTACAACCTACACAAATACCTACAACGATCCAAAATGCAGCGCCATTTTCTATCCCTGGCATTCCTCCTACGTTTACTCCCATAAGACCTGTAAAGAAACCAAGGGGGAGAAAAATAGCGGCAACAACAGTTAAAACGTAACTACGATTATTTAGCTGTTCTGACACTCTGCTAAGCAATTCCTCTTTCACCATTGTGGCCCGTTCCTTTATAGTATCAACATCCTCAACATACCGAACTTGCTTATCTGCAATGCTACGTAAGGCTAGCCGGTCAATATCATCCAGCCAATTTAGAGGCTCTAATACTAATTTATTTAAGGCTTCTCTTTGGGGAGCGATATAACGCCGAATACCAACACATTGCTGCTTTACTCTTAGCAATGTAGAACGTAGTTCACTAGGTTCATCAACAAAGAGGGCTTCTTCAATTTCCGATACGTTATCTTCTAAGAGATTAATCGTGTCATTCATCCTTGTAACAATACGGTCTGCCCAACAAACAAGTAAGCCACTCGTAGATATAGGTCCCGACTTATCTTCTAAGCTAGCTAATACATCTTGGGTCGAGGTCAACACCCTTTTTCTTGTACTAATCAGAGTTTTTCCATTTGCCCAAACTCTCACTGACACCATATCTTCTGGGTTTTCGCCCCTATTTAGGTTTACCCCCCTCAAAACAAGAAGCAAGTTGTTATCTCGAGTAAGAGCATGAGGGCGATTTTCAGGGCTAAGCAAGCCATCGACCGCAATCTCATTCAGCCCGCTGCAGTCTCTAATCCAGTTTTGTGCTTCAATGTCGCTATAATCGAAATGCAACCAAAGCCCTAATTGTTCGCAGCTTAAACCATTGACCTCTGACCAACTCAACTGTTGGCTCCCGCCGGAACCATCTAGCAACATTGCGTGTATGAATCCACTCGGTTCTTTTTCTGAATAGACAAACTGAGACATATTTTTCCTCATAACCAATGTAAAAAACCATTCCTACTTCAATATGCATGGCTATCGATCTTAGAGATAACTCTTTCTCTAGTTAGATGGAAGATAGAATCATTAAAATAGGAAAATGTGTTGTCATGAATAACGAATTACAGTAACCGATTTTTATACTGTTCAGGCGTTTGATTGGCGTATTTTTTGAACATTGAAATGAAGGGGCTAGCTTGGTTGTAACCTAGCGTTAGCGCTACTTCTTTTACCGACTGCCCATTTCTTAGTAAGTCCATTGAATATAAATAACGCACTCTTAATCGCCATTCAGTAAAGCTCATTCCTAGCTCGCTTTGACAGTGCCGAGACAGCGTTCTTTCCGTGGTATGCACTCGTTCAGCCCAATCCCGTAGTGATACATCTTCCGTTGGGTTCTCTTCTATTGAAGCTAAAATAGGCGCTAAGTATTTGTTGTCGGTAGAGGGTAAAAAGTGGTGCTCAACTTGCTGTTCCGCCAGTTGATCCAACAAGACTTGAACCAACCGCTGATCTTGATTGCTTTGAGCTACATTGATTTCTCGATGACGAAAATCATCAATAATGGACGATACGATTGGCGTGACCTTAATAAGGCTGGCTTTATTAGGAAGATGTTGAGTCAACTCATGGGCAATATTCAAAGAACAGTAATCCAAAGGCTTTCGGTTATAGCTACAGTGGGTTACTCCTGCGGGTACCCAAATGGCTAAGTGAGGCGGTGCTAAAAAACGAGTCCCTTCCGCTTCCATTTCAAGGATCCCGCCACTGATCAGTTGTACTTGCCCCCAAGGGTGGCTATGAACTCGCGTTTCAGTGTTAGAAAGAAACGCCTCAAAGTTCATAAATACATTAGATGGTGCTTTATCAATCGATAAAGATGGGTGAAGGTTTCTTCTCGTTTTGCTCAAACTTGTCTTCCTATCGCGCTCAATGTCTTTTAAAAGATATCTGTAACTATAACGACCTGTCAAACTCTCTTGGTCACCATAATTTGCGATGGAATTCACATGCACTATCTACTGCCATTTTTTACAGTTTGTATCTGGGGAGCGAATACCATCGTGAATAAGATGGCGGCTTCTGTCATCGAGCCCAGTGCTATGAGTTTCTATCGCTGGTTTGTCGCGATGCTAATCCTAACACCCTTCTGTGTTCACTCTGTTATTAAGCAATGGTCTGTAATACGCCCTAACTTACCTAAACTCGCTTTTCTTGCTTTGTTAGGCATGGCTTTGAATCAATCTTTAGGTTATTACGCAGGGTTAACGACCACCGCTTCAAACATGGCGTTAATCACCTCACTCGTGCCGCTAGTGAGCATATTTATCAGTGTGCCATTACTAAATAAGTCGATTTCAGGGTTAAGTATGCTGGGGGGAATTGTATCGCTGGGCGGTCTGGCTTTTATGCTAGGAAAGGGAGACCCACTATTTTTCTTGGATCAAAAGATCACCCAAGGCGATGGGTTTATGCTTATTTCCATATTCGTTTACGCTTCATACTGCGTATTACTTAAACGTTGGAAAATGCCAATCAGCAACTGGGTCGTCATATACGTTCAAGTGGTTTTCGCTGTGCTAATGCTTGCGGTGCCATGGTTAACAAGTGATCACTTACTACCACCGAAAGAAGCGTTACCATTAATTACTTACGCGGCAATTGCAGCTTCGGTACTAGCGCCATGGATGTGGGTAAAATCGATTAACGCGATAGGGGCAGACTCTAGCGCCATGTTCATGAATTTAATCCCTGTGATTGCGATAACTTTAGCCGCAACTTTGCTTGGAGAGACACTCGAAGTGTTCCATTTATTGGGAGGTGTGATGGTTATTCTAGGCGTCATTCTTGCTCAGCTGAAACTGACTAAACGATTTTCTAGCTAGCGGCGTGGCTTCAGTCTGGCTAACTGGCTAACTGGCTAACTGGCTAACTGGCTAACTGGCTAACTGGCTAACTGGCTAAGCATGATGCAAAACCGAGAAACTGATTGAGCAAAAAATAAGGCAAGAGAAACTCTTGCCTTTATATTGAATCACGCGATCAGATGATACGTTAGCTAACGTTCACAATTATGCGACTCGATATTGAGAGTCTAAAACACTGACCCCGAGCCCGCTTTTCTTGGTCACTTTAAGCTGAACGGGGATACGTTCTTTCATTGCTTCAATGTGGCTGATTACCCCGATCATTTTCCCAGAAGCATTCAAGTTATCTAACGCATCCAAAGCAATATCGAGGGTTTCAGCATCTAAGGTGCCAAAGCCTTCATCTAAGAATAATGAGTCGATACTAGTTTTATGGCTCACTAAGTCAGATAGAGCAAGCGCCAGCGCTAAACTGACTAAGAAGCTTTCGCCGCCAGATAAGGTTTTCGTGTCTCGCACTGCATCCCCTTGCCACGTATCCAGTACAGAAAGCTCTAAGCCTTCTCCACCTCTACGTTGTAAAAGATAACGACCGTGTAATCGCTCAAGTTGCTGATTAGCAAGATACACAAGATTATCTAACGTCAGACCTTGTGCAAAAGTACGGAACTTATCGCCTTTCTGAGAGCCAATCAAAGAGTGAAGGTATTGGATATCATCAAACTCTTTGCGGTACTGTTCAATTTGATCAAATAAATCTCTCTGACTCGTTCGGCGCTTTTCATCAGATTCTAACTCATTGCTCAGCTCACCTTGCTTCTTCGCAAGGTTATCAACGGTTTCTTGCAGTTGTTCAAGTTGAGTCGATACGTCATCTAACTCAACCTTGCGCCACTCCTCCGCTTGGGGTTCAAGATCAAGCTTGCTAATATTCGCCATCGCAGCATTAACCACAGCTTGGCTGCCTTCAATACGTTTTTCTAACTGAGTTTTCAGAAGCACTAATCTTTCTCGTTCCGGCTCAATCAATAACGACGCTAAAAACTCGTCTTCATCTTGAATCGAACTCTCAGAAAGTTTTAGCTGCCAGTTTTCAAGTTTTTCCGTCACAGCAATTTGAGCTTGCTGGATGTTTCCTGCCAACATATTAATTTCAGCCGTAACGGCATCCAATTCAGATTGCACTTGCTGCGTTGTAGCCAAAACCGCTTGCTTGGCTTGCTCATGAGTGGTGACTCGTTTAGTGCTTAAATCACGCTCTTGCTCTACCGATTTATCTTGGAATAAGTCACTACGCTCGCCCTTCAATTGCAGTAATTGCTCAGTAGTATTTTTCACCAGCTTATCTTGTTCAGCCGTTGATTCCGTCAGCTCATTCAACTTTTCATTGAGCGTTAACGTATCTTTTTTCAAATCAGATAGTTGCTGCTGGTAAATGGTCAATGACTGGTTCGCAGCTTTCCATTGATTGGCATCTTCATGTTTCTGGTTAAACCATGCATCAAGAGCCACGCCTTCTTCTATTATGAAGCCAGTATTTTGAATGCTACTTCTCAGTTCAGACTCTAACTGAGATAACTCTAACTGTGCCTTTTCTGTTTGTTCTTTAAGGCTTGTTAGTTGCTGCTGGGAGGCTTCAACTTTTTGATTATCTAATTGATACTGAGACTGTAAATTCTGAACAGAAAGAAGCATCTGATTCTTCTCATCTGAAGTCGCTTGAACAAGCGCTTCGGCTTTATGTAATTGCTCTAGCTGTTGAGTGAGCGATTCTTTTTGATCTCTAAGTTGCTGCATCAAAATCTGAATCGCGCCAGATTCAGTGATCGGCAAATCTATTTTTTGCGGTACACACTGCTGTTGCCAGTGATTCATTGCCGATTCGATTTGTTCGTTCAGCCACACTTCGCGCGCTTCGAATTCCGTTTGTTGGCGAGTCAAGGTATCCAGTTCATTACGAATATCGCGACCTTGCTGCTCTACTTTTTCTAGCCCAAGTTCTGCTTGCTGTAGCTGTTCATGCAACTCTTCATCATGAGTCATACCCTCCACGTCATCAGAAGCGACAGCTTTAGGGTGCTCCAATGCACCACATAAAGGGCACTCTTCCCCATCCACTAATTGAGCGCGATAATGGGCTAAGTGCCCTTCTTGCGTAATCAATTGTTTAGTCGATGCGACCAGTAATTTTTGAGACTGATAATGACCAAGTAACTGTTCTCGTTTTTCTTCAAGTTGCTTTTTCGTTTGCTTTGCTTCTTGAAGCCAGAAGTGTTTTTGCTGCTGCTCTGTTGTGAACTGAACCCAATTAGATTGGATACTTAACAGTGGAACTTCCAACGCTAATTGTGCAGTTAACGCGCCCAACTCACGTTCTAAAGACGATTTGTTATGGACAAGCAATAATGCATTTAAGCTTTGGCTCGCGGCATCGTGCTTTAGAGTTACGTCACTTTGTTGTTGCTCAGCAGCCTGTAGTTTCAATTTACTTTGGGCTAATAAGCCCGTTTGGTCTTCACACTGCTTGCTTGTCATAAGAACATTGCGTTGTAGCTCAGAAACCGTCAGCTGTCCTTTCTGGCATTGGCTGTGTTGTGCTTTCCAACCTTGTAGTTGAACTTCAACATTTTCATCATTTGAATGCTGTTCAAGGTATTGAACTTGCTTGTCTAACTGTGAGTTGAGACTTGTGGTTTGCTCATCCGTATTTTTCAAAGACACTTGAATTTGAGCCAAAGAACTTAACAATGAAGACTGTTTCGAAGCTTCAACCTGACTCTGCTTTTCTAGTTGTGCAATTTGACCATCAAGCGGCACAACCTTTTGATTGATTAGATTTTCTTGTTCAAGATGACGTTGCTTTTCTTGCTCTAAATTGGTGTCAGCCGTTGTTAACTCTCGGCTTTTTTCATCAAATGAGGCTTGCGTAGCAATTAGCTGTTCGCTCTTAGCTTGGTTCTGTTTTTCTAAACACGTTAACTGACGTCCAGATTCTTGCCACAAAGTATGAGGAGTTCGAAGCTTTTCAGCAGGTTCACTTTTAGCTAACTTTTCCATCTCTGAAGCTGAATTTTCTAGCGCTGTTTTTGCCCCAGTAAACTCGGTTTCAGCTTGGCTCAATTCAAGGCTAAGTTTTTGATGTTGGTTCCACCAGTTTTTATGCTCAGTTAAAGCCAGCAGGGTCTGCTTATTTGCCTTTTGTTGAAGCATTAAGTCAGACAGATCTTGAGTAAATGCTTCTATTTGCTCTGAAGTCAGTAACTGAACGCCTTCAGCCTGAGATTCCAGCTGCGCTAAACCTTGCTTCGACTGGCTATATTGTTTGTGTACACCTTCTGAGATCAAACCGTAAATTTCAGTTCCGGTCAGCTCTTCTAATAATTCAGCTCGTTCAGACTCTTTAGCATTAAGAAAGGCGGCAAACTGACCTTGGGAAAGCATCATTGACTTAGTAAATCGGGCAAAATCTAAGCCCGTTAAGGACTCAACCAGCTCTGATTTTTTCTTAATTTGGGTGGCAAGCACTTTGCCAGATTCAACCTCTGCAAGCTCTACTTGTGCAGATTGTAAATTGCCGTCTAGCTTTCCTCTTGAACGGCGCATGCTCCAAAATGATCGATACGCTTTGCCTTTCACTTCAAACTCAACTTCCGAAAAACACTCCGCTGTGCCTCTGGTCATAATTTCGTTGTTGGACGTTGAAATAGCGCCAAGCCTTGGTGTGTTGTGATACAAACCCAAACATATCGCATCGAGCAGGGTCGTTTTACCTGCGCCTGTCGCACCCGTAATTGCAAATAATCCGTTATCGACAAATGGGGATTGGGTAAAATCTATTTTCCACTCGCCCTTGAGTGAATTTAGGTTACCAAAGCGTAAGGTTAATATTTTCATTCTGCTGAATCCTTATGCTCAATGTCCGACACAATTTGTTTAAAAGTCTGAGTAATTCGTTCTTTGCGATTTTGCTGATCTTCACCTTCAAACACTTCAAGTTCTAAGCGTTTTGAAAACACATCAAACGGCGTTAATTCAGCCAAAGTCTCATTGTTTTGTTGGCTCAAAGAAGCCGAATAGTTTTCACGTGCACGGCGTAATTGAAGTACTTCAATGTTGGTGCCTTCGACCATGTCTTGTATGCGGTTCTGCAAATCAGATAGGTAATCTTGTACTTTCACTTCAACCGATACCCATACGTTCTCTTCCGAATAGTCGGTTGCTAATTCCTTTAGTTTGCTTTCGACTTCTTGTAAGTCTCCTTTCACACTCTCCATCGCTTGAAATCTAGGGACAGAAATCGTTTCAATTACACTGACTTTATCTGCTTCAAATTCAACCATCACAACCTGTTTCTCTGACTTTAATTCATCAAAACTCAATGGAATAGGCGACCCGCTGTAACGAATATGCTGCTTCTTCGCCACAATTTGAGGGCGGTGAATATGCCCCAATGCAATGTAGTCCGCTGGCGGAAAACCTTTTGCATCAAAGCCATCGAGGGTTCCAATATAAATATCACGGACAGATTCCGACGTAGTAACACCAAGTGCGGTTAAGTGCCCAGTAGCAACTATTGGGATAGAAAGCTGATTAGACTGTCTCATTTCATTCGCGTGGTCATACAGGGAATGATAGTGCTGAGAAATAGCCTGACCCAACGCTTGCTGTTTGTCTGCGCCTGACTCACCCGCCTGACTGCTGACGACATCCCTCGCTCGAACAAAAGGCACGGCACATAGGTATGCCCCAACCTTATCTTTGTTCATTAATGGAATGATTTGCGAATCTAAATCATCACTCGTATTCGCGATAACATGGGTATTCAAACATGCTAATAACTGTTTAGACTCATTCAATGTTGAAACGGAATCGTGGTTACCACCAAGTACCACCAACTGACACCCTAATTGATTCAAGTCCACGACAAACTGGTTATACATTTCTCTGGCATAACTAGGTGGAGCGCCAGTATCAAACACATCTCCTGCGACAATAACGGCATTAATATCAAAAGCGGTGACTTGCTTAAGTAGCCATTGAATGAAAAGTTGATGCTCGTTTTTACGGCTTTTGGTAAAGAAATTTTGACCAAAATGCCAATCGGAAGTATGGAGAATGCGCATAGAAAACACTGTCTGATTTAAGTGGTTTAATTGTGCCAACTAAATCTAGTAGTGAAAAGGAAATCTCTGCTTTAATTCTTATGTCGTTAGGTATATTGTTTCTATTAAGTAACTGACTTGTTAATCAATAAAATATAATAATTAGGAACAGTGTATGAGCGGTAGTCAAAACAGACTAAGCGGTAAACGCGATGTCACTTTACGCTTTTTAGCAGAACCAGGGGATGTGAACTTCGGCGGTAAAGTACACGGCGGCGCAGCAATGAAATGGATCGATTTAGCCGCTTACGCATGTTCTGCGGGTTGGAGTGGTAAATATTGTATTACTGCTTACGCTGGGGGAATTCGTTTTGTTGCACCTATTCATGTAGGCAACCTTGTTGAAGTAAGTGCCAAAGTTATTTATACCGGTTCTTCTTCTATGCATATCGCAATCGATGTTCAAGCTAGCGACCCTAAAGAACTTAACAATCGATTGACGACTCACTGCATCGTTATCATGGTTGCTGTTGATGAAAATGGCTCACCAACTAAGGTGCCAGAATGGATACCTGAGACCGATGAAGATATTGAACTTCGTGATTCTGCGATTCGCTTAATGAACATGCGTAAACAGATTGGCGAAGAGATGGAAGCTCACGTTAAGTATCTAAAATAACTGCCTCTCATAAGCACTCTCAGTTAAGCAGTTTAGATAAAAACAACATCTAAATGCTCAACATTGAATCTAAATGATAAAACCTAGCTCATTCTCTTTTTACTTACTTTCATAGAGAAAAATCCAAGGGCTGGGTTTTATTTACTGACGACATGACTAGCGACTCTTCATTAGATCATCTTAAACCGTCGTATATTTTTAATCGTATTTTATAATCAACCACACTCACACCTATCGGTTGTTGAGCGATTTATACACTTTTCCTTCCATTCTTTTACAGAATATCGACTCTGAACACTTTTTAAACTGCCGTGTAATATATTCGTCATTTTGCTTTGCTTAAATGCCACTTCTAATAATGGACTTGCCTATATTCAGGAGTAACCCTTGAGCATCACACGCACCACGCTAAGCGAATCAACTCTCAACAATTTAAAAGCAGTGGAATATCAGTGGGTTCGAACATTGTATGTGGAAGGTTATAATAGCGATGAGATCAATCACTATATTCAAGCTTGTTTTGGCGGGGATAACACCTTTGCTGATCTCTTTCGTAAAGTCGCGTTAAATCAAGAAAGTATCTATGTTTTGCTACAGCACCAAGGGTGTGCTCCCTCTAATCGAGAGTTTTAAAGTAGCTAGAATAACTATTTCTGAATCAGTCGGATTATATTCCAAAAGATCAAATACCGCTTAATTTACGGTCTTCTTACGCTTAATAATGAATCCGATTAGGGTCTCCACTTTGCAGGTCGAAAGCTTGGCTTAATCAGACACTCCCTTCTTACAATACAACACCTTGCTCATGCATCATTTTGTACATGTAATGAGCTTCTGTTACATCTTAATCGTTGAACTCTCACGCAGCTCAGAATGAGTATTGTATTAATAGAACTGCCCTTCTCTATACTCAAATCCATCAACTTGACCTCTATTGATAATTTAGTTTCCAACGACTATTTATTAGCTAAAGTGATTTTAGAGTAGGCATAAAAAAACCCAAGCATCTGCTTAGGTTCTGGTTACAAATCACTATTAATGGTTAACGGCGTAAGGAACCTCATTAATAGCTAGCTATGCGTAACACTAGAGTTACTCTTATTACTGATCAGCGGCCAAACCAAATAGTGTAATAAGAATGCCAATTAAGAGCGACCTATAGGGTCGCTCTTATTATTATCACTATAGCTTATCCTTTTACCCCACCCGCAGTCAAACCACCAACTAACCAACGCTGTGCAAGTAAGAATACTGCTGTAATTGGTAGTGCTGAAAGTACGGCTGCTGCTGCGAAGTCACCCCATAAGTAGTTTTGTGGGTACAAGTACTGCTGCATGCCTACTGCTAATGTGTAAGAGTTAACATCTGAAAGCAGAAGAGACGCAACTGGTACTTCACCAACCACACCGATGAAAGACAGAATAAACACAACCGCTAGAATCGGCACTGAAAGTGGTAATAATACCAGTTTGAATGCTTGCCACGGTGTTGCTCCATCCAGAGCTGCCGCTTCTTCTAATGAGTTATCAATGGTTTCGAAGTAGCCTTTAATCGTCCAAACATGCAGTGCGATACCGCCTAGGTAAGAGAAAATCAAACCACCATGCGTATTCAGCCCAAGAAATGGAATGTATTGACCTAACTTGTCAAACAACGCGTAGATTGCAACCAAAGCCAACACTGCTGGGAACATTTGGAAAATCATCATCGCTTTCAAGATAGTTTCTTTACCTTTAAAGCGCATACGAGCAAATGCATAAGCCGATGTCGTTGACAGTGAAACGATTAGGATAGACGTGATACCCGCTACCTTAATTGAGTTCCATAACCAAGTTAATACTGGGAATGGAGGAGGCGTAACACTACCATCCGCGTTCGTTACCGACATTCCTAACGCTAGTTTCCAGTGCTCCAAAGATGGATTCTCAGGAATCAAGCTACCTGTCGCGAAGTTACCTTCACGGAAGGAAATCGCAATGATCATAAGTAGTGGAAAAATAATCATCGCTAGGAAACACCACAAAGCGATATGCGTTGCCCACACACGGTATTTAAGGTTTTTACCTTGCACCATAGCCATTGTCTTGCTCCTTAATCTTGAGACAGTTTAGTGAAACGTAGGTTCAGTAGTGCTAGTCCACCAACCAATAGGAAAATCAGAGTAGCAATGGCACTTGCTAGGCCGAAGTCTTGACCGCCGCCGCCTTCAAATGCGATTCGGTATGTGTAGCTTACTAGTAGATCCGTGTAACCTGCTGGCTCAGAAGTACCAATCATGTTTGGACCACCATTCGTCAACAATTGAATCATTACGAAGTTGTTGAAGTTAAACGCGAACGCAGCAATAAGAAGCGGTGTTAACGGTTTAATCATCAGTGGGAAAGTCACGTGACGGAAGTTATCAATGAAGTTAGAGCCATCAATAGCTGACGCTTCATACAAATCATCAGGAATCGCTTTTAGCAGACCCATACAAAGAATCATCATGTAAGGGAAGCCAAGCCATGTGTTAACCATCAACACCATTGTTTTCGCTAGAATTGGGTCTGAGAACCAGTTAGGGCTTAAGCCGAAGATAGCTTCAAGCACCATGTTGATTTCACCAAAACTTTGGTTAAACAAACCTTTAAAGATAAGGATTGAGATAAATGCAGGTACAGCGTAAGGCAGAATCAGTAATACACGATAAACACCTCGACCTTTAAGCTCTTCCCACTGCACAATATTTGCCAGTACCAAACCAATAGCGAGTGTTAAGCCAACCGTCAATATTGAGAAGACAACCGTCCAGATAAAGATGCTAATGAAAGGTTCTTTAATACCATCATCTTTCCATACACGCTCAAAGTTATGAGTACCAATACCGACAACGAACCCTGGTGATATTGTGTTACCAATAAAGCTGCCGTTTTCATCAACAGGCTGATAGAAACCCACATCCATATTAGGTTTCAGTACTTCACCAGTTTCGTTATTCAGTAATGTTTCCCCATCTTCTTGCACGGTATACAACGGCGCTACAGAAGCAAACTTACGTAAGCCACTCATGCGGATGTCTTCACCCGTTGGAAGATGGAAATCAATGCCGCTCAACGTCGCTTTATTTTGAATGATCGTTTTGATCTTTTCTTTGCTACCTTGAGAAGCTTCAATTAGAGATAAATCCATGTCCGACGCTGATAAGCCTTCCAAAGAGAACTCATCTGTCGCTAATAATTGTTCACCATCTTTCACTACAATTTGGTGACCGTTATCAGTCTTGTACAGTGTAAATGGGAAGCTATCTCCGCTTTGGAATGTACGGTCAAGCAATACTGTTTGCGTACGTTCAAGCGTAAGTTGGTTCTTTGCACTGTAGTTAGTGAAGGCTAGTCCGACGGTATATGCCAATGGGAAAAGAATGAATAGGATCATTCCGGCAATACCTGGGTAAATGTAACGGTGGGCGTAAGTTTTCTTACTACCAAAAATGTAAAGTGCCAGAGCCGTTAGAATCACCGTCAGCAACGCAAAAGCGAGCTCACCGCGAGAATACATAAGAATAGTAGCGTAGCCATTGATTAAGCCTACGGTACCAAGCGCTCCCCATTTGATGAAGACGCTTTTACTACCGGGAAGGCTCGCTGGTGCTGAGATAGCATCTGTACCTTGAACTGACTGCATAGAGGAACCTGCTAGCGATATATAAAATTTAAGAAAGTAAGGAGAGGTTACCCCCTCCTTAAAAGTTTTTTTCGTTTAATGTTTTTTGTTACTTAGTCATTCGAGCTTCAGCAGCTTCTAGTGCTTGGTTTACGTTTTGACGACCGTCAACTACGTTACCAATTGCTTCTTCCATGCTGTACCAGAATGTTGTGAACTGAGGAATGTTCGGCATGATTTCACCGTTCATTGCGTTGTCCATTGTTGCAGCGATACGAGTGTCGCTATCTAGTTGACGTTGGAAAGAGTTTAGAGCAACAGCGCCAAGTGGCTTGTCGTCATTTAGGCTCTTCATACCAGCATCTGTTAGAAGGTAGCTTTCCATGAACTCAACCGCTAAGTCTTTGTTTGGAGAAGCAGTGCTGATACCACCAGCCCAAACGCCAACGAATGGTTTAGACGCTTTACCATTGAACTTAGGAAGCGTGGTAACACCGTAGTCTACGCCTGCTTTTTCAATGTTTGACCAGCCCCAAGGACCGTTGATCGTCATTGCTACGTTACCCGCAACAAATTCAGACTCAGCAACTGAGTAATCCATGTCTGCTGAAATTACTTTGTCTTTTACCATCTTCTCGATGAAGCCAAGAGATTTTTGAACACCTTCAGTTGCAACACCAGCATCTTTAATGTCGTAGCCTTCAGCAATTTGCTTAAATGCGTAACCGCCGTCAGCTGCTAGAAGTGGCCATGTGAAGTATGCGCCGCCACGTAGTGGCCACATGATAGCTTTCTTGCCTTGCTTTTGTAGCTCAGCATTAAGAGCTGGAACTTCTTCCCACGACTTAGGTGGGTTTGGAACCAACGCTTTATTATAAATAAGTGAAACAGACTCTACCGCTACAGGGTAAGCAATTGTTTTGCCTTTATACGCCACAGCATCCCATGCAAAATCTACGATACCTTCTTTAATTTCTTTTGAAGGTTTGATATCAGCAAGAAGACCCGCTTCTGCAAAACCGCCAAAACGGTCATGTGCGTAGAAGATCATGTCCGGACCGTCGCCAGCAGCTGCAACTTGTGAGAATTTCTCTTCTAGTTTATCTGGGAACGCGACAGTTACTTTTACGCCAGTGTCTTCTTCAAAACGTTTACCGACCTCTGCCATTCCTTCGTAAGCTTTATCGCCACCAACCCAAATAGTCAGTTGACCTTCTTCGATAGCAGCATTAGCACCAAAAGAACCCAGTGCAACTAGTGTACCTAGTGCGACAGCGCTTAGAGCGTTTTTCATGTTCATATCCTTTTTATATTTATACGTAGGGCATATCACTAAGGATGAGCCAAGTTTCGATGCTTATGATCTGAGAAAACAAGGGTTCAATCATCATCCTAGCGACTACGCCCTTGCTATTATGGCCTAATTTCGTGATCACCATCCGGTAACGTTAGAGACCGAAATCACAAAACAAATACTCACCGTGATCAACATCACCGTTATGCGGTAAATTTATTTGAAGTGGATCGCCATTTCTCAATAATCCTATTTATCTACTCCTCCCCTACTACTCCCCCCAGTAAATATCTCATTAGGAGGATGCGCCTTCCCCTTAATTCCCTGAAACTGCATCCATCCAAGAGTGGATAGTAAGAACCCTTTTACCAGCAGTTTCATTTAAGATGCACAATAGGCAACTTAAATGCAGTATGTTGGTTTGCATTGCCCGTATTCACCTATGAGCATCAAACTAAGCTAGTGAAGCTTTCACGGGGGAGGTTTAGTTTGATGTGGGGGAATAGATGAGTGTTTGGCTATGATGGGTGAAGCTTAACGAGCCAGTTAAGATTCACCCATTTTTTCTTACTTTCTCAACTACTTACCAATTCCTACTGTTACTGCTGGAACGAAAATCTCTTATAATGATCAGCAGTAGATAATAAAATTTGATCGAGGACGAGCTAGATGACAAGTGTTACGCTAAAAAACGTTTGTAAATCCTATGGCGATGTGAAGATTTCTAAGGATGTTAGCTTAGAGATTAACGAAGGCGAGTTTGTCGTGTTCGTTGGGCCATCTGGTTGTGGTAAATCAACCTTACTGCGTTGTATCGCTGGTTTAGAAGACATCACTTCTGGTGATTTGTACATTGGTGACCAACGTATGAACGACGTTGAACCTTCAAAGCGCGGGGTTGGGATGGTATTCCAATCTTATGCTCTTTATCCTCACCTTAATCTATACGACAACATGTCTTTTGGTCTTAAGCTTGCTAAAGCAAACAAAGCTGAGATTGATAAACGTGTTGAGCATGCAGCAGAAATTCTGCAATTAGGTCACCTACTAGAGCGTCAACCAAAAGCACTATCTGGTGGTCAACGTCAGCGTGTGGCAATTGGTCGTACTCTTGTGTCTCAGCCAAATGTATTCCTACTTGATGAGCCGCTCTCTAACCTAGATGCTGCACTTCGTGTTCAAATGCGTTCACAAATTACTAAGCTACAACGTCAACTTGGCTGTACCATGATTTATGTTACGCATGACCAAGTAGAAGCAATGACAATGGCAGACAAAATTGTGGTGCTTGATGGTGGTTATGTATCTCAAGTTGGTCGCCCACTAGAACTGTATCACTACCCTGAAAACCGCTTTGTTGCTGGCTTTATCGGCTCACCTAAGATGAACTTCATGAGTGTGCAGATTGAAAAAGTAGAATCAGAACGCGTATTGGTTCAACTGTCTAACGGCACAACTTTCTGGATCGATGTTGATGGTACAACGGTTAATGAAGGTGATCGCATGTCACTGGGTGTTCGCCCAGAGCATTTAGTTTCATCTGAAACTGGTGACGCTAGCATCGAAGGCGATGTAATGATCGTTGAAAAACTTGGTAACGAAACTCAAGTTTACCTGAACCTTGAAAGTGCAGATGCAGACGTTATTTACCGTCAGCCAGATACGCTAACGATTGAACCAGGCGACAAACTGGCTATTGGTATTCCAGCTCACCGTTGTCACTTATTCCACAGTGATGGTCGTGCGTGTCGCCGTGTTTATAAAGAATACGGTCTAGATTAAGCGGGCAGCTTTTCCTAGTAATAGGCTAAAATAAAATGTGATTATTAAAAATCCCCATCATGAACGTGATGGGGATTTTTTTATCTAGCTCTGACTCTAGCTCTGACTCTAGCTCTAGCTCTAGTTCTAGTTCTAGTTCTAGCTAAATTATGGAGATTGGGATAAATCAGGCTCAATCGAAATATGCAATATATCTTTATAGCTCCCACCCGGCTTTTGCCCAACATCACCAATCACAAAAGACATAGGCACAGTTTGCCCTTGTGTTGACTGGCTTGATCGCCATTGGCTATTTGCTGTCTCTAGCGGCACCGTTTCTGAGTTGACCATAATTTGATAAGCGATATCCCAAGCTCTATCCGCGGAGTCATGTCGTAAATGCCCCAAATTTTCAGATTCAAATGAAATCACATATTCACTGGTACTTTGCACCCAAAGTTTAGGCCCTGAATGGATAATTTTACTCGAGTTTAATTCACCCAGATCTAAATCATAATGACGCTGAGATAAACCATAGAACTGGATTTTAGCGCTCGGTATTACGTCAGCTTCAACATCTAAAGTCAGCTCTTTAGAGTTTGATAATGATGCACTGGTATTACTGCCTGACTCAATCACATTAGCCGTCATTTGCCCATGAAAAGCACCAGATGTCAGCCATTGTCCAGAGGGGTACCGCAATTGGAATTGAGTAATAGGTTCATCGTGTGTCAACGTCACTAACCACCTTCCACCTCTAATAAATCCGTTTGTCCCAGACCATTCAAAACCAAGATCCTGACCTGCATTCCCTCTAAGTTGATTGGAACCTTCATCAATATCCAACTCTACCGACACGCTACAGCCTTCTTGTGCTATATCTGCCCGTAATTGGTAATGCTGAACTAACGGAGACTGTGCGGTAGAAAATACATCATAAATTGACCGCGCAGAAACGGGTTCTAAACTGATGAGCCTCACATCGCATTGGCTTTGACTGGTAGCAAAACTACTGGTGCTTGTGAGTATAAAAGCCACACCACAAGCTTTGATAATGTTAGTCCACATACATTTCTCCTATACGCACAAGTACGTCACTATTCTCGGGTAACGTAATTTCAAGTGTCTGCTTCTTCTTGGTATTGAGCTCTAACCGGTAGTGACCTGGTTTCATGCCTGAAATAGCAAACTTCCCTTTTCTGTTTGTAAAAAACTCTAGCGGCTCGTGATTTTTATCAACCTGAACTTTATTACCGGATTCTTTTCCTAAGTAATAAGCCTTACCTGCAATAAGTGCTATGGGTTCTTTAGTGACGGCGTGGAACAAACTACCAATTACCGTTAATACTGCATCAGATCCCACTTCCAATTCATACCCTTGTTTATTGCCTGGATAAACAGAAAATGCCCCATCGCCCAGATCATATCCAGGGGGTAGATCGTCTACATCATAAGTAATCAGTTGTGAGCTATAAGCGACTAAATCAGGCACTAACATATTGCTATCCCCAACACTGTACACTCGTGAGTACTCAGTATTTCGCTCTGGGTCTATTGCAACTTTATTTTCAGCTAAACTTTTATGTTTTTTCACAATCGCAAAAGCTTCTCCAACTTCACGCCCAACCGCAACAGAAGTACCAGCAAAGGCAATGGCACTCGACAGTTCAAAGCGAGTATTATGGCTACGATCATCTGCATTGAGGTCTTGGTAACGAGTAGTGTGGTCTGCAATAATTCGAATTCGGTTCCCGGTATAATTCACACCGGCATCAAGGTTAGAATCGATATCTCGTTCCGTCACTAGGGTGGCATAAGCGGATACGCCACCAGCACTTCCAACCCCGTCTTTATAACTCACATCAACAGAGCCCAGATCTTTATCACTTTGATATCGACTTACCACTCTGGTTTGCTTACTCAAAGGCCAACTCAATGACAGTGTTGTTGAAAACTCATCATCACTGCCGTGGTCATATTTATAATCTCGGTAATTAAATCGAGAGCTCCATGTCGCAGGCGTACCAAACAAAGGGCCTGATAAGCTTGGGCTCACCATCCAGAAGTTGTCATCGGTCTTTGAACCTGAGCTATATGAGCCAGATAACGCAGCCCTGAGCCTAGACGTCACATCAATAGAGCTGAAAAGTGATACATAGTGTTCAACTGAGTTCAGTGAGGTTGAAGAGCTGTCGTAATCTCCGACGCCTGAATAGTTTTCAGACTGATAGTCGTAGATGATACTGAGTTGTGGATTCAAGGAAGGGTCATTCAATAGATCGGCATCGTAAGCAACTCGATAAGCGTAACCACTTCCTAAGCTAGGGTGGGAACTCTGCGATGCTATAAATTCAGTCACACCAATACTGGTGGCAATTAAACTCGACACCCCATATTGATATAAGTCTTCTCTATTTTGTGCATTGATACCCAGCGTTAGCCATGGCGTAACCCCGTAATCGAAGTAACCATGAGCCAAATATTCAGAGCTTTGATACTCAATCTTATTTCCAGCAGCCTCGCTTGGCACCCCAACCATAAGGCTATATTCAAACTCGCCGCTGTCTAAGAGGTCATTCCCGGTCGCCACTGAAAATTGAATACGTTCCTCTTTACCACTCGAATCAGTAATCACTAACTCAACATCATTTGTTCCTTCAGCCAAAGGGATATCGCTTAAATTATAGCTCCCCGCATTAAGCGTTAACCTTTGGACGACAATGCCATCGACTAATACATCAACATTAGACGTTCTTTGTAAGGTAAAGCTTTGGGTCGCTTTAGGACGCACATTCCGTGTGGGGATTAATGTAAAATCCCGAGTCAGTCCAATGCCTAAAATATCAGCACTATCTTGTAGGTTCTTTCCTGCATTGAACATATCTCCAACCACTAGGCGCGTACCTTGTGACGGAAAGTCCATATTCATCCTCGTTCCCTGTCTCGCATAGGTTGAAGATTCGCCTTCCACATTTTCATAGACAGCTTCGTACTCAAAATTAGCGCTTCCGATATTAAGGGCGGAATCAATTCGATGGTTAAAGCTCGTAACACTGATAGAAGAATCGTCAACGGTTTTTGATTGATTGCCAGAAAGAGATAAGTTCACGTACCCACTCATCCATGCTGGTGATAAATGGTTACTATCCGTGTACATCAGAGAGTTGGCAGACAACTGCTGCGTTTTCAAAAATTGAGAGGGAACCGTGACAATGCATTCCAATGTTGAGAAGTCGAATGTCAGATCCAACCCTGCTGAGCTAAAATGTTTTTGTGATAATGAAGCTTCCGCTGTCGAGTTCCTAAGAGCCGTTAACGCATCATCAGTCACTAACCCTTCAAGTAAAATCAAAGTACTTTCTTTTGGAAGTAAGATTTTATCATCGGCAGTAATGACCACTTCAGCTTCACCTAACACGCTATCGCTTATCTTTAATAATGAAATAAGCTCAATATCTCGACCTGTCGGGTTTAAAGTGCCACTTTTTGCCAGAGCAACATTCGCTGAACAAAAAAAAATCAACAAACACAGCCCCCAAGCTCTCAACGTTCTTAGCGATCTCAACGTGTTACATTTCATACCCTTGATACTCCCCTGGCTCTAACTTTTCATTATTTCCAAGCTCAATGAAACTTGAGGGGGGAAGGAAATGTTCATCAAAATATGGCGACTCACCTGCAACGCTCGATACCTGACTTTGTAAGGGCTTTATAGTCGAATTGCCTTGTTCAGAAATAAACGTCAACGAATTTAAGTAGGCATACCTTTCACCTTTGTTAGCCACCACAACAGAGCTATCATCGCGAACTTGCAAGGTGACATTAGGCTTATGGGCAGAGCTATAAACATGAATGATCGCATTATAATGAATTTGTACAGCAATCCCCGATAGGTCACCCTGAGAAGGGACGAGCGACGGCTGACTAAAACGTAAGAAGTAACTTTGAGATCGATTAAGCGGTTGATTGTCACCCAGCCATTGCAAGCGAAAGACTTGTGATTTTCCAGGCTTAAGAATGGCGGCGGGCGGAAAAACCATAAGCCGCTTATCGGCAGAATCTTTTGCGAGGAATGTACCATCAGGATTAAAGGCAAGTTGGCGTAGATTGACTTCTATCGGCGCTTGTTGGGTCGAATTATTCGTGAGAACAATTTGTGCCATTCCACCAGACAAAACATCCATTTCTGTGACCATTGGGTTGATGACAATAGCATGCGCTCTAGCACCCATTAGAATCATCAACACAGAAAAGAAAATAACACTACGCATACGCATGTTTAATCCAAGTTTTCGATTTCAATGGAGGTCGGTACAGAATCAAAACCCTCTAATGACTCCATAACAAAAACACGACTTGATTTGGGCAAAACTAATGTTCCAGCTACTTTTTCTCCAATCTCGCTACCTTTCATGAAAACTGAGTGGCTTTTATCTGAAACTGACCAGTTAGTGTTAGTTAAACGACCATAGCTATCACCATCATTTTTTACCTCAACCAGCCATTGATTATTTCTTGATTCAATCGTCTGTACACTCAACTCAGCTTTAGTGTTTTTCGGGCGAACATTAAGTAAGGTATTAAACTGTAATAACAAGCCAACATTAGCCGCCTCATTTTGACCACGATCGACTTTAACTTGGCGCACGGCAATACGATAAGAACGAGACTGAGTAATAGATGGCTCACCAAGATATCGAACCATTACAGACTGCGAACGTCCAGGATCTATCACGGCGGTAACAGGGATGACTAACAAATCATCATCGGCAGGTTGCGTGGTTTCATTCCCCAGCTTGTCTAGTGACATAGATAACGGTTCAAGCTCCACTGTTAAGGGGCGGTCTCCAGTATTATCAATCCTCATTGACATCTGTGCGTTCTTACCAATTGGAGTCATCTCGGCAACCATTGGCTGAACCTTATAAGCTAAGGCAGGTAAACTTATTAAACATAAGCACACAATGTAGATACTTCTGAAAAAGTCCATTTCAACAGGCTCCTAAAATGAATGGGAGAGCACTGCTCTCCCATTTCGATTTGAATATTATCTAGTTAGCAGAGATTTGAACTGTCAATGTGTCTGAATAACCACCAGACCAAGGAGCTGCTTCTTGAGTTTCAATATCTAATGTTGCTGACACACCAGTAGCAAGCAGACCTGAACCACCATATGATGCAGAGTTCGAAGCTCCATTAGTACCAATACCGCCAGGAGCATTCAGTGTAAGGTCAGTTAGACCAGCAGGGCTTAACACTGCATCATATGCAATGGAAAAGTCTTCTTTATCATCAGACTCAAGACCACCTTCTGCACTGGTCATAGTGACGGTTGCACCATCGCCATCATTACACTGAATATTTAAACCGTAACTAACGGTCTGATTTGCTGTTGTTACAGAACCAAAATCGAGTAGCTGTGTATTCAACCCAGTCACTTCACAAACTGCTGGTACATAACCAGCAAGTTGTACATCGCCCGCATTTGCTTGAGCGGCAAATAATCCTGATACTGCAATTGCACATAATGTTAGCTTTTTCATGAATAGATTCCTTTAAAAAGATTTAAGACGTACTTGTCATGACTCTGTTCCAAACAAGAGCCACTACTGCTCTGCAATCCGCAGATGATTTACTTGCTACTGCCATGTATTGATGGAAATACATCAATTTCGATGACATCTTCGTAATACCCCGCATATAGCAGGTTTTCTTTCAGCGTTACTCTCATGACACCAGCAGTGTCGAAGGGAATAACACTTGAACTATTAATAACCGTTGGTGAAGCTATGTCCTGGCTCTGCAAAGTGCTGTTTAAACCAATGGATTCAATATCAATATCCACTTCGTAAGGCACCACTTGCTTAGCATTACTTTGCTGATTCTCTAGCCCACCTTTTCGTGAATAAACCGACATACTCAATGGTTGGTTACATTGGATATCAAATGGTAATGATTTTTGTATTTCATCAGAAAAATCTAAGCTTCTTCCGTCATTAAAATTGATTTCGCAATGATTTTTGATGTGCCCAGTTAACGATAACGTTAATGTACTCGCCATCACAAAACCACTAGATAAGAATAATGTTGTCATTATTAGAACTGATCGACTCATATTCATACCTTGCTCGCCTTTATGTTTATTCTCTTGAGAACTTGAATATAACTATAATGAGTTTTTAAAATTACGTGGTATGAGACGAGTATTAATTAAAAATAAAAGTTGTATAAAAA
>NZ_VTXD01000011.1 GCF_013114625.1 Vibrio sp. 99-70-13A1
TGATGTGTATAAGAGACAGAATTTATAGTTTATTGATCAGTAATTACGTTAGAAGTGAAGCAGAGGTAAATATGAGTTATTCCATTCCGTGGCATGCATTAGCTGGAGGTATGTTGCTTGGTGTTTCAGCGAGTATTTTATTGTTGTTTATAGGGCGCGTTGCCGGAATTAGCGGGATCGTCAGCGGTTTGTTGAAGCCAGTAAAAGGCGAGTCTAGTTGGCGGATTACTTTTATAGTGGGAATGATTGCCAGCGTATTTATCTTGCTACCGTTTGGTGTTGAGCTGCCAGTCGTTGAAAGCAGTAATCTTGTTTTAGTGGCTATCGCAGGGCTTCTTGTCGGGTTTGGAACCAAAATTTCTAATGGATGTACGAGTGGACACGGGATTGTTGGGTTAGCGAGATTTTCTAAACGTTCAATCGTTGCAACATTAACATTTATGGCTTTTGCTGCTTTGACTGTACTCGTCACCAAAGTTACAGGAGTCATGTAATGAATGAATCAATGTATAAATCTGTTATTGGTTTAGTGTCTGGAGTTCTATTTGGTAGCGGTATGGTGATATCTGGAATGGTTGACCCTATTAACGTTCTCGGTTTCCTTGATATAACAGGAGAGTGGAACCCAAGCCTTGCATTTGTAATGGGAGGTGCACTGGCAGTATTTACACCTGTTTACCATCTAGTCATCAAGAAACGAAAACAGGCGTTTAATGGAGACGAACTCAAACTACCAACCAATCAAGTGATAGATAAGAAGCTAGTTGGCGGAGCTGCACTGTTTGGGATTGGCTGGGGGTTAGCGGGTTTTTGCCCCGGTCCAGCGGTAACCAGTTTAGGTGGCGGGGCGACAAGCGTTATTGTATTTATTATTACAATGCTCATTGGCATGAAAGCCGCTGTGGCTTTGCAAAGTAAATAATCAAAATCGAGATTAACGGCTTGGAGTGACTAATTGCACAACACTACTCACAGGGCAATGGTCACTAAGTTTAAAATCAAGTACATCTTGAGTCTTAAAAAGATTCTGCTCTGCAGGTTGAAAGCTCAGTGAATCACTCACCACAATATGATCTATAACAGAACGAAACTGGTGAGTTTTACCTTTATGTCTATTGGAGCGAATTTTACACTTAGCCTGAGTGTTTTTTGTCGCTAGGGTTGCTGATGTGTTATCGGTTAAAATATCCCACATCCAATCATTGGAGTAACCAAGGTTATGGTTGAAGTCACCAAGAATGATATAAGCATCATTACTTTCCTCTCTAGCTCTAATCCATTGATTTAATCTTTTACCTTGAGCTTTTAAACGCTGGCAATTCTTATTCCCTCTATAGGCTCCGCTGCAGCCTGCTTTCAAATGAATTGATAAGAGATGCACCTCGTTTCCATCAATCTCCACAGATATATAACTCGCGAATCTGAGCTTACTGTTCTTTTCAAGTGGGAAGTCAGCGTAGTTAGTGAAAGAGGTTCCTTTTCGTACAGCAAAGCCTGTGTATTGATTTATATGGCTGAATTGATGTTGTTTATTAACAGGATCAGCACGTTCTGATAAGAATAAATCGTACTCATTACCTGATATCCGACTCAGAGCTTCAATACTGTCTACTTCTTGAAAAGCGACTACATCTGAATTTAACTTGTTGAAGTACTCACTAAGCTTGCTTTTATCTTCTTGGGTGCGTTGAGGGATGCTTAATTGGTTAGAGGTTTTGGTTGTTAACCACTCTATATTCCACGTTGAAACGGTTAATGGAGTAGCAGATGATGAGATGCTAAAAAAGCAAAGAAGTGCAAGCCATTTATTTCGTTGTGTCATGCGAATTGTCCATAATAGAGTCTGCAATTGATAGTTAGCCTTTATCCTACAACACCTACAGAAAATTCAACTCTTTTAAGTTTTTTTTCATCAGTTACATTGTTTCTTTTCAACTGAGAAGTCGAGCGACAAGATCGAATTGTTATTAGTCAGCTTACGATTATTCTTGATCTAGATCAATGCTCTATCTCGGTGGTTCTCGTTAAATACGCCACAACATCTAGTGTTAGTTCAATAATAAATAGCTCTATATAGTGTATCTGTGGATAACCCTGTGAATGCACTCTGAGTAAGGAGACGTGGTGAAATCAATCGTAATCAAACGTGATGGCTCAAGAGCGCCGTTTAGCAGAGATCGTATTCAAGCTGCAGTAGAAGCCGCTGCTGAAAAAGTCAGCCAAGATATCGCTATTTATGCGTTGAATGTGGCATTAGCTGTTGAATTAAAGCTCGAAGAGTACGATGAAGTTCATATTTCTGAAATTCAAACCATCGTCGAAAATGAACTCATGCAAGGTCCATATAAATCACTTGCTCGTTCATACATTGAATACCGACACGACCGCGACATTGCACGTGAAAAGCAAAGTGCTTTAACTCGTGAAATCGAAGGTTTGATCGAAGAAAGTAACGTTGATTTAATCAACGAAAATGCAAACAAAGATGGCAAGGTAATTCCTACTCAACGTGACTTACTTGCGGGTATTGTGGCTAAACATTATGCAAAAACACACATTTTGCCACGAGATATCGTTCAAGCTCACGAAAGTGGTGATATTCATTATCACGATCTAGATTACGCACCGTTTTTCCCAATGTTCAACTGCATGTTGATTGATTTAAAGGGCATGTTAACTCATGGCTTTAAAATGGGTAATGCGGAAATTGACACACCAAAATCAATTTCAACTGCAACAGCGGTAACCGCGCAAATCATTGCACAAGTTGCTAGCCATATTTATGGTGGCACAACAATTAACCGTATCGATGAAGTGCTCGAACCTTATGTAATGGCAAGCTATGAAAAGCACCTGTCATTAGCAAAAGAGTGGGACATTCATAGCCCTGAAGCATTTGCTATCGCTCGCACTGAAAAAGAATGTTATGACGCATTCCAGTCATTAGAATACGAAGTAAACACGCTGCACACTGCAAATGGACAAACGCCTTTTGTAACGTTTGGTTTTGGCTTAGGCGAAAGCTGGGGCTCAAAGTTAATTCAAGAGTCTATCTTGAAGAACCGCATTGCAGGTCTTGGTAAGAACCGTAAAACAGCGGTTTTCCCTAAACTAGTGTTTGCAATTAAAGATGGCTTAAACCATCAGAAGCAAGATCCTAACTACGATATCAAGCAACTGGCTCTAGAGTGCGCTTCTAAGCGTATGTACCCAGACATTCTAAACTACGACAAAGTAGTAGAAGTGACAGGGTCATTTAAAACACCTATGGGCTGCCGTAGCTTCTTGAATACATACGAAGAAAATGGCGAACTGATTCATGAAGGTCGTAACAACTTAGGTGTTGTTAGCCTTAACTTGCCACGTATTGCGATTAACGCAAAAGGTAATATTGATGACTTCTATACATTGCTTGATGAAAAACTGCACTTAGCACGTCGAGCACTAGAAACGCGTATTAGCCGTTTAGAAAACGTGAAAGCAAGAGTTGCCCCAATCCTATATATGGAAGGCGCATGTGGTGTCCGTTTGAAAGCGGATGATTCAATCGCGGATATTTTCAAAAACGGCCGCGCTTCGGTATCACTTGGCTATATCGGTATCCATGAAGCGATGACGGCTTTGTTTGGTACTGATTCACACTTATACGACGATGCAGAGCAACGCAATAAAGCGTTAGAAATTGTTGAGTACATGAAGAAAGTGGTTGATTCATGGACTAAAGAAACAGGCTATGCATTCAGCTTATATGGCACGCCAAGTGAAAACTTATGTAGCAGATTCTGCAGCATCGATACTAAAGAGTTTGGTATTATTGAAGGGGTAACTGACCGTGGTTACTACACAAACAGCTTCCACTTAGATGTTCAAAAGAAAGTAAATCCGTACGACAAAATTGATTTTGAAATGCCGTATCCTCAAATTTCTAGTGGTGGTTTCATTTGCTACGGTGAATTCCCGAATATGCAAAAGAACATTGAAGCACTAGAAAACGTTTGGGATTACAGCTATACCCGCGTTCCTTACTACGGCACAAATACGCCAATTGATGAATGTTATGAGTGTGGTTATAACGGTGAGTTTGACTGTACCAGCAAAGGCTTCACTTGCCCTAAATGTGGTAATCATGACTCGACTAAAGTGTCAGTAACACGTCGTGTTTGTGGGTATTTAGGTAGCCCAGATGCGAGACCATTTAACTTCGGTAAGCAAGAAGAAGTTAAACGTCGCGTAAAGCACTTATAAACGGTTTGTAGATAGATATGAATTACCAGCAATATCATCCGATTGATGTGGTAAATGGACCAGGAACACGCTGTACATTGTTTGTTTCTGGTTGCGTTCATCAATGTCGCGGTTGTTACAACCAATCGACTCAGAGGCTTGATTCCGGTCACTTGTTTACACAAGATCTTCAAGATCACATTATTTCTGATTTGAATGACACGAGAATTAAACGAAGAGGGCTTTCGCTTTCTGGTGGTGATCCATTACATCCAGCAAATGTGAGTGAAGTGCTTGCATTAGTTAAACGTGTAAAAGAAGAGTGCCCCGGCAAAGATATCTGGCTGTGGTCTGGATACATGCTTGATGAACTTACGGTAGAGCAACGTGAATTGGTTAACTTAGTCGATACCCTTATTGATGGTAAATTCATACAAGAAGAAGCCGACCCAAGCTTAGAGTGGCGTGGCAGTGCGAATCAAATCATCCATCGATTTACTGATTTATAAGTCGATAAAAAAGGGCTTTATCGTTGGCAAATGCCGCAGATGAAGCCCTTGGGTGTGAGTTCTTTAACTTTCTGTCTACCTAAAGCTTGTTTTAGTTACTGTTAGATTCAATGTTGCATCGATATCTACAATTAGACTCTAAGTTTTCCAATAACCTATGCATTAACACCTAAGTGGGGTAGGTTCTTCAATAAGGTTATTAATCCACTTCTTAGAATTAATTCTCTGTGTGGTTAAACCGATTTTTACCACTTCCTCTATGATGACAATCAGTAATACCCATTCTAACGACCAACCATAGACAATCGCAGTTATGTACGCGAGTGGTATCCCAATTGCCCACTGACCAAACAAGTCGATGAAAATACTGTAATTTATATCACCGCCACTTTTCATCACTCCACCAATACCCACCATATTAAATACTCGGAAGATCATTCCGAAGATCATAACTAAACATACATTTACAGCAGTGTCTTTAAACTCTAAGTAAGTAAGGTCTATCGCATGAACAATCAGAGGTTTCGCTAAGAAACACAGGACTGCGAGTAAAATAGCGAGTGAGCAGCTGACCAAGACATATCCCCAAGCCGTGTTCTCGACTCTACTGTAGTTTTTAGCACCAATTTCATTACCAAGTATGATTGACGCTGCAACCGCAAACCCCATGAAAGCAGAGATTAATACACTTTCAACCGGTGACAAGAGGGAGATAATCGCCAATTCTCCAACCCCCATTTGCCCCACAATCACGTTATAAACGATTAACCCTCCAGCCCAAGCTGTATCGTGCACCATCATAGGAATAGCGACAGAGAGGTACTTCTTTCTATAGACAGGCATCATCGCTTCATTAAAGCTTTGGCGAGTCGGGAAAATATTTTTATGGTGTTTCATCGCAAGATAAAATAGAGCAATAGTCTGAATGAGTCTTGAAATTGTTGTACCTATAGCAGCACCAACAACCCCTAACTCTGGGAAACCAAACATACCAAAAATGAGCAGAGCATTTAAAACTGCATTTATAACAATAGCCAGAATGCTAATTTGAGTCGGTAATTTGGCATTTCCAACAGAACGAAGAGCACATTCAAGAGGGACGACCAACGCTGTACCTAAAATGCTGGCTCCTGTTATCCATAGGTAATCCTTTGCCATGAATATGTAATCAGGATCTGAGGCCACCACAGACACGACTGATTCAGGAGCCAACAAGTACAACGCAATGAAAGGAGTCACAGCCAGTAAAGAGAAAGCCCAAGACTGAACTAATGTCCTGCGAATACCATTAAAATCACCAGCCCCAAAATATTGCGAAGCTAGTATGCTAACCGCACCACTTATCCCTACCACCATGATTAAGTTGAAGAAAAAGATACGATTTCCCACACCAACAGCGGCAGTTGCGGCATCACCAAGCTGGTTAACCATGAAAATATCGATAACGCCAAGCAATGAAAACAGCATAGATTGCAATGAAACAGGTACACCTATCTTGATGATTTTTTGCCAGAATTCTTTGTCTAAATGATTATATGTATTGAGCATCGCAAATCTCCTTCTCCTAATAGGGAAAAAGTGTATAGAGATTTTTAGAATGTGTATTTTCTTAACTAATCATAAACTTTTGCCAAACTATCAAAATGAATGACAAGCAAGAAAAGTATGTAATATCTGAAAGTACCCACCAAGAATTTGTAGATCAAAGTCATGTCCTTGCATTTCAAGAACTAGGCATTGTTCAATGTGGAACAGCAACGTGTCGTGACTTTTTTTCGGTTTATCGTAAGAATCAACAAAAGCACATGCTGCTGTTTACCGTAAGAGGAAAAGGTTGGCTAGAAAGTGGGGCTTGTAGATACATACTTGAACCTGGCTCTTGCATAAGTGTGCCTGCTTTTATAGAGAATGGATTCGGGATAGAGGAAGAAACATGGCAAATCGCGTGGATCTTTCTATCAGCAGATAAAAAATGGAATGACGTTATTGGGTGTGAAGTGAATTATTCATTAACGCCGGCAGCAGAGGTGGTCGCATCATGCGTTCATACTTTGTTGAGGAGTATCTCTCTTCCAATTGACCTTGGAGGAAAAGTTGCAATTCACAGCGTTGCTCAAATTGAAGCCATAATTAATGCACCAATACCTCAAGAACAATCAAGAAACTCAATTCGATTAAGACGCGTATTTGATAATGTCCAAAAGCAATTGCATAAAGAATGGAATGTAAAAGAGCTTGCCGGTTTATTTCCTTGCTCGGAACCTCATTTCCACAGGTTATGCCAGCAATATCATTCTCATAGCCCAATGGAACATATAATGAGAATGAGAATGGAATATGGCGCAAGGTTGTTGAGGTCGAGTGATTGGTCCATTCAGCACATTGGAGAAATTGTTGGTTATCCGAATGCTGCGAACTTCAGCACAAGATTTAAAGCTTGGTCAGGTATGACTCCAAGGCAATTTAAGAAGAATGCTCCAACTTGATAGTTTGATAAACAGTAAAGGTTAGAGCGGTAAAAAATAGATCTCTCCAAAAGTGCTCATGAGTCATTTAGTCGTTAAATTAACCTAAATGAAACATACTAAACGCTTCTAATAAAAAACGTTTTTGATTTTGCTACGATAATGTTAACTTGAAACTATTACTTGAATTTCAAAGGGCTGTGACTTTCATGTTCGCACAACTTCCAAAACCAACTTTAGATCCAATTCTTTCCCTTTCTGTTGCTTACCGAGCTGATACTCGCGCTGATAAAGTCGACCTCGGCATTGGTGTTTACCGTAATAATCAAGGTGAAACACCAATCATGAAAGCCGTTTCTATGGCGCAAGACATTGTTGTTGAGACTCAAAAAACCAAAGCTTATGTAGGTCTTGCTGGCTGTGAAGAGTTTAACCAAAGCATGGTTGACCTTCTTCTTAAAGGAACGTCAGCAATGGATCGAGTTGCTGCTATCCAAACACCTGGCGCTAGTGGCGCTTTACGCATGCTAGGAGACTTATTAAAAGTTGCCCAACCTGATACCACTATTTGGATATCTAATCCGAGCTACGTGAATCATAAACCAGTCATGGAAGCTGCTGGCTTAAAAGTAAAACATTATTCTTACTTTAGCCCTCAGACTAAACAAGTCGATACTGCTCGTATGCTTGATGACTTAGCAAAAGCAGGTCCTAAAGATGTGGTCTTATTGCATGGTTGCTGCCATAACCCAACAGGTGCAGATATTGACTTTGCAGCTTGGCAAGAAATTACGTCACTCTCTCAAAAGAATGGTTTCTTACCTTTTGTTGATATTGCATATCAAGGTTTCGGCGATGGCCTAGAAGAAGACGCTAAAGGTCTTCAATTTATGGCTAATAACGTTGAAGAGATGATGATCACGACTTCATGTTCTAAAAACTTTGGTCTGTACAGAGAAAGAACAGGAGCCGCAATCGTTATTGGTAAAAACAGTGAGCATGTAGGGAACGCAAAAGGGAAGTTACTCACTCTGGCACGCTCAACTTACACTATGCCGCCAGATCACGGCGCTGCACTTGTCAAAACTATTCTTCAAAATCAAGAGCTAACAACGATTTGGAAGACAGAGTTAAGTGAAATGCAGCAGCGTTTGTTAAATTTAAGACAAACATTGTGTCTGGAATTGCGAAATATTCATAACACGTCACACTTTGATTTCATTGAAAGTCATAAAGGTATGTTTACTGTACTAGGCTTTAATGAATCGCAAATGCAACAGCTTCGTGAAGAGTATGGCATTTATGGTGTTGGTGATGGTCGAATCAACATAGCTGGTCTTTCAGAATCGCATATTCCTTATGTTGCTAGCGCGATTGCAAATGTATCTAAATAAATGGTGAATAAATGTACAACTGGAAAGTAATCATTACTCTTATGTTAAGTGGTGGTCTTGTTGCTTGTTCTACAACTAATCAAGTACCAGCAGAGCCAGAGCAAAAACCACAAATCGAACAACCTGTTGAGAAAGAAGTGACAGAGACTGAATCAACAGTTAAAGAAGAAACGGATAAGACGGAAGATAAAATATCGGAAGCAAAACCAGTTGAAGAACCAAAAAAAGAAGTAAAGCCACCAGTTGAGAAAGTAAAGAAGACAGCTGATGGAAAGCTAATTCTAGGTGAAGAAGAGTGGGTATTTGTTCCAGGGTTGAAAGAGACGCTGAAAGCAAGAATTGATACAGGTGCAACCACATCTTCTATCAGCGCTGTTGATATCGTGCCATTTGAAAGAGACGGCAAAGATTGGGTTAAGTTTAAAATCGAACACGACGGTATTAAAACTGCTGAAATTAGCTTACCAGTTGAGCGTTGGGTTAAAATCAAACAATCAAGTGCTAATAAGTCACAAGAGCGTGCAGTTGTTTCCACATGGATTCAAATTGGCGATCTAAAAGAGAAAACTGAATTTACTCTAGCCGATCGAACTCATCTGACTTTTCCATTACTAATGGGACGCAGTTTCTTTAGAGATGTTGCAGTTGTCGATGTAGGTCAAAAATACGTTCAGGATAAAATCACAAAATAATTCTTAGCGTTTACTCCATTTAATTAAAGCCCATTAGAAGTTATTTCGATGGGCTTTTTATTTATTAAAGACAAGCTCCGTATTTAGCCTCGACAATGTGATCCTGATCTCTGTATAATTCGCGCCTCAATTTCCTCTTTAATTCTTACTATCCTTGTTTTATTTTGCGTTGAACGCTGGATACTATTAGGCAAGTACTCTCCTAGGACATAATTTTTTGATCTCTACTGCGAACATCACAATGCAATTTGGCGCTGAACCTTTGTTTGAAAACATTTCAGCTAAGTTTGGTAACGGTAACCGCTACGGCTTAATCGGTGCTAACGGTTGCGGAAAATCGACTTTTATGAAGATCCTAAGTGGTGTTCTTACTCCTAGTTCAGGTAATGTTTCTATTACTCCTGGAGAGAAACTAGGCGTATTGAGCCAAGACCAATTTGCCTTTGAAAAATACAACGTAATTGATGTTGTGATCATGGGAGATAAGAAGCTTTGGGAAGTAAAACAAGAACGTGAACGTATTTATTCTTTGCCTGAAATGAGCGAAGAAGATGGAATGAAAGTAGCGGAACTTGAAAGTGAATTCGCAGAAATGGACGGCTATACCGCAGAAAGCCGTGCTGGCGATATTCTTATCCAAGCTGGTATTGAGGAAGAACTTCATTTCGGTTTAATGCAGCAAGTTGCACCAGGCTGGAAGTTAAGAGTACTCCTAGCTCAAGCATTGTTTGCTAACCCTGATATTTTGTTACTTGATGAACCAACAAACAACTTGGACATTCACACAATCAACTGGTTGGCAGAAGAGCTAAACCAGCGTAAATGTACAATGATCATCATTTCGCACGATAGACACTTCTTGAACTCTGTATGTACTCACATGGCAGATATTGACTATGGTGAACTAAGAGTTTACCCAGGTAACTATGAGTACTTCTTAGAAGCATCTGGTTTGATTCGAGATCAACTCCTAGCAAGCAATGCTAAGAAAGCTGCCGAGATCAGCGAGCTTCAAGATTTCGTAAATCGTTTTGGTGCTAATGCATCAAAAGCAAAACAAGCCAGCTCTCGTGCTAAGAAAATGGATAAAATCTCGTTGGATGAGGTGAAATCTTCAAGCCGTATGAGCCCATCAATTGATTTTGGTGAAGGTAAAAAACTTCACCGCCAAGCTCTAGAGCTAACAGAGCTTAGTCATGGTTTTGATGGCGAGACTCTTTTTGAAGGCGGTAACTTACTACTAGAGGCGGGGACACGTCTTGCAGTAATCGGTGAGAATGGTGTAGGTAAAACCACCTTCCTACGTTGCTTAGTTCAAGAATTAGAGCAAAATCAAGGTACGGTAAAATGGTCTGAAAATGCATCTGTTGGCTATTGCCCACAAGATAGCACTGCAGATTTCGATAACGATTTAAGCATTTTTGATTGGATTTCTCAGTGGCGTACAGTTAAGCACGATGACTTAATGGTCCGCGGAATTCTAGGGCGCTTGCTATTCACTGCTGATGACGCAAATAAGAAAGCTAGAAACTGTTCGGGTGGTGAAAAGAACCGTCTGCTATTTGGAAAATTGATGATGCAAGATATCAATGTTCTAGTAATGGATGAGCCAACAAACCACATGGATATGGAAGCAATTGAAGCGCTTAATGAAGCACTAAAAGTCTATACTGGCACATTGATTTTCGTCAGCCATGACCGTAAGTTCGTTTCATCTCTAGCAACTCAAATCATTGATGTTAAAGACAAGAAGCTGATTAATTTCCAAGGTACTTACGACGAGTACTTAGCACATCAAGTAAAAGTATTAGCGACTTCATAGTTTAGTTAGCTGTCTGGTTATCTAGACAAGATCTGAGTTATATAAAGACAAGAAAGCCCCAACGCAAATGCGTGGGGCTTTTATTTTATCTAATCAATTAGTGACCATTTATAGAGCCTAGCTGTACATACAGTGTTGCTTACTCAACTATATGTTTTCATCGGCTGACTGTTACAAACCGACACCATCTCATTAGTATTTGAACAACTGAACTTGTGTATTTAGTTGCTGAGCAATACCACGAAGCTCTTCTGATAGATGACGTGAATTATCCGCTTCATGTGACATGTTGTCAGACACATCATTCACCAATTGGATATTCTTACTCACTTCACCCGTCACGGTGCGTTGTTCACTCGCGGCATTAGATATGTGAGACGCCATATCCGAAATCTGTTGAATAGAAGTTGCAATCTCTTCTAGTGCTGTCGTGGCGTTATTTGCGTCATCAACACTTGATTGAGCCAAGTCTTGGCTGCGCTGCATTGATTCAACCGCATTAAGACTATTCTTCTGGAGCGTTTCGATCATGACTCGAATTTCATCGGTTGAACTGTGCGTACGCTGTGAAAGAACACGAACTTCATCAGCCACAACCGCAAATCCACGACCTTGTTCACCGGCACGTGCCGCTTCGATTGCCGCATTAAGCGCGAGTAGGTTAGTTTGCTCTGCAATATCCGAAATAGTAGAAAGAATGGTATTGATATCAAGTGCATTCTTTTCCAGTTCTTGAATAATGCCTGAAGCATTCTCAACTTGTTCTGCAAGGTTGGTGATTGAATCTTGGTTTCGAATAATAACTTGCTTACCTTGCTCACAGTTCTCAGTAGAGCTAATTGCAGAATCCGCTGTCATTTGAGCATTATTTGCCACTTCTTCAGCAGTAGCCGACATCTCGTGTACCGCAGTAGCAATTTGAGAAATCTCGTGCAGCTGTACAGATAGACCTTCACTCGTTTGACGAGCAACATTGGTACTTACTTCAGACTGCTGGTTTAGCTTTGAAGAGGAATCTGCAATATCACGAACGATCTCTTGCAACTTCGCAATAAACGCATTTACGTGAGTCGCTAAAGTGCCAATCTCATCTTTACTGTTCACTGTGATTCGTTGTGTTAAATCACCATCACCTTTAGAAAGCGCTTCCATAGCTGAACTTAACGTTGTAAGTGGAGATAGAGCCTGTTTAATAACGAACATCGCGACAAATGCGATAACCGCTAATTGCATCAAGCCAAAGATAGCAGACTGACGCAGTAGAGAACGATAAGAAGCAAAAGACTTTGTTTTATCGATAACAACCGTTAAATACCAATCGGTATGAGGGACTTTCTGAACGGATAAGAATGCTTCAGAATTGCTAATGACAGTTTCTTCAAATGAACTGCTCAAAGACATTGATTTGATTTTATTCGCATTCAGGTTATTAGAGATGTTCGAAACAGATTTTAGAGTCAGGTTTCGATTCTTATGGGCAACAATGTTGCCATTTCCATCAACTAAGAAAGCATAAACACCCGGTTGTTCAATACTTACAATGTCGTCAACCAACTGATTTAAGTTTAAATCGGCTCCAATTACACCTGAAAATCCATTCGTATTAAAAGGTGATGAAATAGTAACAACAAGGTCATTAGTCGCTACATCGACATAAGGTTCAGTAACAACGGTTTTACCTTGAGCCATGGTTTCTTTATACCAAGATCGAGTTCTTGGGTCGTAACCTACAGGAACAGGAAGGTCTACACCTTGTAAGAATCTACCATCAGATAAACCGGCATAAGCGATTTGAAATTGACCTGCATTGGTACTTTGAGTGAAATAGCTCGTAGGATCATCAGAGTATTTGAATGCATCTTTAGCGGCATTAACAACGTTAATACGACCTTCAATCCATTTTTCAATACCCGAAACATTAGAAGAAGTGAGTGTATCAGCGTATTGCTGAACAGAGCGGTATGTCTCGTTAAGTAGTTGTTTACCCGTAATATAGGTTTGAATCATTGTCATCGTAAAAATAATGACAACAAAGATTAGCGTCAGTTTATTTTTAATCGATATGCTGTTAAGACTCATGTTTAATGGTACTCCATATTAATCAGCAAGGTTATTTTTGCGAGATTACCAGTACGCTATACGCTGGTAAAGCTATTTATGCAACCTTGCTAATAATATGAGTATCATATGCAACAGAGAGAGGCTTACAACTATGAGTATGGATTAAAATCCAAATTTAGCTGACATTAAAATTTGGTGACCGTAGGTACCATTGTTACGAAAATCTAAACCAAGAGAGAGTTGATCTGTCGAATGGAATCGACCACCAAAACCAACAATTGAGTTTGTGCCATCGTTGTCTATCAATTGACCTAGACGAGCATTAACTTCTACGTTTGCCATCAACCATGCTCTAACGCCTAAGTTGATTTCTGTTTTAAAAGCATCGTCTTTACTGCTATCTGAATCATATTTGATATTATGAAGTAGCATTTGACCATACATATCAGCAAATTGACCGGCAGGACCATTAAAACCAATGCCACCAGCAAGATCCCAATCGCCATCAAACCCACTATCAAAACGACCTATAAAATGCGTATTTTCAGTAAAGTAAGTGGTAAATTCACCGCCAAATGTACTTGGGCTAGCTCCCATACGAACTTCAAAGGCATTGTAGTTAAAATTATTTGCTGAGACCGAAAATGAACTCAATACAGCTAATCCAATTAGCAACTGTTTGTTAGTTATGCCAAACATGGGAACTCCAAAAAATATAATTGTTTGCATTATAATACAAAAAGGTCTGCAAAATGCAGACCATATTTCAAAGAGTTTGAATAAATAGATGAATTAAATCAGTAATTCAGGCTCGTTCTAAAGAACTTGAATATGATCAACTTCAATCTCTGGTGTTTTTCCACCTTCGTACTCACCAAATATTCTTATGTTTGTATCTGCAGTTAACGGTTGAAGTAATTGAATGTCATCATCCAATTCAATTTGAATCTCACCGCTTCCGTCAGAAAACACAAAGGTGTCTTTATTAATTTGGCGAACTATTTTCCCGTCAACAACCGCATCCTTTTCAGTAAACATGCCTGTATCAGTAAGTAATGATTCAATTGAAATAGCTTCTACAGGTCCTGTATAGGTAACATTGTTTGAATCATTACGGTCATGCTCGACACCTGCAAATGCAAGAGTTGGCGCAAGGATGATAGTTGATGCGATAGCAATAATTGTCTTTTTCATAATAAATCCTATTGGGTCTGTTCGTTTAATGAAACGTTTTGTTTCGATGGAGCTATTAAACAACAGTCAGCTTGAATCTAGAGTGAGTAAGACATTCATTTTCCATTCATTTTATTGAGCAACTGCATGATATGGCGGTAAGATAGGGGTCAAGTTTGTAAGGAATTCAAATCAATGCTCACACCTCTCGACGCCCTTATGGTTCAAGGGACAACATCAGATGCCGGAAAAAGTGTTCTAGTGGCAGGCTTATGCCGCGTTTTAGCTAGGAAAGGGATAAAAGTCGCCCCTTTCAAACCACAAAACATGGCACTAAATAGTGCGGTAACTTCAGATGGCGGTGAGATAGGTCGAGCGCAAGCGGTTCAGGCGCAAGCATGTAATGTCGAACCAACGGTTCATATGAATCCTGTCTTATTAAAGCCAAATTCAGACACTGGCGCACAAGTTATTCTACAAGGCAAAGCCTTAAGTAATATGGAAGCAACGGGCTACCACGATTACAAAAAAGTCGCCATGAATACCGTAATGGACTCATTCAAGCGTTTAACGGATGGTTTTGAAAGCGTGATGATTGAAGGCGCTGGCAGCCCTGCTGAAATTAACCTTCGAGAAAATGACATCGCCAACATGGGATTTGCTGAAGAGGCGGATGTACCTGTAATCATAGTTGCGGATATCGATAGAGGCGGTGTTTTTGCACATTTGTATGGCACATTAGAGCTCTTATCTGAATCTGAACAAAATAGGGTGAAAGGCTTTGTTATCAACCGGTTTAGAGGTGATATCGCACTTCTTCAGTCAGGATTAGATTGGCTAGAAGATAAAACGGGTAAACCCGTAATTGGGGTACTTCCTTATCTGCATGGTTTTAATTTGGAAGCTGAAGATGCCATTACTTCTGAGCAAGTATCTGGAAGCCATATAAAATTAAATGTAGTAGTTCCCGTGTTAACACGTATCAGTAACCATACTGACTTTGATACTTTACGCCTTAACCCTGACATTAACCTTCGATATGTCGGTAAAGGGGAGTCCTTAAACAACGCCGATTTGATTATAATTCCTGGAACTAAGTCAGTGAGAGCTGATCTTGAATACCTTAAAAGCCAAGGTTGGGACAAAGACATTCAAAGACATGTCCGTTTAGGTGGCAAAGTGATCGGCATCTGCGGAGGGTATCAAATATTAGGGAACATAATTGACGATCCAGCTGGTGTAGAAGGACATCCTGGTCGTAGTTTAGGTTTAGGCTATTTAGATATTGATACGGTATTAACGCAGCAGAAAACATTAACAAAAAGTTCGGGTACTTTGACGTTAAATGGTAATACACAAACCGTCGACGGCTATGAAATTCATGTCGGTTTAACGAAGGTCAAAACTAAGTCTCCAATCATACTCAATTCAAATACTCCTGATGGAGCGATTAGTTCATGTAATCAGATTTTTGGTACGTATCTGCATGGTCTTTTTGATAACAGTGAAGCTATGAATCTAATCTGCGAATGGGCAGGCGCAAAAGATATTGCTGAAATAGACCATCAAGAATTAAAAGAGATAGGGATCAATCGAATTGCAGATGCGATCGAAAAATATATGGATTTATCCTTATTGTGGCCTGAACTAAACTTTGAAAGGAAATAGACGATGAAAATGCTCTACATCTTTCTGTTTAGCATGCTGATATCAACCACTGCATTTGCAGATGAAAAGCTGAGAATCTACGCAGCGTCATCAATGACAAATGCAACGAATGCATTAATAGAAGATTTTCAGAAGAAGCATTCGGTAGACATTATTCCAGTATATGCCAGTACTTCATCTTTAGTGCGTCAAATCGAAAGAGGGGCGCCAGCTAATATTTTCATTTCAGCAAATGAAAAGTGGATGGATTACTTAATCGATAAAGGCCCAGTAACAGGTGACAATGTCACTAGCTTGTGTGAGAACGAACTAGTACTTATTGCACCTAATAGTTCTTCACTTGATGCGCCAATAAACCTAGACCTGTCATTTGATATTCAATCTAAAGATGAGTGGGAGAAAAAACTGATTGGAGAACGCCTTGCTATTGGAAATGTTCAGTCAGTGCCAGCTGGCATCTATGCAAAAGAGGCATTAGAACATTTGAAAATATGGCACACCGTTGAAAGGCGACTTGCTCCGACGAATAATGTACGGATGGCACTCGCATTCGTTGAGCGCGGTGAAGCGGCAATGGGAATTGTATATAAAACGGATGCGATCTTATCTGACAAAGTGCAAATCATAGCTAGCTTCAATCATGATTACCACTCGACGATACGTTACCCTGTAGCAAAAATATCCAATTCAAAAATGACTAACAACTTTTACGCTTACCTAAAGACTGCTGAAGCAATCAGTATCTTAAATAGTTTTGGTTTTAAAACGATTAAATGATGTATTTATCTGAATATGAATCTCAGGCATTAGTATTAAGCTTGAAAGTCGCTGGTTTTTCGATTCTTTGGCTTATTCCAATTGGGATATCACTTGCTTGGTTAATGGCTAAAAAGCAATTCATTGGAAAAAGTTTGTTAGAAAGCCTAATTCATTTACCACTTGTTTTGCCTCCAGTAGTCATTGGTTACTTATTATTGATCGTAATGGGGAGGCAAGGTGTCGTCGGAGAGTGGCTCTATGATGTTTTCGGCATTGTCTTTAGTTTCAGTTGGAAAGGCGCTGTTCTCGCTTGTATTGTTGTTTCTTTGCCGTTGATGGTGCGTTCTATTCGACTTAGCATTGAAACCGTGGACAGTAAATTAGAAGAGGCAGCCGCAACACTGGGGGCTTCACCTTTAAAAGTTTTTTTTACCATTACACTCCCATTGATGCTTCCAGGCATAATCACAGGCACTATGTTGTCATTCGCTAGAAGCTTAGGGGAATTTGGTGCAACAATCAGTTTTGTTTCTAATATTCCAGGTGAAACGCAAACCATACCATTGGCAATGTATACATTTATTGAGACTCCAGGTTCAGAGATGGAAGCCGCTCGTTTGTGTGTCATTTCAATCGTCATTGCATTGAGCTCATTGATGTTTTCTGAATGGTTGGCTCGCAAGTCAGCCAACAGACTTGGGGGAGGATTATGAGTTTGATCACCTTAAATTATCAGCAAACCCTTGGGGAAACAGAATTTGATATTGATATCGAACTACCAAGTACTGGTATTACCGCAATATTTGGTCGCTCTGGTGCCGGGAAAACATCTCTAATTAATGTTATTAGTGGTTTAAAGAAACCAGATTCAGGTGTGATTGATATCGCCGGGCATCGAGTTTTTGACAGTAACAAATCGATTAACTTACCCATCCATAAGCGTAATGTAGGCTATGTTTTTCAAGAGTCTCGCCTGTTCCCACATATGAAGGTGGATGCGAATCTTAAATACGGAATAAAAACCGTAGATAATGATCACTTTGATCAAATCGTAACTTTGCTTGCACTCAAAGATATTCTTGGTCGATATCCAATTCGCCTTTCTGGTGGGGAAAAGCAACGTGTTGCAATTGGGCGTGCGCTTCTATCCAAACCAGATATATTATTGATGGATGAACCTTTAGCTTCGTTAGATCTACCTAGAAAAAGGGAAGTCATGCCGTTTCTAGAAAATCTCGCTGAAACCGTTAATATCCCGATACTGTATGTGACACACAGTTTGAATGAAATCCTTCGATTATCAAATCACCTTGTCATTATTGATCAAGGTAAAGTTGTGTCTTCTGGCGCGACGGAGAAAGTTTGGTCTTCTAGAGCGATGAGCCCATGGCAGTCATTCTCTGAACAAAGCTCCTTATTTGAGGGGACGATTATTGAGCATAATTCAGAGTATGGTTTATCCAAGCTTAAATTATCTGAATCAACGTCATTATGGGTTCAGCAGATTGAAAATAGACTCGGTACCTCAGTCAGGTTACAAGTAAGAGCAAATGATGTTTCTATAACGCTTGATAAGCCCTCTAACACCTCAATAAGAAATATTCTGCCAGCGGTAATACGTAAAGTAGAAACGCAGCAGAAGGGCGCTCATAAACAAAGTGTATCGGTTGAGTTAGAACTTGATGAAGGTTGTTACCTTTGGGCAACGATCACACTTTGGGCTTTGGATGAGCTTAATCTAACCATTGGGCAGAAGGTGTACGCTCAGGTTAAAGGTGTGAGTGTTACTCAAAGAGACATAGCAGTGACTCATTAACTAATTTGTATTGACTCATACACATTAGTTATATATTGACCTCAATGATGATTTGATTAATCAGACACCTACACTGTAGCGAAATAGCTTTAATCACATAGATAGTAAAAAAGCCGTTGAATCCAATATTCAACGGCTTTGTTTTATCAAAATTAATCGATAATTCTTAGAAAAAGTTGGAACGAAATAGAGGGGGAGAACCCAACCTATTACTTCGTAAACACTTCTTTAAAATCAGTTTTCAAGATTGGGTCACGACGAGCTTTCTTGATTTGTTTAACCATATCTTTCACACAGTTGTGTAAAACTTGATCAAGCAACTGCGCGCGGTACTCTTCTTTTCCTTCATCAGTCATGTCTTCAGGTAACTTAAGAGTCGGGAACTCTTCCATTACGTTCACACCTGCGAATGATTGGCTAACAGTAATCAATGCATGAAACTGTTCGAAGTTATCAAGAACATTTTGTGCGCTTGCAGGTAGAGTATCCCATGCTTCACGTACTGCTTCTTCAGACACTTCGTGAATAGAAGTAACCATGTTGTGCATCTCTTTTGGAACTTCATCAAATTCGATAACTTGGCGTAGCTCAGGTGAGATAGTGGTTAAATCAACTTCTTGTTGGTCGTTGTTTGTAGCGTCTGACATAGTATTTCTCTTCAAAAAGAAACAATGCTAAAAAAATCTGTAAAAAAGTCAATCAAATATAGTAATTAGTGCATGAATTAGAGCGGTTTTTCATATACTTTAGAGTATTCGGTAACCTGCAGGGTAAAGGAATGACAGGTAAAGGTTCTTCTATGCGTATTTTATTGGTGGATGATGTTCAGTTGGATAGAATGCAGCTGGCTATTAGACTCAAGCAATTAGGGCATGATGTTGAAGCTGTTTCCAGTGGTAAAGAAGCATTATCTTTGTATTCCCAGTTTGACCCAGAGCTAGTTTTACTTGATATAAGCATGCCAGAGATGGATGGTTTTGAAGTGGCTAACCAAGTACGAAAAACATTTCCTGAGTGGGTTCCTATTATATTTTTAAGTGGTCACGAAGAACCAGAGATGATCGCTCAAGCGATCGATGCTGGAGGCGATGATTATCTTATTAAGCCTGTAGACAAAGTCGTTCTAAATTCCAAGCTCATCGCAATGCAGCGAATTGCCTATATGAGAAGAGAGCTGAAACAAGCAAGTGCAAAACTTGAAGAGTTGAACACACTTCTTCAACTACAAGCGAATGAAGATGGGTTGACCAAAATTTATAACCGCCGCTTTATGGATACCAAACTTGAAGAAGTTTTAGCATGGCACGGAAGAAGAAAAGCTGCGATGACCTTAATATTACTCGATGTGGATTTCTTTAAACCTTACAACGATAATTATGGGCATATACAGGGCGACAAATGCTTACAAAACCTAGCCGCAACATTAAATCGCCTTTTTGAGCGAGCTGGTGAGTATGTGGGACGATATGGTGGTGAGGAATTTGTTGTTATTCTCAGCGATAGCGGTACTCAGAGTGCGTCTAAGCAGGCTTTACGGATTCAAACAGAAATTCACAATATGAATGACAAGCACGAGCATTCAAGTGTTTCAGATAGAATAACCCTCTCTCAAGGTGTGGTTTCTTTTAACCCCAAAGGCGCTGAATCATTAAATGAAGTGTATGAAGCCGCTGATAAAGCCTTGTATCAAGCGAAACAAAATGGGCGTAATACGTTTGTTTGTGGTTCATTAATATAGCGTGTAACTGAAAAATCAAACGCCTAATTATAGTCTTACCATCTTTAATTAGGCATGGTGGCTAACGAGGCAGTTTCTACCTGCTTTTTTCGCGCCATATAAAGCATTATCCGCAAGCTTTATGACTTCTTCCGGTTGGCGCGTTGTACTGCTATCTGCCACACCAATACTCACCGTAACATTCACTATTTTTGACGTAGGCGCTACTTTGCCACGCTTTTTCATTCCAGTTTCATCACTTTCTGGTCGCGACTGGTTATTGCGTATCGTCATATCATAACTTTCAATGTCATGAATCAAATCTTCAAGGTGTTCTTTCACTTGATGAATCTGCTTTCCTTTGAAAATAATAGTGAATTCTTCACCTCCATAACGGTAGGCTTTGGCACCGCCAGACGTTAACTTTAAACGGCTAGCGACCAATTTTAGAACATCATCTCCAGTATCATGGCCGTATGTATCATTGAATGATTTGAAATGGTCAATATCAACCATCGCCATCGTATATTTACGACCCAAGTGCTTCATGTCGACTTCAAGAGCGTGTCTTCCAGGGATGTCCGTTAATTGGTCATTGAAAGCCATAGCATGGCTCGCAGACATCACATAAACAATAATAAGTATCCCAGAAAGCGAGAACATAGTGCTGGAGATGTATTGTATATGGAAGAAAACAAAGGTAGTAGAAGCAAGCAAAATCGAACTGTATACAACGACATCAATAGGGCGGTTGTAAAGCAGAACCAGAATAGACGTTAACCCTGATAAACCTAATCCATATAGTACTAAGATTAAAGGAAGCTTAGACACTGAAGGGACAGTAAATAAGACCCCTTCACTCCAAGTTTCAAACCCACCATCGTTGAAGTGGTTAAGGATAAGCTGAGACCAGATGATGAAGAGCAATAAGATGCTCACATATAAGGCAATGACTTTTGAGTTCACGCCAGTATCAGGAAATGCATACACAAATAAGCAAGCAACTGGAAGTAAGGTTGCTAGAAGAGACAATTCAAGCAGCGTAGTTCCGCTACTTAAAGGGGTCTGTAACCGATATTGAATAATGCTATAAGCAGTAAGCATGGCAAGAGACACCATCGCCATTCTGCCTTGCTTAAAGGTATGACAAAGTACCCCTGCCACAATTAAGAGGATATAGGGTAGATTACTTGCGATACCTAAATTAGAGTTGGTGACTAATATGACGTTGTTCATGCCAATTAATAGGACGCCCAACAGTAACAAAGGAAAGAAAAATCGAAATAAACTCGATGTTACAAATGAAGATGTCATTTAAGTAATGTGCCTAGCTAAACTGATAATCTTATAATTAGAATTGACTTGTAGGATACGGCTAAAAAACAAATGGCCAAGCTTTTTACCCAGTTTCTAGGTAAAAATACAAAGCACTAGCTTAAAATATGATAGATGATTGACAATAGTTCAACCTTATTCATATTAGTTTCTATTTGCTATTGCACATTAATGAGACTAAATAGTATATAAGAGTTAAGTAGTTACTGATGGAGAAGCAGGATGCAGATTAGTGTCGATGTACATAACTATATGGAAACACTGGTAGGTCACGTACTCGCGAAAGACGAATATATTGAAAAGTATGATAACGAGCAGCTAGCTGATTTGGCCTGTTTGGCCCTAGGCCAGCTTCGACCTATTTACATTCGTTTCGACATAGACTTTCTTTCGGCTTTAGCTGAAGAAAAACTCGTTCAATACAAGAGCAACAGTGAAGTTGCTGTTAAAAATGCAGAGGCGATGATCCAGCAAGATCGTCGAAAAAACAGAGAAGACGATATTCCTGTCATATTTGCACATCAAAGTTTTGATGATGATGTTGAACTAGAGTGGTTCGAGAAGCCACTGCTGAAAGGCAATAAATAGTTATAAACAGATAAGGAGCAATACGTGGGGTTATTTTCTAGGTTATTTGGTGGCAAAGAAAAAGCAGTAAAAGAAGTCAGCATTGAGCCTGTTGAATATAAAGGTTTTCACATTTATCAAGATCCTATTGCTGAATCTGGGCAATACCGAGTTGCTGGTCGAATTGAAAAAAAAATTGATGGAGAAGTAAAATCTCATCGCTTCATTCGCTCTGATGTGGTTTCAAACAAAAATGATGCAAACGAATTAATGCTTAAGAAAGCACAAATGTTTGTTGATCAAATGGGTGATGGCATTTTTAGTTAACCAATTAGGGTTAGACTTGATGTTAGTCATAATTTTAAGAGCTTTCAGTGTATATGCTGAAAGCTCTTTTAGTTTGGGAAGGCAAACTCAACTAGCTGTCTGTTATTAAAGGGAAAATATTAAGGTGGTTTGACCTCTTGAATTATTTCCTATTAATACTCAGACAACCCAAGTGATTTATAAGCGTACAAAACTGTTATATGTAATAACATTTTCGATTCTTGTTACAAAAAACTTGAAGTATTAGTTGCCGTTAGATACAAACGAATAATCATTGTGCCAATAGTAAAGGAATCGCTATGCAAATTGGTGTACCAAAAGAGATACTCGCGGGTGAAACTCGAGTCGCTGCTTCACCTAAATCTGTAGAGCAACTGCTCAAATTAGGGTTTGAAGTTTGTGTTGAATCGCAAGCAGGAGCGCTAGCCAGTTTTGATAACGCTGCTTACGAAAAAGCCGGCGCTTCAATCGTAACGAAGGAAGACGTTTGGGATTCAGAATTGATTCTGAAAGTGAACGCTCCAATCGTTGACGAAACGGCTGACATTAATGAGATTGATCTGCTCAAAGAAGGCGCTAGTTTAGTCAGCTTTATTTGGCCTGCACAAAATCCAGAGTTAATGGAGCAATTGTCCAGCAAAAACATAAATGTTATGGCAATGGATTCGGTTCCTCGAATCTCACGAGCTCAAGCTCTTGATGCATTAAGCTCTATGGCAAACATTGCGGGTTACCGTTCAGTTGTTGAAGCCGCTCATGAATTCGGACGTTTCTTTACAGGGCAAATTACAGCCGCTGGTAAAGTGCCGCCAGCAAAAGTTTTGGTAGCAGGAGCTGGGGTTGCAGGTCTAGCAGCTATTGGCGCTGCTGGTAGCCTAGGTGCTATTGTTCGCTCATTTGATGTTCGACCTGAAGTAAAAGAGCAAGTTGAATCTATGGGTGCTGAATTCTTGGAAGTTGACTACCAAGAAGACACAAGTGCAGGTGACGGCTACGCAAAAGAGATGTCAGAGGCATTCAACAAGAAAGCTGAAGAACTCTATGCAGCACAAGCAGAAGATGTCGATATTATTATCACGACTGCACTTATTCCAGGCCGTCCAGCTCCAAAGTTAATTACCAAAGAAATGGTTGATAGCATGGCTGCAGGCAGTGTGATTGTCGATCTCGCTGCAGCTAACGGTGGTAACTGTGAATACACAGTCGCAGACCAAGTTATTACAACGGCTAATGGCGTAAAAGTAGTTGGCTATACCGATATGGTCGGTCGATTACCTACGCAGTCATCTCAGCTATACGCAACCAACTTGGTAAACTTGCTTAAGTTACTGTGTAAAGAAAAAGACGGCACTATTGATATCAACTTCGACGATGTTGTATTACGTGGCGTAACGGTGGTTAAAGAAGGTGAGATCACTTGGCCAGCTCCACCAATTCAAGTTTCAGCGCAACCTCAACAAGAAAAACCAAAAGCAATCAAACCAGAGCCAAAAGTAGAAGAGCCTACTTCTCCAGTTAAGAAGTATATTGGCTTAGGGGCTGCAGTAGGGGCTTTCGCTTGGGTAGCTTCTGTAGCACCAGCGGCATTCTTATCTCACTTCACAGTTTTTGTTTTAGCTTGTGTAGTTGGTTATTACGTTGTTTGGAATGTTTCTCATTCATTGCATACACCATTAATGTCTGTAACGAACGCAATTTCAGGCATTATCGTTGTGGGTGCACTGCTACAAATCGGGCAAGGAAGTGGCGTTGTAACGTTTTTATCTTTCATTGCCGTTCTAATTGCAAGTATCAATATATTTGGTGGCTTTACTGTGACCAGACGTATGCTTGAAATGTTCCGTAAAGACTAGTGAGGAGTAACCAATGTCTGAAGGATTAGTACAAGCGGCATATATTGTTGCTGCTGTGTTCTTTATTATGAGCTTAGCGGGTTTATCTAAGCAAGAATCGGCTCGTGCGGGTAATTACTACGGTATTACTGGTATGGCTATCGCATTACTTGCCACAATCTTCGGCCCTGATTCTCAGGGTGTAGTATGGATCATCATTGCAATGGTGATTGGTGGGGGTATTGGTATCCATTACGCCAAAAAAGTTGAAATGACCGAAATGCCAGAGCTTGTTGCTATTTTACATAGCTTCGTTGGTATGGCTGCCGTTCTTGTCGGTTATAACAGCTACATTGATGCACCAATCGCAGCAACTCATGCTGAGCATGTTATCCATTTAGTTGAAGTGTTTTTGGGCGTATTCATTGGTGCGGTAACGTTTACTGGCTCAATTGTCGCATTTGGTAAATTACGCGGTGTAATTTCATCATCAGCTCTGAACATTCCTCATAAACATAAATGGAACTTAGCGGCTCTAGTATCATCAGCATTACTTCTAAGTGTCTTCGTGAATGCAGATGGTAGCATGTTCGCTATGATTGTGATGACTCTAATTGCTTTCGCATTTGGGTATCACTTAGTGGCTTCAATTGGCGGTGCTGACATGCCAGTTGTTGTGTCAATGCTGAACTCTTATTCAGGTTGGGCTGCGGCTGCGGCTGGTTTCATGCTTGCAAATGATTTGTTGATTGTAACTGGTGCGTTAGTTGGCTCATCTGGTGCAATTCTTTCTTACATCATGTGTAAAGCAATGAATCGCTCTTTTATCAGTGTTATCGCAGGTGGTTTTGGCCAAGAGGTTTCAGTTTCTACAGAAGTTGAAGACCAAGGTGAACACCGTGAAACTTCTGCTGAAGAAGTCGCAGACATGCTTAAGAACTCTAAGTCAGTCATCATTACTCCTGGATATGGCATGGCAGTAGCTCAAGCTCAATACCCAGTGCATGAAATTACTGAAAAACTTAGAGCTCAAGGCATTAATGTTCGATTTGGTATCCACCCAGTAGCTGGTAGGTTACCGGGTCACATGAATGTACTGCTTGCTGAAGCAAAAGTACCTTACGACATCGTATTAGAGATGGATGAGCTGAATGACGACTTCGGCGAAACCGACACGGTACTTGTAATTGGTGCCAATGACACAGTTAACCCTGCTGCACTTGATGATCCAAATAGCCCAATTGCCGGCATGCCAGTACTTGAAGTATGGAATGCACAAAATGTAATTGTATTTAAGCGTTCAATGAATACTGGTTATGCAGGGGTCCAAAACCCATTGTTCTTCAAAGAGAACACGCAAATGTTATTTGGTGATGCTAAAGAAAGTGTGGATGCGATTTCTAAAGCGCTTTAAAAAAGCTGATTACTAATAACTAGAAGTTGTAGTTAACTAAAAGCCAGCAATTTGCTGGCTTTTTTGTGTTTATAAACCAGAATCGGGGCAGTAAAAGTCTAATCAATTTATCTTTGCCTTGTTCTGTTATATATTTGATTTAATAGAATGTAATTACGTATCGCTTGTGACTATAAAAACAATACTATCCTTCATTTCAGTGTCACTTTTAATTTCTGCAAATTCATTTGCAGATTCACTACCTGAGCGCATAGATAATTTCACAAAATTATTTGACCACCAAACTGCCATCGATTCATATGACATACGTGTTTTACAGTCTGATTACCCAAACAAGTTAATCACACCTTCTTCAATGCTACCTCAAACAGCTAAATATCCTCTAAAAGATATTCAACGGCTTTATCAATTATCAAAGACCTGTAGTGGAAAGCTTCCTTTAAGCCCTCTTATCACCGAACCACTCGTTTTTACCCGCGCATTATGTAAAGGAACTAAATTATCTGTTCGCTGGTTTAGTCGAAGTGGACTTATACACCCAGGTGGCGGCTCTTATGCCGCAAGGTATGTCGAAAAGTACCCGGAAAAATTTGAATCTCTTAAGCAGTTCATGCATATACAGGAACGTAAAAGTACAGATAGCAATGAGTTATTAGGTCGCCTTAAGAATATGGACAGTGATGCTATTACTGCATTAATTGCTGGCGCTAGTATGTTTGTCGAGTTAGACGAGATTTGGCTCAAACGTGGTGACCAGTACTATCTATATAGTGAAAGTATCTGGAAAGATAATGCCAAGCTATCAGGTCTTTCATTCAGTTTGCCTTCAGAAGGTCAAAGCTGCTTTGTTCAAAGAGGTAACATATGCTGGGAAATTGAAGATCACTCGGAACTTCTACAGCTATCAATGCTTGTTCTTGTTGTAGCGAACATTTTACTTGTCATCGGCTGGGCGCTTTATCGCTGGAATAGCAAGAAACAAGAGCTAAAAAGTAGAATGCTGGTACTCCAAATTTTGACTCATGAACTTCGCACTCCAATTGCAAGCTTGTCACTAACAGTTGAAGGTTTTCGCAGAGAGTTCGAACATTTGCCTGAGTCAGTATATGATGAATTTCGGCGTCTATGTGAAGACACAAGGCGCCTTAGACAACTTGCCGAAGCCAGTAAAGATTATCTTCAGTCAGATAATCAACCACTAGCAACTGAGTGGCTTCCTAGTGTCCAAGATTGGCTTGAATATAAATTGGAAGAAGAATTTCCAGCAGGCATCACTCTAAAAATTAATGCTGATATTGCAGCTAAAGTGAATATATACTGGCTAGGCACGTGTATTGATAATTTAATTCGCAATGCAGCTAAGTATGGTATTGCACCAATCACCGTCGATGTAACAACTTCTAACAAAAGTCTGACATTCAGAGTGATAGATAATGGAGACTTGACCCGAAAAGATTGGGAACAGTTAAAGAAGCCGTTTGTAAGTAAAAGCGGGCTCGGCTTAGGGCTAACGATAGTTGAATCTATGGTTGGCAAGATGGGAGGGAAAATGACATTAATTGGCCCACCAACGACATTTATTTTGGAGATACCTTGTGAAACAGACACTGCTACTCGTTGAAGATGATAAAAATTTAGCCGATGGCTTATTAGTCAGTTTAGAACAAGCTGGATATGAATGTTTACATGCTGAAACCATTTCTGAAGTAGAAGGATACTGGGAACAGGCAGATCTTGTAATTTTGGATAGACAACTTCCTGATGGCGATTCAGTCGATCATTTACAGGGTTGGAAACAGCTAAAAGATGTACCCGTTATCCTGTTAACAGCATTAGTGACAGTGAAAGATAAAGTTGCAGGGTTAGACTCTGGTGCAAATGATTATTTAACGAAACCATTTGCTGAAGCAGAGTTATTTGCAAGGATCAGAGCGCAGTTAAGATCTCCCGATTCTGAAGAACAAGACTCAACAAAAGTTTTCTCTCAAAACTTAGTAATAGATAAAGCGACACGCGAAGTATTCTTCAATGAAGACGCGGTAACTTTGACAAGAACTGAATTTGATTTGCTTTTATTCTTAGCGAGTAACCTAGGCAGGGTATTTACACGCGATGAATTACTTGATCACGTGTGGGGGTATAATCACTTTCCAACAACAAGAACAGTTGATACACACGTTTTACAATTAAGACAAAAACTACAGGGCTTAGAAATAGAAACTTTACGCGGTGTTGGCTACAAGATGAAAGCTTAATGAGAATAACGACCTTATCAGTGATGTTACTTGCTAGCTTGTGCAATTTTGTACAAGCTGCGGATTGGTTTGATAATAATGATACGCTTACACAAGTTCATAAACATTTATTGGACGACGACCTTCCTGGAATGTTTGAGTCTCTTGTTGAAGTTTGGCAAAACAACCCAACACAAGTGAAAGAAGAACACCTGAATGAACTTTTCACCCAAGCTCTTGATAGAGACTGCGGTAAAAGCCTAGCAAAACCAGCACTTCCTAGCTGGATAAGTTCATTAGTGATTAAGCGCATAGCAATCCAAAGCCCAGGAAGAGACAGTTACCGCGTTGTTGTCGATGCTGAAACTGAAGGCTTAATTCAAAATATCGAATTAAGTCAGTGGGTCGATAAACCAATTTCAAGTGATAGTATTTTCTCTGAACCTCCTTTTCAAGATTCAGATAAGTCTACGAAACTCTACAGAAAGCGTTATAACTTAAACTCACCCCTTGATTCAGGCTTATTTAGATTAACGGTAAAATCAAAAAGTAACGAAACTTGGAGTTCATGGGTAATACTAGGCGAAGTCATACTTAAGCAGCAAGTGCGCTGGGCTTCAAAAGATTCATGGCGAGTGGATAAAAAAGAATTATTAAACCCCTATTGTCCATTACCTCGTCTTGAGGTTGGACTGTTCGATTATATCGACGGACAATATGAAGAAGTCTGGGGTAAAAGGTATGAATCTGATTATCCAACAACCGTAGAAAGTGGAAATATATCTAATGATCGATATGTTTTAGCAATCTCAATGGTTCATTCCCGCTGGCAAGGTGATATTGCTATCGAACAAACGCAAAGTATTAGCAAAACATTCGATATTTCTGGTAGTGAATAGTTAAAGTAATTTAAAATTATGCCGTTAACAATGTTAGGGATATAACAAAGAATTATCAGCATGAATAAAACAATAAAACTACTCGCAGCATCTATTTCAATAGCCAGCCTTCCAATAAGCGCTGCCAATTACGCGATCGAAGCAAGAGGAGATGCAATGGGGGGAGTTGGTGTTGTATCTGCTAATTTCTTAACCGCTCCTTTCTATAACCCTGCACTTACTGCTATATATCGACGAAATGACGATGTAGGCATGATCACTCCAAGTTTTGGTATTTCTTATAATGACCCTGATTCACTAGTCGATGATATCGATGCGGTTTTGGGGGCATCATCCTCTGCTGATATCACAAGCGCTTTAAATGACTTAAATGGCGATAAGCTAAAATTAGAGATTGGGGGTGTCGTTGCTTTTGCAATCCCTAATCAATTTATTGCCGCCAATGCATTTGGTAAAGCGTACACAGAGTCATTTGTCACTCCCGAAGTTTATACTGCTTCCGGGACTGCTTTAACAAATGCTGAACTTACAGCAATCAAAGCAGTCTCTATTGGTGTTACGGAAGTTGGTATTTCACTTGCCAAATACCAAACTTTCATGGGACAACATATTTCATTTGGTATATCTCCAAAACTTCAAAGAATTTATACATATAACTATATTGCATCGGTAAACGACTATGACTTATCAGATGTAAGAGAAAATGATTCAGCAGATACACAATTCAATATGGATGCTGGAGCCTTATGGTTTTTTGGTCCATTCAGAGTCGGCTTTGCTGCAACGAATTTGATTAGCCGAGACATTGAAACCAAGTATGTAGAAAAAGTGCTTACTGCAACAGATTCATCTACAACAACGGTAACAGCACAACACTCTTATAGTATGGGGCCTGTATATACCGTAGGCGCAGGCATTGTTTCAGACTACTTCACGGTGAGTGTCGATTATGATTTAAATGAAGCTAAGAAGTTTAGTTCTTTTGATGATAATGAGCAGATGATACGTATTGGTACTGAAGTCGACTTAATGCGCCAATTAAAGCTAAGAGGAGGTTACTACCAAAACTTAGCATACTCTGGTTCTGAAGGTACGATTACAGCAGGTGTGGGAATATCTCCACTGAACTTATTCCAATTAGATATCAGCGCTAATTACACAAATGAAAATGCAATGGGTGCATCCATCAATTTTCTTGCTAGTTACTAACTCTCCTTATATAGTTCGGCTTCTAGTATTTGGAGCCGAACATGCTAAACGACTTACCAACACTTTCTCATGCAGAACAACAAGCCGCAGTTGAAAAAATTCAAGAGCTAATGACTCAAGGAATCAGCACAGCCCAAGCCATTAAAATTGTTGCAGAAGACATCAGAAAAGAAATGAATGAGAAAGAGTAGGGGATCGTTTAGGTCAACCTACTTATAGCGAATACTAAGTCGCTATTTCGTTGAATTTCAACAAAAGCCGATAAGTTTAACTTATCGGCTTTTTTCATATCTAAACCATCCTCTCTAGATCCACGATTCGCCCATAATTTAAGTTAATGCATAAACATGTGTATGAGCCAAATCCTAGAGCACTATAAATTTAAACTTACGTGTTCAGGGTAAAATCCTGCCATTAAACTTTCTACTGAATTCATTGAAAACATTAACCGAAAGTTAAAATTAACAATTTAAAACAATAGCTTATAACAGATTATTACTCTAAACAGGCCTTTACCACTCCGAAATCTGTAATAAAGATACAGATCCAAGCGTAACTCAAACAAAAGGTGTCATTAATTATGACACTGACTGTTCAGCATGAAAATGAGTGAATCAGTACGAGAAATGACTGATTTAGTAAACGTGTATTGATTTATTTGAACAATCAAATAAAAGGCGCGTAGATCTTAGGTATCTATTCCCATAAATGATTTTGGTTTTGAATGGTGATTATCAGGACACTAAAAAATTCTGTTCTTACTATTCATATGGAGAACACCAGTTAATGCTCGTTGATAAATATTGATTTTGATGTTAGTTAATAAAGGCGGCTTTTAGCTCTCGATACACTGTAACTTATATCCATTTAGACTGAACACAGAACGACATCAATTGAAAAATTTGGTTGCTAGCTATGATTATATTCAGCAGTCACAACACTGGCGACATCTGATTTAACAGCTTATAGGATTTCACCAGCACATAATGGAAAGCCGTATATTGGTAAGCAACGTGCAAGTTGATATAGAGATAGATGTTTTTGTTCTTGAACGAAGGGAGATTTTATTAAGTATTCACAAAATATAGATCCCGAAGAATACCTAATTTGCAGTATAGCCCAATATAGTTAAACCTCAGGAGACTGTTCACGGGATTAGATCGATAAATGCCTCTAATCAAAATATAACTGAATTCTTGTCATAGTAATTATTTCATTAAATTTGTAATACTCAGATATGGTTATTCCAAGCCTAGTGCAGATTGTAAAATCCCCACCGCCTTGGTGCGTATTATCTATCTTATGTTAAATTAACTGCAAGATAATAAAGGGAGCGGCTATCTTGCGGCTCCCTACTCGTTAAGCTCTTGGCTTTGTTAACTCTGGTGTTCTAATTCCGACTATTTAACAGTAATGCTTATTTACCATAAAATACCTAATATCTATCAATAATAATCTTCGATTTTATCTCTAGTATTAGAATATAAAAATTAGCCGCCTGAGAATTTAACTTTAAAGCCTTTCTTTTCTAAGTGAGCTTTGATTTTTTCTCTGGCGTCGCCCTGTATCTCAATGTTTCCATCTTTAACTGAGCCACCGCAGCCGCATACCTTTTTAAGTTCAGCAGCCATCAGTTTCAGTGGCGCATCATCTAGGTCAAGACCTGTCACAACAGAAACGCCTTTGCCTTTACGACCTTTGGTTTCTTTTTGAATTCTTACAATGCCATCACCCTTAGGGCGTTCGGCTTTTTTCTCTTCAGGTGCAATACGACCAACATCGGTGGAATATACTAAGCTCATAATTTTTACTTCTTTTGTTGCTGTGCTTTTTGTTTAGCGACTAAATAGGCTTCAATATGCCTTTGAATTGCAGGTTTAGCGCCCTTGATCAGTTTACCATTAAACATACAATACCAGGCATTTGGATCACCGGTATCATTTTTGATTTGGTACCCATTAAAGGTTTCAGCTTGGTTAGCCCCTGGTCTTTCTTTATTTAGAGCTGAGAATTCTTTAGGTTCAATAATTGATGCTGTGTCTAGCCACCAATCAATGCTCTTTTTTACAGCGGTCAAATTACCTTGAATGACGCGCGTTTTAAGCTTTGCTTGCCATACTGTATTCTTTGCATCTGTTGAAAGCAGATGTACTCCACGATAAATAGAATTAGCCATATTTATGAATCATCTTTTAGGTTTCACTGCATTAATCATAATTGCACTTCTGTTGATATCAAGCATAATATGTCAAAAATATTAATTTAAAGGCTTTAAATTGCGAAAAAAAATACCAGAATTTACAGACGCTTCCGAAATTAAAACAATTGTCCAATTACTGGAGACGCAACCTACAATAGATCTGATCGATTCCATCACAAATCATGAATATTCCAAAAACTCGATACTTGGAATCTATTCTGATTGGAATCACTATAGAACCTTTTGCCAATCTCACCACATCAAAGCGTTGCCAGCATCAGTAACGGCAATCCGCCGTTTCCTTGAAGTTGAATCGCAAAGAAGAAAATTTGCATCCCTTAAACGTTACACTGCAACATTGAGCATGCTTCATACCATCTTGGGGTTTGCTAACCCAATACCACATAGGCAAGTCCGTTTTACGATATTAAATCTACAAGCAAAGATGTCGGGAGATGCAAAGCAAACTGTGGCTTTTACTCATGAGCACCTAACACAATTAAATGCTCTTTTATCAAATCCGGCTGCGCTTTATCAGGTTAGAGACTTAGCTTTATATAATGTGATGTTTGAATGTGCCCTTAAACGAGCAGAGCTAAAAGCCCTTAGATTTTCTGATTTACAATGTGAAGATGTGACCCAACTAAAGATTTCTATAAACGGATCTATTTATCAACTATCGAGTGAAGCGTCTTCGTTATTAAATAATTGGCTAGTAGCTTCTAGTTCTAAAGATCAACTTCCCCTATTTCGCTCGATTGATCGGCATGGGAATGTGAGTCTAAATCACCTGGATGACTCTTCTATCTTTAGAATATTAAAAAAAGCAGGCGATTTGTTACATTTACCAAAAGGTTGTTCATTTTCAGGTCACTCAATAAGAGTGGGTGCCGCTCAAGAGTTATCAAATCAAGGTATGAACATTCGTGATATTCAAGATTTCGGGCGTTGGTTGAGCCCAGCAATGCCGTTGCAATACATCGGAGCAAAAGACACTGCGGGTAAAGAAATGCTTAAATTTAAATCAATAACACCTTGGTACTAAACCCTCAGCTATGACGGTATTAGGCATTAAGTGTTTACTAAACTTGTTCTCACACAATTCTCTAAGAACTTTGAAAATTGGTGCCCATTGTGCTCAACCATTTTGGGAAACATAGAAATTGGTGTCATTCCTGGGAAGGTATTCACTTCATTAAGATAGATCTCATTATCTTCTGTTAAGAAAAAATCTATTCTTGAAAGGTGTCTTAACTTCATCTGCTTGAAGACTTTTCTCGCACTATTTTCAATCAGTAACAATTGTTCTTCAGACAGTTCATCTGCTTCAATCTTAGTTATTGAGTGGCTATCTGAACTGTACTTCTCTTCATAAGAATAAAAAGCACCATTAGGCGCAATAACTTCACCTGGTTTACTCAAAAACAGCTCGCCATCAAATTCGTATGCTGCCACTTCAAGTTCACGTGGAACGACTGCTTTCTCAATGAGAACTTGTTCTGAATAACCAAAAGCTTGATCTATAGATGAGTCCAAACTGTCGATATCGGTTACTTGATAACAGCCAATTGATGACCCTTGGCGTGCAGCTTTAACAAAGACTTTCTTCCATTCTTTAAACGCTTTTGAAGCACTGTCATGCGACTCTTTATCATTTTCAGAAAGGAATAAATAAGGCGTATTTGGTATGCAAATAGCGTCATACCATAGCTTTGATGTGATTTTGTTGAAACTGTTATTACTTGCTTCTGAACCACAACCTAGATAAGGAATCTTTGCTAATTCAAACAGAGATTGTATGTCACCCGTCTCACCTGGGAAGCCATGAATACACGGAACAATAAAATCAATGCTTTCCTTAGTATCATAACCACACAATGATTGATCATTAATATCAAGATATACCACTTCTCCAGTATCTAAACACCAACCTTCCGTTTTAATTTCTACCTTGATGACTTCAAAATCCTGAACCGTATTTAACTGTTCAAACAGATACTTAGCAGAAACTAGAGAGACTTCATGCTCAGAGGAGCCTCCACCACATAGTAAGAGGATTTTAGTTTTGTTCATGGGGGAATTCGTTCCTTGATACTAGAAGTGCATTTTGTTCATGATAAACAATTGAAAACATAGGTACAGTGTTTTGCAAACTAATTTACAGTTGAGAGAAACAAGTGATTAAGTATTCATCAAAAAAGGAGCCGAAGCTCCTTTTTTACTTATCAGATTTTATTAATTCAGTTTATTAAGCGTTGGGTAATCTGAATTTTTTATATCGTCGATACTTTTAACGAATGGTTTCAAATTTTGAAAACTTTGAGGCAACGTAGAAATAGCTTTTTTAGCATCAAGTTTTGTTGCGTAGTCACCGTACAAAACACTGAACCACTTAGTTCCGTTCACTACTTTGTAGTTTTCCCAAATTGGTTGAGACGTTTGAGGCAGCATATTCACAAAAGTATCTACTTTAGCTTGGCTACCAACAGCAACAACTTGTACTGTGTAACCAAAACGCTGATTCATTTTAATTTGTTTTTTCGTTGGTGGAACAACTTTTGCGCTTGGTGATTCAGGGCTTAGTTTCACTACTTTCTTATCTTCAGCAGGAGATAGTTTTACTACATTAACTTCTACGCTCTCTTCAGTAACACCCGCACCCATTTCATTAGATTTAGACACGACAGGCGCTTGCATTGTCGCTGTTTTATATTCTTCCTGATAACTTTCAGAAGTTACATCTGTTATGTAATTCTCAGATGCACATGCAGCCAAGAGCAGTGGCAAAATCGCAATTGCAAATTTTTTCATGGAATGCTCAACGTCCTTAATAATAAATTACTATAAATCATGCCCATAGCACGGGATGGAATCAAGTTAACTTTATCATTATACACCATTACTGGGTGACCTATTTCACAAACTTTATTATGTATGTACGGTCTATCATCAATTTGTCGAAATCTTTATCACTTCGTACATTGTATATACGCTACGATACTTAATCATATTTCTTTGAAATTATTACGGTTAGGGAATGCTTATGAACCATTTAGACTCTTTACTAAAACCGCGTTCAATTGCCGTAATTGGCGCTTCTCAAAAAGGAAATCGAGCGGGTTTTATTGTTATGAATAACTTGCTCCACAGTGGATTTTCAGGGGCGATAATGCCAGTCACCCCTAGATATCAATCTGTTGCAGGTGTTCTCGCATACAAAAGCATATCCTCCCTTCCAATTACCCCTGAACTCGCAGTTATATGTACCAACGCATCTCGTAATGTACAAATCTTCAAAGAATTAGCCGAGAAAGGAATATCTGCCGCAATTGTACTTTCATCTGAAATGTATAAGAAAAGTGACAGCGGAATCTCTCTTGATGAACAATGCCTTAACATTGCTAAGAAACATAATATAAGGATTCTAGGTCCAAATAGCTTAGGGATTATTTTACCTTGGTTGAACCTAAATGCGTCGTTTTCACCTATCGGTGCCCTACCAGGAAAAATTGCTTTCGTTTCTCAGTCAGCGGCTGTTTGTACAACGGTTCTAGACTGGGCTAATGACAAAGAGATTGGCTTTTCTGCTTTTATTTCAATTGGTAATAGTAGTGATATAGGTTTTTCAGAGTTACTGGATTACCTCAGTACTGACTCACATACAGATGCTATTTTGCTTTACGTCGATACAATAAAAGATGCTCGACGATTTATCTCTGCGGCAAGAGCTGCTTCCCGAAATAGAAGAATATTAGTACTAAAAGGAGGAAAGACACCAAGAGGAAGAGCGGCAGCAATGGCTCACACCGGCGGTGCTGACACTCTCGACATTATCTATGATTCTGCTATACGACGAAGCGGTATGTTGCGTGTTAACAATATGCATGAACTCTTTGCAGCGGTTGAAACTTTAACTCATTCAGTGCCGCTTAGAGGGGAAAGGCTCGCAATTGTAACGAATGGCGGTGGTCCAGCAATTATGGCTGTAGATACACTTTTCGAACGTGGCGGTAAGCTTGCAGATCTTTCTGACAATACTTTTCACAAACTAAATGGATTTCTACCAGATAGTTGGTCTCATAATAACCCAATAGATATTGTTGGTGATGCCAATCAAAAACGGTACATAGATACGATTAATGCCTTGCTAGATGGGGATGAAGCCGATGCCATACTTATTATGCACAGCCCTTCAGCTATTGCTCACTCAACAGAAACCGCACAAAAAATCATTGAAGCAATCAAAGCACACCCTAGGCATAAGCGATTTAATATATTAACCAATTGGTCTGGCGAATTGACTGCAAAACCAGCTCGAAAACTATTCACCGAAGCAGGTTTCCCTACCTATAGAACACCTGAAAGCTCAGTTGTAGCATTTATGCATCTAGTGGAATATAGGCGAAACCAAAGACAATTAATGGAAACACCGACTACAGCTGAGAAAGTACACATAGAAGATCTAGCGGATGCGAAATTATGGATAGAACAGCACTTACTGGATAAAAACACAGTACAACTCGATACCCACCAAAATAGCCATTTATTTAAAAGTTTTGACCTTGAAGTTTTACCGACGTGGATAGCTTCTGACCCAAGTGAAGCGGTACATATTGCAGAAAACATCGGTTACCCTGTAGCGGTGAAATTACGCTCTCCGGATATAGCGCATAAGTCAGATGTGCAAGGTGTGATGCTGAATTTACGCAATAGCCAAGAAGTAGCTAATGCATCGCAAGCTATATTAGATCGCTCTCAACTTTCATACCCTACAGCAAATATTCATGGGTTACTTGTTCAAGGAATGGCTAAGTTAGCCGGTGGACAAGAATTAAGAATCAAAGTCACCACAGACGCGACCTTTGGACCGATCATTTTACTTGGTCAAGGAGGCTCTGAGTGGGATGAATCTATTGATGCGGCGGCTGCATTTCCACCTTTAAATATGACGCTAGCTCGTTACTTGATTATAAGAGCAATCAAAAGTGGGAAGATTCGATTACAGAAACTTCCTCACCCGATCGATATTAAAGGCTTGTCTGAGCTTCTTGTTCGAATATCACAGATGGTTGTGGATTGCCCGGAAATAACAGAGTTGGATATTCACCCACTACTCGCTAATGGTGATAAATTTACCATTCTTGATGCTGATATCACACTCACCCAGTACAAAGGTAACGCTCAAGAAAGGCTGGCGATTCGGCCCTACCCTGTAGAGCTAGAGGAAATCATCCAACTCAAAGACGGTTCTGAGATCCTTCTTCGTCCTATTCTTCCTGAAGATGAGCCATTACATGCAGACTTCATTAATAAAGTTTCGAAAGAAGATTTATATAAGCGTTTCTTTAGTGACATCGGAGAGCTCAATCACGAAGCTTTAGCCAATTTTACGCAAATTGATTTTGATAGAGAAATTGCATTTGTTGTTCTGAAAGAAATAGATAATAAACAGGCAATCATTGGTGTATCTAGAGCTTTAATCAATCCCGATAATACTGATGCTGAATTTGCTATTTTGATTCGTTCAGATCTTAAAGGGATGGGTTTAGGACGAATTCTGATGTCAAAAATTATCGATTATTGCCGTTCAAAGAAAACAACGCAAATGTCAGGTATGACAATGCCAACAAACAGAGGCATGCTCACTCTAGCTCAAAAGTTAGGGTTTGAACTAGAAGTAAGCTTTGAAGATGGAACTGCAGACATGCTGCTGAAATTAAACGAGTGACCACGTTTTTTTGATGTGTTGAATACACCAAGATTTAGCGTCACCAATTTTATTGCGTCTCCAGGCGAGTACAATATCGATCCCATGTGGCTCTGTACCCGCAATTTGTTTCAATTGACCAGATTCAATTAATGGTTTCGCTATCACTATTGGCAATGTACCAATACCTAACCCTGCAGTTAGCGCCTCTACCTTATATTTAATGCTCGTTACGGTTAATCTAGGTTGTTTTTCTAAAATGTTTACACTTAATGCGGGTTGCTCCCTTGCTGTATCAGCAATTGCTATAACCCTGTAACTTTCTCTGGCGGCTTGATCAAACTCACCAGATCTATTATGAACATAGTGGTCACTAGCCGCTACCCATATTAAATCGATATGACCAATTGTGTCACTTTTAACATCATTCGGTATGGTTTCAGGTTTAGGGCAAACAAGAAGATCAGCCCTGCCCTCTGCTAGTGATTCCCAACAGCCTGCTAGTATTTCTTCCTGTAAACGTACACGTGTTTTACTCACCTTACCCAATTCATCGACAAGAGAGAAAAAATTATCGATTGGAATTAACCCGTCAAAGGCAATGGTGATATCCAGTTCCCAACCGTTCGCTAATACAGTCGCGTCATTTACCAACTGTTGAGTCGCACTCAAGATAACTCGACCTTGCTCTAAGATAAGCTTTCCAGCCTCGGTAAAGTTCGCTTTATGCCCTGAACGATCAAAGATCATGATGTCTAAATCTTGCTCTAACTTTTGAATTTGATAGCTCAATGAAGAAGGTGCGCGATCAAGCTCATTAGCTGCTGCTGCAAAGCTACCTCTCCGATCTATAGCGTCTAAAATGTGTAAGGCTTCTAATGTAATAGGACTTTGCATCTTTTCTCCAGTACGATATATCGTGACTTAAATCACATTACTGCCAAATGTAATTCAAAGCGAACGAATTTATTTTACCTTAATAAACAATAAATTAAATACATTTCAGGCTAAATAACTGTGTAACTTATTAATAAAGTTAAATGCAAACAATAGTAATTATCATTTAGATCTAATATTATTCGACCAGCTCAAAATAATAGACTACGGAACTAAGGTAATTATTAGATGTATAAGCACACCCTACTCTCAGCTTCAATTGTATTAGCTCTCACGACAACTTCTGTTCAAGCTGAAGATTATGCCCTATTTGATGAAGTTGTAGTATCTTCAACTCGAACAAATCAGACGATTCAAAATACTGCCGCATCTGTCACTGTGATCAATGACCAAGCTATTCAAGAAAGCATGGCTAAAGATGTTAACGAAATTTTTGAATACACTCCTGGCGTAACAATGAACTCAAGCTCACGTCAAGGTGCACAAACTATCAACATTCGTGGAATGGAAGGTAAGCGTGTAAAGATTCTTGTTGATGGTTCATCACAGCCAGGTTCATTTGATGGTGGTCCATATAGCTTCATTAATTCAAGTGGCATCTCAATTGACCCTGACATGCTTAAGAGCGTAGAGATTATAAAAGGTGCTGCATCAAGCTTGCATGGTAGTGATGCCATTGGTGGCGTTGTTGCATTTGAAACAAAAGATCCCGCCGACTTCCTTAAAGGCGGCAAAGATATTGGTGGGCAGGTCAAATTATCTTACTCTTCTGAAGATAAATCCTTTAGCGAACATGTAGCTCTAGCGAACCGTTTTGGCGATCTCGAAACTCTAGTCGCTTATACACGCCGTGATGGTGAAGAAACGCAAAACTTCAGAAACCCTAACGATCTAGAAAACTATGGTCTGGAAGGACAAGATACATCAGCTGATAACTTATTAGTAAAGTTGCAATACCAATTAAACGATGATCATCGAATTGAGTTTTTAGCTGAACTGATTAAAGACACTTCTGATTCCGATATTCATCATTCTAGCTACACGACTTATACAGGTGAAGATGATACCGAGCAGAATAGATTCGCGATTAAACACATTTGGTTTGCCGACGCTGCAATAGCCGACACGATTACGAGTAAAGTGTCTTACATCACTAAAGAAGAAAACGGTGTAACGAATCGCTTTAAACCTGCAGGTCCAGGTATGCCACCTTGGGTTCCTGCAAATAACGACAATATGCAAACTAAAAACTATGTGTATACCGAAGACAAACTTGAAATTGAAAGTCAGTTAGATAAAGAAATTGATAACCACTATCTTGTTTATGGCGTTACGTACACTAAGAGCGATATCAGTAATACCAACATGGAATACAATTCTGACCCGGCAACAGACGATAAATTGTATGTCTATACACCTGATGCTAAAGAGCAGAAATTTGGTTTGTTCTTACAAGATGAAATCAGTTTAAACAATGACAGACTAGTATTAACTCCAGGTGTTCGCTTTGACCATTTCGAGACAGACCCTGGTAACAATACAGGTGATGAACTTACTAAGTTCTCAGACTCAGCTGTAACCGGTCGTTTAGGTTCTACGTATAAAGTAACTGAAACAGGAACTGTTTTTGGTCAAATAAGCCAAGGTTTCCGAGCCCCGTCTTTCGATGAACTGTACTACACCTACGACAACCCAGCTCATGGCTATGTTAACGATCCAAACCCTGATCTTAAGTCTGAAAAGAGTATTTCTTACGAGCTAGGTTACCGACATAACACTGGTGCTTCATCTACAGAAGTTGCAGCTTACTACAGCGATTATGATGATTTCATCGAGACTGTAGTAACGAAAAAAGTCGGCGGAACAACGCATTACTCTAATGTAAACTTAGACTCAGCAACAATTAAAGGCATCGAGTTTTCAAATACTTTGATGTGGGATGTGTTAGTTGGTGCGCCTGAAGGTATCTCAACTCATTTTGTTGCTGCTTATACGGAAGGTGAAGATGGGAATGGCTATGCGCTAAATAGTGTTAATCCATTGAATGCTGTTCTTGGTTTAAACTTTGATGCACCAAGCTCTAAATGGGGAACAAGCTTTAAGGTTAATTACACGGCCAGCAAGTCAGGTTCAGACATCAACAACGATGATGATAATGGCGGTAACACAGGACAAGCTGAGCTTCCAAGTGCAACGGTTCTTGATTGGACGGCATATTACAAACCAGTCGATAACTTAACAATCCGTGGTGGTATTTTTAACCTAACGGACAAAGAATACTATCGTTGGAATGATATCCGTGGCGATGATGCACTTTATAAAGAAAACACTCAAGCAGAGCGTAACTACGGTATCTCCGCTAACTATCAATTCTAAGTTTTCTTAAATCATAAACACAAAAAAGCCAGCATAAATGCTGGCTTTTAGCTATTTCACTAAAAAATGTATAAAAAAGGTATAAAAGTGAAATTATTTGTCAGCCATCTCTTTCTTAACCATTACTGCAGAAGCAACGATGAAAGCAATAATAAGACCAAGTTCCATTACAAACTCCGTAAAAAGGTAACATTTCGTAAATATATCGTGCGGATAATAACATATTGAACGATTAATGATACTTTTTAACCGCCACTTTATGTTTTTTACGACTTAGATCAATATTGGCTTTCCAAGCTGTCTTTTTGATAACTTTCATAATTAACTATTCTAGGTTCGATAAAACTTCCCTGCAGACACAACATACTTAGTAGTTAGCCTCTTGGTGACTATCAATTCATATACGTAAACCACGATATTTAGGTCTAAACCCAGAGAGGGGATCTATAAGTGTTTGATTTTATTAAGAATAAACATAACAACCTTTACCCTGTTTCTTGGCTTCATACATTGCCTGATCTGCGGCTTTTAAAATGACATCTAAATCCCTTTCATCATTTTCAACCAAATTAATTCCAATACTTGCCCCTACTTTTAAAGAGCGTTTTCTGTAAATTACTTCTTCAGTAATAATGCTTAATAGACGGTCCGCAAGAGCTGACATCATCGCTTTGTCAGTCTTTTTAATTATTAAGACAAATTCATCACCCGATAATCGAGCAACTAAATCTCCTGATCTCACTTGAGACAATAAGCGACTCGCAACTTGTCTTAGCATTTCATCTCCAGCATCGTGACCATACGTATCATTGACCTCCTTAAAACCATCTAAGTCTAGATAAAGTACGGCAAAATAATTTTCTGAATATTGGCTTGAAGAAACAACTTCATCTAACGTTTTATAGAGGTGAGAACGGTTAGCAAGCCCTGTAAGTGCGTCGTGATGGGCGAGATGTTCAAGGCGTTCCATTTCTTTCACATTAGAAAGGTCTGATAAGGTCAACACCATATCAAACTCACCACGTTGCTGATTTGAAACAATTCGGTTTATTTTGACAAACATTGGGATCAGTTTACCTGAACTGTGTTTTTCCCATACTTCACCCTGCCATTGTCCGAAGTTTTCTAATGAATCCGTAATTGTCGGCATCAAGGACGTAAACTGTTGCCAAGGAAGCACTTCAAACGGTGTTTTTCCTAGCAGTACATTAGCTTCATAACCAAGCAAACTCGTTACCGCGGGGTTTACCATCGTAATTTCATTTGAAGCGTTTAAAACAATCAATCCATCTTGGCTATTTTCAAACACTCCGGCTGCCAATTTTTGCCTATTCATTGCAGTTTCTATTTCAGTAACATCTTGAATAGCAAATAGCGTTTGACCTTGTTTGGAAAGTGCACGGCTACTAATGTGTAAAAGCTGTTTACTGCTAAACACATCGATCGATTCAATGAGTTGATCGTTGAGAACAAGATGTGAATCAATGGCTGACTGCAATAGATCAGCTTGTTTAGTCACTATAAGCTCTTTAATCGTCAAACATTCAAGATAAGCTGAAGTACAACGGAAAATTTCCATTGTTGCCGCATTTGCGTGAATGATTTCACCATGTTCATTAACTACGATAAGAGAGTGCTGAACGGTTTCAATGACTTCATTTGCAAACGACTTTTCTTGTTCGAGCTTATCTAAAGTAAAGTTTACTTGTTTCTCTCGCTGCCCAAGCCTTTCCAGCATCGTATTAAAAGCATGAACTAAATCACCAATCTCATCGTTACTGTTTAACGTGATTTTTTTCGTACGTTCTCGCCTTTCAACAAACGCTTGCATACCCTCATTCAAGTTAAATAAAGGCTCAATGATGAATCGTTGGATTATTTTATAAAGGATGGTTCCCAACAATAAGAGCAGTATTAAGTAAATACCCGCTGTTTTGAGTGTAACTAGGAAAATATTTTGGAAACTTTGCTTGGATATGGTTACTCGTAACTGGGCAATAACCTCTTGTTCAAGAACCACAGGGACCAGTAGAAAAATATACTGTTCAGAAATTGAGAACTGCTTTTCGTTAATCTCATTTCGTTCTTGTTCATTTGGTACTGGCGGAATTCGATCTTGCTGCTGATACATAGCAAAAAGCTGTGGTTCTGTATCAAATAGTTTCACACGTACAATGTCTCTGTCAGCACTAAAAGCTGACAAGATTTCATTTGCAGATTCTTTATCATCAAACAGAATGGCTGCTTGAAGATTGTAGGCAACACCTTTAGCTAACACCTTTACACGCTGGACTAGGTTATCTCTTTCGCGTTCATAAGTGACAGTGTAATTTACCCACTGAATGGTAATGAAAGTAACACTGATAAAGATGATTATTGGTAAAAATAATTTATTTTTTATGGATAGGTTTTTTATGGATGACAGCATTACTTGCCCTCCACTGTTGCGATGCGCAATAAATTTGAACCAATAGTATAATCCTCTAATTGAGCATTTTCTAAATTAATCTTTGGTTTGATCTGATTGCTCACAGTTTGCAATTCAATCACACCACCTTGCTGTGTAAAACCTTCGTTATCGCTAATGGTTACGTTCGGCGATGAAGCATACTTAGCATGCTCAAATTTTGATTTATACCCTGAAACGTATGTGACATGACAATCTGACCGCAGCCCAGATATCACTTTTATAGGCAGTGAGCGAATTACTTGCCCTTTGGTAATCGTACTAAGAACTTTCTTAACTCTATCATCACCAATGACACAAAAATTAAGCGACTTCATTTCAGCTTCATTAGTCCAACGAATAAAATTAGCCATTCTGAACACATAAACAGCCTTTACTTGGTGAGGTTTAAAGCTGGCTGCATACACTTTACACGAGCTAATAAGTGAAACAGTAAGCAAGGTTAATACAAGAAATACTCTCTTAAAATTCATGAGATATCCTTACATAAACGGACTCTTGATTCGCTTCTTTATAGGTTGCGTAGTCGGCTTGGTAACCACTTTTCTTACCAATATTTTCAATGACCACTTCGAACAATGGGGCTTTACTCGACTTCTGCCACCCTAACCTTGCGTCAAATGACAATTCGTGTGGGTAAGACTGCCAATCTATTGTTTCGTTAGTGTAAGTGACATAATGATCAGGGTAATTAACGTTCATATACTTACCGAGCACATCAAACTGCAACCCTTCAAAGACATTCCATAAGATCTGAACCGTCGCCAAATGTTCACTGTCTATATCATGCGTTGATTCAGAGTACGGACTAGATTCAGGATCATCTCCCTTATGCTCACCTTCCACAGATAAATAGGAATAACTAAAGTAGCTTGTTAAGTTATCTGTGAGCTTATAAGTGGCACCAACTTCAACGCCATAAGTTCTGGCTTTGTAGTCATCAGTTAAAACACCATTAATAACATGTGGAGCCTGGCTGTTTGAGCTCTGTAAGCTATGTTGACGAACATTACCGTGAATACTGTAAAAAGCCGTACTATCTACTTCTAACCGTTCGCCATTAAAGAAACGGTAACCGATTTCAGTAGTGATAACATTTTCATTATCTAGTTCGCTGTTTAATCCGTAGTAAGCGATGTAATCAACATACCCTTGGTTTTCATCATAATAATATGAGTTTTGGAAGTAAGCCGAGTTTGAATCCATATACGAGGGTGCTACAACTGCGCGGCTCACACCACTCCATAAAGAATGCTTTTCATCTAACTTATATAATATGCGTAATTGTGGTGACAGTTCGGTCGTTGAGTTTTGAGTAAAGTGTTCAAGTTTGACTCCCATTACCGTCGATAGACGCTCATTCCATGAGATTTGAGATTGAACAAATACATTAGTAATAAAATCATTAGCCGTTTCTATATCATAGGCTCGTCGATAATAATCAACATTGTAAAAATCAATATCATCAATTTGGCTAGATGAGAAATCCAGGTGCATGTAACGAATGCCGCCACCTAATGTGAATTGGTGGCTATCTGACAATTGTGTAATGAGTGTAGAATCAAAATCAACCGTAGAGTAACTTCCAGGCGCGTCCAAGGCATTATCATCATTGTATTGTCCCCAAATTGAATAGGACAAGACAGATTCAGGATTGAGGTCTAAGTGATCGTTAAATTGGGCATAAATGGATTGGCTTTCATTTTCAAAATCCTTTGCAGAATAATCGTACCAACCTTGATCGTCATAGTAATAGGTATATGAAGTTGTTTGGTACGAGCTTTTTTCTCCGCCCAGTCTTAAAGACCAGTTTTTATCTGAATTGGTTGGCTCGAACACCATTCCAGCAGATTGCGCTTTCCAAATTTCATTGCCTGTATCATTGGGTTTGTATGAAGGTTCTTCTTTGTATTTATAGAAAGCACGCCCAAAAAGGTGCTCGTTAAACTTTAAACCCTGCCTAACGCTGAGTTCATAATTATCGTCAGCAGACGCAACTGCAGACACATAAGTTCCTTGCGTGTCTTCTGACGATTTAGTAATGATATTCACCACACCATTTGCTGCGTTTCCACCCCAAACAGTACCACCAGGTCCTTTTAATATTTCGATTCTTTCAATATCAGCCAGAATATAGTCAACATCAGTCCAATACGTTCCGCCATAAACAGGGCTAAACAAACTGCGACCATCAATCATCACTAGCATTTTGTTATACAAGCCATCATGAAAACCACGAGTAGAAACAAACCATGACGTTTCATTAAACTTTGTCACTTTCAAACCAGGTACGAGCACCAGAGCTTCTGCAATTGTTTTTGCACCGCTTCTTTGAATTCGCTCGTTAGATAAAACATAAACAGAAGATGGAATGTCCGACAGCTTTTGTTTTGCCTTGGAAGCTGTTTCCATTTCTACGTCTAACATAGATAGCTCTTCAAGACTCATCGACATTAAATGTTCAAGTGAGTTCTCCTGAGAATAGAGAGAAAATGAAGGCAATAGTGCTAGAGCAGCGTATATAGATGAATGTTTCATTGTATAACCTGAGGTGAAGATAGGCATTTATCCTTGGTTTGCTGGTGACTATATACAGAAAGGCATTCTGGTAAAATTAGAAGTCGAAAAGTTTGAATTGGCTCACTGTTTCATACTGCTAATTGCTAGAATGTCTTAATAAAGTAAAAATAATGGATTGAGAACAAGTGACAACAAAGATATTACTTAATTGTGACATGGGAGAGAGTTTCGGACATTGGAAAATGGGAGATGACGAGCTTGTCATGGAGTGGGTTGACATGGCGAATATTGCTTGTGGTTTCCATGCTTCTGATCCTCATGTAATGTCTCGAACGATAAAACTGGCGCAGCACTACAATACTCAAATAGGGGCTCACCCAGGTTATCAAGATCTTATCGGCTTTGGTCGACGCTCCATTGCCCATACTCCAACGGAAATATCTGAATTAATTTCATATCAAGTCGGCGCTCTAGAAGCGTTGTGCCGTTACCATGGCACGTCAATAAAGTATGTGAAACCTCATGGTGCATTATATAACGACATGATGGATGATTTAGAAGTGTTTGATGCCATTGCTGATGCTGTGTCTGACTTTCAAGTCCCTCTCATGATTCTTTCTTCTTTAGATAATCAAAACTATCTAGATATCGCTGACAAGCATGATTTACCTTTGTTATTTGAAGCTTTTGCTGATCGGGCATATACCAATAATGGTCGACTCGCATCTCGAAACCTGCCTAATGCTGTCCACAACCACAGTGATGATATCTATAATCAAGTCATGCAGCTAATCAATTATGGCAGTGTCACAACAATAGATAAAGAGCGCCTTCATTTAGAAGCCGATACGATTTGTGTTCATGGTGATAACCCTCAATCAATAGCATTAATAAAGAAAATCAGCCAAGAATTACATTCCGGTTCAATCAATCGATAGCTCAGTTCCCTACAACGCAATATCAAATTTGGTGAGTGATATGATTCAACCCAGTTTTAAAATTGAGCCAATAGCAGAGTGCAGTTTATTGGTTACGTTTACAGTTAAGGCAGAGACAACAGGTAAAGAACAAAGAGTTGGTCATATTGCTGATGCGATTCGTTTTAATTTTTCAGACGTCATAATGAATGTCACACCAGCTTATCATTCAATATTGGTCGACTACCTTCCTTACCGTATTACTGAAGATGAATTCATTCTAAAATTGACTAACGTGATTCAAGGTATTGAACAAACCGGTTTTTCTGCTAGCCCTTCAGAGCTAATAGTTTTACCCGTCTATTACGCACATGAAACGGGCATAGATATAGATCGATTTGAAAAGAAAGGGGTTTCCTTAGATGAACTCATCAAGCTCCATACACAACCTGAATATACAGTAAGCGCTATTGGTTTTGCTCCAGGCTTTGGTTTCTTATCTGATGTGCCAGCAAAGCTTATGATGCCAAGGCACAGTACTCCTCGTTTATCAGTAGCAAAAGGCAGTGTGGCAATTGCAAATACCAAAACGGCCGTTTACCCAAGTGAATCTCCTGGCGGTTGGAATGTTATTGGAAACTGCCCTATTCCATTATTTGACTTAGAGCACCTGAATCGCGCTAACACGGATACATGCTTGGCAAATATAGATTCGATTTCTAAGTTGAAAATTGGCGCTAAAGTGAAATTCAAAGCAATTTCACGTGAAGATTTCCTATCTCTTGGAGGCTTGTTATAAATGACGACTTCTTCATTAACAATTATAAAGCCGGGGCAAATGACTCTAATCCAAGATTTTGGACGTTTTGGAACGAGTCATTTGGGTCTCACTCAAGGTGGACCTGTTGATGACTACGCATACAGTTGGGCGAATCATCTCCTTGCTAATCCAGTGAATCAATCGGTTATTGAAATTACGTTAGGTCAGGTAAAAATTCGCGTTGATGAAGATTGCGAACTGGCTATTTGCGGTGGGGATTTAGACGCCAAATTAGATGGCAAACCAGTAAGTAACTGGAGTACATTCATAGCTCATAAAGGACAAATGCTGTCTTTCGGTTTACCTAAGAATGGCTTAAGAGCTTACCTTGCAATAAAAGGAGGTTTTAATATACCACTAACTCTGGGCAGCAGCTCGACGGTTGTTCGCGAAAAAATTGGAGGAGTGAACAATGGTGCTCCTTGCGAAGCTAATGTGAAACTCAATTTTTTTAAACATCCGATCCCGACTCAATATAAATCACGATCGTTAACTTTCCGCTTTAAACCTAATTACAATTTACCTGTAACATTAAGAGTAGTGGAAGGTTATCAAAATCAATATTTCTCAGAAGAAGCCAAGCAAGCTTTTTACAGCCGAGAATTCAAAGTTGACCAAAACTCAAATCGTATGGGTTATCGATTACAAGGTGAAGCCATTGAATCACCTAAACTAGATATGCTTTCAGAAGGTATTGCCCTTGGTGCAATACAAATACCACAAGATGGGCTACCAATTATTTTGTTGAATGACAGGCAAACGATTGGTGGATATCCAAAATTTGGATGCATAGCCCGTATTGACTTACCTAGGCTCGCTCAAGCAAAACCTGGGCATTCAATTTCATTTGTTAAAGGTGACCGGTTGGGTCTTCAAGATGTGTGGTGCCAGTGGGCTAAATTCTTTGGTTACTAGATATCGCCTTGAACCGTAAAGTCACCTTCCAGTTAGTAATCACCTTCCAGTTAGTAATCACCTTCCAGTAAATAGCTTATCTTTCAGCCCACTACTTTTCTTCAAGGAATAGTGTAGAGATACAAAAAACGAGCCTCTATAGGCTCGTTTTTTAATTAGGTAGTTAAGAAAAACCAAAAGTATATTGAGTTAACTCTAACAAACATCCGCTAACGAACTTCACCAGTCACAATCGCCAAGGCTGCTGGGTAACCTCTTTCCTGAGTCAGTTGTACGGCTTTAGTTTCTACATTTTCCAAGTTTAGTAACATTGTTTTAGGATGTACGATTTCAATATCAGAACTAATTGGTAACTCAAACCAATGCTTCGCAATTTTTTGCGCAGCTTCGAGCGTGGAAGAAGCTTTTACCACTTCTAGTCGAGCGTAATTATCCCCAGCAAAAGAAACATCAGCGGCTCTTAAACTAGGATCTGAACCTGGTATTTGCTGAGCGCCAAATAAAGGTTTTCCGCCTACTAACGCACTTGAGAACGTCGGGATAAATTGAGACATATGTGAAATTGCCGCCTCAGTTCTTTCTTGAAGCTGTTCTTCTGTCCATCCAGATGTAATTTTCTTTTGTAAACGAGCAGGCAATTTAGGTTGTGAAGAATCACTAGAAGACGATACTAATCCATCTTTAAACAAGGTTATTCCTTCCGTCATGCCATGCAATTGAAATACGCCATCTGCATAAGGCGTCAACTGAGCCATGCCTTGTGGAGTCCCCCTAGGTCCATGGAAAATAACTTCTGGCCATTCTTCAGTACAACCTTCCCATTTCGTAATATAGGCAGCTTTAAATTCCACCAGCCTTTGCTGTTTAGAACCAATGAAGTCATCAACAACACCTGTTTCAAAACCACTGGCATTGATTAAGTAATCGGATTGGAAAGATTGGAGGTTTTCTTCATCATCTAAATAACTCAGCTTCCATTTCCCAGGTACGCTTTTCTGCAGTTTGCTAGATTGTTTCGTGTCAGCTTCCACTTTATCGACAGAAAGCAGTTGGCTATTGGTTAGCACTTGGCAATTAGGCTGTTTTTGTAACGAAAGTTGAGCCGCAGCAGAAAGCCTAAAAACACTTAATCCGTATTCTTGAACAATCACTACCGGAAACTTCAAGGTTTCGAGATTGCTGTGTTTAGCGAAAGGAATACACCATTCATCTAATGTACTTGGTGATTTAGGCTGAGTACGCAAAGCTAACACTTGTAACTGTTCTTTGTCATATAGCTTGAAATAATCATCAGGAGAACCCAGAACGCGGTTATTCTCATCTTTTTCGATAAGAGCTTTGTAAGATTCTTGGATCACATGAAGACGAGGAAGAAGGTCGTCAGGGTTTCCTCCATCAGAATGGGGGACCGCGATAATAGTTGGACGAATATTCAAAGAATGCGGAAATAACCGGATAGTGTCGATTGATTGCTTAAGTAGAGTCAAACACTGATCTTGAGAAATATCTCTATAAAGATTTCCACCAGCATGAAGGTGACAAATTGGAGGTCCATTAACTAAGCTAGGGCCTTTCTCCAAGATAGTGACGCTATATCCTAGCTCACTAAAATGAATTGCACTTGTTGTTCCAGCAATACCTCCACCAACGATGGCGATAGAAGGTTGAACTTTATCCGTTTTATTGTCAGTCATCATGTTCTTTAAGGCAAAATTAACTGACGTTATTCTACTTTCGAATTGAAATGATTTAAATCACATTTTTTTCAAGGTCTTAGCTTTCGACCATTTTATCAGCATATAAAAAGTGAAATATTTCTTGACTCATTTCCCAAACAACTCGATTTTAAGGGCGTTAAATCGACAATAAAAGCCGGAAGTAACGCCACATAAAGCCTGCCGTGTAAGTTGTTAGAATACCCGACTAACTTATCCCTAAAGTTATCCACCGTTTTTGTGGATAACTGTTGATAAGATTATTTACACATTAACCAAAGTCTTTATTAACAGGGACTAACAGTCGTTTTATCAAACTGTTGACAACTGCCGCTAGTGTAATAAATGTTAAAGCAGGTAAAGCTAGCCACAGCATTGGATGCGCATTTGGAGAGAGTTCAAAACCAAAATTCATGACCCCGGCCACACTAAGTTCAGCACCTAATGCTGCGATACTACCCGCCACTAGAGCCATTACTCCATATTCACACCAGATAGTGTTCAAAATACGCTTCTTACTCGCCCCTAGAGTTCGATACAAACGTATTTCTTGCTGACGCTGAGAAAGGCTCAATCGCAGTAAGGTAAATATAAGTAACAAGCCAGCAACCACACCTAGCGCCGCTAACACTGTTATTGACCAAACGATTTGTTGCAGTAACTGTTGGATCTTAGAGCCCATGATACGAATGTCCATCAAACTTACGGTTGGATGGTTTCGTGATAAGTCACTAAGCATTGCATTATGCATATCTTCTAATCGAAAACTTACCAGCCAAGTTGATGGAATTGAACTTAGAACGTCAGGGGTGAATATAAAGTAAAAGTTAGGCTTCATTTCTCGCCACTCGACTTTACGTATAGAGTTCACATCTGCTTCAAACGTTTGACTATTAATTGTAAACGATAATGTATCCCCTATTTCTAAACCCAAATCGCTTGCGACTTCAGATTCAATCGAGACACCATTTTCTTGCGTCCATTGACCTTCAATCACATCGTTATATTCAGGTAATGCTTCACCCCACGTAAAGTTCAATTCACGACTTAATGCATCGGTATTTTCTGAGTTATTTACATACTCTTTTGCTTCCACGCCATTAATATTGGCCAAACGACCTCGAATAATTGGAAAAGCTTGTGAACGTTCGATCTCGTTAGAATCTAATACTTCTAAATATGTGTTTTTTTCATAGTCAGCAATATTCAAAGCAAAAGCATTGGGTGCATTCTCTGGCAAGGTCTGCTGCCAATCGGTAAGTAAATCACTTCTTACTAACCAAATAATAGAAAGTAGCATCAAGGATAAAGCCAGCGAGCCAAACTGTATTCCTGTAGCCAAAGGGGTTCTGTTAATTCGACTTAGCGCTAATCTCATTGCCGTGGATACTGGCAATTTAGATAGCACCTTTAGAACACCGATACTGACAGATGCTAAAAGAAGAAATAAAACAACTATTCCAGCCAATACAATCCATACCAAGGAATTATCACCATACATTGCAAGCATTGGCAGAACAGGCACAAGTAATAGTAGATACTTTTTCATGCCCTCCGCTGATTTATGCCCCGATTGAATAACACTGATAGCAGATGTATTAACCAATCCAAACAATGGAATTCCAAGCGCAGGAACACCGATAAGAATACTCGACAAAATCGCAAGTAAAGCAGGTTCAAAGCCATAACTAGGTAAAGGGCTTGGCAGTAAGTCACCTAATGGAATTCTAAGCAGAGTTTCTAGCCCTATGCCGATACCGACACCAAGAACCGCAGCAATAGCAACCAATAAAGCAACTTGTACTGAAAGCCACTTAATAATCCACTGCTTACTCGCCCCTAAGCTTTTTAGCATAGCAATGGTTTTCTTACGGCTTGCCACATAGTGTTGACATGTAAGAACCAAAGTAGCTGCCGCCATGATCACAACAATAGCAACGGTTAGAGACAGATATTGAGTCGTACTTTCAAACATCTCATTGGTACGGCTTGCTGTATCTTGCGTGCGCCAACGATCACTTGGGGTTAATTCAACTTGATCCTGAATGGCTTTAAGTGTCGATTCATCACCATTTAGATACAAGCTAAAGCGAACTCGGCTTCCCGGTTGGATAGCACCCGTTTTCTCTATATCTGAACTATGGATAAGAACAGAAGGCATTTGTTGGAATGGGTTAAAACTCAAACCAGGCTCTTGAGCAATACGTCCTGAAATAGCTAAATCCGCATCACCAATAGTGACAATGTCACCAATTTTAACTTCTAATTGCGAAAATATGCGTTCATCAAGCCAAAGTTCCTCTGCTTGCACTTCATTTGTTTGCTGGCTATTTGACTCTAGAAGCATTTCGCCACGCAATGGATAAGCACTATCAACCGCTTTAACCGTCACTAACTGCATACCATTATCACTAAATGCCATGGTAGAAAATCGAGTCAGTTGAGAGCTTTCGAGTTGGTTAACTTGAGATAAATCTAGTAACTGTTCAGGAATAGGATTTGCCGACACAAACACACTATCAGCGGTTAGCGCATCTTTTCCCTGCTTAACTATTACTTGCTCCATTCGTTCTGCAAGTGCAGACAATGCAAACACACAGGCAATAATTAGAGTTAACGCTATTGATACTGGCCATAATTGCCCATGACGTATTTCTTCAATACTCCATGAGAACAGGCGCTTATTAAGTCCTTTGGATGAATTCACGTTACACTTCCTCTATGTTGCCTAAATGCATCTTTAACGTGCGCTGACAACGCTCTGCCAATTTAGGATCATGTGTAACCAGCACTAAAGTTGTGCCGTGATGGGCATTCAATTCAAATAGTAATTCGACGATTTTTGCAGCGGTTTGCTGATCTAAGTTACCTGTCGGTTCATCGGCAAACAGGATTTTAGGTTTGATCATGAACGCTCTTGCTAATGCAACTCTTTGTTGTTCACCACCAGAGAGCTGAGAAGGAAGATGATCCACTCGGTCTTTCAATCCAACAGATTCTAATAATGCTGTCGCGCGTTCAATATTTTCATCTTCACCTTTTAACAAACAAGGTAAGGTCACATTTTGTAATGCAGACAAGCTTGGGATCAATAAGAAACTTTGAAACACAAACCCAACCGATTCACTACGAATTTTCGCTCTTGCTTCATCATCAAGCTGTGAGAGTGCTTGACCAAGTAAGCTAATTTCACCTGTAGTGGGAACATCTAGCCCAGCAAGTAACGTCATTAGTGTTGATTTACCTGCACCTGAAGTACCGACGATAGCGACCGTTTCACCTTCTAGAATATCAATATTGATCTTCTCTAAGATTGTTAAATGTTCTTGATTAGTAGACACTGTCTTCGAAACAGCTTCAGCTTTAATTATGGATGTGTGCATGACTAGACTAATTTCCTTTCTATTATTTTTCTTATTTTCCGCTACGTCTCTGGCGCAGACGAATACGTTACTAATCCTTGGTGACAGCTTAAGTGCTGGCTACAACATGGATATTAAGCAAAGCTGGCCAAGCTTATTGCCGGAGGCTTTACTAGAACACGATAAATCAGTAAAAGTGATTAATGGCAGTATCTCTGGCGATACAACAGGAAACGGCTTAGCCCGTTTACCTCAGTTATTAGAAGAACACACACCAGACACAGTTTTAATTGAATTAGGTGCGAATGATGGTTTAAGAGGCTTTCCGCCTAAACTTATGTCTTCTAATTTACAAAGTATTATTGAACAAGTAAAAGCTTCTGGTGCAACACCAGTCATGATGCAAATTAGAATCCCGCCAAATTACGGAAAACGTTATAACCAACAATTTGAATCTGTTTTTACTTCGACTTCTGAGCAACATAAAGTTCCATTGCTGCCTTTCTTTCTTGAGCACATCATTTTAAAACCAGAGTGGATGATGAATGATGGCTTACACCCAAAGCCAGAAGCACAACCTTGGATTGCTGAATTTGTTGCGTCTGAATTATATCAGTATCTTTAGTTTTTAATGGTCTAGCTCAATAAATTTTACATAGCTTTACGTTAACCTAAATGCATATCACCTCTATATGTAAGGTTATTTATGCTGATAGAACCCATTATCAAAGGTGTGGTAGCAAAAAGTGCCCACCCTCTTGGTTGTAAGCAAGCAGTAAAACAACAAATTGACTATGTAAAAAATGCTCCGCAAATCAAGAGTGGACCTAAACGCGTTCTTATTATCGGAGCCTCTTCAGGCTTTGGGCTTGCTTCAAGAATTGCTCTTACATTTGGTGGCGCTCAAGCTGACACTATTGGTGTCTCGTTTGAGCGAGGTCCTAATGAAAAGTCTTTAGGTACCGCTGGCTGGTACAACAATATCTATTTCAAGAAAGAAGCGGAAAAAGAGCATCGTCAAGCCATTAATATTATTGGGGATGCTTTCTCTCAAGACACCCGTAATCGCGTTATTGAAGCCATTGAGACCTATTTCGAAGGTGAAGTCGACCTAATAATTTATAGCCTAGCTGCTGGTGTGCGCCCTAAAGGTGAATCAAAAGATGAGTCAGGTGAATTCTGGCGTTCAGCGATTAAACCTATCGGTGAAAGTGTCACTGGCGCAACTATTTCATTAGAAGATGATAGTTGGACTGAAACAACGGTTGAACCCGCTACTGAGGAAGAAACTCAAGCGACTTTAAAAGTAATGGGCGGTGAAGATTGGGAAAACTGGATTGATGAGTTAATCAATGTTGAGTCGATTGCACCAGGCTGTCAAACCATCGCATTCTCATACATGGGACCTGAAATTACTCACCCTATTTATCTCGATGGTACGTTAGGTCGAGCAAAGATAGATTTACACCAAACCAGTCACTCTTTAAATCTCAAACTCGCAAACTTTGATGGTCATGCTTATGCTACTGTCTGTAAAGCCCTTGTGACTAAAGCGAGCGTATTTATTCCGGCTCTTAGCCCTTACCTACTTGCTCTCTATAAAGTCATGAAAAATCATGGCACACACGAGAATTGTATCCAACAAATGCAAAGGTTATTTAGTAGTAAGCTCTACGGACAAAAACTAGTACCTTTGGATGGGGAACGATTACTGCGAATGGATGATTGGGAGCTAAACCCTGAAACTCAAGCTGAAGTTACTGAGATTCTGCATAGCATGAATTCAACTAACTTTACTCAATTGGGCGATTATGAAGGTTTTAAACAAGAATTTTTGCAGTTAAATGGCTTTGATATTCCATTAGTTGATTACTCTAAGAGATTGAATAGTGACAGTTTTGTTAGCTTAACTCCATGATGAAAAACAAATCTCAATTGTGAGATAGACTTCTATCTTTTAAAGCCTTGGTAAAATTGCCAAGGCTTTTTTTCGTAAGCTTACTTATACTTATACAAAACCCATGTTTATTGTTTTTTAAATTCGATACATGCAACACAGGATGTGTTGTTCAATTCAAATAAGGAACATGATTTCGTATGAAGAAAGTTAATACTTTAGATTTAGAAATCCCAGACAATATGAGGGTTGGGTGGCAAAACATTGTCGACCTACTGGCACAGATAACTGATGTCCCAGCCGCTTTAGTGATGAGAGTTCATCCAGAGTCGATTGAAGTGTTTTCCACCAGTCAAACGGAGGGTAACCCATACAAGGTTGGAGACTCAGAAGAATTAGGCAATGGTCTGTATTGTGAAACCGTCATCAATAATCAACAAATGCTAACCATTCCCAATGCTCATAAAGATCCTGCGTGGGCGGATAACCCTGACATTCAGTTAGGCATGATTTCTTACTGCGGTATTCCACTATTGTGGCCAAACGGAGAAAGTTTTGGCACTATTTGTATTTTAGACAGTGAAGAAAATCATTATACCCCTACCTATATCAAGCTCCTCGAAAGCTTTCGTGTTTCGATTGAATCCCAGTTAACCACATTATTCCAACATGCCAAGCTGGTACAAATGAACAAAGAGCTGAAAAGCCGAGTTCATACCCGAACTAAAGATCTCGCCAGCTTGAATTATTCTTTAAGCCAAGAAATAGATAAACGTAAAGCTGCTGAACAGAAAATTTATTACCAAAAGAGTCATGATTTAGGTACCGGATTTCTGAACCGTCACACTTTTGAAGCACAACTCAATCATCAGCTTCTTTCCAAAGATCGTGAACCAGACCAATCATTTGCCGTTATTCACATTGGCTTTACCAATGGTCGCCGCATACAAGCACGTTATGGATACAAAGCATTAGATAAGGTGTTAGTCGAATATCGTGAAAGATTAGACTGCATTGATGATTTGGATGTCATCATAGGTCGCCCTACCTCAGTAGACTTAGCGATTGCCTTTAGCGTTAAAGATTTACAGCATAGACTTGACGAGTTGTGCAATTACTTAGTTGAAATTGGTCACTCTGAATTTGTCATTGATAACGATAAAATCCACCTTCATGCTTTCATCGGTATTGCATCAAGTAACATAGGGGATAATGCAGAATCGGTTTTACAAAAAGCAAATGAAGCGATGATCGCTTGTAAAGATTCAGGGAAAAAATTCGCGTATTACTCTCAGTCTCACTCTGAAACCCAAACCCACATAAATAAGCTTGAAAGTTACTTATTACAAGCCGTCCGTAATGACGACTTAATGTTGTATTTCCAACCGAAGGTCTGCCCTGTTACACACAAGTGGATTGGTGCTGAAGCACTGCTTAGGTGGCGTCACCCCGTTCTTGGTGATATTTCTAATGAAACCCTCATTCATATGGCTGAACAAAATGGGTTAATCTTTGAAGTTGGTAGTTTTGTTCTTCGAGCAGCAATTGAGAAAGCGAAAGAATGGTCAGAGTATGTCGATAACTTTAAGATGGCTGTTAATGTCTCTGCCGTTCAACTTAAAAATGCTCAATTTTCAGAACAGGTAGTCCATTTATTGGAAACCTACCACTTACCGCCACACTTCCTTGAACTTGAAGTAACTGAAAGCGGGCTGATTGCAGATGAAGTTGTCGCTAAGAATACTCTAGATTCATTGCATGAAATTGGCGTGACATTGTCACTTGATGATTTTGGAACCGGCTATGCCTCATTCAGTTATTTGAAAAAATTCCCTTTTGACTTCATCAAAATTGATAAAAGCTTTATCGACCAAATGCAAAGCTCGACTGATGATGTTGAAATTGTCCGTTCAATTATCCAAATCGCTAAGAAGCTAGATTTAAAAGTCGTTATCGAAGGGATTGAATCTGAGTTTCAGGAACAATTCATTATCAAAGAAGGCTGCGATGTTGGGCAAGGCTATCTCTATGGGAAACCCATGCCCTGCCAAGAATTTGAACAGAGTTTGATCAACCAAAACTACTTAGGGACCACACAGTACGCTTTAACTTAGTTTTTTCACTTAACTCAGCAAATTAAACAGACTTTCTCTTTACTCTATAGGTGGCGGTTTTTATAATCGCCGCCTTTCTGTTTTATCTTTCCCCTTAAAAGGCACACTTCGTTATGGATCAGTTGACTGCAAAGCTGAAAAAGCTAGAAAAACAAAACTACCGTGCATATCAACAAATTAAAGGTCAATACGACTTTGCTGACTTTGAACTTCATATTGATCACATTCAAGGTGACCCATTTGCATCGGCTTCTCGATTCCGAGCGACCCGAGCATGGTCTTTAACTGGGTTAGATTGGCTTCAAGGTAAATCCCCAGCTTATCAAGTAGCAGCTCGCGACTTTATTGCTCGTAGTTTTGCTCAATTTGCAAAACAAGAATCCAGCATTTCAATTGCACTTACTGGACAAACGGTTTTAGATAATACGGCGGTTGTTTTCACTGAACATGGAATTGAAATACGATTCCGCATCAACTTACCCGCTGACGGTCGCAGCATTCTTGCTAAGAAAGCAATTAACATTATTACCTTCTACCTGCCGAAGTTTATCCGCCGTGCAACACTTGAGCGTGAGTTAGATTTTGATGCCTTAGTTGAGCACTGTGAAACTATTGAAGACCAAGAATCACTTCGTAAGCAACTGGAAGAAAATAATCTTGCTGCATTTGTAGCAAATGGAAGTGTACTTCCCCGAGTCGCTGGTAACTGTGATTTCCCAATGAAAGATGCGGTTCCTTTCACTGCCCCTGAATCTTTGAGTGTTTCGTTAAAAACACCAAATAAAGGAATGGTGACAGGTTTAGGCATCCCTAAAGGTATTACGCTGATTGTTGGTGGCGGTTTCCATGGTAAATCTACGTTACTGAATGCTATTGAACGTTCCATTTACAACCATATCCCAGGAGATGGTCGTGAAGGTATTGTGACGAACATTGATGCTATGAAGATCCGTGCAGAAGATGGGCGTTGTGTTCACAACCTAAACTTGTCGAACTACATTAACCATTTACCAATGGGTAAAGATACGGCTGATTTCAGCACTCAAGATGCTTCCGGTTCTACGTCTCAAGCGGCTTGGTTACAAGAGTCAATTGAAGCTGGCGTACAAACACTTCTCATCGATGAAGATACTTCAGCGACTAACTTCATGATCCGTGATGAACGTATGCAAGCGCTTGTTTCTAAAGGTGATGAACCGATTACTCCTTTAGTTGATCGTATCGGGCAACTTCGAGATCAAATGGGCATTTCTACATTAGTCGTTATGGGTGGTTCTGGTGACTATCTAGATGTTGCGGATACCGTGATTCAGATGCATGACTACCAAGCGGTTGATGTAACAGAAAAAGCACAGCAAGTCATTGCTCAGCATCCTTCACAACGTTTGAATGAGTGTGAGACTGAACTGGCAACGTTCACCCCTCGCCCATTTAACCGACCATGCTTAATGAACATCTTAACTGATGGTAAATTCCGCGTAACCGCGAAAGGTAAAGATTCACTTCGATTTGGTAAAGAATTTACTGATCTTTCCGCTCTTGAACAGTTAGAGTCATCATCTGAAGTGAATGCAATTGGATGGGCTTGGTTCCAATTTGCACAAGGAATCGGTTGGTCAGATAACCCGGCTAAAGAGTTTACAGAGATACTTTCTGGAGATTGGCACGCTAATATGCCAGCGCAAGGTGATTTAGCAAAACCTCGTTTACTTGACGTTATGGCTGCACTCAGCCGTATGCGTAAGTCGCAGTTCAAACCTTCAAAATAGAATGGTTTATCAAAGCTGATTAAACAATAAAGGTGCGATAAACGCACCTTTTTTTAACTCTATTTTTTACCGTTCGCACTTAGTGCTTAAGTTTATCATCTAATGATAGCCACTTAACTTTAATTCTTAACTCTTAACTCTTAACTCTTAATACTAGCTTTAGATTTATAATTCTTGTTTAGCCGTTCTTGGTTAATAGTTCAGAGTAAATAGTTATTAGGTCATAGTTCTTAGGCAATAACTTTGGGTTAATCACTCAGCATGACAATATGAGTTAATGACGCAAAATATTCCAAGCTTCGCACAATATTCTGAATTTAGACGTGTTGCCTTGGTCTCTATCTGGATGCCATTTTAAGGCTAATTTACGCCAGCGTTTACGTATCTCCACCTGAGTCGCATCCATCGGTAACTCAAATAAGTTTAGGGCTTTGGCTCTATCCATATCAACACCATTATTGCTTCCCACAAACTTACGGTATCGAGTCCAAAACTCATTCAGCAGTCGTTTTACTTCCCCTTCATCCGCTTCATAATTATGCCAATGTACATAATAATCACGCAAAGGATCTTCATGATCAATCGCATTTTGGCTGGATTGAAGGTTCACCATCAGCTCAATATTCATTGCCTGAACTTGTAACCAACTCTCTGGATATAAGGTTTCTTGCAATTGGTAGAGAGCATTCATGATCAGAAAATTTCGTTTGAAAAGATCTTTTTCCGGAATGCTATCTAAAATTGGCATTAAGCCAAGATCATTCAAATGAGCAGCAAGAGTATGAACTTTCCAACCTGATGGTTCTCCTCTTAATACCTCTAAGATTGGCCATAATAATGGGTTCTCCATATGGCTCTGAAATGTCGCAGTAACACTCTGATTTTCTGACATAAATATAAACCATTATTGAGAATACATAAGATAAGCTTCACCTAATTGAAATCTAAACTCTGTTACTTGTCGAGTTTAATCACCGTTCTACATGTTGTTTTATTGATACTCATAGCAAAAAGGCCAGCATTCGCTGACCTCTAATATCTAAAACGGTTTTGATTTAAGCGGCATTACCCCACTTTGAATCATATCGTTTAGATTACACCTAGTTCTCTTAAACGTTCCATCAGGTATTCATTCGCTGTGTAGTTTTCAGATAACACAACTTCTGGTTTAGGATGCAGAAATAATGGTAGAGAGATACGAGATTTCTCTTGGCGTGCACCTGATGGATTAATTACACGGTGAGTCGTTGACGGGAAGTAGCCGCCAGATGCTTCTTGCAGCATGTCACCGATGTTAATGATCAAGTTACCAAAATCACAAGGTACATCTAACCAGTCGCCTTCTTTAGATTTAACTTGTAAACCAGGTTCATTTGCCGCAGGCAAAACAGTTAATAGGTTAATGTCTTCATGAGCTGCTGCGCGAATAGCACCGGGTTCTTCATCGCCTTGCATTGGCGGGTAATGCAGAACGCGAAGCAACGTTTGTTCGCTACCATTGATCATCTCAGAAAGGGCGATAGAAAACTTATCTTGAACGTCTTGAGGAGCATAAGATTCAACCCAACCTAATAGCTCTTGAGCAAAAGCATTAGCACGTTGATAGTAATCTAATATTTGTTCTTTAAGCTCTTCAGGCATTTGCCCCCATGGGTATACATGGAAGTATTCTTTGATGTCTTTAACGCTATGACCCTTGGCAATTTCCGACACTGAAGGTGGAAAATACCCATCTTGTGTCTCAACATTGAAGTGAAACTTTTCTTTCTCTTCAGACATGAAGAACTGATACCAATTTTCATAAATTGATTCAACTAACTCTTTTGGTATCGGGTGATTTTTCAGAACTCCAAATCCAGTTTCACGTAGTGAGCGTACGAATTGTTCTGCAGCATCGTCAGCAAGGTAATCGACAGTTTCCAGTTTCATGACTTTCATTCTTTTTATGTATTTGTGGCGTGATTTTAGGGGGCGCTTTGCGTTAAATCAAACTTTAATGAAATAGAGGCAATCGTTTGTTTAGATACTGGGCGGTACTTTGCCTTTTCAACAAATTTAGTGAATACCACGCAATTGAACAGTGTTCATAATTATGTAATCATACGTAGAAATTATAAGGACAAGCTTAATGACTCATCTGCCTATTCACCAAAATAAAACATTATTGATGTTATCAGCACTGTATTTTGCTGTTTTAGTTTTTAGCGCAATTTCACCGTTATCAAGAGCAGTTTGGTTCGCTGAAATTATTCCTGCTGTTGGTATTCTGATTGGTATCTATTGGGCTTCAACTAAGCATACTTTTTCAAAAACATCTTACATGCTTATGTTTATTTGGCTCGTTCTTCACACCATTGGCTCTAAATACACGTTCTCAGAAGTGCCTTTTGATTGGTTTAATAACCTGATTGGATCAGAAAGAAATAATTTTGACCGAGTGGCTCATTTTTCAATTGGTTTATACGCATACCCTCTTGCAGAGTTTCTTATGCGTCGAAAGCATTGCAAACCAATAATTGCAGTCTTGTTTTCTCTATTTGCAATCATGAGTGTTGCGGCTGGCTATGAAATTATTGAATGGTGGTACGCCGCTATTGCTGGTGGAGATGAAGGGATAGCATTCCTTGGTTCTCAAGGCGATATTTGGGACGCACAGAAAGATATGTTGTGTGACACATCAGGGGCAATACTCTCATTGATTCTTCTTAAGCTTCAAGGTCGAATAAAGGAATAGTTAGTAGGTTGGCATTGTCTCGCAAATCAACGAGACGATGCCCATTTGAATTTAGTTACTAATAGTTTTCCTTATCACTTCATTGTCACCTTTCCACCTATGATTTTAAACGCAGGTGTTCCTCTCACTAAAGTATCTCTAGCAAATTCAATTCCGCAATTTGGACAATGGCAAGGGGTTGTTGTGTAGTCATCAACAATCCTTTCTTTAAAGCATTTTACTAAAGAACCCTTACCGCCTTTTCGATACTTAAAAAGTTGTTGCTTACATTTACCGCAAAAGATATCTACGGTTTTAGTCGGCTGTTTTTTATTAGGTTTTGCCATTGGGTGACTTCTTTGGGGAAAGTAAAACAATCAAAATACCAAGTAATATGATTGTGGAAGAAACAATAAAATGAAGTGTGACTGGCTCTGAAAGGAAAACAGCCCCACCTAATGTTGCAATTACAGGTACTGATAATTGTGAAACTGAGGCAACTACAGTCGGAAGTTTCTTAACGACGTAATACCAGAGTGTATAGCCTACTCCAGAAGCGACACTTCCAGATAGCACGGCATAAAGGATTCCTTTGCTTGTTAATGTCAATGAGCTTGTGAGCGTCAGCAAGCTTGATGGTGCCCAATCTAAAACCATCGTGAATAAACTTACTATTGCGCCGAGTAATACAGAGAACAATGAAGCTGCGATAAAGTTCCAGGTCGTTGATTGTAAAGGCTGATCTGAGAGTTTACCGGCTAAGGTATAAAAACCCCATGCCATACCTGCAGCAGCCATTAATACAATAGAAGTGACATCAAACGGTACATTTGAGCTATTAGGAAGAAGTAAATATACAAGCCCGATAATGGAAAGTACGCAGCCAATGGTATCTGTTTTTGATAACGAATGTCCTGACAAAACATGTGCTGCGATCATCGTAAATTGAACGGTTACGAATAATATAAGCGCCCCAAACCCAGCCCCTAATTCAATATACGCGAAAGAAAAACCGTACATGTAAACCATTAATGAAACAACAGGAATTGCTTTTACATGGCTTGTGCTTAGAAGTTTCTCAAAAGGCTTAGATTGACTTTTCTGCCCAGAGTCATTTTTTATATAGTGATAAGTTTGAACTGAAATAAGAATAACGATCAAAGTGAATGATCCGGACAATAGCCGGATCAATGAAAAACTTAAGGGATCTATCGTTTGATCAGCAAGCGCCCAGCGGCAAAGTACTGAATTAGCAGCAAAAGCCACCAGCGTAATAGCTGTGACCAAAAATATTTTGAGTAAATCTGAAGACATCCAAGTGCTTTTTATCGTCTTATTTTTTTTCATCATCATGAATTTGATTGATCCAACTCCGGCTTAACCCACACTTGGCTAAAATCAAACCAACCTAACGCATTGCATTTCGCGTTTTGAAGTGTGCCACATTGATCTTTATTGACACCTAACCAGCCATGAAACATCGGGATTAATTGATAACTATTTACCAGTTGTTTACCCAATTGCCTTGCTGGAAATGCATCATATTCGCCAGCTCGCCATTGGTCGACCAACTGACACCACTCGTCAAAATCATCCAAAGGGCTCAATAATTCAATATCACTGTAATCCATCAACCAACCAGCAAGGGCATCATCACGATTATTTGAAATCCCCATCGGTTTTATCCAAACATCCACATTTTCCGGGTCTGGCAAAGTATGATCATAAGTAATAAATTCAACCGCCACATCATATGATTTTAAAACTTTGCCAATTGCTTTCGCAAGAATAGGAAACATAGGGTGCTGTAAATGGTAAGCAACCGTGATCACTTTATTGCTTGTTGGCGCGGTTTCTACAGTGCTTAATTTAATATCATACCAACCGGGCTTTAAGCCATAAGCATGTAAAACGCCCAAATCGATCACTTTTTCTTTGGGGATATGCGCAAATAAATCAGATGCATTTAATACATTGGATAAGAAGATTGCCCACCGAGGATCGGTTGCAATACCAGATCTTCGGTTGAGTAATAAGTAGGTACAACCGGGATCAAGCTCTACCTCATCACTATCTCCTCTATCAGCCATTACCGGCTTAGATAAACTTGGATAAACCATAGAAGAATAGGCTTCATCAACAACCCAGACTTCTACTCGGTCGACTAAAGGTCGAAAGCCAAAGTAACCATCAAAAGCATGCAATACGAGGCGCTTTTCATTATTAGCTTCAATCCTGTATGGTCCAGTACCAATCGGCTTGAGGTCGTAATCTTCGCCACGTAAACTTTGAGGCAGAGTCATTTTGGCACTGGATTCGGTTAACGCTAATGGGAAGTGCTTATCAGGACGAGTTAAAAACACATCTACGACCCAATTTTCTGAGGACGTCACATCTTTAATGTGCGAAAACATGTTCAGAGATTCTAAAGCCAGAAGATTAACCACCACATGCTCAGTTAACAATGGCTCCCCATTATGAAATCGAACTCCCGGTCTAAGATAAAAACGCCAATGAGTGTCAGACACGGCTTGCCATGTGTGAGCAAGGTCCGGCTGTAATTTGTCGTGGTCATCAAGTCGAGTTAAGCCACTGAATACCTGACAAGCGATGTGCTGCTCAGAGCGACGCATTGATTTGGATGGGTTGAGCATAGAAAGAGGTCGATAATAGGGCAAACGAATAACTTGTTCACCTTCTTGGTATTGAACCCCTAAATAACGTTGAATAACTTGTGTAAGCTTACCTGCATCACTATCTAACACTGTAAGGGCTTGACCAATCTTTCCTTCTTCAAGATAACGACGAGCAAGGTTCTCACTAACATCATTGCGATTCTGCTTGAAGTTAAGTTTCGATAACTTTCCTCGCCCAGCCGCTGGATGCCACTCTATCCAGCCCTCCTCTTCTAACTTATTGAGCACGATTCTCGCATTTCGGCGTGTACAACATAAAACATCCGTAATTTCTTCAAGCTGGATGCCTGTGTCTTGTCCATCACAATGTTTGAATAGAATTTCGAATTGAACGCGAAGTCTTGGGCTGCTCATAAAGAGGAAATCTTATATAACGGAAGTTATTTATAGTTTCCTCATTTTTCAAACGGAGATCAATCATCCAAAGCGTGTTTAACCTAAACTTTTCAAATCTATCAGATAATTGCGCAACACAATTCGGCAGAAAGTTCGTTTAGCTGCTGCTCATTGTCGAGTTTAATGGACCACTTGCACTCTGAACCATTAGCTGAAATAACATTTGCCCCTTTTCCAATTAACTGAATAGAGTCAACGTGAGCTTGTAAGGTCACTCTGTGCTCCCCTTCAAGGCGAACAACAATTTCATGTGCTGTGGCGATAATTTTCCCGCCTTTAAATGTAATAACCATTTATTGTCTACTTAATTAGTGTGTTGATTAATGTTATTGGCGACTTAGATTAAGTTCAGCATTCAACTGTCTTAATTTTTTAATTGGCTTTCTTATGTTTCTTAACCGCAATGGTTAATCGGCTGGTACAAACTAACCTTTTACGTTCATCAGTAATATTGATTTGCCAGACCTGAGTCGATGCTCCTAAATGAACAGGCTCTGCCGTCCCAATCACATGCCCTTCACGCATTGCTCGGATGTGGTTAGCGTTAATATCTAAACCCACACAGTAGTAATCTTCACTTACACAAAAGTTTGCAGCCAAGGAACCTAATGTTTCGGCCAGAACAACAGAAGCGCCACCATGCAACATCCCGAGAGGTTGATGAGTGAAATGGCATACAGGCATAGTTGCAACTAAAGAATGGTCGTTCACTTCTGTATAAATAATATTGAGGTGCTCAATCAAAGTATTTTTTGATGTGGCGTTTAATGTTTCTAGATCGACTTCTTTTTTCCAAATGCTCACGTTTAATCCTCAATTAAAATTTACGCATTATTAGTGCTATTTATCGTTCAGTTACTACGAAGAAGTTTTCGGAATGATGTAAGTTAATGTTAACATGCAAAAAAAACTTATTACACGAGGATGTTTTATGACGTCATGGATGAAGGTGGCTTCCCTTTTCACTTTAGCAGGCTTAACGGCATGTAGTGCTTCACCTACAGGGCGCAATCAATTACTGCTGTTTTCAGATCAAGATATGTCGCAGTTGGGTGCACAGTCTTTTGAACAAATGAAAGCTGAACAACCAATAAGCAAAGATGCGAAAACCAATAAGTATGTTCAATGTGTAGCAAGTAGTATCACTCAGCATATTCCTAAACAAGGCTTTAGCGAGTGGGAAGTGGTGGTTTTTGAAAGCGATCAGGTTAATGCTTTTGCGCTACCAGGCGGTAAAATTGGTGTTTATACTGGTTTACTCAAAGTCGCAGTTAATGAAGACCAATTGGCAACCGTTATTGGACATGAAATTGCTCACGTCATTGCTGACCACAGTAATGAACGACTATCACAATCTCAGATAGCCAATACTGGTCTTCAAATTACTAACGTGGCAATTGGCGCTTCTGAATACAGCCAGTACCAAGGTATGACAATGGCAGCTCTTGGTTTAGGCGTCCAATATGGCGTAATCTTACCTTATGGAAGAACCCAAGAATCTGAAGCAGATATTGTAGGGCTAGACTATATGGCGAAAGCTGGGTTTGATCCGAATCAGAGCGTTAACTTATGGCAGAATATGGCAAAAGCATCAGGTGGTAATCAACCGCCAGAACTGCTATCAACGCACCCTTCTCACGACACTCGTATTAAAGATTTACAAGCAACCATAAAAACGCTACCAAGCTATGGTGCAACAAAGCCTAATTGCAAAACTTAATATTTAGATCTGATTTACGTTAGCGTAATGGGACTGCTGCAAGTGATTCTTCGCGAGTTTGTTCTTTGTAAGTGTGGATTCAAATAAAAACGAACGGTTTTCGCCGTTCGTTTTTATTAAGAATGGGTAATACTTTATCTAGATTTACGTCCCTAAAATTTGCAGCGGCAAACTCAATAATTCGTCACCTGTTGAAGCAAAGTACCAAATAATACCAATCAGACTACTCACCAAACCTACATACCAAGTAAAAGAAAACAGCTGACCATACTTGTCTAACGGAAGTAAGTGGCTGTGGTGTCGCCCTTTCCATTCAAAGAGTATTTCAACGCTACCCATAATAAGTAGAAAACCAAACAGGGTTAAGTTCATTTGGTAACTAATGACCACACCAGCAATTGCAGCAGCAACACACAACACAATTCCCAGCATGCTATTCATAGAAAAGCTGATACTTTTTAATACATGACCGCCATCTAAAGGCAGAATGGGCAGCAAATTGAATAGGTTCAATAAGGCGTTAAATACAGCTAACCCAGCAAAGAACATTTCTCCGGTTACCCAGTACAAAACAGTGAATATAATTGACAGGATTAAGCCAAAAAATGGTCCCATAATGGAGATAACAACATCTTGCCAGCGTGTGTTAATTTTCTCATCAGAAAGCGCTAATCCGCCTAAGAATGGAATTAGGTATATACCTTTAGTTTTCATTCCGAAATACTTCATAGCACGGATGTGCCCGTATTCGTGAAACATCAAACAAGCGATGAGTGCAAGTGCAAACTGAATTGAGAATAACCATGAATACGCAGCCAAACTCGCTGATGCCAATACGACTTTGATAAGTTTTGCACTTTTCAGTGCTTTCATTCCTAAAGAAACCAAACCGATGAGACTAAAGCGTTTCTCAGCCTTAGGTGCCACAAACGGTTTTTGCTGCTCGATATCTTTAGTATCCCGAGTACCGCTAGCCATCACTTCATCATTAGCAGTGACGCGGTAACCTAAATAAAAAGGTTGCCAATTTACTTCGACATTTACTTGGCAATGAATTTCTTTTTCGTCGGCTTTAAGCACAAAGGTATGCGCTCTTTCTGTCTCTGAGTCTGAATGTGCGTCTAATTGAGACACTAATGTATTGTTCCAAAAAAGCTGCTGCCAACCAGCCATTGAGCCTTCTAAGCGAAGTGGTTTGCCAAGAAACTCTATTGAGAGTAATTCCAAGTTTTCTTTCCAATGTTGTACGACTAAATGAAATCACATTATGCCGATTAGTTTTTTCAAGGTAAACAGAAACAAAGGTGTTACAAAACGAGCAACTGATCACTATTTAAACAACTAAGCAGCACAACAACTCTGGTCACACCTCCAACCACACATAAAGCATTGATAAATTAAATATAATTAGTGTTAGAGTCCTGCCCCTTAAAAACATAACTTCACAAAATATCTCTCCACTCTTTGACTTTTAATAAAATATTGAATTAACATATAATTTACAATTGAGTAACTTTAGTTAACAGTGCTCGATGTGTTTTCAATAATAAGAATGAGATTTGATGCCCTAGGAGGGTCAAGGATGAAAACAGTACAACGCTCTCTCGTTTCCCTATCCGTATTATTTGCTTGCAATACGCTTGCTGCTGGCTTCCAAGTAGCTGAACACTCGGCTTCAGGTCTTGGTCGAGCATTTTCTGGTGAAGGGGCGGTTGCTGACAACGCAAGTGTGCTTGCAAGAAACCCAGCGGCAATGACTTTATTTGATACTGCACAATTTTCAGGCGCGCTATCGATTGTTGATCCTGAAGTAGATATCACGCAGACAAAGGTTAATGATAATGACTTCAACCAAACCTCAAGTGATGTCGCACCCATGCAGTTTGTCCCTGCAGCATTTTACATTAGCCCTATCAATGACTCTTGGGCTTGGGGTATTGGTATGTTCACCACCTATGGTGTAGCAACAGATTACCCTAATGATATTTTTGCAGGCGATTTGGCTGGTGATACCTCATTAGTATCCGTCAACTTAAACCCGAACATTGCCTATCGTTTAAACGAGAGTTTTAGTGTTGGTGCAGGACTTAACCTTGTGTATGCAGAAGCCGAACTAAACCGACACAAAGGAAGCCTACCTTTAGGTGGCTCAGCCAGCGATAAGCTCATTTCAATGACAGGTGAAACTTTTGCTTTTGGTTGGAACGTTGGTGGTTTGTACGAGCTGGATGAAAATAATCGATTTGGTATTGGGTATCGCTCAGCTGTCGACCTTGATTTTGATGACGGTGAATTCACTGACTACTATGGCGGAATCATTTCTGATCCTTCTAAAAATCCTACAACAGGTCGATTAGAGATTAGCCTACCTTCAATTTTAGAATTGTCGGCATTCCACCAATTGAATGACCAATGGGCTGTTCATTACGGTTGGCAATTGACTAATTGGAGTACATTTGAAGAACTAAAAGCGACTTCACCTGACTGTAATGGCGGTGTTTGCTTCTTAAAAGAAGAACATTATGACGATAACCAACGCTGGTCTGTCGGTGGTACTTACACAATCAATACAGAATGGACAATCCGTGCGGGTTTGGCATACGACGAACAAGCAGGCGAAGCAACATTAAGCATTCCTGATAGTGATCGTTACTGGTATTCAGCCGGTCTTACCTACACAGTCTCTGAAAACATGACTCTCGATGCTGCATTTGCACTAGTACAAAGTAAGAGTGGTTCATTTACAGAAACAGATGCCGCAGGACAAAAGCTAACCTTTGAATCTGAAGCGGTTGCCTACTTATCGGCAATTCAACTTAACTACACATTCAACTAAGTTATCGGGAAAACATAAAATGAATAATAAATTTTCTTTATCTCTAGTCTGCTCCGCTTTATTACTAGCAGGGTGTGGTGACAACAGCGGTAGTAGCGGTACCTCAACCAATGCACCCTACTCTGATGCCATTAATGAATCACTTGCACGCAGCTCATCAATCAACTTCAACCTATTAGGAAGTGATGCAGATGTTCCACTGCCTTCTTTCCTTTTATTCGATACTAGCGACCATACTCTTAACATTCCTTTAAGTTCTTCTTCTACTGGTCTGCTCAATGATCCTAAAGTGGCAATGGGTGAAGCCGATGGCTGGAGTACCATCATGCCTTTCACTATCAACACTAACTTGCCAAGTGATAGAACACTTAAAAATGATGTAGTGATGATGGGTACAATTCCATTTAGTGCTCACTTAAATAGTGGCGTTAAAGTAGCGAAAGTTGATGTTGACCTTAGTACTGGCGTAATGTCTAACTTTACTGCTCTTACAGCAGGGGTTGATTACTTGGTTGCTTCGAGTGATTTAAAAACCATTCAAGTATTACCTCTTAAAGGTTTTGAACCAGGTTCTGATTATATTTACGCATTAACTGATTCTATTATGGACAGTGAAGGTGAATCATTAGGAACTTCTAAGTCATATGCTTCACTAAAAACTAAAGATATTGACCAAGCAGGCTCACTTGATCTTCCTCAAAAGGTCATCCAACAAGTTGAAGCTCTATTTGCTGGATATGGTCAAGTAACCAATTCAGATAATATTATTTATTCATCCTGGTTTACCACAGCTTCAGCGGGTAACGTGATGAATGGAACAAAAGCAGCAATAGCACAAACTATCGCTCCAAATGTTGCGCCTTCTGATGTTTGGAAGAACCTTGCAAACCCGAATAATCTTTCTGCCGCCACTTTAGATAACTTGTATAACACAGCGGTTTCTAGCACTGTTCAAGATTTTGCAACCGCAGTAAAAAATGACATGATGTTTACGTCTGCCTTTAGTCAAGATTCAGCTGATAAATTGGCAACAGCATACAATGCAAACTTTGCAGACCCTAACATCGCTTCTATTCAGGTTTATCGAGGCACAGTAGAGCTTCCATACTTCTTGTCAGATTCTTTAGAAGACGACGCTTGGAAAAAAACGCCATGGCGCAGTGCGATGCCTAGTGTGCTTACGATTTTAAGCACGCTAAGTTCAGGAAGCGACAGTGACAAAGTGGCGATCGCGACTCAACTTGCAGGCTTAGGTATTACCGACCCGGCAACACAGCTCTATGATCCTGAGTACCAAAAATTATTAATTGGTGAAAAGCTAACACTTGCTAATGGCGACCAACTCGATAGTACTCGTATCATGACGAAGTACAGTGCAGTGCCACAAGTTCGCGCTGTGAAATCTGTACCTTTCATTATGTTTGTACCTGAAGGTGCGGCTATTGATAGCAATTTGCCGATTCTGCAATATCAACATGGTATTACCAATATTAAAGAAAGTGCTTACGCATTTGCGATGCAGCATATTGGTGGTGCAATGTCTGGAGATGCGCCGTTTAAGCCATACGCTGTAATTGCGATTGACCAACCTCTGCACGGTGAGCGCCAATTAAGCCCAGAGGTTGTCACAACGCCATTAGACGCAACGCCATACATGAACTTAGAATATTTACCTGTTGCTCGTGACAACATTCGACAGAGTGCCATTGATGGTTTAGGTCTTCGTTATGCTTTAAATATGGCATCTAATGCAGCATTCAATAGTCTTGATAAAACCAATGTTTCTTTGTTTGGTCATTCAATCGGAGCTATCACAGGCATCAGTTCGTATACCATAGGTAATACAACGCTTAACCCTGCTATCGATTCAATGTTCAGCTACACAAGTGCAACTCTAGCTAATCCAGGTGGTGGTATTGCACCATTCTTACTAAGTTCAGAGACATTCTCTCCTGAAATTAAGCATACGGTGAGTGTTTCAGGTGTCCCTGCTTACAGAACTCACTACGCATCAGATTGCTACTCGGACGATCCTAACTCAAATATTAGTGGTGGTAACTGCTATACAGCTTACTATTCGTCTATCAGTGATGACTCAGCATCTGCTGAAGAGAAAGTAGTTAAAGCAACGATTGATGCAACACTGGCTTCATTCACTTTTGCAGCACAAACCGTTCTTGATAATGTAGACCCATACAATATTGCTTCTACAACGACAGGACCAATTCTTGGCATTCAAGATGATATGGATAAAACGATCCCTAATACGGTTGCCACTTATCAAACATCAGGTACTGAACCACTATTTAAGAAGTTGTCTTTAGTAAATACTGCTCGTGATACAAGTGGTCAAAAAGTGGCGTCGTACTTTAATTTTGCATCAGCCTCCGAGCACTCAACCGTTATCACACCACAGAATGCAAATGACGTGGCAGCTAACGCAGAGATGACCTCGCAAATCGTTCAGTTCACGCTAACTCAAGGTAATGCCACAGGTTCATTGAACGTTGATGCATCTCTACTGGATGCCTCTAAAAATCCTGATGCTTCGAATTAACCTGTAATATTTAAGCTTCTAAGAAGCTAAGGTTTCTAAGAAGATTTAAGTTTCTAAACAGCTTTAGATTTCAAAGAAGCTTTTGGTTTCTAAACAGCTTTGGATCTCTAAGAAGCACTGAGTCGCTTTTATTGAGAAGTAGAACCACCAAATGCCAGCTTAATCGCTGGCATTTTCATTCCTATTCACTGTTCTCTCACTTTCTAGTTTTATTGTTTTTATCGATTTACCCAGTTACTTAACCGTGCGTTTACCTACCACAATACAAATGTTTTACTTCATCAAAATTAATCGGCACAGAATACCGTACGACCTCTTTCTTTCTTGTAAATAAAGTGGATAATAGCCGACTTATAAATACCTAATAAATGTGAGTCCATTATGTCTTCTGAAGCAACTATGCTAGAACGCTGCCAATCTAAATGTGAACTGTGTGGTTCTGATTCTCAACTAACTGCATACGCAGTACCACCACATAGCCACGTAACTGTGGATCACGGCATCATGGTGTGTGATAAGTGCCTTGGTGAGATTGATGACCCAAAAGATATTAACCACTGGCGTTGTCTAAACGACAGCATGTGGAGCCAAGAAGCTCCGGTACAAGTAACGGCTTGGCGTCAATTGACTCGTCTAAATGCTGAAAGCTGGGCTCAAGACTTGCTAGACATGATGTACCTTGAAGAAGAAACATCTGTTTGGGCACAAATCGGTATGTCTGCAGACGACAAACCTTTCGATGTGAATGGCGTAGAGCTTAAGAAAGGTGACGACGTAACAGTAATTAAAGACTTGCCAGTTAAAGGTACAAACCAAGTAATTAAGCAAGGTACTGTTATTCGCGGTATCAGCGTTGGTGATGATCCAAAACTGGTTTCAGGTAAAACCAATGGCGGACAATCAATGTACGTTATTGCTGAATTCTGCCGTAAGAAGTAATTTTAGCTTTTGATTTTTCGATAAAATCATTAAAACTTAAATTCTAGATTGTAAAAAGGCGCTTGATAAGCGCCTTTTTCATATTTAAAGATAACTATTTTAATAAGTCTTGAGTATCTAAACAGAAAGACAAATTGTCTCTCAAAGCATTAGCTCTTATGTTGAATACCAAGAGTACAACTATTAGCTAATTCCACTTGCCACTTTGTAATACACTACTCCGAACAAACCGACAAACACCAAAATAGAAATGATAACTTTTAACCAAATAAACTTCATTTTGTAGCCTCTTCATCGGTCACTTCACGATTAATTTTAGTACTGACATTACGTGCAATCATTAAGACTTCGTCCGCGGAATATAAGTTTGAAATGGTCACTTCTACTTCTGCACCCAAGACATTTGCGTACAATTGTTGGGCTTTATTATCCGCTCTCGTTGACACTAAAGCATGCTTTATCACTGAACCGACTGATTGAAGTTGTTCTTCAACCAAGAGGAAGGATTTCTCAATCAACTTCCTTCCATAACCTTTACCTTGTTGATTAGGTAATACGGCTAATTGCTCCAGTTCAAGTACTGCTTCCGTTCGAAAACCACTCTTTTGAGACCAAACAATATAACCAACGATGTTTGATTCAATTTCGATGACATAAGATAGAAATCTAGGAAATGCATTTAAATTACATAGCAGCCATTCATAAGACATTCTTTGCCTTGAAAATGCCGCTTGGTGTACTGATGCCGTCTCTATAAGATCGGATTCAGTCATTAAACGAACGTGCATAATACCTCTAGCATTGAATATTAGTTTGTCTGAAGTGCAACTATCTCCGACAGTCACTTACCGCTAACCGTCAGGTCGATCTAACTATCAGCTAGTTAGCTGTCAGCACCACACTTTTCACAGGGCTCATAAGTTCTATCACCTTCACTGATCACGATGAACTCACGCACACAAGTTTCGCACAATATTAACTTGGGATAACTCACCTTGCCTTTCTTAGGCTGTGACTTGCCTTCTGTTGTGTACTTCTTTCTCATTTTAAGCTCTAAACTGAATTTTATTTGGCAAATTATACCAATGATTTTGAGATGTTAAATACTTTCAGATCACTGATAAAGAATTTGATAACCATAGAAAAAGTTATAGATCGTAATTGCTGTAGCAAGAATCTCAAATAGGTTGAAAAGATACAAAGATCGAACGAGTGGTTGAATGATCAACAAGGAACATGGATAAGGGAAATGATGAAATATGAGGGTAGCTGAGAGAGATAAAAGCAACGTGCAATAACTTATGAGATAAGCACTACACGTTGATATTAAGACGCCAAGGCATAAGCGTAAAAGCTTATATCTATAAAAGCAGATCTATAAAAACTAAATTGTAAAAGCTTAGATGTAGAAAGCTTCTACTGTGCCTTTCAACGTAATTAGGATTGGTTGTCCACGACGATCTAAAGCTTTAGGTGAAGGGATTTTTACCCAACCTTCACTGATGCAGTATTCCTCAACATCCGTGCGCTCTTTACCGTTTAGGCGGATGCCAATTGGGTATTCGAAACATTCAGCAACATGGTGCGGGCTACGAGGGTTACCAGCAAGATGATCTGGTAAAGCTGGCTTTGAATTAGTATCGCTCATTTTCATGACCTAGTGTGTATATAAAAGTGCGTCATTGTAGTCAATACAAGGCTTGCGCTCAAGTGATCTCAGAATAGATTTTCTTAGAAGACTCTAGATTCCTCAGTTAAATTGTTTTCAAAGCTCAGATTGCACCATTTCTACTATCTTCTTGGCTTTCTCAAAGTGATTTAATTGATGCTTTTGAATCCACCATGTTGCAGCTTCCATTAAAAGCTCAGGATCATCATTCTTATTTACAAAAAAAGCATAGAATGAAACACCTACGGTATCCCCTTTTTGCTCAATCTTTTTAGTACAAACTTCGATGATTTTGTTTTGTAGCGATCTGCGCATTGGTCAATTCCTATTCGAAAAAACTCTAGATTACATGTGATGTAATCTGACCTCAATAAATACTGTATAAATACACAGTTAAATGTCAAATCTAAGAAAAAGCTAACCTAACAGATATAAGTCGAGCGTTTTATATACAAATTGATTTCATATCAAGCTAATAAGTAGTCGCTGCGAGTACTTGAATGTTGGGTAATAGTGATAAGCACTGGCTGCCGATACTGAGATTGCAAGGTAAAGGTCATTCAGGTTGGCGTTTATCCACTTTAATCGAGCACATCTATTTCAGGATCAGGTTCAGCATGGTTGTCAGCTAGCCCCACTTCACCAGCAATATAAATAGCGCTGGTTAGCGCTTCTAGTGTTTTATTACCTTCACGTTTTGGCACATCCCCGATAACAGGTACCGATTCGGCTTGTTTTATGGATTCACAAACTAAACTTTCACACACTGTTTGTGTATCTATTTGAGGCTCTATATTAGTAGGTTTATATCCTGGTAGTTGAGAGACCCGAGAATCAGTATTTGCTTCATCGCCGTGAGTACTGGCCGGAATGGAACTAGCCTCATGATTAATGAGATTTATTTCATGGATATCTCTTTCAACGTCTTCAACAAGATGAGAACTGCCACCAGCACTGATGGCATTAGCTGAAAAGCATACACTAAGCAGTATTAACGCTTTCATTCATGACTTCCTAGTTACTATTCATACAATTTATAAATGGTAACTAACAAGCTTAATTTTGAACAGTGTTTTTATGTAATGACTTTACTTACAAACAACTTTAAAGCGCTCTAAAACTAGCAGCATATCGTCACTTGGTTCCATGGCTAATTCTTCACATTCCTGTGAGAAAAAACGCCAATGAGCATCACGCCACCAAGCCAAAGTCTTATCACCTTCGCCTTCTGACGCTGCAAATTCAGGAGTAACATCTTTATATTTGCATTTAGATACTGAAGTGATTTCTACGATGCATATTGGATCACCATTCCAATTCGTAACGACTTGTAAGTGCCCGACTTCTGGCATTTGTTCACCTTCATGACTGTACCAGTAGTCCAAGCTGCATGAAGCTTGCTTCTCTCCTCGAAGGATGAGAGCCGCACATACATTGGCATTATATTCATCGGCACAGTAATAGTCGGCACTGAAGGAGGTATACTGACTCGCCACTTCTGGGGCTAATGACTTTAAATATTTATCTAGATAACTCTGACTTCTTTCTTCCATGAGAACAGGCACCTTTGACGGTTATAAATAAGTATTATTAAGCGGTTAAATTAGTGGAATGAATGAGCAAAAAAATAATGGCACTAATGAGCGACTAATATTCATAGTTCTAATGAACTACGCTTTTTTCACGTACTTAGCGGTAACGAGCATTTCGCCTGCTCCATCAAGCTTACAATCAAGCTGGTGGTCTTTTCCTTCAATGATACGTTTGATAACAGCTTTCGTACCAATTTTTAGATTTGTAGAGCTGCCTTTTACTTTTAAATCTTTTACCAAAGTGACTTTGTCGCCTTGCTCTAAAACTTTCCCATTCACATCATGCACAGTGAAAACGTCTTCAACTTCAGATGGATTCCATTCATAGGCACATTCAGGGCACACAAGGTGGGTTTGATCTTGGTATACATATTCAGACTGGCAATTAGGGCATGGTGGAAATGACATAATATACAACTTCATTGAGTAAATTCAGCCGATATATTAATGATTAACGGCTTCCTTAGCGAGTATGTTTCCTGGATTTTTTACAAGCATGGCTTTAAATGTTTCTCTGCTAAACCATCTACGTCGCTGCTAAATCAATTAAGCCATTACTAAATCAGTCAAGCCATTGCTGAGTCAACCAAGCCACAACATAATCTGTAATTGCTCAGCTTTATCGGAGGATCAAAAAAGGCGCTCAACAGCGCCTTTCGTTTTAATTCTAGAGACTTTAGTAATCTCTTAGCCAAATGTCATGGTTTGATAGCGCTTTTTTACGCTTCTTCTTACCCGTTCCAGCCGGTTTCGCTACTGGCTTGATTGCCTCTAGTAGTTCTTTTGTCGCTTCTTCATCAACTTCAAAGCCTTCAACTTGCTCACGCTCTAGTCGAATCTTGTTCTTCTTCTCGATCACTTTGAAGTGATGGTAATCTTCGTAATCAATCAATGACAAAGCTAAACCGACCTCGCCAGCACGTCCACTTCGACCGATACGGTGCATGTAATCTGAAGGACTTCTGGGTAAATCAAAGTTGATAACAACAGGTAGCTTTTCGATATCTAAACCACGAGCAGCGATATCTGTCGCAATCAGTACATCAATTTCACCTGACTTGAAATCTTCAAGAATACGAGTACGCGCGCCCTGACCTTTATCACCGTGGAATACTTCAGCAATAATGCCTCGCTTGTAAAGCTTATCAGCCAAGTGTTCACAGCTATTCTTAGCATTTACAAAGATCAGCGCTTGGCGCCATTCGTGCTTTTTGATCAAGTGTGCAAGTAGCGCCGTTTTCTTACCTTTATCTACAGTAAACACACGCTGAACCAGAGTTGATGCATCATTACTTTGAAGCTGTACTTCGACAGGATCATTCAATAGCTCTTGAGTAAGCGCTTGTACCTGTTCTGGGAAAGTTGCAGAAAACAGCAATGTTTGTTTTTGTTTAGGCAATAAAGCCAGTAATTCAGATAGCTCTTCAGTGAATCCTAGGCTAAGCATTCTGTCGGCTTCATCAAGAACCAGCGTATTCACTTTATCCAGCTTAACCGCATTACTTGAAATAAGGTCAAGTAGACGACCAGGAGTCGCAACCAGAATGTCCGCACCACCACGTAGAGCCAGCATTTGTGTATTTGCCGATACGCCACCAAATACACAAACCGTTTTAATTGCACCATTAAAATGCGTAGCGTAAGACTTCACGCTGTCAGCAACTTGTTTTGCTAATTCACGGGTAGGAACAAGGATTAGGTTTGAAACAAAGTTACCTTTGCCGTGTTTGCTACCAGACTGAACACCTTCACGCTTATTGGTATACAACTCTTGCAATAAAGGGAGAGCAAAAGCAGCAGTTTTACCAGAACCTGTATTTGCCCCAGCAATTAAGTCACGACCAGTTAATACACTTGGGATGACTTGTGCTTGAATAGGAGTTGGTTGTTGATATTCCAACTCGTTTAATCGAGCTAACAGTGGAGAGATAAGACCAAGTTCAGTAAAGTTGTTTGGCGTTTTAGCGGTAGTCATGAATATAAAGGCTCAGAGCTAAGATAATAGCGGCGTATTTTAACGTATTTATGGCTTGATGAGTGAGTTAAATTGCATTTCCTAAGCAAACTAAACAATCAAGCTACTACCTATTGATAATTAAGGCTTAATCCAGCCGGCAACAGTTTGCTCTGGTTTGAAAGAGCCCGGTTTGGTTAGCCACACGGCTACGGCATCGGCTTTAGCCACTAAGTGCCTTTCAGGAATAGTAAAGTGCCATTTTGATGAGGCTTTCATATTCCCTTCATACAGCACCACAAAGTCATGCTCTAGCAATTTGCCTTTATTCTCACCGGCTTTCACTTGAGTGACTTCATCCATCGCAAGCAAAATAATATGAGCAATGTACTCGCCCCTCTTCTCATAAAGAATAGAATACTCATCGCCCTGCTTCTCGAGTTCCAATAATGGACGTTCATTACCTGCGGATTCCGGTAACGATCGCTCTAGCCAATTGAAGTAACCACGCCACTCACTTCCATCTACAATAAAACCCGGAGTATAGACGCCACTAGTTACACCATAAGCTTTATATAAGCGTTGTTTCTGGCTAAATGCTGCACTGGCAAACTTATCTTCCCAGCCGAGATAATTCCAATAGTCGACATGGTAGGCAACGGGGATGTATTCCTGCCAAAGTGTTTTTTTATCTTGAAACTCACTTAGGTATTGATCGGCGGGAGGGCAACTAGAGCAGCCTTCGGATGTAAACAGCTCAATAACTTGGGCGGGTTTGCCTTGATGTTGCCATGTTTGAGCAACAGCAGAAGAAGGGATCGCAACTAAAATGTTAGCCGCAAAAAAATAAGGAATGATTCGAAGCATGTGGACAGCCTATAGAAAGTGAAACCCTATTCTACAAGACCGCATTGATGGTGATTTTCTTTCAGATACAAAAACGCCAGCTATATTAGCTGGCGTTTATTATTCATTTGCGAAAATTAACGGTACATACCGATATCTTTCTGCATGTGCCCAGATAGGTCATTTGCGTAGTAGCTTTTTGGAGCGTTATCTACAAATAAGATATCTAGAATGTGAGCAATCAGTCCTTTGAAGTTAACCGAGTAGGTTTTCTTATCCATAGAGTTTGGAACAGCGATAGTATTCATTTGAATTGCTTGAGCCATGATTGCCTCTCTATAAATTTGTTTGTGTGATTCGTTTCGTTGAGAAGAATATTAAGTGTTTTTATAACATTTAAGAAATGACAAAAACTCCCAATTCAGATTAGTTTTTCTAATAAAACAAACCATTAACAAGTCATTTGATTACGCATTCGATAAAAGTGAATATAAATTCCAAATCGCGCTTATTTATTGAATTTCGCATAATAAACCGCCTTTAACACCTGCTCAATATCACAAAAATTTTACAAAAAATATTTTCAACACTCACTTCAGCTCTCGATCAACCATAATTTTTGATTAGTTATTCTGTTGTTAACGTAAAAAATCAAAGCGAAATATTTATTACTAATTTATGTCGATTTACCAAAATAAAATATAGTAAAAACCATATGCATCATGGCTGTATACTATAAAGCATTGCTAGGGCTGTTTCTGCGTGTGTTTTATAAAAAATAACTGTATCTATCAAAAAGTAACATCACACAAAGTGATGGTTTCTTTCGTCAAACCATTGATGGGAAACACAACCATTCTACTTAGCAGAGATGTTTCTATATAGGAGACTATTTAACTTAATCATGATGAGAGGCTTGAGATGAGAGCAAGTGGATTGATTGATTGATTGATAAATGAAAGTAAAAGCCAGCCATATATAGTTTAACTAGAAAGAGAAATATATGACTGGCTATATTGATTAAAACGCCGCTTAGGAAGTAACGACCGTTTTTTTACTGTAAACAGATGCCACAACTGCAATCAGCATCGTTGAAACTAAAACCCCTAATGATACAAAGGTCGGTATTGCCCATTGGCTTTCGACCAACAACATTTTCACACCAATGAAAACCATAATAAACGACAACGCTGGTTTCAAATAGATGAACTTATCCATCATACCTTGAAGCACAAAGTACAGGGATCGTAGTCCCAGCAGAGCGAACACGTTCGCCGCTAAAACTAAGAATGGTTCTTGAGTCACTGCAAAAATTGCAGGAATCGAATCCAACGCGAACATCACATCCATCACTGCAATTGCACCAATGACCAACATCATAGGTGTTAATAGCCACTTGCCACTTTGTTTGATCAATAGTGAATTACCATGAAAACTCTCACTCACTGGCATAATTTTACGCAATAGCTTTTCGGGATAAGGGCTAATGCTGTCTTCACCTTTATCTAGAGCAAGCTTAACGCCTGTTGCAATTAAGAAAGCCGCGAAGACATAGAGAACCCAGTGGTATTGAGCAAGCAACTGCGCTCCTACCGCAATCATAATGGCACGTAGTACCAACGCACCAATGACTCCCCATAGCAGCGCTCTTGGTCTTAGATGCTCCGGCACTTGGTATTGACCGAAAATCATCGCAAATACGAATAAGTTATCAACGCTCAGTGATTTCTCTAATAAATAGCCCGTTATAAACGCGATAGAAGCTTTCTGAGGCGAGTAATCACTTGAAGGGTCATAGACATCCCAAAACAAATAAATAGAGCCAGCAAAGACAAAGGCAAGCATTATCCAGATAATACTCCAAATACTCGCTTTTTTGATCGTCACATTACCGCCACGTGTTTGATAGATATCAATGGCAACAAGCACAAGCGTTAACAAGAAGAAACAAGCGTATGCGGCGGTATTCGAAGAATGCAACACGGCTTCACTGCCCGATACCACAGAGCTTGCGGCTGTAGGGTTAGAAATAGCAGAGCTAGCAGAGACAGTACTAGTAACAGAGCTTGAAGTAAAAAAGCTTGAAACGATGGAACTAATTGATGATACAGATTCAGTTGGGTTCATTATCCCTCCGGGCGGAAGGACTTTCATTAGACCTTCCGCAAACAAAACTAATTAAGAAAAACACTGTATAGATCCAGTGTTACTCAATGTTGATTGCGTTGGTCTCGTTGAAGTGAAATTGGGATTTCACTTTTATTTACCGGATAAGCTCTTTGGCTTAACGAGATGACGATAAATAAACTTGCGCTAACTACTCCCCAAACGAGTGGATAGTAGTCCTCAAATTTTCTGGCGTCTATATAAATTTTACTTAAATAAACAAAAGGAGCATTTCGCTCCTTTTATGTCATTGTGCTGTAGTGAGAATGTTAGTTCTATAGAATTGATCATTATGACTTTTTATACATTAACGCTGTTTCTGAGCTTATGTTAATGACATTAGGATTCAGATGGTGGACCTAACAAAAGGCATAATAACCTTGTATTCAAAACCTTCTAAACATTCCAGGTATTCTAAACATTCTAGACACCTGAAATAGGTACAAAATAAACCAGTACCGACCAAGCTGAAACCCAACCTACAACGACAACTGCATCTACCCAATCTTTATTCCACATCTGATTTCTCCCAAGCCTAATATCCTTTATTAGGGTCAAGAAAAATACAGCAAAAACCATACCGAAAGACTCAAATCAAAGCCTCAAATCAAAGCCTCAAAATAACAGGGTTGATCTAAACTGGAATGCCTTCGTAAATTACCCTTCACAAACGCAGGCTAAACAGTCATAACCATTGCTGTTACCTAACGCTTGCGGTTGATCGGTTAAGAACTCGATGAAACAATCTGCCATTGAAACATTAGTAACCAAGCCTTCATCTAGCATATCTAACACTGCACCATAGCCTTCTTTGCCTTTCATCGTGTAAGCAGATGAAGTGCCTGTATAGGTTTGATTAGGCATGACCTTTTGCCACCCCATCGATTCTGAGTAAATCTCTAAGTGACTAATTCTATGATTGATTGGGAATTCTTTGTGGTAACAAAATTTGAGATTATGAGTATAAGGAAAGCTCCCGTCGCCAGTTCCAACTACGCCATTATCTGTTGCATTGTTAATTGCCCCCTCTAGCATTGCCATCATCGTACTTCCAAGAACTGTATAAACACCGATAGGCACGGCAAACGGAAGCAGCTTTCCGGCAATATCTGCCACAGAGACATCGCCAGCATTCAGTGAGTTTCTAACCCCACCAGCATTATGAATGGCAAACTCAGCGTGGTGGCCTTTCTTATTCATCATGTAATGAAAAGATTGCGCAACAAGAGGTGCTAACTCACTTGCTCCTTTTTCATCAGGCACTCGTACATGGCGTAGCTTTTTGTCTGTAGACGCAATGACTTGCTGCTGAAGCTTTCTTACTCTTGGTAAATACTTATCAATAAGAATGCTCTGAATGCCTGAGTCTTTCTTACACACAATAATATTTGGGTGCTGATGCAAATAGTCACATGCAGATTGGTGAGCTTGATCATTGCCTTCTTCACTCATTTTCGCGTCTAAAAACAATCGGCGACCTAGCAGTAACTCATTTTTCCCGTTAAAACGGGTCACTTCACCTTCAGCTGAGAACTCAATCTCACAGTGACCTAAGCTCATTGAATGGAAACCAGCTTGAACAACATAAGTCCCGTCAATTAAGATGCCATACTCATCGTCTTTCGCTAGACCTACCCCTGAAAAATCACCTTGTAGTCTATGGCTATGTCCACCGACAATAACGCTGATCCCTTCAACTTTACTCGCGAGGTCCAAATCAGCTTCATAGCCTAAATGGCTGAGCAAAATGATTTTATTAATCCCCTGCTGATGAATTTGTTCGATCGTCGCTTTTGCTGTATTCAATGCAGAGATAAAAGGGGTATCGAGATCCGGATTGGCAATGTCTGCCATTTTATCAATGCTTAACCCAAAGATTGCAATCTTCTCGCCATCAAAATCTTTGGTAATAAAAGTCGCACTCTTAGTTTCAGGGATGTAAGGCTTGATAATGGGGTTGCTAGATAGGGTATGAGTTTTATTGATATCTTCATTCGATAAATCCCAATTACCTGCCAACAAAGGAAATTGGATTTTCTTCGCAAAGATTGCAACAGGCTCATTACCCATGTCCAACTCATGATTACCCAATGTCATGGCGTCTATATTAAGGGCATTTAACAAATCGGCATTAGCCTTGCCTTTAAATAAAGAAAAGTACAACGTGCCTTGGAAGCAGTCTCCAGCATGTAGGAACAATGTACCTTTGCCTTGTCTTGTTGCTTCGTCTTTTAATTGTTTGAAGCGTGTGGCGATTCGAGCAAAGCCACCAGTACTGACATAAGGTTCTATGATTCGCTCATTCACTTTAAGTGATAACTGTAATGAGGTTGGTTCGAAGTATGAATGAGTGTCGTTTATGTGCGCCAATACAATTTTTGTTGGCTTATTATTTTTAGTCATATTGTTCTCTCTTTGTCCCATTCATACTAGGTCGAGAATCATGACAGAATCGTGAATTTTATGAAACAACACTGCAAAAAAATCTCACTCATATTTCACTATAGCTAATAGAGAATTCGGCCAAAAGCTTTTGATTTGTGACAAGGCAATACACCTAATTGTAAATTTTCTATTATGATGAAAGTAATCTGTTAGCTTTCAATCAATTAGCAGACACACCAGCAGGAGTAAGCCTATGCAACTAGAAAGAATAGAAATTTCTGGCTTTCGTGGTATCAAGCGTCTGTCTTTAGCTTTTGATGAGCTAACAACACTTATAGGTGAAAATACGTGGGGTAAATCGTCGTTATTAGATGCACTTTCCGTTGTATTACCCGCAGATGGCATCCCCTATCATTTCGAAATGCCAGACTTTCATGTCGACTATTCTGTTTCTCACCCGCAATCCCAACATCTGCAAATTGTTCTATCCCTTAAAGCTAATGATAAAAGCGAGCTAAATGCTGGTCGATACCGAAAATTAAAACCGATTTGGGTTCAAGACGAATTTGGTGTTTTCCGCATCTATTATCGAATCAGTGCCACGCTTGAGCAATATGAAACCACCACCCATTATGCGTTCCTCGATTTAGAGGGGAACCCTCTTAAACTTCATCACTCGGAAAAATTGGCACAAGAGCTAATGACGCTTCACCCAGTAATACGGCTTAGAGATGCTCGACACTTTGAGCGCCCTTTTAACATGCATTCAGCTAAAAGTAATGGCAATGGCAATGGCAATGGCAATGGACAGGCTAACGGAAACACAAGAGTTGAAAAGCGAATTGATAACACCTGCCGACGTTTAATGGCCATTCCGGGGCATGTAAATAAAGGTGAAATGCGCAGCAGCCTTAATTCAATGCAAAGTTTAATTGAGCACTATTTTTCATTTAAGAGCTTAACAAGAAAGAATCCGCGTAAACCAAGAGACGGCTTGTTGTATTCATCTGGGGCAAATGACAAAAGTATCCACCAAATAGTAGAAGAAACGAAAAACAAACAAACTCAACTGCTATTTATGGGGCTACTGAATGCCTATTTACAAGCAAAAGGTCCTACCGATCTAAGACGTTGTGCCCGCCCTTTATTGATCCTAGAAGATCCAGAAGGTCGTTTACATCCTACACACCTAGCTAGGGCTTGGAGTTTATTGCAGAAGTTACCTATGCAAAAGATCTTAACAACAAACAGTGGTGATCTTCTTGCGGCTGTGCCTTTACAATCTATTCGTAGGTTAGTTCGTCAGTCAGACAAAACTGTTGCTAACCAGCTATCTACTAACAAATTCTGTAAAGATGAACTGCGTAGAATCGGATTTCATATTCGCTTTCACCGTTCTGGTGCTTTATACGCTAGGTGTTGGTTATTAGTGGAAGGTGAAACCGAAGTATGGCTTTTCAATGAGTTAGCGAATCAATGTGGTTATAACCTAGCAGCCGAAGGCGTTCAAATCATTGAATTTGCTCAGTCCGGTTTGAAAGCCCTTATCAAAGTCGCTAAGGAGTTTGGAATTGATTGGCATGTAGTAACAGATGGAGATGCAGCAGGGAAGAAGTACGCTTCAACGGTTATTTCTCAGTTAGGTCATGATCAAGAAAGACATCGACTGACGGAGTTACCTGATAAGGATATTGAGCATTATTTATACGCAAATGGGTTCGAACACTTTTTTAGAGACATGGTCAAGATCCCTTATGACCACCCTATTCCGGCTAAAAAAGTGGTAATGAAAGTATTAAAAAAACACGCAAAACCTGACCTAGCATTAGCCATTGTTTCTCATTGCGAAAGTCGCGGACAGGAATGCATTCCTTTACTCCTTAGGTGGACGCTAAAACGAGTCATCACGATGGCAAATGGCAATACTTAGTTAACCGCTCTTTGCTAGAACGCTTCATTTTTATAGCTCCCATTAAAAAAGGCACACCAAGTGGTGTGCCTGTATACAAATAATATACAAATTAATCGGGGGTTAACCTTAATCTTTACAGTACAACAAAACATGATGTAAAAACTGATTTAAGCTTTCGCGTGCTTAAGCCTTTACTTGTTTAGCGTGTTGTTCTGGTAATTCAGAAGATTGGTTTGATTTCTCATGAAGCCATAAGCCCGTCGCTTTCATTAAGTATCCAAATACACCACCGAGCAGAAGTGAAGGCACAACAAGTTGCCAATCACCTGCTGCTGCAAATGTTGCACAACAACCAATGAAGGTACCAGGGATGTACCCTAGCCAAGCTTGTTTTGCTTGAATACACATAAAGAAAGCAACCACAGCCGTAATCACATAACCCAGAATTTCAAGACCCGCAAATGTTGAGCTGTGAATAATCACCATTGCCCAAAATACGCCTGTCATGTTTGTCAGTAAGCTACTCAATAGCCCCTTAAACCCGGCAGTAGGCGAAGCAAAGTAGCTGGTGCACCCTAAAAAACCAGCCCACGAGAGTAAGCCAAAAGAAATGGCTATCCATCCCCAAAGACCTGACAAAATACCTGTTGTTAATGAAATTGCGACTAATGTACTCATACTATTTCTAAACGTTTTACAGTTGCTTCTGCGACTGCATGTTTAGCCTCATATAAAATCAAGTAAGCATATTATGTGAAGAATGGAGTTTTTCTAGCGATCTAAATCACACTAACAATGTACGACGGATAGGGTTTATCACAATAAGGAGACCGATATCGCTTAATCAACAGATATCGGTATCTAACTTCTGGTGGGATTTTTAAGAAGAATGTCTAAATTCGAACCTTACAGGACCGATGGCCTTCCTTTCATCATTCGTTTACCTTCTTGCTTTATGCATTCAGCAAGTGGATTTTCAGACATATCAGCACGCCAAATAAACGAAAGTGTTCTTTCCATTTCTAACTGCGGTACATTTAGTGTTACTAACTGCCCCGATTCAATAAAACGCTCTACATCTAAAAATGGTAAGCATGTTAAGTATGGACCATTCGCAACCAAACTTCTAAGAACTGGAACGTGCTCATACTCACGCCATACATCAAGATCTGATATTAAATTATGAATAGAGCTATCAAAAATTTTTCGAGTGCCAGAGCCATGTTCACGTAATACCCATTTGGCTTGCTCTAACTGAGCTAAACTGACCTTTTCTCGCTTCGCAAACGGGTGATGAGCGGATGCCACAACGGTTAAATGGTCAGTACACCATACCTCTTGGTTGACTCGGTTGTCGTCACAACGCCCTTCAATCACACCTAGGTCATATTTGTAATCAAGTACACCTTCAATCACCGCTTGGGTACTTTGCACTCCAAGCTCAATTCTCATTTCCGGAAAGTCGTTATCAATAATACTGATGAGGTCGGGAACTAAGTGTTCTGCTGGTGTTTGGCTAGCACCGAGCTTAAGTTCTCCACTTAGAAGATGCTGCTCATAAAAACCCATCTCAATTTGTTGAGCATCTTGCAATAAACGCTTTGCTTTGGGTCTTAGCCACATCCCCCAATGGGTAAGCGCCATTTGCTTCCCTTGCCTTTCAAATAAAGGTCTGCCAAGCATTTTCTCTAGTTGTGCAAGCGACATACTGGTCGCCGATTGTGTAAGAGCTAATTTATCTGCTGCCTGACTCACACTGCCTGACTCTGCAACGGCGTCAAAGACCGTTAGTTGCTTAAGTGAATAGCGCAATTTTCTTCCTTAATTTTATTGTCATTATTAGTGAATCCATCGCTTTATAAAACTGACGTTGTAAGCAATTAATTTCATTTTACCCTCTGGGAAATCTATATCAATAAATTTGATAAGGATTTTAAAAATTATCAATTTTACCTAAGCATCCAACAGTCGTAATCTAATTTGGCAGCAGGGAAACACGGTCTGCAAAAACAAATAACTAAACACTTATGACTCATTAAACCTTGAGACTCATTAAGTACTTAAGCATTAAACACTCAATCATTAAACACTAGGAATTAAGTATGAAGGATTGTTCAAGGAGGTGGTATGGCTGCCAGTACTTCTGAAAATCATCAATTGTTTTCACCGACAGAAATGATGGCTGAAGCTGAAAAGTTTGCATTAAGTAAAGCCAATAAAACAAGCGGGATGACAATCAGCTTAGCCATTATGGCTGGCGCTTTTATCGGCTTAGCTTTTTTATTCTACATAACAGTGACAACAGGTAGTGCAGATGCAGGTTGGGGACTTAGCCGCTTAGCCGGTGGGATAGCTTTCAGCATGGGGCTTATTTTAATTGTGATATGCGGTGGTGAACTTTTTACAAGTTCAGTTCTATCAAGTATCTCATGGGCAAATAAGCAAATTACTTTTGGCAAGATGTTATCTATTTGGGGAAAGGTTTACGTCGGTAATTTCATTGGAGCAATGTTTCTTCTTGCTCTTGTCGCTGCCGCTGGTTTGTACCAATTAGACCACGGTCAATGGGGGCTCAATGCTCTAAATATTGCTCAGCACAAGCTACACCACAGCCCTGTACAAGCTTTTGCTTTGGGTGTGCTTTGTAACTTGTTGGTGTGCTTAGCGATTTGGCTAACGTTCAGCTCTGCTAACGCTATGACTAAAGCAATGATGACCGTATTACCCGTGGCAATGTTCGTTAGCTCAGGCTTTGAACACTGTGTGGCGAATATGTTTATGGTTCCACTAGGCATTACGATTCAAGCATTCGCACCAGAAAGTTTTTGGATGCAGATTGGCGCAACACCAGCCCAGTACGCAGACCTAAACATCATGAAATTTGTCACCGCAAACTTAGTGCCAGTAACAATCGGCAACATTGTAGGTGGTTCGGTATTGGTCGGCTTAGCCAATTGGAGCATCTACCGTCGCCCACAACTTAAAGCAGCAAAAATTACTGCAATTACACAAACAACAGAAATTACGTCAGTTAAGGAAATCACTATGAACACTACAACGACTATCAAGCAAATCATGAACACTCAACCAATTACACTAAGCGTAGAAATGCCTACATCAGTGGCAATTGATTCACTTTTAGACGCTCAACTTGTTAGCGCTCCTGTTTGCGATGTTGAAGGTCGTCTTGTTGGTATCTTCTCTGTACACGACGTAATGGTTGACCTTTGGTGCCAAGATTACATCCCAACGAAAGGCCAGAAAGTCGTAGACCTAATGAGCCGTGACGTTGTAGCAATCGATGCAAACGACAAGTTAGTTGATGTAGCTGAGTTCCTATGTATCGACAAAGAGCAACTGTACCCTACTACTAGCATGGGGTTTGCAACTCGCCTGACTTCTCTTTCTTTAGAAGAACGAGCTAAAGCGATGAAAGTGAGCCAACCACATATGCTTCCAGTATTAGAAAACGGTGCGATGGTCGGTGTTCTTACTCGTACTGAAGTAATGCAAGCACTTCGTCCAATCTACGGTGACCGCTTAAACGTTGTACCAAAAGCTGAACTAGAAACGGCTTAACTAGAGCTACTTAGCTTGAACTCTTTAGCTAGAACCACTTAACTAACAGATGTTCAACAACTAATAAATTAGCAAGCAACAGTTTAACGAGTTACAAGTCAACAAATACTAAGTTGACTACTAAAACAAGGCTGGGTGATTAGGGATCAGTCATTCAGTTAGGGAAATCAGTCATGGCAACGTTGACTGGCTAGAAGTAAATGGTGGCTTAAAACGTAGTAAAAGATTTGACACAAAACAGATCTACACGCGTTGCCATTTACCTCAATAAAAAAGGCGCAAAGTGAATACTTTGCGCCTTTCTCTATTTCTAACTGTCTCTGGCTAGGTATCTATCTTTAATACTGCATATCATTTTTTAATACTGCATCAAAGTTGATACCAGCTAGTGATCATCAATAGCTAGATTACTTCTTTACACCTTCAACATGTAGATCCATGTCTACATAGCTTGAAGCGCCCATTACTGGAATGTTGAAGTCAGCAAGTTCTAGACGAGTTGTACCAACAAAACCAGCACGCTCACCACCCCACGGGTCTTGACCAGCGCCGATAAATTCAGCTGAGATTGTAATCGGCTTTGTTACACCATGTAGCGTTAAGTCACCCATTACATCTAAGTTGCCGTCACCTTTATCAACCACTTTAGTACTTGTGAACTTAGCATCGCTAAATTTACTTGTATTGATGAAGTCAGAACTACGGATATGCTTATCACGTTCTGCGTGGTTTGAATCAAGGCTTGTTGTATCAATAGTTACGTTTACTTTAGATGCTGCAATGTTGCTTTCATCAAAAGAAAAATCACCAGAGAATGTGTTAAAACGACCTTGGATAAAGCTATAACCTAGGTGGCTAACTTTAAAGTTTACTGATGCGTGAGCACCTTTTGTGTCAATCACATAATCGGCTGCATTTGCTGCGAAAGGCATTGCCATTGCGAATGCTAGTCCAGTAGCGATAATTGATTTTTTCATTTTGAAGCTCCTATCATTTTTCGTAACGTATCGTCTTTGTCGATAATGTGATGTTTAATTGCCGCTAGAGCATGTACTGATGCCATGATGATCAGCACCCAAGCTGCGTAGTAATGTACTGAACCCGCTAGGTCAGATTGATTATTAAATAGCTCACCTAAACTAGGAACGGTGAACAAGTTAAAAACGTCTATGCCTCTACCATCTGATGTTGAAATCAAATAGCCTGAAATAAACAATGCGAATAGATTGATATACATAAAGCCATGCACAAGTTTAGCTGCGATCACTTCGTACGGTTTACCCTCAACAGAAGGTGACGCGGTCACAGTTTTCCAAACAATTCTAATCAGCGTTACTGCTGCTAATAAAATACCAACAGAACGATGTAAATCTGGAGCCGTCTTGTACCATTCACTGTAGTAAGAAAGATCAACCATCCATAAGCCTACGCCAAACAAGCTAAAAATAGTAAGAGCTGAAACCCAGTGGATTGCTCGAGCCACTGCATTATAATTTTTAATTTCGTTTTCCATGAATAACCACACTAATACAAATGGGAATGATTTCGGCTAACTTTAACGTTGTGCCCTTTCTTGTTACACATTATTTACCAAGCTTTACATAAAGGACACAGGATGAAATGAATCAACTTATTCAGAATTTTCGAACAACTTAAGTTATTCTTAGGTTAAATCTCAACAATTTGCTCAATTTCATACAACTCATCCGCAATATCCAACATCTTTCTTTCCATTACTTTCTGAGCATCTTCAATACCTTTGTTGTAATAAACGGCGCCAAACTTCTTACTTACGAAATCAACGAGAAACTCGCTATCAAATTGACCAAGTTCTACATCGAGCTCGTCTTGCAGGTAAGCTTGTAATGAATCTGTTAACGCCTTTTTCTGGTTGGTATCTAATTGAATGTCCATCATGAATCCTCAAGTTATTTACAATAATTTAAAACACTGTTTACTATATCGCTAGTAACAAAAGTAATTACTCTCGCTATTGTTTATTTTTGATAGTGAGATCAAGAAGTAACTATTTGATGATAGTCATTTGAAATGAATTTACCGTACTATGACAAACTCTCAATTTCACAACCTTGTATAAGGGTGCTCATTGTTATTAGACCTTGTCATTCAAAGCGTCAATCGGTTTCAAGATGACTGCTTAAAGCTCTGTGAGCGACACTATCCGACAGTTCATAACCAAGGAATCAGTGAGCACCATATCGGTAAGGCATTTGCTAGAAGAATGCAGCATACTTTTCTTACTTTTGAGCATGGTTCAGAGATCTGCCCTTTAGAGACTAATGAGTCAAAGGATTCACCACACCACTTTAGAATCTCATCTGAGATTGGGACCGTTTGGGTGATTACCCACCACATGGTCAGTGCTGGAAAAGTCTGTCGCAAGAAATTGATGTTGGATATTCAAAATTGGCAGCAAGAATATGGCTTCGCAATACAACCTAATGATTTACTTATTTTAATTAGTGACCATTGGATCGGGCGCAGCAAAAATAGCCGTGAACTTCTTCACTGGTGGATGGGGGAACTTCCAGATACGGTTAATGAATATACACAACAAGGTATAACTTTATATGAAAGTGATTCTCAACTCGCAAATAATCTTAATGACAACTTCAGTATTAGTCCTTGTTATATAAAATTTGGACACCCTTTAAAGCGTTCAATAAATCAACAAATGGTAAGGAAATATATTCAACTTTATGCTGTTCTCCAGTGGCAATAATTATTATCACCGCCTTAACTAGATTATTCGACTAACTCTTGTTTATTCACAATCGATAAGACGACGCGCCGCAAGCTAAAACCACTAATAACGTTACACTTTAAAGCTCTTTTACCTATCAGCCCTTATTTTATAATGGTTTCTCTCCGCCTCAGTTCAACATACTTAAAATCTTGATACAAAATGTAATCGATTACTACATATAAGTTAGACACTCGTCCATAATAGATAATTATTAATTCACTAATTGCATACTGCGCTTACTTAATATTTTCATTTCTGATACTAATAAGGCTGTACACACTCCCTATATAT
>NZ_VTXD01000101.1 GCF_013114625.1 Vibrio sp. 99-70-13A1
ATTTTATTCTAATCATAAAGTTTACTACGTTATTAGTTATTAGTTATTAGTTATTAGTTATTAGTTATTAGTTATTAGTTATTAGTTATTAACTAATACTGGATGTTTCACATTGTCTGAATAACCTAATTGCTTCTTTTCTGCATTTTACATTTATCTTTTTATATAACTTGTATATATGCGTTTTCACTGTGCTTTCTGCGACAAACAATTCATTGGCAATTTGTATATTGGATTGCCCGCAAACAAGCCTATCTAGGATCTGTTGTTCTCTTCTTGTTAAGTTATCTATATCTTTCATTGGTGAAGGGGGCAATGTTTTAAGATGCTGTAGCATGCTTGCAATGAGAGGGCGAGGTAGCCATAAATCGCCATTCGCTACGTTGCGAATACAACGGGTTAAGTGCTCTATAGGAGCATCCTCATACATGATTCCGCTTAGGTTGCACCACTTTGCAGACTCACTGTACGGGTAGCCCAGAGGAACATCGTAAACCACTAATTTAAAATCAAAAGTACCTGTAGAAGTTAAGTCAGTATAAAGGCTGCCTTTTGTCGATTGATAGTTCATTAAAACAATACAGATTCCGCCAGAGGAGTAGGGGGAATCAAGGTCGTTATTGGTTTGCTTTTTGATTAAAAAATTGGATGTTTTTAAAAGCTCTTTCTCTATGAGCCGAGTTTGAAGGTTGTTCTCGTTCAGAAAAAAAATGTTGATGTTATTGTTATCTTTTTCTAAAGCCAGCTTATTCATACTTCAAGTCCTTAGCCAATTACAAAACCTCGCATTATATTCTTATGGTTATAACGAAGTGTTCTTATATGCCAAATTAAGAGTTAAATTAAATGTTGAATATTTGTGTCTATATATTT
>NZ_VTXD01000102.1 GCF_013114625.1 Vibrio sp. 99-70-13A1
ACATCTAGAGCATGAACACTTTCTGGAGGTGAAGTTGCATACATATCAGCCAAGTGCTCTTCGAGCAATTCAATGACTTCACCACCCGATAAATCATCTATTTTAATTTCCATATTCCGAACTTTCCTTATTCGTATAACGCCCGCTTAAGTTGTGAGCAACGAAACCAGACTGTCCGCATTGCACCGTAACCACAAAACTGATTTGAACCCAAAATGGCACACGTTGCGAATCAGCTTGAAGCGCTTGTTAGCTATGTATTTCCAGCGCCATACGGAGTTGTTCTATCGTATGCTGACTGAATACTTTAATGCTATTACGCTCTAACAATGCAGCAGCCACCCCAGAGCCATCGATTTTAATACCATCGAATGTGCCATCGTAAATTTTAGAACTTCCACAAGAAGGGCTGCCTTCTGCGAGTACCGCATACTTTATTTGCTGTTTTTGACAGAGCTCTAAAGCATTCTTCGCCCCACTTACAAATTGAGTTGTAACATCAATGCCATCATTTCCAACAACGTTCGCTGAACCGTCAAGTACATCAATTCCCTTCCCTTCGATTATTTCAGCAGGTGCTCTCGGAGTAGGTAATCCTGCGGACACCTCAGGACAAAAGACCACTAACTCTACGTTTGATTTAAGCCAGCACAAATCAAGCTCTGGGATTGATAAACAACTTGCATTGTATCTAACTTTATTTCCAACCAAGCACGAACTAACAAGAACTTTTAACACTGGAACTCCTTTATGTGTGAGAAATAGCTAACGCCCAATTAAGGTGTGAGCCACGCAACTACAACACTCAACTTGGACGCCGTAAACACTAAACTAAACCCAAACCAAAAATGCCAAGCGTGGGGAATCAC
>NZ_VTXD01000103.1 GCF_013114625.1 Vibrio sp. 99-70-13A1
TCAGCACACAAAAGTCCATTTTCAAAATGAGCTTCCGCTAACTTACCAAATTTTCTTGATTCTTCCATGACAACAACCTCCTTGATGCCTAACGCCCAATTAAGTTGCAGACCAACGCAAACCTGAACTCAAAGCAACGCGCCGATTACACCCAAACCATTTGGAACTGAAAATGCCACGCGTTGGCTGTCCGCTTGAATTGCTTGTTATATTTTACATCAATAGGTTGATTTACTTGATAAAGAATTGCGATATTCACTTGGTTTTCTAACTCAACTCACGTGTTGCAATTGAAAGTGACACCTAAAAACAGAAAACCATTTCAATAGAAAGAAAATCAGATATTCACCGTTAAAACCAGACAAAGAATAAAACCGAAACCTTTCCATTTATCAGCCGTTACAAAGCTCGAAATCAGACATCTTTGACACGAATTTAAGCCAGTTACACTTTCAAACAACGCGACTCAAACTAAAATGAAACACCCATGAACATGGCATATTTTACGATTGAAGAAAGCTTGACCCTTGATAACGCGATTTTAAACTGCTGAAATTAGCTAAATTTGATAGCCTGAGAAGACAACAAACAATCTACTTCACATTGACTTTAAGACACTGATTTAAAATAAAATATAACGCCCAATTAAGTAGCTGACAACGCTACCAATACACTCAAATTTACCATCTAAATCATTGAAGCTAAAACGAGTTGAAAATGCCAAGCGTTGGCAGTCTGCTTAAATTGCTTGTTATGGCGCAATTCTCAACGATGACCACCTGACCAGCCAACCTTTTTGACTTACCCGTTG
>NZ_VTXD01000104.1 GCF_013114625.1 Vibrio sp. 99-70-13A1
TATGGCGAGTCGGGCCAAATACTAAACTCAACATTAATTACTAACATTGTTTCACTCAGGGACCACCCGAGTACAAAAGAATCTTGCAGGTCTATCCCATTAAGGTAATTCAAATTTAAACCTCTAGTACATAACGCCCAATTAAGTAGCTGACAACGCTACCAATACACTCAAATTTACCACCGGAATCACTGAGTCTGAACCGAGCTAAAAATGCCGAGCGTTGACAGTCTGCTTAAATTGCTTGTTATGTTCGAACTATTCGACTTCAAACTCATTTAACAGCTTCTCGACAAACTCGTCCAAGCTATCAGAAAATAGATTACATTCCATTTTATTATGGTCGGTAAAACCAACAGAAAATTCCGTGCTAGTGTGGCTAATTACGTAATAATCGCCAAAACCATTGTGACCAATAATAAAATAGTCTTCCGGCCACTTTTCTCCAAAATAACCACTAACTCTAACCTCTAGATTTTCTGAGGTTATTTCATCTGCATCAGTAAGAAAATGGAAGTCTTCTGCTTCAGTTCCAACCAAAGCTTCGGGGTAATTTAAAAGAGCCTGCTTATAGCTTTCAGGAAGCGCGATCCCCGTCTTTCTTTCAATTAAATTCAGTTCTTCTAACTTCATTATTTCTCCTAGAACATAACGCCCAATTAAGTAGCTGACAACGCTACCAATACACTAAAATCTACCACCTTAATCACTGAAGCTAAACCAAGTTGAAAATGCCAAGCGTTGGCAGTC
>NZ_VTXD01000105.1 GCF_013114625.1 Vibrio sp. 99-70-13A1
ATTTAAATCCAAGTCTATATATTTAAAAGGTAGTACAATTAGTATAACTAAAGTAGTAATTGACATATATACTAAGGTGATTTTTCTAAAATATTCATCGCTTACGCAGGTTATCGAAGCTAAAAGCAGTTTAGATGTTTGTGTTTGTGTGTATTTTAGAAAGTTTATTATTTGTATTGCTAAAAAGTAAACACCTAGATATAGGCCACTTTCTTTTGTCGTACTAATTATCCATTGATCTAAAAAAAGAAATAAATACGAGCACAATGCATTAACTGAGTTATAAAAGAAAAACTTTCCGTTATAATACTCATTTTTTATGTTATCGGTACTTGAATTAGAAATAGACAATGTGCTTATTAATTTAAACAATGCAAAACAAACAAAAATTGAAGCAATGATAACGGACATTCTTATAACATTTTCTTGCCAGCCAACTATAACAAGAAATAATGATATAGTAATCGAAACAACATTACACTTTTCAATTACAATAGCTAAGTTACTTTTTCCTAATGCATAAAAACCACATGCTATAAAACCGCTAATCATTCCTAATATTGAGATAAATAGATAACTAATTGTTTCTTCTAAGTTATAGCCCTGTCTCTTATACACATCT
>NZ_VTXD01000106.1 GCF_013114625.1 Vibrio sp. 99-70-13A1
GACAGACTAAATTATGAATAAAAACAATATTATCGATTATTAACCCTAAGCCAATCGTCTAATAATATAGCGAAAACAACTGTATCCCACCACTGATCCTTGAAAAACCTATTTTCAAAAAAATATGCCTCTTGTCTCATTCCTAAATCTTTGCATAATTTAACCGCAGGGGTGTTCAAACTAATAGTTTCTGCATAAATACGATGTATCCCTAACACACTGAAGCCGTAACTTGCTAGAGACCTAATAGCTTCGATAATCAAACCTTTTCCTTGTGAATTCCTTGCGATTCCACAGCCCATTGATGCTTGCTTATCAGATTCAACTCGTAAACAAACGATCCCAATAAACTCTCCAGTAAATTTTTTTTCAATAGCTAGTTGATATGAAGTGCGAGGATTATCTTTAGCTTGTTCAATAAATAATTTCGTCAGTTCTCGATATTTATCAGGATGACAATCTTGCTCATTATAAAACCGTTGGTATTTATTATCCTGAGAAATTTTCACAAAACGCTCTTCATCCACCTGTTGCATATCTCGAAGAATCAAGCGTTCTGTTTCTAATTTAAACATAAACTCTCCTAGAGTTATTTAAAAACCACAAATCAAAATTAATGTATCTA
>NZ_VTXD01000107.1 GCF_013114625.1 Vibrio sp. 99-70-13A1
GGATGTAGCGGGTATCACTGATATTTTTAATTTCTATATTGAACATACAAATGCACGTTTTGAAGAGTCCCCATTTTCGTTAGAAAATCGACAACAATGGTTTTCACAGTTCTCACGAGATAGTAAGTATCAACTCTATGTGGCTACTGAAAATGAAGTGCTACTTGGTTTTGCGTGTTCCCAGCAGTACAGAGCGATGTCCGCATTTGAAGAAACAGCGGAAGTAACTGTTTATTTGGCGCAAGCAGCCAAGGGTAAAGGTTTAGGTTCAAAGCTGTATTCTCAACTGTTTTCATCTATTCACACGCACGGTATCCATCGAGTATTGTCAGGTATTGCGTTGCCAAATGACGCCTCAATCGCTCTACATAAACGTTTCGGGTTTAGAGAGGTTGGTGTTTTTAATGAGTACGCAAAGAAAAATGGTCAGTACATTAGCTCCATGTGGCTAGAAAAGTCGTTAAACGCAGAGTCCGCTTTATAACAAGCAATTCAAGCAGACTGTCAACGCTTGGCATTTTCAACTCGGTTTAGCTTCAGTGATTTTGGTGGTAAATTTGAGTACATTGGTAGCGTTGTCAGCTACTTAATTGGGCGTTAT
>NZ_VTXD01000108.1 GCF_013114625.1 Vibrio sp. 99-70-13A1
ATAACGCCCAATTAAGTAGCTGACAACGCTACCAACACACTAAAACTTACCACCTAAATCACGGAAGCTAAACCGAATTGAAAATGCCAAGCGTTGACAGTCTGCTTAAATTGCTTGTTATACGTTTACTTTCTGAAACCGTAGATACGCAACCCTCTATCCGTAAGCTCAGTATCGAAGTGACCAACTGAGTTTAAGATACTCAATGCACCATCTATATCTTGATGCCAATGTTTAAAGGGAACATTTTCATAACCACTGGGCTTACCTACTTTGGGGATTTCTAACCACTCGATTCGTTTGTAGGCGAAAGGACCTGAGCCATAGTCACCCACATATTTTTCCATCAGCTCATCTGATTTAGTAAACAAACCTAGAAACTCATCATCACTATCCACAAACTTCCAATAACACTGATTCAACATCAATTCAGGAACATCTAATACCGTGAAGGCTTTACGCCATTTAGCGTTTGACATTAATGAAACAGTAAATCGATTCTTGATGACCTTATCAAGGTATTCATCAATTCTTGCTGGCATGAAGAGCCTCCAAAAA
>NZ_VTXD01000109.1 GCF_013114625.1 Vibrio sp. 99-70-13A1
TACGAACAAAGCCAGCGGCTATAAAGCACTGAGGCAAACCCAGTTGTGCAACACAATCTAAGGCCTTTAACCTAGTTGAGTCTTGCTTGATTAATTCTACGATTTTGTCCATTTTCGCCCTGCGCCATAACGCCCAATTAAGTAGCTGACAACGCTACCAATACACTCAAAATTAACACCTAAATCACTGAAGCTAAACCAAGTTGAAAATGCCAAACGTTGACAGTCTGCTTAAATTGCTTGTTATACGAATTTTTCCACCAATTCCTTTGTCATAAAGTGACTATGTGGATTGAGTTCATAGTTGGCGAATGGTTCGCAATAAGTAAACCCGAATTTCTCATACAAGTTTCGAGCTGGTTGGAAGAATTGTTGAGTACCGGTTTCAAGGCTAACTTTACTGTACCCCTTATCGCTAGCAGTATTCAAAGCATGAGTTAACAACTTAGTTGCAACACCGGACTTTCGTGATGAATTAGAAGTTCTCATTGATTTCAATTCAACATGATTGGAAGTGAGTTGCTT
>NZ_VTXD01000110.1 GCF_013114625.1 Vibrio sp. 99-70-13A1
CTTTTCCTCAGTGCTACTCTGAATTTGTCCGAGAGCCTGCGTTTACAATGCAAACAGGTTCAACAGCCTGGTATTTACACTTAGATAGTTGGGTTAAATTTGGTATTGATATTAACGATTTGCCTACACCCGAAACCATACTAAAGATGTCTGCATCTGATTTTTGCGCATTTGCTGACAGCACCTACGAGGTTGAGCTTTCTCCACAAATAGTACAAAGCATCTTTGATGGTGAATTCAATGTGGAGAGTGCGATTAAACTCAACCCTGAAGTTGAGGTGTCTGAATTGTTAGCTGAATTACCCCAGCTGGGAATTTGCACATAACAAGCAATTTAAGCAGACTGTCAACGCTTGGCATTTTCAATTTGGTTTAGCTTCAGTGATTTAGGTGTTAAATTTAAGTGTATTGGTAGCGTTGTCAGCTACTTAATTGGGCGTTATGTACTAGGAGGTAATTATCGATACTTACATTAAATTGAACTTTAGAAAGTATGTCTTATCTGA
>NZ_VTXD01000012.1 GCF_013114625.1 Vibrio sp. 99-70-13A1
TTGAGCTAATCGCTCCAATCGCAATGGACGAAGGTCTACGTTTCGCAATCCGCGAAGGTGGCCGTACAGTTGGTGCTGGTGTTGTAGCTAAAATCTTTGCATAATCGCATTTAGATTTTTGTACACTCTTCATTAGAAGAGCATGCATCTGAAAAAAAGGGAAGCTTCGGCTTCCCTTTTTGTATTTTAGTTATAAGGAAAACTGAACACTATTTAGCAGTGGACTATAAATACTATTAATAGATACAGATGTTTAAAGGCTAAAACGTATTCTCAACTACCCTCATACGGCTTCCAATCAAATATCATGTTATTCACGTATAACGAAATGTTCTAAATTTAATGTTAAATAGGACTGGTAATAAGAATGATTACTTTTTATATTTATGATTGAATAAGTTTTTGGAAATATGCATGTTTGTTTGTTTGTGTCATGGAGTGTCGGATAAAACCATTCGAAGACTCGTTGTCGAAGAAGGTATTACTGATATAAGAGGGATAAAAAAATGTACAGCACTAGGCAGTCAATGCGGCAAGTGTGTACGACCAGCTAAAGATATTATCAACGAATTCTCAAAAGACCTGTTCAAACAGGCAAGTTAGTCGCTAAAACTTAAAACTAACTTTTTGACAGTTCTCGGATTGGTTCTACAGTTAGAAGAGCCAAAGAGGAGGGCTGTGCTATGAAAGGTGATCCAATCATTATTCAACATCTCAACAAAATCCTAGGTAATGAACTTGTTGCCATCAACCAATATTTTCTACACGCAAGAATGTACAAAGACTGGGGGTTAAAACATCTCGCAGATAAAGAGTACCATGAGTCTATTGATGAAATGAAACATGCCGATCATTTGATAGAGCGTATACTTTTTCTTGAAGGGTTACCAAATCTACAAGATTTGGGAAAACTTAATATTGGTGAAGATACCAAGGAAATGCTAGAAAGTGATCTTGATGTTGAGATGAAAGCAATTCCAGATCTAAAAAATGCAATTGCTTATGCTGAAGATACGCATGACTATGTGTCCCGTGATCTATTCCAAAATATTCTTGAAGATGAAGAAGAACATGTCGATTGGTTGGAAACACAACTCGGGCTAATAAAATTAACAGGCATTGAAAATTATCTGCAAGCGCAATATGTTGATGAGGATGATGCATAAAATCAAAATCGGTTCTTAGTGGGACTATGAGCCGATTCATTTCTCATAAGAAAACTATTCAGTTGTAATGCTCTCGATTAAATTTAAAACACTACTTGCAACTGATTGTGTGATCTGTATAATGCATCGCACTGGCTAACGCTGGTTGTGAACCAATAAGCGATGAGGAGCAGGCGAAGCCTGGTAATGTATACTCAGCTTATGTTCGCGGTTAATATAAATAGTTGGTCCCTTTTTAGAGATCACTTCAAAAGTTAACTGACAATGCGTCCTAATTTTGGATGCTACGGTTTCACATAAATCAATCGGCATTCTCTCGTCTTTTCGAGCTTGAGTGGCGATATTGTTTGTGTAATTAATTATTATTGGAGCTCTGTCTCATGCAGAACCAACGTATTCGTATCCGCCTTAAAGCTTTCGATTACAAGCTAATCGATGCTTCAACTGCGGAAATCGTTGAAACAGCAAAACGTACCGGCGCACAGGTTCGTGGTCCTATTCCACTACCTACTCGTAAAGAGCGTTTCACTGTTCTTACCTCTCCACACGTCAACAAAGATGCACGTGACCAGTACGAAATTCGTACTCACAAGCGTTTGATCGACATCGTTGAGCCAACAGACAAAACTGTTGATGCTCTAATGCGTCTTGATCTTGCTGCTGGCGTTGATGTTCAAATCAGCCTAGGTTAAGGGAGATAAGAATAATGATTGGTCTAGTCGGACGTAAAGTGGGTATGACCCGCGTATTTACTGAAGAAGGCGTTTCTATCCCAGTAACTGTTGTTGAGGTTGAAGCGAACCGTATTTCTCAAGTTAAAACTCTTGAGACAGACGGCTACGCAGCAATCCAAGTAACTACTGGTGCTAAGAAAGCTAACCGTGTAACTAAGCCTGAAGCTGGTCACTTTGCGAAAGCAGGTGTTGAAGCAGGCCGCGGTCTTTGGGAATTCCGTTTAGAAAACGGTGAAGAGTTTGAAGTTGGCGCTGAGCTAAACGTAGAACTTTTCAATGAAATTAAAAAAGTAGACGTTACTGGTACATCTAAAGGTAAAGGCTTCCAAGGCGCGATTAAGCGTTGGAACTTCTCTACTCAAGATATGACTCACGGTAACTCTTTGTCTCACCGTGCACCGGGTTCAATTGGCCAATGTCAAACTCCAGGTCGCGTGTTTAAAGGCAAGAAAATGGCAGGTCACATGGGTGCTGAGCGTGTAACGACTCAAAATCTAGAGATCGTACGTGTTGACGCTGAGCGCAATCTGCTTCTTATTAAAGGTGCAGTACCAGGCTCAACAGGCGGAAACGTGATCGTAAAACCTGCTGTTAAAGCATAACGTCTAGGAGTAAGTAATGGAATTGATGGTTAAAGGTGCTGATGCACTAACTGTTTCCGAGACTACTTTCGGACGTGACTTTAACGAAGCTCTAGTACATCAAGTGGTTGTTGCATATGCAGCAGGTGCTCGTCAAGGTACTCGTGCTCAAAAGACTCGTTCTGAAGTATCAGGCGGCGGTGCTAAGCCATGGCGCCAAAAAGGTACTGGCCGTGCACGTGCTGGTACAATTCGTAGCCCAATCTGGCGTACAGGTGGTGTTACTTTTGCTGCGAAACCACAAGATCACAGCCAAAAAGTAAACAAAAAAATGTACCGCGGTGCTATGAAGAGCATTCTGTCTGAGCTAGTTCGTCAAGAGCGTTTAATCGTTGTTGATAATTTCTCTGTAGAAGCACCAAAAACAAAAGAATTAGTAGCTAAACTTAATGAACTTGAGTTAAGCGACGTTCTGATTGTAACTGGCGAAGTAGATGAGAATCTATTCTTAGCTGCTCGTAACCTATATAAAGTTGACGCACGTGATGTTGCTGGTATTGATCCAGTATCTCTAATTGCATTCAACAAGGTTCTAATGACTGCTGACGCAGTTAAGCAAGTTGAGGAGATGCTGGCATGATCACTGAAGAGCGTCTACTAAAAGTTCTACGTGCTCCACACATCTCTGAAAAAGCAACTATGGCAGCTGAGAAAGCGAACACTATCGTTTTCAAAGTAGCTAAAGATGCAACTAAGAAAGAGATCAAAGCAGCTGTAGAAAAGCTATTCGAAGTTGAAGTTAAATCTGTAAATACTCTTGTTCTTAAGGGTAAGACTAAGCGTCAAGGTATGCGTGAAGGCCGTCGTTCAGACGTTAAGAAAGCCTACGTTACTTTGAAAGAAGGTCAAGATCTTGACTTCGCTGGCGGTGCGGAATAACAGGAGTAGTTAAAAATGGCTATTGTTAAATGTAAGCCGACTTCCCCTGGTCGTCGTCACGTCGTTAAAGTTGTTAACGCTGACCTACACAAGGGTAAGCCATACGCTCCACTTTTAGAGAAAAACTCTAAAAATGGTGGTCGTAACAACAACGGTCGTATTACAGTACGTCACATTGGTGGTGGTCACAAGCACCATTACCGTGTAGTTGACTTTAAACGTACTAAAGATGGTATCCCAGCGAAAGTTGAGCGTCTAGAATACGATCCAAACCGTAGTGCTAACATCGCTCTAGTTCTGTACGCAGACGGTGAGCGTCGTTACATCATTGCACCAAAAGGTGTTCAAGCCGGTGACCAGATCCAATCTGGTGTAGATGCAGCAATCAAAGCAGGTAACACTCTGCCGATGCGCAACATCCCAGTAGGTTCTACTGTACACTGTGTTGAACTTAAACCTGGTAAAGGTGCTCAACTAGCTCGTTCGGCTGGTGCTTATGTTCAAATCATCGCTCGCGATGGTGCATACGTAACTATCCGTCTACGTTCTGGTGAGATGCGCAAAGTACTTTCTGAAGGTCGTGCAACGATCGGTGAAGTTGGTAACTCTGAGCATATGCTACGTGAACTTGGTAAAGCTGGTGCTTCACGCTGGCGCGGCGTACGTCCAACCGTACGTGGTGTAGTAATGAACCCGGTGGATCACCCACATGGTGGTGGTGAAGGCCGCACATCTGGTGGTCGTCACCCAGTATCTCCTTGGGGCGTTCCTACTAAGGGCTTCAAGACTCGTAAGAACAAGCGCACTGACAAGTACATCGTACGTCGTCGCACTAAATAATTTATAAAGAGGAATCGCCATGCCACGTTCTCTCAAGAAAGGTCCTTTTATTGACCTACACTTGCTGAAGAAGGTAGAGAAAGCGGTGGAAAGCGGAGACAAAAAGCCTATTAAGACTTGGTCCCGTCGCTCAATGATCATCCCAACAATGATTGGTTTGACCATCGCTGTCCATAATGGTCGTCAGCACGTTCCAGTTTTCGTTACCGAAGAAATGATTGGTCACAAACTGGGCGAATTTGCACCAACTCGTACTTATCGCGGTCATGCTGCAGATAAGAAAGCTAAGAAGAAATAAGGAGTAGATGATGGAAGCTTTAGCTAAACATAACTTTGCTCGTATTTCTCCACAGAAAGCTCGCTTAGTTGCAGACCAAATTCGCGGTAAGTCGGTAGACCAGGCTCTAGAAATTCTAACTTTCAGCAACAAAAAAGCTGCTGTATTAGTTAAGAAAGTTCTTGAGTCAGCTATCGCTAACGCGGAACATAACGAAGGTGCAGATATCGACGATCTAAATGTCGCTAAAATCTTCGTAGATGAGGGCCCTATCATGAAGCGTATTATGCCTCGTGCTAAAGGTCGTGCGGATCGTATCTTGAAGCGTTCAAGCCACATCACTATTGTTGTAGCAGATCGCTAAAGACTAGGAGAGTAAGCAATGGGTCAGAAAGTACATCCTAATGGTATTCGTCTTGGCATCGTCAAGCCTTGGAATGCTACATGGTTTGCTAATACCAACGAATTCGCTGACAACCTAGACGGCGACTTCAAGGTACGTCAGTTCCTTACAAAGGAACTACAAAAAGCATCATTATCTCGTATCGTTATTGAGCGTCCAGCTAAGAGCATTCGTGTGACTATTCACACTGCTCGTCCTGGCGTTGTTATCGGTAAGAAAGGTGAAGACGTAGAGAAGCTACGCGCAGCTGTAGCTAAAATCGCAGGTGTACCAGCGCAAATTAATATCGCTGAAGTACGTAAGCCTGAGCTAGATGGTCAGCTTGTAGCTGATAGCATCGCGTCTCAACTAGAGCGTCGTGTTATGTTCCGTCGTGCAATGAAACGTGCGGTACAAAATGCTATGCGTCTAGGCGCTAAAGGCATCAAAGTACAAGTAGGTGGTCGTCTAGGCGGCGCTGAAATCGCACGTTCAGAGTGGTACCGTGAAGGCCGTGTGCCTCTACACACTCTACGTGCAGACATTGATTACGCAACTTCTTCGGCTCACACTCAATACGGTGTGATCGGCATTAAAGTTTGGATCTTCAAAGGTGAGATTCTAGGCGGTATGCCAGCTGCTAACGCAGTAGAGCCTAAAGGCGATAAGCCTAAGAAGCAGCGTAAAGGCCGTAAGTAAGGAGTCGAACGATGCTACAACCAAAACGTACTAAGTTCCGCAAGGTTATGACTGGTCGTAACCGTGGTCTAGCTAAAGGTACTGAAGTAAGCTTCGGCGAATTCGGTCTTAAAGCTGTTGGCCGTGGTCGCCTGACTGCACGTCAAATCGAAGCGGCACGTCGTGCTATGACACGTCACATTAAACGTCAAGGTCAAATCTGGATCCGTGTGTTCCCAGACAAACCTATTACTGAAAAGCCTCTTGAAGTTCGTCAAGGTAAAGGTAAAGGTTCAGTTGCGTACTGGGTTGCTCAAATCCAACCTGGCAAGGTTATGTACGAAATGAATGGCGTACCTGAAGAGTTGGCACGTGAAGCGTTCCGCCTAGCGGCGCGTAAACTGCCTGTTAAAACTACTTTTGTAACTAAGCAGGTGATGTGATGAAAGCACAAGATCTACGCGAGAAAAACGTTGAAGAGCTTAATGCTGAGCTATTGAATTTGCTACGTGAACAGTTCAACTTGCGTATGCAAGCTGCTACTGGTCAACTTCAGCAGACTCATACTCTTAAAGCTGTACGCCGTGATATCGCACGTGTGAAAACTGTTTTGACTGAAAAGGCAGGCGCATAATGAGCGAGACTAACCGCATCCAGCAAGGCCGTGTAGTAAGTGACAAGATGGATAAGTCTATCGTTGTTGCTATTGAACGTACTGTAAAACATCCAATTTACGGTAAATTCATCAAACGCACGACCAAAGTACACGCACACGACGAAGACAACATTTGTGGCCTAGGCGACAAAGTTGAAATCGCTGAGTGTCGTCCTCTGTCTAAGACTAAGTCTTGGACATTGGTTAAAGTTATAGCAAAAGCGAAGATTTAATCATCGTAAACCTATGACTTATAAGCGGCTCCAGAGTTTTTTTGGAGCCGCTTGTTTTTTGTCTACCCAATTGAAAAAAAGGGTGGTACAATTCGCGTCCCTTTTAAAGAGGCAGCCCGACCCGAGAGGGTCTAGTTTTAACATATAGCGGAGCACTAACAATGATCCAAATGCAAAGTACACTTGACGCTGCAGATAACTCTGGTGCGCGCAAGGTAATGTGTATTAAGGTCCTGGGTGGCTCTCACCGCCGTTATGCACATATCGGTGACATCATCAAGGTTACAGTGAAAGAAGCAATTCCTCGCGGTAAAGTAAAAAAAGGTGATGTTCTGAAGGCGGTAGTAGTGCGCACCCGTAAAGGCGTTCGTCGCCCAGACGGTTCTGTCATTCGCTTCGACAGTAATGCTTGTGTATTGTTAAATGACACTACTGAGCAACCAGTCGGCACACGTATCTTTGGTCCTGTGACTCGTGAACTTCGTAATGCGAAATTCATGAAGATTGTGTCACTAGCACCTGAAGTTCTGTAAGGAGCGGCAACATGGCAGCTAAAATCCGTCGTAACGACGAAGTAATCATTCTTGCTGGTAAAGATAAAGGCAAGAAAGGTAAAGTAACTAAGGTTCTGACAACTGGTAAAGTTATCGTTGAAGGCATCAACCTTGTTAAAAAACACCAAAAGCCGGTTCCGGCTCTAGGTCAACAAGGCGGCATCGTTGAACAAGAAGCAGCAATTGATGCTTCTAACGTTGCAGTTTTCAACGCGGCTACTGGTAAAGCAGACCGCATCGGTTTCCGTATTGAAGATGGTAAGAAAGTTCGTTTCTTTAAATCTAACGGCGAAATCGTTTCTAACTAATTAGAAGTAATTTGGAGTTCTACTATGGCGAAACTGCATGATTACTACAAGTCGTCTGTAGTCGCTGAGCTTACCAAAGAGTTCAGCTACACAAGCGTCATGCAAGTCCCTAGGATTGATAAAATCACCCTAAACATGGGCGTTGGTGAAGCAATCAACGATAAGAAACTGCTAGAAAACGCAGCATCTGATATGGCAACGATCTCTGGTCAGAAGCCACTTATCACGAAAGCTCGTAAATCTGTAGCTGGTTTCAAAATTCGTGAAGGCTACCCAATTGGTTGTAAAGTAACCTTGCGTGGTGAGCGCATGTGGGAATTTTTAGAGCGTTTAATCTCTATTGCTCTTCCACGTGTACGAGATTTCCGTGGTGTTAGCGCTAAGTCTTTTGACGGTCGCGGTAACTACAGCATGGGCGTTCGCGAGCAAATCATCTTTCCGGAAATCGACTACGATAAAGTCGATCGTATCCGCGGTCTTGATATTACTATCACGACAACCGCTGGTTCCGATGAGGAAGGCCGAGCTCTGCTGGCTGCCTTTAACTTCCCATTCCGTAAATAGGGTGTAGGGTTACTGTTATGGCTAAACAATCAATGAAAGCACGTGAAGCTAAACGTGCGAAACTAGTAGCAAAATTCGCTGAAAAGCGTTCTGCGCTAAAAGTTATCATTAGCGATGTTAACGCATCAGAAGAAGATCGTTGGAATGCGGTTCTTAAACTGCAATCTCTTCCACGTGATTCAAGTGCATCACGTCAGCGCAACCGTTGCAACCAAACTGGTCGTCCACACGGTTTCCTACGTAAATTCGGTCTAAGCCGTATTAAGGTTCGCGAAGCTTGCATGAAAGGCGAGATTCCGGGTCTTCGTAAGGCTAGCTGGTAATTGCCACTTAATCATTTGGAGTATATCTTATGAGCATGCAAGATCCGATTTCGGATATGCTGACCCGAGTTCGTAACGGTCAGGCAGCAAACAAAGTTGCTGTAAAAATGCCTTCTTCAAAGCTTAAAGTTGCAATTGCTGCATTACTTAAAGCTGAAGGTTACATCGTAGACTTCGCTGTTAACAGCGAAGCAAAACCTGAGCTAGAAGTTACTCTTAAGTACTTCCAAGCAAAACCTGTAATCGAGCAAATCAAACGTGTATCACGTCCAGGTCTTCGAGTTTATAAAAATAAAGACTCGCTACCGACTGTGATGGGTGGTCTTGGTATTGCTGTTGTTTCAACTTCCAAGGGTCTGATGTCTGACCGTGCTGCTCGCAAGGCAGGTCTTGGCGGTGAAATCATCTGTTACGTAGCTTAATAAGGAGTAGATTATGTCTCGTGTTGCTAAAGCACCTGTCGCTATTCCAGCTGGCGTAGAGGTGAAACTAAACGGCCAAGAAATCACTGTAAAAGGTGACAAAGGTGAGCTAACTCGCGTTTTAAACAACGCAGTAGTGATTGCACAGGAAGAAAACAACCTAACTTTCGGTCCACGCGAAGGTGTTGCTAACGCTTGGGCACAAGCAGGTACTGCTCGTGCACTAGTAAACAACATGGTTGTTGGTGTTACTCAGGGCTTTACTAAGAAGCTAACTCTTAAAGGTGTAGGTTACCGTGCTGCTATGAAAGGCAACGCTGTAGGCCTTACTCTTGGCTTCTCACATCCAGTAGAGCACGCTCTACCTGAAGGTATTAAAGCTGAGTGCCCTAGCCAAACTGAGATCATTATTACTGGTTGCGATAAGCAATTAGTTGGTCAAGTTGCGGCTGACATTCGTTCTTACCGTGAACCTGAGCCTTATAAAGGCAAAGGCGTTCGTTACGCAGATGAAAATGTGCGTACTAAAGAAGCTAAGAAGAAGTAAGGTAACACTATGGATAAGAAAGCATCTCGCATCCGTCGTGCTACACGCGCACGTCGTAAGATTGCAGAACTTGGTGCAACTCGCTTGGTAGTACATCGTACTCCACGCCATGTTTACGCTCAAGTTATCGCATCTAATGGCTCTGAGGTTATCGCCGCAGCTTCTACTGTAGAAAAAGCGATCCGTGAGCAAGTGAAGAGTACTGGTAACATCGATGCAGCTGCAGCAGTTGGTAAAGCTGTTGCAGAGCGCGCTCTTGAAAAAGGCGTAGCTTCAGTTGCATTTGATCGTTCTGGTTTCCAATACCACGGTCGAGTAGCGGCGCTAGCAGATTCTGCTCGCGAAGCTGGTCTGAAATTCTAAGGTAGGGTTGGAAGATGGCTAAAGAACAACAACAAGCTAATGATTTGCAAGAAAAGCTAATCGCTGTTAACCGTGTATCTAAGACGGTTAAAGGTGGTCGAATCATGAGCTTTACTGCACTAACAGTAGTTGGTGACGGTAATGGTCGCGTAGGTTTCGGTTACGGCAAAGCTCGTGAAGTACCTGCTGCGATTCAAAAAGCAATGGAAAAAGCGCGCCGTAACATGGTTACAGTTGCACTTAACGAAGGCACACTTCACCACCCGGTGAAAGGTCGTCATTCGGGCTCTAAAGTTTACATGCAGCCAGCTGCAGAAGGTACAGGTGTTATCGCCGGTGGCGCAATGCGTGCTGTACTTGAAGTTGCAGGCGTACATAACGTACTTTCTAAAGCATACGGTTCAACGAACCCTATCAACGTTGTTCGCGCAACGATTGGTGCTCTAGCAGACGTTAAGTCACCAGAAATGGTTGCTGCTAAACGTGGTCTAACTGTTGAATCTATTTCGGAGTAAGAACACGATGGCAACTATTAAAGTAACTCAAACTAAAAGCTCAATTGGTCGCCTACCTAAGCACAAAGCGTGTCTTAAAGGTTTAGGTCTTCGTCGCATCAACCATACAGTAGAACTTGAAGATACTCCGTGCGTACGCGGTATGATCAACAAGGTTTACTACATGGTTAAGATTGAGGAGTAATCAGAAATGCGTTTGAATACTCTATCACCGGCTGCTGGCTCTAAACCTTCTAAGAAGCGTGTAGGTCGTGGTATCGGTTCAGGCCTTGGCAAAACTGCTGGCCGTGGTCATAAAGGCCAAAAGTCACGTTCTGGCGGCTCTGTTCGTCCAGGTTTTGAAGGCGGTCAAATGCCTCTAAAACAACGTCTACCTAAATTCGGTTTCACTTCTCGTAAGAGCCTAGTGTCTGCTGAAGTTCGTCTAGCTGAGCTAGCGAAAGTAACAGGTGACGTAGTTGATCTTAACAGCCTTAAAGCTGCTAACGTTATCACTAAGAACATTGAATTTGTAAAAATCGTTCTTTCTGGTGACCTTAGTAAAGCTGTGACTGTTAAAGGTCTACGCGTGTCTAAAGGCGCTAAAGCTGCAATCGAAGCTGCAGGCGGCAAAATCGAGGAATAATCTCGAGGAACGAGGTACAGATGGCTAAGAAACCAGGACAAGATTTTCGTAGTGCTCAGAGCGGCTTAAGTGAACTAAAGTCGCGCTTATTATTCGTAATTGGTGCACTTTTAGTATTCCGAGCCGGCTCTTTTGTGCCGATCCCTGGTATTGACGCGGCTGTACTTGCCGATTTGTTCGAACAGCAAAAAGGTACCATCGTAGAAATGTTTAACATGTTCTCCGGTGGTGCTCTTGAGCGTGCATCTATATTAGCATTGGGCATTATGCCGTATATTTCGGCATCTATTGTTGTCCAATTGCTAACTGTAGTTCATCCAGCGTTAGCGGAACTCAAGAAAGAGGGTGAAGCAGGCCGTCGTAAGATAAGCCAATATACACGCTACGGCACGCTTGTACTTGCAACATTCCAAGCTATTGGTATTGCAACTGGCTTACCAAACATGGTCGATAATCTGGTTGTTATCAACCAAACCATGTTTACGCTAATTGCTACCGTGAGTTTAGTAACTGGTACCATGTTTTTAATGTGGTTAGGTGAACAAATCACTGAGCGAGGAATCGGTAATGGTATTTCCATTCTGATTTTTGCAGGTATTGTTGCTGGTTTGCCTTCAGCAATCGGTCAAACAATCGAGCAAGCGCGTCAAGGTGAATTGCACGTACTTCTTCTACTGTTTATTGCGGTATTATCTTTCGCTGTAATCTACTTCGTAGTTTTCATGGAGCGTGGTCAACGTCGTATCGTCGTTAACTATGCAAAGCGTCAACAAGGTCGTAAGGTTTTTGCAGCACAAAGTTCACACTTGCCTCTTAAAATTAATATGGCAGGCGTAATACCAGCAATTTTTGCATCTAGTATTATTTTGTTCCCAGGAACATTAGCACAGTGGTTTGGTCAAAATGGTGAGAGCAGCGCATTCGGTTGGTTAACTGATGTGTCTTTGGCTCTTAGCCCAGGTCAACCTTTGTATGTAATGCTTTATGCTGCAGCAATTATTTTCTTCTGTTTCTTTTATACAGCGTTGGTATTTAACCCACGTGAAACAGCAGATAATTTGAAGAAGTCTGGTGCATTCGTACCCGGTATCCGCCCAGGTGAGCAGACAGCGAAATATATCGATAAAGTGATGACTAGATTAACCCTTGCAGGTGCTCTATACATTACTTTTATATGTCTGATTCCTGAATTCATGATGGTCGCGTGGAACGTTCGTTTCTACTTCGGCGGCACTTCACTACTAATCGTAGTTGTAGTTATCATGGATTTCATGGCACAGGTACAGACTCATCTGATGTCACAACAGTATGATTCTGTGTTAAAGAAAGCGAATTTGAAAGGCTACGGTCGTTAATCGACTGTAACATTTCAATTCCATTTACGGAGTTTAGCAATGAAAGTTCGTGCTTCCGTTAAAAAAATCTGCCGTAACTGTAAAGTTATCAAGCGTAACGGTGTCGTTCGCGTGATTTGCAGTGAGCCAAAGCATAAGCAACGCCAAGGCTAATTAGCAGAAATTTTTACTTGAAATACAAGGTAGAGTCGAGTATATTTCTCGGCCTACCTTTTGCGTGCAAAAGAAGTAGTATGCCGCAGCGTATCCATAACGGGCTTTGCTGCGGATAATTCTTTTATGAACCCCTTAGGAGTGAATAATGGCCCGTATAGCCGGCATTAACATTCCTGATCATAAGCATTCTGTAATTGCATTAACTGCAATCTACGGTATTGGTAAAACTCGCTCTCAAGCTATTCTAGCTGAAGTGGGTATTGCTGAAGATGCTAAGATCAGTGAACTAACTGAAGAGCAGATCGATCAACTGCGTGATGGTGTAGCTAAATACACTGTAGAAGGTGATCTACGTCGTGAAGTATCGATGAACATCAAGCGTCTTATGGACCTTGGCTGTTACCGCGGTCTTCGTCATCGTCGCAGTCTACCACTACGTGGACAGCGTACTAAAACCAACGCTCGCACCCGTAAGGGTCCGCGCAAGCCGATCAAGAAATAGTCGGATAAGGTAGAGTACAATGGCAAAACAACCAACTCGCGCGCGTAAGCGCGTACGCAAGCAAGTAGCTGATGGCGTAGCGCACATCCATGCTTCTTTCAACAACACAATCGTAACTATCACTGACCGTCAAGGCAATGCTCTTGCATGGGCTACAGCAGGTGGTTCAGGTTTCCGTGGTTCTCGTAAATCTACTCCGTTCGCAGCACAAGTTGCAGCTGAGCGTTGTGGTGAAATGGCTAAAGAATATGGCCTAAAGAACTTGGAAGTTATGGTTAAGGGTCCAGGTCCAGGTCGCGAATCTACTGTTCGTGCTCTGAATGCTGCTGGTTTCCGTATCACTAACATTGTTGATGCGACACCAATCCCTCATAACGGTTGTCGTCCACCTAAGAAACGTCGCGTTTAAGTTTCGTTTCTAGGAATATTGGAGAAAGATCATGGCAAGATATTTGGGCCCTAAGCTTAAGCTTAGCCGTCGCGAAGGTACTGACTTATTTCTTAAGTCTGGTGTCCGTGCGATCGAGACCAAGTGTAAAATTGATAACGCACCAGGTGTACACGGCGCTCGTCGCGGTCGTCTATCTGAGTATGGCGTTCAGCTTCGCGAGAAGCAAAAAGTTCGTCGTATCTACGGCGTTCTAGAAAAGCAATTCCGTAACTACTACAAAGAAGCTGCACGTCTTAAAGGCAACACAGGTGCAAACCTACTTCAGCTTCTTGAAGGTCGTCTTGATAACGTAGTTTACCGTATGGGCTTTGGTGCAACTCGCGCTGAATCTCGTCAACTAGTTAGCCACAAGTCTATTCTAGTTAACGGTAAAGTTGTAAACGTTCCTTCTTTCAAAGTAGCGGCAAATGACGTTGTTTCTATTCGCGAGAAAGCTAAACAGCAATCTCGTATTAAAGCTGCTCTAGAAGTTGCTGAACAACGTGAAAAGCCAACTTGGATTGAAGTAGATGCTGGCAAAATGGAAGGTACATTCAAGCGTATGCCTGAACGTTCTGATCTATCAGCTGACATCAATGAACACTTGATCGTCGAACTTTACTCTAAGTAAGGTTAAAAAAAGAGAGGACACAATGCAGGGTTCTGTAACAGAATTTCTTAAGCCGCGTCTTGTTGACATTGAACAGATCAATACGACACACGCGAAAGTAACTCTTGAGCCATTAGAGCGCGGTTTCGGCCACACTCTAGGTAATGCTCTTCGCCGCATTCTTCTATCTTCTATGCCGGGTTGTGCCGTAACAGAAGTTGAAATTGAAGGTGTGCTACACGAATACAGTACAAAAGAAGGCGTTCAGGAAGATATCCTAGAAATCCTTTTAAACCTTAAAGGTTTAGCTGTACGCGTTGCTGAAGGCAAAGATGAAGTGTTTATTACACTGAATAAATCAGGCTCAGGCCCTGTTGTTGCAGGTGACATCACCCACGATGGTGATGTAGAGATCGCTAACCCTGAGCACGTTATTTGTCACCTAACGGATGACAACGCTGAGATCGCTATGCGTATCAAAGTTGAACGTGGTCGTGGTTACGTTCCAGCTTCAGCTCGTATCCATACTGAAGAAGATGAGCGCCCAATCGGTCGTCTACTAGTTGACGCTACTTACAGCCCAGTCGATAAAATCGCCTATGCTGTAGAAGCTGCACGTGTAGAACAACGTACAGATTTGGATAAGCTTGTTATCGATATGGAAACGAACGGTACTCTTGAACCTGAGGAAGCAATCCGTCGTGCAGCTACTATTTTAGCTGAACAATTGGATGCGTTCGTAGATCTTCGTGATGTACGTGTACCTGAGGAGAAGGAAGAGAAGCCAGAATTCGATCCTATCCTACTGCGTCCTGTAGACGATCTTGAACTAACAGTTCGCTCTGCTAACTGTTTGAAAGCAGAAGCGATTCACTACATCGGTGATCTTGTACAGCGCACTGAGGTTGAGCTACTTAAAACGCCAAACCTTGGTAAGAAATCTCTTACAGAGATTAAAGATGTGCTTGCTTCACGTGGTCTTTCTCTAGGCATGCGTCTAGAAAATTGGCCACCAGCGTCAATCGCTGAAGATTAATCGAAAAGTTAGAAGGATTAGGTCATGCGCCATCGTAAAAGTGGTCGTCAACTCAACCGCAACAGCAGTCATCGCAAAGCGATGTTCAGCAACATGGCTAGCTCTCTTGTTCGTCACGAAGTTATTAAAACTACCGTGCCTAAAGCAAAAGAACTACGTCGCGTAATTGAGCCATTGATTACCCTAGCTAAGACAGACAGTGTTGCTAACCGTCGTCTTGCATTTGCACGCACTCGTGATAACGAAGTTGTTGCAAAACTATTTAATGAACTAGGCCCGCGTTTCGCGGCTCGCCAAGGTGGTTACACTCGCATTCTAAAATGTGGTTTCCGTACTGGTGATAAAGCTCCAATGGCTTACATTGAGCTTGTAGACCGCCCAGCTGCTGAAGAAGCTGCTGAGTAATCTATACTAGATTCTTAATACAAAAAGCCGAGCATTAGCTCGGCTTTTTTGCGTTTGTAATAACTGAATTTATTTTCTGATAATAATAATTTGAGTTATTTATCGTTACCTGCGATTTAATTTTTTCTTAAATTGATTCTTTAATCAGTTCTGTAGCTTTTGATTCGTATAGAAATGCTAAAAAAAAGAGCACTTGTAGTGCCCTTTAGTTTTTATTATTTACTCTAAGCTACTTATTTCCAGATAGAGCCTAAAGAGCTAAGCAGTGAGCTACTTGCACCTTGTGTTTGTAACACTTGAAGGATGATTGGTGCGAAAGTAGTAACAAGAGATGGATCCATACCTAAGCTACTAAATGCACTTTCAACTGCTCCTTTTGATTGAAGCAAAGATGTTAAACCTGAGCTTTCTAGTGTTGAAGCGCCTGGAATCAGTGAAGATAATTCTTGAGAGTCTGATGTGCTTAGGGAATTTTGAGCTAAGGCAAGAAGAGAACCTACACCGCCTAATGCCTGCTCTCCAGTAACTGAAGTTTCTTTTGCTAATGTATCTGCGAGTGATGAACTTTCATTTTGCTGAGCCCACATATCGACAGCAGCCATTAATGCTGTTTGGCTTAGTTGAGAGTAATCAATACCTGATGTAACTGATGGAGTTGATGAGTCAGTAGTGCTTGCACATGAGGTAACTGCTAAGCTACATAATGCAGTGATAAGTACTTTCTTCATTATTCGTCCTTAAGTAATAAAGTAATTAAACATCATTACTATAAACGAAAAACGGCGATGTTGTCACATCACCGTTGCATTATTTTAACTTTATTTGCTTGCAGCAGTCTGTTTTAATTACAGAATTGCTAGTAGCTCAACTTCAAATACTAGAGCAGCAAATGGTGGGATTGCAGCACCTGCGCCACGCTCACCGTATGCTAGATCTTGTGGAATGTATAGTTTCCACTTAGAACCTACAGGCATTAGTTGAAGAGCTTCAACCCAACCTTGAATTACGCCAGTCACTGGGAATTCTGCTGGCTGACCGCGAGATACTGAACTATCAAAAACAGTACCGTCTGTTAGTTCGCCGTGGTAGTGAACACGTACTTGCTTGTCAGATGTTGGAACTTCACCAGTACCTTCAGTTAGTACTTCGTATTGAAGACCAGACTCAAGAACTGTTATTTCTGAACGTAGAGCGTTGTCAGTAAGGAAAGCTTCACCGTCAGCTGCTGCAACTTTAGCTAGCTCTTGACGAGCTGCTTCACCGCGAGTGTGAAGTTCTTGTAGTGCATTGTTGATCTCGTCAATCTCGATAGCTGGCATGTCGCCAGTTAGAGCTGTTGCGATACCAGCTGCGATAGCGTCAACGTTTAAGCCTTCAAGACCAGAACCTGCTAGTTGTTGACCCATTTGTAGGCCGATGCCGTAGCTTGCTTTTTGCTCTACAGTTTCAAATTTTACTTCAGACATGAATGTCACTCTTTTATCAGTACTAAAAAGGTAAGAATACCAGTATTGAGAGCATGAAGAAACGGTTGGTCCGGTCTATTCTGGTTACGTTTGGCTACCGAATCACATTGACTGCAAATTTTTGTACCTGGTTCTTGTTATAGTGGAAAGAACTATACTCAGTGCGAATTGCTTTTTATACTGTAGTCATTCATTTATAAGGCGGAATAGTATGAATCGTCGTCAGAAAAAAAAGAAGAAAGTTGATCATTTAGCTTCAATCAAAGATAAGTTAAGTGCAGTTGACGTCTCTCAAGTGCGAAATCGTATTGCCGCTTTTTGGGCATTATTGCCGTCATTACATCGAAAGTTACTCTTAGTTCTTGCTCCCATTGTTATTATTTTGTTCTTCATTCCGATTCCAGAAGCTTCAAAAGATCCGCAAGAAGCTACCAGTCGAGTTGAATTAGAGATTAGTACTGTAGGATTGAGTGAACAAGCTGGAGCTAAGCAGCAACCTCTTCAATCCAATGACTGGCGTGAATATTTAGTACAGCAAGGTGATACGCTTGCCCAAGTATTTAGAAATAATAAGTTGTCTCAAGCTGATCTCAACGCTCTCGTCAAAATTGAAGGTCAAGATAAGCCGCTTAGTCAAATCAGAAAAGGTCAGTTGGTACGATTCAAACTGCAGGAATCTGGTCAATTAGATATACTTCAGTTAGAGAAAGGGACATCGTCAGTGATGTTTTTCCGCTTATCTGATGGTGGTTTTGGTCGCAGTAAATAGAGTTGATATTGGCTATCACACGAGTTTTTAAAGAAAGAGCTAGTTATTAGCTCTTTTTTTTTGGTCTTTTCAATGGAGCAAGTGGAAGGACAATCAGAAGGATACCAATTAATGTTATCCAGTCAGGTATCTCATCAAACCAAAGTGCCCCGAACAATGCAACGAAGATAAGCCCTGAATATTCCGCTAGGGCAATTTCGCTTGAATATGCCTTTTTATAAGCTAAAACCGCCAATCCGTTGTAGCCTAAAATCAGTGCTGCACTCAAAGCTATAAAGGCAATATTGGTATGACTGATTGGCTGCCAATACCCAACAGTTAATATAAGCGAGGTAGGTAAGGATAATATGGTTGTCCACCATAGGGTCGTTATTACAGTTTGCTCTTTGGGTAACTTTCTAACCAGTATATTGAAAAGCGCAAGAGTGCATGCTGTTCCTAATGCAAATAGCGCGGCCCAATGAAATTGAGATGGTCTAAGAACGATCAAAACCCCAACAAAACCTATTATTGTGGCTAAAACTTTCCCTGAAGCTGGCTTCTCATTAAGCAAAGCAACAGAAAGGGGCAGCATTAAGAGAGGAGCAGTGTAGAAAACTGCATTGGCGGTTGCTAGTGGTAAATAAGTGATAGCCATTACCATACAGCCGCTCCCAATAAGAATGAGGTGGGCTCTAATTAAAGTAATGCTTTTTTGTTGAAGTTTCTTTTGTGCTCTAGATTGTTTTAACCACAGAGGAGTGATTAAGACTAAGGAAAACAACTGGCGAATGAACATGTACTGGAAAGGTTGAACATCACCTTGTAGTGTTTTCACTGCCACATCTGACAATGAAGCAAAAAAATTCCCTGCAACCAAAAGTAGGATTCCAATTGTAATATTACTCATGGTTGCCTCTGTTTTACTTCTTTTCTAAGCGCATATCGATGTGCGGAATATCATCTTCTAGATACATGTCTGAAATTCTTTTAAATCCATGCTGCTCATAGTATTTTTCTAAGTGCTCTTGTGCTCCGATATCAATGGTTTGACTAGGGAATAATCTTTCAGTTTGGAGTAGAGCTTGAGTTAGTAATTTATGTCCTAACCCATTACCACGTGCAGATAAACGCGTGGCGACTCTACCAATACTGACATTATCGTAGGTGACACCTTGTGGAAGTAATCGCGCACATGCCACGAGTTCTGCGTCTTTATAACCAAGTAAGTGATGAACGCCGTTTACGGTATCTTTGCCGTCAAGCTCTGGATATGGGCATGTTTGTTCGACGACGAAAACATCGGTTCTTAATCGTAAGAGTTCGTACAACTGCTGAGTGGTGAGTTGTGAGAAAGGAATGCACTGCCACGTAATCATATTTTCATCCTGAATTAAATTATGGCAGTGAATGTATCAATAGCGTTGTGGTTAATCATTAACAATTGTTAATTAATGCAGCTTTCATTTACTAGAGCGATCGGTATTTAGACGCCTCTTTAAAAACGGTTATGAGTTATCCGCTATTCTCGCCTTAATCCTGCTTAGGCTGATTGCTGTGATCCCTAAATATGCCGCAACTTGGTTGTCATTCAGTCGCATCAAAAGGTCAGGATAATGTTCACAAAATAATTGGTAGCGTTGTTCTGGTGTATAAAGCAGCATGAAGCGTTCTTTGTTCTCTTTATACATTAATTGTGTCTCAAGCAACTTAAGGTAAAGAGGGTTATTTTGCTCTCGCCATTCGACAAGCCATTTCATTGGGATTTCTATCAAAGTAATAGGAGTGAGGGTTTCAAGTAAGTACGGAGAAGGCTGAGATTTGATTAAGCTTTCGAAGCCTATCACCCAATCATGCTCCCAGTAGAACTCTTTACTATACTGTTTTCCTTCCTCTGTTAGATAACAAGCATGGCACAACCCTTCAAGTATAAAGTAAATGGAGTCTGCCATTTCTCCTTGGTTCACTAAAATATGTCGTGTAGGAAGCTCTATCGATTTAGCGACAGAGATAAGAGACTCTATCTCTTGATCACTAAAGCTATAGTTTTTTAGTTGTTCAATAAACGCTGAATGCATGTGTATCACCTAAGCCAAATAACTGCAGAAATCATCGCACTTATTTAGGCTTAGGTATAGACACCGTCTAATGATCTTTATGTCTGACTTGTTGGGATTTAAAGCCCTGAAGTTAGGTTAAGTGATTGTTGATGTAGGCTTCTGCTTTGTCTCTTCCCATATACTTGCCTAAGGTTTTAAGTGGCACTTTAGGGAGATTGACGACAATTAAACCGTCTAAAGCATCGTTAAATGCGGGGTCGACGTTAAAACAAACCAGCTTTCCATTCATGCCTAAATACTGTCTCAGTAAGACAGGTAAGCCTTTTCCTTGCTCCATACGAGAAAGCACTTTCGATAATAAAGGTACGCTGGCAAGTGATGACAATAAGTGGTTTTGCCAAAAAACTTTCTTGTTAGTACTCAATGGAGAGAGTGGGCTGACTAAGTTCGCCTTTTCTTCATCGTAATGATGTATAGATAAAGTAGTCGCAATGAGTAAGCGGGCTGTGTGGCTGTAATCATTACTAATGCTAACAGGACCAAATAAGTGCGTATATTTCGGGTTACGAGCAACAAATGTCGCAATGCCTTTCCATAGCAATAGTAGTGAATTGAGATTCTTTTGATAGGCTTTACTGACAACGGATCTACCTAACTCAATGCTGTGATCTAAAGTATCGATAAATTCTTGGTTGTAGTTGAATAAGCTACGAGAGTAGAGGTGGCTTAAACCTTGTTCTGAGATAAGCTCGTCTACTAAACCTAATCGATATGCGCCTACTAGTTCTGACTTTTCGGTATTCCAAACAAATAGTTGGTTGTAATACAGGTCATATTCATCCAAATCACAGGCGAGACCGCTGCCTTCTCCCACTTCTCTAAAGCTCTCTTCTCTCACTCTGCCAATCTCTTGCATTAGATTAGGGATAACTTGGCTCGGTGTACAATACACTTCAAAAACACCTTGCTCTAAAAGCTTCATTTCGCTTGGAATCAATGCGACCTCTTGGCTGAGTATCTTAGGGTCGATGGCTGAAATTATTGAAGTATCAAACAATTGATTTGAGATGTCTTCCGAAAACTGGTCATCTTCTTGGCTCATTAAATAGGTATTCAAACGAAGGTAATTAACGATATCCATATCTTGTTCGAAAGATTTAATTTCAGAATAAGGAATCGCAGAACCAATAGAGATGGAAATTGTAGAAGCTCGCTTGTTCAGCAACTCTCGACCGAGCAATGCTGTTCTAAGCAAAGGGTGAACACGACCGGCTTGGTAAAACAGTTCGCTATTTTTGCCGTTGATGAAAATTGGCACTGTTGCAGCTTGATGGCGTTTAACAAACTTAGCGACAGACTTACTCCACTTGATATCGGTCAGAGTTCTGTCTTCCTTTGAATAACTTGATACCTCACCAGCAGGAAAAACAATGAGCACGCCACCATCAGCTAAGTGGTGATTGGCATCGCGAATCGCTTTTGCATTGGTTTGCTTAGCTTGCTTGTTATTAAAGACATCAACACCGATAAATAGCTCATCGAGTTCAGGTAAGCGTTTCAATAACTCATTAGCAAGCACCTTCACATCTTGACGTATGGATCCAACCAGATCGGCAAGGATCACTCCTTCAATTGCCCCTAAAGGGTGGTTAGCCACAATAACGACAGGACCTCCTGTTGGGATATTAGTGGTTGATCCCGCTGCAATACTATAATCAATATTTAACGCAGACAAAGTATGATGCATGAATTCAAAGCTCGATAGCTCGGCTGGGCGCTGTTGATATATTTGATCAAGCTTAGATAGCCCTGTTGCCCACTCGACAACAGACTCACCTAAACCGAAAGGTGTATAACGAGGTAAACGAAAAGGACTATCAATCATAATTATTCTGCCTTATTAATGAAGTTATAAAGAAAACCATTTTGATTTTTTAGATCTTTTACTGTGAGAAATGCACCGCATAGCCAAACGAGACATGCCATTCCAAATAACAAGCCACTGTCATATCCGATAATGTCACCTGTCGCATTAAACTCAGGCATTTGAATTCCGAGAGGCGTAAATAGGTGGAAGAAAATAGCGCCACTCATGATGCCGACACTCATGAGTGCTCCCATCCCATGAAACCTGCTGAAAAGTAGAAAGGCGGCAATAAGCTCTGCTATTCCAATGATATACCCACCGATTGATCCAAACCAATCAAGCCCAGACCATTCACCTAGAGTTCCAAATATATGGTCTGTTTCATATGAGCCTGTGAACTTAAAAAATAGCGACTGAATAAATACAAAAGCAATAAATGCTGAAGGAATATGTTTAAGTGGAGCGAATGTCATAGTGAATTCCTTAATTGATTAGCTGTGGCCAATTTTTATCGGCTTGCTGAATATGTGCATCTCTTTTTGTTTCCCAAAGATCTTTAATGTCTTGGTCATAATTGAGATACAACTTGTTGTTCACTATGCTCCACTGCAATGGATCTCCTGGCGCGAAGTCATTTTTAGCTGAAACTGCCCATGCACAATAGCCACCATATTGAGGAGCATATTTTTCAGGATTATTAACAAATAAAGTCAAATTGGTTTCAGTAGAAAAATACCAATCCGCACCTTTGTACTCTGTTGTGAATTGCTTGCTTCCTTTCACTGGCTTGTTCTGTGAAAAATAGGCAACGGTGTCATAGCCATCAAGGGCTTTGCTGCTGAAAATACCGGTATAAATTTCATCGTCGGCGAAAGATAAAGGGCTGAGCAGTAATAAGAATGCTGTCAGTAGTTTTCTCATAATATTCTCCATTTCTATGTGCTTAGTGCTTCTGAAAGATCAAAATTGGATCGGTTTTGGCTAATTTCGTTAGCTGTTATTTGGTGACTAGATAATTGATGTGGTGTGATTGTTTGGGGCTGGAGTGTTCCAGACTTCATTGATGGCTCTGTTAATGACAAGCATGGCGAACCAGGGCGGTAAAACATTGAGAAATCACCATTATTTGAATGCAAATGCGTAAAGCTAACGGTGTGTGCGTCTTCTCTGTGCATGCATGTCGACATGTGGCTGAAATCAGGGTGATGATGAGAATGAAAGGCAAGTAACGCTTCTTGTGATTTACCTGTTTGGGTCAGCTTTCGGTAAATGGTCTGGCGATAATGCACGACGTTAGATAAATCAAAGCCAGATGAAAATAAAGGCGAGTCAGTTTCATATATTGAGATTTGTTCACCATTCCACGCATAAGCCATAACCTTCGGGTTCAATAGGCTTAGATTCGGTGAGAAAACTAACAGCGTAAATGGTGCAAATTTCTCTATTTCAAGCTGCTGAAATTGTTGTGCGACTTGTTCTATGGTCGAACTGCTAGAAAGTTGCTTTAGTAATAGGCCGCGGCTTAAGAGTGAACCTGAAGAAAGCTTTCCTTGGTAGTTATTGAGTAAACATAAGGATAAGCCGAATTGATTCATGCTAATCCAACTCCCGCCACCCACAGGATCTAAAGGCATTAAGACGTCCACACCATTAAATGTGAATTTTTTAGGTGGCAACGCTAAGGCACGTGACTTTTGTTCATCACGGTTAAAAAAGACTTGGTAGCCTTTCTTTTCTAGTAGCCAAGATACTGAGCACATTTTATTGCTCCCTCAGGTAACTAGCAGTTGTTGGGGCGTAACCAAAAGCGTGGCAAGTTTGTATTTCTAAAAAAGTCGCGATCACTTTGATCATTGCGTAGTGGTGATTCGCGTGCAGAGCAGCAAAAGTGATCTCTCGTTCTATGTTTGATGGAATAGAATGAAAAACTTGGTTATTCATAGAGACTTCAGTTTCAATAGTGATCGCAGTACTGAGTAATGTTGGATCAACTTGTTTTAGCCAGTTAATGACATACTGGATCTCGGAGAGAGCTATCGTGCGCTCATTTTCTACTGCATGCCCTCTGCGACGAGTGTTGTAATCCACGGTTAGATCTTCTTGAGTGATGAGCGCATGAAAAAGATCGAGAGTGTGGCGTGTATGCTCACCAATAGAGCTTGTGATATGTGGCTTAGCACTGCATAGATAATCGCTATCTGAAATTGAGCAAAGAAATTCGTACCCTTGATTTAGAATTTCGATCGCTCCTGTCACACTTGAAGGCATAATTATCTGCGGCGTTGCCTTTCTTATTTGGTTCATTAAAAATCCTCGAAACTGGTTTGATTTTCTTTATGAGATAAAGGGTTCAATTCATCGTTTTTACTTTATCTGTACATTATGAATTTTGGGGAGATGCTTTAATCGGTGCTCGGGTATTGCTGCACAAGCCGCTTTTCATCTTGCCAAGCATTGAATAATTCTTTGAGTGGGGGAGTGCGGTGACCACGTTTTTTTTGTTGCGCGCCAATCTCAAATAAAATTCGATATTGCTGAAGTAATGTGGAAAAAATCTCTTTCAGAGGTGTATTTCGATCCCAGATATGCGCCGCTTCACTACTGGCTCCATTCACTTCTAGAATCGTAAAGTCTTTGCCTTGCATTAATGTTTGGATGTCTTTGAATTTGATATCTAAACGGCCGTAATAGAAGCCACCAAAATCATTGAAAATCGCATCCAACTTTTGGGTGAGTGCTTCAGATATGAATTGGTTACCGTTTCTGAAAATAGATCCACGGCTGTGGCTTCCGGCAAAAGCGAGTTGAAACTCTTCTTCGTTTTGAGGAATCCAATCTAGCTTGTCAGTGTGTCTTGGCAGATAAAGGTGGCTAAGTTGACCGGCTCTTGGGTGACTCTTGATAAGATCTTTAAGAGTATGTTCACCATCCCCAGTTACGGTTGGTGCATACTTCAAAGTGATCGAAATGATCTGCCCTTGCTTTTGCTCTGGATAGCGAACATAAAAGACACCCGCTTCAGCTTGATAAGGGGCTTTTTGCTGAAGTAAAAAACGCGCTTGATTTGGGAATGAATCAATATATTGCTCAAGTTGATCTTGTGTGTTGATCAGTTTGACTCCAGCTCCACGGCAACCTAGATCTGGTTTAGCCACAATTGGGAAATCTAGGTTTGATTGTTGCAGGGCAGAGTAAGCATCTTTTGCTTGTTTTTGAGCATTAAGATCCGTTTTGGTCAGTGTGATAAAAGGCGAGATCCACGGTTGGCTTTGCTTACCCGCTAAGCTCAAAATGTCGTGCTTGGATTCACCGACCATGCCGCTGAGCTTGATACTAGGGTTAGCAATAAGTGGTAACCCTAAGTCTTGATGCTGTAGCCCTTGGAGTAAGCTTTGCACGAAGACAGGGGTATAGAAAAACCAACTCGGCAGGAACTCATAAGGCGACACACTGCGTTTGGTATCTTCTTCTAATGGTGGCATACCCGCATTGATCTTATGAGGTGGAATACACTGGATTGCATTTAGTAAGCTCATGACAGCCCTCTTGAGTAAGTTCTATTAAGCAGACGATTGGCAGTAATTAATAATAAGATTGCACAAGGGATTACAGCCCATTGGTACTGAGTGGCTTGTAACCAAGCTGAAGAACCTAAGTAATAGATGATTGAGAAAACAAGACAGGTCCAAATTGCCGTAGCACTGAGTACAGCGGCAAGAAAGACAGGAATGGATACAGAGAAGAAACCACTAAGAGTAAAACCTACGGTTCTTAGCCCAGGAATGAAGCGAATGATGAATAAATTCATGAAGGCGTTTTTATGTAGCCTATGATGCAAAGCTCTGAAGTGACGGTTGGTCAGTGCTTTATAACGAACCCCGCGGAAGTAACGGCCAGAATGCCCTAAGTAATACAAGGCAAGATCACCCGTCGCAATACCAATGAAAATGGCGAATAAAGCAAGTTCAGGTGGCATCACTTTTTGTACTGCCAGCCCCGCAGCCGTGACTATGGCTAAGTCTTCTAATAAGTAAGACAAAGCAATAATAGCGAGCATTAGCCATCCAACTGACTGTTCGCCAGAATTTAGGAATACTTGAATACTCTCTGTGATGCCCATAAATATCGCCTTTGCTTTCTAGTGCTAATTGGTAAATGGATATTTGGTTATCAATTTGTTACCAATTAATTGTAGTTAAATAGTAGACAGGGGCTGATACAAAAAAATTACAGATTGAAATCGTTTTTTTACTAAGACGTTTATTTTCGAAGACTTTTAAATCTGGTGGGTAAGGGGACTAAATAGATAAATGAGGAGCTAATTAAGCGAAATAAGGCAGAAGGAGAGGGTTGAATAGGTGATGATTAGAAAATTAGAAATAAAAAAGGCTGAGTAAAACTACTCAGCCTTTATCGTTTAAGTGTATCGAATTACTTTAGATTTGCTTATTTCGATAAATCGATTTGGTAAACAGCAAAACCAACATCGTCAGTCGCTACACGCTTCATCGGGTATTGACCTTTATCTTTGATGAACTGCGCGGCTTTCTCACTTGGAGACGTTTCGAAACGGATATCAAGTTTCTTATCGGTAGTAATAGGAGCAAAAGACCAGTTGTTGTCAGCCGTTGGGCTTACTTGACCTTGCTCTTTGCTTACTCGGGAAATGTAGTTCGCAAGAACGGTGCGGTTTTCATCTGGTGCATCAAATGCGATGAAGTCTTCACCTGTCCCCGGGAATTTGTTGCTGTAAGCGCGGTAGTTGTTGGTCGCGATAAGGAAGTCTTGCTTCATATCAATAGGTTTACCTTGGTAAGTAAGACCAACAATACGCTGTGAATCAGGGTTAACCACTTTACAATTAGCATCGTATTTTGCAGGTTGAGTTACGTCGATTTGGTAATCCACACCATCAATAACGTCGAAGTTGTAAGTGCGAAAGTTATCCCACTCAATCAATTGTTGCGGTGCTGTTGAGTTCACATCGACTTGATTGAATTGACCTGAAGAACATTCAAGCCATTCTTTTACTTCATGACCTGTAACTTTCATCGCTACTAGCGTGTTCGGGTAAAGATATAAGTCAGCTGCGTTACGGAAAGTGAGCTGACCTGACTCTACTTCAGTGAAGTTAGCTGGGTCATTCTTACGACCGCCTGCTTTAAATGGTGCCGCGGCTGAAAGCACTGGAATACCGTCTAGATCTGGGTCACCTTGAATGAAACGCTCAACGTAATCTTTTTGTGCAAGGTTAACAATTTGGATAGTTGGATCATCTTGAACTAGAGATAGGAAGCTGTACATCACATCGTCTGCTTTACCAATGGGTTGGTTAACAAACTCTCGAGTACCCGCGTGATCTTTTTCTAGTGCAGTGACGATACCTTCATCAGCTGCCGCTAAAGATTTTTTCTCAATTTTATCGTAGATAGGGCGAGCTTCAGATTGACCTTTTACCACGCTCCACTTACCGTCTTTTTGTGCAAGTGTTAGGTCCATAACACCAACGTGGCTACCCCAACGACCAGGCATAACAGCAGCAACGCCATTCATGGTTCCAGCTTCGTTATCAATACCTTGGATGTCGTCAAATCCTTTACCAGGGAAAACCGCGTGCGCGTGACCAAAAGCAATCGCATCAATACCTTCTACTTCAGATAGGTAAAAAGTCGAGTTTTCTTCGCCTTGCTTGTACGGATCGGTTGAAACTCCAGAGTGAGGAATTGCAACAATCACTTCAGCGCCTTCCGCTTTCATTTGAGGTACTAACTCGTTAGCGGTTTCAATGATATCGCGAGCGATGACTTTACCTTCAAGGTTCTTCTTATCCCACGTCATGATTTGCGGTGGAACAAAACCGATGTAACCGACTTTTACTTCGTGTTCTACACCAGCAGTATCTGCAAAAGTATGTGTCTTGATAATGTAAGGCGTGAAGTAGTGTTCTTTGGTTTCTGCGTCGTAAACGTTCGCGCTAATGTATGGAAAATCAGCGTCGTTGATTGATTCTTCTAGGAACTCTAGACCATAGTTGAACTCGTGGTTACCTAGGTTTGCCGCATCGTAGCTCAGTTGGTTCATTGCTTTGTAAGCTGGGTGAACTTCACCGGCTTCGATGCCTTTGTCTGCCATGTAGTCACCCATAGGGCTACCTTGCAGCAAGTCACCGTTATCCACTAATACGTTGTTGGTTACTTCTTTTTGAGCTTCTTTTACGAGAGTTGCAGTACGTGCTAAACCAATTTTTTTAGATGGTTTATCTTTGTAGTAATCGTAGTCCATAAGGTTGGTATGGATGTCAGTAGTTTCTACAACACGTAAATTAATCACTTCATCAGTATCAGGTGTCGTTGTGCAACCTGAAAGTGTCAGGCCTAAACCAGCAAGTACTGCCAGAGATAAAGGTTTCATAGCAACTTTCATTATGTAGCTCCAAAGTGGATAAAAGAAAATACGTTGCGTAATGTAACAAATTTTAATGAAACGCAGATTACGGTGAATGTTAAAACGTGACTTGTCTCTATTACTTGATGCCGTTCTGCTATTTGTTACCTCAGTATGTATACAAGTTCATCACATTTAACCGCTAAATGTTGGCTTTGTTAAATCTCTATAATTCATCGATTTATTTTCCCTTATCAGCTTTTCGAATAAAAAATGAAATTTTAGAATTTCCAGTAATATAAGGAGCTGGTCATAATGCCTATATCAAGGATGCACTCGGCAGTGACTAGCAACGGATCGCTCAACAATAATATTCCCCTAGTTAGTGCCGAAGTCCGACTCACCGTCATTGGTGAATAAGTCAAATCCCATGCTTGGTTAGCCAAGTAATGAATTGCTCGTGAAGCGAGCCTTAAAGGAAGCACTGAAATGGACCAAGAACGTTTAACCCACTTAAAACAGCTAGAAGCGGAAAGTATTCATATTATCCGTGAAGTTGCCGCTGAGTTTGATAATCCGGTAATGATGTACTCAATCGGTAAAGATTCATCTGTGATGCTTCATTTAGCTCGTAAAGCTTTTTACCCAGGAAAAATTCCTTTCCCTCTATTGCATGTAGATACCGATTGGAAATTCCGCGAAATGATTGAATTCCGTGATCGCACAGCCAAGAAATACGGTTTTGACCTATTGGTACACAAAAACCCAGAAGGCATCGAAATGGGATGTAACCCATTTGTGCATGGTTCTTCTAAGCACACCGATATCATGAAAACTCAAGGGTTGAAGCAGGCGTTAAACAAATACGGTTTTGATGCTGCTTTCGGTGGTGCTCGACGTGATGAAGAAAAATCACGAGCAAAAGAGCGTGTGTATTCGTTCCGAGATAAAAACCACACGTGGGATCCAAAAAACCAACGTCCGGAATTATGGCGTACTTATAACGGTCAAGTGAATAAAGGCGAAAGTATTCGTGTGTTCCCTTTATCTAACTGGACTGAGCTGGACATCTGGCAGTACATCTACCTAGAAAATATCGAAATTGTTCCACTTTACCTTTCTGAAAAGCGCCCTGTAGTTGAGCGTGATGGCATGCTGATCATGGTTGATGACGACCGTATGAAGCTTGAAGAAGGTGAAGTGATTGAAGAGAAAAGCGTTCGTTTCCGTACTTTAGGCTGCTACCCACTGACTGGTGCGGTGGAGTCTGAAGCAAATACGTTAACAGGCATTATTGAAGAAATGCTGGTGGCGACGTCAAGTGAGCGTCAAGGGCGAGCGATCGACCATGACCAATCTGGTTCTATGGAGCTGAAAAAGCGCCAAGGTTATTTCTAAGAGTCTAAGGAAAGAAGAATGAATAGTGCAGTAGAAGCCGAACTAGCCGAGCTAGGAATTGAAGGCTACCTAAGCCAACACCAACATAAATCAATGCTTAGATTTTTGACTTGTGGCTCTGTAGATGACGGAAAAAGTACTCTAATTGGACGCTTGCTCCACGATACAAAACAAATTTATGAAGATCAGCTAGCAGCGGTTCACTCTGACAGCCAACGTGTTGGTACTACTGGTGAGAAACCAGATTTAGCTTTGTTAGTAGATGGTCTACAAGCAGAGCGAGAGCAGGGTATAACCATTGATGTTGCGTACCGTTATTTCTCTACGCAAAAACGTAAGTTCATCATCTCTGATACACCAGGGCATGAGCAATATACGCGTAACATGGCAACGGGTGCTTCAACGTGTGATCTCGCTGTGATCTTAATTGATGCTCGTAAGGGCGTATTGGATCAAACGCGTCGTCACTCTTTCATATCTAACCTACTAGGTCTGAAACACTTTGTTGTTGCGGTAAACAAAATGGATCTTGTGGATTACTCACAAGAACGTTTTGAAGAGATTCGTGATCAATACTTAGAGTTTGCAGAAAACTTGGAAGGTGAAACTAACATCCAAATCATTCCAGTTTCAGCTCTGGAAGGAATTAATGTTGCTTCTGAAAGCAAAGAACTCGCTTGGTTTGAAGGTCCTTCATTACTTGAAGTGCTTGAGAATGTAGACATTGATCAAAAGCGATCGTCAGGTGAGTTCCGCTTCCCTGTGCAATATGTCAACCGACCTAATCTCGATTTCCGCGGGTTTTCAGGCACGGTTGCCTCTGGTCGAGTAAGTGTTGGCGATGAAATCAAAGCACTTCCTTCTGGTAAAAAATCAAAAGTAGCGCGCATCGTTACTTTTGATGGCGACTTAGAGTCAGCGCAAGCTGGGTTAGCCGTAACACTTACGTTAGAAGATGAAATTGATATCAGCCGTGGTGATTTGATTGTACTGGAAAGTGCTCAGGTTGAATCGACAAACCATATTCTTGCAGACGTTGTTTGGATGACTGAGCAGCCGTTACAAGCTGGTCGTGATTACGATATTAAAATTGCGGGTAAGAAAACGGTTGGTCAGGTGCAGGCAGTTAAACATCAATACGACATCAATAACTTATCAAGCTATGAAGCGAGTGAATTACCGCTGAATGGTATCGGACTTTGTGAATGGTCTCTCAATGAAACCGTCGCGCTTGATAAGTACCGAGAAAGTGCTGATACCGGTGGTTTTATTATCATTGACCGTCTCACGAATGTAACGGTTGGTGCTGGTTTGATCCGTGACCGTTTAGATTCAGTTGAGCAGCAAGTCGGTAATTTCTCTGCGTTCGAGATTGAGTTTAATGCACTTGTTCGTAAGCATTTCCCACATTGGGATGCGAAAGATTTAAGTCAGTTATTGAAATAATTCAGAACTGAATTAAAGACTAATAGGCGGAGGCATTCGCTTCCGCCATTAAGGATAAGTTTATGTGGGAACAAGGATTTGTATTAGCGATTTTGCTTGGCATCATAACTTGCCTACTGGTCACTCGAATTAAACCAAGTTACATTTTTGCCAGTGCCGCATTCATTGCGTTCATGGCTGGTTTAATTGATCTTACAAGCTTAGCGACCAATTTTACCAATTCATCTTTACTGACTCTTATTCTTCTTATTCTTGCGTCTAGTGCGTTGGAGAAAACTCGCTTAATTAGCTGGGTTAGCCGTAATATTTCAGAAGGTCGGCTAGGTACAGTTGTAGCAAAGTTGGGTATTTCCACAGCGTTACTTTCATCTTTTACCAATAATACCGCGGTTGTGGTTTCATTGATCGGAGCGATCAAACGAAATCAGCAGCACGCACCATCAAAACTATTAATCCCTTTATCTTACGCTGCCATTTTAGGTGGCACGCTGACTTTGATCGGAACGTCAACCAACTTGATCATCAACAGCTTTGTAGAAGATGTGGGTTTACCCAGTTTAAATTTTTTCGCTCCGACATTGATCGGTTTAGCTGTGCTGGTGGGCGGGGTGCTGATCCTTATTCCATTAAGCTATCTACTGCCTGCCTATGACGATGGATCGCAAGATGATCTTCCTTACTTTTTAGAGGCTCGCGTTGAACCTGGCTCTCCTCTTGTTGGGCGTAGCGTGAGCGAAAATAATCTAAGAGCATTAAGAAAACTGTTTCTAGCGGAAGTGATTCGAGATGGGCAAACGACCGCATCCATTGACCCAGACTTTGTTTTACAAGCCAGAGATAGACTGCTGTTTTGTGGTGATGTAGAAAGTGTGGCGACACTGCAAGAAATTCAAGGTCTCACTCTATTTGGTCAGCACCATTTGAATGGTCAAAACTTTGTGGAAGTCGTGGTCAGTTCATCTGCAAGCTTTTGTAATAAAACTTTAAAAACCAGCCAGTTCAGAGATAAATTCGATGCTGTGGTGGTAGCGATTCGCCGTGGTCACGAAAGGCTTGAGGGCGGATTAGGTAATATTACTTTAGCCGCTGGCGATACTTTAATTTTAGTTCCTGGTAAGCGTTTCGAAGAACAACGTCAGCAACACAATAAAGAATTTGTGTTGATGAATGACCTAGATTCTAGCGCCAAGCTTGATGGCGATAAATCTACTTTCGTACTGCTAGGGTTTGCTGCTGTCATTGGCTTTTCACTTGCGGGCATTGCGCCAATCATTAAAGGATTAGCGGTATTCTTATTACTGCTGGTAGTTTTTGGAGTGGTTCAGCTTAGTGAGTTACGTAGACGTTTTCCGGTTGATATTGTTGTTATTGTTGGCTCTGCACTGTCGATTGCACAATTGATGATTTCATCAGGCTTATCTGAAAGGATGGGGCTGATGTTCATGGAAGCATTTAACGGCTGGGGCGTCTTTGGTGCTCTGGTTGCAACTTACTTGATGACACTGGTACTGACTGAACTTGTTACAAACAACGCTGCTGCCGCTCTTTCATTTCCAATTGGCTACAGTATGGCAATTGGGTATGGCGTTGATCCAATGCCGTTTATTATGGCGGTATTATTCGGTGCGAGTGCCAGTTTTATTTCTCCTTATGGTTATCAAACAAACCTGCTTGTTTACAGTGTTGGCAATTACCATATTACGGATTACCTACGTATTGGTATTCCCATCTCGATTGTATATTCGGTATTAGTATTGAGTTTGATCCCTTACTTTTTTCCATTCTAATGTTGTTCACTTAAAGGACTAACCATGACGACTTCTCTTAAGCCAAAAGATGAGAATATTGTTTGGCATCAACACTCGGTTGATAAAGAATTTAGAGCAAATATAAAGTCACAGAAACCAGCTGTACTTTGGTTTACTGGATTATCTGGTTCAGGTAAATCTACCGTTGCTGGGGCACTTGAAACCCGTTTAGCTCAACTTGGTTACCATACCTATTTGCTTGATGGCGATAATGTTCGCCATGGTTTATGCAGTGATTTAGGTTTTTCAGAGCAAGACAGACGTGAAAATATACGCCGCATTGGTGAGCTTGCAAAACTGATGGCAGATGCCGGGTTAATTGTTTTATCTGCGTTTATTTCGCCTCATCAAGCCGAGCGAAAATTAGTTCGTGACTTATTGCCTGAAGGTGAGTTTTTAGAAGTGTTCGTGAATACTCCTTTGGAGATCTGCGAGCAGCGAGACCCTAAAGGGTTGTATAAAAAGGCAAGAGCAGGGGAGATCCCGAATTTTACAGGTATTAGCTCTGTGTACGAAGCGCCTGAAAATCCTGAAATCGACTTACTTGCAGGAGATAAATCATTAGAAGAGTTGGTCGATCAGTGTGTGACAAGCCTTAAAGAGCGCGGCATCTTAGCTTCGTAAAAGAACGAGGAATGAGTCATTACCAAGAGAGTAAATAAGAGACTAAATAAGAGACTAAGCAAATAAAAGACCAAGTTAGTTAATCAAAGATGAGTTAACTAACTTCGTCAATTTATTGATTTGTTTCGTTCTTGCCTAGTTCGACTGTTGATTTCTTAATATCCAAGCAATTCGTTTCGTCAGTTTAAACAGTGTGATGAACACTGCTTTTCGCTTCAGTTTGCACCGTGAACTTCTGACTTAATAATGCGATGAGCTGGTCATAATACTGAATGTTCGGCTTATTACCGAGTAATTTACAAAGCTCATTCCCCGTTGGGCTAAAGCGATAATAGATCAGTTTCACGCCCTTTGTGATGGGCAGTAAACTCATGTTTTTACCTTGATAAACAAGGCTTAGAGCAGGATCAAAATCAATTTCACCGGACTCTAATTCCGTTCCCAAAATTAATCCTAATTCAATCAGGTGCAATAAACTTGAATAGGGTAATTGATGCCCACCAAGATTGATCGTGTTGGTCGTATCACGCTTACCGAAACTAAAAATCCCACCATGAGCTTTAAATCCGAGTAACAATTTTCGGCTGCTATCACTACCAAAGCTACACGCTAACGATGCCGCTCTTTGAAGGTTTTGAGCTTCTCTTGGTGTCATATCTTGCAGCGCTTGTAACGCTTTCATTGACGTTGAACCGGGGTTGGTGACTTCTCGTTTAAGTACTTGAGCCCAGAGCCTTTGCATGGATGTGTTGTGGATGTCTTGTGCCATATCGAAGAAGCGGTAAAGCCAGTCTTGATCGGGATCACCTGCGGTTTCATCTTTGCATGAAGAATGCGCGAGCTTCAGAATCTGTTCCAAATTCTTTTGTCTTTGTTCTTTTCGTTTCTTTTCCCTTAAGAGTGCCCTTTCAATTAAAGACTTATCGGTACTCTCTGACTTTGTCGAACTTCCTGACTCTTTGAACAAAGCGTCTAAACCAAAACTTTGAGCAATACTAAGCACTCGGCTTGCACTGTCTTTTATGTAGGCTTTTTTTTCGTGATGAGACGATTTTTCATGGTGAGATGAGTTGCGAGCTGTATTGTCATGCTCAATGACGACGGGCTGTTTGTTTTCAGACATAAGAATACCGTAAAGGAAAACTGTAACTGATTAAAATGTAACTCTTTATTATCAGAGTTGCTAGATACTGATGTCACAAGGAAGAGACATTACAAAATTTAGCTTCAGGTAATGATAATAAAATGTTAAATTTGTTGTGTTTATTATGGAGGGAATATGAGTCAAGTGAATGACAATAAGCTGAAAAAGCAGCTCACATTAGGTTTAATACTGGTCAGTTATGTGGCTTTACTAGCTTATCTATCTAAGTATATTGCTTAAAATAGATAAGCTAGCCAGTTATCACCTTGTTATGTGTATGGTGTCATACATTTAACTTTTATGTGTAACGTTAAGATGAATAAAGCAATTCATTGAAGGTTACATATCATCATAAGCTTCAATTTCGATCCCATCGATCAAGTATCCTGTCTCAGCTAAATCATGGCTGATGTTTTCTGTCTTAAGTGTTCCCACGACATAAATCACATCCCATAACTCCTGTATTGGAGCGCCTTTAGGGAATTTCACATAAATGATTTGGTTCGGTGGTGGTGGTGGTACATGGATGCACGCTCCGAAGTATGGGACGAGTAAGAATTCGGTGATCATGTCAGCATCACCTTCTAATGGAATAACAAACCCAGGAATTTTAACTTTGCTGCCGTTTAGCTCAGGTCGAATTGCTCCTAGCTTTGATTGTTCCGGTTTTTCTTGCGAGTGATCAACTGCAGGCATTCCAAATGGGTCTAAAAATGACTGTTCAGATTCAGGGATCAGATCGATCCAGTCAAGATTAAGCAAAGCATCATTACTGATGGTGCTATCACTTTCTTGTGTTGTCTGGTTATCTGCTGTGCTTCCTGAATTTGCTACGCTGTAAAAAGGGATGAAGACTAACCCTATAAGCAGCAATAATTTATGCTTCATTGTTAAATCCTGTACTAAATTCTAATTGTCATGCCATCTGCCAGTGATTGGCGGTAGGCACGAAATGCTGGAATGAAACCAATAATAATGCCAGCAACTTGCACAAGCATAAGTAATTGCCATTCATGTGATGTAATCGCTGATATGGATATATTGATGCCGTAGTGTTGCTGAATTATCGGTGCTGTTATCGTAATTAATGCAAATAAAGTCGTCACTCCAAGCATGATTCCTAAGAAGGTCAGCGCACTTGCTTCGCTGATCAATAGGCTGAATACGTGCCTTGGCCTTGCGCCCATTGCTCTTAAGATTGCCATTTCTCGACGACGCTCTTGTAAGCTGGTTAATAAGCTGCTCAACATGCCAAGTAACCCTGCCACAACGACAAACCCTGACACTATGAGTAGTGCTTGTTCTGCTACTGCCATCATTCCCCATAATTCATAAAGGGCAATACCCGGCATAATGGCGCTCAGTGGTTCTTGGCGATAGGTGTTGATTTCTCTTTGCAAAGCAAAAGTTTGAATTTTGGAATTTAAGCCCAGCATCATCGCGGTGATTTGCTGTGGTTCAAATGTATGCGCTTTGAGTTTTTCAACATCGGGCTTGTAGCCTAAGTTTGCTCCTGACTCCCAACCAACATGAATAGCTTCTATTGCTTCTAGTGAAACATGAACGGTTTTATCTACAGGTGTACCTGTCGGAGCTATTATGCCCACAACAGTAAAGGGAAGGTCATCGTGACGGCTGAAAGCCACATCACTGAGCCCATGAGCAAGCGTGATTTTATCGCCAATTTTGTAGCCTAATTGTTTGGCTACATCTGACCCTAGCACCGTTTCAAAAAGGCTATTGAACTCTGTGCCTTGTTGTAATGTTAGTAACTGCTTACTTCCATATCGGTAGTGTTCAAAATAGCTGTGATTGGTGCCCATGACTCGAAAGCCTTTATGAGAATCACCAAGTGAAATCGGCACTGCCCATTTCACTGATTTATGCTGGCTGAACTCTTCATAGCTTTTCCAATCGATATTATTGGTCGCATTACCAATGCGGAAAACAGAATACAGCAAAAGGTTTACTTGCCCAGAGCGACCGCCCACGATGAGGTCAGTACCTGAAATCGTATTGGCAAAGCTGCTTTTTGCTTGAGTTCTAACGCGCTCCACACCTAATAGTAAAATGACCGAAACGGCTACCGTTAAGATAGTCAAAATAGCGGTAGCTTTACGGTTAAGTACGCTCTTAAACGCTAAGTGAGTAATTACTTTCATAGTGTTACCTGCGCTTCATTAACCGTCGTTAAATCAATACTACGCTTGAAAAGTTTTTCTAACGTCGGGTCGTGACTAACAAAAATAAGCGTTGAACCTGCTTGGTTTGCTTGTTCCATGAGTAACTCTATGAAGAGTTCTCGATTGTCGTGATCCAATGCAGAAGTGGGTTCATCTGCGATAATAATCTTGGGTTGACCTATCAAAGCTCGCGCAGCAGCAACCCTTTGTTGCTGTCCAATACTTAACTCGATTACAGGCTTATCCATGAGCGCTTTTGGTAGCTGTAATCTATCGAGTAATTCGCGTGCTGTTGCTTTTAGAACACCAGTCACTTGCTGCTTACGTACTTTGGAAAATTGGCAAGGTAGAGTGACGTTATCTATTACTGATAGATATGGCAATAGGTTGAACTGTTGGAAAATGTAACCGATGTTATCTGCGCGAAACATATCACATTGACGTGGGGATAATTGGGTGAGGTCTTCCCCTAGAATCGTCACTTGCCCTTGTTGAGCTTTGTTTATACCGGTTAATAACCCGAGTAGGGTTGATTTGCCACAGCCACTTGGTCCTTTGATGAACAAGTGTTCTTGGTGTTTGATCTGTAATGATGAGATTTCAAGAGTGGCAGGTAAATCCGCTTTCCAACGAAATTGTACATCACGGAGTTCAACGACAAGTGGTGAGCTTGTATCTGACATAGTCGCTCCTAAATAGCGGTGTAATAAATACAATATAACCAGCCAAGTAAGTAGCTACTTACTTGGCTGGCATTGTACGGTTTCAATGTAGACTATATAGCCAGATTAAAAGCGAAAACTAACTTGTTTTGGTGTGAGTTTTTGTTGAACTTGTTTTGTATCTGTCAGCAAGTTCACTGTCATTGACTCTGTGCTAGTGAATGTTGAGAACCATTGAGTACTGATTGAGTCCAGTTTGTTGATTGCAGAACAATCGTAGTGGTATTCCACAGTAAACTCACCGTGACCGCCTTCTGAATGGTCGTGCCCTTTGTGATCATCATGACCTTCATGAGCGTCATGGTCATGTTTGTCATCATGGTGCTCGTGACCTTCATGAGTGTCATGGTCATGTTTGTCATCGTGGTGCTCGTGACCTTCATGAGTGTCATGGTCATGTTTGTCATCATGGTGGTCGTGACCTTCATGAGCGTCGTGGTCATGTTTGTCATCATGGTGGTCGTGACCTTCATGATCGTCATGGTCATGTTTGTCATCGTGGTGGTCGTGACCTTCATGAGCGTCATGGTCATGTTTGTCATCGTGGTGATCATGACCTTCGTGAGCATGATGCTCTTCTTGCTCTAATGAGTTTGAAACGGATTTAAATTTAAGTTCACACTGCGCGTTGCTAAAAGCGAATAAGTTTTCTGGTTGGTTAAGCATTGCGGTTGCATGCTCTAGTGCTTTTATTTGCTCAGGTGTTGTTGGAGCGTGTTCAAAACCAACAACATCAGAACCTGGAGCTGTGACCTCGATTAATAACTCATTGTTATCTTGTGCAATGTTAACTTCTACATGTCCATGAACATGTGCATCGTGTGAGCGAAAGTGTTCTTCTGCTAAAGCTGAGTGAGAAGCAGTAAGACCGATACATAATGAGATTAAAGTACGTTTCATTTGAGTTTTCCTAAAGAATTAAAAGTTAAAGTAATAAGTTAACTGACAATGCTTGGTGGAGAACGTGCCAAGTAGGCGAAATAAAGTCTCTTTACCTTTTGTATCGCAAGTGGCTGAGAAGTTTCAAATTTCTGTTTTACTTGAGGCAATGTAACGGGCGTATGTGCTAGCCCAAATTGGATAGCAGAAAATAGTTCGCATTGATGATGTAAATGGTGATGGGGCGCGTCGTCAATGGCATGAGCAATAGCAGCAACATTCAGCATAAGTACGAGTACTAACGCTAAATAGCTCCCACGCTGTAATGTCACTAAAGATTTATGCCGCATGTAGAAATGAATACCATAGATGCAAAAAGGATACTGTTACAATATAACAATATCCTTTAGGTAGGTCTTCAAAAAGAAGTAATAAATGATTATAGGCTGGTTTTAATTAGAGTAATCACGTTAGCAATTTCAGTTTCAGTCAATGAACCTTCTTTTACGAATAAAACTTTGCCTTGCTTGTCTTGAATGATAATAGCAGAGCTTTCTTCCTGTAGAGACCAAGAGCTTGCTACTTGCCCATCTTCATCTAAAACCATTGATGACCAAGGAAATTCTTCTTTACTGTCTTCCGCAGAAGATTTCACAAACGATCCTGTCCCCCAAATGGAATCATCTTGGTTGATGACTGTTGTGGTTTGGTAGTCATTTTCAGAGAACTTAGCCGCCGTAATAGCAGCCATTAAAGGCGCATTCATTTCCTTTGAGCTGCTTCTTCCTGCAATGGCTTGGATGACGCGTACTTTTCCTAAAAGATCATTGGTCGACCAAGTTTGGTAGTCCGTATTGCCGTCTTTAAGAATTATTTCACCGTAGCTACTTACTTCAACAGCTGGCACTGAGCCGCCAACTGAAAGGTTATGAGCGTTTGCGAATAGTGGAGAGGCTGTTAGTAGTAGAGCAAGTAGAGTTTTGTTTTTCATTATATTTTTATTCCGCTAGTTGGTTTGCCTTGGAAGTATAATATGAAATTAGAAAATTGCTTTGTTAACTTTCTTATCGTGCGCTATAGAAAGGTGTTGCAGATATGTTATCGATGAGTATAATGTACGCTATACCGACTTGGTACACGATCATGTTGGTTTAGCTAAAGGAATTAGCTGAAAATAAGGTAAATTTGAACACCTAAGTGAATACTGTTTTACCCCAAATGGAATTGAGGTTGTATATGCTCCGTGAATTTTCTACATACCGTCCACGTCAAGTGGCGCGTTTCGTTAAAGTTTTGTTTAAAGGTCAGTTTGCAATTGAAGGAATCGGCGAATTTCGATTCGATCAAGGCAAGGTTCTTCTTCCCGAAATTTCAGACAAACAAAAACTGACCATTTTTAAAGAAGTGAATGGCACGATTGCAGGCTTACCCGTTTAATCTTTTGCATTAAGCATTAAGGTCTTTGATGGCGAGCAATTTAGCTTTTTAGTGCGGTATGAAGAAATGGCTTCCAGAGAGGAAGCCATTTTTATATCTGATTTACATTGTTATATCTGATTTATATGGTGAGCTCTAAATTGGCTTATTTTATTCAGCTAAGCTTGGCGGGAAGCAAACCCCTGTACCACCTAAACCGCAGTAACCTTCTGGATTTTTAGCTAGGTATTGCTGGTGGTAAGTTTCAGCATAAAAATACTGACCTGCCGGCAGGATTTCTGTCGTCACGGTATTACCAAGTGATTGAGAAAGCGCTGCTTGATATTGCTCTTTAGATTGTAATGCAACGTTCTGCTGGTCTTCGCTAAATGTATAAATCGCGGAACGATATTGAGTGCCTCGGTCATTACCTTGCTGCATTCCCTGTGTAGGGTCATGACGTTCCCAGAATGTTTGGAGCAGTTGGCTTAGTGGCAAAACTTGGCTATCAAAAATCACTCTTACCATTTCAGTATGACCAGTTTGAGCAGTACATACTTGTTCGTATGTTGGGTGTTTAGTAAACCCACCAGCATAGCCAACAGAAGTTGAGACAACGCCATCTAAGTTCCAAAAAAGTCGTTCAGCTCCCCAAAAGCATCCCATGCCAAGCAGTACTTGTTGTTGATTGCCTTCTGGTGCTTTAGTTAAGTCAGTTTGATTGACAAAATGTGGTTCAGTGACTTCAATTCTTTGCTCATTTCCTGCAAGCGCATCATTGGCTGTTACCATGTCTTGTTTGTTAATCATTATTCATCCTTTTCTATTCTTTGATTCGCTGTTTTGGCATGCATCAGCCAGTACAAATTTATTCGCTTATAACCTTCGGTAGAGCCATTTCAATATAGCTTTCATACAAAAGGTAAGGTTATAAGTTCATGATTGGTCGATATTTCGTAATCTAATAGATTCTTCGTGAGAATGGTTTCCCAAAATGTTTCATTAATTCGTTAAAAGTTTATACCGTCCTCAAAATAGACCGAGATATGGTCTTATTTATTACAGACGCAGTGGTCTTTTAGCGGTATTATTTCGCTTACTTCTTAACGTATTGATAACGTATTTACCAATTAAGCATGATAAGAAAAACTTTACCAGTTCTGATTAGCGCCATATTGGCAACTTCAGTGTTCTCTTCAGCCAATGCCCTTGCCGATGTTTCTTTGGAAATAGAGGGGCTAGACGGTGCTCTTCAAGATAATGTAGATGCTTATTTGAGTGCGATTCCTGAAGAGGAGTACTCAGTATCCCTTCGTTTCCAATCTCGTATTGAGTCGATAATTAATGAAGCATTGAATGCTTTGGGCTATTACCACCCCGTTATTGACTTTACATCGACGAATGACGATTCAGAGCTTTTAGCTGTGGTGGATATTGGTGAGCCGATGCTCATTCATACTGCGGATATTGTGATCAGTGGTGAAGCTGAAAATGATCCTGATTTTTTAGCACTCGTAGCCAGCACAAAGTTAACTCAAGGCAGTGTCTTAAATCATAGTGATTATGATTCATTAAAATCGGCCATTCGAAATTTAGCTTTAGCGAAAGGCTATTTTGATGGCAATTACCTTGTGAGCCGTCTTGAAGTTGTGCCTGATCTGAATCGTGCTTATGTGCGATTGCATTATGACAGTGGTATTCGCTACCACTTCGGTAAAACGAAAGTCATTGGCAGCCAAATTGAAGAAGATCGAGTTGAGTCGTTAAGACCATTTGCAGAAAATGAACCTTACCTTGTTTCAAAAGTAGGTGAATATAATAGTAACTTGTCGAACACCGATTGGTTCTCTTCTGTGTTTGTCGAACCCGATCTTGAGTACCTAGGTAAAGGTCGTGAAATTCCAATGAAAGTGTCGCTTTCTCCTCAGTCTAAAAACCAGCTGGAAACAGGTATTGGTTTTTCGACGGATGTTGGTGTGAAAGGTACATTGAAATGGAAGAAACCATGGTTAAACGAATACGGGCATAGTTTTAATAGCAGCTTGTCTATTTCAGAGCCGGAACAAACGGTAGTTGCCAGCTATAAGATCCCTCTTGAAGATGCCTTAAATGAGTATTATCAAATTCAATATGGGATGAAAAACCTAGATAACCGAGATACTAAAAGTTTAGAGTCTAATTTAGCACTGGAGAGACATTGGAGATTAGAAAGCGGCTGGCACAGAACGATTTTCATTCGTTATCTTATTGAAAACTATGAACAAGGCTTACAAAGTGATGTTGGTCAGTTCCTACTGCCAGGTATCTCTTTTTCACGAACTCGAAGTCGTGGTGGTTCAATGCCGATGTGGGGAGATAAACAGAGTATTACCATGGAAGTGGGTGATGACGCTTTGTTGTCAGAAACAAGAGTATTTAGGGTGCAAGGGCGTACAACTTGGATCCGTGGTATTGGTGAAAACCATCGAGGTTTAGCTCGTCTAGAAGGCGGGGCTAACATCGCGGAAGATTTTGATGCTCTTTCTCCTTCCTTAAGGTTCTTTGCTGGTGGTGACAACAGCATTCGTGGTTATGGGTATGAGTCGATTTCCCCTACCGATTCCAGTGGCGCATTAACGGGTGCTAAATTCACAGCCAGCAGCACTTTTGAATATCAATATCGAGTTTATGGCAACTGGTGGGGAGCCATGTTTGTTGACATGGGTGATGCATTCAACAATACACCAGAGTGGAAAAAAGGTACGGGTGTTGGGGTGCGATGGGCATCGCCTGTTGGACCTATTAGTTTAGATTTTGCTTGGGGCTTAGATGCAGACCCTGGTGATGAATTTCAAGTGCATTTCACTTTAGGACCTGAGTTATGATTAAAGTGATGACGAAATGGGCCAAATGGAGCTCAATTTCACTCATTTCACTGCTGTTAGTGGTTGTTGTCTTCTTGGCGACAATCTTGTTTACGAACCCTGGCTTGAATTTAGTCTTATGGGGAGCCGAGAAGGCGCTTCCTCAATTAAAAGTTACTGAAACTTCAGGCGCACTTTTTCCTCGATTTACTCTTCATAATGTTTCTTTCGAAGATGAAAGCCTTCATGTTGATACCAAACTTGAAACGGTCACTTTGGCTATTAACCCAAGGTGCCTGTTAGATCCTGCATTGTGCGTAGATGAGGTTGCTATTCAAGGTTTGGACTTCACGTTATCTGAACTTCCTGAGCCAACTGAAACTCAAGAGCCTGAAACGCCACCGGCTAAATCCATAGCGACACCGTTACCGATAATGGTTAATCGCATTGAATTATCTGATATCAATTTGAATATCTTAGGCAATCAAGTTGACTGGGCATTGTTTTCAACTGCTTTAAAAATGAATGGCGATCGATTAACGATCGCACCGACTGCTTTTAATGATCTTTCAGTTGAGCTGGCTCGATCGGAAACTGGTGATACAGCTGAAAAGGCTGATGATGCTCAGAGCCAAACTACCCAATCTGAACCACAGCCAATTGTATTACCCGAAGTGTGGATCCCGATTAATATTGCCTTACAACGCTTCGATCTAAATCGTTTCACATTAAATCAAGAAACCCCCGTTATCGTGAATCACTTAGGTGTTGAAGCGACAATTGGTGGCAATGTTGTTGATGTAACAACATTAGAGCTCGATGTTCCTCAAGCTAGCGCTAATTTATCGACACGTGTTGAGCTGGTGGGCGGTTACCCCATTGAATTATCGTTAGATGCTTTAGTTAAAGAAACGGATATTTCTGGGCAAACCGTGAACATTCAAGCAAACGGAAGTGTTGCTGAGTTGCACTTTGATTCTACATTTTCTGACGTTATTCAGGCGGAACTATCAGGCAATATCCAGCCTTTAGAACCTACATTACCTTTCGACTTAACCTTGAATAATGGTGTCGCTCAATGGCCTTTGAAAGGTAAAAGCGATATTAGTGTTGATATCGCACAGTTGAAAACAAGTGGCTCGCTTGATGGATACACGTTACTTCTTAATACCAGTATTGCCGGAAAAGATATTCCTGATCTTGCTATAGATTTAAAAGGTAAAGGTACCTTAGAGCAAATCGATTTAGAAAGCTTAACGCTAGGTACATTAGGCGGTGAAGTTCGCGGTAAAGTAATGGCGAATTGGGCTACTCCAATTAACTGGACGGCTGACATTTCACTTAAAGATATTCAGCCTGGTTTACAATGGCCAAAAGCCGAAGGGAACATTAGCGGAAAACTTCAAACGTCTGGTGAGTTAACGGAAGCTGGAGGTTGGGCGGTCGAATTACCAATGCTAGACATAGATGGCATTTTGCGAGATTACCCTCTGAACATTGAAGGCCAACTCAATGCTTCAGATAAAGGTGCGACCGGAGAGCCAAAAATTACGACTCAAGGTTTGGTGCTATCTCATGGCCCTAACGCGTTACAGGCAAAAGGAACATTAGACAAAACATGGAATATGGATGTTGAGGTTAATTTCCCTGAACTCGCCAAAAGCGTTCCTGAATTAGCTGGAAAACTGCTAGGTGAAATTCACTTAAAAGGTCAATTCTTAGAACCTGAAGCGGATCTTTCCCTTAATTTAGAAAAAGTGAATTGGAAAGATGAAGCGACATTGGACAAGCTTTTATTATCTGGTTCAGTTACGCCACTTCCTCATCCTTCAGCTGATCTGACTCTTTCTGCGACAGGTATCGCTTATCAAGAGAACACCGTAGATAACGTACAATTAAATGTTAAAGGTGGTGAGGAGTCTCATGAGTTAACGTTAGATGTGGTGTCTAACATTGTTTCAACCAGTTTGGCTATTTCTGGTGAGTTAACACAGAAGCCAACCATGATTTGGAATGGTGCTCTTGAGAGAATGAAAGTGACCTCAGAGCAAGGTTCATGGGTGTTAGATAAATCAGTATCAATTAAAGCTGATGTTGATAAAGAGTCTGTGATGGTTCAAAACCATTGTTGGCAACAAGCGGGATCAAGTGTTTGTTTAACTGAGGATGCGACGGTAGGTAAGGCGGGTGAAGCGAAGCTTGCCATTAATCAGTTTAACTTTGAGCAAATTAAACAATACATCCCTGAAGGTACGAATGTTGAAGGTTTTGTAAATGCTACTGCTGATGCTAAGTGGGCAGAAGGCGCAGCACCTGAAGTGACGCTTCAAGTAACGTTACCTAAAGGCAAAGCGATTCAAAACCTTGGTGAGCTTGTGACTCTTGGCTGGGAAAGCATTTCACTGAATGCTCAAGTGAAAGGTAACCAGTTAAATGCAGACTGGATGTTGGACGTGACCGATAACGGTGATATTTCAGGTAAATTATTTTTACCCGATGTGCTTATCGAAGATAAAACGGTTGATGCTGAATTTAAACTCACAACATTCAATTTAGATTTCTTAGAGCCGATTTTAGGGCAGTACAGCTTGCTGCAAGCCGAACTTCAGTCTGAATTGGCGATCAAAGGGCAGTTAATGCACCCTCAAGTCTTTGGGCAATTTTCTGTTGATGGTATTCAAGTTAAAGGTGATATCACACCCGTCGATGTTAATAGCGGCAAGGTTCAACTTGATTTTGACGGTTACAACGCGAGTGTGAATGCAGACATTATCACTCCCGATGGCAAGCTAGATATTGAGGGTTCAGGTGATTGGCAAGATCTAGAAGATTGGAACTCGAATCTACGTATTTTTGCTGAAGAGCTTAAAGTGAATTTACCGCCGATGGTCAAAATCAAAGTCGTGCCAGACATGGCCATAGATATCACTCCTAAGCTTGCCAAAATAACCGGTGACATTAGCTTACCTTGGGGCAGAATCGTAGTGGAAGAGCTGCCTCCAAGTGCTGTTGGAGTATCAAAAGACCAAGTGGTGTTGAATGAAAACCTTGAAGCCGATGATTCGGCAAATAGCATTCCTTTTGATGTAGAAACGGACATTAACATCTCAATTGGTGATGATTTCCAATTGTCTGCTTTTGGTTTAGAAGGTGGGCTAATTGGTAAGCTAAACGTTTCCCAGAAAGATAAAGGTCCTTTCATAACCGGTGAAGTCAATATCGCAGATGGTACCTACCAATCCTTTGGGCAAGACTTGGTAATCAAAGAAGGTAAGATTTTGATGAACGGACCCGTCGATCAGCCTTATGTCACGATTAACGCCATTCGAAATCCAGACAACACACAAGATGATGTGACGGCTGGTGTTCGAGTGACAGGTCCTGCAACGGAGCCACAAGTTGAAATCTATTCCGATCCTGCAATGCCTCAAGCCAATGCGTTGTCTTACTTGCTCCGCGGGCAAGATATTGATGGTGAATCAGGTGGCGGCTCAATGACAACAACTCTGATTGGCTTAAGTTTAGCGAAGAGCGGAAAAGTCGTCGGTGAGATTGGTGAAGCTTTTGGTGTGCAAGATTTACAGTTAGATACTGCAGGTTCAGGTGATGACTCTCAAGTCACTGTAAGTGGTTATATTTTACCTGGCTTACAAGTGAAATATGGCGTCGGTATATTTAATTCCTTAGGTGAATTCACCGTTCGTTATCGCCTAATGCAAGATCTTTACGTAGAAGCGGTATCTGGCTTAGACAGCGCAGTTGATCTGCTCTACCAGTTTGAATTTGATTAATCGTTCAGAGCAAAAGTAGTACAGAATTAGGTTTTCAAAGGAGGGATAAGGCAATGCAACATCTTGTTTTTGTATATGGAACTTTAAGAAAAGGGCAATCAAACGCGCATTACCTTTCTTCTAGCGAATTGCTAGGAAGCTTTGAAACTCAACCTGAATTCGCTTTATATGACCTTGGCGCATACCCCGGTATTACTTCTGGAAAGAAGAGGGTATCTGGAGAGGTCTATATGGTTGATGACGAGGTTTTGAAACAACTTGATGTGCTGGAAGATATACCCGTAGAGTATCGCCGAGAAACCATTCAGACCAATTTTGGTCCTGCGTGGATATATATCTATCAGCTGAGCACTTCGAAGAATGGAAGTGAAATTATTTCTGGGGATTGGTGCCAAAGGGTTTAACCAGAGTTCACTGCTGAGTTAAGATTTAAGTTCTCAGAAGAAAAGCCAACACTTATATGTTGGCTTTTTCTTTATGATTTTTGTGCTCTTTTGTGTGAGGCTAGAATCTCTTCACGAGCGGCTTCAATGTCTGCCCATCCATCTACTTTTACCCACTTCCCTGCTTCTAGCTCTTTATATCGTTCAAAAAACTGAGTGATTTGAGCTTTTAATAATTCCGGAATATCGCCAACATTTTGGATATGGTCATACTCTTTTGAAAGCTTTGAGTGTGGAACGGCAAATACTTTCGCATCTTCTCCTGACTCATCTGTCATTTTTAACACCCCAACTGGCCGGCAGCGAATGACAGAACCTGGAATAAGAGGATAGGGAGTCGGAACTAGTACATCAACAGGATCACCATCTAAAGACAGTGTGTCATTTACGTAACCGTAATTACAGGGATAAAACATAGGAGCTGACATAAAGCGATCAACAAATACAGCACCAGAATCTTTATCAACTTCATATTTGATAGGGTCAGCATTGGCTGGGATTTCGATGACAACATAGAGATCATCAGGAAGGGATAGACCTGCAGGAACTAAGTTTAAACTCATTACGATTTCCTTTAGTTAAAACAAAAACAACCATATTAAATTGGTCGATTATCATTAAACTTTAGCTGTAAATCGGCGAAGTAGTAAACTTTACGGGTTTAAATTACCTTCCCATTATTATCTTTCTCGCAAAAAAAACGCCTACCGAAGTAAGCGTTTCCATTTGGATGTTAGGTTAGTCTTGGTTTAACTCCAAGAACTCTTCAACCTTTTTCACCATACTTGGTGAGCCAACAAAGAATGGGACACGTTGGTGCAATTCAGTTGGTTTCAAATCCATAATACGATTTACACCATCAGATGCCGTACCACCCGCTTGTTCCATAATGAATGCCATTGGGTTGCATTCATAAAGTAGACGTAACTTACCTTGAGGGTGGCTTTCAGTACTTGGGTATAAGTAGATGCCGCCTTTAAGAAGGTTACGGTGAAAGTCAGATACCAATGAGCCAATATAACGAGAGATGTATGGGCGGCCTTCACTTGGTGCACTTTCTTGGCAGTATTTGATGTACTTTTTAACACCTGTTGGAAAACGAATGTAGTTACCTTCATTGATCGAATAAATTCGACCTTGATCTGGAATCATCATGTTTTCATGAGATAAACAGAAAGTACCTAAAGAAGGGTCGTAAGTGAAACCATTCACACCTTTGCCCGTTGTGTAAACAAGCATGGTTGATGAACCATAAACCACATAACCAGCAGCGACTTGCTTGTGACCAGGCTGCAAGAAATCTTCTTGAGTTGGAGGCGTACCGATTGGGGATACTCGGCGGTAAATAGAGAAAATAGTACCAACTGAAACATTCACATCAATGTTTGATGAGCCATCCAAAGGATCCATAAGTACAACGTACTTAGCGTTCTTGTTCAGTTCTTTATTAAAAGCAACAGCTTCGTCTTCTTCTTCACTCGCAACACCACAAACTTGATCGCGAGCTTCTAGAGCGGCTTTAAACTTGTCATTAGCGTATAGATCAAGCTTTTGCTGTTCTTCACCTTGAACATTATCTGTACCAACTGCACCAGTAATATCAACGAGACCTGCTTTATTGATTTCACGGTTTACGATTTTTGCAGCAAGACGAATTGATGATAGAAGGGATGAAAGATCACCGCTTGCGTGAGGGAAGTCATTTTGTTTTGCAACAATAAACTCGCCAAGGGTGCGCATCTCAGACATGTTAATTCCTTAAGCTTCTCTAAATATAGTGGGGGATTTTAGTGCTACTGAACCTGACCTCTAGTGGGCTTTTATTCACCTAGACACTTAAGCTAAATTCTACGGGGTAGATCTTTTTAATGGTAATGAACTAAGCGACAGAGATCTCAGTTACAATGTCGACTAAATTTGTTTTGCATTGCTGCTCGCTTTTAGAAGCCGATTCGTGATAAGTAATGCAAATAGTTTTATTGAGAAATTGTTCATTTCACTAGCACTTTTCGACAAGTATTTGGAAGTAACTTATGCATATTCACATCTTAGGGATTTGTGGCACTTTTATGGGTGGTGCCGCTGTTTTAGCTCGTCAATTAGGTCATAAAGTGACAGGAAGCGATGCTAACGTTTACCCGCCCATGAGCACGCTTTTAGAATCCCAAGGAATCGAGATTATTGAAGGGTTCGATCCTCAGCAGTTAGAGCCAAGACCTGATTTAGTGGTGATTGGTAATGCGATGAGCCGTGGTAATCCGTGCGTTGAATATGTATTAAACAATAATCTCAAATACACGTCTGGACCCCAGTGGTTACAAGAGTTCTTGCTGCATGATCGCTGGGTTATTGCGGTTTCTGGAACGCATGGAAAAACGACTACATCGAGTATGCTAGCTTGGATTTTAGAAGATTGTGGTTATGCCCCTGGCTTCTTGGTGGGAGGGGTACTTGGCAATTTTGGTATCTCAGCTCGCTTAGGTGAGAGTATGTTCTTCGTAGTCGAAGCTGATGAGTATGACAGTGCTTTTTTCGATAAACGTTCTAAGTTTGTTCACTACCATCCAAGAACCTTGGTCATGAACAATTTAGAGTTCGATCATGCAGATATTTTTGATGATTTAGAGGCCATTAAGCGTCAATTCCATCATTTGGTGCGCACAGTTCCAAGTAATGGTCGTATTTTCTCCCCAAGACAAGATTCTGCCATTGAAGATGTACTGGAACGTGGTTGTTGGAGTGAAACTGAATACAGCAGTGAAGCTTCATTGAATCAAGAAACTGATGCTTTAGTGAATCAGCCTAGTGAAGAAAGCCTGAATGATTGGCGAGCTGAAAAGTTAGTGAAAGATGGCTCTCAATTTAATGTGTATTTCCAAAATGAAAAAGTCGGAAAGGTGGATTGGAACCTTGTTGGCGACCACAATGTAAATAATGCACTGATGGCAATTGCTGCCGCTCGCCATGTGGGCGTGACTCCAGACTTAGGTTGTGAATCTCTTGCCAAGTTTATTAATACGAAGCGTCGTTTAGAACTAAAAGGCGAAGTTGCAGAAGTGAAGGTGTATGACGATTTTGCTCATCACCCTACAGCGATTGAACTTACTTTAGGCGGGTTACGTAATAAAGTAGGTGATAAGAAAATTATCGCGGTTTTGGAACCTCGCTCTGCCACGATGAAACGAGGCGTACATAAAGAAACCTTAGCTGGCTCTTTAAAGCAGGCTGATTCTACTTACTTGTTCCAGCCTGATAACATTGATTGGTCAGTGCAAGATATTGCTGACGCATGTCATCAGCCCGCTTATGTGAGTGATGATATGGACGCTTTCGTATCAAGAATTGTTGCTGAAGCACAGCCACAAGACCAAATACTTGTGATGAGTAATGGCGGCTTTGGCGGTATCCATCAAAAGCTACTTGATGCACTTGCGAGCAAGAATTAACACTCACCATAGAATCATTAATAAGAAGTAATTGAGATCATGACGACAAAGAATAAAGCCATCACATTAGCTTTTACGGGTGCTTCTGGTGCCCCTTATGGCTTGCGTTTATTAGAGTGTTTACTTGCTGCTGATTATCAAGTGTATTTGCTCATTTCTTCTGCGGCTCGCGTAGTCATGGCAACGGAACATGATCTTAAATTGCCAGCAGGTCCAGACGCGGCAAAATCGGTGTTGGTTGAGCACTTGAATTGCGATCCTGAAAAGCTGATTGTATGTGGCAAGGATGATTGGTTTTCGCCTGTGGCATCAGGTTCTGCTGCTCCTAAGCAGATGGTGGTTTGCCCATGTTCAGCAGGAAGTGTTGCGTCTATCGCTCATGGAATGTCAGATAATTTGATTGAACGGGCAGCCGATGTAGTGATGAAAGAGCGTGGGCAATTATTGCTGGTGGTAAGAGAAACTCCATTTTCTACACTGCATTTAGAGAACATGCATAAACTATCCACTATGGGTGTGACTATTATGCCCGCTGCTCCGGGTTTTTATCATCAACCTAAGACCATTGAAGATCTGGTGGATTTTATGGTGGCGAGAATTTTGGATCATCTTGGCGTTGAGCAAGGTTTAGTACCACGTTGGGGATATGATCAACGCAAGTAACAGGATCGTTATAGCTTATTGAGTCAATTCCAATTACAATCCAAATCACTCATCGGGGAGCGAAGCATTCAATTTATGAATGTTAGCTGAGATCAAGTTTAACCTTGGGACCCGTAAACCTGAACCAGATAATGCTGGCGTAGGAATTGAGTTAGGATCCTACCTATTTATCCTCCCTCAAACCTGTGCCGCTCAAGACCATGGAGAGCGTCCAGTGAAATTTGCATTAACTACTCTTGCTTTAGCAACAGTGACTTCATTCTCAGCTTTAGCTGCTGATAGTACATCAACGGCTGACAGCACATTAACAGTATACACATACGATTCTTTTGCTGCTGATTGGGGACCGAGACCAGCAGTAGAAAAAGCGTTTGAAGCTCAGTGTGGCTGTGATGTTAACTTTGTTGCTTTAGAAGATGGCGTGTCTATTTTAAACCGTCTGCGTCTTGAAGGTGGCAATAGTAAAGCTGACATCGTATTGGGTTTAGATAACAACCTGATGGCTGAAGCGAAAAAAACAGGTTTATTGACTGAGCATAAAGTCGATACTTCAGCTGTTACTTTGCCTAATGGTTGGAGCGATAATACGTTTGTACCGTTCGACTTTGGTTACTTTGCTTTTGTTTACAATAAAGAAAAGCTAGAAAATCCGCCAAAAAGCTTAAAAGAATTAGTTGAACAACGTGATGATCTTAAAGTGATTTATCAAGATCCTCGCACCTCAACGCCTGGTCAAGGTTTAATGCTTTGGATGAAGTCTGTGTATGGTGACGACACGACTCAAGCATGGAAACAGCTAGCGAAAAAGACAGTAACCGTGACTAAAGGTTGGTCTGAAGCTTACTCTATGTTTTTAGAGGGTGAATCTGATTTAGTGCTTTCTTACACGACGTCACCTGCTTATCACATTATTGCAGAAAGCGAATCAAAATACGCAGCCGCAAATTTTGCTGAAGGTCATTACACACAAGTTGAAGTGGCAGCAAAAGTGAAAGGCAGCAAAAATGAGAAGCTTGCTGACGAATTCATGCAGTTCATTTTAAGCGATGGCTTCCAATCAGCCATGCCAACCGGAAATTGGATGTACCCAGTGACTGGCGTTAAATTACCTGAAGGTTTTGAAGCGTTGACAGTGCCAAGTAATGCACTGAGTTTTTCTTCAGATGAAGTGGCTGAAAACCGTAAAACTTGGATCCGTGAATGGCAAAGTGCTTTAACTTTTTAATCGTTCTTTTTGGTTCTAAATTGAACATTTTTAACGGAGCGACATGTTAAATTCGATTCCAAAGATTGGCTTATGGGTTGCGTTACTCATTGCCGCTTTTGTTATTTCATCAGTAGGGGCATTGCTTAGCAATGCCCCTTCTCTTGATATAAGCCAAGTATGGTCAGACCCTTACTATTGGCATGTAACAAAATTCAGTTTCTATCAAGCTACACTTTCGATGTTATTGAGTGTGCTTTTTGCTATTCCTGTTGCTCATGCTTTATCTCGTAGGCAGTTCCCTGGGCGAAGTATTCTATTGCGGCTTTTTGCCTCTACCTTGGTGCTTCCTGTTCTCGTTGGTGTGTTTGGGATTCTAGCGATTTATGGCAACAGTGGTTGGCTAGCGAAAGGGCTCGCTCAATTTGATATTAAACTCCCATTTTCTATCTACGGTCTTAATGGCATTTTGCTTGCGCATGTCTTTTTCAATTTACCTTATGCGAGCCGACTTTTATTACAAGCTATCGAGACTGTGCCTGCAGAACAGCACAAGCTGTGTGCTCATTTAGGAATGACGCACTGGGATAAATTCAAATGGGTAGAATGGCCGAGGTTACGCCAGCAGCTTCCCCATGTCTGTGGCTTAGTGTTTATGCTTTGCTTTACTAGTTTTGCAACTGTCATGGCGCTGGGAGGTGGTCCGAAATCGACCACTATTGAACTCGCCATTTATCAAGCGATTAAGTTTGATTTTGATTTGCAGGCGGGGGCGATACTGGCGATTTGGCAAATGCTATTGTGTGGTGTCCTCGCGATCAGTATTCAACGCTTCTCTAAACCGATCTCTGTTACTCCTAGCCAACAGTCTGATGATAAGTACTTAGTGAAAGATACCTATTGGTCAAAAGGGTGGGATAGCTTTTGGATCATCGTAGTCTCATTGCTTGTGTTACCACCTTTAATCATGGTCATCATCAGTGGTATTAATGCGCAAGGCTTCACTGTCTTAACCAGTACGCCTTTTTGGGCAGCTCTCGGAACTTCATTAAAAGTGGCGGTGCTTGCCAGTACTATTGCGATGATCATTGGTATCGCGATTCTTATAACTAGCCGAGCTTGGCGTTTGCATGGCAAAAACTTCAAAGCCGATAAAATTGAATTAGTGGGCACCATTATTTTGGTGACACCAGGGCTAGTGATCAGTACTGGTTTATTCTTGTTACTTCGATCATTTACCGATGTTTTTAGCTTAGCCTTTTTCGTTGTGGTTGCGGTTAATAGCTTAATGGCATTGCCTTACGTGATTAAAACCCTTGCTCAACCTATGTTGCACCTAGCACAGCAATACCAATACTTGTGCCCAAGTTTGGGTATGACAGGGCTGACTCGATTTAGGCTGGTGGAGTGGCGAGCATTAAGAAAGCCGATGGCACAAGCGTTTGCGATTAGCTTTATGCTTGCTATTGGTGACTTAAGCGCAATTGCCTTATTTGGCAGTCATGATTTTAGAACGCTACCTTTGTATTTATTCCAGTTGTTAGGCAGTTATCAAATGGAAGCGGCTGCGGTGGTTTCTGTGAGTTTATTGTTGCTGAGTGTGGGTAGTTTCAGTCTGATTGAATTCTTATTTACTCGAAATTCAAATCCCAACGCTAAAGAGTTAAGGAACCGATAATGTTAGTGATGAAAGAGGTGAACTACCACTATCACCGAGAGTTGTTTCGCTTTGATTTTCAAGCTGAGCAGGGCGACATTGTCGCTTTGATGGGACCGAGCGGTGCTGGTAAATCTACACTATTGGCGCTGGTTGCGGGATTTATCGAGCCCACATCGGGTGAGATCTCTGTGGCAGGGCAATCGCTTATTGGTAAAGAAGCGCATCAACGCCCATTGGCTATGTTGTTTCAAGAACATAACCTGTTTGCCCACCTCACGGTACGTGAAAATATTGGCTTAGGGTTGCATCCGGGTTTAAAGCTTACAGTAACCCAAAAGCTCGAAGTTGAGCAGGCTGCAGCACAAGTTGGAGTGGCGGAATATTTAGATAGATTGCCGGAGCATTTATCTGGCGGTCAACGTCAGCGTGTCGCGCTTGCCCGCTGTTTTGTTCAGCCGCATGATATTTGGTTACTTGATGAACCTTTCTCAGCACTTGACCCTTTGCTTCGTGAGGAAATGCTTAACCTAGTGAAGCGATTGGCGGCAGAGCGAAATATTACGGTCTTGATGGTGACTCACCATTTAGGTGATGCACGCAGTATCGCGAATAAGTTTGTTTTTGTGGCTCTTGGTAAGGTGCTGGTTGAAGACTCGATAGAAGTACTGACGGCTGATCATCCACAGCAAGAATTGAGCTCATTTGTTAAAGCGGGTGAGTGATGACTGAACTTTGATACTCAATACATATTGAGGCTAAGTACATATTAATACTCGGTATATCTTAATACTTCAGTACATATGAATAATAAGAACTTCTAAAACCAAAAGACCTAGCATGTGCTAGGTCTTTGATTATCTTTCTTAGTCAAGGGAGGCGAAGGTTAGTCGCCTAGCTTTAACTCTTTTAAGATTTGGAAAATCTCACGAGAAGATTTAGCTGGCTTATTCGCTGATTTCTCTTTGTTAGCTTGGCGAGCGAGCTGACGAAGACGTTGACGGTCTGCTTCAGGGTACATGTCCATCACTTCTGAAATAGCTTTATCGCCTTCTGCTACAACGCGGTCACGCAGTTGTTCTAGTTTGTGCAGTTCAACAGTTGCTTGAGAGTGTTTGTTGCGAATCTTATCTAAAGCCGCTTGAATTGGCTCAGGATCTACATTGCGCATTACTTTACCAATGTATTGAAGCTGACGTCGCTTTGCTTCGTTCTTAAAGCGCTGTGCATCTTTAATCGCTAAAGCCAGATCTTCAGACAAAGGAAACTTATCAAGAATAGAAGGCTTTAGTTCAACAAGCTCTTCTCCCAGCTTTTGCAGGGCGTCCATGTCCGTTTTCATTTCTGTCTTACTTACCCAGATGATTTCTTCTTCTGGTTCCCATGGGGCTTTTTGGTTTTTGCGAGCCATCTTTTCTGCCTATATCACTATCTCAAACGAATATACGCCTATTTTAGCAAGAATCTTGGGGAGAATGCGAAATTCTTGTTATCCTAACGAATATTGATACTTAAAATTAGATTAGATATGGATGTGAAACAGCAAGTCGCTCAGCAACGCGTTGAGTTAGAAGCCGCAGTAGCGAAAGCATTAGACATGGCATCAGTCAGCTCAGACGCTGCTGAAGTCGCAATAACTAAATCAACGGGATTAAGTGTTTCTACTCGCATGTGTGAAGTGGAAAACGTTGAATTTAATAGTGATGGTGCGCTTGGTATTACTGTTTATCGCGGTCAGAAGAAAGGCAGCGCATCAACATCTGATCTTAGTGAAAAAGCTATCGCTCAGACTGTTGCTGCTGCATTAGATATTGCCCAGTACACTTCTGAAGACCCATATGCAGGTCCTGCACCTAAAGAGTTAATGGTTCAAGATATTCCTGACCTTGACCTATTCCACCCTGACGAACCTAACCCTGATACTGCCGCTGAGATTGCTATTGCAGCAGAAAGACAAGCTCTGGCTTATAGTGACAAGATTAAGCAAAGTGATGGTGCAAGTTACGACAGCCATTACGGTGTGAAGGTTTATGGTAATAGCCATGGATTATTAGCCAGCTATGCTTCAAGTCGTCACAGCACGAGCTGTTGTGTGATTGGTGAAGGTGCAAATGGGGAAATGGAGCGAGACTACAGCTATACGCTTGCTCGTCACCGTGATGATTTGTGGACGCCTGAGCGTGTTGGTCAAGAAGCGGCAGAAAAAACCGTTAGCCGTTTAGATGCAAGAAAGCTAGCAACGGGTAAATACCCGATCATGTTTGCTCCTGATGTTGCAACAGGTCTCGTTGGTCATTTAGTGATGGCTATCAGTGGTGGCAATCTATATCGCAAGTCTTCATTCTTATTGGATCACCTAGGTAAACAAATTTTACCTGAGTGGTTTAATATTTCTGAAAAACCACATGTTTTACGCGGTTTGGCTTCTAGCCCTTTTGATAGTGAAGGCGTCTTCACTCAAGATCGTGAAATCATTACTGATGGTGTGTTAGCGACTTATCTCCTGACGAGCTACGCTGCGCGTAAAATGGATATGACTTCAACAGGTCACGCTGGTGGTATTCACAACTGGTTCGTGAAATCGACAGGTCAAAACTTTGAGCAGATGTTGAAAGAGCTGGGTACTGGCTTTCTTGTTACTGAGGTAATGGGGCAGGGTGTTAATACCGTAACTGGTGATTACTCTCGTGGTGCTGCTGGTTTTTGGGTTGAAAATGGTGAGATTCAATATCCAGTATCAGAAGTGACGATTGCGGGTAATTTGAAAGATATGTTTACCCAAATTGTTGCCGTTGGTAATGACGTGGAAACGCGTTCACAGATTCAAACGGGTTCTATTTTATTGGAATCAATGAAAGTTGCTGGCGAGTAAGTTAGTCACTTCAGATAAAGAAAAGGGAGCGATTATGCTCCCTTTTTGTACTTGGTATTCAGTGCTTGGTCGTGAGTGCTTGTTTATTAAGATTTAAAACTTGGTATTGCCTTAAGTGTATTCTCTAAATGAACGAGTTAAATGACTCAGCTAGATAGATGAGCCAAGTACGATAAATTTAGATAAGAACAGTTGCTAATCCTAAGAATACCGATAGACCAATCACATCGGTAACCGTCGTGAGTGCCATACCGCCAGCGAGTGCAGGGTCGATATTCATTTTCTTAAGCATGACAGGAATAGTTACCCCTGCAATTCCGGCTACGATTAAGTTTGTCATCATTGCTGCTGAGATGATCCCACCAAGTATCCAGTTACCTTTCCAAGCAACCACAATACCACCAATGATCACCGCCCAAAGCACACCATTTAGAAAGCCAATTGCTGCTTCTTTTAGGAGTAGTTCGCGTTTATTACTATCACCGATGTGACCCAGAGCTAAACCACGAATCACTAGAGCGACCGTTTGGTTACCTGCCACACCACCCATAGAAGGGACAATTGTCATTAATACAGCAATGGCAGCCATTTGATCTAAAGTGGCTTCAAACATGTTGGAAACCGAGGCTGCAGCAAGTGCAGCAAGCACGTTTGCCCCTAGCCAGACACTTCGACGACGTGCTGATTTCACTACTGGTGCAAAGGTATCTTCATCGTCATCCATACCTGCCATGCTCATCATCGAGTGCTCGGCGTCTTCACGAATGACATCGACAACGTCATCGATCGTAATACGACCGACTAGGTGTTGATTTTCATCGACAACCGGAGCTGAGACCCAATTTCGACGCTCAAAAAGGCTGGCGATATCAGACGCGCTGGTTTCAACGGTAATGGCTTCGTCGGCATTTTCCATGACTTCAGAAACTCGCACATCAGGCTGATTGGTTATCAACGCAGTGAGCGATAAGTTACCGATTAATCGGTTTTCTTCATCAATGACATAAAGTGCATCTGTTGCATCAGGTAATTCACCGCGCATTCGCATATAACGAAGTACAACATCGATATCGACATCACCACGAATGGTGACTACATCGGTGTTCATCAATGCACCAGCAGAATCTTCCGGGTAAGACAGAGCTGTTTCGACAAGAGCCCGATCAACCGAGTCCATTTGAGATAGGACTTCACGAGATACATCATCAGGTAAGCTTCGAAGTACGTAGGCAACATCATCGGTTTCCATACCTTCAGTTGCTTCTGCGAGTGTTTCAGGTGCCATTTTGGACACCAACGCATCTTTTACGTCTTCGTTGAGTTCATCAAGAATTTCACCGTAGTCTTCAGGGTCAGTGAGTTGCCAAAGTACTTCACGGCTTTTTCGCGGGGATGCTTCTAAAAGGTGTGCGATATCTTCAGGTTCCATATCCTGAAGTTGTCGGCGTACATGGACAAAACGACCGTTCTCTAAGGCTTCGCTGACTTCTTGTAGGGTTTGGTGAGCTTGGTCAAATTCTAATTGTTCGGCCATTCTGCCCCCTAAGTCGTTATTATTACAATGTTTCGAATAGTAACTTAATTCTAGCCCTTATTTAATAAGAACTTATTACGTTAGGGAATTAAATTGAGAATAATTGAAGTACGAATATGAAGGCGCTGACGGGATGTAAATACATGGAAAAAATGGGGCTATTCGCCCTCATCAAATTTATCTTCAATTAAATGACAAACTGCGTCTAAAGCTTCTTGAGCATCGACGCCTGATGCCTGAATTGTGATGTTCTGTCCTTGAGCGGATTCAAGCATTAAGAGCCCCATTACGCTGTCTGCTGTAGCTGTTTTTTCTTCTTCACTATGGACGGTAATGGTCGCAGTATAGCTCTGTGCAAGTTCGACAAGCTTTACTGCAGCCCTTGCATGTAAACCAAGTCGATTTTGTATTAATACCGTTCGCGTTAGTTCCATGCTTAGTCTCTATTGGTTTTTTTCTAAAGAGGCGTGTCTGATCTGAACTTGATGACCGAGTTCAGAGAAATATTCACCAATTTTTTGCGTCAGGTAGACTGAACGATGTTTTCCGCCAGTACAACCAATTGCGACAGTGAGGTAGCTTCGGTTGTTTTTCTCTAACATAGGTAGCCACTGCTCAACAAAACCTTGGATCTGCTGCTTGAGTTCAATCACTTCTTTATGTTTTTCAAGAAATGAATGGATAGGTGCATCGAGACCTGTCATTGGGCGTAAAGCTGGTTCCCAATGTGGATTTGGCAGGAATCGAACATCGAAGACATAATCCGCGTCGCTTGGAAGACCGTATTTAAACCCAAACGACTGAAATACCATGATGAGATCTTGCTTTTCTTTGCCTTCAATTTTTAAACGAACAGTTTCACTTAGCTCATAGAGGGTTTGATTACTGCTGTCTAAAACGAGATTAGCTTGTTCAATGAGTGGAGATAGAAGTGTTTTTTCCAGCTCGATTGCTTGATCAAGAGAAAGCTTTTCAGAGCTGAGTGATAAAGGGTGAATGCGGCGTGTTTCACTGTAGCGTTTGAGTAAGGTTGTCTTGTCCGCATCTAAAAATAAAACATCGACATCAATGTCGTTCGACGCTTTTATCTGATCTAGAGCATCCGAAACTAAAGTCGGCTCTTCAGGCAAATTACGAATATCAATACTGACTGCTACGTTTTGGTTACTGTCTTTAATGGAAGAAACAAAGGCACTCAGCAAAGTAACAGGTAAATTATCAACGCAGTAATAGCCTAAGTCTTCTAAAACACGAAGCGCCACACTTTTTCCTGCACCAGACTGACCGCTGACAACGATTAATCTCATCTTATCACTCGCAGGTTTGCACATTAGTCATGATCTCATAAAGCTCTTGATCGCTCTGGGCGTTACGGAGCTGTTTCAAGGTTTGTTTATCATTGAGTCTTTCTGCCATGCAAGAAAGCGTTTTGAGGTGCTCCTTACATTGTTCACTAGGAACCAGCAGTGCAAAGAGAAGATCTACAGGTCGATTATCGATGGCATCAAACTCGATAGGATCTTGGCATTGTAATAAAACCGCGATGGCTTTATCGCTAGCATTCATACGCGCATGTGGAATGGCGATACCATTACCAATGCCTGTACTACCCATTTTTTCACGGCTTAGCATGCATTCAAAAAGTTCAGTAGAATCTTGCCCACTGTTTTCTGCTGCTATTTGGCTAATTAGCTCTAGGGCTCTTTTTTTACTGGTGCATTGAACTGCACTTTTGGTGCAGTTCAATGAAAGTACTTCGCTTAATTGCATGTTAGTGGCTACTTAACTTTTCTTTGTGCTTATTGAGTTGGCGAACGAGTTTATCGACTAAAGCATCTATGGCGGCATACATGCTTTCATCAGTCGCAGTAGCATGGATGTCATGTTGATTGACATGCAAAGTAGCTTCTGCGATTTGATTTACTTTCTCAACTCGTAATACAACTTGAATGTTATTGATATGATCAAAGAAACGTTCAAGTTTTTCGAATTTAGAGTGAACATAGTCTTGCATTGAATCGGTAAGATCAACGTGGTGGCCTTGGATATTGATTTGCATAGACTTTCCTTTTCAGTTGGTTGCCTGATTACCGCTACTAAGTAGATAGCTACTCAATTAGCTTATAACAGGCGTTTACGCTGACTCGAGGGGGAAATGCCCAGGGATTCACGGTATTTTGCTATTGTCCGTCTAGCTACCTGAATTCCTTGGTCAGCCAGTAAGGCAGCAATTTTGCTATCGCTAAGAGGCTTGGCTGTATTTTCTGCCGCGACCAACTTTTTGATTAAAGCGCGAATTGCTGTAGATGAACACTCTCCGCCATTATCTGTACTGACATGGCTAGAGAAGAAATATTTTAGTTCGAAGATGCCGCGCGGTGTGTGCATGAACTTTTGAGTGGTAACACGAGAGATCGTAGATTCATGCATATCGACATCTAAAGCCACATCATTTAGTACCATTGGTTTCATGGCTTCTTCACCATATTCAAAGAAACCATGTTGATGTTCTACAATGCACCTTGATACTTTGAGCAAGGTTTCATTTCGGCTTTCTAGGCTTTTAATTAGCCATTTTGCTTCTTGTAAATTCGAGCGTATGTATTGGCTGTCGGCACTGTTGCCTTTACCTAATTGAGCATATTGCTGATTCACTTTTAATTTTGGAATGCTGTCTGGATTGATGGTTACTAGCCATTTGCCATGATCTTTAAATACAGAGACATCTGGCACAACATATTCAGTTTCATCTGGTGTGATTTTACTACCAGGTCTTGGATCGAGTTGTTGAATTAGCTGCAGAACTTCACGTAGCTCTGCTTCTTTTAGTTTGGTTTCTTTAATAACCAGCTTGTAGTCTCGGTTACCAAGTTGGTCGATATGATTGGATAAAACCAGTTTTGCTTCATTCAACCAAGGTGTTTCTTCAGGGAAGGTCGCCAGTTGAAGTAATAAGCAATCTTGTAAATTTATGGATGCAACACCGAGAGGATCAAATTGTTGAACGCGTTTACGAACGGCTTCAATTTCATCAAGTTCAACATCTTCACTATTGAAATTTTCTAAAATATCTTCAAGTGAAACCGTTAAGTAGCCGTGGTCATCAACGGCATCAATTAATGCTAGCGCAATCGTTCGGTCCGTTTCACTGAAGGGGGTGAGGTCAAGTTGCCATAATAAATAGTCGTGAAGGCTTTCGGTTGTTTCACCTTGATAAACGGGCATGTCATCGTCAATTGCGATACCGGTATTACCCGTATTGGAGCTGTAAACATCTTCCCAGGTAGTATCTATTTCTAGTTCATTACCAATTTCAGATTTTTCGATAAGGTCAGAGCTATCAGGTAAGTCGGGCTCAGATGTTGCTTCTGGAGTGTCTGCTGAGTTTTCCTTTGCTTCACTTGTGGCTTTGTCATCAGTTGAAGGTGTGTCTTCACCACCTTCTTCCACATCAAGTAATGGGTTTGACTCTAACGCTTCTTGAATTTCTTGTTGTAAATCCAGAGTCGACAATTGTAACAAGCGAATGGCTTGCTGCAATTGAGGCGTCATAGCTAACTGTTGGCCAAGCTTAAGTTGTAATGAGGGTTTCATTCAGTAGTACTTACCTAATTATTATTTTTAGACTTTCTTGATGTTCTCTATCTAATCATAGACGGAATTGTTCACCTAGATAAACTTGTTTTACTTGTTCGTTATTGAGAACGTCTTCAGGTGTTCCTTCGGCAATAAGATGACCTTGGCTCACGATGTATGCCTTTTCACATACGTCTAATGTTTCGCGTACGTTATGGTCTGTAATGAGGACGCCTAAACCTCTATCTCGCAAATGTTCAATGATTTTTTTGATATCAATGACGGAGATTGGGTCAACACCGGCGAAAGGTTCATCAAGTAAAATGAACTGCGGGTTTGCTGCAAGTGCTCTTGCGATTTCAACTCGGCGTCGTTCTCCACCTGATAGCGCCATGCCTGCACTGGTTCTGATGTGCTGGATATGGAATTCTTCAAGAAGATCTTCAAGCTTATCTTGGCGTTGTTCATGAGTCAGTTCATCACGAGTCTGAAGAACCGACATAATATTATGTTCAACGGAAAGCTTACGGAATATGGATGCTTCTTGAGGCAAATAGCCAATACCTAAACGCGAACGGCTGTGCATAGGCAAAATACTGATGTCATTGTCATCAATACTTATCGTGCCTTCATCACGAGCAACTAGACCTACAATCATATAAAAAGAGGTAGTTTTACCCGCACCATTAGGCCCGAGTAAACCGACAATTTGCCCTGATTCGACTTGCAAGCTTACATCAGTAACAACTTTACGTTTACTGTATGTTTTTGCTAGGTTTTGTGCTTTTAGTATTGCCATAATTTTTGGTCACTTACGCCGTTATTTATTCACTTGAGTTGGCTGTAATACAGTGGTTACTCGCTCATCTTTATCACTATCAGCGACGAGCTTTTGTGACGAAATTTGATAAGTAATGCTTGAACCGCTAATGGTATTTCCATCTTGAGACAGTTGCGCATTTTTAGTCATGATCAGCTTATCGGTTTGCAATTGATAGTTTAGATTATTGGCTTTGCCATCAAGTGTTTTTCCATCGTCTGTGAGCTGTGAAAATGTTGCTGGTATGCCAAAAGCATTAATTGCAGCGATCTCACCAGTAGTGGCATCTCTAGTCACAATTATTTTATCTGCATTGATATTAATGCTGCCTTGCTTCAGCTTTACATCGCCTTGAAAAGTCACTTTATTACTTTTCATATCGAGCTGTTGGCTGTCTGAATCAATATAAACAGGTTGCTCAGTATCAGAAGCTAAGGCTAAAGCGTTAGGTGACGCAAAAGCAAAGGCAAGTAGGCTAAGGTGTAAGAGTTTCATATCTACCTTGGACAGTATTTAAGAGGGTTGCAGTATTGCTATCGAAGTTACCTTCCATAGCTTGTCCCTCTGTTTCAAATAATGGACCGATCATGTGAACTGCTGTTTCTGATCTAAAATCTCGATTTGTTAACTCAATGGCAAGCTTGTTCGTTGTCATTGTATCAAAGCTTGCTTCTGGTAATAGGTTCTTAATGGCAACATTATCATAGAGTGTTAGCTCTTGCTTTTCACTCATAACAGCACGCCTTGCAGTGACTTGCCATTCAATCGTATGACCGTCTCGAAAGACCGATAAAACCGGGTTTTCAAAAATAGTATCGCCACTTTTTGAAAAATACTCTAAATGGCTCGATTCAATTTCGTAACTGCGGATACCTTGTTGGTTATAGGTAATGTTGTCTAGATTTTTACCGCTAAATATAGGTAATTCCAAGTTTGGAGCAACCTGTATTGTATGGCTCTGAGATTTATCATACAAATAATATGTAGACCAAGAACACACAAAGACTAGTATTAAATAGATAATACGAGACAAACTCATATGCTTAAGCCTTTATGCATATCAAGTTCATTTCTTGCTTGTAAGATCAGGTCGCAGACTTCGCGAACCGCGCCATGACCACCCTTGATAGTGGTAACGTAGTTAGCGCGCTGTGCTAATAAAGGATGACCATCGGCAACACAGACCTTTAAACCAACCTGTTCCATGACAGGCCAATCGATCAAGTCATCACCAATGTAACCTGTGTGTTCAGGTGCAACAGATAGCTTGGTACAAATATCTTGATACGCTTTTACTTTGTCATCTTGACCTTGGTAAATGAGCTTAATACCAAGTGCATTCATTCTGTTTTCGACAATTTGTGATTTTCGACCTGTAATGATGGCGATTTCAATCCCAGCATTCATTAAAGATTTAACACCATAACCATCACGGGTATGGAAGGTTTTTAATTCCTCACCATTATTTCCCATATAGATACGACCGTCAGAAAAAACGCCATCTACATCGCAGATAAGTAGCTTAATGCCTTTTGCGATATTGAATACGTTAGAGTCAACTTCGCCATATAATGTTTGAACCGATTGAGTCATTACATTACTCCTGCTTTTAATAGGTCATGCATATTAAGCGCACCGACAAGCTTTCCTTCATGACATAGCATTAGACCATTGATGCTTTTATCTTGCATAAGGTTTAAACCTTCAACCGCTAGCATGTTTGGCTCAGCGACGGTTGGCTTCGGTGTCATGACTTCACCGATGGCGGTAGTATGGATATCTATGCGTTTATCGAGGATGCGTCTTAAGTCACCATCCGTAAATATTCCGACCATAATACCTGCGTTATCGACAATCGCAGTCATGCCTAAGCCTTTTTGAGATATTTCTAGCAAGGCATCACGGACTAATGCTTCAGGAGAGACTATTGGCAGAGCTTCTCCTGTATGCATGATGTCTTCTAATTTTAATAGTAACTTTCTGCCTAGAGCGCCGCCTGGGTGTGATAAGGCAAAGTCTTCAGCAGTGAAGCCCCTTGCTTGAAGCAAAGCAACCGCGAGCGCGTCTCCCATAACCAGTGTGGCCGTTGTACTTGTTGTTGGTGCTAAACCCAATGGGCAGGCTTCTTCTGGCACGGTTATTTGCAAATGAATATCCGCCAGTTTTGCCATGTTTGAAGTTGGCTTGCCTGTCATGCTCAAAATTTGGATATTTAATCGCTTAAGAACAGGGAAAAGGCTCAATATCTCCCCTGACTCGCCAGAGTTAGATATAGCGAGAACAATATCACCAGGCTCTATCATCCCAAGATCACCATGCGCGGCTTCTCCTGGGTGTACAAAAAATGCTGAAGTGCCGGTACTGGCAAGCGTTGCTGCTATTTTCTTGCCTATGTGTCCTGATTTTCCCATACCCATAACAACAACTTTGCCTTTGTTATTAAGGATGAGTTCACAGGCTTGGCAAAACTGTTCATTAAAATATTGATCCAGTTGAGTTAAACCCGCAATCTCGGTCTCTAATACTTGTTTAGCGACACTGCGATAATCGAATGACTGAGACATCAAATACTCCAGAAAATTAGGTTTTGTTCGTTGTATAAAGCGTGATTAAGCCGTCATATTCATTAGCAAGTAACCTTGGTATGCAAGGAACAGTGTGACTAGAACGCCACCTTCAATACGGTTAACGCTACGAGACTTACCAAGCGCCATTAGTACGAGTAATAGCGAAACGCCTAGCATTACCCAAAAATCACGACCCATTGCAAATTCACTTAGAATTGATGGATTTAAAATACCTGGAATGCCCATTACCGCAAGGATGTTGAATACGTTAGAACCAATGATATTACCCACAGCCATATCGTCTTCACCTTTCATAACACCTGCTAGAGAGGCGGCTAATTCAGGTAAACTTGTACCAATTGCAATGATAGTTAGACCGATAACAAGATCACTCATACCAAAATATTTCGCGATAACGACTGCGTTATCGACAAGCATGTCGGCAGCTAGCGGAAGAATAATCAAACCAATCACTACCCACATAATGGCTTTTGGATTACTCACCCCTTCAGGAACTTCTGACTCTTGTTCATCAACAAAAGCATCACCATTCACTTTTTCTTTACGGCTAATCTGTAACATAGCTATTAAGAATGCGGCAAAAAGCACAAATAGAAGGACGCCTTCATAGAAACCAAGGTGATTATCCCATAATAAAGCCCCTGCTAATAAGGTGACACCAATCATTAGTGGAAGTTCTCTTCGAATAACGCCAGAGCTGATTGAAAGCGGTTTAATCAGCGCGGTAATACCTAAGATAAGAGCAATATTAGCAATGTTAGAACCAAGAACGTTACCAACCGCAGTATCGGTTTTGCCATCTAAAGCTGCTGTGGCGGAAACCATCATTTCAGGAGCAGAAGAACCCATAGCCAGAATTGTCATACCAATAACAAGAGGTGAAATACCTACGTTACGAGCAAGAGCAGCAGCACCATATACAAGCTTATCTGCACTCCAAACTAAAAAAACAAGACCGACAATTAGAAACGCGATGGCTTCAAGCATGATGATTCCTACAAATGAGTTAAAAGGGGGTAATTAACCGCTAATTTTGACTTGTTGCTAAGTAAAAGGGAAGCCACTGTTTCAATTAATTGTTGGTTAGCTGTAAACAAACTTCATCGCTTTTAAAAATAATCATGAATTTTATTATTTAGAAGAGGTTGGATGAGCACTAGAATAAATCGAACAGTGCTTTTAATTATTATACATAGTGCTTATCATGAACCGAATTAACGATGCTTTTTAGATCAAGGATAGAGCCATACTATGAGAAATAATGAACTCGTTAGAGTAGAGAACTTAACGTTCTCTCGCGGCGAACGAACTATTTTTGATGACATTAGCTTACTCGTACCTAAAGGTAAGATCACTGCGATCATGGGACCATCAGGTATAGGTAAAACAACTTTATTGCGTATTATTGGCGGTCAGTTACCTCCAAATACGGGGAAGGTGTGGTTTGATGGTGATGACATTCCATCACTGTCGCGCCGAAAGTTATATCAAGCCCGTAAAAAAATGAGCATGCTGTTTCAGTCAGGTGCGCTTTTTACGGATCTAACTGTATTTGATAACGTCGCGTTCCCACTACGCGAACATACAGAATTATGTGAAAAGTTTATTCATTCTATTGTCATGCTTAAACTTGAGGCGGTAGGGCTTCGCGGCGCTGCACAACTTATGCCGAGTGAGCTTTCTGGCGGCATGGCAAGACGTGCAGCTTTAGCACGTGCTATTGCGCTTGATCCTGAACTTATCATGTACGACGAACCTTTTGTTGGGCAGGACCCTATTACAATGGGCGTCTTAGTTAAGCTTATCCGTAGCTTGAACCAGGCATTGGATTTGACATCGATAGTCGTTTCACATGACGTTCCTGAAGTAATGAGTATTGCCGATCTTGTCTATTTACTCGCAGACGGAAAAGTCATTGCTAGTGGTTCTCCTGAGGAATTGCGCCAAAGTAACGATCCAAGAGTGCAGCAATTCTTACAAGGTGATGCGGATGGTCCTGTGCCTTTCCGTTTCCCCGCTCAAAGTATTGAAGAGGACTTGTTCTAAAATGATCTCCAATTATATCGCGAGCGTTGGACAAAGAGCATTAGCCATTTGTGAAGCTTTTGGGCGTGCAAGTCTAATGTTATTCGGAGCCCTAGCCGGAGTCCCTCGTTTAAAAAACTTCCCTCTATTAGTTAAGCAGCTTTACAGCGTCGGTGTTCAGTCCCTTGCGATTATTATCGTTTCTGGACTTTTCATCGGGATGGTTCTGAGCTTACAAGGCTACGTAATTCTCATCGATTATGGAGCTGAAGGTAGCCTTGGACAAATGGTGGCACTATCGTTACTGCGTGAGCTAGGACCGGTTGTGACGGCTCTGCTTTTTGCCGGGCGTGCTGGCTCAGCCTTAACGGCTGAAATCGGTTTGATGAAAGCGACCGAGCAATTATCTAGCTTAGAAATGATGGCAGTTGATCCCTTAAAGCGAGTAATCGCTCCTCGTTTATGGGCTGGATTGATTTCGATGCCACTGCTTGCCATGATTTTTATGGCGGTGGGTATTTGGGGTGGTCAACTTGTTGGTGTTGACTGGAAAGGAATTGATCACGGCAGCTTTTGGTCTGCTATGCAGTCTTCTGTTGAGTTAGGTAGAGACATAGGTAACAGCTTAATTAAGTGTATGTTCTTTGCTATTACAGTAACTTGGATTGCTCTATTTAATGGTTACGATGCGATACCGACTTCCGAAGGTATTAGCCGCGCCACTACACGCACAGTTGTGCACTCTTCTCTAGCTGTATTGGGGCTAGATTTTGTTCTTACAGCACTGATGTTCGGGAATTAATCATGCAACAAACACGAAAACTAGAATTATGGGTCGGTACTTTTGTTATCGCCGGAATTTGCGCAATCTTAATCATGATTTTTCAAGTCGCTGACGTAAAAGGGCTTGGTTCAAACCATACTTACTCTTTAAAGGCGACCTTCGACAACATTGGTAGCTTGAAAGTACGTTCACCTGTCAAAGTTGGCGGTGTGGTTGTTGGTCGTGTTACGAGTATTGAATTAGACAAAGAAAGTTATTTACCCGTTGTTAACCTTTCTATTGATGCGAAATATTCACAATTTCCAGAAACTTCAAGCGCGAAGATTTTGACTTCAGGATTGATCGGTGAGCAATACATTAGCTTAGTGCCTGGCTTTGTATTCGAAGATGAAGAAATGCTAATTGATGGCGATTTCATTGAGGATACTAAATCTGCTTTAGTACTTGAAGATTTGATCGGTCAAGTTCTATATAGCGTTGGCGGTTCTGAAGAAACGACAAAGGAATAATGACATGCTGAAGAAATTATTTATAACCCTGACGGTTTTGCTTTTTTCTGTAAACGTTTTTGCAGAGTCGACTGATAAAAAAGAAGCGATAGATAAAACTCAGCCTTATCAGATGATGAAGCAAGTCGCTGACCAAGCTTTTTCTCGATTGAAAGACGAGCAAGTTAATATTCAGAATGATCCTGAATTATTGAAAGTCATCGTTGAAGAAGAGTTGATGCCATACGTCAATTCTCAATATGCGGCATTAAAGCTTCTCGGTCCAAATTTAAAAGGTGCGGATAAAAAAGACGTACGTATTTTTATTGATGCCTTTTATGGTTATCTAGTGACGTCGTATGCGCAAGTTTTGACTCAGTACACTGACCAAAAAATTGAATTTGGACCAGAAGCTAAGTTAAAAGAAGGCACTCGTATTACTAGTGTTAAAGTCGATATTGTTGCGGCTCCACGGCCTAATATCAAACTTGAATTTAAGCTGCGTAAAGATAAAAAATCTGGCGAGTGGAAAGCGTTTGATATGATTGCGGAAGGCATTAGCTTACTTTCTAGTAAGCAGTCAGAATGGAACAGTAAAATTCGTCAGCAAGGTATTGTTTCAGTGGCTGAAGATTTAGACCGTTTAGCAAAGCAGCCGATTCGTTTTGAAGGGGTAAAATAATGTCACACCCTCAATGGAAATCTGCAAGCTTAAATGAGTTCCAACTCTCTGGTGATTTAGATAGAGAGTCAGTTCCGTCGCTATGGTTAACATTGGAGAGGTGGAAAACGACTGAATCTGAAGTGCAAGTCGACTTAAATCAAGTAAATCGCATTGATTCGGCTGGAATGGTGATGCTAATTCACTTAATAGAGCATGCAAAAAATCAAAACTGTCATATAATGCTCAGTTTCGTGCCAGAACAATTACGAACGTTGTTCCAATTGAGCAATATCCAGCCATTGATGGCAAAACACTTAAAAGATTAGGCAGGAGCTATTTGTGGACAGCACAAAAGTACAAGAATTATTAACAGAGGCGTTGGGCCTACAAGAACTTATCGTAAAAGGTGAAGGTAGCCACTATGAAGTGGTTGCAATCGATGCTTGTTTTGACGGTATGAACCGAGTAAAAAAACAGCAGCTTATTTATGGTCCTCTGATGGAATACATTCAACGTAATGATATCCACGCTCTTTCTATCAAGGCTTATACGCCAGAAGAGTGGGAACGCGATAAGAAACTGATGTCTCTGTAAGGTTTATGATGGAAAAGTTTCGAGTTATTGGATCGGATAAGCCACTTAATGGCGAAGTAACGATCTCAGGCGCAAAAAATGCTGCGCTTCCTATTTTATTTGCTTCTATTCTTGCAGAAGAACCTGTGGAAGTAAGTAATGTACCTCACCTTCGTGATATTGATACCACGATGGAATTGCTTAAGCGATTAGGTGCAAAAGTATCACGTAACGGTAGTGTTCATGTTGATGGTCGTGAGATCAATGAACTGTGTGCTCCGTATGACTTAGTGAAAACGATGCGTGCATCTATTTGGGCTTTAGGTCCATTGGTGGCTCGTTTTGGTCAAGGTCAAGTATCACTTCCTGGTGGTTGTGCGATTGGTGCTCGCCCTGTGGATCTTCATATCCACGGTCTTGAGCAACTGGGTGCAACAATCACATTAGAAGACGGTTACGTTAAAGCAAGTGTTGATGGTCGCCTTAAAGGCGCGCACATCGTGATGGATAAAGTGAGCGTAGGTGCCACTATAACTATCATGTGTGCAGCAACATTGGCTGAAGGTAAAACAGTACTTGATAACTCGGCTCGTGAGCCAGAGATTGTTGATACTGCTGACTTCCTAAATAAGTTAGGCGCTAAGATTTCAGGTGCAGGTACAGATACTATTACTATTGAAGGCGTTGAACGCCTTGGTGGTGGTAAACATGCTGTGGTTGCAGACCGTATTGAAACCGGGACTTTCTTAGTTGCTGCTGCCGTTTCTGGCGGAAAAGTGGTTTGTCGTAACACTAGCGCTCATCTTCTTGAAGCAGCATTAGCGAAGCTTGAAGAAGCTGGTGCGAAAGTTGAAACAGGCGAAGATTGGATCAGCTTGGATATGACGGGTCGTGAGCTGAAAGCGGTGAAAATCGTAACAGCACCTCACCCTGGTTTTCCTACAGATATGCAAGCGCAATTTACTTTGCTGAATATGATGGCGAAAGGTAGTGGTGTTATCACTGAAACTATTTTTGAAAACCGCTTTATGCATATTCCTGAACTTCAGCGTATGGGTGCCAAAGCTGAAATTGAAGGCAACACTGCGATTTGTGGTGACACGCCTCAGTTAAGTGGTGCACAAGTTATGGCGACCGATCTACGTGCTTCTGCAAGTTTAGTTATCGCGGGCTGTATTGCTCAAGGTGAAACTATCGTAGACCGCATTTATCATATCGATCGTGGCTACGATAAGATTGAAGATAAACTGTCTGCCCTAGGCGCAAATATCGAACGTTTTCGTGATTCAAACTAGCCAATACGCTAGTGAATGATGATTTAAACGATAAAAATAGAAAGTCGAAACCTTGGTTTCGGCTTTTTTATAGATGTATTTATTTATAGTTGCACCTTATGGTTTTTAGCATCGTGAATCTCACTTTGATCGATGTTCAGTAAAGGTGTTTCTGGAGAACAAGATGATAGCAATACTACGTATTTTTGCCCTCGCTATTTTTGCGATTCTTATGTTTGTATTTGGTTGTGGCTACTGCTTATTAAGCCCGCGTAACCCAAAGCATGTTTTTACTTTTGGTCGTTACTTCGGTTACATGTCCAAAATATTTGGTATGAAGTTAGAGTTACGCATTCCTGAAGATGCTTATTCTCGTGGTCAGCATGTCTACGTTGCCAACCACCAGAATAGCTGGGATTTGTTCACTATTTCATCAGCAGTGACGCCTAAAGTTGTGACGGTAGGTAAGAAAAGCCTAGTTTGGATGCCTTTGTTTGGTCAGCTTTATTGGCTAACGGGTAACATCCTTATTGACCGTGCAAATAGAAGCAAAGCAGTTGGCACTATCGATCAGGTTGTGAACAGCTTAAAAGAAAGCGATGTATCGGTTTGGATGTTCCCTGAAGGTACTCGTTCACGCGGACGCGGGTTACTACCATTTAAAACAGGTGCATTTCATGCTGCTATTGGGGCTGGTTTACCGATTATTCCAATCGTTTGTAGCTCGACTGGTGATGTTAAATTAAACCGCTGGAATAACGGTCATGTTATCGTTGAAATGTTGCCGCCAGTTAGCGTTGAAGGTTATGACAAATCGAACGTACGCGAATTAGCGAATCAGTGCCGAGAGCAAATGAAAAATAAGCTGGAAGCATTAGATAAAGAAGTGGTTGAGCTTAATCGCAAATAATTAAGCTTTACGACAGACAATAAAAAAGGTTGCCGACAGGGCAACCTTTTTTGTTTCTCATGAATGTACTAACTAAGCAAGAGCAGTGACTTGGCTTGAATGTCCATTCGAGAGCTTGAAACTTATTTACGAACCGCAATAGCTTCGATTTCAATACCAACATCTTTTGGTAGACGAGCAACTTCAACACAAGAGCGAGCAGGGTAGTTTGCTACACCGTGTTCGTCGAAGAACTTACCGTAAACTTCATTTACAGTTCCGAAATCATTTAGGTCTTTTACGAATACCGTTAGTTTCACGATATCTTTTACCGTTAGACCAGACGCTTCAACAACAGCTTGAACATTGTCTAGAGACTGACGAGCTTGTACTGCGATGTCTTCCGACACTTCACCCGTTGCTGGGTTTACTGGAATCTGACCTGAAGTCAGTACCATATTGCCAAGATCAACACCTTGAACATATGGGCCGATTGCTGCTGGAGCAGATTCTGTATGAAGTACTTTAGTCATGGGTTATTCCATCAGTTATGAGATAAAAATCGAAATTCAGTGTGCCTCCAAATTTTCGATTGGTAAAGAGTAAAATACCCCGCACAGGCGAGGTATTTCATAGTTTTGACATTCGCAGCGATGAATAAACTGGCTTTATCTTTCTGTTACGATTTCACGAGCGAAAACTTTCTCACAGTATTTACACTTCAAGCGAATATCTTCTTTCTTCTCAAAGACCTTGAAGCTACTTTCAACGGGTTCATTATGCGTAATACAGTTGGTATTTGGGCATTCAAAAATATCATTGATTTGCTCAGGAAGTTCTAAAGCAAGCTTCTTAACGACTTTGTAGTCTTCTATTTGGTTAACAGTAGCATGCGGTGCATACAGAGCTAACTTATTCGCTTGTTCTTCCGTAACGAAGACGTTTTCAATTTTTAGTAAGTCTTTTCCACCTAAAGCTGAAGAAGGAAGGTTTAGACCAATCGTGATTCGTTGATTCGAGTTATGCATATCAAAAAGTTTTAGAACTTTGATGCCGATATTTGCAGGAATATGGTCAATCACGGTGCCATTCTTGATTGCTTCAACTTGCAATTGAGTTTCTTTTGTCATGGTATATCTCCCGATTACAAGGTTTCGTTTAGAACTAGAGCCAGCAAAGCTTCACGTGCGTAAACGCCATTTTCAGCTTGCTCGAAGTAATAGGCATAAGGTGTTTTATCAACATCAGTAGTAATTTCATCTACACGTGGTAGTGGGTGAAGTACTTTAAGGTTGTCACGAGCACCTTCAAGAAGCGCAGCATTTAAAATATAAGCCGATTTAATATGAGCATATTCAGATTCATCGAAACGCTCTTTTTGTACGCGAGTCATGTACAGAATATCTAGCTCAGGAATAACACTATCCATATCTAATAGCTGCTTATACTGAATGCCTGCTTCATCAAGCTCTTCACAGATATAGTCAGGCATTGCCAAAGCTTCAGGAGCGATAAAGTAGAAACATACATTGTTGAACTTAGCCAATGCTTGAGTCAGCGAGTGTACGGTTCTGCCATATTTCAGGTCACCAACGAACGCGACATTCAAGTTATCTAAACGTCCTTGAGTTTCTGCAATAGAGAAGAGATCAAGAAGAGTTTGAGTGGGGTGTTGGTTCGCACCATCACCAGCGTTGATGACTGGCACGCCATTTGAGAATTCTGAAGCGAGACGCGCAGCGCCTTCTTGTGGATGACGCATTACATAAGCATCTACATAAGAAGAAATCACCTGCACTGAATCTGCCAGTGTCTCGCCTTTTTTAGCTAAAGAAGTATTACCGCCACTATCAAAACCAATCACATCTCCGCCAATACGTTGAATTGCGGTTTCAAAAGACAGACGTGTACGAGTTGAAGGTTCGAAGAAACAGCTCGCAATGACTTTATTTTTAATAAGGTTAGGGTTGGGTTCTGCTTTGAGTTGACCTGCCGTTTGAACAATCAATTCTAGCTCTTCACGAGAAAGCTCTGGAATTGAGATAATGTGCTTTTGAAAAAGCGAATTCGTCATGATCTTCTTCCCTACTATTTTGTATTAGCCATAAAAAAGCCCCCCAATAAGGGAGGCTTTAAAAACGTGCTGAAAAGCAGAATAGACAACCAGACAAGCAAGATAGCTTGCGTGCAATATTGGGCATTTTCACAACATTGATAGGTGTCATTTTCACTACTCTCAGTCAAATTGCCGAGAATTATACGCTTTCAATTTGTGATCGCAAGCGATTACATCAAGCTTTTTTACTGTTATAAAACTCTATGATTCACGCTCGAATCATAAATTTTAAGATGGCTACCCTAATGTGGCAACCATGACTGCTTTGATGGTGTGCATACGGTTTTCGGCTTCATCAAATACAATTGAATATTCCGATTCAAAGACTTCATCTGTAACTTCTAAGCCGTTCATGCCGTATTTATCTGCGACTTGCTGCCCAATTACGGTTTCATTATTATGAAAAGCAGGAAGACAATGCATGAACTTAACTTGTGGATTACCCGTTTGTTTAATGACATCCATATTCACTTGGTAAGGTGTCATTACTGCAACTCGTTCATCCCAAGCTTCTGGCGGCTCACCCATTGACACCCATACATCGGTATAAAGGAAATCACAGCCTTGTACTCCCTCGCTAACATCTTCTGTGAGAGTGATTTTAGCGCCTGTCGTTTTAGCTATAGATTGGCATTGTTCTACAAGCGACTCTTCTGGCCAAAAGGCTTGCGGAGCAACGAGGCGAATATCCATTCCCATTTTTGCTGCGCCTACTAAAAGTGAATTACCCATGTTGTTACGAGCATCACCAAGGTAAGCAAAACTAATTTGATGCAGCTGTTTACCCTGACCATGTTCAAGCATCGTTAGAAAATCAGCAAGAATTTGTGTTGGGTGGAATTCATCAGTTAGCCCATTCCAGACAGGGACACCCGAATAAGCACCCAAATCTTCAACTATGTATTGCCCAAATCCCCGATATTCGATGCCGTCATACATTCGCCCTAATACACGGGCTGTGTCTTTCATTGATTCCTTTTGACCTATCTGAGAACCAGAAGGACCGAGATAAGAAACTTGCGCACCTTGATCAAAAGCGGCAACTTCAAAGGCACAGCGAGTTCGAGTTGAGGCTTTTTCAAAGATCAGCGCGATATTTTTACCGGTTAATTTTTTCTGCTCCGTACCTGCATATTTAGCTTTTTTTAAGTCAGCAGAGAGATCCAGTAAAAACTGAATTTCCTTTGGAGAGAAATCGAGAAGTTTTAGAAAGTTACGGTTGCGAAGATTAAAAGCCATATCTCGCTCCTTGAGCATAAAGAATCAATGAAGTAGATAGTTATACATATAAATGCTTTTATTGTGAATAATTATTTTAAAGTTTAACAAAAAAAGCTGATGATTAATCATCAGCTTTTCTAGAATTATAAACGGTAGAGTTTGAGATAACTTCTACCAATGATATTTATCGTTTTTAAATATCATCACGCTCAATTGGACAACTCATGCAGCGAGCGCCACCGCGTCCACGACCAAGCTCGTTTCCAGGAATAGTCAGGACTTCGATCCCGGCTTTATCGTACTTTTCATTCGTGTAAACGTTGCGCTCGTAACCAATAACTGTACCAGGTTTAACGGTCAGTACGTTGTTAGCATCATTCCACTGTTCACGTTCCGCTTCGTAGTTATCACCACCAGTAGTAATGATCTTCAGTTGATCTAACCCTAATGCGCCTTCGATAGCAGACAAGTAGTTATCTGCCTTCTCTACACGCATTTCACCATTTCCTTTTGGTGTTAAGCGCCAAGTATCAAGATCTTTACGTACGATCTCTGGGTATACAGAGAAAGTATCAATATCCATGTGCGTCATGACAGTATCTAAATGCATGCATGAACGGTGTTTTGGCAGATCAATGGCGATAACTTCTTTAGCCTGACCTGATTTAAATAGGCTTGCTGCTAAATTTTCAACACCTTGAGGTTTAGTACGCTCAGAGATACCGATTAGCACAGCGCCTTTACCAATAACAAGAACATCACCACCTTCAATATTTGCATTGTCGTAATGCAAATCTTCATCGCCAAAGTATTTTATGAAATCTTGACCGGCAAAGACAGGGTGCCAGCGGTAGATTGCACGCAAGTGATTCGTTTCTCGTTGACGAGCAGGCATCATCATTGGGTTAAGAGATACACCGCCATATACCCAACATGAAGTATCACGCGTGAATAAGTGATTAGGTAATGGTTCAATGACAAAGTCGAGAGGTCTATGCATTTTAGGCAGCATAGAAGAAGACTTGATTGGAAGCTCTGAATAAGCCAAGCCACCTAATAGAATGGTTGCTAGGTGTTCATTGTCCATTTGAGCAAGATAATTACGCAAGTCTCGAGCAAAAGTAGGACCATAACGGAAATCAGATATCTGAGTATTAAGCAACCATTCCCTAGCTTCAGCGACATTGAGCGTTTCAACGAGTAGATCGTGTAACAGTAATACTTCCACACCTTGGTTACGCAGTGTAGAGGCGAAAGCATCGTGCTCTTCACCTGCCGCTTCAACAGCTAAAACATCATCAAATAATAGTTCATGACAGTTTGAAGGGGTGAGGTGGGTGAGTGCTCGTTCTGGTCGGTTTAATAGAACTCGTCTTAACTGACCAACTTCGGAGCCAACGTACAGCTTACTCATTTTGCATCCTTACTTTTAATCCAGATTCTAGTTATGACAAGGTTAAAAGAAAGATGCAAGTTCCTATAATAGTGCCTTTGCTTGGTTTGGATGATAATTGTGGTTATAAAAACTACTAATATTAATATTTTTATATTTTTATGTTGTATGACGACTTATTGTATAGATGCTTCCACCTGAGTTTATATGCTGTTTATGGAGGGGTTGTTCGATTATCTCAGTGAAATTAATTGAATAAGTATTCACCATTATTCATTTTTTGAGTTGTAAATGAGGTTTTATTCATTTTGACATGATCTCTCATATGCATTTAGTGCGCATTAATACGCATTTAAAGAGCGTTTCATGCAATATAGTGAATGCAGACGATATGCTAAAATATAAGATGGTTAATAATATGTTGAAAATTTGTTTCTGTGATTGCTGTTTTATTTTTCAATTAATATTAGGCTACTAATCTGGTTAGAAAGATCATCTTCAACCCTTAATCTAGGTGGCTTTTCTGGTCGATCCATGACATATTTCGTGACAATCAAATTTGATCTTTTCATAGTCAACACTCTGGAGCAGACACATGTCTCACGAAGATGAATATCTATCAGTAGCGGAATTAATTGAATTTCAAAAGGAAGAGACTCGCGACATCATTGAAGCATTAATTGAAGATGGTAGCGATCCTGATGCTTTATACGATATTGAGCATCACCTATTTGCTGAAGATTTCGAAGTACTTGAAAAAGCCGTTGTTGAAGCATTCAAAATGGGCTTTGAAGTTCTTGAAGCTGAAGAGACAGAAGACGAAGATGGTAAGAAGCTACTTTGTTGTGATGCAATGATGCAGTCTGTTCTAAACCCAGAAACGATTGATGAGCAAGTTGAGAAGCTTGTTAATCTAGCTGAGAAATTCGACATCATTTACGATGGCTGGGGTACTTACTATGAAGGTGAAGATGCTATTCACCCAGAAGAAGATGATGAAGACGAAGAGTAATTTGTCGTGATTTAATGAATGCCAGCATCTTTGCTGGCATTTTTGTATCTGTTCGAAAACCCTACAAAAATACATGTCATTATGTGTATACATTCACTATAATGCGCTCAAACTTGATCTAGCTCAATTTATCCTATGCAGTTATCACTGGCTGGCCTTTGGCAAATATCCCCGTTAACCGATCTTTCTATCCCTCAAGACGACATCACTTTTCCTGCTGCTTTAAGTTCTGTACTCCCTAACTCTCTGAGTGAAGAGGCGATTACTGAACAAGAATGGCACTTGATGCACGATATTGAAGTTGATGAAGCCATGATGGCTGTTCCGTTTGTTGAATTAGTGATGGCTGGCATTGATTATTATGCTGAAGTGAGATTAAACGGTGTGGGTGTTTTTGACTGTGACGGAAGTGATATTGAGTATCGAAAAGACATTTCTCCGTATCTTCAGCTAGGTCGTAACCGTTTTGAAATTCTCTTTTTAGAAGAAGAGGAAGGTTTGCTGCTTGAAGAAGATATGCCAGAAGTCCTAGTCGACGAAAGGCAGGTATCTGATTCAAGGATTGGTGTATGGAAAGCGCCATACTTACAGTTCGTTAGAAATATAAAGTTAGAGCAAGTTGTGACTGAGCAAATTTGGCACCATGGTGGTGGCTGTGAGTTTAAAGTTGACCTTATCTATCAAACATTAAAGCCAGGTCTTGTTTCTGCCTCAATAAAGTTTAATGGGATGAAGTTGGTATTGCCGATTGATGTAAGAGCAGAGCATACAGGAGTTATTTTCCAGGTTGAGGCGCCAATCATCTCTGATATTAATCACCCCAACCCTAAAGATTTATACAATTTAGAAGTAGAAATTGATGGACAGGTTGAGGTGTCAAAGATATCTCTGAACCCCGCTTCATGCGTCAGCAACTTTTTACGTTAACTGCTTAGCCATGACGACTTCACAGGCATCATGGCCAGTTTCACCCCAAGCCGATTCTAAATGCTCAAACCCAAGCTTTTCATAGAGCTTAACTGCGGCATTTAGACATTCCGTCGTTTCTAAGTACATCTGTTTATAGCCTAACGTTTTGGCATGACTAATCGACATATTAACCAATTTCTTTGCCAAGCCCTTTCCGCGAGTTTCCGGTAGAAAATACATTTTCTGCAATTCACACACTTCAGGCATTCCTGCTAGGGGGGCAAAACCACCACCGCCTACCACTTTTCCCGCGAGTTCTATTACCCAGTATTGAGCGCGTTCATTATTATAAACACTGAACATATCTTCTAGAGTAGGGTCGGCGACTCCATAACCCTTATCTTCAGTTAATCCATTTTCGTACGAGACTTGTCGAATGACATTGGCAACATCAGCGTTGTCTTGTTTTGTTAATGTGCGGACCACAAACGCTTCTGATGAATGAGTTTGATCGAGTGCTTTGAGATAAAGCTCAATGGCTTCAGATACGGTATTTGTTTCACTGGTTGTGAGTCTTGTTAATACCGAATCATAAAATTTATTTTGTTGTTGGTGTAACTGACAGACCGTTTCATTACCTAGTGGCGTTAAAGTTGCGACGACACTTCTTTTATCTTCAGGATGTTGAAAGGTTTCGATTAGCCCCTTTTTTTGAAGATTACTAATAGCTCGACTGGCGTTAGATTTATCAATATTCAGCTTTGCAGCAAGTTGATTAACATTAGATGGCTGTATTTCTAATTCGATCAATGTGTGAGCTTGGATTGGTTGTAAGTCAAACTCACCGCACTCTTTGTTTAACATTCCAAGCTGTCTCACCAATTGGCGAGATACTTCTCTTAACTGCTGTGCTTTCATATTTCACCGAGTTAGTTGCGCATTACAACTATAAATTAATTGCGAATTACAACAATGTCAATGTACTTACTTGATAATTTAGTTAATAACTTATAGATCAGAGGGTTAATACTGATAAGTTGATCTCTTTTTTACATCAATTATAAATTGATCAGAATGATGTGTTTCTATAATTTCACACTGTTGATGTGCACGTAGATGTACATGATTATTTTTAATACGTCAGATGGAATAGAGAATGGAAACGAAACAGTTAGAAACTAGGGTTAGTTTCAAGGGAAAAGGTAAAGAGTACTTTGGAATTTGGATTGTGAATATCCTGTTATCCGTCATAACGCTGGGCATTTACTCAGCATGGGCAAAAGTACGTAATAAACGTTATTTCTATGGGAATACATTTATTGGCGGTGATAGCTTTGAATATCACGGCCAACCAATACAAATCTTAAAGGGGCGAATCATTGCAATGATTTGTGTGGTGGTTTGGGGTGTTACGAATCAATTAGCTCCTCAGATCGCGCTTATTTTAATGATGGCTTTTGTGGCTTTATTGCCGTTGTTGTCTCGCAGTAATGCGCGTTTTGATGCTGCAATGACAAGCTTTAGAAATGTTCACTTCTCTTTCCATGGCACTATTTCTGGTGCTTATTGGTCGATCCTTGGACGTGGTCTCATTGTCGGTCTAGGGGTAGCCTTAGCGATTTTTGCAATCATCTTTATTATGAAAGCGAACATGATTGCTGGTGGTATTGCTATTTTAGTATCCATCCCTGCTTATGTTTACCTGCAATCTTGGTCACTAACTGGTATAGCGAATTATTTTTCGAATGGTTATCGCTATGGTGATCGTCAGTTTAAAGCGGATTATCAAAGCCGTTATTATTTTAAAGTATATCTGGTCTGCATGATTGCTTGGCTTTTAGTGAGTGTTGCTGCTGCTTTGGGTTTCTTTAGCATTGCAGGGTTCAGTGTCATCAGTAACCCGGAATCAATCTCTGAAATGGCTAATAGCGGAAGCTTCACTTCGTTGGTGGTCGCTTTTTATTTTGGCTTTATCGCGATGAGTTTAGCTATTGCTGCTTACGTTAAAGTTAAAGTTAGAAATTATACATTCTCTGAGTTAACACTTGAGAGCCAAGACAATGAATCCAATTCAGCATTCAGTTTTGCTTCTACATTAACAGTAAAAGGTTACATGGCTTTAGTCGTGACTAACTTCTTACTTCAAGTGTTTACCCTTGGTTTAGCAAGACCATGGGTAATGGTTAGAACGATGAATTACTTATCGAATAATACGTATGTTAAAGGTGATTTGGATTTACTCATTGCAAATGATCAAGCTTCAGATGTGAAATCTGCTGTTTCAGATGAGATCTCTCAAGCATTTAATGTCGACCTTGGTATTGGCTAGATGATATCAGGTGTTGCGCACCCGCCTCGTAGCTCTGAACGCTGCGAGGCAATTTTAGATACCTCTCAGCCTGATAAGCTGATCCTTAATGTGGATGGCTCTATTGTCTCAGCATACTTTGAGCGTGTTGAAATTATGCGAGGCGTTGGATCTGCTCCAACAAAGCTAAAGTTTCCAGATGGATGGCAATTTATCACGGATGCAAGTGATGAGTTGGATGCCTATTTACGGAGTAGGGGTAAACATAATTTCATAGGGAAACTAGAGAAAAACATCACCACCATTTTAGTCAGCAGTGTTGTTCTTATCTTACTGACTATCTCTATGTTTACTAATGGGATCCCGTGGTTAACTCATCAAATAGTTACTTATTTACCTGATTCAGTGCCTAAATTGGTTGAAAATCAGGTTTTAGAATCTTTAGATGACCAGTTCTTTGAGAGTTCAACACTTTCGGAAGCGCGACAGAACCACATTCGTCTGCGCTTTGAAAAGCAGTTGCAAAAACTGAACATCGAGGGCGATGTGCAGTTGGTCTTTCGTTCTTCAGAACTTGGCGCCAATGCGTTTGCCTTGAGTGCTGGGACAATTATTGTATTAGATGACTTAGTTCGGTTGACTCAAACGGAGGAGCAATTAGACAGTATTTTGTTACATGAATTAGGGCATGTTCAGCATCAGCATGTAATGAAGATATTGGTTAGATCGAGTTTGTTATCAGTCGCTGTGGCAACTCTTACAGGTGAAAGCTCTGGGATTATTGATAACCTTGCTGGTCTTGGTGTGTTTGTTGCGAATAACGGTCAATCACAAGATGCGGAGCGAGAAGCGGATGCTTTTGCTTCCTATTCGATGATCGAGCTGCATGGTTCTAATCAGGCTATGATTGAGATGTTTGAATTGCTAGGTAAAGGTTCTGAGGGATATGCTGAATTGCCTACATGGTTAAGCACGCATCCCGAATTAGATGAACGAGTTGAGTCATTAAAAGCAGCGCATTAATACTTAATTGAGATGACTAATATTTGAGTTTGGTTATTTGTTCTCTACTCATAAATTATAAATCGACTTTGAATACAGACGGCAAGAAAATAAAAAAGGGCAGATTATCATCTGCCCTTTTTCTTATTCAAAACAATCGCTTCAATTATAAAGCAGCGATGGTCGCTTTTTGCTCTTCAAGCTTAACAAGAGTTTCTTGGTAGCCTTCAAGTTTTTCACGCTCTTTCGCGATAACGGCTTCTGGTGCTTTCGCAACAAAACCTTCGTTACCTAGCTTACCTTCGATACGCTTGATTTCACCGTGAGTTTTCTTCACTTCTTTATCAAGGCGAGCAAGCTCTGCATCTTTATCGATAAGACCAGCCATTGGGATCATCAGCTCAGATTTGCCAACCAGTTTAGTTGCACAAGCCGGAGTCGCTTCACCATCAGCTAGAACTTTAATATCGTCTAGCTTAGCTAGAGAAGTAAGAACGATCTTGTTTGCTTCGATACGGGCTGCATCTTTCTCATCAGCAACTTTGATCATTACTTCTAAGCCTTGGCTTGGTGCAATGTCGTATTCCGCACGTAAGTTACGGATAGCTGTGATGAAAGTTTTAACCCACTCGATATCGTCAACGATCTCAGCATTGAAGTTAGCTTCATTAAACTGAGGAAGCGCTTGAGTCATGATGGTCTCGCCTTCAACGCCGTCTACTAGCGGCTTAACGCTCTGCCAGATAGATTCAGTGATGTAAGGAAGAACAGGGTGAGCAAGACGTAGAGTCTTCTCTAGAACCGTGATAAGGGTGTAACGAGTCGCTTGTTGTTGAGCTTCAGACCCTTTCCAAAGAACAGGTTTAGTTAGCTCTAGGTACCAGTCACAGAATTGGTTCCAGATGAATTCGTAAAGTGTGTTTGCCGCCATGTCTAGACGGTAGTTGTCTAGGTGAGCGTTAAACTCTTTCGCTGCAACTTCAAACTGAGATTCAATCCACTTGTCAGCTAGAGAGAATTCCATGTTTGCACGGTCTTCTACAGACAGTGACATGCCACAATCGTGCTCTTCTGTGTTCATCAGTACGTAACGGCTTGCGTTCCATAGCTTGTTACAGAAGTTACGGTAACCTTCAAGACGCTTCATGTCCCAGTTGATGTCACGACCAGTTGAAGCCATAGCAGCAAGAGTGAAGCGTAACGCATCAGTACCGTATGGTTCGATACCATCTTCGAAAGTTTTACGCGTAGCTTTTTCGATCTTAGCAGCCAGTTTTGGTTGCATCATGTTGCCACAACGCTTTTCTACTAGCTCTTCAAGACCGATGCCGTCAATCATATCGATTGGGTCAAGTACGTTACCTTTCGACTTAGACATCTTGTCGCCGTTTTCATCACGGATAAGCCCCGTCATGTAAACGGTTTTGAAAGGTACTTGTGCATTGCCATCTTCGTCTTTCACGAAGTGCATAGTCATCATGATCATACGAGCAACCCAGAAGAAGATAATATCAAAACCAGATACTAGTACTTCAGATGGGTGGAATGTTTTCAGTGCATCTGTATCTTCAGGCCAGCCTTGTGTGCCGAACGTCCAAAGTGCAGAAGAGAACCATGTATCTAATACATCGTTGTCTTGCTTAAGAACAATTACCGGAGAAAGATTGTTTTTTTCGCGAACTTCTTCTTCAGTGCGACCTACGTAAACTTTACCATCGTTGTCGTACCATGCTGGGATGCGGTGACCCCACCAAAGTTGACGAGAGATACACCAATCTTGTACGTCACGCATCCACGCGAAGTACATGTTTTCGTATTGCTTAGGTACGAACTGGATTTGACCGTCTTCAACGGCTTTCACTGCTGGTTCAGCAAGAGGTGCTGTACGCACGTACCATTGGTCAGTCAGCATTGGCTCGATAACCACACCACCACGGTCACCGTAAGGAACGGTTAGATCGTGATCTTTGATTTCTTCAAGTAACCCTAGCTCTTCAAATTCAGCAACCGTTGCACGACGAGCAGCAAAACGTTCCATGCCTTGGTATTTAGCTGGAAGTTCTGTTGAGTACACATCGCTTTCTTCACCGTTAGTCGTGAAGATTTCAGCCGCATCACGGATATCACCGTTGAACGTTAGGATGTTGATCATTGGTAGGCTATGGCGCTTGCCTACTTCGTAATCGTTAAAGTCATGAGCTGGAGTGATTTTCACACAACCCGTACCTTTATCCATGTCTGCGTGCTCATCGCCTACGATAGGGATAAGACGATTAACAATAGGAAGTAGGATTTCTTTACCGATAAGATCTTTGTAACGTGGATCTTCTGGGTTAACAGCAACGCCTGTATCACCAAGCATGGTTTCTGGACGCGTAGTTGCAACGACAATGTAGTCTTTGCCATCAGCGGTTTTCACACCGTTCGCTAGTGGGTAGCGGAAGTGCCACATGAAACCTTTTTTGTCTTTGTTTTCAACTTCAAGATCAGAAATTGCAGTGTGCAGTTTAGGATCCCAGTTTACTAGACGTTTACCACGGTAGATTAGGTCTTCTTCGTATAGACGAACAAACACTTCTTGAGTCGCGGCTGATAAGCCGTCATCCATAGTGAATCGCTCACGATCCCAATCTACAGATGCACCAAGACGACGAAGTTGCTGAGTGATCGTGCCACCAGATTCGCCTTTCCATTCCCAGATCTTGTCGATGAAAGCTTCACGGCCGTAGTCGTGTTTTGTTTTGCCTTCTTCAGCAGCGATCTTACGCTCAACAACCATTTGAGTTGCGATACCAGCGTGGTCAGTACCCACTTGCCAAAGCGTATTTTTTCCTTTCATACGCTCTGCACGGATAAGTGTATCCATGATCGTATCTTGGAACGCGTGACCCATGTGTAGGCTACCAGTGACGTTCGGTGGCGGGATCATGATGCTGTAAGCTTCTTTTGATGTGTCACCGTGTGGCTTAAAGTAGCCTTTCTCTTCCCAAGTCTTATACAGAGCTTGTTCGATTGATGTTGGGTTATATGTCTTTTCCATAGTGCTCTTAAACGGATACTGTGAATGGTTAATCGTGGTCAAACTTCATAAGTGAAGCTTCTTGAATCTAAATATCAAAGATAGCTTTAACTATGACGTTTGACTATGGATGTTGAATCTCGATAGTTTGTAGCTGATACCCAGCCTGACGGTAAATTTTATACCTTTCTCGAGCTTGTTGCTTAGCTTTTTCTTCGCAAGGAACGAAGTCTACCACCTGAGTAAAGGCGTTCGCAAAGGTTGTGTGATTATCCGCCAAATTTATCACCAATTGACGGTTCCAATTTGGCTTTACTCCATCGTGCCCAATTTCAATGCTGGTTGAGTACTTAGGACCTTCACCAACAAGGTTGTGAGCGATAAAGTGTTCAGGCTCAATTTGCCAAAAGTATTCAGCGATTGCTTCTGCATGTGCTTTATCATTGCAATTAAGGTAAACCTTAGCGCCTTGTTTAGCGAAATACCCAGCTAGAAAAATGATGTATTCAGCAAAGCCTTTATCATGCGCTTGTGGCGATTCAGGGCTAACAATGTAAAACGTTGCATTGGACATATGATTACCTTTGAAAGTCTCAAAAATATAGTGGCGCTAAGTAATAATGCGACTAATTAAAATGGCTAAAAATAAGTTAGGTATCAAACGTTTTGAAACGAGTAAACCTTATTAGCGAGTAAGCCTTATTAGAGTTACTGCGACTTTTATTGAGATATTAAAAAAGGGCCCGGAGGCCCTCTTTAGCTATTTGATAGCTACTTTGAAGATTGCTCTTCTGTTTCTTGGACGCTTCTATTTAGTAAGAATTGGACAAGAAGTGATACTGGGCGTCCGGTAGAGCCTTTCGCTTTACCAGATTTCCATGCTGTACCTGCACTATCAATATGAGCCCAGTGATATTTCTTAGCAAATTTAGATAAGAAACAACCTGCTGTGATAGTACCGCCTGGGCGACCACCGATGTTAGCCATGTCTGCAAATGGGCTTGCAAGCTGCTCATGGTACTCGTCAGTCATTGGTAGGCGCCATGCACGGTCGCTTGCTTGCTCAGATGCGTTAACTAGCTCATGAGAAAGTGGGTTATGGTTCGATAGAACTGCACTGATGTGGTGACCAAGAGCCATTACACATGCACCAGTTAGTGTTGCTACATCAACAACACACTCTGGGTCAAAGCGCTCTACATAAGTCAGTGCATCACACAGTACCAAACGACCTTCAGCATCAGTGTTTAATACTTCAACAGTCTGACCTGACATTGTCGTTAGAATGTCACCTGGACGGTAAGCATTGCTGCCTGGCATGTTTTCACAACCAGCAAGAATACCCACAACGTTAATCGGTAGGTTCAGTTTTGCTAATGCTTTCATTGTGCCGAAAACAGACGCTGCACCACACATGTCATATTTCATTTCATCCATGGCTTCGCCTGGTTTCAGTGAAATACCACCTGAATCAAAAGTAAGACCTTTACCAATCAGTACAATTGGTTTTGCATTTGGATCTGCAGCACCTTTGTATTCCATGATAGACATTAGTGATTCGTTCTTAGAACCACGACCTACTGCTAGGTATGAAGTCATACCCAGTTTTTCCATCTCTTCTTCACCAACGATCTTAGTCGTTACAGTTTCGAAGTCATCCGCTAGGCGACGAGCTTGAGAAGCTAGATATGCAGGGTTTGCAATGTTTGGTGGCATGTTACCAAGATCTTTAGATGCTTTAACACCAGAAGAAATAGCTAAGCCGTGTGCAATTGCTTTTTCACCAAGGCTCAATTCACGACGAGTTGGCACGTTGAATACCAATTTACGAAGTGGACGACGAGTTTCAGGCTTGTTGCTCTTGAATTGGTCGAATGTGTAAAGACCATCTTTAGTCGCTTCTACTGCTTGGCGCACTTTCCAGTACGTGTCACGACCTTTAACATGCAATTCTGTTAGGAAACAAACAGCTTCCATAGATCCGGTTTCATTCAGAGTGCTGATGGTTTTTTGAATGATTTCTTTGTATTGGCGTTCGCCAAGTTCACGTTCTTTACCACAACCAACAAGTAAAACTCGTTCTGATAGAACACCAGGTACTTGATGCAGTAGTAGCATCTGGCCAGGTTTTCCTTCTAGATCACCACGGCGAAGTAGTGAACTAATGTAGCCATCGCTAATTTTATCTAGCTGCTCAGCTACTGGAGAAAGGCGGCGTGGTTCAAATACTCCAACTACGATACATGCGCTACGTTGTTTCTCTGGGCTGCCACTTTTTACACTGAACTCCATGCGTACTCCTACATCCTGAAGACAAATAGAACTAAATGTTAGATAATGCGCTCTTACTTGTTGGATCCTACAATGGAACTAACCTTTAAATAAGAACGTTAACACTTAGTAAAAATTTAAAAAATAAAAGGTTCAACGGGAAATTATAGTGATTCAATTAAAAAAACAAGTTTTGTATAGGTAATTTGAGCGTGATTATTGTTAGATATTTGATCCGCGAGACACTCAAGAGCCAATTTGCGATATTTTTCGTTCTTTTTCTCGTATTTTTAAGCCAAAAGTTCATCAGCGTTTTAGCTGACGCATCTGATGGTGACATACCCGCAAGTCTAATTTTATCTATTGTCGGCTTGAACATGCCAGCAATGGGATTACTCATGCTTCCATTGAGTATTTATATTGGGATATTACTGACTTTTGGTCGTCTTTACGCCGAAAGTGAAATTGTCGTGATGAATGCGACGGGAATTGGAAATAAGTTTCTAATTCAAGCTGCATTGTATCTTGCGATTATTACCGCGAGCGTAGCTGCATTTAATTCACTCTGGTTATCACCTTGGGCGCAAGACAAAGAAGCTCAATTGATTGAGCAACTGGCTGCCGAAAATAATGTCGATTTATTGAAGACGGGCAGTTTCGAACAAACACCAGACGGCTCTTCAGTTGTATTTATTGATTCAATAAAAGACAGCAAGCTTTCAAATGTGTTTATTGCTCAAATTCTTCCTCGCGATTCAATATTGCCGAGTGTGATGCTTTCGAAGTCTGGCGATGTAAAAGAGCTGAATGATGGTCGCCAAGTGATCACCATGTATGAGGGTACTCGTTATGAAGGGGTGCCAACACGTGTGGATTATATGGTGACGCACTTTGAAGAATACGAAGGTTTAATTGGTAAAAGAGATGTAGAAAGAAAAGGACGAGATTGGGAAGCGATTCCAACGTTGGATCTACTCACTCACCCAGATAATAAAGCAAAAGCTGAACTTCAATGGCGTATTTCACTCGTGCTGTGTATTCCGTTATTAACGATGCTTGTTGTTCCTCTTTCTGCTGTTAACCCTCGTCAAGGGCGTTTCGCGAAAATGGGACCCGCAATTCTTATCTACCTAACTTACTTCTTGGCGATCAGTGCAACAAAATCTTCAATTGAGGATGGGAGTATTCCTGCAGTTATCGGTATGTGGCCGATTAATGCATTACTTCTGGTTGTTGCAGTAGCGGCAAACTTTATGGATAGCGTGCCAGTAAGGCGAATTAAAGAAAAACTTAGAAAGAAGAGGCTTGCTTAAATCGTGTTTAAGATTCTTGATTTATATATAGGTCGAACCATCATTGCGACAACGTCTTTGGTATTAGTGACGTTTGTTGGTTTGTCTGGAATCATCAAATATGTAGAGCAGCTACGTAAGGTAGGTCGGGGTACATACGATTTACTCCAAGCGCTTTATTTTGTGCTTTTGAGTATTCCACGTGATATTGAAATGTTCTTCCCGATGGCAGCTTTGTTAGGTGCTCTTATTGGGTTAGGTATGCTAGCGGCAAGCTCTGAACTTGTAGTTATGCAGGCTGCAGGTTTTTCTAAGCTTGATATCGGTATGTCGGTATTAAAAACAGCCGTACCACTGATGGTTATTGTCATGCTGCTAGGGCAGTGGGGCGCACCTCAAGCTCAAAAAATGGCTCGTGATTTAAGAGCAATGTCCATCTCCGGAGGTAGTATTGTTTCTACCCAAAGTGGCGTGTGGGCAAGAGATGCGAATGACTTTATCTTTATCGCTGAAATAGACGGTGAGCAGCTACGTGGGGTTAATATGTGGCGGTTTGATAAAGATAAGAACTTAAAAACGAGCCTTTTTGCTGAGTCTGCAGAGTATAACGGTGATAACTCTTGGTTGATGTCTGGTGTGCAGTCAACTTCTTTTGAAAGTGAAGTCGAAATCTCGAAAATAGTCTCACCAGATTACTTATGGAAAACATCTTTGGCACCTGACAAATTGGCGGTTGTAACGGTTAAACCAGAAGAGTTATCTCTTAGTGGGCTTTATGATTACGTCAACTATTTGAAAGCTTCTGAACAAGATTCATCTCGTTATGAATTGGCTTTCTGGCGTAAAGTCACGCAACCTATCTCGATCGCTGTAATGATGCTGATGGCATTATCTTTTATCTTTGGTCCTTTAAGAAGTGTCACTATGGGGGCAAGGATATTATCTGGTGTAATTGCGGGCTTCACTTTTTACATCTCAAGTGAGTTCTTCGGCCCTGTCAGTTTGGTTTATCAGATACCTCCAGCATTTGGTGCATTAGCGCCTAGTTTTGTGTTCTTTTTTGTAGCGGTGATGCTGTTGAGGCGTAAGCTTTAAGTTAGACGAAAAATCTAAATTGGAAATAAAAAGGGAAAGCTAAGTGCTTTCCCTTTTTGTTAAGTCTTTTTAATAGGTCAAAGCTTTCGCTCTGACTGTATCTAGTTAGCCTTTGGAAGCACAACGACTTCTGTTTTTGCCCATATATCATGAAAGGCGCGTTTCTTTGGATCAAACGGTACGGCTAGGTTTGATAATCCAAATCCTGATGTTGCTAGCCTAATTAATGCCTGTGTGACTGAAATTGCTGTCCCATCTGTATTTTGGAGGCGTAATTTCCAAGCTCTCATTCCTAATGTTTGACCAGCACGAGTCCAGAAAAATACGAAGAAATAAACCCAAACAGCGGCTAGGTAAAAGGTATATACATAACTCCAGATAGGATGCTTAGAAAGCATGTCACTCACATCTGCATATGGCGCGTAAGAGATAAATCCGCCCGCTAATAATGCTTCTAATACTGCTACCACAATACCAGCTGCCATCATTTCTACAGCAAGGATGATCAATGCATCGTAGAAGAGCGCGCTAAACCTTCTCATCATACCGGCTGGTGGTAACTTGTGTGCTGATGTCATAATAATTTACTTACCCTAAAAATTTTCGTCAGAATATAGTTTTACTCGGTCCCTGAAAAGAGAGCTAACGCACAGCTTACTTGTTAATGGCGAAATTATCGTCAAACACACTGCTTTTCAATCTTTTATACTTGCAGGATCACTTCGCATACGTATAATGCCAAACATCGAAAGGGCACAGCCCCAAGATGCCGGTATGGTGAAATTGGTATACACGACGGATTCAAAATCCGTTGCCTTCGGGCGTGGCGGTTCAAGTCCGCCTACCGGTACCATATTTAAATGATAAAGCCTCGACTTATGTCGGGGCTTTGTTGTATCTGGGCTAAAATATTTGACTCTATCACACTTCACCGATGTTATTCTTTAGTCGTAAATTGCCAGTAAAACTTAATAAAGTCACACTCTTACCTTCCAATCTTAATGTCATCGTCTATGGTTAAAGTATTAACCAAGGAGACGCCTATGCTTAAATTAACCCCTTACTTATTTTTCAGTGGTCGTTGCGAAGAAGCCTTAGAGTATTATCGAAAATGTTTTAATGGCGTTGTTTTAACAAAGCAGTACTTTAAAGATGCGCCACAGCTTATTGAAGGGGGCAATCCAGATTGGATAATGCATGCTGAACTTGAAGCTTTTGGTCTCAGGATTATGATGTCGGATGGTGTGAACGCTAAAGAGTTACAAGGGAATAATATGGCACTTTCATTAGTCGTTGAAAACTCTCAAACTCAAAATCAATTGTTTGAATATTTTAGTGATGCAGGTCGTGTGATGATGCCTTTGAATGAGACATTCTGGGGGGCTAGATTTGGTAAAGTTGAAGACAAATTTGGAATTCGCTGGATGTTGCATTGTGAAGAACTTAATTAACCACACTGAAATACATAATGAATTCAATCGATAAATTAATTAAAATTATAAATTATCACCATAGATTGTGTTGTATATAGAAAGTGGCCAGTATCAAAATTACAGTGGATCGTATCCAACCCGGACTGCATATCCGACTTCCAGTCAAATGGAATGAGCATCCATTTCTGTTTAACAGCTTTAAGATAAAAGATAATGAACAGATCCAAATGATCAAACATTTGGGTATTAAATATGTTTATATCAATCTAAATCAAAGTGACACGCAACCTCTACCTGTAAGCCAAGAGTCAGCCAATACTGACGATGTGTCGAGCGCAATGGACCTTGAAGCTGAAAGGATGTGGCAAGAGAAGCAAAAGCGAATTGAAAACTTAAGTTCATATAGAAGAAGAGTTATCAATTGTGAAAAAGAGTTTGAACGTTCGTTAGCTAGAATGCGTTCTGTAATGACGAAGATTCGAAATCGTCCAGCGGATGCTGTTGGAGAGGCAAAGGTTCTGATCGACGATATCGTTGAAAAGCTATTAAGTGATGATAATGTCACTTTGCATTTGATGAATGGAAAAAGTGAGTTTGAGGATATTTACTTCCATTCTCTAAATGTTGCTGTTATTGCCATGATGGTAGGAAAGGCAAAGAACTATAATGCTCAACAATTGAAAGAGCTCTCATTTGCTGCTCTATTTCACGATATTGGTAAAATAAAAATACCTTCAGCTATTTTAAGAAAGCAAACTCCTTTAACTGGACCAGAAAGTAATTATCTTAAGCTACATACTAAGTATGGTTTAGATATCGCGGAGGCGATTGAAGACTTTCCAATTAGTGCCAAGAATGTGATTGCTCAGCATCATGAGCTTAATGATGGTTCAGGGTACCCTGAAGGATTGAAAGAAGATCACATTGATGAACTAGCGAAAGTTATCTCTGTGGCGAATGCTTTCGATAATCTATGCCATCACAACGTGCCATCCCAACAAAAAATTCCTTATATAGCACTCTCTCATTTATATAAAAACTGCAAACATCTATATAGCAATGACAATCTAAATATTTTGATCAAGTTTATGGGTGTTTTTCCCCCGGGTACGGTTGTACAGCTTTCGAATGACATGATTGGTCTTGTCATTTCGGTGAATAGTAAAAATATCCTATTTCCGAATGTTCTTATTTATGATCCCAACGTCCCTCGAACTCAGGCTCCTATCATTGATTTAGGCGATAAAGAAATAAAGATAGTTAATGCCGTCCATCCCAATAAGCTTCCTGAGAAGGTAAGAGAATATCTAAACCCAAGATCTAGGCTGTCTTACTTTTTCGACAGTGATGATTGAGTTATCCACAGGTTTTTGTGAGAAAGCTGTAAGTAACTTGAGTCTAAATTGGTATAAATAATCGATTGGTTGTTCTCTAAACAGTTGAGTGTTTTTTTTAAAAAAAATCGCTTTTTAGGCTTGCCAATATAGAGAACCTCTCTATAATGCCGCCTCACTGACACGGCAGACGCCACAAGGCTTCAGCGGTAATCAGTAAGACGAAAGTTCTAAAAAATTAATTTTAAAAAAGTGTTTGACACTTTAAGTTAAATCGCTAGAATTCACGTCCGCTTTGAGAGGTTCCTTGTTAAAAGGAATCGTTCGAAAAGCAAAGCTCTTTAACAATTTAAACCTATCAATCTGTGTGGGCACTCGTTGATGAATATCAAAATTTGTTTTGCATTAGCAAAGCAAGATTTCCTCGGAAATCAATT
>NZ_VTXD01000013.1 GCF_013114625.1 Vibrio sp. 99-70-13A1
AGATGTGTATAAGAGACAGGTAGTAAACTTTATGATTAGAATAAAATATACAATAGTTAATTGAAAATAAAAAGGCACCTAACTTAAATAGTAGGTGCCTTTTAAAATGGTTAATTTTTTAAACAAATTCTTCGTTCCCAATATTATCCTTTGCCCATAATAAAGCTTGTAATCGATTACTTACATTAATCTTCTTGAATACATTATGAAGATGTGTTTTTACTGTATTTTCACTAACAAATAATTGCTGTGCAATGTCATTATTTGAAGCCCCCTCACCAAGCAACTTAATAATTTGCTGTTCTCTTTTTGTTAATAAAGCAAATTGGTCACTGGTCGTAACGGGTTGTCTGTTTCTGTAAAAACGAATGTACTCTTGTGCAAGTTGACGGCTAAACCAAAACTCCCCATCGAGCACTTGTTTCATCCCTCGAACAAGCATATCTAGAGAGTCGTCACTATAGAAAACCCCAACCAAATTTTTCCACTTAAGAAAGCTGGCATAATCAGATTCAGGCGGACAATTGATAAGGACTTCATCTACAGAAGGAAATTGTTGATCCCTTAAGGCGAAGTAAGTGGCCTTTTCTTCTTCAGATAAACTTGAAAAATCAATAAGGATCAATGAAGTCATTACTTGGTCTTCAAAGCGATATTGATTAATCAATTGTTGGTACGTAAGTTGATTGATAGGAAGCCCTAAAATATTCTCTACCGACTCTTTTAGTAGGGTGGATTGCAAAGTGTTATGTGCAACAAAAGTTATGCTTCTTGTTATATCGTTATTATGCATGTGAACCTCTTAACGTAACGTTGTCAGTACACAATCTAGTCAACCTTAGCGCTAGGTCAATAGAGTAAAAACCTTACACCATATCCTATCCTACTGAATTATCGAGGTTTACTAGTAGTTTCATATGCTTAAAGTAGATTCTCACTTTTAAGATATAGTGAGTGTTTCTTTTTGATTTTATAAAAAGCAAAAAGGCGCTATTAAAGCGCCTTTTTTATTCACCCTCTACTCAATTAATGAATAGGTGAGTTGTTCGTTTTATTGAACTGACCGAAGTGCTGTTCTAAAACTTCAGGAGTAAGTTTACCTTCTGCTTCTAAACGCTTTAGCTCTGCAACTACTGCTTTTTGCTCTTCAATTGATGGGAGCTTTACCTCAGGCTCGTCACCCATCTCTTGAGACATCACTTCTAGTTCTTTTTCAAAATCGCTCATGAATCTTACCTAATACTAAAAAGTTAAAACTAAATATTGAAACTAAGCTGATTTTACTCATTTAAGCCAAGTGATGCTAGAGCTTAAATGTACCTACCATTTTATCTAAACGACCAGACAGTAAGCGTAGCTCTTGGCTTGCATCAGCCAGTTGCTCGGCAGTACCAGTGGTGACTTCATTGATAGCGTTAATTTCTTCAATATTTTGGTTGATAGTATGTACAACCGTTGACTGCTCTTCCGTTGCTGTCGCAACTTGAGTATTTCGGTCTGTAATATCCGTGATTCTATCTGAGATGCCACCTAAAACGCCCACCGCTTCATCAGATGCAGACACACCTTCAAGCGTCACGACTTTACCCGCATTCATCGCTGTCACAGCGTCTTTTGCATCACTTTGTAACTGGTTAATCATCTTCTGAATTTCTTCAGTAGAATCCGCAGTTCGGCTCGCTAAGTTACGAACTTCATCAGCTACCACTGCAAAGCCACGACCTTGCTCACCAGCACGTGCAGCTTCAATTGCAGCGTTTAAGGCAAGTAGGTTAGTTTGGTCTGAAATATCACGGATAACACCCAAAATTGAACCAATGTCTTGCGTAGTAGAAGCGAGCTGCTCAACCACTTGACCTGTATTTTCAATATCTTGAGCCAAACGGCTAATCGCATCTTTCGCTTTGTTCACAACATTACGACCTACTTCAGTATTGTCTGCCGCTTGAGTCGCGGTTTCAGCTGCAGTCGCGGCGTTAGACGCAATTTCACTGATAGTCATACCCATTTGGTTTATAGCTGCCACCACTTGCAGAGTCTGATCTCGCTGCTCTTGGCTGTTGTCATGAGTGGTATGCGCTTTATTCGATACACTTTCAGCCGCGATTTGAAGAGCCTGACTTGTAGAAGACACTTCTTTCATCGATTCATGGATCTTTTCAATAAAGCCATTAAAACCATTCGAAAGTTGAGCAATTTCATCGTTGCCTTTCACTTCAATGCGTTGTGATAAATCACCATCACCTGCGCCTAAATCACAAAAACGCTTAGACAACAGTTTAATTGGGTTCGTAATGCTGTTCGCTAACACAATTCCCATCAGAATAAAGATCACCGCAACAACAATGGTAGTAATCAGCATCTTCTGAGCGGTTGCATCTAAATCAGCAAACACTTCCTGAGTCGGTACCACACCAATAACAAACCAATCCATTGATGAAACGTACAAGCTTGCGACAAACACTTCTTTGCCTTGGTACTCAGTAGTAATCAAATTAAAGTCATTTTTATCCAACAACTGGCTAGCTTGAGAACCATAAAGTTGAGAAAGCGATGACTTAGCTTTACCTTGCTCACGGTGAATTTGTACATCACCTTTACTGTCTGTTAAGAAAACAAAGCCTGTCGATTCAATCTGAAAACCATTCAATAGGCTTACCATGTCATCCATAGATTTTGATAGACCAGACATAGTGCTGCCGGATACTTGCTGGAAGTTAGCAAACATCTTCACTTCGCCTGTCGATTCTTGGAACATGCTCACCATGGTTCTTTGACCAGACTGAGTAAAACCGAAGAACCAACCATCTTGTTGTTGGTTTAATTGGCGTAAAAAGCCATTTTGATTCCAGTAATAAGATGTTTGTCGGTTAGCAACCGATGCATCATTCAGTTGGTACTGGTTACGAACATTATTAAGCTGTTTGACCAGTTTAGCTTCAACGCTAGGGTCTCGGTCTGTTGAAGAAACAGCGTCGATGATAAATTCGTTTGAAGCAACTTGCTCAGCTGCAAGTAGAAGTTGAGACACTTCACGGTCAACTTCTGCATTAATTTGCTCAAGCATACTTGGCAATTGAATATCAATTAGACGGTGGCTCAGTACATCACGAGCTTGGCGCTGAGCCATTACACCCACAATAACGGTAGAAGCAAGCACCGCAAAGGTGATCCCCGCAACGACTTTTTGTTTAATACTCATGGAATTAAGTTTGAACATCAGATTGCCCCTATTGGCAGAAAATTGTAACGCTTTGTTATCGGCCGCATAGTAGAACCCTTTAGATTTTTAGTCTCTATTTTTATATAGAAAACTCAAAAATATTGACCAAAGGCATGGCAATGCTATTTTTTCTTCACAAATAATGCTGGTGAGCCAAACATCTATTTAACACTCCAACGCTATTTAGAAAATCAAAAACATCCCCATATCTCTATAACGACCTCAAGAATAGAAATCGGGTACTTGTATGTTGAAAGTTAAGGGAACTTTTCTTAATTTTTCAAACCCAAGTACCAATCTAAGACTTAAATACAAATATCAAGAGAGCACTTCATGCATTCAAACGCTTTCAATGCCCTAAAAGACTATTTAGAAACTCAAATCATAGGTCAACAAGACCTGGTAAAACAGTTGATGATCGCATTACTGGCTGACGGTCACATTCTTGTTGAAGGACCTCCAGGGCTCGCAAAAACTCGCGCAGTAAAATCTCTAGCCGATTGCGTAGAAGGCGATTTCCACCGCATTCAATTCACGCCAGATCTGTTACCTGCAGATTTAACTGGTACTGATATTTTCAGACCAGAGACAGGCGAGTTTACTTTTCAATCCGGTCCTATTTTTAATTCGTTAATTCTTGCAGATGAAATCAACCGTGCTCCAGCCAAAGTACAAGCTGCAATGTTAGAAGCGATGGCAGAAAAGCAGGTCACAGCAGGAAGAAATACCTACAAGCTTCCAGAACTCTTTTTAGTTATGGCGACACAAAACCCAATCGAGCAAGAAGGCACATACCCGCTACCTGAAGCACAGCTCGACCGTTTTTTACTTCACCTAGAAGTAAACTACCCAGATATGGAAAGTGAACTAGACATTCTTCGACTCAACCGAGGGGAAGCAAAAGGCAGCACGGCGGTTCAACCCGTTGAAATAAGCCAAGAGACCATATTCCAAGCGAGACAAGAAGTACTCAATGTCCACATGGCGGATACCATTGAGCAATACATTGTGAGACTGGTTATGGCAACTCGTCAGCCGAGCCAATACAGTGAACAGCTGGACCAATGGCTTGATATGGGCGTGAGCCCGCGTGCCACTATCGCATTAGATCGCTGTGCACGTGCTCATGCTTGGTTAGCAGGTCGAGATTTTGTGACTCCCGAAGATGTGCAAACCATGGCATTTCCAGTACTAAGACATCGTTTACTTCGTAGCTATCATGCACAAGCAGAAGGCATCACTTCAAATCAAGTTATCGCGCACCTTATTGGTTTAGTGGGCAGCGCGTAGGCAACGGTAGTCGCTGATAAGGTTAATTGCATGATAAATCCATTGCCAAAGCAATCTTTGAACAAACGAGAAAAGTCACTAGGAACCAAACAGCCTAGTGCTTTACCTAAAGGCAGTAATGGCGTGACTTTGAACTTAGATGAGTTACTCCAGTATAAGTCTCAATCTGTACGCTGGTTACCGCCAGCCAAAAGCCTGTGGTCTCAACTTAATGGTCAGCATGAAAGTGCGAAACGAGGAAGAGGCATGGACTTCGCTGAAGTTCGACAATATCAACCTGGCGATGATATTCGCAGCATTGATTGGCGAGTCACAGCAAGAACAGGCAAGCCACATACTAAGCTTTTTTCAGAAGAAAGAGAGCAGCCCACGGTTCTTTATATTGACCTGAGCAGCAGCATGTTTTTTGGCTCAACCTTACTATTAAAGTCCGTCCAGCTGGCGCATTTTGTTAGCCAAATTTGCTGGGTGACGGTCGCACAAAAAGACCGTATTGGCGCTGTCATTGATACTGGCTTCAAACTGATTGAGATAAAACCCAGTGCGAGCCACCAAGCTCCGTTAAGAATTTTACAAAAAATCATTGAGATTAATAATGCGACATTAGCGGACTCTGCGACTGCTGATTCTTCGAGAGCGGATTCGGACAAACTTACCCGTCAAGCACCGCACTCTTTTGATGTGGCATTGAAGTCGCTCCATCAACTCTGCCCAAAAGGCAGTGACATTATTTTCCTTAGCGATTTCATTCGCTATGAAGAAAGTAACCGCTCACTATTAAGCCAAATACGAACTCATAACCGAATTCGATTTGTGCATTTTTATGATCCTCTTGAGCTTGGTGATACGCCCTATAAAGGTTACCAGCAAATAACCAATGGGATACGAACTCAGTGGCTAAACTTTTCTTCGAATAAAGAAAAACAGGAACTGAACCACGCCTTTAAACAAAAGCAACATGAACTGAAAGCGTTAAGTTTATCGCTTGCGATCCCATACAGTTCATTGTCATGCGCTCGCCCTCTTCTTGAGCAATTATCTGGAACTTATTCATGACAGAAGCAACTCAAACCCCCACTTTAGATCTTAGCCCACTCCTTTTACCTGAAGCCCCACATTGGTGGCCGCTACAATGGGGATGGTGGAGCTTAGCTGCCTCGATTATTATCAGCATCATAATCACGCTCTTTATCATCCGTCGTAACAAGAAAAAGCAAGCCTCAAAACGCGCAGCATTAAGGCTATTTTCGTTGACTAACCAACCGCTCACACCATCGTCAGCTTTAGAGTTGTTAAGGCAGGCTGCACTTAGCTATTACCCAAGAGAAACTATTGCACCGTTATCTGGTAATGAATGGTATGCCTTTCTTGATGAACAATTAAATCAACCGTTATTTGCTCCGAAACAAGCCCTATGGCAGCAAGCTCTCTACCAGAACAAACAAAACGATTCCGATGAACAGCTTGTTCAAGATTGCCAATTGTGGATTCAAAAAGCATTACCACCAAAGAGAGGACGCCGTGGCTAGCTTTTCATTCTTTTACGTAAGCCGCTTTTGGAGCAATAAATTATGAACAATGATTCATGGAGCAGTGGTTTATGGAGTAATAACTTGTGGATCAATAGCTTATCAAATCTGGAGTTTGTATGGTGGTGGGTATTATTGCTTGCCCCACTGCCATGGCTGATCTATAAGTTTGCACCTAAAGCGCAACCCACCGCTGCGGTGAGGTTACCCTACCTCCCTGAACAAACAGGAACTAAGGTACCCAAATCTTTGTGGCCTCAACTTCTTTCTGTGTGTATTTGGTTGTTGATTCTTATCGCTGTCGCTCGTCCTGTCTGGTATGGAGACCCTGTAGAGGTTCAACCAAAACACCGAGACTTGATGCTTGTGGTGGACCTTTCCTATTCAATGAGCAAAGAAGACATGCAATTGAATGGTGAATACATTGACCGACTATCTGCGGTAAAACAGGTCCTCACAGACTTTATTGATAAACGTAAAGGCGATCGCGTTGGGTTAGTTTTGTTTGCTGATCATGCTTACTTGCAAACACCATTAACCCTAGACAGAAACACGTTAACGCAGCAACTTAACCAAGCCGTTTTACGACTTATTGGTAACAATACTGCCATCGGTGACGGAATTGGGCTTGCGACTAAAACCTTCATTGATAGTGACGCTCCTCAACGAGTAATGATTTTGCTGAGTGACGGTAGCAATACTGCTGGGGTACTTGACCCAATTGAAGCTGCAGATATTGCCAAGAAATTCAACTCAACAATCTATACCGTTGGTGTTGGCGCTGGTGAAATGGTGGTGAAAGAGTTCTTTATGACTCGTAAAGTCAATACCGCTCAAGACTTGGATGAAGCAACGCTTATCGATATTGCAGACAGAACAGGTGGGCAATATTTTAGAGCTCGAGACAGCAAAGAGCTCGCCACCATTTATGACATGATTAATAGCTTAGAACCAGTATCAAGTGCGACTAAGACATGGAGACCTCAGCAAGAATGGTTTGGTTTCCCGCTAGCGCTCGCCCTATTACTTTCATGCTTACTTATTGCGCTAAGGAGAGAAAATGTCTAATTTTGAATTTCTCTACCCCTTATGGTTAATCGCTTTAGCTGTGATTCCATTGGTCTTTATCTTTAGTCATCGCACTCAAGAGCGACCATTGATTGCACCGCATATTGCTCAATATTTATCGCCTAGCAATAGCAAACCTTCACGAAACAAACGTAAGTATTTTGCGCTGTGGTGGGCTATTTCGGTTATTGCATTAGCTGGACCAAGTTTTCAAAAAGTGGAACGCCCAAGTTTTGAAAAAACTCCGGCTAGAGTGCTCGTGATGGATATGTCGATGTCGATGTATGCCACAGACATAAAACCAAACCGACTCACACAAGCCCGCTATAAAGCACTCGACCTGTTGCCGAAATGGTCTGAAGGTTTAACAGGCTTAGTCGCTTATGCTGGTGATGCGTATACCATTAGCCCTCTCACTTCCGATGTGAATACCATTGTTAACCTTATCCCTAACCTGTCGCCAGATATCATGCCATTTCAAGGTGGTAATGCAGCTTCAGCCGTGGCTTTATCAGTGGAAATGATGCACAACGCCAAAATCTACCAAGGCGATATTGTTCTCATTAGTGATGATATTGATGACCAAGAACGAAAGCAGATTGAGTCACAACTAAAAGGCACTGCGTGGCGATTATCCATTCTTGCCGTTGGTACACAAGATGGCGCCCCTATCAGCTTAGCGGACGGATCAATGCTACGAAACAATTTTGGTTCTACAGTCATCGCTAGAACCAACATCGAAAATATGCAGGCTCTCACTCGATTAACCAATGGGACGTTCGCACCTGTGCAGCATGACAGTTCTGACGTGGAATACCTTGCCTTAAACACCACAGCCAGCACCCAACTGACCGACGTAAAACAAGGGACACAAGCCCTCAGTACAAGAGTCAATAATGGCTTTTGGCTTCTGCCGTTTATTCTGTTGCCAGTACTCACTTTATTCAGACAAGGTGCGATTTGGATCTTGGTGATTGGGGTAGCACCTTTATTGAAACCAATGCCAGCACACGCAAACCCTTGGAAAACTGATGATCAGGTGGCTTACCAATCTTTCCAACAAGGTGATTTTGAAGCTGCAGCTTCCGACTTTTCCTCTAAGGAATGGAAAGGCGCTGCTCAATATCAAGCCGGTAACTATGAAGGTGCAATTGAATCCTTATCAGATCTCCAGGGTGAAGATGCTCGCTATAACCTCGCTAACGCGTATGCACAACAAGGGAATCTTGAAGAAGCGATAAAAGGCTATGAAAGTGTACTTGCCAGCAATCCAAACCATCGTTATGCGCAGAATAACTTGGACATCGTCAAGCAACAGCAACAGCAACAGCAAGGCGAGCCTCAAGACGGTGATTCTCAAAATCAATCAGAGAATCAGCAATCTACCGATTCTTCCTCCAAAAGTAATGAAGAAGGCTCAGAACAAGGCAATCAGCAAGACTCTGAAGATCAGCAGGCAAATTCTCAGCAAAACCCAAAACCTCAACCTGACTCACAGCAACAAGAGAATAACAGCCAAAACCAACAAGGTGATGACTCTAAAAAGAAAAATGCTGAAGAAAGCTCAAGCCAAGAAAACCAAGATGAATCCACTGAGGGTAAAGAGGGTCGCTCAGCTCAAGCTCACAAAGGGGAACCCGAATCTGAGACATCTCAACCGGCTCAACCGGATCAAACTGGTGATTCAAAGGCTGTCGACACCGACATTAGAAAGCTTGAACAAGTTGAAAGTGCCAGGGATCCAAGCCAACTGCTGAGAGCTCAAATGATTCTACAAGCGCAACAAAAAAACGCGCCTACTAACCAAGATAAAAAGTGGTGATCATGCCAATTTCTAAACACCTATTTTTAACCTTTTTCATCGGTTTTTTAAGCCTAGGTTTATCGATGAACTCCGCACATGCAGCCACTACCGCTTCTGCAAGCGTGACTCAGAATAAAGTGACCAAAGATGAAGTTTTTGTGCTCAGGGTTTCTGTGAATGAAAAGGTCTCTTCAGATGCTTTAACACTCGATGCATTAGCCAATGATTTCTATATTGGTCGACCTAGTTTCGGTTCATCAATGAACATCATTAACGGAACTCGAACGGTGCAAAGCGAATGGACTGTCACTCTAGCGCCACTGAGAGCAGGTTCATTAACCATTCCAAGTTTCACTATTGAAGGCGCTAAGACACGCCCTATTCCGATCAAAGTGTCCATCAATAAGTTGGCACCAACCCAGAATGATATGGCTGAGTTTGAGCTGGAACTGAATACAACACAGCTTTATCCAGGCGAGAATGGGCAGCTTGATGTAACTTTGGTGATCAAGGCTGATCCTCGAAGGCTACAAAACCCTCAAATTGCGCCGCCTAGTTCTATACTTTCAAATAGCTCTGATGATTCAAATAGATCTTATGATTCAAATAACGTTATTAACGCAAAGGGACTAGACATAACCCCGATTGGAGACTCAAAACAGTACCAAGATGTGCGTAACGGTGTTGAAGTCACGGTAGTTCAGCAATCATTCTCTTTGTCTTCATCGATACCGGGTGATTACATGTTAATTGGACCTAAGCTAACAGGCTCAGTGGTCTATTCAGATAATCGTTCGAGTAAAACTCGACTATTCCAACTGGATACACCAGTTAAAACATTTGCGGTGAACGTTCTGCCTATACCAAGCGATTACCAGGGAAGCTGGCTCCCAACACAGCAGCTCACACTCAACCAAACTTGGGAAGACAGTACCGGAGCAAAAATCGCGGAAGGCAGCCATATTGAATTGAGTGTGGGCGATTCCTTAACTCGAACTATCACCATGTCAGCAAAAGGGATTGCACAACATCAATTACCGAATCTTGCACTAACGAACCCTGAAACTGTTCGTGTGTACGAGGAAAAACCAAAGTTTGGTCAAACCGAATCTGGTGATGCTATTGTCGTTTTCCAACAAGTGCTTATACCTAAACAATCTGGCTCTTTCACTTTACCAGCGGTGACACAAACTTGGTTTAATACCACAAACAAAACGCAAGAAACAAGCTCACTTGGGGGTTTAACCTTTACGGCAATCGCTAATGCATCCGAGACTGCTGCAATAGAGCCTAAGAAATCAATCCAACCAGTTACAACCGAAACGGTAACAGTAACCGACGCAGGGATATGGCCATATATCACTTTGATGTTCGCGATACTTTGGCTTGGAAGCAGTGCCTTAGCTTTCCACTTCTGGAAGAAGCAATCTAGCAACCCGCCACACTCTAATACCCAGAAGACTGGCAAGCCGGATAACACACAGCAAGATCTTATTTTCGCTTTAGAAAAGAGAGATGGTTTACAAGTTGAAGCTATATTTGAAGTGTGGAGAGATGAGCACAGGAACGTTAGCCCAAGTGACTTGAATGCCATTAAAAACGAAATTAAATCATTCACAAATGAGCTTTACGGCAAAAATGCAGTCTCTAATCCAACATGGACACCAGCCACTGTAATAAAATTGATTAGAAAACAGAAAGCCTCAAAAACCACTACTGAGGAGTCGGTTCTGAAACAATTATAATTGTCTATTCACCGATACTTAACAGTAAGGCTGGTATTTTCAGTAAGGTAAGTACTTTGCTGTAAGGTCGCTACTTAGCAGTAAAACAGATGCTGTAGCAAAAGACCAAAAAGCCTAGCGATGAATCAACAGAATTCTCGTTAGGCTTTTTTATTTAAATTTTTACAGACTTACTATAAGTGAACGATAACCTGAGTAGGCTTCTACTCAACAGCAACTTTCAATGCAACGGCTGATACACTTTGGTTTCTGCCTAAGTCTTTAGCCTGATACAAAGCTTTATCTGCATTTCTATACAAGCCATCAAAGTCTAAATTATTATACTGAGCTTTAACCGATGCATAGCCTACTGAAGCTGTAAGGACTTGGCTGGTACTGCTGTCTTGGTGAGAAATTTTGGCATTTTCAATACATTGACGAATGCCCTCAGCTCGCTGTTTTGTCTCTTTGTGACTCGTCCCGACCAATAACAACATAAACTCTTCGCCACCGACTCTGCAAAAAGTTTCACCTTCATGATAAGTATGCTTTCTAAGAATATCACCCACCGTTTTAAGCGCGGCATCCCCTTCTGTATGACCATACACATTGTTATACAAACCAAAGTGGTCTAAATCGACAAGAATAAGACCGAAAGTAATCAAAGATGATTGATGGGTATCGCTCAACTCATCAAGGACTTGAGTCAATTTTCGCCTGTTACCAAGGCGAGTAAGTGGGTCCATTTTTGAAATTACATCAAGCTGTTCATTCGCCATTTCAAGCTGCAAAGTGCGCTTCTTCACTTCTTGTTCTAGTGTTTCATTAAGCATTTTCAGCTCTTCTTGTGCTTGAGTTCTTTGTAGGACTTCAGCCAAGCTTGAAGCAAATATGCGTATAACTTCCCTCAATTGAGAAGTCAACGGGCTTCGTGTCAGCAAGTTATCCGCAGCAATAAAAGCAATCGGTTCTTGTGTATTATTGGTGAGCATAGTCATGGATGTCCAACCAAACCCAACAATATTGCAGTCATGGTAAATAGGGACCGACTCTTCAAACGCCACTTGGTTAGGCGTTGAGCGTGCTGCCGTCACTATCTCTCTATTCGTTGTTTCAGAACGATAATAGGATTCATCAACAATGTTTCCTTGAATGTTGGTGCCCCAGGTTCCTTGCATGTAGGTACAGTTTTTATCCGTTAAAAAAACAGCCATCCTATCGATGCCAAGATGCTGGATAGCAAAACTAACCGCTGATTTACAAACATCGCTCAAGCTGTCACAACGAGACAACTCCACCATGCTTGAGTGCAGCATTCGAATATTTTGTTCTTGCCGTTTTCGGATATAAATTTGAGAAAGAAGGGAGCCAAACGACGTCAACATTTGCTTTTGATAACCCGTTATTGGGCTGCGTTGAATATAGTTATCCATTGCGATCCAACCAATGGCTTTGTCGCCCTCTCGTAGAATGAGCATGCCATTCCACCCCTGTCCCACCACTTTCCCTGCCGTATAAAGAGGGGCTTCTTCAATAACGACTAAGTTTCTTTTACCATCAGATAACGCTTCGATATATTCTTCTTCAAGTTGATGAAGATCGTATTGAGTATGGTGCTCACTATTGGTTTTGCCGTCTTCATCAGTGCCATAAGTGCCGCTAAAACAACGCTTTTTCATATCTAGCAGCATGAAAACCGCTCGGTCAAAGCCTAAGCGATCCCTTACTGCTTCTACTGCTGCTTTATATAAAGCATCCAATGATTCAGGGTTGGATAATTCGAGTGCCACTTCATGCACTAGCTTCATATTTTCAACAAACAACTCTCGAAGTTTGATTTCATCTAAATACAGAGCTTCCCGCGTATCGCGATTTTTTATTTCTATGGCCGCATTTTTTTCTGCCCGAATACACTGCCAACGTGCCGCAGCAAGTTGAAGTACATCAAGATGATTTTCAAAGGCTTGGCTGATTTTTCCAGGATCACAACTTTGTATCACAAGGAAGGTTTTAGATGCGGGGGCATTATCCAACATCATAATAAATGATTCGCCACCGAGCTTCTCTACATGTTCCCACTGGCAAGTATTGATCGCCATAGGCAGTACACCGTCTGCTGTATCAAACTGTGAAACCCAAGGCCAAAACGTATTAGGATAAACATCAAGAGAGCTGACTTTTCCAGAAGAAAAAAGAGGCGATTGATTCGTTGAAATAGAAGGATTGGTAAAAATACCTACCCCTTTGGGGCATAGAATTTGGGCAAGATAACCAAAAAGGTATTCAGCGAGTAAGCGATGATCTCGTATGGCTGACATTTGTTTGGTAAAGGCTTTTACTGGCACAAGTTCTATCCATCTGGCTATTCAAGTAATGCAAAAATACCTATGGGTTAATATGCAATCAATATAACTAAAAAGCAGATGTTAACTTACTCGCAATTCCTTTCTTTGCATTGTCACAAGCTGGACAAACACTACAAAAATGGGATTTCTTTTCCATTTTCTTACTAATGAAACTGTGAACCTATCAGGGTGGAAGTAACGATTATTTACGCAGTGTTTATACAAAAAGCACCAAGAAAAATAATAACGAAAAATGGAACCGATAAAGCAAAAAAGCCCCACTACAAATAGTGGGGCAAACTTTCCATCGCTTATAATTATAGTGATATGCTAGTAAATAAAGCGCGGCGTAATCTATGGTTAAAATTAACCAAAATCACCGTTTACGTAACCCTGTGTACGGTCGTCTTTAGGGTTACTGAAAATAACTTGAGTATCGTTGTGTTCAACCAATTCACCCATCAAGAAGAAAGCCGTACGGTCTGAAATACGTCGAGCTTGCTGCATTGAGTGAGTCACGATCACGATGGTGTAGTTCTTCTTAAGATCTTCCATCAACTCTTCAATTTTATGAGTCGCAATCGGGTCAAGTGCTGATGTCGGTTCATCCATTAAAATAACATCTGGTTCCATTGCAATGGTACGAGCAATACACAAACGCTGCTGCTGACCACCAGACAAACCAAAGGCATGCGACTTAAGACGGTCTTTCACTTCATCCCAAAGCGCAGCACCACGAAGAGAGCTTTCTACCACTTGGTCGATGTGTTTTTTATCTTTAATCCCTTGAGCTCGTAGACCATAAGCCACGTTCTCATAAATGCTCATTGGGAATGGGTTTGGCTTTTGGAATACCATGCCAACTCGAATACGTAAATCAGAGACATCAATATTTCCATAGATGTCAGTGCCATCCATTTCTAATAAGCCTGTAATTTTCACACCTTCAATCAAATCATTCATGCGGTTAAGACAGCGCAAAAGTGTTGATTTCCCACAGCCTGAAGGACCAATTAACGCCGTCACTTGGCGAGTTGGAATCGGCAAATTAATTGATTTAAGTGCTTGGTTGTCGCCGTAAAACAGGTCTAGGTTTTCAATATCAAATTTGTTCATAATCGTAATCTCTAAATTCTTAAATTCGTTTCTAATTCAATGCTTATACACGTTGCTCACAGGAGCTTAATACGTTGCTGTGTTGAAGCGGCTTGCAATTAATTTGGTGACCATGTTGATCAGCAAAACAAGCACAATTAGGACTGTCGCTGTACCGTAAGCTTGGTTCCACTCATCAATAGTGAACAGCTCAGTGGTCAACTTATATAGGTGAACCGTTAGTGTACGACCAGAATCCAATACAGATTCTGGAATACGTGCCACCATACCTGCTGTTAGAAATACAGGTGCTGATTCGCCAATTACACGACCAATACTAAGAATGACCGAAGTTAAGATACCTGGCATTGCACTTGGTAAGATTAAACGCCAGATAGTGTAGATTTTAGGAGCGCCAAGACCATATGAGCCTTCGCGGTAAGTTTGTGGCACTGCCATCAATGCTTCTTCAGTTGTACGAATAATAACGGGAAGAATCAAAATACTCAGTGTTAATGCACCCGAAAGAATCGAGAAGCCTAAACCTAAGATAGAAACAAAGAATGTCATACCAAATAGACCAAAGATAATCGATGGAATACCGGCTAAAGATTCAGTACAGAAACGGATAACTTTTACTAATCGGCTACCCACCTTGGCGTATTCCGTTAGATAAATCGCCGTCATAATACCGAGCGGTGCTGCGACGGATATCGATGCTATCACCATATAAATGGTGGATATAATCATCGGGAAAATGCCTTGCTCCGTACCAGTACGAGTGTAGTCATCAGTAATAAAGTTCCAATCTACGTGTTGTAGACCATTCGACAAAATGTACCAAATAATCCAAAACAAGAAGCCAACCGTCACAGCGGCTGCACCCCAGATGAAGACTTTCAAAACATTATCTTTGTTTTGGCGAGCTTGTTTTAGCTTTACGCGATCTTGAGTTTTAATTATTTGCATAGTATTCACCTTCCGCTTACTTAGCTTTTTCACGGTTTAGATAAAGCAGAGCACCATTTAACATCATGATGAATACAAGAAGTACAACACCAGTTGCGTACAATGCGTTCGCGTGAACGCCACTTGCGTATGACATTTCAATAGCAATGTTCGCCGTTAATGTACGAGCTGAGTCTAATATTCCTTCCGGCATGGCAGGGGCATTACCCATAACCATAATGATTGCCATGGTTTCACCAAGAGCGCGGCCAATACCAAGAATCACACCGGTCATAATGCCTGAACGTGCTGCTGGTACTAACAGTTTAAAAATCGTAAAGATTTTAGATGCACCTAACGCCAGTGAACCTTCTTTATAAGCATGAGGCACTGCACGAATAGAGGTTTCAGATACCGTGATAACCGTTGGTAAAATCATAATACCGAGAACGATAATACCCGCGAGAATAGTGTTACCAGCAGGAACCTGGAAAACATTTTGGATAAGAGGAACAATGATAACTAAGCCAAAAAATCCGTAAACTACTGACGGAATACCCGCTAATAATTCAACAGCAGGTCGGATGATATCAGCCAAGCGCTTAGGAGCAATTTCAGCGATAAAGATTGCCGTGAGTACACCAACTGGAACACCAACAACAACAGCACCAAGTGTAGAAACAATCGAAGCAACAATCATGGTTGCTACACCGAATAGAGCCGGTGGTAACCAATCTGTTCCTAAAACAATGCCAGAGACACCAGCCTCTTGGAATGCAGGGATACTCTCTGCAACGATAAAATAAGCGATTACTGCCAGTGATACGATGCCGATTACAGCACTCGTTAAGAATAAGCCGTGAAAGATACGCTCTTTCCAATCAATACGCTTTTTGGTGCGTAGACTTGGCTTATTGACTTGAGTTGCTTCAGTATTCATAAGCTTTTCACTATTTGCGATGGTCATATACTAAATCTCATACTTTGCTCTGTAATTCAGGCAAAGTTGAAAGAAAAGGCTCAGCCCAAATGTAGGCTGAGCAATATTTAAATGCTTTAAGCTAAGTAAATGATTAGTTTACTGTGATGTAGCCTTTCTTACCTGCGATAGCCTGTGCTTCATCAGCAACCATCCAGTCTAGGAACTGTTGAGTTTCTTTAGAAGGAGCACCAGCTTTGTAAAGAACTAGGAATGGACGAGCAACTTTGTAAGAACCGTTCTTAACGTTTTCTACGTTTGCAGCAGCACCATCGATAGTTAGAGCTTGAACTGTGTTATCTACAGTACCAAGAGAAATGAAGCCGATAGCGTATGGGTTGCTTGCTACCGATACTTTTAGTGCGCCGTTACCGTTAGCAACTTGTGCACGTTGAGAGATTGCAGATACTTTCTTATCGCCAATCTTTTTCTTAAGTTTCATGATGTCTTCGAATGCACCACGAGTACCAGAAGCTGTATCACGTGTGATTGCAACGATTGGCTTGTCAGCACCACCAACGTCTTTCCAGTTAGTGATGTCGCCTTTGTAGATAGAAGTGATTTGCTCAGCAGTTAGAGCAGAAACTTCGTTATTTGGGTTAACAACAACTGCAATACCGTCACGAGCGATAACCAGCTCTTTTAGGTCAGATGTTCTCTCTTCTTCTTTTAGGTCACGAGAAGAGATACCAAGGTCAGCACTTCCATTTTTTGCTGCTTTGATGCCTGCAGAAGAACCTGGAGCTTGAATCTCGATGAATACTGGTTCACCTTTATTCATGTAAGTTTCTGCAAAAACTTCAACCAGTGGAGAAGCACTGTTAGAGCCAACTACAGAGATAGTTTCTTTAGCTGAAGCTGTATTCACTGTTAGAGCGCCTAGTAGTGCGATTGCACCGATAACTGTCTTTTTCATCACAAATTTCCTTTAGTGGCGTTATTGCCGTTATGTTTTGCTTGAACGAGGCTTACTTTAAAATCTGAATGTGACAGTTGTGTTTCACTTAATTGAAGCCTATATGACAAAGCGTAATAAAACCGAAATTATCGATTTCCCTTTAATCACCTCCTCTATTTCCCATATATAGCTATAACGGTTCTCTTCTTATTACTCCAAACCCCCTTTACCGCCCAATTGTGCCCCTTATAAACCTGCGCACTTTTCTTTACAGCTCACTATTCTTTTTTAGATATAAATCAAAAGTCCGTAGGCTGTATCTGTTAATGTCCCCTCCTTCCGCACGGCAAACGATTAAATGGCATTTAAAAACGCCTAATTCATAACAAAATGTAATGGTTTATTGATTGATTTATCAGACTGACGGGATAGAATCGGTGCCGGAAAATAAAATAATAAGAATTATTCTCAACAACTGGAATTTTAACTAACCATCAAAGTGTAAAGAGGGTTTTAACATGCGCCAACTTTTAAGTGGCTTATCCATTAAAGTACAGATTTTAATACCTGTACTTTTCTCCATTGTTCTTCTGCTTGGTGGAATCACCATTGGAGGCGAAAAGCTAGAAAGTGCTTTTCAAGATGTATCGGTTGCCACTGACCAGCTGATTTTGCATAAAGAAGAGTTAAGTGAAATCGTAGACAACAGCTACGGGATGCGTATCAAAGCCATCTACAGCTTGTTTAACCCAGAAGATATAAAGACTCTTGTGGAAACGCTTAATCAAAAAAGAAACACAAATTCACGCTTACTTGACTCACTTGATACCGTACCTGGCATGCAAGAAGAAGTAAGAATGATGCGTCAAGCTATGGGGCATTATGTGGACTTTTCACGTCAAACCATGCTTCCTCTTTTAAAAATCAAACATGGGGAGAGTTACCTTTCTGATGATTTTGAAATGAAGTATCAGAACGCGTCTGCACAGTATCGTGATGCTGGTAACAACATGGTAAAAGCGATTAACTCCCTCTCAAAAGAGCTCAACCGCATCGCTATTGAAAGCGTCGAAACTAACGGTGAAAAACACAGTTCAACACTAAATACCGCCATCATTGCCCTACTGATCATTCTTTCTATTGCTCTTTTAAGTAGCTGGCTATTAGCTGGAATCATTGTTAATCCTATTAGAAACCTTCAAGTAACAATGCGTGATGTTGCGAAAGGAAACCTACTAGTTAAAGCCGACGAACAAGGTAAAAATGAAATTTCGTTTCTAGCTCAAGATGTGAACAAAACGGTAAGCCAGCTAAGAGAAACCGTTGAATCTTTGATGCGAATTAGCGTTGAAGTTGCTTCAGCTTCTACTGAACTTGCCGCGGTAATGACACAATCAAGCGCTAATTCAGATCAAGAAAAACAAGAAGTTGAACAAGTGGCTTCAGCCGTGAATCAACTAGAAAGTACGGCTTCACACGTCAATGAAAATGCCGTTCTTGCGGATTCTGCGTCTAAACAGGCTGACAAAATGGCAACTCATAGCATGACGTTGTTTGAAGAAAGCCACCAAGCGAATGAAAAAATGGCAATTCAGCTAGGAGATGCTGCTCAGGTTGTTGGTACGTTGAAAGAACAATCCGAGCAAATCGGTAAAGTGATTGAAGTGATCCAAAGTATTTCTGAACAAACCAACTTGCTTGCACTAAATGCTGCAATTGAAGCGGCGCGTGCTGGTGAAAGTGGGCGCGGTTTTGCGGTAGTAGCCGATGAAGTTCGTATGTTGGCAGCCAGAACTCAAGATTCAACGAAAGAGATTCAAGCGATTATTGAAGGGCTTCAAACTCAATCTGGTAATGCCAATGAAAGCATGAATAACTCACTGGCGATGCTGCAGCAAAACCAAGAGTTAGCAAGTGAAGTGAGTACTGCACTTTCAGACATTGCGCATTCAGTTACGGATATGACCGAGATTAATACGCAAGTTGCATCTGCCGCTGAAGAGCAAAGCCAAGTAACGGGTGACATCAACCGCAATATTTCAAATATCTACGATTTAGTCAGCCAAAACGTTACAGGTATTACTCAAGCAGCAGCTGCCAGTCATGAGTTATCAGATTTAGCTGAGCGTCAAAAGCAGCAACTTGATTACTTTAAAGTATAACTTGCAGACATTTCTTTGAGTCTTTGAGGTTAGAGTTACAAGTGACTCAAGCGCTTAACTAACATTTGTCTATAAGTTCTAGTAACAAAACAAAAAGCACTCGTTACAAAGCAGCAAGTGCTAGATACAAAAAAGACCGTGATTATCACGGTCTTTTTTATTATCAACTCTACGCTTACTCAGCAACAAGCAACACGCTAAACTTATATTGCGCGGCGTTGTACTGATAAACCTCAGCGTTAATCGTATCTAACGTCATCACGCTTTGCCCGTCACCAGCCGGAGTCGAGCTCCACACATAGGCTTCTAGGTCACCCGTTTCGTAGTTAAACGTATCCCCGAAAGCTTTTGAGCTAAGTGCAGGAGAATGACAAGCCACTTCTTTTAAAGAGATCAGCTCTTTAATGTTTGGCATGCGCCACTGCTCAACACCACCAAATTGGTGTAACTCGTGATTACCATTGGTGTCATTGATGGACTCAACCATAGTCAATGCACTTTGCCATAAAAAAGTTTCATCTTCACCAGAACAAGATAATGATGACTTATCCCAAGTCTTACCTAATTGGCAACGCATCCAAGTCAAACCTGTCAGCTGATCGGTGAAAGTACCATTATCATTCGTTACATAACGAGTGTTAGATGCCGTTCTTCCAAGGTCTAGGCTACATTCTTGAGCAAAAGCGCCTGCCGAAAATAGGCTAATTAAAGCGACTGTTAATATGTTTTTCATTGCTATTTACCTTGTAGTGAAACCAAACGAGCCGGGAATTGGTAAGAATCGTAATTATCTGAAGAATCAACATCACCAGAGTAGATCTCTAGCGCACTGATATAACCTCTGTCACCACCAAGAGTACCAATTTCGTTGTAGTAGAAACCGCCCTCAACCGTCGATTTTGAGTAGATGTTGTAGATAATTGACTGGTTCCACACTGAGCCAATCTCTGTGTATTCACCACCAATACTTTGATGCGGGAAGTACTTATAAGTTAGACCGTAAGCCTTACCATTTGCGTGAGTTTCCGTTTCACCAAAATCAAGCAAGTTATAGAACTCGTGGAAAGTAGGTAAACGCCAGTCTGATTTACCACAAAGGTTGATTGAGTTGATATGCTCAACATAATCTTGAGTAGTACAAACGTTATCGCCTGTAGTCTTACATGTTGCTAAATCCACATCTTGGTCATAAGGCGTCACTTTACCTGGAAGTTCTAGAGCAAATTGACGATCTTTATGCTGCATTGAATTTTCATCGTCAGTTTTAGATTCCCAAATTAAGCCACTTCGCTCATCAAGAACACAAGACCACTGAGCCGCTTCATCTGCGAGAGTCTGACCATTTTCATCCAACTTGATAAACTTAAAACCATTACCAGATTGCGCATTTTTTTCTGTGGTATCAAAACCGTATTCAGCATCTTGACCTGGGAAGCTGTCTGGCTGGTCAACAACATCTTGAGTATCGTCTGCATCCGTGAAGTACAGAGTTGCGCCTGTATCATTTAACTCTGTCGAGCCTTTCATCTCGCCAGTAATAACGTTCGAGAATGCCGAAATCTCATCATTCGTTAAAACACCACCAACAAAGTCGGTTGTCGTCTTATCAAATTTTTCACTCAATTGTGCCAGCATGTAAGCACGGTACGTTTTATCAAACACTTTAATCGATGAAACCACATTCTGCTCTAAGCTTGCTAACTCAGAATCAGATAGGTGATCTTGAATATCACCTGAAATAGTCACGCCTTTAGCTGCCAGCTGTGCTTTTAGTTTACTGTTGGCATTCTCTACGGTGTAACCATCTAAAACATAGCCAGCAAGTAATGAACTAATACCATTAATTTCATTACCCGTTGTCTTTTGCAGACCCGGAGCAGCGATGTAAGACAAAGACGTCTGTACACCATCTGCGTTTTTAACCGCTACACCTGTGTCTAATTCCACCAATAACGGCAGTGACAGCAGCGCTTTTTTCGTGCTCGTTAAGCTAAATTCGCCATTAGCATTTGCTGTTGTCGTCGGCTCACCAGCATCACAGGTAAAGCTTTCATTTAAGTCAGAACAAACCTTACTTTCTAAAGCAACATTCTGAGCAGTGATCTTACCTGCAACGGTATAAGTAGGTGCAGAAGTCTCGGAACTGCCCGAACCTCCACAGCCCGCAAGAGCCAAAGACATGGCCAAAATAGTCAATTGTGGTTTCATAGAGTTATCTTCTTATTGTGTTTTTAAAGAACATTTTTAAAACGTGTGTTTTTAAAGAGCGTTTGGTAAATAACGACTTTGTGTTGCCTAAAAAACTTGTCAGGCATAACAAATTTTTTGGATTTATCACTCGACCTAGCGAGAGAAACAGCATCAATACGAGGATCAATGGTGAACTTCCTCCCCCAGAACTGCTCGATGAAGAAGCCTTAGCGGCCGCATCACCACAGTCATATTCTGAAACCATGCCGACAGCCCAGCGATTCAAGTGACCTGATTCACCCATCACGTAATCACCAACCTCTAAGCGCCAAGTGCCATTGCTCGGCTCATTGGCAAAAGCATTAAGCAGTGCGTCATGTTTGAAAGTGAAGAAGCTGTTGAAACCATTAGTTCGAGTGGGTTGATGCTTCAGTAAATCAACGCGAGTACCGCGTGGAGAAATTAATGTCACGGTTAGATCGGCAAGCCTTGGGTGATCGATATCTAGGTAAACACCAAACTGCTCCCCTACCGATTGAACCGAATCATTCAAAGTGAAGTTAAAAGTCTTAAAGCCTATGATTGGCTGATTAGATGAACTCAATTTGCTATCAGGTAAAGGGCTGTTCACTTCTTTCAGTGGAGAATTCAGTGTTGGAATCCCATAGATCAGATCCAGTTGGTGCTGCCAGCTCAATTTCTTCAACGCAGCGTTATATTGGTAATCTAATGATGTGTTCATCGCGATAGATGAGCCACAAACTTGACCAATTGGTAAAGCCGTTTCTATAGAGAACTGATTAACGGGCTGACTTGTAAAAGCTTTTGTTGATCCGGCAATGTCAATTTCACCTGCAACCTCAGCTTGTCGAGAGGTTGGATACAAGTCGACAGTCAATGACTTTTCTGGATGAACATAACGCGATGCTATTTCAACGTTAAATGGTTCAATGATTAAATTATGAATCGCAAACTTTTGCTTTAAGATTTCAGTATAACGACGCTCAGGGTATAACTCTTGCGCCACAAACACGGTATTTTCCGCTAGGTCATGCATTTTCAAGCCACGACCTAATCCAAACATGGACTCAAGTACTATGGTGTCAAACTCTTGAAAGGCATCTTGCCCATACAATTCAACAGAGCTTTTTAACGCTTGGAATAACGGTGTAGACCAAAGCTCATCACCTAACTCTCCAGCCACACTTTCGTGAGGTCTATATTCAGCATGTTGAAAATAACGTGCTCGTTGGTTCCATAAGCTGCGGGTAGTATTGCGGACACCAAAATACCCATCCCAGTTGAACACGGTATCGATCTCAAACTCTTGCCCTTGAGTTTGTGCATTTTCAAACTGAGTGCGGAAACTGAAGCTACCAGCCCAGTAATCACCAAAACCTTCGCCTATTGCGCCAGTGTGTCCATAAGCCCAATCCTTAACGATTTGGTAATGAATCCCATGACCAAGCTCATGAATAATGACATCTGCATCTAAGGCATCAGGTGATCCACCAGCAATACCAAATAATGCTGCTTTCGGTCCGTAATAATAGGTAGAGTTATCCGCCGATAAGCCTCTTCCGTCAAACTCTAACGGCTTATCAAATAAGGGGAAACCAAGTTGATTTAAGTAGAGTAACGATTGGTCAAGGTGCACAAATGCCATCACTTGAGTGAATCTTTTGTCTTGCCAATCTAATTGTTTCAACTCAGCTAAACTTGCGAATGTCGTCACTCCTTCTGCAGGAAGGAAGTTCTGGCTATCTCGGCTGACGGTTTCACCCGTATTTTGATCCACAGTCACCAAAGCCACAGCATCTACCTGTGAAACACGGCTGTTAGTCAGATAAATACCGTCAGTGTGACTCAGAACTTCCACACCTTTTGAAATGTACTGCGGTGTGTGAGGGTATTGGCTAATGTCTGTCAGCAAGCTTTCAGGCGGTGCGCTTCTATGCATCGTTCTTAAGTCGGGGCTAAAGATGCTAACCTCTGCTTGAACAACTTGCCCACTGGCTAAAGTCGGCGGTCTTTCCGCTTCCAACTGACGAGGAACTTCAAGTTCACCGGCTGTGGTTGGTAGACCATTGCGTATTACCGTGTCTTCAAGGCTTTTGAAAACACGTGACACTTGGTGGTCGTTATCCGTCGTCAGAATAACTGTTCTTTGCTGCTGATAAACGCCATTTTCGAACACATCAAAATTGTAATGATGACCAAGCTTAGATTGGTTCGAATAACGAAATTGCAAGCTACCCACACTAGGATAGGCTTGCTCTAAGTAAGTTTGAGCTTCCTGTTGATTGGCAACTAACGTATTACCTTGAGGGTAATCCCACTGCGCCGCAACACTGGGTAGTGAAGCCAATAAAATGGCGACACATAAAGGTGATTTGATCATACTGAGCCCTTAAAACACATACTTAGCATTAACCGTGAAATAACGGCCCGGCTCTGTCGAATACAGCTTTTCGTTGTTGTCGATACCCGCTACATCTTGGTAGCGAATATATTCTTTATCGAACAGATTAATGACGTTCGCACTAAGGTCTAAACCAAAGTCCCACGCATAGCTCATTCCCATATCAACACTTGCCCAGCCCACCGTCGTAGCACAATCCGTTACCATGCCAATATCGTTCTCACATTCAGGCACTTTATCCATAGCTTGCGCCCAGCTCACCATCGTATAAGCCGAGAATGCTTGGTTGTCATAGGTGACTTCAGCGTTACCTTCCCAAGGTGTTATGGTTCGAATTTTCTCTCCGTTACCGTCTTCTCCATCCACAAAACCAACTTGAGTACTGGCTCCCCAATTTTCTGTAAATTGATGCGCGACTGACGCCTCAATGCCATGAGTCTCGACTCCACTTACATTGCGGAACTGTTTGAAGTAGTTGCCGGTATCAGGATCAGGAGTGAACGTGATTTGTTCTACACCAATAAAGTTTTCGAACTTTTGGTAGAAAACCGCAGCGTAGAATTGAGTACGACCGTTATCGTATTTGCTGCCTATTTCAAATGAATCACTGGTTTCAGCTTCTAAATCCATGTTCGGAATAATTTCGAACGGTGCGATAGGCACGAATTCATGATTTTGATAGCCATAAATTTTGTCGTAAGCCGGAGCGCGGAAACCATGGTTGTATGAAACATAAGTATTGAGTGAATCCGTTAATTGATAACCTACGGACAGGCTTGGTGAAATTTCACTGCTGCTCTTTTCTTTTACTTCATAACCACTGATAGAGCCTTGCGAATCAGGCTTTAACTGATGAACATCAAAACGCGCACCAGCAGTTACCGTCCAACGGTTGATTTCAATGGCATCACGAATGAAACCTGCAAAATTATATTCTTGTGCTGGAACAAACGGCACTTTGCCGCCAGTCGACGTCCCATTCCAATCCAAAGTGACTGAGCTACTTGGTCGTTCATAACGGCTGACGTCTAAGCTCACGCCATAAGACAGTGTGTGCTGAGCACCTTTAGTATTAAACGAACTGATAAAATCCGCATTAGCCCCAATAATTTGGTCGGTAAAGTTACGGCTATCAATCACTCTTCGTAATTCAAATACGTTATTGTTCGTGCGAGACATCAAACGATTAGTGACGTCGTGATTGGTCATATCGCGCCAATACACTTTTGCGTCTAACTCTTCAAACCAAGAATTCAAAGGCAGGTATTCCAAACCCGCAGATACTGAAAACGTCTCGGTATAAGCTTGCTGATCAAAGTCTTCGATGTCCCAGCTATCATCCGTTTGCAGCTTTGCGGGACCTTCTTTTTTGCCTAGGTTTTCTTTGTAATATTCAACGTTACCCTTCAGCATCAGAGCATCGCTTGCCCAATAATTCAGCGTGTAAGCACCACTGACCCCATCAACTGAGCGGTTATATAAGTCTTCATTGTAGTTGCGCGTTTCTTCACCATCCCAATATGCAAGGCTAATTAGGCTTTCTACATTACCTGAACGGAATGCAAGGTTCGTAGCGCCTTTATACTTATTACTAATCCCCGTATAGGTTCCTGAAACATCGCTATAAAAGTCGCTATCTTGTAAGTAATCACCCGGCTGCTTTGTTTTAACAACGACAACACCACCAATAGCACCAGAGCCGTAAACTGAAGAGCTTGCCCCTTTGATAACTTCAATGCTTTTCACATTCGACATATCAAATGAGTTTCGACCTACCTTGTCATTATTGTCTTCAGCGCCAAAGCCATCAGACGATTTAATGCCATCTTTAACCACAACAATTCGGTTGCCAGTCATGCCTCGAATCGTAATATTTTGAGGTCGCCCCGCACCACCAGTCACAGAGACGCCTGGCTCACCTTTCAAAGAATCGTACAGTTCGGTTGATCCTTTCTTTTCGAGTTCTTCGCCATTGATAACCGCGACAGAGCCAGCCACTTCAGATAGGGGCTGCTCTATTTTATTTGCGGTAACAATCACTTCTTCAAACTGATAAACCTCAGATTCGGCGTGCACGATGTTGGCAGCAAGTACACTAAGTACTGCCGCTGAGATAGGTGAAAGCTTCATTTACTGCTCCGCTTTATTATCTTGTTGCTGTGTAATGGATAGGAAAAATGCGTATTCAAACGCTTGTTGTGATAAAGATTGACGACGATCGGTTGAATGACCTTGATTAAAATTCGTCGATAAAAAATAAGGACCGGATCCAGTGCTGGCTGAACGCAATTTCTCGAAATATTTTGCGCCTTCCCAATAAGGCACTCGCCTATCGTGCAACCCAACTTGAACCAATGTTGGAGGGTACTCTTGAGGAACAATATTCAAATAAGGGTCATAGGCTTTCATCATTGCAAGTTCTTCAGCGATGTTAGGGTTGCCCCATTCGCCGTATTGCTGTGCAGTTAAAGGCAGTGTTTCATCAGACATACTATTCACTACATCTACAAATGGCACTTTTAGAATTGCCGCATCAAAGGCGTTTGGATCTTGATTCAAAGCAGCAGAAACCAAGGTTCCACCAGCACTTGAACCCATCGCATAAATAGGACGATCGCCTTGTTTATAATGCTTCAATGACTTTGCCGACGCGACGAAATCAGAAATAGAATTAAGTTTGTTGGTGCCTTTACCTTCTTGGTACCAAGCCTTGCCGTTATAACCACTGCCGCGAACGTGGGCGATTGCGTAAATCATCCCTTTATCTAATAGGCTGATAATTTGAGGCATAAAATACGGCTTCATTGTCACGCCATAAGCGCCATAGCCATAAAGTAAAACCGGCGACTTTTCAGTAAGTTGGTCTTTACGATACGCTAAAGTGACGGGTACCCACTCATCACCATTTTTAATTAAGACTTGCTCGGTGTGATATTCAGCCGTTTTGAAGTTTGGATACGCATCTTGTGAGAACACTTCACGCTGTAAAGACTGCGTGTTTAGTTTTTCCCATTTAGCAGGTTGGATCATAGACATACTGCGAATGTGCAGCTTATTACTATCGAAATCACCCACTTGACTAACCCAAGCCACTTGACCGGATTGAGCCAGCTTTTGAGTCTCCGTAAGTTCACCCTTATTATTGATGAAGTTAAGGTATTGATCAGACCCACTTTCGGTTACGGCAACAACGCCAGAAGCGAACCAGTAGAAATTGCTAACATGAGTGTCACCTCTTGCTTCCAGTAAAGGCTGCCATTGTGAAAGCGGCTCAATAAGTGTGAACTCAGGCGATTCTGAGTCAGCTGATGTCGAGTTAGCTAAGTACAGTTCAAACCCTGAACGCTCATGGTTACTGTTTATATAAAATTGATTACCAAATTTATCCGCGTAGTACTCGACTCCCGCTTGTCGTGCTCTGATCGGTTTAGAAAGCTTTCCTGTTTCAAGGTTCAGTAAGCGCTGCTCACTACTGCTGTCACTGTTTGATTGAACAAGTGAAAATTTCTTGTCACTGGTTAAGTAAGTCGACACCAACCAAGCTGTATCAGATTCTTGAAAAATGAGCTTTTCAGAGGCACTTTTCAGCTCATACTCAACCACAGCAAAGGGACGAGTCGTCTGTGTTTCCTGCTTGATAAGAAAGAGACTTTGCTCATCTAAAGCCCAAGTGACTGATGCTTCAACCTTGCTTGCCAGTTTAGTGATAACACCAGAATCTAAATCGACAATACTTACTGTGTATTGCTCTGAGCCATCAAGGTCTTCGGCGATCGCCAGTTGAGTTCGAGATGGACTAAGCGCCCACGCGCCTAGCTGATAGTAATCGAATGTAGTGGCACGTTTGGCGATATCAAAGAGTTCGATTTCATCGGCCGAACCAACTGGTCTAGACAAGAGCTTACGAGACTGTACTGCGTATTCAAAACCGCTTATTTCTCGCCAAGGTTTCTCAGAACGTACGGAGGTATTTTTTCGCCATTCGTTAAGTAGAGCATCGCTAAAAGGTTGAATTTGAGCTTGGTATTGCTGCGTTAAATCGTTCTCTTTCTTGAGGTAATCCAAGACTTCAGTTTTCTCACGGCTGTCATCTCTCAACCACGCAAGATTATCTTCAGATAAAACACTTCCTGAAAAAACAACAGTCACTAACAGCGCTCTAATGAGTTTCATAAATAAAGCAAATCCATACGTCAATTCCATAAATCGAGCGTATATTGCACCTAAATAATAATGAGATCAATTATCATTTTCATTAATTAGTGACTTGCGTCGCGATTTTTATCTCATTTATGATCGATATAACAGTTTTTTATCTTGATACAATACTCCTACATTCCACTAATCATTTCTTAATCAACTCTCATAAATTGAAAATAAACATTAAATATCAACATCTTAAGTTGAAAAATCAAAACAAAAGATATTAGTACTCACAAGATTAACTTTTAATTTATTCATTTTCTGTTGCATCAAAGATCAACACTAGTTCTGAATAAAAACTCTAAACATATAGCCATTTCCCCACCTTAATTTCGTTGAAACTCAGATGTTAGTACCAGTAAACGCACTAATAATTTTGAATGAGTTGACAGTAATTTATCGATGAAAGATATAGGTCATACCAGTTCGAATTGATTGTTTATAACGACCAACGAGCTATGCCAATACCGAGCTATATCCAAAACAACAAGAAGAATGACTAATATGAAGAAACTAACAACGTTAACCGCTACATTGGGAATGGCTTTTGGAGCATTCGCGGCGGAAGAGATTCCAGTAACTCCAGAAAGTATCACCGCAGCACAGGTTATGAAGACCCAGACTGCTGAGACTTATACTTACGTGCGCTGCTGGTATAGAACAGATGCAACACATGACTCCCCAGCCACCGATTGGGAATGGGCTGAAGATGAAAATGGTGATTATTTCACTGTCGATGGTTATTGGTGGTCATCAGTCTCATTCAAAAATATGTTTTTCAGTGACACTCCACAAAGCCAGATAAAGCAACGTTGTGAAGATACACTCGATTTACAGCATGATACCGCCGATATCACGTATTTTGCCGCCGATAACCGTTTTTCTTATAATCACTCAATTTGGACAAATGATAACGTTTTTCAAGCCAATACCATCAACCGCATTGTCGCTTTTGGAGACAGTTTATCTGACACGGGTAACTTATTTAACGGCTCTCAATGGATATTCCCCAACCCAAATTCATGGTTTTTAGGGCACTTCTCAAATGGATTAGTTTGGACGGAGTACTTAGCCAAAGACAAAGATATTCCTTTGTATAATTGGGCGGTCGGCGGAGCAGCTGGCACTAACCAATACGTCGCTTTAACTGGGATCTATGACCAAGTTACGTCTTATCTGACTTACATGAAAATGGCGAAAAACTATCGCCCAGAGAAAACACTTTTCACTCTGGAATTCGGCTTAAATGACTTTATGAATTACAACCGAGAAGTGTCTGATGTGAAAGCCGATTTCAGCAGTGCCCTTATTCGTTTGAGCGATTCTGGCGCAAAAAACATTCTTCTGTTTACTCTACCTGATGCAACCAATGCACCGCAGTTTAAGTATTCAACTCAAGAAGAAATTGTGAAAGTAAGAGCGAAGATTAATGAGTTTAATTTGTTCATTAAAGAACAGGCGGCGTACTACCAGTCTAAAGGTGAAAACATCGTTCTTTTTGACGCGAATGCGCTCTTTACCAGTATGACAAATGCCCCTGAATCACATGGTTTTAGAAATGCGAGCGATGCTTGTTTGAATATCCAACGCAGTTCTTCAATCGATTACTTACAAAGCCATAGTTTAACCAATGATTGCGCAGCGTATGGGTCGGATAGCTATGTTTTTTGGGGAGTGACTCACCCAACAACGGCGACTCATAAATACATTGCTGACAATATCTTAAAAAATTCGTTCTCTACCTTTCACTTTGAATAACTTGTTAGCTTATTAGCTTATTAGCTTATTAGCTTATTAACATGTTAGTACTTTAATTTGAGAACTCGCTTGATTTATCCTGTATAGAGAAGGGACTGCAGAAAAACATTCTGGGTCAGCGAAATCATCAATATCAATAGACTAGTGCAACCACATAAAACTCCCCTTAAACAAAGTGTTTAAGGGGAGTTTAGCAATCAGCAGGATATACCACTCCGCCAGCTTCTCTTCTCTTCTCTTCTCTTCTCTTCTCTTCTCTTCTCTTCTCTTCTCTTCTCTTCTCTTCTCTTAAGCATCATTAATTGCTGGTTCCCTGTGAACCTAAAGTAACATTAATAATTGTTAATCTAAGCACAACCCTTTGTTAATCCTTACCCAAGTAAGCTCTTTGATAACAATTAAAATCCAAAGAGGACTGACGGTGAATATATTAGGATACCTACAAAAAATCGGTAAGGCGCTAATGGTGCCAATTGCGGTGCTGCCTGCTGGCGGCTTAATGCTTGGTTTAGGCTACGCTATCGACCCAACAGGCTGGGGAGCTAACAGCGCCCTTGCGACTATTTTGGTTTATGGTGGCAAAGGCATCATGGACAACCAAGCTTGGCTATTTGCGGTGGGGGTTGCTTACGGGCTTGCCAAAGACAGCAACGGTGCTGCGGCTCTTTCTGGTTTGCTTGGCTTATTGATCGTTGAGATGATCGTTGGCAACATTGCGGTGATCTCGCAGATAACGGGCGTCCCCGTTGATCAGATGAGCAGCTCGGAAGTGATCGCTTCCAAAGCATCTGTCAGTGCCTTTACTGGTATTATGATGGGCTTAGTGGCCGCTTCTCTCTATAACCGTTTCCACACCATTAAGCTCCCTGCCGCTCTCGGCTTCTTTGGCGGCAAACGTTTTGTGCCAATTGTGACCTCTTTAGCTGCTATCTCTATCAGTTTGATCATGGTTTACGTCTGGCCAGTCGTATACGGCGCGTTGGTTGATTTCGGAATCGCGATTTCAGACATGGGTGCAGTAGGTGCTGGTATCTATGGCTTCTTTAACCGCTTGTTGATTCCTATTGGTCTCCACCATGCACTTAACCAAGTGTTCCTATTCGACCTTGTTGGCATAAACGATATCTCAAAATTTTGGTCTAGTACGGGCGAGTTAGGCGTTACCGGAATCTACCAAGGTGGTTTCTTCCCTGTAATGGGTTACGGGCTTCCTGCTGCATGTTTAGCGATGTACCACTGTGCACTTCCGGAAAACAAGAAGAAGATTGGCGGTATTCTTGGGGCTTCTGCACTTACGGCAATTTTAACCGGTGTAACAGAGCCGATTGAGTTTGCTTTCATGTTCGTGGCACCTGTTTTGTACCTGATTCATGCATTTTTAGCTGCGATCTCGCTATACATTGCTGCAAGCATGCAATGGATTGCTGGCTTTACCTTTAGCGGTGGTCTCATCGACTTTGTTCTGTCCTACAACCTGCCATTGGCAATGAAACCGTACATGCTGATTGTGCAAGGGTTGTGCTTCTCTGCAATCTACTACTCTGTATTCCGCTTCGCGATTGTAAAGTTCGACCTTAAAACACCAGGTCGTGAAGTTGAAGAAACGGTTCAGGTTAATGCTGTTAACACCAACGAAAAAGCCGCGCAATATCTTAAAGCTTTGGGTGGGCATGCCAATCTAACCAGTATCGACTCATGCATTACGCGCTTACGTCTTACGTTGAAAGATGCAACTCTAGCCAATGAAGCGACACTAAAGGCGATTGGAGCTATGGGCGTCGTTAAAATTGGAGCTAATAACTTGCAAGTCATTGTTGGTACGGAAGCTGAAGAAATTGCCCATGCAATGAAGCAGATCCCCGAAAGCCAAGACTTAACAGCGATTGCATTACCAAACTAGCGACCTAGCGACCTAGCGACCTAGCGAATGCTATTTCAATATTAAGGCTCAGCAGTATCAATTTGTTGAGCCTTTTTGATCATGAGTTAAAAGTTAAAAACGCTATATGGGATTAACCCGCTAACGTTCAAAGTAGATCCTTGCCCTCAAACCGCAGTTACCATCACACAAGCTATCATCATATAAACGACCACCGTTTGGTTGATTAGCGCCTGAGTTATTATCACGTAGAATCAAGTGAGCATTATGTCGTTTAACCACCGCATCGACTAAAGACAAGCCCAACCCGTTACCTTGTTCTGTACGGCTTTTATCCGCACGAAACATTGGGCGACACACACTCATTTTGTCGCTCTCAGAGATCCCTATGCCATTGTCTGCGACCACAACGCCAAAGTGATCAATTATCACCTCAATATCTCCATGATCAGGCGTGTATTTCACTGCATTCTCAATCAAATTAAACACCGCGCGAAACAGTAAACTTTTATCTCCCTGAACCTCACAAGGCTGATCTTGACGGCAAATTAAACGTTGCTGCTTCATGTCTGCAATAGGGCTAATAAACTCAATGGCATCATGGGCAACTCGACCTATATCAACCGCTTCAGTCGCCAACTTTGTTTGTCCGCTATTCAACTTTGCAATTTCTAACATGCTATTGAACAGCGACAAAATAAGTTCAAGCTCATCATGGCAAGCTGAGAGCTGATCGCTTTGTTTAACGGTCAGCTTTTCATCAGACAGTATCTCTTCTAGGCGTAGCTTTAAACGAGCCATCGGCGTTCGCATATCGTGAGCCATACCCACCGTCAGTGACTTAAGTGACGCTTCGTTCTTTGCCATTTGTTCAATCATGAAGTTTAGGTGAATAGCCAATATATCGAACTCATCATCTTGTTTCGACACCGCTATTTTCACATCTCGCTCTCCGCATAAGACACGATTCATAGCACGATTCACTCGTTCTAAACGTTTTAAAATCAATATGGTAAAGAACAAAGCAGCTATAAGCATCACCGCTACAGGAAGAATGATTCCCGAAAAGACAATCGGAATTAGAGATTTTTGATAGGCTTCAACCGCGTGATGATCTATTCCTATCACGAGCTGGTGCGTATCTCCGACTAAGATATTTGCAACGCTAGAAGGTAACGTTCGAATGGGATAAGTAGGGTTATTAGACACTGGCTCTGAACGTTCAGTTAAGCGATAGTAAAAACTGGTTTCTGATGCTCTTTTTGTGGCGAGTAGCCTTTCAACATCTTCTTTGCTCTGCTTCGCCACAAAGCTAAACTCTGCTGACTCATCTTGAAGTTGTTTCACCAATTGCTCACGGTGAAATGCATCTGAATCTTTATAAACTTGCCGTATTACGATGACATTCACGACCGTGATTAACACAAAGACACCTACTAACGTCTTGAAGACCGATGAACGGGTCAGTGCATAATCATCGACGAAGGACATAGCCAGCCCCTCTTACTGTATGCAAAAGCCCAGAACACCCAGCCTCTTCTAATTTTCTTCTTAAGTTGGCGACATGAACATCAATCACGTTGGTTTTAGGGTCAAAGTGGTAGCTCCATATCGCCTCAAACAAGCGCATTCTCGAGACTACCTGCTCACTGTGTTCTACAAAGTACTGAATGAGCTGAAACTCTTTCGGCTGCAAGGTAAGTTCTTGTTTATTACATACGACACGGTGAGCGCGTAGATCAACCTCTAAGCAGTCATAACTCAAGGCGTGCGTGGTCACTGGCTGCTTGTTGTTACGGTGGATAATAATATCGACACGAGCAAGTAATTCAGCCAAAGCAAATGGCTTAATTAAGTAGTCATCGCTACCGGCTTGAAGCCCGTCAACTCTATCTTCCACACTGTCCATCGCACTCAATATAAGAACAGGTAAGTCTTCCTGCGTTGCTTTAATAGCCGAAAGCACTTTCATGCCATCTAAATAAGGGAGCATTCTATCGAGGACGACCAATTGATATTCAGCGCTCAAGGCCATCATTAAGCCTTTCTTACCATCTTCCGCTTGGTCAACTGCATAACCATGCTCTTGCAGTCCCTTTGCAACAAACTCTCTGGTGGTAGTGTCGTCTTCGATGATCAGTATTTTCACTGTATGCCCTCGTATTTAAAGGATAATTTTATCGTAAAGGTGCGGCTGAGATAGAGAAAAAAGAGAGGCTCGCGTGACTAATGCGAGCCAGTTACGGTTTAGGGGGTAAACCGTGTCTAAATAAAATAGCGGAGCTTTATTGTATGGCTTGATTGAATTTTCATCACAAAAAAACAATAACACCTTATATTCACTGGCATTATGCAGTGCTTCTTATTTAGATTTCATTTTCAGATGATTAACGATAATTAATCAACATTTCTAAGATAATTAAGCCTGTAAATAACTGTTTTATGGTAAAGCGTGTACTCCAATATACCTACGACGTACATAACTGTACTTTGAGAGGAGGAGCGTGAATAAACAATGGGGAAGATGGGGAGAGTGAGGCTGGAACACTGGAAGATCGATATTACACGAACAAAAAACGGCCCTAAGATAGGACCGTTCCAATGAGTAGAATTCGCCACATAAAACTGTGCACGTCTTCCTATAGATTTAAACTGTTAACTAAGTAACCTGCCTAAACCAATCACTAAATTTACTCGTCATCCACTTTTGGAGCGACTTTCTTCTTAGGAATAAATACGGTATCACCCACAGCCACATTATTGTGGAAGCTCTTATCGCGTTTAACCGGTTTCTTCGGTGTTTTCTTCGCTTGAACTTTAGCTTTATCCTTCACAGGACCGCCTTTAGCAAAAGCAGGTTTGCGAGGCTTAATACCTTTGAATTTACCTTTCAAGCCTTCAAGAACAGAGAAGCTAAGATCTTGCTGCAGGTACATTTCAACACGCTTGAAACTATCCCAATCTTTAGGACCAACCAAAGAGATTGCATCACCTTTGTTACCAGCACGACCAGTACGACCTACACGGTGTACATATTCTTCAGTGTGCTTTGGCATATCAAAGTTGATAACGTGGCTCACGTTCGGAATATCAATACCACGCGAAGCAACATCCGTCGTAACAAGAATCTTAAAGACAGCACGTTCAAATTGGCTCATGATCGCATTACGTTGAGTTTGGTTTAAATTACCACTCAGAGCGACAGCTTTAAGCTTCTTCTCATTTAGCTTTTCAGTTAGGCGATCAGTATCCACACGAGTCGCTGTAAAAATCATTACCTGACGGTATTCAGCTTCTTCAATAATGCGGTCTAAAATTGCTTCTTTATGATCTAGGTGATCACATAGGTAGAATTTTTGAGTAATGTCTCGGTGTTCTTCATTAGAAACACCAATTGAAATACGCTTTGGCGTATCTAACATTTCACCGGCAATGCCATTCACTTCAGCATGATCTAGCGTAGCTGAAAACATTAACGTTTGACGACGACGGTGTTTAGCTGCATTTGAGATACGGCGAAGCTCAGGAGCAAAACCCAGATCTAGCATACGGTCAGCTTCATCCAGAATCAGTGTATCGACACCATCTAAGAATAAAGAGCGATGCTCTAGGTGATCCGCTAAACGTCCAGGCGTTGCTACGATAAAACGTGGGTATTTACGCAACGCTTTAACTTGATCGTTAAAGTTCTCACCACCAAGAATAAGAGCGGCTTCATAAGACAAACCACCCAGCATGCTGCGAAGTTCACCGTAAACTTGTTTAGCCAATTCACGGGTTGGGGCCAAAATTACACCACGAGGATCACGTGCAGAAAAAGCTTTCGATTTTAATGCTTTATGTATCATAGGTAATACGAATGCTAACGTTTTACCCGATCCTGTTTTTGATGAAGCCAATAGATCCTTACCAGCAATAGCCACAGGGATCGCTTGTTGTTGGATCTCTGTCGCTTTCTTGAAGTCGTAATGTTTTAAGTTCTTCAGTAAGCGATTATCTAAGCCTAAATCTTTAAAGTGCAAAGGACTCTCCAGTCTTGGTGATTTGATACAAAATTATTTTAACGTGACATGATACCGCGAAAGTACTTCTAATGGATAGAGATCACATAAAATTTATCCGGTATCTTTCCCCAACCTTTTGTTTACAGCCTTATGTTAATACTTAGCAAAGTCACCCGAAAAGAATAATCCCCTGTCAGCCTATTAAAAAATCTATCCGTAAATGTTCAAGAAAAAATAAACGGCGAAAAAAAACACGTCTGTTTATGGGCTCTCAAATATGAGACTTCCACCACCATATTGGATAAAAAGGAACAGATTTATCATTTTCCTACTTGTAAATTAGGTGCTTAAAATTTTTATCGCTACAATCATTAATGAAGCGACTGTATAGCTAGAAATATATGGCGCACATTTTGATATTAATATAAACAAGGAGTTCTTATGAACAAGACGTTATTCGCAGCTGCAGCTTCCGTATTTATTCTTGCTGGTTGTTCTTCTGGTCCCGATGAATCGGCAATGGCAGGCATGGATGAGCTTAAAAACCAAGTTGCTCAACTAACTAGCGAAGTTAATGCGCTTAAAAATGAACAGTCGACAGCAGAAATGAAAGCTAAACAAGCCGCTGATTCAGCAATGGCAGCGCAAGAAGAAGCAGCTCGTGCCAATGAGCGTATTGATAATATTGCTCAGTCATACACAAAGTAGTTAAGTAAAAAGACACTCAATAGACGTTAACTTTACTGACTATCGCCGTTTACCCATACAAGGATAAACGGCTTTTTTATGCCTGTTGATCTTCGAAGCCGGATTTAACTAGGGCGAAACGATTTCAACGGGAACGCCATTTTGCGCAAAAATGACGGATTTTGCTTTAGAGTCAGACAATTGAGCATCCTGTAGCCACCATTCTAATTCAATGGGTACATTCAAATCTTTTTGTGAGCCGTCACTACGTGTTAACGGTTCATGTGCTTCAATGAACACGCTACGATCAGGCTCCAGAGCAATCTTTATTGGCTCATTAATAATCGTTACTTTCTCGCCTTTATTTACTTTTTCAAATAGCCATTCAATATCTTTTGGCTCCATTCTAATGCAACCAGAGCTTACTCGAAGTCCGATCCCAAAGTCTTTATTGGTACCATGGATAAGGTAATCACCCGCGCCATAGGCGAGTCGTAAAGCATATTGACCCAACGGATTTTCCGGACCAGCAGGCACAACCGGAGGAAGTTCTATTCCTTTCTCTAGATATTCAGCTCGAATAGATTTAGGAGGCGTCCAGGTTGGGTTCGGCCTCTTTTGGCTTATTTTCGTTGTCATTTCAGGCGTATCGCGCCCAACTCTTCCTATTCCAACGGGAAACACATGCACTTGGCTTTTATCAGCATCAAAATAGTACAAGCGAAGTTCGGCAAGGTTAATGACAATACCTTCACGAACGGTATTGGGCAGGATGAATCGAGTAGGGATACTTAACACATGCCCTTCATTCGGGAGAAAAGGATCAATCCCTTTATTCGCCGCCATTAATGACAAGAACCCAACATCATAATTTTTAGCTATTTCAGCGAGCGTTTCACCTTTCACGACTTCGTGTAATTGAATTCGCCCTACCACTCGGCTTTCATCGGTTGGTAATTGAAAAGTTGCGGCAGACAAGTGAGAAGAACACAGCCCTAAAGCGAGAGTCAGAACTTTCAATTTCCCTTTGATATTTTTGAATATTGGTCGCTTAGACTCGCAAGGCATAGTCATTCCTAAATAGCTCTATATTTAGAGTTTAGATTATCTATGTTTATAAGCTGCAACAACCTTAATGATTGATAACCATGCTTCATGCTCAATTTACGATCGATTTCACTTTAATCACAATCAAATAGTCACGTACTTTTTCCATTCTTCTACGCTAAAGATAGACTTTTTCGGTCATTAAAGCGTCATCATATGCACTCATAGACGGTCTAAAATAAAGATAATGGACAACAAAAACGATTGCCCATAAAGTTTCAACACATTTAGTTATCAACACTTATGAAATTCAATAGCTGAACTCATTCTGTGACAAAGCTCTCAAGGAACCTTTGTTTAACTCGCTAATATTGCCTCAACAGAACGAATTCAATTCAACAGAATTGGTAATTTACAAACCTGTTCCGTAAATTACCGTTTAAACTTTGGAGAACGACAATGGCTACCCCTCACATTAATGCACAACTTGGTGATTTCGCGGAAACTGTTCTAATGCCAGGTGACCCGCTTCGCGCAAAATACATTGCAGAAACGTTTCTTGATGATGTAAAGCAAGTTTGTGATGTTCGTAACATGTTCGGTTACACCGGCACTTACAAAGGCAAAAAAGTTTCTGTTATGGGTCACGGCATGGGTATCCCATCATGCTGCATCTATGTACACGAACTTATCGCTGAGTTTGGCGTGAAAAACGTTATCCGTGTAGGTAGCTGTGGTGCTGTACGTGAAGACGTTAAATTGATGGACGTTGTTATCGGTATGGGTGCATCTACTGACTCTAAAGTAAACCGTATTCGTTTCAACAACCACGATTTCGCGGCAATTGCTGATTACGGTCTTCTTGAAGAAGCAGTAAAACAAGCTCGTTCACAAGAAGTTCCTGTAAAAGTAGGTAACGTATTCTCTGCTGACCTTTTCTACACTCCTGAAGCTGATTTATTCGGCAAAATGGAAAAACTAGGCATCCTAGGTGTTGATATGGAAGCTGCTGGCATCTACGGCGTAGCTGCAGATCTAGGCGCTAAAGCACTGACTATCCTAACGGTTTCTGACCACATCATCCGTGGCGAAAAACTAAGTTCTGAAGAACGTCAAAAGTCGTTCAACGACATGATGAAAGTTGCACTAGAAACTGCAATCAACATCTAATTAATTATTGATAGTAATAGTTAATTGAAAAGAAATACCCAGCAGCTAAGTTCGCTTAGCTGCCCAGATAATCCCGAGGGGGCGATCGTGTCTAACGGCGAGCTGCCAAAAGATGCAGATGGTTTACAACTCAACTTTTGTAAAACATTGGCGTGTAACAACTTTGGCTTGAGCGATGCAAAACGTTATGTTTTGCAACATGCGAACCCTAAGCGTCCAGCGATGGTTTGTCGTGAATGTGGTGCGTTCCCCCCCTTACTTAACAACCGTGAAGTACTAAACGAGTTACATCGTTTACGTCAGCTTCATAGTGATGGATTGCCAGCCTGTCGCAACAATGACTGCGAGAGTTTTGGGCTTTCCGTACACACCCATAAACACCTATACCATGCTTTTGGTTATAGTGGTGATCGCCAGCGTTATCGCTGCAAATGCTGCCAATCAACATTTGTTGATAAATGGTCAGGATCCAATAAAAAACTTCAATTTCAAGAAAACCTCATGGGCTTACTGTTCATGGGCTATTCTGTACGTGAAATTTGCCGCAAGTTAGAGATCAATCCAAAAACGTTTTATGACCATGTGGATCATATCGCGAGCCGTTGCCGTAGAAAATTAGCAATGATCGATGCTCGCTGGGTGAATCATGCAAAAGATTACCAATTTGCTTCGCATTACCAACGTTTACAGCCAAACAGCAACAATGGTGTTGTGTGGATCGCGACAGGAGAAGCGCATTCTGGGTACATTTTATGCCAGCATGTGAACTACTCTCATTCAGAAGAACCAATTGGTGGTGTTGATCACAACCCATACGACGCAGCTTCACGATTTGTCTCTCGTGACCATACATCAGAAGCGAATGTCGAAACGCCAAAACCTTCAGAAAATTTACGTGAACGTATCGAGCAGCAATACCAAACCATTCTTGCTCGTGGCAATGTTGAAGACCCAATGGGGAACTTAACTACTTTCACCTACCCTTCTAAAGGTGCACTAATTCGTCCTCCTTACACTTCTTATGCGCATTTTTTACATGTGCTAGATATGTGTAAAGAAGACAAACATGTTTCAATCTATTTGCCACAAGATCCTCTACTAAGATCTGCCGCACTTAGCGTCTGCTTGCCGCGTATTCAAAGCCAAAATATTGACTTAATGTATGTAGAAGAAGATCAAACATGGGATGATAATGAAGGATTTGAGAAAATCGACATCGTCCACATGAGTTGGTGGCGAGATCGTTGGGCAATAGCAAACCAAGAAACAAGCCAAAAAGGCATTTGTTACCTAGCTGGAAAAAATTCAGAGCCTAAACAATGGTTTAACGAAGCAACAATTAAACATACCGAATTTTATCAGCAACGCTTTCAGCTGTTATTTGATAGCTTCATTAATGAACCTAGACGTAAACTGAGACCAGGTGGCATCCTTCCTCTTCTAGATATATTCAGAGCTTGGCACAATCTATGCTACCAAGATAAGCATGGGGCAACAGCCGCTCAACGCCTTGGCGTAACAGATCACCCTCTGACGCTAAAGCAGTTACTCTCATAACACAGCTAATTGATAAGATGTGGTGGATAGACCATAGGATAATAATCACTAGAATATGAGCTAACGCGAATTAATTATAAAGATATGCGTCTCATAAACTTTCTATTGAAGATAATTCGTGCTTATCCTATATCATGCTCTTATAATGATCGTGTTATCAATACGTTCGGTAATTATGGATATACGCCTTGGACAAACACCAGTACCTTCTTGAAACAGAATTGGAGCAACTCAAGAGTCGTGCAGATTCTGAGCCTCAAGCCATCTTAGAACTCTCACAACAATGCTTAGTGAGAGCTGAACAGATGCTGTTTGAAAAGGGGGCGATACAGGCATTAATGATCATGTCGCGTTGCCACTGGAACTTAATGGATTATCGAAAAGGCTTAAAAGATATCAAAGAAGCCTATTCTCGCCAAAACCGACTTGATACCGACATATTCCTTCCTGAAATCCTACACCTTCATGCTCTCCAGTTTTGGGGACAAGCTAAATACTACTCTGCCCAGCAATACTGGATAAATGCATTAGAACAATCTGCCCTCGTTGATGAAATAGAAATTCAAATTGAATGCTTGATTGGTCTTGGTAATATTTGGCGAATTACCCATGAATATAAATTGGCTTGCTCGACCCACCAGCTCGCGGTCAAGGTAGCAAACAGTAGCCGAATTGGCTGGCTTGAAGGAAAAGCAAGAATACTGCTTGCATGGGATTACTACCTTCTTAGTAACTATGTGGAAATGCTTTCTGTACTTGATGGTGCTGAAGAAGCATTACAAGATCACCACGACAATACCTGGCATGCAGAAGTTTGGGATTTTAGAGGGTTAGCGCTTCTGGGGTTGGAACGCTTAGACGACGCTGAAAAAGCGACGGAAAAAGCACACGGTCTCGCAATAAAACATAATCTGACGTGGATGAAAGCCCACTCATACATTAGCCGAGCAAGGCTACAGCTGCTAAGAAAGAAACCTGAAGAAGCTGCCGATTTATTAGTGTTAGCTGAACAGTCTGCAGGTTCATTCGATAATGGCGAATTACTCAGCCAAATTTGCTTTCAGCAATCTCTCGTTTCAGAAGAAAATGGCGACTATGAAGCCTCACTAATCGCTTTCAAAAAATATCGTAAGCATTCAATTGACATGCTTCGAGAACAAACCACACGAGTAGGTTTAGATAAAGCTCGCAGCTCAAAACGCCAATTGGAACAAAGAGCAAGAAAGCTCATAAATCGTATTCGTGGTCAGCATGAATATGATCCAGAAAAACACTTCTCACATGTAGTTTCAGAAACCTACTGGTGGGAAAAACTGGTTCTGTATAAAACAGAACTTAAGCACTCTAAACATGCAGTTATCATGTTTCAGCACGTAGACCCAGATTACCTCGAAGTATGTACTGAGCTCGCCCACGCGATATGCAATCAAAATGACCTCATCTCACGCTTGAGTACAGAACGAGTTGCTCTGATGCTTTCTGAAAAAGGGGAGGATGCAGAGCAAGTGTTCAATACACTCAAAGCTATGCTTGATATGTACCCATGGCACAGACGCGGACTAAAAGGTAAGAGACCAACCATTAGCCTCAATGACATTTTAACGTTCCCGTTCACTCTTGAGCAATTGGAAGAAACCCCAGAAAAGGTAGAGACTGATGGAAACGCTACTAAGTAAAATCACTGATGCCGGGCTTGATCCTTCATCCGTTTCTGGTGAAGAAGCCATTATTTTTTGGAATCATATCCGTCTTCATATTTCGACGACACCTCAAGAACGCGCCCACTGTTATATCATCAGCTCAGAATATAGAGCTGAGCTCAAGCAGAACCAGATCAGTATTGATGAACTGCGCCTTGCACTCGACCTGCTTTCTTTACCACGTGATGTTGAAGATATTTTAACGGTCAAATCCAGCCTAAGTGAGCGTTTAGTTGAAATCGGCGACTACACTGCAGCACTCAACGAATTTGTCAGCTCCTCCACTATTTCAGTAGAGCACGGCTATATTGATGAATACGTGATGGCTATTATCGGAATGGGTAACCTGTGTGACGCATATGGCGATCATAACCGTGCTTTACGTTATTACCAAAAGATCGAAAGTATTGACCATGCTATTAGCAGCCGTTCACTAAGGCTTCGCTTTAAATTACACATGGTCGCAAGCCTGATTTTACTCAACCGAATTACAGCAGCAAATGACCTTTTACGTGAATGTGAAGAACTGAGTATCTTAGTCAGTGACAAGCGACTAACCGCACAAATATTGCTGTATTGCGCTAAAATTTTACGCGCTAAAAAAGAGTATAACGAAGCTCTTTTGTGCCTTTCAAAAGTTCAGTACTCCTCAACCAATATCCAAGCAAGTTGGTTAGCGACTATGATTCGTTTAGAGGTCGCTCATAACTTAAATTCGATAGGTAAAGAGCACATTGCGAGTATGATCCTTGCAACCACCCACAAACGAATCAAACTTTATTCATCGCCTGTTTTAGCGAAAAGGTTTTATGACTCACTAAGTTCCGTGTGTATGACTCAAGGTCGTTTCAAAGAAGCATTGAGTTATGAGAAAAAAGGCTACCGCATTGAAACGGACTTAATGAAGCAGATTCCAATTAGTGAATTGGGAGCAAGCCAACTACGTCGCTTATCCCGCTTTGAACTGCAATTAAAATTGATACTTTCAGAACAAGAAAATAAAGAATTAAAGGAAACCACTGAGCAGCATAAAAACACCGTAGCTCAGCTGCAGCAAGATGTGTTTACCGATCCGCTAACCAACTTACATAACCGCCGTTGGTTAGATGTAAAACTGAAAGATTTACTGCTGCATGAAACACCATTTGCTCTGTTAGTTGTCGACATTGACCATTTCAAATCAATTAACGATGAGTTAAGCCATTTAGTCGGTGATAAAGCCATTGTGAGCGTTTCACATGAACTAGCCTCTTACTTCAAGTTTAGAGGGGCATCTTGTGTTCGTTTTGGTGGTGAAGAATTCTTGGTAATTTTAGAAAACTCAGATTTAGCGAAAGCTGAACTTCACGCGGAAAACTATCGAGAGCGTATATTCCAATATGGTTGGAGAGAAATACTTGGAGAGCGTGGATTAACAGTCAGTATTGGTATCACGCTACACCGTGATGGAGAGAATACTCAACGTACTTTCTATCGAGCAGATAAAGCGTTATACCGAGCAAAGGCTAATGGTCGTAACCAAGTATGTACTGAGTAGCTAATTTGCTATTTCCGCAGAAAAACTAAAATACAGCAACATGATAAAGAGCTCACATTGATGAGCTCTTCCTTTTTTATGCCCTTCTACTTCTACTTCTACTTCTACTTCTACTTCTACTTCTACTTCTACTTCTACTTCTACTTCTACTTCTACTTCTACTTCTACTTCTACTTCTACTTCTACTACCACTCAATGTTAAAACAAAATACTCTATAAAGGTTTTATTTTTTATAACAAATACTTACAGCCTAGTGTAAGATAAATTCAGACTCTTAGAAATTAACAAGGACCCGTTATGTTTTTAGACTACTTTGCCCTTGGCTTACTCATATTTGTCGCGTTAGTCATCTTTTATGGAATCATCGTTATTCACGATATTCCCTATGAAATTGCCAAAGAGCGCGACCACCCACATCAAGATGCGATTCATGTCTCCGGCTGGGTGAGTCTTTTCACTTTGCACGCAATCTGGCCATTTTTATGGATATGGGCAACACTCTGGCGCAAAGACAGAGGCTGGGGGTTCGCAAAACTTGCAGAAGAGCAACATGATATTCACCACCGTGTCGACACTCTGATTGATCAAGTTGCTTCACTTCAACAAGAAGTTGCACAATTAAAGCAGCCTACTGCTCAAACCAACTCAACTTCCGAGCAACAAACAACATCGCAAAATTCAACTGATGCTCAAAATCAGGAGGTGAAGTAATGGATTTACTGCTGATAATGACTTATGCAGCACTTTGTATCACCATTTTCAAAGTGTTTAAGATCCCTCTGAATAAATGGACGGTCCCAACAGCTGTACTTGGTGGGGTTGTTTTAATTGGTACTCTGATTCTTCTGATGAACTACAACCACCCGTTCACTCAGATTGGTAACCAAGTCTACTCAACAACTCCAATTGTTTCAGGTGTTCGTGGCAAAGTAATTGAAGTGCCCGTAGAAGCGAATAAGCCATTAAAACAAGGTGATATTCTATTCCGCATTGACCCAATCCCTTTTGAAGCTGAGGTTGCTAAGTTACAAGCTAAAGTAAAAGAAGCGAGCCAAGGAGCACTAGGGCTTGAATCACAAGTCGGAGAAGCTGAAGCCGCTAAAATCAAAGCCATTGCAGAAAGAGATAAAGCTCAACGTGAATTCTCTCGTTACGAAAGAGGCTTCAAAAGTGGCGCTTTCACTGAGCAACAACTCGATACAACAAGGCAAGCTTATAAAGCAGCAGAAGCCGCGTTAAAAGTCGCAGAAGCGAATCAACAACAGGCACAAATTGCACTCAACTCTGAAATTGGAGGTGAGAACACCGCCGTTGCAGGTTTGCTTGCAGACTTACGTGTTGCAGAGTTTAACCTTGACCAAACCGTAGTGAGAGCCCCTACCGATGGCTACGTGACACAATTGGCTTTACGACCGGGTGTCATGGCAGTGCCTCTACCACTAGCCCCTGTCATGACATTTGTTCATACAGAAGCTCAGTTCTATACGGCGGCATTTAGACAAAATTCACTGCAACGCTTACAGCCTGGGTTTGAAGCTGAGTTCTTATTCCGCGCTCTGCCTGGAAAAGTCTTTAAAGGTCGTATTGAAGAAGTAATTCCAGCAATAGGCGAAAGCCAATTCCAAGCTAGGGGTACCCTGCTAGGTACTGATGCACTGAGAACTAATGGTCGTGTATTTGCAAAACTGACGATTACTGATGATCTGTCTGAGTACCATTTACCACTGGGTACAGCCGTGGAAGTTGCCGTTTATTCAGACAGTTTTACGCACGTTTCGATCATGCGTAAGGTTCTTATTCGAATGAAAAGCTGGCAAAACTTCTTGTACTTAGATCATTAATCAATTGATTTAAAAGTATAAAATAAAGATTAAGCCAGAGCGTTAATGCTCTGGCTTTGTTTTTCCCTTCCCCTGAAAACTACCCATCCATGCGCTGAATGAATTTTAGACATCCAGACACTTAGCTTTCCCAAGAGACCTGTTCTCCTGTATACTGCGCGCCTTATTTTTGATATTTGCCTAAAAAATCAGCTTGTTTAGAGATTTACCAATAACGGCAATTATTAGGCTCTTTAAAGCATTTATCTTTTTGTATTTGAGGTTATCCATGAACTTTTCAGCTAAAACTGTCGTCGTGATTGCGATCGGCGCCGCTCTATACGGCATTGGTGGTTTACCAATGTTTGGCGTGCCTGTTTTTGCCAATACTACACTTAAGCCAGCCATGGCTGTATTAGCATTATTCTCAGTACTGTTCGGTCCAATCGTTGGTTTTTTAGTTGGCTTTATTGGCCACTGGGTAACAGATTTGTTCGCAGGCTGGGGCGTTTGGCTTACTTGGGTGCTTGGTTCAGGTATTGTCGGAATGGTTATTGGATTATTCCCGACCATGACGAAAAATCGCCTACAACAAGGTGAACTTCCGATGAAAGATTTTGCTCTTTTTGTGTTACTCGCACTGGCGGGTAATGTGGTTGGTTACGGCTGCTCAGCATTCTTAGATACTATCCTTTACGCAGAACCGTTCACCAAAGTCTTCACTCAATTATCAATTATTGCCGCTGGTAATACAGTATTGATCGCTGTTGTTGGCTACTTGATTTTAAAATCCGTAGCTAAACGCAATAAGCAAAGCCGCAACCTTACTGAGGCATAAGCGATAATGACTATAGCATTTTCGAACTTCTCTTTTAGATATGAGTCGCTGGATAAACCGACGCTAAAAAATATCGATCTAAGGATAGAGAAAGGAGAGAAAATCGTCATTATTGGTCCTAGTGGTAGTGGGAAATCTACCCTAGGGCAGTGCCTAAACGGTCTAGTTCCTCATGCAATTAAAGGGGAAACATCGGGATCATTGCATATCAACGGTCAAGACTCATCTACGTTTGATATGCATGATTATACCGAGCAAGTTGGCACAGTATTGCAAGACACTGACAGCCAGTTTGTTGGGCTGAGCATTGGTGAAGACATTGCTTTTGCGTTAGAAAACCAGCTGATGTCTAACATTGATATGTATCCTCTAGTGAAATCAACGGCAAAAATGGTCGACCTTGAAACCATGTTAGATCGTTCACCACACGACTTATCTGGTGGTCAAAAGCAGCGAGTATCCCTAGCAGGTATTTTGGTTGATGATGTGGATGTTCTGCTGTTTGATGAACCCCTTGCGAGTTTAGATCCTAAAACCAGCAAAGCTACTATCGAGATTATTGATCAGCTACACCAAGAAACTCATAAAACCATCATTATTATTGAGCACCGTCTTGAAGATGTTTTACATAAACATGTAGACCGCGTAATTCTGATGGAACGTGGCGAAATCATCGCTGACACAACACCTGATGAAATCCTAGCTTCTGGTTTACTCGATATTCACGGTATCCGTGAACCGCTGTATCTTTCTACGCTTAAAGCCGCGAACGCTCCTTTGACTAAAGAAGATAAACTGTCGGTATTCGAACAACTTGATTTCAAAAAATTCCGACCAAGCATTCAAACATGGTTTGATCAAAGACCAAGTGTCGAGCCAGCTCAAAACTGCCCCACTCTTCTCGAAGTTCATGGCTTAACTTATTCGTATGATGGCGAAAAGAATGCGCTTGAAGACGTAAGTTTCAAAATTGGCAAAGGTGAATTTGTCTCTATCTTAGGCAAAAATGGATCGGGCAAATCTACGATCACTAAGATTATCATGGGCGTTATCGAGCCAGACTCTGGCTCTTCTTACTTAAATGGCGAAGAACTTTCTCAAATGTCTATTTTTGAGAGAAGCCAAAAAGTAGGCGTGGTCATGCAGAACCCAAACCATATGATCTCACATCACATGATTTTTGATGAGGTAGCATTTGGTTTACGCAATCGCGACGTAGACGAGTCTGAAGTTAAGAGCAAAGTTGAGTCTGTTCTAGAGCTTTGTGGGTTGAGTAAATACAAAAACTGGCCAATTGAGGCTTTGAGTTATGGGCAAAAGAAACGAGTCACTATTGCCTCTATTTTAGTGCTAGAACCAGAACTTCTGATTCTCGATGAACCGACTTCAGGGCAAGATTACCGTAACTACACCTCTATGTTGAATTTCATCCAGAAATTGAATAATGAGCTTGGAATTACGGTTGTCATCATCTCTCATGACATGCACTTAGTCCTTGAATACACAACCCGCTCGATTGTTATTGCAGATAGTAAGCTGATCGCTAATGCGCCTATGACTGAAGTATTTAGCCAGACATCTTTACTAGAAAGGGCCAACCTGTGCACCACAAGTATTTATGAGCTTGCAAGTAAGATGAAAATTGAAGAGACCAATGCATTCATGCAGCATTTTATTGACTATGAACGAGGTTCATTATGAATGCATCAAAAGTGAAATTTGGTATCAATTACATCGATACTCAATCACCACTGCACGCACTTAATGGCATCACTAAGTTCGCTCTTTTCCTTGCATGGGTGACAGTCGTATTAACCACATTTGATATCAGGCTCATCCTTACTCTGATATTCACAGGCTTGTTCCTGCTCAAAATGACACAAGTGCCTGTGCGTGTTTATAAGCCTCTGCTTATAGGTACAGCCAGTGTATTACTGCTCAATGCTTTGTTCATGTATTTACTTGCCCCTCAGCAAGGGCCTGAGTTTATTGGCAGTGAACATATCCTACTGACTTTACCGGGAGGTTATTCATTAAGCCAAGAGACTCTATTTTATCTGATAACCGTGACGTTGAAATACATGAGCATGTTCCCTATCGCGCTCATATTTGTATTCACAACGCATCCTACTGAGTTTTCAGCGAGCTTGAACCGTATTGGTGTGCCTTACAAGATTGCTTACGCAGTAAGCCTTACACTGCGTTATTTACCTGAAGTAAAAAAAGACTTTGTAAATATCATGCATGCTCAGCAAGCACGAGGTGTCGATCTATCGAAAAAGGCATCATTAATTACTCGAATTCAAAACGTGGCGAAGATACTAGGACCACTGATTTTTTCGAGTTTAGACAGAGCTGATGAAATATCAAATGCGATGACTTTACGTGGATTCGGCAGGCATAAGTCTCGGACTTGGTACAGCTACTCGCCTCTAAAGAGAATTGACTTTGCTGTACTCATCACTATTTCCATCATCGTCGTTCTTGCGATTACAAAGCGAATACTCGAAGAACAACTATTCTGGTATCCGTTTTGAGTCTGGTATCCATTTTGAGTTAAGTTCGACTAACGAGAGCTTCTCGCTCTTAGCTAAACGAATAATCAGAAACATAAAACAAAAAAATACCGCTCTAATTTAGAGCGGTATTTTTATTTATATTGAATCAACTTAATTCATACAAGCTGACCAAACCACAGATTCAAATTAGCTAAAACAAACTAATCAAATCAGTAGGCTCAACATTAGTTAAGCTTATAGAAGACGGTCGATAATGGCGGCAATCTCAACTCGATAGATTGGTCTAAACCTTCGCTTTGAATCTCTTCAATCACGACCGTTTGTTTCACTTCGAATTCACTACCATCAAACTCTTTCGCATCCGTATTCAATAGTAATGAATACTGCCCAGAGCTAGGCACGCCTAAACGGAATCGTTCATGAGGCACGGGTGTAAAGTTAGAAACAACCAATACACGCTCACCCGACTCACTAATACGCTCATGCGCTAACACACTCGCTTCCGCTGAATCTTGCAGGCGCCATTCAAACCCTTTAGGGTCAGAATCCAGTTCGTGCATTGCTAGCTCTGAACGGTATAGGTTGTTCAGACCTTTCGTTAGGTTTTGCAAACCTTGGTGGCGTTCGTAATCGAGCAAGAACCATTGCAATTGATCATCATGATTCCATTCAGCCGTTTGACCGAATTCCGCCCCCATGAAGTTCAGCTTCTTACCTGGCTGAGCATACATATAGCCCATGTAAGCACGTAAATTCGCGGTTTGCTGCCACTCATCACCTGGCATCTTGTCATGGATAGAGCCTTTGCCGTAAACCACTTCATCATGAGAAAGAGACAATACGTAATTCTCGCTGTGTGCATACACGAGTGGGAAAGTAATAGTGTCGTGGTGATACTTACGGTTAATCGGGTCTTCTTGGATATAAGATAAACTATCGTGCATCCACCCCATATTCCATTTAAAACCAAAACCTAAGCCACCCATAAATGTTGGTGCAGACACACCAGGGAAAGCAGTAGATTCTTCAGCAATTGTCATGGCATTTGGGAAGTGTTTGTATACTTCTTCATTCATCCATTTCAGCGTTGCAATAGCGTCGTAGTTTTCATTACCACCATCGACATTTGGCACCCACTGGTCATGGCTACGCGAGTAATCGAGGTAAAGCATTGAAGCAACAGCATCAACTCGAATACCATCAATATGGAATTGTTCGAACCAATACAGAGCATTAGAAACTAAGAAACGACGAACATGCTCACGACCTAAATCGTAAATGTATGAATTCCAATCCTGGTGCCAGCCTCGACGTGGATCAGGATCGTGGAACAGTGGTGTTCCATCAAAGTTTGCAAGACCGTGATCATCGGAAGGGAAGTGCGCTGGAACCCAGTCAAGAACGACACCTAAACCAGCTTGGTGGCACTGATCAACAAAGTATTTAAAATCGTCAGGAGAACCAAAACGGCTAGTCGGAGCGAATAAACCAATTGGTTGATAACCCCAAGAGCCATAAAACGGATGCTCTGATACTGGCATTAATTCAACGTGTGTGTACCCTAAATCAGTCAGGTACGGGATTAGCTCAGCGGCTAATTCACGGTAATTTAAAAATTCACCTTCCGCATTACGCTTCCAAGATCCAGCATGAAGCTCGTAAAAAGATAATGCTTCTTTACGCTTCTCTGTGATTGGACGATTTTGCCACTTGGTATCTTGCCATTCGTAACGATTGTGGTCGTACGTGATGGATGAGAAAGAAGGGTATTGCTCAGAGTAGAAACCCCAAGGGTCCATTTTATGAGGTAAGCCTTCCCCATTTGGTCCTTTCAATTCAAATTTGTACTGAGCACCTTCTTCCAAGTTTGGAATGAATAGCCCCCAAATACCGTAATCTAAACGTTGCATTGGGTGGCGACGACCATCCCATTCGTTAAAATCACCCACTAAACTTGCTGCTGTTGCGTGTGGTGCGTACACAAGAAAACGAGTACCTGAAATTGTCTTTCCATCACGCTCTAGAGTCACAAATTGTGAACCCATGTGCTTGTACATTTCTTTCGGAGTATGCAGCTCTTCGTAACCTGCATATAAGCCATGGTATTGATATGGGTCATCAATAATCTGTTCTACACCCGACCAATTAATCGCAAGTTGGTAATGTGTGAAACGTAAATCACGCTTTTGCCCAAGAAGAAATCCACTTTCATTCTCTCGCTTTAACTCTACGCGTGGTTCATCTCCAACAATCAGCTCTACTTTATCTGCCCCAGGGATCCATACACGCAACGCACCTTCGGCTGCAGGTAAGTATGGCCCCAAAAATGAAAATGGGTCAGCATATGAAGCCTGTGACAGTTGGGTATATATTTGTTTTTGCTTTGAAATGACGCTTTTTTCCAAAACTTATCTCCCTAACCAAACATCAAAAAATACTATACAAAAATGCCCGCTAATTATGCGGGCAATATAACGACGATTTAGTTTACCTGACGAAGGCCTGTGATTGAGTGACCAAGGTTGTAGTTTCGTATTCGACTGCAATAAAGTGCACTACATTCTCGGTCATCCATCCAGTTATTCTCCAGCTTTGCTACGAACTTCTGTGAGTCGCGATGCCACTCTGTTCACGCCTTCGTGGGCAAATATTTCATCTAGATTCATCGATAACTTACGACGCCAGTTTGGATACTCATCAACAGTACCTGGAATATTCACTGGTTGGTCCATTTCTAGCCAATCTTCTAGCTGAATACTAAGCAAGGTTGATGAACCCGCAGCTACATGTAACTGCAACGCTTCTGCTAAGTAAGCATCCATTGGTACTTGGCTTGCATCACGCCCTACACCTTCAGGTAAGAACCCGTGCCATGCGACTGAATCTAAAATACCTTGCTTACACTCTAAACGATCATCAAATAACGTTTCTAGTTGAGCAGCATCTGGATATAGACCAATTTCTTCACCCATTTTTAAGTCATCACAATGCCAGAAACCACGAAGTGTTGGCATATCATGCGTACATAACGCAGACATTGATTGATCAGCATAATGCTTAGGTGAAATGAAACCACCATCTTCTTCAGACGTTTCGAAGAAGAATACCTTGTAAGAGTGGACACCTGCATCTGCAAGAATGTCGACAATCTCATCTGGCACAGTACCTAAATCTTCACCAATCACACTACACTGATGACGGTGTGATTCAAGCGCAAGAATGGAAAGCATGTCTTGTACTGGGTAGTAAACATATGCACCTTTGGTTGCATCTTCACCACGTGGAATCCACCATAAGCGTAATAGACCTAAAACATGGTCTATACGTAAAGCACCACAATGCTTCATGTTCGCTTGTAGCAGTTTTACAAATGCATCATAGCCTGTCGCTTGAAGTACTTCTGGGTTTAGCGGCGGTAAACCCCAGTTTTGACCAAGGGGACCAAGAATATCTGGTGGAGCACCAATGCTCGCATCCATCACTAAGTTGCCTTCATCTGCCCAAGTTTCACTTCCTGAATCAGCGACGCCTACAGCTAAGTCACGGTACAAACCAACCGCCATGCCTTTCTCTTCAGCTAAACGCTGTGCATCATCAATTTGGCAGTCAGCAATCCATTGTAAGTACATGTAAAGTTGTACTTTCTCTTGATTGTCTTTAATGAATTTCTGAGTCGCTGGGTTATCAAATGTGCGGTATTTCTCAGGGAAAACAGGCCAACCCCACATTCCGCTGTCTTCTGAATGAAGATCGGCATGCAGTGCGTCGAATGCAGCTTGTTGAGTTAAGCTATCACCACCTATTTCGGCAAACGCTAAGAATTCTTGTGCACGATCACTATTCTTATCTAAATGACGCTTTTTGAATTCAGCGAAAAGCAAAGGAAGAATACTCATCTTAAGATCAGAAACTTCAGTGTAATTCACCCAGTGTGATTCACGAGCTTTTTGCAAACGTTGTTGGAATTCAGTGCTACCAACAGTTTGTTGTGCTTCTGCACTTAATGAGAACTCAGGTACTGAACTCACATCAATGTAAAGAATGTTTAACCAACGACGTGAAGATGGGCTGTATGGGCTCGCACCTTCTGGATTCGCTGGAAATAACGAATGAATCGGGTTCAAGCCGACAAAATCGCCACCACGAGATGAGATATCTGCGACCAATTGTTTCAGATCGCCAAAATCACCGATACCCCAGTTATGCTGAGTTCTCAATGTATAAAGCTGAACACTCGGTCCCCATAGCTTTTTACCATCATCAATGGCATCTTGTTTAAAACATGCTTTCGGTGTGATGATAAGTGCCATTTCATAAGGTGTTTTACGACGCTTACGGCTCACTATCAGTTTGTGGTAACCCCACGCCAAATCACTTGGCAATGCAAACACTAAAGGGCCACCCTCTGCACGCTCATCTCGAACGACTTGAGATTGAAGATAGCCTTCAAGTACCTCTCCCTGCTCGGTTTCTAAGCGCCAGCTAAACTCACTTTCACGGGCACTTGCACCTAGGTTAAGCGCCACTTCTACGGGCTCACCATCTCGCAAAACAAGAACTGGGTCTAATACGTCTTTCTTATGTTTCTTTTCTGCTGACTTTAATAATGCAGCGTCATTACTTGTGTCGTAGCCTAGTGAAGCCAATAAGTGTGTAATTGTCTCATCTGAAACTTTAGCTTCATCGCCCCATGCACTAACGTAGCTATCTGCAATGTTTGCCATTTCTGCGACTTGTTTTAATACGTTTTGATCTTTCATCGCTCTCTCCGAAGGCACTGCTTTTACGCCTTCTAAATCTGTAGGGGTTCTATCAATTAAAAGGCCAAGGCAGTGGACTGCCTTGGCGTTGTTCAAACTCTTAGCGTTTTACGGCTTCAAGTTTCCAAATGTTGTTCACGTAGTCGCGTATTGAGCGGTCTGATGTGAATTTACCAACCAATGCGGTGTTAAGAATGGCTTTCTTAGCCCAACCAGCTTGGTCTTTGTACTGTTTGCCCATATCTTCATGTGCTTGAACATAAGATGCAAAGTCTGCAAGACATAGATAAGGGTCACCGCCGTCTAGTAGGCTATCAAATGTTGCACGTAGTAGACCTGGTTGACCTGGGCTGAACTCGTCGCCAGTCAGTAAGTCTAGAGACGCTTTTAGTAGTGGGTCTGCATTGTAGTAATCGTATGGGTTGTAACCCTGAGCTTTCAGTGCAACAACACCATCAACGTCTAGACCGAAGATGTAGATGTTTTCATCGCCAACTTCTTCACGAATCTCAACGTTTGCACCATCCATCGTACCGATAGTTAGAGCGCCGTTAAGAGCCATTTTCATGTTACCTGTACCAGAGGCTTCTTTACCTGCTAGTGAGATTTGCTGAGAAACGTCAGCTGCTGGAATGATAATCTCAGCCATGCTTACACGGTAGTCAGGCATAAATACCACTTTAAGCTTGTTACCGATGCGAGGATCGTTGTTGATCTTCTCTGCAATCTTGTTAACCGCGAAGATGATTTCTTTCGCTAGGTGGTAACCCGGTGCTGCTTTTGCTGCGAAGAAACATACGCGAGGCTCACATTCGAAGCCAGGTTCGTTAAGAATACGGTGGTATAGAGATAGAATGTGTAGCAAATCTAGGTGCTGACGCTTGTATTCATGTAGACGTTTAATTTGAACGTCGAAGATAGCGTTAGTATCTAGCTCGATACCCATGTTCTCAGAAACCCAATCAGCAAGGCGCTGTTTGTTTTCTTTCTTAACAGCCATGAATTCTTTTTGGAATTTCGCGTCTGTTGCAAACTTAGCAATACCTTCAAGTTGCTCAAGTTTTGCTGGCCACTCAGTACCGATCTTGCCTGTGATTAGGCTAGATAGACCTGGGTTACAGAACTTCAACCAACGACGTGGCGTAATACCATTCGTTACGTTAGTCAGCTTGCCTGGGAAGATCTCGTTGAACTCTGGGAACAAGTCTTTCTTAACCAGTTGAGAGTGAAGCGCAGCTACACCGTTTACTTTGTAAGAACCAATCACACATAGGTTTGCCATGCGAACCATGCGGTGGAAACCTTCTTGGATGATAGAAAGCTTCGCTTGCTTCTCACCGTCACCAGGCCACATCTTACGAACTTCTTGCATGAAGCGGTGGTTGATTTCAAAGATGATTTCCATGTGACGAGGAAGTAGACGGCTGATTAAAGATTCAGACCAAGTCTCTAGCGCTTCAGGAAGTAGTGTGTGGTTCGTGTATGCGAACGTATGAGCACTGATTTCCCAAGCTTGGTCCCAAGTTAAACCTTTCTCATCAATCAAGATGCGCATCAATTCAGGGATAGCGATCGTTGGGTGCGTATCGTTAAGCTGAATCGTTTCTTGCTTAGGCAGATCTTCTAAAGAGAAACCTGCAGCTTCGTGGCGACGTAGAATATCGCGAACAGACGCTGCTGAGTGGAAGTACTGCTGCATTAAACGCAGTGTCTTACCTTTCTCGTGGTTGTCGTTCGGGTAAAGAACTTTAGTGATGTTACCTGCATCGATTAGCGAGTGTTGCGCTTCGAAGTAGTCACCGTTGTTAAAGCTTGCTAGTGAGAATGGTGCAATTGCCTGACATTCCCAAAGACGCAGTGGGTAAACCGTGTTTGACTCGTAACCTACGATTGGTAGATCCCAAGGCATTGCTTTTACTTCCATACCTGGAACCCAAGTACGTACTTCTTTACCGTCAACGAATTCAACTTCTACATGACCGTAAAAACCAATGTGTTGTGCTAGTTCTGGACGAGCGACTTCCCATGGGTAACCTTCAACACCGCGCCATGCGTCAGGTGCTTCTTGTTGACGACCGTCTTGGAAAGACTGTTTGAATAGACCGTATTCGTAGTGAAGACCGTAACCTACTGTTGGGTATTCTTGAGCGGCACAAGAATCCATGAAACAAGCAGCAAGACGACCAAGACCACCATTACCTAGTGATGGGTCGCGTTCTTCTTCTAGAAGGTCAGTTAGGTTTTGACCTAGCTCTTCCATTGCATGAGTGATCTGTTCGTATAGACCCATGCTGATCAGGTTGTTACCTGTTAGACGACCAATCAAAAACTCTAGTGAAAGGTAGTTAACACTTTTCGCGTTTTTAACTTTTTCGTCATTTTCTGTTTGTAGAAGATCAAGCGTTGTAAGCTCTGCTAGCGCACGCCCCATTGCTAGGTACCATGCGCGGCTATCCGCAGTTTCAACCGTTGTTGCGTAGGTTGCAGAAAGGTGTTTCTTAACATTCTCTTGGAACGACACTTTATCGAAAGTTTTTTGCTGAGTTGGTTTCATTTCAGAAATCTCGCTTTTAATAGTTCTAATTCATCTGTGACATATCGTGCATGGTCACCATTAACTAAACATCATCCCGAAACTACACCCTATAAGGAGTAGATCAGAGGGAGTAGAGGGCGTACCCGTAATCACTTAGTGATCTGAATCTCATCATCTGACGCATAATAAAAATTTCGAGTGACTACGATCACAAGCCTCTATTCGATAACCTAACCTCAAATAGAAATATTCCTGTTTACATAAACCTAATCACTTATCAATTTTGATGTTCAGATCACGAAATATTTTCAATCTCTTTCATAAATTGCATAATTTTTCGTACAGACAAGAACCACTTCACAATCAAAAACCCAACCAATAAGTGATTCTAATCACAAAAAAGGGGCGTAGATGACCAAAAACAGGCAGAAGAGCAAGATTTAAGAAGTCGATCATAGTTTGTTGTATTCCGCTTCACGTAACATGCCCCCATAAATCAAACGGAAATTGGTATTGCTACCCGTTGAACCATGGCATCTTGCAACCAAAGCATTTTGTAACCAAGGTTTATATGCAACTTATACCAACCCCTTAAAAGGTTAGACTTCTATATGTGGATCCCATCAAAACTGACTCGCCCTGGACGCTTACATAATGCAATCGTAAGACCTCGAGTATTGGAGCTATTACAGCAAGCACCATTTTATAAGCTCGTCTTATTTCGCTCCCCAGCAGGTTATGGAAAAACGACCATGGCGGCGCAATGGTTAGCAGATAAACCAAACGTGGGTTGGTACAGTATTGATGACAGCGACAATGATGCCTTTAGATTCATTAACTACCTACTTCAGTCGTTAAATAAAGCCACTCAAAACGCTTGTCCAAACTCTCAAAAGCTGGCGGAAAAGAGACAATTTTCATCCCTTCACTCTTTACTAAGTGAAATCTTCTCAGAGATGTCTAATTTCCATCAGGAGTGCTTTTTAGTACTGGATGACTACCACCTGATCGCCAATGACGATATTCATGAAGCCATGCGTTTCTTCTTGAAACACATGCCTGACAACCTAACGCTAGTGGCGACAAGCCGTGCCACGCCACCTTTGGGCACTGCAAACCTTCGTGTCCGTGACTTGATGATTGAAATTGGCAATGAATCGCTTGCCTTTGATACAGAAGAGACCACGCGATTCTTTAACTTGAGAGTCGCGAATGGAATAGATGATTCCACAGCCGGTAGCTTATGTAGCTATGTTGAAGGTTGGCCTTCTGCCCTACAATTAATAGCTTTGCAGGCTCAGCACCAAAAACGAACTTTAGTTCAAGCAGCCGAATCGGTTTCTCACTTCAACCACGCACACCTTTGGGATTATCTCGCTGAAGAAGTTTTTGATTTACTGGATAAAGAGACACGACATTTCCTAATGCAATGTTCCGTTCTTGACCATTTTAATGATGAGCTCGTCTGTGCCCTCACCGAACGTGAGGATGCTTTAGGTATGATCGAGTCTTTAAACCGTTATGGGCTATTCATCTACCCTCTAGAAGGCGAACATAAGGGCGAGCATAACTGGTACCGTTTCCACAATTTATTCGCAGAATTTTTAGCTCATGAGCGCCAAGCTCGCATTCCTCAACAAGAAGAAGAACTTCATCGCTCTGCTGCAAAAGCGTGGCTGAAACAAAATACGCCTCATCAAGCATTACGACATGCTCAAAGAGCCCAAGACGGTGATCTGATTGTCGAGATCTTGAATGACACCGGTTGGAAGATGTTTAACCAAGGTGAGCTTTCGTCTTTAGAGATGGCAGTAAAACAACTGACACGAGATCAGTTATTTGGTAATCCAAAACTTTCGATGTTAAGAGCATGGCTAGCACAAAGCCAACATAGATATGACCAAGTAGGCACACTATTAGAAGAAGCCGAAAAGGAATATAAAGAACGTAATATTGTGTTAGATACTCAATATCAAGGGCAATATAATGCACTTCGAGCCCAAGTCGCGATTAACAGCAGCGATCCTGAAAACGCTTTAGAGCTTGCAGAATTGGCACTTAGCCAACTCAATACCAATGTCTATCGCAGCCGCATTGTAGCGACATCAGTGGTAGGCGAAGTCAATCACGTAATGGGTAATTTAAGTCGTGCATTACCTATGATGCAGCAAACAGAAAAGCTGGCACGCCAGTATCAAGTTTATCATCAAGCGTTATGGGCGATTCTCCAACAAAGCGAAATATTGATTGCTCAAGGGTATGTTCAAGCGGCTTTCGAATTACAAGATTCAGCTTTTAAACTGATTGAAGAACATCAGCTTCAATACGTACCTTTGCATGAGTTTTTATTACGTGTGCGCGCTCAGATATTTTGGTGTTGGAACCGTCTAGATGAATCAGAAGAGTGCTGTTATAAAGGGTTAGATATTTTGGGGCATCATTCTCCAAGCAAGCACCTTCACAGCTATTCAATGCTAGCGCGTATCTCCCTTAGCCGCGGTGAAATTGATAAAGCAGCAAAGTTCATTGACCAAATCCAGCACTTACTGCGCCAGTCTACTTATCATGTAGATTGGACAGCCAATGCATCTTTGTCACTTATTTTATTCTGGCAGGTCAAAGGCAATAAAGAAGCAATACAAGAATGGCTAAACGCAGCCGCGCGCCCTGAAACCGCGAGCAACCACTTTTGCCAACTTCAATGGCGTAATATTGTAAGAGCGCATATTTATTTAGATCAATTTGAAGAAGCAGAAACCGCTTTGAATTTCCTAAAAAATGAAGCAGCTAAATCTCAGTTAGTCACGGACACCAACCGAAACCTGATTGTTGAAGCGGTTTATCATATCCAAACGAAAAATGAAGAACATGCTCGTACCTTGCTAGAAGAAGCACTGCACATGACGAATCAAACCGGCATGGTGGGTAATTTCCTAGTAGACGGCAGTACGATTGGTCACATCCTTGATAAATTAAGCAGTAAACCAGGTCTTGGTGATTTAGAGCGCCACCGCGCGCAACAAATCATGAAAGATATTTCGACAACACAGCGCAGCCGATCCATTCACTTTGATGAAGATTTTGTTGAGAACTTGGTTAACCACCCTAATATTCCTGAACTTGTGCGTACAAGCCCACTGACTCAGCGTGAATGGCAAGTGCTTGGGTTGATTTATTCTGGATTCAGTAATGAACAAATTGCCCAAGAACTCGATGTCGCTGGTACAACGATTAAGACGCACATTCGTAACCTTTACCAAAAGCTGAATATTGCGAATCGAAAAGAAGCGATCAGTACTGCAGAGAACTTATTACAACTGATGGGATACTAAACTCTACATTCACGACTGACTCAGCTGATAAGTAGCACTCTTGCTACAAATTACATAAAGCCATCCCAAAACGATTTTGGGGTGGCTTTTTTGCATAATAAGTTTCTGCATACAACAAAGAAAAGTGAGCCGAGTAATATAATTGACGCAATAGATAGATAGATAGATAGATGTGCAGTTTAGACTTAGTTGAGTGTTGAGTGTTGAGTGTTGAGTGTTGAGTCAGAATGATATGTGGCTTTGTCATTCAAGCCTTAATCCAGTGCCATAGAAAGGTGAGCAGCGCAAACGACAGATAAAAAAATAGCCAATCGCAATAAGCGCGATTGGCTCTATATATATTGTGAACAAATTGGTTCACTAACAACGTCAGTTGGCTAGGTGACCCTCGGCTTAAGAAGGGTCAATTTATATAATGCAGATAGCATGCCAACTTTAAATCAGGCTATTTTGAGTAAATTGTCGCAAAAAACTCCTAATTTCCAATGTGGATTTGCATTATGCAATTGCACTTTGCATATGCATGCAAAATAGATATGAATACTGTTGCTATCAAAGGGTAGGCAAATCCCTATTTTATTAGTTTTATGAACTGTCGAGCGTGATCGCACACAACATCGAGTTGCACATCTATAATTGATATTTTTTCTACACTATTCTTTGTATACTGCGGGCAATTCTCATCAACTTTACGTAGCAATGAATTACTTAAGCACTTTTTTTAAAGGTATGGCTATGGGCGCAGCAGATGTTGTGCCTGGCGTATCTGGCGGTACCATCGCCTTTATTACTGGGATTTACGATACTCTTCTTGAAAGTATTAGACGCATCAACCCAAGCCTATTCGGCATATGGAAGCGTGAAGGTTTTAAAGCCGCATTTAACCACATCAACGGCTTTTTCTTAATTTCATTGTTCGGTGGCATTTTTACCAGCATAGCGACATTAGCTAAATTAATTTCATGGCTACTGGTTACTCACCCTATCCCACTGTGGTCATTTTTCTTTGGACTGATTCTAGTCTCTATTTACCATATTCTTAAACAGGTCGAAAAAAGAGACGCTTTGCGTTTTGTGTTTCTATTGTTAGGGGTCGCATTCGCTTACAGTATTACCATACTGAAGCCTCTGCAGATGGAACCGACTAGCATCAACATTTTAATCGCAGGCGGAATTGCTATTTGTGCGATGATCTTGCCGGGAATCTCTGGCAGTTTTATCTTACTTCTTATTGGTATGTATACTCCGGTACTCGCCGCTGTTAAAGGCTTCCAAATTGACGTGTTGGCGTTATTCCTTGGCGGTTGTGTGATTGGTCTATTAACCTTTTCGCACGTACTGTCTTGGCTATTGCGCTCGTTCAGAGATTTCACGTTGATTTTCTTAACCGGTTTAATGATTGGAACACTTCCAAAAATCTGGCCTTGGAAAGAAACCATCAGCTGGCGTACTAACTCAAAAGGCGAGCAAGTTCCTTTAATTCAAGAAAACCTGTCCCCATTTGAGTTTGAAACTATCACATCTCAGCCATCTCAATTAGTGCTAGCAGTTGTTATGATGCTAGCTGCTATTGCTTTTGTATTGGGTCTTGAGAAGTTTGCAAGTCACGGAAATGAAAAGTAATAACAGTCGTTTCTAGCTTCTAGCTTCTAGCGCATAAGCATTACGACTTCACTTCATATTTCAATCAAATGCCGCCCTTCTAATGATGGGCGGCATTTTTATTCACTAAGGGAAATGTGTTCTAACATTAGATAAATTAAGCTGAATAAACTCTGTGTAAAATACTAACACCTGCACATAATTTCCTTTTGATACAAATACGTATTGGCTGTTGTGATAACATCGCGACTTTATAGAATGAAATGGAAATGTCTGATGCATTCTGCATTTAAAGTTGTTGCGGTAATCACTGCACTTACCGCTGGTTTTTATGGACCTCAAGCCCTAGACAAGATTCAAGAATCACTCGGCTCAGATATGGAAAATATCGATCTCGCGGACTATTGCATGCTATCAGCAGACACATGCAAACAAGAATCCATTTCAATGTCACTTGATAAAAATACAGCCCAGCCACTTATCCCTTCGACAATTAGAGTTACTTGGCCTAATGCAAAACAAGACACATTGTTGTTGTCGCTAAAAGGGCTTGAAATGGAAATGGGCACCGCCCTCTATCAATTACAATCGGTAGGCGGAGATGAGTATGAAGGCGAAATTATTCTACCCGTATGCACACTTGAAAAAATGACTTGGGTTGGAGAGTTAACCGACGGCACAACAACGATTCACCCTGCAATAAGGATGGCAAGATGAGTAAAAATTGGTCTTTAGCGCTAATCGTAGCGTTTGTTTTAGGGTTCGGCGTGAAAGTTTATTTAGACGAGCAAGCGACAACCCAGGCTAAACAAGAAAAAGCACAGCAGCTTTCTGAAACCACTCTATATGGAAAAGACGGTCAGCCAGCTACAATATTTGACGAGGCTGACCCACGTGTTCGAGTTGTCTACTTTGGTTTCACACGTTGCCCAGACGTATGCCCAACATCACTAGCCATGCTGGCAGGGGCACTCAATCAAATTACCGATGAAGATAAAGCCAAACTACGCCCTATGTTCATTTCTTTAGATCCTGAGCGTGATGCTGCGGACGCATCTTCTCAATACGCACAATATTTTCACCCTATGATTGAAGGTCTGTCTGGTTCATTAGAAGCAACAACGTCTTTGGCTCATAACTATGGGGTCATTTTCCGTAAAACAGAACTTGAAGGCTCTGAGCTTGAATACACTTTAGATCACAGTTCTTATTTCTACTTTCTTAAGCCAGATGGGACATTAATTACTAAAGTGCCTCACACTTTAACCCCTGCGCCTATCGTAAATGCGATAAAAGAGCTTACGGTTAACTAGTTTTAGTTATACGGCTAGATTAAGAATGAAACAAATAATGGACCAAATAAAAAGGTCCAAACAACAATTAAAGTGCTCAAAACTAAAAGCGCAATAACACTATAATAAAACCATTAAGGACAATAACATGAAGTTAAAAGCTCTCGCCCTTGCGGGGTTGCTCCTCACTCCTTTTGCTCAAGCTAAATCTGATATCATGGCGCACGACTTATACGCTCGCGCAATGCCACCATCATCAGTGACAAGTGCTGTTTTCACCACGCTTATGAACCATGGCGATAGTGAACGCACACTTATTTCTGCTTCAACTCCTGCAGCAGGAAAAGTCGAGCTTCATGATGTGATTAAAGATGGCGATGTGATGAAAATGCGCCAGGTGCAAAGCATTGCGATACCAGCAAACGGTCACGCCGTATTGAAGCCGGGTAGCTTGCACATCATGTTATTTAATCTAGAAAAGCGCTTAGAAGAAGGGCAAGAAATTGAAATGACCCTTACCTTTGCAAACGGTGAAAATCAAACGCTGCAAGTGCCTGTGAAAAAAGTCATGAGCGGCATGAAGAAGATGGACCATTCTCATCATTAAGCTTCTTTAAAACAAACGGCGAGTACTTTTACCACTCGCCGTTTTCTGTTACGCTTAGCGCGTATTTAACCCAATAGAGGACACAAGATGATTGTAATGACGAACCTAAACACGACTGTAAAAGTATCGCGCGTATAACTTGGTAGAAACACCTAAAGACAACTAATTTCCTACCAATTTAATTACTCAATTTCACAGCTAGCCAGTTTCAACACTAGCCAATAGCTAAATTTGAGTTATTACCCCCACTACCTTTACCCGTGTAATTAATTACCGGGGTCTACATCAATTCCATTTGACCCTAACTCAAACGTTTTTATGACGTCTCGAGCCTATAACTGTTTCTTAAGCTAAATAGCTCAACGAATAAGTACAGTTCTGATACGGTTCGCACGTCTAGGGTAAACAAATAATGAATTCACAAACTGCATTTTCTCATCCAATGACACTTCAACAACTTGGATGGCAACCTGTATTCCAGCAGCAACTGACACTTGAAGACTACGACCAATCTATCATTGCTCGTGTTATTGCTCATCATAGAAGCGGCTACACGTTGGCGAGTGAGCAAGGTGAAATAACCTTACCCATTCACCATAGCCAACCAGCCATGACTGTCGGTGACTGGGTGATCTTAACGCTCGAACAAGAGTTTGACCGCTTGCTTGAAAGGCAATCTCTGTTTAGCCGAAAAGCAGCGGGCAGCAAAGTATCTGAGCAGTATATTTCCGCTAACATTGACACGGTTTTTATCGTGGTTTCACTCAACAATGACTTTAACTTAAGCAGAATTGAACGCTACTTAGCACTTGCCAATGAAGCCCAAGTCGAACCGGTTATTGTTCTAACCAAAAAAGACTTATGTGACGATGTTGAAGACAAAATTATGCAAGTTCAACAACTCGACCCAATGCTAATGGTGGAGTCAGTGAACAGTTTAGATATCGACTCTACTCAAGTTTTGGCACATTTTTGCAAAGTAGGTAAAACCGTCGCACTTATGGGTTCATCGGGTGTTGGGAAATCCACATTAGTTAACTCATTGATAGGCAGTGAAGAACAAGAAACAGGGGGGATTCGAGAAGACGACAGTAAAGGTCGTCATACTACGACATCTCGCTCACTTCACTCTTTGAGCAGTGGTGGCTTGCTTCTGGATACTCCAGGAATGCGTGAGCTTCAATTAGCCGACTGTGCTGACGGGGTAAGTGAAACCTTTTCTGATATCGAAGAACTCGCTCTGCGCTGTCGCTTCTCAGATTGCCACCACGAAACAGAGCCGGGATGTAAAATCATAGCGGCAATTGAAAGTGGCAACCTAACAGAAAGGCGCTTTAAAAATTACCAGAAGCTACTAAGAGAACAAGCTCGAAATGGTGCAACGCTAGCCGAGCAGCGTTCACACTATAAGCAGCTTTCTAAAATGTACCGAAACGTGCAATCGGAAAGCCGAAATATAAAACAAGGTAACTAATTAGCCGTGGAATCGAACTAGAACCTGGACTGGATGCTTGTTCGACTTACTCAGCCAACCTTAGGTAACACCATGAAACGCCTCTTAATTTTAAGGGGCGTTTTTATTGCCTCACTTTTTATTGCTGCCTTTCTTATAACCTCTACCCGCCTCCATCGACTTACGGCTTACGGCTTACGGCTTACGGCTTATCATTCATAAATCACTAGCTGGTTACAAACTACAACTCAAACTAATAATACCTACCGAGAGATATGCTACTGTGTAATATGCTATTAATGATAAATGGAATTAAATGTAGCTATGAAGACTCTTGAACAAGAACTGTCTCGACTGGATCTCAACCTTCTTGTATCACTTAGTGTATTAATCAAAGAAAAGAATGTTTCTAAAGCAGCAGAAAAGCTGTACCTCTCCCAACCAGCAATGAGCCGGATATTAGGTCGATTAAGAGACTTATTTAACGACCCTCTGTTTTACCGACAATCTAATGGGCTGCAACCCACAACTAAAGCACTAGAACTAGAGCCCAGACTTGACGCCATACTTTTCTCTATCGACAACTTAATTAATAGCACTAGCTTCAACCCTGAACTTTGCGAAAAAACATTCCGTTTATCCATACCACCACTGATGAGCCAGCTACTGACAGCGCCGTTAGCAAAAGCCGTCTATAACGCTTCACCAAAAGTCACTATTGAAGAGTACCCCTCCTCTTATGACCCAATACTATTACTTAAAGAAGGTCAGGTAGATTTTTCTATACACGTAGAAAAACCACCAGCTAATGGAGAATATCATTCAGAAAAAATTGGCTCATCTTACCCTGTTATATATGGTGCAGCCGACCACCCTCTGCTGAGCCAGCAAGACATTACATTAGATGATTGTCTCCAGTACCCTTTCGTCGATTTATCCTTGGACATTCGCTCTAACCATGAATACCTAAACCCGCTAGATATCGAATTAGCAAAGCGCGGTAAGACTAGAAATATAGCCCTTAAATCAGGACAACTTTCAACGTTAACGGATTCAATCGAAAATACAAATCGCCTGATAATAGCCAGTCACGCTTTAGTTCAAAGTAAAGGTTTTGATGTTCGATTAAGTCCAATAAAGCACTTTGATGAAGAGCCTTATAAGGTCCACATTTATCTGATAGAGCACAGGCGAACGCTTTCTAGCACTCCTCACACATGGTTGAAATCTCTTATTGTTGAATCCATTAAAGATAAAATTTCAGTTTCGCCTATTAACGTCTAAGTACATAAGTAAATGATATTTAGGTTTAGGTTTAGGTTTAGGTTTAGGTTTAGGTAAATTGATATGCGTCAGTGGTATATCAGTCATCCATTTTCTTCATTATTCGTCATATTAGATATTGTCTATAGTAAAACCACTTACCCAATATCACGATATTCCACTGAGGAAATGATCATGAAAACGACCACTACAGCGAAAGCACTTATTATTGCCTTAACCACATTTGGTAGCTGCTCTGCTTTTGCGGAACCAGCAGAGTCTCTTGACTCCTTTTTCTCAGAACAAGGGAAAAGCATAACAACGGCAGAATACCCAACAGCCGAAACCTCGCACCAAATGCTTAAAAATCAAGATTTGGTGGGCGTGAATCACTTTCTACATAAACGCACGCTCACCCCAACTGACAAGCAACCAGTAGTAAGAATGAATCGTGATACTTACTATTCAATGGCAGTTGTAGATGTGTCTAAAGGTGCAACCGTCACCATGCCTGAAGTGCCGGAAGGAAAGTACATTTCAGTTCAGCCAGTCACGGAAGATCACCGAATTCAGCCCATGAGTTATGGTTCAGGTTCATTCGAACTTTCAACTCACACTGGGACCCATCTATATTTAGTCATTCGCCTAGATTCAACCTTTACGCAAGAAGAAGCAGCAAAACTTCAAGATCAAATGAAGATAACCGCCAACAGCGATCAAGCTTTCACGGCAGAACCGGTGAACGAAGCCTCTTTTAAGGAAGTTGAAACTGAACTAAAAACTAAAATGCCCGCTATTTTCAAGCGAGATGGCAGCAATGCTCTAACCGGAATGTTTACGGCTCCTGGGGATTCATCTAATAAATTGTTCACTCAAGAAAAATATGAAGTTGGGGCTGCAATTGGATGGGGCGGTGCGCAGGTACAGGACAATATTTATGAAATATCGGGAGATTACCCAACAAATATTTGTCATCAAGCGACATTCCAAGATCCAAAGAATAAAGCATTCTGGTCAATCACCGTTTATGACAAGGCTGGTTTTATGTTTAACGACTTAGCAAATTTGAGTTCAAATACAGCAGTTCCTAATGACGATGGTAGTTTCACATTAAGCTTTGGCTGTGGGTCTGACGCACCCAATAATATTGAAACAAATAACGATTCTGGCGTTTTCAACTTAGGGGTTCGTCACTATCAACCAAGCAAATTAGTTCAAGTGGATGGCTTTCGAGTATTACCTACAGTTGAAGCTGTAAATTAATTTTATCTATCGCTAAGAAGCTAAGCAACTAAGCAACTAAGCAAGGACAATCACTCACCTCTAAATTATGGAGGTGAGTTTTATTTGAGCTCTAAACAAAAAAATCTTCCTGATACCATCAAAACAGCTCTAATCACTGCAAACCATTTCAATCCGCCTTTTCCATTCACATTACGAATAGATATTCCAAGCACAAATGTCGAAATTTTATGCATATAAACTGAAGTTCACAGCAGTATTTCACCCCAACCTGTAACATATAATCAACATTAGAACTTATATTAAGCACGTAGAGCAAACAATTACTCTAAAAACAAACTATTCCTAGACACAAAATATTATGTAGTTACCATAACGACTATTCGGCTAATGAATAGACGAAATGATCGTGCTTTTATAAAACACGACAAACTATAACAACTAAATAATTGCAGGTATTTTATGCAAAATAACAACATCGTAGCTCGCATTGCTCGTGGAAACTTAGTTCTCCAGATCCTTGCGGGTATTGTTTTTGGTGTCATTCTAGCAATGGTGTCACCATCAGCAGCCCAAGACGCAGGCCTACTTGGTAGCCTGTTTGTAGGTGCATTAAAAGCAGTAGCCCCAATTTTGGTATTCATTCTTGTTGCTGCTTCTATTGCAAACCAGAAGAAAGGTCAGCATACCCATATGCGACCAATCATCGTACTTTACCTTTTTGGTACGTTTTCAGCGGCTCTAACCGCTGTGGTATTAAGCTTCATGTTCCCAACCACCTTGACACTGGTTGCTGGCGCTGAAGGTGCAAACCCTCCTCAAGGTATTGCTGAAGTACTCAACACATTACTATTCAAACTTGTTGATAACCCAGTAAGCGCGTTAATGAATGCTAACTACATCGGCATTCTGGCTTGGGCTGTTGGTCTTGGTCTTGCGCTTCATCACGCTTCATCAACAACGAAAGCTGTATTTGAAGATTTAAGTAACAGTGTTTCTCACATTGTTCGATTTATCATTCGCCTTGCTCCTTTTGGTATCTTCGGTCTTGTTTCTGCAACGTTCGCAACAACAGGCTTTGATGCTCTAGCAAGCTATGGTCAACTTCTGGCAGTACTTTTAAGCTCAATGCTTATTATTGCTCTTGTAGTTAACCCACTAATCGTATTCGTAAAAACCAAGCAAAACCCTTACCCACTTGTACTGCAATGTATTCGTGAGTCGGGTGTGACAGCATTCTTTACTCGTTCAAGTGCAGCTAATATTCCAGTAAACATGAACTTATGTAAGAAGCTTGAACTTGATGAAGACACTTACTCAGTTTCTATCCCGCTAGGTGCAACCATCAACATGGCTGGTGCTGCAATTACGATCACCGTATTAACGCTAGCAGCTGTTAACACGATGGGCATTGAGATTGATATCTTCACAGCAATCTTACTTAGCCTTGTTGCTGCAGTTTCTGCATGTGGTGCTTCTGGCGTAGCTGGCGGTTCATTACTGCTTATTCCACTGGCGTGTGGTCTTTTTGGTATTTCTAATGATGTGGCAATGCAGGTTGTTGCGGTTGGTTTCATTATTGGTGTGATTCAAGATTCTGCTGAAACAGCATTGAACAGCTCAACAGACGTTGTATTCACTGCTGCCGTTTGTAAAGCTGAGCAACAAAAAGCACAGTAATACATTCGGGAAAGACTAAGTTCATTTGACTGGTTCAAACAAAAAACGGGGAAGCTAATGCTTCCCCGTTTCTTTTTATTTGTATTCTGTTGGCTCTATATATCCGTGACAACTACTTTAGATAAGCGATATCCGAACTAAAGGGCTTTAAGCCGCGCAGTTTGAACCAAGTGGTTTAAAGCTCGATATTTTAAAAATAAGCGGTTTAACAATTAGTAATTTAAAGCTATCAATTTAAGGCTTGGGCGGCTTAAGCGGCTGAGAAAAGTCCAGTGCCGCAGTAGGTATCGTAGGCTCTACAGCTACAGAAGCGACAGCCTGCTCACGACCTTCTAGATCTTGTTGCACTTCACTATTAGGTTGGCTACTTTCTTGTATCGGGCTTGCCTCTTGCTGCTTATCGTCTGAATCTTCTTCTACTTCAACGACTTTTTTGGGAATGGGCACACCGCGCTTGTACAACTTATTTAACGCTCGAATAATGGAATGCTTAGTTACTGATTTTTGGGTTAGCTTTGCGATAAGTGGTTTAGCTAAGGACTGCAAACCTACAACAGAATCGACCCCTAAATTAGACCCTACGATATCTCTAACAGGTCTTGCGGGCTCATAACCAAAGTGAGCAGCCATAAATAGCCAAATATAAGAGATCGCATTTCCGTGTTCGCCTTGATCTCTCCATGCTTCACCCGCACGGCACATCGCTTCAGGGTGGCTTTTTTCAGCGGCACTTTCCAACCAGTAACATGCAATTCCATGGTTCTTCGGCACACCTACACCATTCAAATAACTGGCACCCAGCTTAAGGTTTCCTTCGATTTTCCCTTTATCTGCAGCGCCTTTATACCACTTGACAGAAGCTTCAGCAGAGGCGTCTGGGTTCGTTTTATCAACATTCCAATCCCCCATAAAAATCATAGCTTCCGGGTTTCCTGCTGATGCTGACTCTTCAATTAATGAGTAACCTTTAGGAATATTCTTGGTTGTCCCTCTTCCGAAAATCAGAGCTTTACCCATTTCAAACTTGGCATTCAAATCCCCTTCTAAACCAGCAATCGCTAGCTGCCAAAAGTTCGCTTGCTCTTTAAGAATCAGGTCTTCTCTTTTACGCATGCTGATACGCACAATGCCATACATGCCATTCATGTCATCCAGCTGGGCGGCTTTTTCGTACCAATATAAAGCCTCTTTCAAATTCGTTCTTTCTGCTTCTTTCGCTAGAAATAGAATGGATGGAAGATGACCCGTTTCAGCTTTAAAAAGACGTTCTTGTTTCTCTTGTTTTCGTGCTTTTTCAATCGCTTTTCGGTAAGCCACTTCACGCGCTTTTCTTTCTTCCTCAACACGCTGCTTTCTTAAAGACAGCGACATGAGCCAGATAAACACAAGCAGAAGTGATAGAGCTGTCGCACCAATTGCGATTCCCATAGTACTCATAAAAATTCTTAATGTTGGTAAGCTGATTTCAGATACCGAAGTGGAAAATACAATCAGCTTTAGATGATATCTATTTTAGCGGCTATTCGTGGAAAACCTGAAGAGGACGCATGAATTAATAAACATATTTCAGAAGAAACTGACAGAAGTAAGCAACTGTTGATGATAATTCCACTATACAGCCATTAGTTCGTGAGATTTCATTTGGAATTGACCGTTGTGATCTTCAATCATATCTTTTCAAATGGTAAGTCTAGATTAAGTGGTAGTCGCCGCTGCTAGATTAGCAATTACCTGCAAAAACCCATAAGGCGTAATAAGTTTAGAATATTAGATCGCAAAGGAACCAACACCTTGTATCTATTAGAGTTTACAATGTAAATTAAACTTCGATAAACATGTTAACTCGCTGTATTACTAAACATTTAATGCTGATTAATACAGCAAAGGCGCATTCATTTGAGTACGCCTTTTCATTATTCAGCAGATTCTTTATTCAGTAATTTATTACTTTTTCAGTAGATTCTGTTCCCACATCGGGGGACTACCAATATAGTCTTGCACGCTTTGGATAAACTCTTTCACTAGCTTAGTTTGCTTTCGGTGCGGGTAAATTGCGTAAATTGCCGTATCTAACCTAGAAATATGATAGTCAGGGAGCAAGGTGACTAAGCCTAACTCTTCCATTGAGTAATGAAGGTTAGATAAATCAAGCAAGGTATAACCGAGCCCATCACTGACTCCAGCAACGATTGTTCGCACATCACTAACAACAAAATTGCCTTTCATTTTCCAGCTATGGTACAGGTCACTTCCCGGACTTTCATTAATACGAAGGTGGTCTAATGTAATATCTCTATTGCTGTAAATTATTGCAGGAAGCTTAATCAAATCTTGTGGCGTTTCAGGCATTCCATGTTGCTCGACAAACTCTTTAGAAGCCACCAGCAAGAAGTGAGTGTCTGCAATTTTTCGAGCGATAAGGTTAGATTCCGCCAACTTGCCAATTCGAAACGCAATATCGTATTGATCAGCAATGATATCGGCTTTCTTATCATTTAAAGACAAGGAAATTTGTACGTCTGGATAGCGCTTCATAAAATCAGACACTATCGGCTGCAGATATTGCTGACCAAAATAAATGGGGGTCGTTATACGCAGCATCCCTTTCGGTTCAGATTGATACGAATCAGCAATACCTTGGATTTGGTCAAGCGTGTCTTGAAGAACATGAGTTTGAGCAAGAATGTCTTCACCGGCAGAGGTTAAAGAAAAGGAACGAGTCGACCGATTCAAAAGCTGCACACCAAGATCAGCTTCCAACTTCTTAATTTGCTTTGAAAGTGAAGAGTTATCCATATTGTGTAAAGCCGCAGCCTTGGTAAAAGACCCTTGCTGGACGACATCAAGAAACAATAACAACTGGTTCGTATTTGGCACTTTCTTTCCTTAATCTGTAGCTCAATCGTTCACACAAATTTAGTCATTATAACTAGCGTTCATCTTTAGGCGTGTCCATGACCACCATGGTAGAAATGGCTTTCACTTGGGCACATTCACCTAATACGTCGGCATGAAATTTTTTATAACTTGGTAAATCACGGGTTTCTACTCGTAATAAGTACTCATTAGCACCCGTAATATTGTGGCATTCCACCACTTCACTTTCTAAGCTGACATGTTGTTCGAATTCAAGTTGAGCCGCTTTACTGTGACTAGATAAACCAATCGATACGTAAGCAATAAAACCAACGCCCATTTGCACATTATCTAATACCGCGCGATAACCTTGAATCACCCCTTTTTTCTCTAGATCTTGCACTCGCCTTAGCGTTGCAGATGGAGATAACCCTACCCTTTCAGAAAGGTCTACATTGGAGATTCTGCCGTCAGCTTTTAGCTCATGCAATATTCTTTCGTCAAATCTATCCATAGCCGTTGTTTATTGCTCAAAAACCTTTAATGAGATGAATATAAACACAAAATTGCGGTGCTTTCCACCTAGTATGAAGCTTGACCGGTCAGACAAGATTCTCATGCCTATATTTCAATGCTCGTTGGTTTACCACTTCTGCATTCGCACTATTTGCATTCACTCATATTTTAAGCTCGTACATCACATGCATACGGTGCTTACTCAGCATACATAAAAATGGAGAACACTATGCCATTAGAACAACTCAGTGCATTGGCGTTATTTGCGTTTGTCTCGACCTTTACCCCTGGACCAAACAACATCATGTTAATGACTTCAGGAGCCAATGTCGGCTTTGCTCGAACCATCCCACACATGTTGGGTATCGCACTCGGTTTCGCCGTAATGTTGCTATTAGTTGGGTTCGGTTTAATGGGCATATTTAATGCTTACCCAGTAACGCACCAAGTTTTAAAGTACCTGAGTTTGGCTTACTTGGTGTACCTTGCAATCAAGATTGCCACCAGTGGCAAAACTAAAAATTCAGACACATTCAAACCCATGACCTTTCTAGGTGCAGCGAGCTTTCAATGGGTGAATCCAAAGGGATGGTCAATGGCTTTAACAGCGGTTTCGGTCTATAGCTCTGGAAGTTCTTGGTGGGAATTAGCCATCATTGCAGGAATCTTTACCTTAGCCAATTTACCTTCTGTGACTTTTTGGACTGCAGCAGGAAAACAATTGCAACATTGGTTAACGACCCCAATTCGCATTAAGAGCTTCAACTATGGAATGGCGGGATTACTACTCGCGTCGACAATTCCAATGCTCTAATGTCTAGTCATTGGCTCATCAACTTCTAGGCATTGAGTCAAAACGTTATCTAGTTATCTAGCGCTTTAACACGGCTGAAAATTCAGTTCATTTTAAATGATTAGCTGCTCAATAATTTAGTTAGCAAATTGCTTAGTTAGCTAATAGTTTAGTTAACCGATAAGTTCGCAAGGATAGGCTGTAACACCGCTTGTCCTTGCGCCGTCAAAGCCCACGCAAAACCGCAAATATTCCCAATAATCGACATCCATAAGATGGCTTTAAATGGCTGTTTCTGAGTTTTATGGCGTAACTTCGCTTGTGCTAGCAATGCCCCAGGCCAACCTCCCAATAAAGAAAACAGGTGTAACGTACTTTCCTTGGTTCGCCACTGACCTTTTATTGCCGCTCGTTTATCTTTCGCATAAAGCGCAAAGGTCAAAAGACTCATCACCATGTAGGCAATAAGAATCGGTACATAAGACGCAACAAACAACATGCTAACTGCAACAATAGCTAGGTATACAAAACTGAAAATAATTGAGATAGACAAAAATGAACCCTTAAATTTACTAGTATATATTTGATTTATATATCACTTATCGAAGCATGGATCTGACACGCTTAGCTTAGCGACTCAAACCGTTAAATAAAACCCAACTACGCCCTTAAATCTTTAATAAAGGAGGAGTAAGCTTTTTTACAAATACGTTAGCCTAAATGCCTTATCCATCCCTACATAACATGATGGAATATAAAGGAATTATAACAATGAATAATAAAAAACATGCTATCTATCAAGTTTTTACACGTTTGTTTGGCAACAAAAATACCACTAATACTCCATGGGGCACGATGGAAGAAAATGGGGTAGGAAAATTCAGTGATTTCACGCATCACGCTCTTGCTGAAATAAAAGATCTTGGCATTACCCATATTTGGTACACCGGCGTTCCGCACCATGCTGTCATCAAGGATTACACCCATATTGGTATTACCAATGATCACCCAAGTGTCGTCAAAGGGCGTGCAGGCTCTCCTTATGCTGTCAAAGATTACTATTCAGTTAACCCTGATTTAGCTAATGACCCTGCATCACGCCTTGAAGAATTCGAAGCTCTGATACAAAGAAGCCATGAAAGCGGCTTAAAAGTCATTATCGACATCGTACCCAATCATGTTGCGCGCCAATACAAAGGGGAAAACAACCCGCTTGGTATCAAAGATTTCGGTAGCCAAGACGATACCAGCGTAGAGTACCACCGCGATAATAACTTCTATTACATTCCTGATGCTGCCTTTGAACTGCCAGATATTACCTCTGAGTTCATGCCTCTTGGTGGAGAAGACCATCCAAGCCTAGCGACTCCATTTATTGAAAACCCAGCCAAATGGACAGGTAATGGATCTCGCCTTTCCAAGCCAAATTTCGACGATTGGTACGAAACCGTTAAAGTGAACTATGGTATTAAGCCCGATGGCACCAAAGATTTCCCAGAATTACCTCGTGACTTTGAACACCGCGATTACATGGATCATTATCACTTCTGGCTTGAATTTGAAGTCCCTGATTCTTGGGTTAAGTTCCGAGATATTGCACTGTACTGGCTATCTAAAGGCGTGGATGGTTTTCGCTATGATATGGCGGAAATGGTGCCAGTTGAATTTTGGAGCTACCTCAACTCATCGATCAAAATGAAGAATGCAGAAGCGTTTTTAATGGCCGAAGTGTATCAACCTCATCTTTACCGAGATTACATTAAGCTCGGCAAGATGGATTACTTATACGATAAGGTCGATCTGTATGATGGTTTGAAAGCCATCATGCAAGGCAAAGCATCAACCGCAATCATTCCGGAAATTCAACATCAACTGCAAGACATTGAACACCATATGATGCACTTCCTTGATAATCATGATGAGCAAAGAATTGCTTCACCAGAATTTGTTGGTAACGCCAATATTGCTAAGCCTGCAATGCTAGTCAGCGCTTTATTGAGTAGCTCACCAACTATGTTGTATTTTGGTCAAGAAGTCGGTGAACCTGGAGATGAAAATGCAGGGTTTGGGCAACCTTCACGCACTTCTATCTTTGATTACATTGGCGTACCTCAGCACCAAAAGTGGATGAATGACGGGAAGTTTGACGGCGGGCAACTCAATGACGATGAAAAGCAACTTCGTGCCTTCTACAAAAAAGTGATGAATTTCACCCTAGAACATTCATCCATGACAGGTGCTTATGTCGACTTACATCAATCCAATCATTTAAACGATTCATGCTACGCGTTTATCCGCCATGACCAGAATGAACTGGTGATTGCTGCGGCGAATTTCCATCAACATAACTCCGAGTTCATAGATCTCGTCATTCCGCAAAACGTCCTTCAAGATATTGATTTAAAAGAAGGAACATATGGTATGAACGAATGTATTGGTAACCATTCAGCGGCTACATTAAAAGTGAACAACCACGGGGAAGGTTTCATCAGTTTACAATTAGAGCCACTAGCAACCTCCGCATTGGTTTTGACTCTACCACTTTAATGAAGCAAATTTAGTCCATAAAAAACGAGCTAAAAGAGCAAATCTAATACTGATTTTCGCACTAAGTACCCCCAATAAAGGGTGAATGAGTCACCCTTTATTTTCGATAAAAAACAAGATCGCTCTATATCGGCATTAAGCTCACACTTCTGAGGAGTAGAACTCATCCTCACCTCCTACTCCCATGCTCTACGCCTTTACCTCATGAATAGTTAATTTGTGAGCGATTGATCAAACGTACTATTCATTTTCGTTATACAAAGCGTGACGACCTCACTGTATTTTCTAAATTTCCCTATCAAAAATAACTTTGGATATATCGCTCACACACCGTTCGACCTATTAAACACTACGATATTCAACTGAAATAAAAACAATATGGATATCAAACGTGAATACAAAAACCTTTAAGCTATCGACCTTATCCAAGGCTATGCTGCCAATTCTAACGGCAACAGTGATTGCGGGCTGTAATGATGATGACTCATCAAATTATACCGCTCCTACACCATCAACCTCTGTGCCCGCTGAAGTGGAACTTGCACCGAATGTAGCTCTCCCTTCTGCTGCTGCAACACCAGCAGCCACCGAAATTTCTGTCAGCTACATTGCAGATACGACATCTACAGTTTCTCGCATGGCAAATGCCACCACCGATTTTAGCCAATGGGTATTGGAGTGTGGTGATAAATCGTTTACCGCGACATCGTCTGATACTTTTGGTCCGACTTGGTTAGTTACCGCAACAGAAGCACAAGGCGCGTGCAGTATTTCAGATGGTACAACTCAACAAGCAGCCGTGACGCTAGACAGCAGTGATGCTGGTAAGTCACTTGGTGTGACTCATACTGGTGACAAAGTTGAAGGTTCTCGTCAAGACACCATGATGATGGCTCACGGACTTGATCAAACCGGTACTGACGTAAAATTACCAGAAGTAGCAGCTCCTGGTGAATTGCCAGCTCCACCATCTGGTCACTTTGCATTGCACCTATACGATGCACTAGGTGATTACAAAGAAGAAGGTGCAGAGAAAAACGGATACGCAAACTTAAACCTGCATATCTGGAATAACGCAAACTGTGCAGCAGCAGGTGAAGACTACCTAAATGGTGGATGGGACGACGTAAGCGTAACACCAGATGCCTCTGATGAGTTTGGTCCCGTTTGGTATGTACCGGTTACTGATGATGCCACTCAATGTTTCAACGTAATTTTCCGTAACGCCAACAAAGATAAGCTTATTGGCAACGACCTTGTGATTGATATTTCAGGTCAAGCTGAAAACCCAGGCGTCACTTATATTCCGGGCAGTGGAACGTCTTACCCAACCCGAGATGATGCATTTGCAGTTGGCGGTCCATCTTCAGAATTCACCATTGATACCGTTGGGGCAATTTTACTGGACGACAACACCATGGTTTGGCGTGCAGGCAACGGTGCTGACCTTGTGCAAATCATGTTCAGCTCAAACGGCAAGTACGACGTATCAGAAAACGGTGTCGTCACCGGTGCCTCAATCAAGCTTACTGGTGCAACACTAACAGAAGCGCAAAAAGCACAATTCCCACACCTTGCTGACTACCCAGCATTTGAGGTGCCTGATCTTCCAACGGATCTGTCACTTGCATCTTTGATGAAAGGCAGCTTGATTGCCATTGCTTCTTCAAACGGTGCGGCAGATGAGCCATCAGAACTGCGCTCTTCTACTGCGATTCAGTTTGCTGGCGCAATTGATGCTATTTTCGCTGAAGATGCCGCCGACCTAGAATACGGTCCAATTTATGGTGATGATGGCGTGACCTTCCGCCTATGGGCGCCAACAGCTTCTGAAGTTGAATTAGTGGTTTACAACAGCGACAAATCTGAAGCTTCACGTCACGCAATGACTGAAGATGCTGCTTCTGGTAGCTGGAGCGTTGAACTAGAAACTGACGCGGTAGACAACAAATTCTACCGTTACGCAATGAAAGTGTTCCAACCAAGAGAGCAAAAAGGTTACGGCTACGAAGTAACCGACCCGTACTCAGTGAGCCTTTCAACAAACTCTCTATACAGCCAAGCCATCGATTTAGATTCAGATGATTTGAAACCTGCTGGTTGGGACGGTTTAGACGCACCACACTCTCAAAACCCTGAAAATGGTGATTTGTCTAACATGGTGATTTACGAATCTCATGTCCGTGACTTCTCAGCTCAAGATGCAAGTACAGACAACAAAGGTAAGTACCTAGCCTTCACCGAGCAAAACTCAGTTCCAGTAAACCACCTAAAAGAGCTAAGTGAAGCAGGTATGACTCACCTGCACTTAATGCCAGTATTTGATATCGCGACGATCAACGAAGACCCTGATCAAGTTGCTAATATCAACGAACCATTTAGCAAACTATGCTCACTGAATGCGTCTGTTGAAAAAGATGACCGATTCAGTGGCTACTGTACAAGTGGTGGCACAATTGCTGATGCATTTGAAGAGCTAAAAGCAAGCGATTCGAAAGAGAATCCAGTGGTTGAAGGGCTTAACGAATACGTTCGTTCAGTCGACTCATACAACTGGGGCTATGACCCATTCCATTACACGGTTCCTGAAGGTTCATACTCTAGCGATGCAGAAGGTACCGCGCGTATCCTAGAATTCCGTGAAATGGTGAAATCAGTTAAAGAAGATATCGGCATGAACGTCGTTGTGGATGTGGTGTACAACCATACCAACGCTTCAGGCATGAACGACAAGTCGGTACTGGATAAAGTGGTTCCTCTTTACTACCAACGCTTAGTACCAGATACAGGTCTAGTAGAAACATCAACTTGTTGTGAAAACACAGCACCTGAAAATGCCATGTTTGCCAAGCTAATTGATGACTCTATCCAAACTTGGGTTGAAGCTTACAAAATTGATGCTTTCCGTTGGGACTTAATGGGTCACCACCCACTTTCACAAATGGAGCAAACTTTAGCAGCAGCTCGTGAAGTGAATTCTGAAGTGTACTTCTACGGCGAAGGTTGGAACTTTGGTGAAGTTGAAAACAACAAACGTTTTGTACAAGCCACTCAACCGAACCTTGGCGGCACTGGTATTGGTTCTTTCTCAGACAGATTGAGAGATGCAGTGCGTGGCGGTAGCCCATTTGATGAAGCTAACGGCATCCGTGAAACTCAAGGTTTTGCTACTGGTGCAGCAGTATTACCGAATGAGTTAAGCCGAGATGCAGAAGGCAATGTGTCTGATGCAGAATTAGCTCGCGCACTTCACCAAACTGACTTAACTCGCTTAGGTATGGCTGGCAACTTGAAGAAATTCAAGATGGTCGATTACGAAGGGACAACTCAAGTAGGTTCAAGCATTGACTATAACGGTCAGCAAGCAGGTTACGCAGAACAGCCTTGGGAAGTTCAAAACTACGTTTCTAAGCACGATAACCAAACGTTCTGGGACATCAACATGTATAAAGTGCCTTCAGAGGCATCAGTTGAAGTTCGCGTTCAAATGCAGTCTGTTGGTATGGCGACCGTTCTACTAGGTCAAGCAATGCCGTTCAACCATATGGGTGGTGAACTGCTGCGTTCTAAATCAATGCAGCGTGACTCTTACGACTACGGTGATTGGTACAACCTTGTCGACTTTACTCTTGCAGACAACAACTGGAACAAAGGTTTACCTGCAAAAGATAAAGACTTCGCTAACTATGATTTGATCAGCCAAGTAGCGGCCGACGTTAACGCGCAGCCACAAGCTAAAGACTTGGAATTGATGTACTCAAATTACAAAGAAATGCTACGCATCCGTAGTGCTTCTGATTTGATGACACTGCCAAGTGCTGAAGAAATCATGAAACGTGTCGACTTCCGTAATTCAGGCAAAGGTCAAACACCTGGTTTGATTGTGATGACTATTGATAACGGTTCAACACAAACGACGGACCTAGATTCTAGTCTTGATTCAATCGTAGTGGTTATTAACGCATCACCAGAAACTCAAGTAGTGGGTGATTTTGTTGACCACGAAAGCAAAGCTATCGAACTTGCTGGTTTTGCATTAAGTGATGAACATGTAGATGGCGGGGTAGCTGGTGCTTCACAATTCACTGAAGGTAAATTCTCGGTTCCAGCTTGGTCTAGCGCAGTGTTTGTACAAGCTCGTAACGGCGAACGTGGGCTAGGTTTGCCAGTAAGCGAAAAACTTGATGATTTACCTCCATTTGGTAACACCAAAATCTACATTGCTGGTGACTTCCCTGCTGCATCTTGGGATCCATCAACTATCGAAGTACCTTACGCTAATGGCGGTTTGTACACAGTTCAACTAGGTCTTGCTAAAGATACTGGCTACAAATTTACTAAAGGCTCATGGGATACAGAAATTAGCTGTGGTGGTGATAACTGCCCAAGTAACTTCTCTGAAATGGGTATGTACGAGTTCACACTTGATGCAACCAATACTGAAACACCAGTTGTAGTTGATGCTGTACTAAGCGAAAGCTATGTAGGCAAAACTTGGTTTATTCCAGGTACTATCTCTGGAGATTGGGCACACGGTGATGCACAGAAAATGACATCAGATGCTGATAAGCCAGAAATGATTTCATTTACAACAGCGGAGCTGACTGCCGGTGAAACTACTCAGTTTAAAATGACTTGTGGTAACTGGGGCGAATGTGAACATGCCTTTAATGATGTTGTTCAGGGTTCTGAATCTCTAGAGATTACTGACTCAAGCGGCAATATTGCTTTCACTCCTGCAACAGCGGGTAGCTACCAAGTGGCATTCAACATACTAAACAAAGAGCTAACGATTACGGCTAAGTAACTATTACGTCTAAGTAACTTTAGTCAATGTAATATGAAAGCGTAACGTTTCGCTGCTCTAAAACAGCACCAACTAAAAACAAGCGCCAACCTAATACAGGTTGGCGCTTTTTTGGTTCAGCTTAAAGCTAGGTTTGGCATAGTTTGGAATCTGCCTTGCGTAACTGCCTTACATAACGGCTTTAAATTGATTCCTGCAAAATCTGCACAAATCGTTGGATCTTTTGGTCATCAATGCCTTGCTTGGTATAGATCCCTACATTGCCTAACCTTTCTTCATTCACCAGTAAGGTTTCAATCTCTCGCTCTTTCATCCAAGCGCACATTTTCTGACTATATGGCATCACCGCATCGGTCATTTTTAACATATCAATGCTGGCGAAAAGTGAATCTACATCATACACATCACGACCACCCAACTGGCTTTCCATCGCATCTTCTTGGGAATTAACATGATCAGAGAGAACCGAGTTGTGCCTTGAATGCTCAGGCGTCACTCGTAATAACGGGTACTGTTCTTGACTCTTCAATTGACCACCCATGCCCAATTTTTTCTTAGTCAGTAGCGGGTGATCTTTTCGAACAAAAATGGCTTCTTTATCTTGAAACAAAGGGTGAAATGTCACTTTACAACGCTCATGTAAACCCGTGACTTCATGCCCCACAAACAAATCGATATCACCTTGAACAAGGTGGTGCATCAAAGACAAGTTATTCCCAAATTCCAAATGCAATGAACAAGCGGGCTCTATTAGTTTGTATTCTTTAACGGAGTGGCAAACGAATTGTTCCCACCACGCTTCACCCGTTCCTATTTTTAACTTACCCAGTTGGCGTTGCTGCATATCGGTAAAGCGGTGCATTAAACTCAAATGTTTTTCTTGCTGCTCTTGCACATACTCTCGGAATAAACGCCCATATTCGGTTAATTCCACACCTTTGGATTTACGAATAAAAATAGGCACGCCGACATCGGCTTCTAATTTTTTAATGGCAGCGGTCAAAGAAGGTTGACTGATATTGAGCTTATCAGCGGCGCCTTTTATGCTGCCAGTATGGGCAACCATCAAAAAATATCGGTATGGCTTATTCATATTGCTTTCTCTTTATTTGCATAACATCACAAAATGCGCGGTTGGTTTTTCAACGATTTATAGCGTTATGTAAAACATACATCAAACAATAGCCATGATATAGCTTTTTCCTATAGAGAAATGAGTCTAACGCTATTTCCCCACCTCGCATAAAATCACTATAGTGAGCTCAATCGTTTTATTGAGTGGAATTGAATAATGGAACAAAAATGGTGGCATGACGCCGTGGTGTATCAAATTTACCCACGTAGCTTCTTAGATTCAGACAATGATGGCATTGGTGACCTAAATGGCATTATCAGCAAATTAGACTATTTAAAAAATCTTGGTATCAATGTGCTTTGGTTGTCTCCTGTTTATCAATCTCCAATGGATGACAACGGGTACGACATTTCTGACTACCAAGCCATCGCCAAAGAGTTTGGTAGCATGGAAGACATGCAGCGCTTACTGGACGAAGCGAACAAGCGTGACATCAAAATAGTGATGGATCTTGTCGTGAACCACACATCAGATGAACACACTTGGTTTGAACAAGCACGCTCTTCTAAAGATAACCCATACCGTGATTACTACATTTGGCGTGATGCAAAACCAGACGGCAGTGCTCCAGATGATCAAGAGTCCATTTTCGGTGGCAGTGCTTGGCATTGGGATGAACATACTCATCAGTACTTCTTCCATTTATTCTCAAAAAGACAGCCAGATTTGAACTGGGAAAACACCAAAGTTCAAGATGAAGTCCACGCCATGATGAATTGGTGGATTGACCTTGGCATAGGTGGGTTCCGCCTAGATGTGATAGATCTTATCGGTAAAGAAATCGATAAAGGCATTACAGGAAATGGTCCTCGTTTACATAAACTGCTACAGGAAATGAACCAAAAGACATTTGGTGACAAAGACCTGTTAACGGTTGGGGAAACTTGGGGCGCAACACCTGAAATTGCCAAGCTATACAGCGCGCAAGACAGAAATGAACTGTCGATGGTTTTCCAATTTGAGCACATCACGCTGACTTGGGAAAACGGTGACAAGTGGAACCCAATCCCGCTCGATTTGAAAGAATTCAAGCAAGTGCTAACTAAGTGGCAAGTAGAGCTGGCTGATGGTGGCTGGAACTCTCTGTTCTGGAATAACCACGATTTGCCAAGACTGGTTTCCAAATATGGCAACGATAAAGAGTACCGCGTTGAGTCAGCTAAAATGCTAGCAACTTGCCTACATTTCTTAAAAGGCACGCCTTATATTTTCCAAGGTGAAGAAATCGGTATGACCAATGTTACTTTCGAAAATCTTGAGCAATATAAGGACATTGAAACCCAGAACTTTTACAAAGTTCGAACAGAAGCAGGTGTCACTCATGAACACATGATGGATGCAATTCACGAAAATAGCCGTGATAATGCTCGTACGCCAATGCATTGGGACAACAGTGAAAATGCAGGTTTCTCTAAAGGAACACCATGGATTGAACTGAACCCGAACTTCCCAGAAATCAATGTGGAAGAAGCATTAGCCAACCCAAATTCTATTTACTATCACTACCAAGATTTAATCAAACTACGTAAAGCGCACCCTGCCATTGTTCATGGATCATTCACTCCTGTGTTTGAAGACCACGACAAAGTATTTGCCTACGTAAGAGAGCTTAACGAAGAAAAACTATTCGTTATCTGCAATTTCTCGGATGAAGCTTTAACACTCGATGTACCAGCTGAGTACCAAAAGCAAGATCTGACATGCTTGATCAACAACTACCAAGCTGTCACTGCCATATCAGAAACGCTGAACTTGAAGCCTTACGAGTCTTTTGCTGTGAAGCTTTAAACTGATTCATAAGGTTTTATAGCAAATAAAATCAAAAAAATACGTAGTAACCCAAAGAGGCAAGTCTCATATCCTTGCCTCTTTTTTTATTCAAAAATCACAATTATTGACTAAGCAACTGAGCACGTAAAAACATTCCCCTTCCTTTACCAAAAAGAGTTTGAGCGATTCTTCACACTTATGAAAACGCTCTGTATCACAAAAAATTCTAACAACCTTTATTTAAGGCTACTTTGACCAGAGGTATAGATTAAAGCTATAGCTAACACTCATAATCCTATTTCTCCTTCTTCCTCTGCATCGCTATAATTCACCCAAGATAATAAGAACTAGTAGAAGCTCTTATCACTTATGGATAACCTTCTGAAAATGGAACTGAACTATGAAACATGTATTAAAAACTCTGTCTATTTGTACCCTTGCTGCTTTATGTAATGCTCCTGCTGTCGCGATGGAAGAAGGTGAAATCACCATCTGGATCAATGGCGATAAAAGCTATGACGGTCTTGCTCAAATTGGTAAACAATTTGAAGAAGATACAGGCGTAAAAATCATTGTTCAGCACCCTGAATCTCTAGAAGCTAAATTCCAACAGCACGCGGCTACTGGCGGCGGTCCTGATATCATTTTCTGGGCACACGACCGCTTCGGTGGTTACGCAGAATCTGGTCTTCTACATGAAATCAAACCAAGCAAAGAATTCAAAAACAAGATTGTTGACTTCAGTTGGGACGCAGTAACAGTTGAAGGCAAAATTGTCGGCTACCCTGTTTCTATTGAAGCCCCTTCTCTTATCTACAACAAAGATCTACTACCAAACCCACCAAAAACATGGGAAGAGCTAGCTGATATCCAAAAAGATATGCAGAAGCAAAACAAGCAAGCAATCATGTGGGATATTAAGAATGCTTACTTCACATGGCCGGTTATTTCTTCTGGCGGCGCGTTTGCTTTTGAGAAAACAGCAGATGGCTACGATGAGAAAAGCACTGGCGTAAACAACGCAGCAGGTGTTCGCGGTCTTCAATTCTTAGTAGACATGGTTAACGAGGGCGTACTAAACCCTAATATGGATTACTCAGTAGCCGAAGCGGCATTCACTAAAGGTGACGCAGCAATGACCATCAATGGTCCTTGGGCTTGGGGCAACTTAGATAAAATGGGCGTTAACTATGGCGTTGCGGTTCTACCAACTTTAAATGGTGGTAAAGGTAACCCATTCGTCGGCATCCTAAGTGCGGGTATTAACTCAGCAAGTCCAAACACAGACCTAGCGGTAGAGTTCTTAGAGAACTACCTATTCTTAGATGAGTCTCTAAAAATCATGAATGATGACAAGCCACTAGGTGCAGTAACACTGAAATCATTCCAAAAAATCCTAGAGAGCGATGACCGCATTAAGTCAACAATGACCAATGCAGAAAACGGTGAAGTAATGCCGAACATCCCTCAAATGACCGCTTACTGGTTTGCTGAAGGCGCTGCAATTGATAACGCAATGCAAGGTAAGCAAACAGTAAGAGAAGCGCTAGATATGGCTGCTAAACAAATTACTAAATAATTCCAAGTCCTATATTTTAAGTACAACATTCCAAGTACTAATTGTCCGTAAGTTTGGCACAGTTCGCTGTGCCTTTTTTCATTTCTGGAAATTACATCGCTATGCAAATCCCTACTCTCTATCTTAAAGGCACTTTTAATGGTTGGGGGTTAGACACCCCTTTCATTTCGCTTTCAGAACACCGCCTACAAACAACCGTCTGTTTATCTACGGATCAATATCGCTTCAAGATATCCGACTTAGACGGCACTGAGAATTGGACCTTATCTGGTCATGCCAATAATCCTACCGTGTGCAAAACGGATACACTGACTCAGCTTGTCACCACTCAGGGGATTGGAAACGACCTTCTGTTTTCACCTTCAGCTCCAGGCTTATTTACGTTAGAGCTTAATTTCCAAGGTGATGTTCCTACCATTACCTTTGCTGAAGGCGAGCCTCAAAACCACCGCCCAACAAGACAGCTAACTGATACAAGCCTAATTGCGGACGCTGCAACACAATCAACAATAGACTGGCACAAACCTGACTTTGCGCTCCCACACTATGAATTATTCCAACAGCTCGCGATAACCGAAATGGAAAGTTTTCCGTTTGTATTTGGTGATAATGTAGATGGTTACTATCACGGAACGACGCACAGCTTTGTGAACAGTGGTAAGTATCGCCACCACCAAGGGTGGGTTTTAGGCGGTTTTGCCAGCTTCGTAGACCATAAGATTAATGACAAAGAATCCGCTAATCATGCCAGTTTGATGCCTTATGGCATTGAGCATCACTATTCCAATCAAAAAAACCATACATCTTCAGACTGTTTGAGCATCATTCAAGGGTCTAGGCTGGCTTGTTTACATGTGAACGCTGAAGACAAGGCAATGTTAGCCATAGTCCCTGAACTGAACATTCCGACCACACACTCAAGCATTCACTCTGAGCAGAACTGTATAACCATAGAGCTTGACCACAGTATTTGCCCAGAAGGCAGCCCGCGTTTTATTTCAATTGCTGCGGATAAATCAATTTCTGCAAAAGAAATGACACTCGCCAATTCACCAGAACTCGACACGGTGATGCGCCTATCTGAAAACAATGTGAAACTCAAACTGGAAACTCAACAATCAGAGCATTCATTGTGTGTGTACTTATCTTTTGGTGACACACTTGAAGAGACTCAATCTCAAGCAGTAAAAGCCGTTGAAGAGTCCGCATTTATTTCTCATCAACAAAGCATCTACCAATTTCTACTTAAAAACTACTTGTGGACCAACGACATCCACTTCAATAAATCGGTGATGTGGGCTCGCTTATCTAGCCGCACCTTTGTAAGCCATGAATTTGGAACCGGCATTTGGGCAGGGCTACCTTGGTTTAAGGATTGCTGGGGCAGAGACACCTTTATTGCTCTATCTGGCACTAGCTTAGTCAATGGCTTATTTGATGAAGCCAAAGCCGTAATTCAGAATTTTGCCTCAATGCAAATGTTAGATAAAGAATCTAAAAACTTTGGTCGTATTCCTAACCGAGTCACCAGTAAATCTAATATTATCTACAACACCACAGATGGCACGCCGTGGATGATACGAGAAGCCTTAGAATACATAAATTACTCGGGTGATACTGAGTTTGCTAAAGACATTTACCCAACGGTGAAACGCTTTATTGAGGGCGTTGAAAAAGAATACCTAGATTCAGACAATTTAATGTCGCACCGCCACCCTGACACTTGGATGGACGCAAAAATCAATGGTATTACGCCTTGGTCGCCAAGAGGACCAAAAGCTAATGACATTCAAGCGCTGTGGTTTGAAAGTGTAAATTGTGCAATGCATTTGGCTGAGTTAGTAGATGACCAAGACGCTAAGTCGGAATGGCAAAAACTATCTTCTCGCATAAAAGAAAGCTTCAAAAGTAAATTCTGGGATGCTCAGAACCAACAGCTGGCGGATCATTTATCTACTGGGGATAAGCCTGATTACAGCATTCGACCTAACCAGTTAATGGTATTGTCGATCCCACAAGATAGCGTCATGACAGATGATATTATTGAGCAACACATCGTGAAAAATGCGGTTGAAACTTTGCTTTTCCCTTGGGGTATTTGCTCGCTTCAGCAAGAGCATATTGATTTTCACCCATACCATGACAACCAAGTTCAATACCACAAAGATGCGGCCTACCATAACGGTACTATTTGGGGATGGAATTCAGGTTTTACCGTGAGTGCGCTTAACCGATTAGAGCAGCAAGAGTTAAGCTACACGCTTTCTAGAAATCTAGGTCAGCAGATCTTAAAGCAAGGGTGCCGTGGTGCAATGAGTGAAAACTTAGATGCTTACCAAACAATAACTGAAGAAACTGTCGCTGAGCAAATAATAACCAAAGACACGATCGCTGAGGGTTCTACAGCATCAAACCTACTGCTTGAAAGCCCATTAGTTGAATCCGGGACATTTGCCCAAGCTTGGTCTGCCTCTGAATATGCTCGAAATGCTCAGCAGGACTATTTAGGCTACCGCCCACAATTATTGGCTAATCGCATTCATTTGACCCCTCGGCTACCAAGCTCATGGGCTACTTTAAGTGCAACACTCCCTTACGGAGAAAACGGTCTGCTTAAGGTTCAATTCAACAAAAATGAAGATACTAGCCATTATGTAATCGGCGCAGCACAAGCTTCAGAGCTGGGGCAAGAACCAAACAAGCTGCAACAAGATAAACTACAACTTTGCATCACCTTGAGCGTGAGTGAGGCGACAGACGTTAACATTGAGTGCCCAGTGAGTACTGAACTAGACATAGTCATTAATCATAAAACGGGGGAAGTAGTCGCAAATACCGAACAAGGAAATGTGACTATTATTCCAAGTAAACGATACCCACTCTTAGATGATTTACACTTCGCCAAACCTGATTTTACTCGCCAGCATCAAAGTATGCTATCCAAAGACTATTTATTAAATAAGAGAACTGAAGAGAACTTAGAAGTCGCCAAAGACTAATATTTATCATCACCTCCCTTCACTCGATTAAAATAAAGGAAGCGATCAAAAATGGCGTTTGAGTGTTCCCTCAAACGCCATTTTTATTTTAGGCTTGCTTATTTCAAGATTGAACGCTCAATATACTGCGGATAAAAGCGGGGAAACGTTCAGCCCATGCTATTTCATTATGTTCATGCCCTTCACCTTCAACATAGAACAACGAGACATTGCTTTTATCTTCTAACAACGTTTTCATATCCCGAGAACCTGATAGATAAACCTCAGCAAAATCGACCGTTGAGCCCTCTCTTTTTTCATTGGTTCCCATGTCCATGTAAATATTCATGGGTAATCCAAACTCAGCTTCAGACGCCAACTTAAAAAAAGCAGAGTAATTAAACCAAAAAGCTGGAGAGAATACTCCAATACCAGAAAAGACCTGTTGATACTTAATACCGCCATAAAAGCTGATTAAGCCACCCATTGAACTTCCAGCCAGATAAGTAGATTCACGTTGTGGGTTGGTTCGGTAATTACCATCAATATAAGGCTTTAAAGTGTCACAGATAAAAGCAAGGTACTCATTTCCTTCCCCTCCGTGTTTTAGCAGCTCTTTTTCAATACCTAAAGCAAGAACAGAGTCACTGGCTTTCCATGGTGAGTACTCATCATAGCGGCTCATTTTATCTAGCTCATCACTGCTATCAACAGCCACTACTATCATGCCATTTTGCTCAGACCTTCTCTGCATGACATCCAGAGTGTCACGAACTTTCCAGCTCATTCCGTAAGTAGCCGTTTTTTCTTCAAAGACATTTTGTCCATCATGCATGTACAGCACAGGATAACGCAGTTCAGAAGCCTCATAGCCTATCGGTAAATAAATGCGAACCGTTCGGAAACGGTTGAGTTGCGGGATGAAAAAATCAGAAAGGATGACGAGTGTTGATTCCTCTGTATGCATGACATCTCCTTACACCAACAAAGTTTGGCTCAAAAATATAATTGATAAGTACATAAAATTAACGCCCCTTTCGGAGCGTTAATGAATAATAGATATATGCCGTAAGCCGAAACTACTTAGCGTTAACTGCTCGTACAAACGCTTCTTGAGCACCTTCAACATTCAATGCTTTCGCTTCATCAAGTAAGCCTAGAGCTTTAGGTACATCACCTGATTTCACCGCTTTTTGAATAGCAGAAATATAGAAATCTTGAGTTTCTTGCTGAACCTTAATGGCTGTAGTGGCTGCCGGTTCTGCAACAACAGGGGCAACGGCTACTGGCGCAACTGCCGCTGTTGCTCGGTATGGACGAAGCTTCAAAGTTTCTACTTCAAGCTCGATTCGACCACCAAGACGGTTGGTATAGACAGGGTCAATCACCATTGGCATCACTTCGCCGAACTCTTTGGCGCGCACCTTTGCCGGGTGATCCACCTTAATAGCTTTTCCAAGCTCATCTGCTGGCGTGTAGATGATCATATATGGCGTTTTGCTTGCATCAACGCGCAAACGTTCTACGTAACTTGTACGAGTAAAAGCATCGGATGCTTGTACTTTAAAATCATCAAACTTTACGGTTTTCGTAGGCTGGAAGGCTTCATCGAGGAAGATAACTTCTGGTGCAAATACAGAATCATCAATCATCAGGCTTGAAAGCGTCACGACCATTTCACTTGAACGGTCGCTGAATTTGAAGGCAGCAAAGTGGCTGTTACCCGTAGTGAAGTTGCCTACCGGTGAGCCTAAATCAATATCAAATTTTAAATCTTCATTATCGTTGAGCTGAGCATAAGGGAATTGCGTAAAATCGCTGCAGCAAATTTCTGAATTAGTTGGTGGAGAAAGTTCAGTTTGAACTTGAGCGTCAGATGCACAACCGCCTAGCAAGGCACCTAGTACCACGGCTAAAATAGAGCTTTTATTTTTCATTGTAATCTCTCTTACTAATGGCTGTTATAAGGTAAAACACAAAAAGGCAGCCAAAGGCTGCCTTAATATTATATCGGTTTTAGAACCAGATTTCAGTGTGTACACCGAATACGAATTCATCATCACCACTGTCAATGCCAATTTGCTTAGCACTTGCTTCATCATCGGCTTTAATGTAGCTGATGTAAGGCTTAACTTGTGGACGACCGAAGTAGTCAGAGTTAGCTGTGAATGCAGTCGCAATCTCAAGGTTGATGATGTTACTTTCTAGATCATCACCTGTACGACCCCAGTAACCTTCGTCACCTTCTTCATGACCGTAAGAAGCTGTCGCTTCAAGACGAACATTGTCGTTCAATTTGTAAGAAGGACGAGCTGCCACGATGTAACGAGTCAGACCTTCAGCACCCCATAGTTGGTCAAGTGCAGTGATGTAAGTTACTTCTGTACCTAGCTGCCATTTTTCAGAGATGTTAAGTACACCGTAAGACGTTAGGAATAGAGATTCAGCATCATCATTACCGCCAGACCAGCCACCGAAGTTAACACCACGGTTTTGCATCACACCAGAACCGTAAGCAATCGCGTTTTGTGTCCAACCGTCAAGACCGTAGTAGCTAGTATTAAGTGTTACAGCAGCACCCATACCATCTTCATTCTCGCCATCTACAACTTTTTTACCGTATTTGAAGTCGAAATCTAGGCTACCGATACCAGCGTCAACGCCGTAGTAGTAAAGGTCAACAGAAGAAGCTGTAGTTCGTTCAGCACCAGGTGCAACTTGACCTGCATCTGGATCAGCCATTACGTAAGCGATACCCGCTGTTTTGCCATCAAGCTTAGTTTGGATACCAGCACCAATACCTGAAGATTGTTTCCAGAACTCACCAGAAAGGATACCCGCAGCACGGTTTAGGAAGCGTTGACCACCCCAGATAGAAGTGTCTTCACCTAGAATACCACCAAGCTCTACGAACGCTTCTTTAACTTCAAACTGAGCCGTTGTATTTGCTTTTTGGCTACCTGAAGAAGAGTAAGCATAAGAGTTACCATTACCATATTCAGTACGTAGAACGTAATCAGCCCATACACCGTTTTGGTATTCAGAATGCTTCTTAATTACGAATTCAACTTGGTTAGTACTCTTACCGTGAGTACCTGCTGTTTTGTAATCAGGCTTACCGAATTCAGTATCTACCGTTGTGCCATCTACAACACGAACGTTAGAAGACATGTAACCATGCACTTCCCAACCGTCAGCGATAACGTCAGTAGGGTTTTTCACCTCTACTTCCATTGCAGAGTCACCACTTGTTACATCTAATGCAACTTCACTTTCTGCAAACGCTGAACCAGCAACTAATGCGGAAGCCACTGCAGCAGCAATCAAACTTACTTTTTTCATTCTTAACTCCATTAAGGACGATTTCATTATTAATATTTTTATTTTTGCTCTCATGCAGCGCCAAAGGCAGTAATGGCAACATAACGTAGAGAGGTACTAGGGTTTCCCCTACAATTCGTTTCAACGGGGTCAATATTAAGAAAGGATGACAACTTTGACTTCCTCCACCCTTAGCTAATTTAGGGGGGATGAGAAAGGCGTAGAAAATATACAGAACGGTGTTTAGGGGAGTTAGATCACTTAAGTTAGGAGGAGTAGACCGCACCGAGATCGACTTATTCACCATAAATGAGACGCGCATCAAATATATAATTTGAACAAATTAAAAATAAAATAATTTAATAAATAATTATTCTGTGAAGATGCTTGACCTTACTGTGACAAAGCTTTTTACTTATAGTTAACTGATGCTGTTTAACTGAACAAGAATAATAAGCAATGACTAAAACTCTCTCTCGCCCTTATCCACTAGGCGCTACGCTAAGTAATGCTGGTTGCAACTTTTCTATTTATTCCCCTGAATGTAAATCTATCTCTCTAGCTTTATTTGACGATAAAGATGAATTCAAAACATATAAATTAGAGGGAGAGTACGCAGGAATTAAACATACATTCATTGAAGACATTAAAGCTGGGCAAAAATACGGTTACATCGTTGAAAAAAATGATGGTTCTTTATTACTATCAGACCCGTACGCGAAAGCATTAAGTAAACCTTTACATTACAGCACGCCTTATACAAACGAAAAAAGCTTTGCTATGGCTAAGTGTGTCGTCACTGATGACAAGTTTGACTGGCAAGATACTGAAAATCCAAGAATTTCACGTGAAGACACCGTTTTATTCGAAACTCATGTAAAAGGTCTTTCTAAGCTTAACCCGGAAGTTCCAGCCAAAGATCAAGGTCGTTATTTAGGGTTAGTTAGCCCCGAAATGCTCGCCTTTTACAAGCAGCAAAATATCAACTCATTACAACTTCTTCCAGTTGCTGCATGTATGCACGAACCTCATCTTCTTGATATGAAAAAGGTGAATTACTGGGGCTACAACCCCTACCTTTTCATGGTTCCAGATCCTCGCTATGCCGATAAAGACGCCGTAACCGAATTAAAAACCGCTATCCGAGAACTTCACCGTAATGGTATCGAAGTCATTCTAGATGTGGTTTATAACCACACAGCTGAAGGCGGCGAAGGTGGTACGGTCTTTAACTTAAAAGCGCTCGACCAACGGTTCTATATTAAACACGGTCACCACTTCGCAAATTTCACTGGCTGTGGTAACACCGTTGATCTCACTTATCAGCCAGCTCTTAACTTAGTCATGGACACGCTTCGTTACTGGGTAAGTGAATATAAAGTGGATGGCTTTCGATTTGACTTAGCGGCAACACTTGGGCGACAAGGTGACGACTACAACCCTGAAGCCGCGTTCTTCAAAGCAGTGGCTCAAGACCCTGTTCTTCGTGAAACCAAACTCATCGCAGAACCATGGGATATCGGACCAAATGGCTACCAAGTTGGTAATTTTCCACTCGGTTGGAACGAATGTAACGACAAGTTACGTGATATTACCCGCAGCTTTTGGCGCGGTGACCAAGGCTATTTAAAAGAATTTGCGACCCGCTTAATGGGTTCGCGAGACATTTATAGCGCGGCTCATTGGCCTTATAAATTAACGGTTAACTACATCACTTATCACGATGGTTTCACCATGCAAGACCTTGTCTCTTATAAACATAAGCACAATGAAGATAATGGTGAGCATAACCGAGATGGTCACGGTGATAACCGCTCTGAAAACTACGGTATCGAAGGCGAAACTGAAAACTTATTAGTTATCGCAACGCGCGAAAAACAAAAACGCAACTTTATGGCAAGTTTGCTGTTTGCTTTTGGTATTCCTCATATCCTAACTGCAGATGTGCTTTCACATAGCCAAAAAGGTAACAACAACGCTTATTGCCAAGATAGCAAAACAAGCTGGCTAAATTGGGAAGCCTCAGAGCGTAAAGATTATTTCAAAAGCTGGCTTTCTGAAATGGTTGCCGCTCGACAAGAGTATATGGTGCCTTTCATCAAAGCCTTTAGTGGTGATAGACGAAACTCAAACCGAATATTCTGGAGCCGAGTCGACGGCACAATCATGGAACATGACGACTGGAACCGCTTAAGCTCTGTTGCACTTCACTTAGGTATTGGTAAAGAAGGTAATGAGCTCATTTACTTAATTAACCAGACGAATGCGCCAGCTAGGTTTACTCTGCCAAGTGATCGTGACCAAACTTGGACAACTATCTGCGATACTAACTTACGCGATGTAAAATCATGTTCAGCAGAAGGGGAGATGTTGCTGTCTCCTACCTCAATGGCAATTTTACACTACGCGCCGGATGCTTAATGCTTAATGCTTAATGCTTAATGCTTAATGCTTAATGCTTAAAAGAATAAGCAATATATAAGAGCCAGCTAATTTATAGTTGGCTTTTTTTTAAGCTAATCATCACAAAAACCCTAAAACAATATGGAATCATTTGCATTGATGTGGTTGTGAAAACTGTTTACTATGCTGCCACTATAAATACAGATTCACCACGTCTTTGGATATCATGGCTTTACCTAAAACACTTATTCGGCTGACAAGACCGTACATAATATTATTAACAGGCTTCATGCTTTATTTAGCAGCATCTCAATTAAAGGAAGCAGAAAACTCCGCTCATACTCAATCTTCATCAAACATTCGGATCGCCGCCGATCTAGTAAGATCAAACATCGAAGCTACTTTTGCCAAATTATACTTGCTAGAAAAATCATTGCTTCCTTCTCTTCATACAGAAAACGAACAGCATGATTTTGATATCCTGGCTAAAAACATTCTTAAACGATCTTCTTATTTTTCTGACATCATTCATTTCAAACCAAGAACCCAAGTTTACTCTTCTTCTAAAAACCAACCTTTAACTAATAATGTTATTGAGAGCATTCAATGGCGGCCCATTCAAAGCCTCACTGGTGATTTCTTCGTTTCCTCTGTTTACCAGAAGCCTAATCAACGCTGGGTATTTTCAGTTAAGCGCAGCAATTTACCTTTAGATGAAGAAGTTTGGATTGAGTTTGATTTATTGCACACCACTCAAGGGCTAAGAGATCTCAAAACGCTCAATAAAGGCTATGTTTTTGTCGTAGATAAAAGTACAGAGAAGCTGCTGTTCCATCCAGATCCGGCTCGAATTGGTAGCCAGTCCATCAGTTACAATGCAGGAATCAAATCCCTTTTAGATTCAGGCTTAACCAGCGGAAAATACGAGTATTACTATCAAGGCAACTTTAAAGTTTCCGTTTTTGATGCAGAGAACGATTTAAACTGGGTCTTTATTGCAGGAACTGATCGCCGAGAAATTTTATCTTCTTCTTATCAATTTACTATTGCCGGCATTTTAATCGCATCAATGCTGCTGCTGTGGTTAGTATTCAATTACCTCACACACCAACTGAACTCATCACTTATGGTGCTCAACCAAGTGAATGACTTAGCGAGCTTTAAACATCAGTTAAAATCCATCTTTGATAAATTCACTCATCACTGTGGAGTACAATTCTGCCTGTACGACCAAAAATCACAGAACTTTAGCACGCTTGATTACCATGGAAATAAAACCATCATACATTCAGACGGATCTCTAGCAGCTAGCTTTCAACCAAACACTTTGACCTATCAAGGCCGCCAATACACGGACTCTCTCGCAAAGAAACTAAGAATTCACCAGCGTCATTACTGCATTCCGCTGTATTCAAAAGAGCAGTTAATAGCAGTGATCTATGTGAGCAGTTACTTCCCAATAAGTAGCAGTATTTTGCGCCTTGTTAGAAGTTACACGGAAGTCTCTTTAGCAAATTTACTTCTCAATCATCAATTGAAAAGCATAGACGTGATGACGCAGCTAGAAAATAAGGCTTTCTTCCACAACACGTTAGAACACTACAAGAACACGCCTGATACTTTCTTAGCTCGTTTAAGCATTGATAACTTTGAATACATCAACCGCCACTACGGCGAACAAGTCGGTGACACCGCCATTATTAGCACTGCGGATACCATTCGAGATCATTTCCCAAAACCAAAAGGGATAAGTTTGGCTCGATTAAGCGGCAATGAGTTCGGTATTTTATTTCATGCCAATAACCATGAAGATGCAAAATATCAGCTAGACCAATGCAGGGTCGCACTATCAGATAAAACCATAGGTAAACCGTTAGATTCGCTTCCTCTGGGTGCCAGCATCGGTTATACCAAAATTGTTGAGTCCCATGCATGCAGCCTAGACCACGCTGAACATGCAAAAAAACAAGCAAGGCTGCTAGGAAGAAACCGTGTAGAAGTGTATGTATCTACCCAAGAGATTGCCTCTTAACCGTGCTGTGTTATTAACACTGCTAGCTTCTGCACAGCAACAGGCTTTAATCAAAATGGTTAGCCTATATCCAAGATACTCAGCTTAACCAAAGCTATTAATCTGAATCAAAGCACCTCATAAACGGGTGCTTTTTTTTATGAAAAACCATTACAATGCGCCTCCCATTATTTCCTATGATCTTCAAACAACGGCTATAAACAATGAAACTGAGTAAGCGACTGCAAACCATTGAATCTCTCGTCAGTAACGAATACGCCCATATATGGGATTGTTGCTGTGACCACGGTTTTCTTGGTACTCACTTACTGGTCGCGAACAAAGCTCCCACGATTCACTTCATTGATATCGTGCCCCAGCTAATGGATGCGTTAGAAATCAAACTTGAACGCTATTTCCCAAAATCCGAAGCGACACAATCCACTTGGGAAGTACATTGTGGTGATGTCGGGGATATTGCTTTTGATCAGCATGAAGGAAAACACCTAGTCATTATTGCCGGAGTGGGAGGCGATTTGACTCAGCACTTTATTGAGGTCATTCATGCTCAATACCCAGAGTTAGCTCTCGATTTTTTGATATGCCCTGTCCACCAGCAATTTGTATTAAGACAGCGCTTACAGCAGCTCAATTTTCAGATGAAAGACGAATGCCTAGTAGAAGAAAACCGCCGCTTCTACGAGATCATGTTACTCAGTAATCAGCAGCAAAAGCCAAGTCAAAACATCCACCCAGTAGGCGAAAAAATATGGCAAGTAGATACTGAACTTAAGCTCAAAACTGCGATCAATTATCGTAGTAAAACCCTTCAGCATTACCAACGTTTACAGCTCGGAAAAAACAGTAAGGTAGAACACATTATTGAAGCGTACCAAGCGGTTCAATTACCTGAAGTTGGCTAGTCAGTTTTCAGGTGCTAGTTAGTCAGTTTCCAGGTGCTAGCTAGTCAATGACCAAAAAAGATCTAGCACCAGCCTGACGTCAGCTAGAAAAAGGCTTGGAACAATCTAGCAAACTTTCCTAGATTCAGATACAAAAATGCCAGCGACAATGCTGGCATTTTTATAGGATTATTAAGATGTTTTCATAGATAAGCTATTTACTGTACTTACGATAAACACCTTGTAAGTATTCGTCTTTTTCTTGCCACGTTGCATTCAACCAAGCATGGAAACGGCGCTTAAACGCTTTATCTTTGAAGTAGTCGCCATTCACGTTGTCATCCATCGGGTGCACTTTCACTCGTATTACAACAGAAGTCAGCTTACCTTTTAGCATATCTTCAAATGGGGAAATTTGGTTTTCTGGGTACGCCAAAGTCACATCAACAATACCATCTAAAATCGGTCCCATTGCAGATAATGCAAAAGCAACACCACCCGTTTTAGGCTTTAACAAATGTTGGTAAGGTGTTTTAGCCGTTGAGAGCTTTTCTTGATTTACGCGAGTGCCTTCCACAAAGTTGACCAATGTTGTTGGAGCCAATTTAAACTTTTCACACGCTTTGTTTATTGCATCAAAATCATCATTACGTCTTTCTGGGTGACGAAGTAAGAACTCGCGAGAATGTCGCTTCATGAAAGGCATATCCAGCCCCCAACACGCTAGCCCAACAAAAGGGACATACAACAGTTCATGCTTTAAGAAAAACTTAGGCATAGGCAGCTTATCTTTCAAAATAGAAGACAAGATAACAATGTCTGCCCAGCTCAGGTGGTTCGCCATCATCAAATACCATTGCTTCGTGGAAACATCTTCACTTCCCTCAACCTGCCAATTGATATCATTATTGATATTAAGCATCCACAAGTTCAAAGATGCCCAGCACCAGAAGGTGAAATTGGCTAAGCGGGTACAAGATTTTTGAACGATAGGGAAAGGAAGAACCAACTTAACCAGCCCAAAGAAACTCACTGTGAAGGCGGTCATTGCGGTATTTACAGTCACAAACAAGATGTTCAAGACCATGCGGAAATTATCAGACATAAACAGGCTACATTAACAACGAAAAGCGCACATTATACTCATCTTATAAATAATCTCTCGACTAATTATGTTGATAGATTGATCACTCAATTCTCACTCATTATCGAGTAAAAAACCTTCACAATAAGCCGTTATGTGCTCTTTATTAGTGCTCTTTATTCGGTGACCTTAATGACCAATTTTGGAGAATAGGAATGTGCGCTTCAGCTACCTGTAATTCATTACTTATGTTTATTATTCTTTATTGCATTTGAGTTTTTGCTCTTTGTTGCATATGAGTTTTTACTCTTTACTGCTTATTTACCGTGTAAATATTTCGCAGCAGAGCGCATTAATGCAGGGGCTTTGCTCTCACCGAAGCCGGAGTGATATGGATTAGTTGAAAACACCACACCAACAAAATCACGGTCATGATCGACATACAGCATTTGACCTAAATTGCCGCTTTTCGCCATAGCACCATCATCAAAGATGAAATCAAACTGATAAGACTGCGACAAGCTCATTTCATTAAATGCACTCATTGAGCTTTTTTGCTTTGTAGAATCCATATGTGTTTTAGGGTCACCACTGGTTTGAATGCGCTCGAACACTTCATCACTCACGACTTGCTCCACCGCTGTCGCTTTCCAACTTGGAGTAAAGAGCAAACCAAAGCGCCCCATGTCCTCTAGTGTTGTCAGCATTAGCCCTAACGACAAAGCCATACCATCTGGAGTCTGATTAAAGAATGCAGGTTGTCTTGCTGTCATCTTGCTCCACACTCGTTCTTCAAAAATGCGAGTCCACGTTTTGTTTTCGATGTGCTCCACCATTTGAGTCAGCAACATGGTATTGATTGAAGCGTATCGAAAGTGCTCTCCAGCTTCTTCGCCTTCTAACTTTTGAGTATCGCGAGCAACTTCAAGCCATGTTTCTTGTTCTCCTGTTGCGGCGCGAACCGAACCAAGAGCAGAAGCAAAGAAACGCACAACCGATGAATCTGGATTTAATATGGAATCCAATGTTTCTTCATTATCAAGAGCCGTTGTGTGGTTCAGTAAATCCAATACGGTCACATCATCCCATACCGTATTACCCAGTACAGGAAGATAAGCTGTCACCGCTTTTGTCGTGTCCATTTTATCTTCTTCGACCAGTTGAGCCACAACAAGCCCCACGGTTGCTTTCGCTGATGATGCCCAAATATGGCGATCGGTTGGTTTCATTCCAGGGTAAGCTTCATAGACCACTTTCCCTTTATGAATCAATAAAAAACCTTGTGTTCTAAATTGAGGATCTGCCATGTATTCATCCATCGTCATCTCACCTTTAGCCTGAGTTACCACTGGGATTTTCCCAAGTTCAGGGTTGATTAACTTAACCAATGGCTGGTAAGCCTCATTGGGTGAAGCAATGGCCGTTGGCATAAACTCATTCATGTACATGTTGTAATACAGCCCGTGATCTCCCCCCATTTGCCAATGAAAATTATTGAAGTTACTTCTCGCAGCGTCGATAAATTCAGGAGTAAAAGCCTCTTTACCAGCTCTTACCGGTAAGTTGACCAATGCTCCTTCAGCTTTAAGCGCTGCTTCTACTGGGTTCTCTGGCTGTGTAACATTTCCCATAGCAAAAGCAGGCATCAGCAGTGAAGGAATGAGTAACGTAATAGGGTTTAATTTGATCATATAAGCCTCCGATTTCAACTGCAGCCATTATATTTATCTAACCAGGACGAAATAGGTCATTTGGTGACAATTGGTTATACTGGTTTTAGCTTAAATCAGATCGTTCCGAATTCGCAGATAAGCAGATAAGCAGATAAAAATATGAAGCCATCGTCCGAAAGAACAGAGTTACTGGTCAGCAATTCAGGGAATATCGCACCGCACATTGCTTACTGTGAAGCGAATGCCATAGATTGGCGTGCTATCGCGAATGAATGTGGGTTACCCAGTGAGTTAATGGAAAAAGAACACTGGTTACCGACCAAAGATCTCATGCTATTTATCTATAAACTGGAAATGATGCATGGGTATTTAATCGGTCTTGAGATAGGGGAAAAGGCGTCTATTGCGATCCTTTCTTCACAATTGAAAAGCAAGGTTGATCAATGTCTATCATTCGAAGATGGGATTCATTGTTTGATCAGTGAAATGGCGAGTTTAAGTAACCACGTGACGGTTTGGACAGAACAACACGAAGGAGAATGGTGGTTATGTCATCGCAGCTGTTACCGCCCTTTTACTCCCGGATTTGAGCAAGCCGAATGGTTTAGAACTTTGGCTCTGATCAATTTCTGCCGACACTTTTTGGGAGAAAGCTGGGCTCCGGATGATGTAGGCTTTGTTTCCACGGCGACAGATGCACATCAACGATCTACACCATTAAGTCGAGCTCACATCCAATATAGACAGCCTTTGGGACGTATGGTTATTCCACTCAATGACGATTTCCAAACCATCCCTTTACAGAAAGCGGACGTCAATTGGCACCGTGCTGTTATAGCTTTGATACGCACTTATTCTGTACTGCCATGGTTTAACATTGATTGGTTTTCTAACATGCTCGGCATGACAAAAAGAACGCTTCAAAGGAACCTGAAAAAAGAAGGTATTACCTTTAAAGGTTTAAAAGAAGAGTGTCGAAAAACGCTGGCAACTCAGTTGTTAACAAGCACATGTTTATCCGTTCAAGATATTGCTTGGCAAACAGGTTATAACGACCTGAGTAATTTCAATCGAGCTTTTAAAGGCTGGACAGGAATCAGCGCACCAAGTTACCGCCAAAAATACAAATCTAACGATTAACGATTAACGATTAACGATTAACGATTAACGATTAACGATTAACGATTAACGATTAAAATCATGGGCGCGATAACTTAGCCGTACAACCTTGGTTTACATTATCAGTTAACTCGAAGCTCCAACCATAAGTCGTACACAAACGCCTTACTATCAATAACCCAAGACCATGCTCAGTTTCATTGGTTCCACACAAGCCAGTACCACTGTCGCATACAGTAATTTCATTTGATTGAATGCCTATGGTTATATCGCCTTTTTCTGTAAACCGAATCGAGTTATTCACTAAGTTCTTCAAAATCATATTAAGCACAACAGGCGGAAAGTTAAGCTTGCTATCGGTATCTAGATTTAAGTTTAAGGCGACTGCATCTGGCAGCTTTTTACTAAAATCAGCTAAGGTAATATCGCTGGTTTGAATCAACCAAGGCTCTTGATTCAGGTTCGCATCTTCTTGTTTCACAATATTCAACAATACTTCTACTGTAGCGTGCATGTTATTCGCGGCAGTCAAAATTCTTTCACGCTGCTTTGTTTGAAATTCAGGGTCGTCTTTCATCGCTTGTAGGTTCGCTGCGCCCAATACAATGGAGATTGGTGTTTTCAATTCGTGGCTGGCATATTTCGCAAACATCATCTCTTGCTTTGCGACTCGATCACGCATGTGCTGGTAGTGGTTTAATTCTCGCGTTAACTGTTTTAATTCATCGATACTATGTTCCGAGACTTCAAAATCACCTTTAACACCTGAATTTAATTGCTCACTTAGCTCCGCGACAGGTGCCATTAAGCCATCAAACATTCTTTTCACAGAGAAATTGAGAACCACGACTAAGAAAATCATGAGAAGCATAGAAATCCCCATAAGGGCATCCCAGTTATCATCACCAAAATCGATCGACCTTGAGCCTATCGTAAGATAAAGCGGTAATTGCTGCCCCTGATAGTCAAATTGTACGTGATAAATCATCATGCCTTGTTTGCTGAAAGGTCGGTATGGAGTGACTTCATTCTCTTGAAAAGGCAGTTCATTTTGTAAGTACTCAGGCAGATACTTTTCATTAAAATACGCAGTAACCGATTGGCTTACTTGGGCTATAGGCACTTGTTCAAGTTGATAATGTTTAGTGGCGATATTTTCGAAAGATTTAAGATGGGCTTGAAGCTGATAATCTTCCCCTAAAATTAAACGAAGAGAGAAGGCAAAGAACACAACAAAGGATGTCGACAGCGCAATTTTTGAAAATGTCACGATTAAGCGTTTTTTAACTTGAGAGATATTATGAGTTTTCGGCTTTCCAAACAGCTGAGATTTCAACTCTGACAACGCTTTAACGACCATAGTTTTCATACCCTCAGCTTTCATCATTTATATGTTTAGCTTTAGCTCTAGCTTTAATAAGCTAAGCATTAAAAATCTGAGCATTATACCCTTCTTCCTAATAGCCCTATCTTTAGCCATATCTATCAAAGTCTAGATTACAGTTCTAATCTGAATCCACATTTAGGCACTGTTTTTAGCATAGGTTTTTCGAATGGCTTATCAAGTATGTTTCTTAACAAGTAAATATGGCTGCGTAACACATCATTATCCGGCGTATCATCTCCCCATAACTGCTGAATTAAACACTCACGAGACACAATTTCACCCTGTGCTTTCACTAATGCTAAAAGAATTTGATACATAACTGGGGTGGTGACAAGTTTATGCCCATCTCTTTGTACCTTTCTGGTTTTCTCGTCTATCACCAGCTCACCAAAAGACAACTCAGCCGCTGCAACATTGCCTCTAAAGCGCTTAATGAGAGCTAATAGCCGTACTTCCAATTCTTGAAAATCAAAGGGCTTACTAACAAAATCATCTACCCCGTTTTTGAATCCATTTAGAATATCATCGCGACCATTAAGTGCTGTTAGCATTAAGATAGGTGTAGTGCAGCCGCTCTCTCGAAGCTCTTTTGCCACCTGCATTCCATCTTTTTTTGGCATCATGACATCAAGAATAATGGCATCAAATTCATTGTTTAACGCAAGCTTAAGTCCTAACTCACCATTATCGGCAAAATCAACTTCAGCACCTTTCACTTCAAGGAAATCAGCTAAAATGCCTTGTAGTTCATCGTTATCTTCAACAATTAAAATCTGTTTGCCTTTTAGCATTATTCACTCACCTATTTCACGTGATACCTAATTATCACAGTGTCTTGAAATTATAATGGTTCAGTGTCGAATTAATGTCGAATGCTGTACTAATTTCATTCAACAACATGCTTGCCTCAACAGAACGACTGAAATGCATTAGGTCAATCGAAATGTCTTAAATAGTCAGCAACTGTCAGCTCATAAAAAACTCATCAAAAAACTCGATTTTATATTTCAATGTCGAATGATTTCGACAAAAACTCGACATGGGAAGTCTCACACTGCAAGTATCAAATTAGAGAGGCACCACCATGAAACCACTACTACTGACTAGCCTACTGTGCAGCACCCTTATTACTCCTTCTGTTTATGCCACCGACCTTATTGGTCAAACCATTAGTAAATCCCCACTTAACGTTGTAGCGGAAGTCAGTGGTGTCGTTGAAAGTGCCAGTTTTGATTCTGGTGAAGCAGTAGAAAAAGGGCAAGTTATCGCAACCGTTAAAACTCAAGACTTTGACTTTGCCGTCGCGAAACAAACCGCCAACCTACAGCTTGCTAAAGCAGACTTACAACTTAAGCAATCTGTCTATGAACGTTATATGGAACTTCGTAAAAAAAATAGCTTGTCGCAGAACGAATTAGACATTGCCAACGCTGACTTCTTAAGCGCAAAAGCTAGCCTAACTCTTGCGAAAATTGAGCTTGAGAATGCGCAACTTGACCTGAAAAACACCAAAATCCTGTCTAACATTTCGGGGTTTGTCGTGAATAGAAGTACAGACAATGGCGCCTGGGTGAATCAAGGTGATCTGCTCTATAAGATCGTCAATATCGACACATTAACCGTTCGCTTATTGGCAAGTGAATATGACATTGATTCACTCAAGGTGGGGCAACCAATCGAGCTTTGGGCTGAAGCTGCACCTGCCGTTAAATTCCAAGCAACCATCAATCGAATTGGTGTTGAAGTAGACAGCCAAACCATGGCTTACCCAGTTGAAGTGGAAATTAACAATCCGGATCAAAAGTTAAAACCGGGCATGTCTATTCATGCATCTACAACGCTTTCTAATATTGCTGCGATCCAATAGGTCATAAAATGTCATCACTTATCTCTTATTTTGCACAAAGAAGCTTTTTAGCTCGTATCATCACAATTATGGTGCTGTTACTTGGCATCGCTTCTTTATACACTTTGAAGCTTCAGGAATACCCTGATGTGGCTTTTGAAACGGTTGAAATTGAAACCCTTTACCCAGGGGCAACGGCTCAAGATATTGAGCTCAACATCACTAACCCTATTGAAAAAGAACTACGCAGTGTACAAGGCATCAACTACTTTTCATCTCAGTCGACAGATGGCATGTCTTTTATTGAAGCCGAGCTGCTACCTGGCGAAGATGCCGCTCGTGCTTTACGAGATATTCAACAAGCGGTCGACCGCGTCAGCAATTTACCCGCTGATATCACCAACCCGCCAGTGGTCACTCAAAAGAAAACCTCATCGTTTGAGGTTCTGACATTTGGCGTCAATCTGGTCGACATAAACCTTGAAGATATAAATCTTGATAGCTTAGATTTTAAAAACAGTAGCCAGTCGACAGTAAATACAGACTCAAAACAACTCACATCGACCCCAGAACAAACTAACTCAGATATTCTTCAGCAATACGCTTATCAACTAGAGAAAAAAGTGAATGCACTTTCTGGTGTCAGTAGCGTCAGCATGTCTGGTTACAACGAGCGTGAATTCTGGGTAGAAATCGATCCGACTAAAATCAGCCGTTACCAATTAACGTTTGATGAAGTTGGGCAAGCCATTAACCAGCGTAATCTATCTCAATCTGGTGGGGTGGTTGAATCTTGGGTGAGTGAACAAAAAATTGTCACCATGACTCAGGTTCACTCGGCAGAAGACATCGCAAATATCGTTATCAAATCACTACCGAATGGTTCCGTTATTCGAGTATCTGACGTAGCGAATGTGGAAGACACCTTTGCTAAAGCAACACAAATGGGAGTTATTAATGGTCAAGAGGCGGTTTTATTTTCAGTAACAAATAGCGCGAGTTCAGACATCATCGCAACGGTGAACAGCGTAAAAGCTTTACTTGAAAAGGAACAAGCTCAGCACAATGGTAAATTCCAATTTCAATATGGTTTGAACCTTGCTGACGACATGAATGATAAGTTCTCAATCGTTTCAACCAATGGTGGTATTGGCCTGGTATTAGTACTGGCAGTATTAAGCTTGATTCTAAAAAGACAGGTGGCTTTCTGGGTATCGGTTTCTATTCCGTTTTGTATATTAGGTGTGATGTTTATCCTACCTATGGTCGGTTTAAACTTAGACAGTATTACACTGGCAGCTTTGCTTTTGGTTATCGGTATTATTGTTGATGACTCGGTTATTGTAGCGGAAAGTATTTACCAAGAAAAAGAGAAAGGTAAAAGCGCATTAGAGGCGGCGATTTCAGGCACACAAAAGGTCATTAAACCTATAATTGCGAGCTTAACGACTACAGCACTGGTATTTATTCCCATGTTTTTCATGCCCGGTGCAATGGGTAAAATATTACTCGTTATCCCTATCACGGTGATTTCAGCGCTATTATTTTCGCTAGCGGAATGTACTTTCACCTTACCCGCACACTTAGCCAGCGCATTAGATACCAAAGAAAAAGGGAGTCCAAAACCACAGAAAGATCGTTTTGAAGGCATTATAAGTACTTACAAAAAAATGCTGACATTCAGCCTGCAATATAAAAAATCGGTTATCGCATCAGCATTGGTCGTTAGCGCCCTTTCGGCTGGCATGGTAATGACATTGAAGCTGGATATATTTCCATCTGAGGCAGCAAAATACGTAGAAATCTACACCGAAGTTCAGCCAGGCACACCACTAGAACAAATACGTGATGTTCATACTGATATTGAGAAGGCAATTGCTGCTTTACCCGATAATGAACGCGTATCTTACGATATGACTTATTCATCACCAGTGAGTACTGGATTGCTGATTCTAACCAGTTATGAGCTGCGTGATCGCACGGCTGACCAAATCATTGCTCAGTTAAATGAAAAACTTGCTGACAATGACCACGGAATCTTTGTGAAGTTTTCAGTGGATGCTGGCGGACCGCCTCCAGGAGAGCCAATTGAGATGCGTGTTCTTGGTGGCACAACGGATGAACGCAATCATGCTGTTGAAGTCGCAAGTAATTGGCTTAATCAACAAAGTGGTATCAATGGTGTAACCAACAATGAAGCGTTGAAAGACCCTCAGTTAAGCATTGTTCCTCAGTACGAATGGTTAGCGAAATACAACTTAACGGTATCTGATCTAGCAACCACACTTCGCCTTGCGTTTGAAGGAGACTCTGTCACATCGACTTGGCTGGGTGATCAAGAGGTCGATATTCGTGTCATTTTGGAAGACGAATACCGAGATATTAAACGCTTATCGACCACCAAAATATTTACACCAGACGGAGTCCAAGTACCACTGAGCCGTTTAGCGAAAGTAGAACAAATTGAAGCGCCACGTTTAATTAAACACTACAACGCAGAAAGAGAAGTCACGGTCACGGCGCAAATCACGGATGACACCATCAGCCCCGTCACGCTTTCAGAACAAATGCTCACTGAGCTACAAGGACAATATTCAAGTAACGTGACACTGGATGTTGGCGGGGAAGCAGAAAGTACCAATGAAACCATGAGTGGCTTTGTAGTGGCTTTTCCTGCTGCCATGGTCGCTATCTACTTTGTTCTAGCGGTGATGTTTAATTCATTGATACAGCCGTTACTCGTTATGGCTGTGATCCCGTTTGCAGTTGTGGCGGCATTAATGGCACTAGTCGTTCATATGCAAGCTTTATCTATGTTTGCCTTGATTGGCGTGCTTGGTATGACAGGGGTTGTGGTGAACAATTCTCTGGTTCTGATAAATCGTATTAACGAGATTCGAGCAGAAGGTAAAGACACTTTGGAAGCGGTGATTGAAGCATCTGCCAGCCGACTAAGACCAATCCTATTAACGTCAATAACCACAGTCGTCGGGTTGCTGCCTCTTGCTTACGGTTTAGGCGGAACCGATGTGTTCATGGGACCAATGTCTTTAACGCTTGGCTATGGTTTATTGTTCTCTTTGCCGATTGTTTTATTCGTCATTCCTAGCTTATACGCGCTTTGTTTTGGACGACTCAAACGTAAATAAAACATTCACATCATTCATCTGAAGCCTTTTATTTTCACCTTTAAGCTATCACTCCAAGTGGTTTAAAGGTGGAATAAGAGGCTTCTTTCTACTTTCTACTTTCTACTTTCTACTTTCTAGTTTCTAGTTTCTAGTTTCTAGTTTCTAGTTTCTAGTTTCTAGTTTCTAGTTTCTAGTTTCTAGTTTCTAGTTTCTAGTTTCTAGTTTCTAGTTTCTAGTAAGAAAAACACATAAAAGTCATAAAGACACAAAAATAAAATGTCTTTATGACTTATAAAAACATTAAATTACCATCAAACCCTCACTTGATAACAATTCTCATTATCGGCATGGTTCATGCACTATGATTAGTACAGGCTTCTGGTAATTCAAAAATGAAATGACCAGTGGGTAAAACAATCAATAAGGTGGCTCTATGGACAAGATTTCTCATGGTATTCCTCACGGTTTAGTACAAGGAAAAGTAACCCAGAAAATCGAATGGAACGACCAATTATTTAGCCTTCATGTACATGCACCCGTTGCGCCTTACCTTGCAGGGCAATTCACAAAACTTGCCCTACCCGTGTCTACCGAGCTGCAGTACCAACAAGAGAGTAATGACCTCGAACGTCCGGAGTACATCCGCCGAGCTTACTCTATGGTTAACTCACCAAGCCACTCGCTAGGACATCAACATTTAGAGTTTTTAATTGTTAAAGACACTTCAGGTCAACTCTCCCCAAAGCTTCATGAATTAAAGATTCACGATACGATTTTTGTCGGGAAAGACCCCAGCGGTTTCATGATATTAGAAGAGATTCCACCAGCGGCGAAAGATTTTTGGATGCTTGCGACAGGCACCGCCATTGGTCCTTTTATTGCCATGCTAGAAACCCCTCACATGGCTGATAGGTTTGCTAACCTCATATTGGTGCATGCCGTCAGAACTCAGCAAGATCTCACTTATCAATCGCGCATCGCGCAGCTTGTTCACCAATTTCAAGGAAAACTACGTTATGTGCCAATTATTTCTAGAGAATCAATCACCGGAACATTGCGCGGACGAATCCCAACGTTGTTACTTCGAGGCGAACTCGAACACGCTACCTCCATCGCCATCCATCAGCAGCATAGTTTCTTCTATCTTTGTGGAAATCCCGCCATGGTTCGCGACACAAGTGAAGCGCTTAAACAGCTCGGATTAAACAAGCATTTACGCCGTCAAGCGGGACAATTCAGCAGCGAGAATTACTGGTAGTCATCCCTAAACCTATTTCCGGTTTTAACTTCAAATTTTGCAGACGCTTATTTGCAGAAGCCTAAGCGTTAGCAGTGTTTGTATTCAATATTTTTTACTTATTAAGATTAAACATTAGAGGTTTATTATGAGTCATTTACGCATTCCATCTCATTGGACAATTCAACGCTCAACGCCATTTTTCACAAAAGACAACATACCGGCGGCATTGCTTAACCATCACAATACTGCTGAAGGAGTGTTTGGTCAGATTTGCGTGATGGAAGGAACCGTAACTTTCTATGGTTTTGCGAACGCTGACGCAACCGAACCTGAAAGCGTTGTGGTGATTAACGCGGGCCAATTTGCAACCAGCCCTCCTCAATATTGGCACCGAGTGGAGCTCAGCGATGATGCCCAATTCAATATCAATTTCTGGTCAGAGAAAGAAACCAAGAAAATGTTCAATACCCGAAAAGATAAGTGATCGATTTATGCATTTCACTCGTTGTGAAATTCATTGATGATTCAATTAAGCGCGATAAATACGGTAAAACCAGAACAAGCCGTTTAGCCAGACAAAGATCAGCCAAAAATATAAATAGCTAGGAAGAAATAATATAACCTTAATAATTACAATGGTTAATGATGATAGACAAGATAATAAATCTCTAGCAAACTGCCCTAATTATTAGCCTGAATACACGATATTCGCATCTTTCGTACAGAGAGGAAGTTATGCTCAACATTGCTTTTTTTAGCTCAAAATCATACGACGAAAAATCATTCAATCTTGCTAAAGGGGATCTCAACGCTGAATTTCACTTTCATGATTTTCGACTCACCAGAAAAACAGCAAAAATGGCTTATCAAAACGAAATAGTTTGTGCTTTTGTTAACGATGACCTGTCTCGTCCCGTTCTTGAAAAACTAGCGAAAGGCGGCACAAAACTCATCGCGATGCGCTGTGCTGGTTTTGACAAAGTCGATTTAGAAGCCGCAAAAGAATTCGGTTTACAAGTGGTTCGCGTGCCTGCTTATTCGCCAGAATCAGTCGCCGAGCACACTGTCGGCATGATGATGTGTTTAAACCGCAAGCTGCACAAAGCCTACCAACGAACTCGTGATGCTAACTTCTCTCTTGAAGGGCTGGTTGGTTTCAACTTCCACGGCAAAACTGTGGGTGTGATTGGTTCGGGGAAAATTGGCTTGGCGACAATGCGTATTTTGAAAGGTTTAGGCATGAACATTCTATGCTATGACCCGTATCCAAACCCACTGGCTGAAGAGCTTGGCGCAAAATATGTGGAGCTCGATGAGCTGTATCAAGAGTCTGACGTAATTACGCTGCACTGCCCAATGAGTAAAGAAAATTACCACCTTCTAGATGCAACGGCGTTTGGCAAAATGAAAGACGGCGTGATGATAGTGAACACCAGCCGTGGTGAACTACTGGATTCAACCGCTGCCATTGAAGCCTTAAAACAAAGCCGAATTGGCGCGTTAGGTCTAGATGTATACGACAACGAAAAAGAGTTGTTCTTCCAAGACAAATCTAACGATGTGATTGTGGATGATGTTTTCCGCCGCCTGTCTGCTTGTCACAACGTGTTATTTACAGGGCACCAAGCATTCTTAACCAAAGATGCTTTATTCAATATTGCCAACACGACACTCACCAGTGTTGAAGCATTTTTCAGTGATAAAAAAAGTGGCAATGAATTGATCTAGCTTGGCTAGAATCGTGATGCCTCGACTTAATGTAATCGTTGATTAGTCGATAAATCAAACCAATAAAGCCACGCTTACTACACAGGAAACGTGGCTTTTTATCATAGTAATTTGATAGTTTCAATTTGATCGTATTAATCGTAAATCTAAGTTAAGCCACTGTTTATAAGCTATTATTTATAAAAAATTGCTCATAACTATTACTCATAAACTACTGCTCATAAGATTGCCTCGACATCAGGTCTCTAACTGGCTAGCCATAAGCATTACTAACCATAATCTTTAGATGCAGAAATGGCAGTTTTCAGTATCTAACCCATGCACACCTTGTCGAATAGCTAAGTGTTCTGCCCCAGCTTGAACGCCCATCTCATAACCTGCATTTAGAATCCCTTGATCCATAGTTAACCGTTTAACCGCAAACGCTTCTGGTGGAGCAATAACCTTAATGATCGCATCTTTAGGTGGGTTTCGGATGAACTCCAAAGATTGATTGTAGTTCTCAGCGCGCACAGCCATCGATTTTGCAATATTCGGATACTTTGACAGCAGCTTTTTGAGCATCCATTGATACTTCTGAGGTTTCATTTGATAGCTCAAAGGGTGAGACAAAATCACGGTAATGTCACGAGCGCCGCGACGGTATGCTTCACGAACTGGGATAGAATCCGCCACTCCACCATCGGTATAACAGCCACCTGAAAAGCATGGCGTTTCACGGTAAGCAATGGGCAGAGCAGTGGTTGCTTCTACAACATTCGATAAGTTTTCAGGCTTAATATGGTAATAGTCAGCACTGCCAGTATCGACATTAGTAACAGCGGCAAGCAGTGGAACACTGGAGAATAATTGCTCACAGTTAAGCGGAAAACGGTTATTGGATTCATCCCATAACCACTTAACGTCCACTAAATTGCCACCTTTGGCAAAGCGAGTTGGGTTAAAGAAAACTTTGTCAGTCGCCATAGTCGTTATCACGTTATAGCTGCGCTTTGGCGCTTGAGATAAGTAACCAACAAGGTTAGACACACCAGCAGAGACGCCAATAGCAAAATCATATGGTCGAAAGTCTTCTTCCATAAAAGCATCCAATACTCCGGCGGCGAAGATGCCTCTCATTGCTCCACCTTCTACAATTAATGCGCTTTTATTCATCTCAAACTCTACTGCTGTATCAACTAATGAGAGTAGGATAATCACATTTTTAACGTGAAGATAATGGGTTGAATTTATCATTTTGATAGGTAAAAGCTATTAACTATAAAACCTCAATAATTCATAAGATTAGGTAACAGACTGTTGAATACGCGATCAAAAAAGGCCGCTGAGCGAGTAACTCACGACCTTTTGATTAACAAGTCTAGTTAGCGATTACGATTTAAATTCGCTCACATCGATTTCAAGCAATTTACCGATGCCTTCGCCATATGCAGGATCAGCCTTGTAGCAGTGTTTAAGGTGACGAAGTTGAATTTCTTTAGGCACGCCACCTAAGTTACGCGCGGTGTTATCAAACAAAATACCTTGCTGTTCTGCCGTCATTAAGCGGAACAAGTCACCCGGTTGTGAGAAGTAATCTTCATCTTCACGGTGGTTCCAATGATCAGCCGCGCCTTCTAGGTTTAGTGGCGGCTCTGCGAAATCGGGTTGCTCAGCCCATTGACCTTGATCGTTTGGCTCATAACCCAATGTGCCGCCGTGGTTACCATCAATACGCATTGCACCGTCGCGGTGGTAGCTGTGTACTGGGCAACGTGGCGCATTCACTGGAATATGGTGGTGATTCACACCCAAACGGTAACGCTGAGCATCACCATAGGCAAACAAACGACCTTGTAGCATCTTGTCTGGAGAGAAGCTAATACCCGGAACCACACTTGCTGGGTTGAATGCCGATTGCTCGACTTCTGCGAAGAAGTTTTCTGGATTACGATTCAGTTCAAGCTCACCCACTTCAATTAATGGGTAATCAGCGTGCGGCCAGATCTTCGTTAAGTCGAATGGGTTGTACGACACTTTTGAAGCGTCTGCTTCTGGCATGACTTGAACTTTAAGAGTCCATTTCGGGAAATCTTGGTTATCGATGCTTTCTAGCAAATCACGTTGGTGACTTTCGCGATCATCACCAATTAACTGCCCAGCTTCTGCATCAGATAGGTTCTTAATACCTTGCTGAGATTTGAAGTGGAATTTAACCCAGAAACGCTCATTGTCACTATTGATAAAGCTGAACGTGTGGCTACCAAAACCATGCATGTGGCGGTAAGTAGCAGGGATACCACGATCACTCATAACGATAGTAATTTGGTGAAGCGCTTCAGGTAGCGACGTCCAGAAATCCCAATTATTCTTCGCACTGCGCATGTTAGTGCGCGGATCACGTTTCACTGCGTGGTTTAGATCGGGGAACTTCAGAGGATCACGTAAAAAGAACACTGGCGTATTGTTACCCACCATGTCCCAGTTACCTTCTTCAGTATAAAACTTCACAGCAAAACCGCGGATATCACGTTCTGCATCCGCCGCACCGCGCTCACCTGCAACCGTTGTAAAACGAGCAAACAAGTCGGTTTTCTTACCCACTTCAGAGAACAATTTCGCTTTGGTGTATTGGGTAATATCGTGCGTAACGGTAAACGTGCCATATGCCCCAGACCCTTTCGCGTGCATACGACGCTCTGGAATCACTTCGCGGTCAAAATGCGCCAGTTTCTCTAAAAACCAAACATCTTGAAGAAGTTGAGGTCCGCGCTTACCTGCAGTTTGAACATTCTGGTTATGTGCAACAGGGCAACCCGCTGCTGTGGTCAGTTTTTTACTCATCATCAATTCCTTATCACTTTTTAAAGTGCACCAATCATTGATGCACCTTTACTTCGGCGTGAGCTTCTGTGTAAAGGCATTTGTCACACAAAACCACTCAACCAATAAGGGTATAGAATAAGCTTGAGTTAAAGTAAAATATAATTGTTTGTATTTATCGTTATCATGGGTAAAACCTATCGAAATAATGATCCAAATCATAATCACCCAATATTGATAAAAACATTTACAATATAAAAATCATGAACTTACACTAATTTACATTGTTAAATCAGTGTAAGTTCATTCTGACAGAAATGTCTTATTTACTCGATATTGTGTGACCTAACCTTAAAGTCGCAGCAATATTTCTTGCCGTTCTCGTTAAGTTAAGTTCCGCCTCTTGTAATACTTTTGATAAAGCCTGCGGTGATCTTACTGTCCCAAACAAACTGCTCATTTCACCGTAAAGCGCTTCTACTTCGGTACCTAATGAACCAGCAATACCTATGGTTGGAATACCTTGCAAACTCGCGCGTTTAGCGATGCCATAAGGCGCTTTTCCTTGTAGAGTTTGATTGTCCATTTGACCTTCGCCTGTGATCAAAAGGTCAGCCCCTTTTAAGACTCGATCAGCTTGTAATACATCGAGTACCATCTCGATACCGGGTTTAATTTGCATATTAAATATCAAACCTAACCCTAGCGGTGCTCCTCCAGCCGCGCCATAACTTGTGCGCTCTGATATAGGCTCCTCTCCACAAACACAACCTTGCATTTCTGCTACCTGAGCAAAATGCGCGAGTGCGTTATCAAGCATCAAGACTTGTTCTGGGTTTGCCCCTTTTTGTGGACCGAATATATGGCTTGCTCCGTTATCTCCACATAGTGGATTATCTACATCGCACGCGACAACCAGATTTATGTCAGCACAGATCGCATCGACATTAGACAAGTCGATGGCTGCTAATTCGGCTAGCGCTGCGCCACCGCGGCTCAGCTCTTGTCCATTACTATCGAATAGACGACCACCTAATGCTTGAACAATACCGGCGCCACCATCATTTGTAGCGCTTCCACCTAACCCTAAAATAATAGTTTTCGCACCTTGCGCGGCGGCTTCTAAAATCAGTTGACCAGTACCAAAAGAGGAAGCAATTAACGGATCTCGCAGCTCAGGTGTCAGTAAATCCAAACCCGATGCAGCGGCAATTTCAATAAGTGCGGTTTTATTCGGATTACGATCTGACGTTTCAAGCATTGCCCATTCAGCATGAACTTTATCACCCAATGGCCCTTCCACCTCAAGCGCTCGCTTTTGCCCCGTTAAGCCCTGCAACAACACATCTACCGTACCCTCACCGCCATCAGCTAAAGGTAGAGTCACGTAATCAGCATCTGGGAATATTTCTCGAAAGCCTTTCTCAATGCATGCCGCCACTGAAACTGCGGTCAATGATTCTTTAAATGAGTCTGGTGCAATAACAATCTTCATACTGATAGATCCAAAGGAATATAAATTTTGATAAGTAATGAAAAGCTAAAGTATTGGAAACCAAAAATACTGATAACTAAAAGTAGTGGTGACTAAAAATAATAGAAACCAAAATGCCTCTATGGCAGATCAGCAAGCTAATCAAACATAGAGGCAGTATAAAAGGGAAATAATATTAGTGAGTTACAGCAGTCTCAACTTGTGATTTTTCTTTGCTTTTTAGCCATACAAGGAGAGCACCTAACACTGCAATTGGAATCAAAGGATCAATCAAGGTTCCACCTTTACCAAACACTAGGTTAAGAATCATGATGATACTTGCACCAATTGCCCAAGCGATGGTTGAAGACACCGACCAGATCTTGATTTGGTCTGCAAGTTCAGTAATGCCTAACGTACGGTTGATGATGTGGAAGTATGAATCGTTCAAGTGAGAAAAGCCTACTGGACCTACTGCACAAGCAAGAGCTACAAACACAGGGTCTAGACCTAGAGTCTCTACTAAAGGCAATGTCATGGTTGCAGCAACCATCATAGATGCTGTTGCTGAACCTTGAATTAGACGAAGCATTGAAGCAATGGCTAATGGTACAAGTAATGGTGGAATACCACTGCTTGCAATAGCCTCAGCGACTTGAGGACCAGCACCAGATGCTTTTAGTACCGCACCCATTGCCCCACCACAACCCGTCACAACAAGAATCAAACCGGTAGTAGACAGTGCATCATCCATTGAGCTAACCATATCTTTACGTTCGATGTGGCGGGTAAGACCATAAAGCGCCATAAGTACACCGACCCCTACCGCAACCACTGGATTACCAATCAACGAAATTACCATGTGCATTGCGCTATCACCTTGACCAACAAGCGTGTTGATTAGGATGAATGCAATTGGAAGAAGAATAGGACCAAAAGATAAGAAGTTACTTGGTAGTTCTTTGTCGTCCGTTTCTTTTACTTTTTCTAGGTTTGCCCAATCAGCTTGGTTAGTGATCCATGTTTCACCATTTGGCACACGGTAGTATTCATTACCTACGCGGCGAATGTAAATCATAGAAAGCAGCATCATAGGGATAGAAACCATCAAGCCCCACAACATATATTCGCCTAGGTCTACACCAAGAATACCGGCTACGGCAACTGGTCCCGGTGTTGGTGGCACAAGTGCGTGTGTAATCAGTAGACCAAGAGCCAGAGTCACACCTAGACCCACTGCTGATTTACCTGTGTCTCGTGAAATTGCGCGAACAAGGGAATGTAAAATGATGTACGCAGAATCACAAAAAACGGGAATCGCAACTAATACGCCAGTAAAGCCCAGAGCTAAGTCTTCACGACCTTTACCACATAGCTTTACAAACGTTTTTGCCATTCTTACCGCAGCACCAGAACGCTCAAAACATGCACCCATGATTACGCCAAACGCGATAATCAAACCAATGCCACCAAGCACACCACCAAAGCCCGCTTTGATCGCATTAATTAAATCGGTTGGTGCCATACCTGCAAATAAACCCATGATGATACTGGCAATAATCATAGCAAGAGCGACTGGGATTCTCGTTTTAATGATCATACCCATCATGGCTAAGATGCCAATTATAATGCCTATCAGTGCTCCATCCATTTTATGTTCCTTCTGTTTCTTATTGTTGTGTTTATGTAGGGGTGCTCGTGAGCGAACGTATCACTCACGAATCTTTATAATTTTATTGTTATTACAGGTGTCGCTATTGTTGTTGCCGTTATCGTTATTAAGATTGCAGCAGTTGTTGTTACTGCTTAATGCTGAACGTTAAATACGTAACGGATTAGCTTTATAGGTAAGGTTTCACCCAACCAAGCCCCTCTTCAGTGGTGCCTTTAGGGTTATATTCGCAGCCAATCCAGCCTTGATACCCTGAGTCATCCAGCACATTAAATAAGTGCGGGTAATTCAATTCACCTTCAGAGGGCTCGTGCCTTTCTGGCACTGAAGCAATTTGGATATGGCCGGTATAAGCCGCCACTTCACGGATCAAAGTACTTAGGTCACCATCCATTATCTGTGCATGGTACAAATCAAGTTGCAGCTTCACATTTGGTCTGTCTACTAACTTAATCAACTCAACAGCTTCACGCTGATGCGCTACAAAATAGTTCGGTGCATCACGGCTATTAAGTGGTTCAATCATCAGTTCAATGCCTTGCGCAGCAAATTTATCCGCGGCAAATCGAATGTTTGAAATGAAAGTTTCTACATGCTGTTGCCTTGTAAAATTAGCGTCCATCAAACCTGACATTGCATGTACTTTTTTGCAGCCTAAAGCCTTCGCATACATAAGTGCAGTGTCGACACTGTTTTTGAACTCATCTTCACGACCAGGGATTGCCGCGAAACCACGCTCACCCGCATCCCAATCACCTGGAGGCATATTGAAAAGTGCCTGTTCAAAACCGAATTTTTGCATTTTTCCAGCAAGAACATCTGCTTCGAACGCATACGGAAAGAGGTACTCCACAGCTTTGAATCCTGCTTGATGTGCTTTTTCAAAACGCTCCAGAAATGGTACTTCTGTGAATAACATGGTTAGATTTGCTGCGAATTTTGCCATTATTTGCCTCTCCCTTTTAAGTCCGTTACTTCTTCATCAGTGAGGTAGCGGATCTCTCTATCTTTTAGTAAGAACGCCAATTTAGCGGTCTCTTCTAGCTCTTCTGCATTATCAACGGCATCAATAAAATCGGTACCGGTTACGACAGGGCCGTGGTTCGCTAACAAGAATGCTCGGTAATCACCTGCTCTTTTCGCCAGTTCTTCAGCGATTTGTGGATCGCCAGGGCGCAAATAAGGAATCACCGGTAACTCACCAATTCGCATCACGAAATACGGCGTAAACGCCCTAATTGCATTGTTTCGGTCTAACCCTTCCAGACACGACAATGCCGTTAAATAAGTAGAATGCAGGTGAACAATCGCATTGCATACAGGATTATTACGGTAAATGGCTAAATGGAATGCCGCTTCTTTTGATGGTTTTTTTCCAGAGAGATGATTGCCATCGATATCAACAACGGATAATTCCTCAGCAACAAGGCGACCAAAAGAAGACCCCGTTGGCGTTGCTAAAAAGTGACCATTGGGTAATTTGATAGACAAATTGCCTGCCCCGCCGGTCGCGTAACCACGCTCAAACATAGAACGAGCGAGCGTGACCATTTGCTCTCTTAATTGCTGCTCGTTCATCATAATTTCACTCATCTGAACCTCGCTTATGAAAAGAATGACTGCGCTTTAGCAAAAAAGTTTTCGTCACCAAAATTGCCAGATTTAAGCGCCAATGAAAGATCACCCTCAACGGATTTCACCCAAGGCACACCCGGCGCAATTTGAGGACCGATATGGAAACCTTTTACCGCTAAACTTTGAGTCACAACCCCTGAGGTTTCACCACCAGCGACGATAAAGTTTTTCACACCGTGTTGTTGCAGCGTGATAGCTAATTGACTAAAGAACTGCTCAACCGCATGGCTTGAAGCTTGCGCACCAAATTCTTCTTGAATCGCTTTAAGTGCAGCGGCATCTGCGGTTGCGTATACCAAAGGTGCAAATTCACTTTGGCTATGAGTCATCACCCAATCGAAGACTTCATTGGTGTATTGCTCATTGGTTAAGCAAGCTTTCACATCGATAGCAAAATGAGGAGCAAGTTGTTTGTACGTAGTAACTTGTTGATTAGTCATGACCGAACAAGATCCAGAGAAAATAACGGTCGGCGCTTTTACTGGGCTGCCGGCATGCTTTGCATCACTTTGGTCGGCTAGATGTTCCGTCCAGTTTTTGGCAATACCTGACGCTAAGCCTGAGCCACCAGTGACGAGCTTCAATGATTTAGCAGCTTGCCCTAGTGTCACTAAATGTTCGGCATTAAAAGCATCAACTACCGCATAGCGATTCCCTTGGGTTTTTAACTCTTCAAAATGAGTAGTGACAGCATCAGAACCTTGTTCAATCGTTTGGAAATTGACCAAGCCAGAAACACCTTTCGATTGTGCGTCCATCATCCGAACTACGCTCGAATCTGTCATTGGGGTAACGGGATGATTGCGCATCCCTGAATCACTTAATAACTCACCAAAAACAAACAAGTGACCGTTATAAACAGTTCGTCCATTAACAGGCAAGGCGGGACAAACCATAGTGAAAGATTCACCAAGCTCTTCCAAAAGAGCATCCGTTACTGGACCAATATTGCCTTCAGCAGTACTGTCGAACGTAGAGCAATATTTGAAGTAAAACTGTTGGCACCCTTGAGATTCAAGCCATTTAAGTGCAGCTACTGAATCAGTTATCGCCTCATCTACCGGACAAGAGCGAGATTTAAGGCTGATGACTACCGCGTCTGCCGCTGCATCAAAATCGCCCGTAGGAATGCCATTTAATTGAATGGTGCGCATACCGTTTTCAACTAGGAAACCAGCAATATCTGTTGCGCCTGTAAAGTCGTCTGCAATAACACCTAATAACATGATTATTTCTCCACTTTCGGCGCATTCACACCCGGTAAGTCAATGCCTTGGAATACTTTGATAACAGCACTGTCGTCTTCTTGACCAAAACCAGCATTACTCGCACTCACAAACATATTCAATGCGGCACTTGATAGCGGTAAAGGGAACTTCAAGTCTTGAGCTGTATCAGAAACTAAATTGAGATCCTTAACAAAAATGTCGACCATTGATTTAGGAGAGTAGTCACCGTCAACCACATGTTTCATGCGGTTTTCGAACATCCAAGAATTACCCGCAGCGTTAGTGACTACGTCATACATCAAATCAAGCGGGATGTTTGCTCTTGCCGCTAATGCCATCGCTTCTGCGCCAGCAGCAATATGAACACCAGCCAGTAGTTGATGGATGATCTTCACTGTCGCACCAAGACCAATCGCTTCACCAATGTTGTAAACTTTTGCCGCGGTGGCATCGAGTACTGGAGTCAATGCTTCGAATGTGCTCACAGCACCAGAAGCCATGATTGTCATCTCGCCCGATTCTGCCTTTACTGCACCTCCGGAAACCGGCGCATCGAGCATCACAAGACCATATTCAGATAACTGAGCCTCGATTTGCTTTGCATCTTCTGCAGAAATCGTAGCTGACACCATCACTGGGGTATTCGGCTTCAATGCTCCTGCCAAACCCGTTTTAAATAACACAGTGTTTACCTGCGCAGCATTCACAACTAATACCAAAACCGAATCTAGCTTGTCTGCAAACTCTACCGCACTGGTCGATACCGCTTTTGCACCATATTCACCTAAGGTTTCAAGCGCTTGAGGGTTCAAGTCGAAACCATATACATCAAGCCCTGCACGCACACATGACTTTGCAGCGCCCATTCCCATGGAACCTAAACCGATAACACCAACAGATTGAACTTCACTCATAACAGGATGCCTTTCACGTAATTATTAAATTCTATATTTTGTTAATTCTTGTTTATGTTTGTGATTATATGTGAAGCAACCGAGTGCGACTTAGTGACAAGTCACATTTTTAACAAAAGTTAACATAAAAAGATGATTTACTCCTTTGTAGGCACTGAAAAACAGTATTCACAGCCGTTGTCACAGTTCGAGTAACTATTTCACAACAGATATTCACATATGTTCACAACGTGAGGAAAGATTGATAGGATGATGAAAAATAAGAACATAGAAGAATAATCATGATTCCAGCAGAACGTCAGAGAACCATTTTGTCACTGCTATCACACCAAGAAGTGATCAGTATTTCTGAGCTCGTAGAGCACCTAGAGGTTTCTCATATGACCATTCGTCGAGATATCGTAAAGCTAGAAACATCTGGAAAGGTCATTTCAGTGTCAGGTGGTGTGCAGCTGACTAAAGCGCTGCATAGTGAATTATCACATGACATAAAGGTAGAGCAGCAAGCCAGCGAAAAAGCTCAAATTGGTCAACTTGCTGCGCAACAAGTTCCAGAGTTATCGACTATTTACCTTGATGCAGGAACAACCGCTTTGGAGATCGCCCATCAACTTGCAGGTCGCGATGATCTACTGATCATTACCAATGACTTTGCAATTGCCGCGTATTTAATGAATAACACTCAATCTGAGATCTACCATACCGGAGGCAAAATTGACCGTGAAAACCAATCCAGCATTGGTAGTAAAGTGGCTGAGTTTTTGAGGGGGATGAATATTGATATTGCGTTTATCTCTTCTTCATCTTGGAACTTAAAAGGGTTATCCACGCCATGTGAAAATAAGGTATTAGTCAAACAAGCCATTGTTCAAGCTGCTCATACTAACTACCTCATTTCAGACTCGACCAAGTACGGTCGGATCGCTAGCTTTCATGCTCTAGATATGAGCGAGCTTGATGGTGTCATTACTGATATTAATCTTTCAAGCAGTGTGATCGATGAGTTAAACGAAAAAGGCCTGAGAGTTATTAAGCCAGTGTAAAGTCTGATAAAACCATTAAGCCCGTGATTTTATCAAGAGCTTAATGGCTGAGTATTCCAATGCCTCTCAGCATGTGCCTTAGAAGTATTCTCGGATTGTTTTATCTAACAACTGCTTACTGGTAGGTTTAGATAGTCGCCCATCCATCACCTTATTAATTTTTTCAATCTCGCTCTTACCAGACTCTCCCGATAGAGCAATCACTGGTAAGGTCGGCTTCAACAGCTTGATCAGCTTGGTTGCCTTAAAACCATCCATAACTGGCATTTGAACATCCATAAACACAATATCAATAGGATTTTCTTCAACGCACACTAAGGCTTGCTGGCCGTTTTCAGCTTCGTACACGGTTGCCCCAATTTGTTCTAGATAAATACGAGTGAGCGCGCGCTGACCTTTATTGTCATCCGTTACCAGAACTTGAATACCTTCTTTCACACTTGATTTAGGCAGGTAAACCTTTGATAGATGGTCTCTCAAATTATCCGTATCAACAGGGTTGTTAGCGTAGTTTTCTCTTCTTACATTAGAAGTCACTTTAGGGAAAACTAACTTAAACTCAGTGAACTGCCCATAAACAGACTGGCAATGAATACTGCCATCAAACAAAGTCATAACTCGCTTACAGTAACTCAGCCCTAAACCGCTACCGCCGTATTTTTGATGCGTGAAAAAGTCATCAAATATCCTTTCCACCACCTTGGGGTCAACGCCCGGTCCATAATCTTTAAACAAAATCTGATTGAACTTTTCACCTGATTTCAGCTTTATCTCAATACGGCTCTTAGGGTAGTCATCAAAATAATGCAGAGCATTCCTCAATAAATTGAACAAGATAAAGCTGAACATAGTGTCATTCACATGCACTAAGTAGTCTTGCCCTTCAGGTTCAAAGTGGACTCGGTTAGCAGTAGTATCTGACTCAAAAGCATAGTCATCTAATACTTTATTAATAAGCTCAACCACAGAGTAATAACGCAATGAATCTTGGTTCAAATAGAGGTCATGCGCTTCTCGCAATGTGGCATCAATCAGTAAATTACCGCGCTGAATCGCATCCCTACCTCGATTCACCTCTTGCTCCAGCAAAGTATCTTTCGGCTGACTAGAAGCAAATTCACTTATCTTTTCTAAATGCAGTTGAACCTGAGCTAAAGGATTACGCATTTCATGGGCGATAGATTTTGCCATTGCTTGAGAATGCTGAACTTTACGCTCGTTATGAATATATGGCCACGCTTTCTTCAATAGCTTTTGGAGAGCAGAAATCTCTTCATTTGTGAAAAGTGAACCATCACGCTTCCCCGAAGACATAATGAAATACGACAACGTATTTTGTGTGTCATGTAAAGGTAGAATCATCGCGGTATTACTTTTCAGCATTTTGTCACGAACAGCGTGCAACTTATGATTGGGTTGGCTACTCACCTCGTACTCAACCTCTTTAAACAATAAGGCTGAACGGGGTTCATTAAGCACTGAAGAGTAAAGGGCATTTGAACTTGCATCTAACACAAGATGTGTTTTATCTACGTGAAGAATACCCGCCAACTTTTCCATGGCTTGTTCGGTTGATCGTTGAAAATCGTCAACCAAGCCAGCAATTTTATCGGTCGGAGTAGTGATACTTCCATAAATCAGCACACTGAAAAGTGAACGGGCAATTCGCCAGATAAAACGCCAAGTACCAACAATTAATAATGCACTCCAGAGCACATATTTAAATAACTCTTCTTCAATGTGGAACCCGCCAAAAGACCAAGTAAGAAAAGAAACATACACTCCCAGCGTTAACGCTAAACTGCATCCGATGTACAAAAGGTAACGCCAGCTATAAAAGCGATTGCACATTACGGCGTACCCCATAAATAGCAATTCACTTATAGATAATGCTGGAGGGAGCCATGTCATTGAAAAATCGTTAAGAATCAATGTAGCAAAGAGGTGAACTAGAGTTGTGGACGTCATAAAAATGATGATGCCAGCAGCCATATAGGTCACTTTAAGACGCTTTATTTGGCTCTTTTTCAAGCCATACCAGAAAAGATTACTTAGCGTTAAAAAGACAAAAAGTAAGATAGTAAAAAAGAAAAAAGGTGTGCTTGAACCAAAGTGAAGAACAAAGTCACTTTGCGCTTTTATATCAATCCCCACTACCGTGAAACCTGGCAGTAGATTAATCGGCACAGAATATAAAGTCGCGAACCCTATTAAACCCCACTGCCACTTATGCAACTGACGATTTGCTTGATCAGACGTGACTTTGCATGAGAAATGAAATGCACTAACAAAAGCCATGTAAGAAAAAATATTGGCCGCTCTTGCCATTAATATCCCAGCATCATCCCCTAACCCTACGAGTAAACCGGAATGAAAGTAGGCATTACTAAGAATCCAAAACAGAATGAAGATCGAGTAAACCATGTATGAAACATAGACAGAAGTTAGGATCTTTTTTTCTTGCAGATAGATAAAACGTACAAAGTAGCTAAGCCAACAAAGTATGATGCAGCTTGTCGCTAGGAGTAGTGACAACTTAAAGTACGGGGCGATATTCACAAAGATGTCAGCCATTTGATGATTCCTTGCCTTTTCTCATCTTAGTATTTTTCAGACCCAATAATATATACACTAGCCTTGGCAAGTGAAATTGACAAAATAATAAGTACTGTATAGAAGTCGTTACAACAATATGCAACATTACACTAATAGCGTGATATCGACCCAAATAATGACAGCAGAATAGTTTAATGAATGGCAAGGGTAAGAATTTTGCTCTGAGATAATTTATGGTATTTTATGCTATTTATAAAAATCAACTCAATACGAAAAATTTAAAATAATGATACCGCTCGTAACTAGTGAAACTTCTTAGAAAAAAAACGCCTAAAACACAGGTTTTAGGCGTTTATTATTATCAATAATAGTCGTTCAAAGCTTAAGTCCAAAGCTTAACTTGCTGCCTTCTCCCACTGAGTCAGCAGCGCCATAATATCTCGTGAGTCATTGATGGTTGCACACGGGCGTTGCAGTTGTTTACACCCTGCTTGAATGGCTCCACGAATATTTCTAACTTGATAATGGAAACCATCTCCCTGCGCTTTTACTGTAACTTCTCTTTGTGAAGATTCATAAACCTCCACAGTAAATCGATTTTCAGTAGAAGGTAGCCAAGGGTTAGTCGTCAATGTGATACAACCTTTACTCCCCAAGATAGTAAAGTGATGTTTCAAGCCATGATCTTCAGCAGTGTGAATTTGCGCACTCACCGTATCATTAAAGCGCATTAATGCCGATGACTCACAAATATTCCCATCTAAGCCACGACGCCCTAACGCAGAAATATCAACACTGTCGAATATCTGATCGCCATATTGCAGCTGCATGACCGAGTGAATTAGCGACATTGGGTAGCAACCTAAATTATACAGCGCACCTTTGCTTGCTGGATTGACGAATTGATCAATCGCGGCAATATAAGAAGCTTGTATAGAGCGCACTTCACCAATCTCACCAGATTGCAATTCTGAAAGAAGTTGTTCAACCAGCGGGTGATTAAGGTACATTAAACCCTCTGCGAAAAAGACTTTGTTTTTTGCCACAGCAGCCAGCGCCAAATCGGTTTTTTCCATATCAATCGATAACGATTTTTCACACAAAATGGCTTTGCCCTTACTCGCCGCTTTGATTACATACTCATGGTGCACATGGTTAGGTAAAGCAATGTAGACAACGTCTACCGAATCATCGTTAAGAAGCGCATCGTAATTGTTGTATGACGTTGTGGGTTTGTACTGATCGATAAATTCATTAAGGGTAGCTTGCGTTCGCCCAGCAACAGCATACAACCCACTGCCTTCATCATTGTTTATAGCATCTGCCATCACGCCAGAAATAAAGCTCGTACCTAATATTCCCCACTTCATGCTGCTGTTCCTTCTTTGTGTGCGCTTTGGCTTTGGCTTTGGCTTTGGCTTTGGCTTTGGCTTTGGCTTTGGCTTTGGCACTGAGTTTTAAATGCTTGAACCAAATCCGCGAATCCGTGTTCAATAAAAGCTTGAGTATGAGGCATCACAAAGTGCGCTTGTATTGCAGCTTCATTTTGATAACGCTCCCACAAGATCACACGTTGTAGATCTTCAGAGTCGTAACTGGCAGTTGCCTGCAAACACCCGTCTTCACTTTGCATATCCAGACAAAATTGCTCAATCTCTTTTATAGCTTGTTCACGGTCTATGCCGTCTTTAATTTTAAGTTCTGCGGTGACAAAAATACTGTTATCCATCGGGAGTCTCACGTGTTCAGTTTCAAAATATGATGACTAATATAATTAGACACATTTAATTGATAAACTGACCTCTCGTTTATTGTTTATAAACCTATAGTGTTCAATAAGGTTTTAGTATTCCATAAAGTGATGGTGTACAAAAAAGCTATAAGCATACTTCTCTACCAAGCTTCGTAGTCCAAACTTGGTTTTATATTTAACTGTTATTAGTTGTAGGTGATGATTGATGGATAAGCTAACAAGCATGAAGGTATTTGCGTATGTGGTGGAACATGGCAGCTTTCGAAGTGCAGCCAATCACTTCAATTTATCGCCAACTATGATCAGCAAACATGTCTCATCATTAGAAGAAAGCCTGCATACTCGTTTGATTCATCGCACCACTCGTAAACAGTCTCTGACGGATTCAGGTAAACTTTATTTTCAAGAGTGCCAACGTATTTTAGAAGACATCAGTAACGCTGAGAACTTAATTCAAACCCTAGAAAATCGCCCTCAAGGTACTGTGACTATTAACTGCCCTGTCACCTTTGGCAACAAAGTGCTCGCCCCTATCGTGGCTGAGTTCCTCATTGAACACCCTGAAATAAACGTTGAGTTAATGTTGTCTAACGAGCTTATTGACCCTTATAAAAGTGAGACAGACCTGATAATACGAATAGGGGAACTAAGCGATTCGAGCATGGTGGCAAGGCATATTGGGGAGTACCAGATGATTTACTGCGCTTCCCCTGAATACCTCAACCAACACCCTAAAATTGACGCCATCAGCGACTTATCCCAACACCATTGCTTGGGCTTTCGTTATTCTAATGGTCAAAGCCAGCACACACTCAATGCACCAACCAGTCACTTTAAGAATAACCATACTCGGTTAGCATCCAATAATGGTGACGTACTGAAATATGCAGCCCTACAAGGTGTGGGCGTTCTGCTGCAGCCGTTAATTTTGGTCGAGCAAGAAATCGAGCAACAGCAACTCATTCATATTTTGGAAAGTAGCTCTCCCGAGGCTAAGCCCATCCATTTATTGTATAAAAACAAGCAGCTTTCTTTAAAAAATCGAACCTTTGCTGACTTCGTGATCAAGCGTTGTCGAAAAGAGCAAAATTAACCCAATGGACTCGCTAGATAATGGAGTTTAAACGCGTGACCTCAGTCTGAATATTGACTCTGGTTTGCTCTCGCTCAGTGCCCACTTGATCAGTCACGATTGAGATTTTTTGCCCACCGATCTTATGTACACTTTCAACGGTTCCATTATTCAACACGCCAGCAAAATTCAACTTCATACGAATCATATCTACTGCTCCGAAATCGCCACATTTGTGCTTCAAAATCGCCGTATCAATCGCGATATTTTCACAATTAAGACTCACTAGTGGCGAAACCTGAATCACATTAGAACCAAATATTTTATATTTAGCTTCTACATAACCGCTAGAAACCAGTTTGAACACAATATAAGTCGCGGCATTTTTACTGATTGAACTATGTGTGCTCAGCCAAAGCCTATCAATACACACGAGATACAAAGTCTCTAAATCATCAGCATAAACACCACCTGTTGAACTGAATGCTAGGCTCGACCTTTTTAAGCTTTGGTGGATAGAAGGGGATGAATAAGACGTGTAAAAAAGTCTGAGGTTATTGATGATTCTAGACGCTTCAATATCTGTTTTAACTTTAACAAACAAACGATAAGCCTTTGGGTGAAAAGGCCCATGATACTGATATTTATCGAGTGCTATGTAAGGCTATGTAAACGCTTAACTACGTGGGGGCAGAACGATGACAACATTGAATGATGTAAGGCAGAGCTATGATACCTAGCACTAACTCTGCCTAATGGAGACGATAAGTGAGCTACAACATCTCACCATTGATCTGCTGTAAAGCGCGGTTGAATTCATCATTGGTTTTCAGTTGCAATTGACCTTCTTCAATCAATGAATCGACGAGACTTTTATCTAAAGTTAAGTCTGTAGGAACCTGATTAAATTCATGTTTTTTCTGCAAGTCTTTCGTGTATTCAAAACCAATATCAATAAAATGAGGGATAACAGTAGTGGTTTCTGTCGAAGCTTCTTTCGCCCATTGTTCCATCGATTTAGTGAACAACGCCTTAGTTGCATCGTTATAACGGTGCAGCTGAATATCGGTAATAGAGTTTAAAGTTTGAGGCACTGAAGGCACTTCCATGCTTTGCCCTATACCCAACTCAGGACTTGTCGATGCATCAACTGAAATAACAATCACTTGGTGAGTACTTACACCACCCGGCATGATGTACTTACTATGAAAGTTACCTAATTCTAATAAGTCATAAATAGCCAGCAGCCCAAGGTTATCCGTAATACCGCCATCCACTAAATGAATGTAACGGTTACTGTCTTTATTTGAATACTCTTTAATATCTTGGATAGTTTTTTTCGACTGATAAGAAAGGTCATTCATGACCACTTTTGATGCCTTTCTTTTCAATTGTTCATTACAACCCTCATAATTTTCTAAGACAACGGGTTCAAATAAAACAGGCACCGCAGCCGAAGCCGCAACGGCTTTAGATATTGGGTATTCACCTATATCTGAACACAAGAAATCAAAGTACTCTTGTATAAAGGAGAAGCGTAGCCCGGTAGTAATGTCTGATGCATTGATAATGATATAAGGCGATTTTTGCGAGTCGATATCGCTAAACGTGGCAGAACCAAAAATTTTTTCTTCATAATATTGGTTAGCTGCATCTGTTCGCCCTAAGCTTGAAAACCAGTGAACTGGGCTTAAAAGAATAGAGACAAGATCATCTTTCACATCTCTATATAAGAAGTCGCTCTTATAGCTATCAAATATCTTATCTTGATGAATACCATAATAAGCTGAAGTGAAACTACCGCCTGAAACAGAGCTAATCACATCCACTTCATCCAACAGACGTTTCTCTTTGCCATTAATCATAATCTGAGTATCACGCAGCTGTTCAAGCACGCCGTAAGACAAAGCCGCCGCCCGAGTACCGCCACCAGAAAAGGCTAAAATGATGGTGACGTCATTCTCGGTTGAGCTCGCCAGTTCGGTAAACGAATAATCACTCACCTCTGTCACTTCATTTTCTATTGTCTCAATTGCGACATTGTTAGGCTGGTTAACCGAAGAACACCCTGACAAAACACCAACCATGATCAAGAACGTGTAAAAACGATTAACCATTACTCTTTCCTATTTAAAACGACAATTTTATATAACTGAATACGGTTTGCTGAATGCTTACATTAAGCGCATGAAGTAAGGGATGATCAGTGCATTCGCTAAATCAATAAAGAACGCACACACAAGAGGAACGATAATAAAGGCTTGCGCCGAATGACCGTATTTATGGCTCACTGCCGACATATTCGCCATTGCAGTAGGCGTTGAACCAAGCGAGATTCCGCCAAAACCAGCACACACTACTGCGGCATCGTACGTTTTACCCATTGCAGGGAATACTACGTATATATTGATCACAATAGCCAGTAACAATTGCATTCCAAGTATCGCAAAAATAGGGCCGGCAAGATCAATCAAAGTCCATAACTGCATACTCATTAAAGACATCGCGAGGAACGTACCCAGAGCAATTTCAGCAATCAAATCAATGGCAGCAGTACGTGTTGGCCACTTGGTGCCTGTGAGTCTTGGGTAAGAGTCAGGGATTAGATTCGTGATAACAATACCGGCAAACAAACATGATACAAAAAGTGGGAGTTGTAAGCCTGTTTGGCTGATGGCTTCATTTAGCAACACACCGATAATGACACAAACATGGATAGCCAATACCGCATCTAAAAACTCAAATGAAGTCATGGATTCGCGTGTATTTTTTGCTTCTTTCTGCGCGGCAGTGTTCGATTCTTTCAATTCCGAATTGGTAACGAGTTTGTGCTTTTTGATGAGATACTTCGCAATAGGACCGCCCATCAAGCTCGCTAAGATCAAACCAAATGTGGCACTGGCAATACCGATTTCCATTGCGCTTTCTAAACCAAATTCTTCTCCGACTCTTGGTGCCCATGCTATTGCGGTACCGTGACCGCCAATTAACGAGATACTTCCGCTAAGTAGACCAAATACAGGCTCAAGTCCAAATAGTGAAGCAACTGAGATCCCCACGACATTTTGCATAACCATAAAGAAAATCGTGATAGCGAGGAGTACCACTAATGGCTTCCCCCCTTTCATTAGGTCTTTCAAGCTCGCATTGATACCGATAGTGGTGAAGAAATAAACCAATAACACATCACGAGCCATTAAATCGAACTGAACTTCAATTGATGTGGTCGCGTAAAGTAGAGCAAACAGTGTCGAAACAAGGATCCCGCCAGAAACAGGCTCAGGAATGCTGAATTCTTTAAGAAAGCCAACGACTTGATTTAACCTACGCCCAATAAAGAGGACAACGATACCCATCGTGACGGCAAAAAAAGAGCCTAGGTGTAATATGTTATTTTCAAAATCCATAGTTTATTCCATTATTCAATGCATAAAGAGCAGTCTTCATTACTCTAATGATTATTCCAATAGATCCAATCATTTATTTAGATGGACACATCAATTCCAGAAATTAATAACAGAAAGAACAATTATTTTATAGACTTATATATTTATCGAATAGTGAATTCATGCCAATTTAAACATTAACCACTTATATAAAATAGATGAGTGAAATATTTAACCGTAAAAACATTATAAGATTGAAAGTGAAAATAAAAATAAAAACCGGTTATAATTAAAATAACCAATCGTTATAAATTCACTAAAACACCAAAAATAGTGAAAGCATAAATATTAGTAATAATGATTAATTAATAATAAACAAATTATAATTATTAAATAACAAATAAGATCGACTCTACCCATATTACTGGCTCCATCACGATTATGATGCTTATAACCTACATGGCTTTGCGATCGTTATCTGTAAGTCAAAGTAAGTGTTATCTTACACAATATGACAAAGCTCCCTGTTAATGTTCAATCACAGTTCAGATGTCCTCACTAACTGTGCAGCGAAAAAGAGACAACAAAAATCACAATACAACTTTTGTAGCTGTTGCATGTTCAATCAACCTCAACAACATAATCCCTAATATCCTCCCAAATTCCATTCCCAAGGTCATTACCTCCGTGAATCTTAGCAAGTCGGAGTATCTGTAATCGACGTAACGCTTTATTTGCTTTTTTGGGCTCAGGAAAGCTGGAAGTTAGGTTATGTTCCAACACTACACTTATTAGTTGATCTAAAGTATTAGGTAAAGAAAAGCGTTCCGTACCTAAAATGTGCTTAAGTCTACGCTCTAGGAGCTTCGCAGAATTCATCATCCCAAACCTATCAGGGTCAGTATCTACCGTATCAGTGATATCCTTCAGCACATATTGAGAGGGGATCGCTTTCCAACGAATCACAAACGCCATGCGAGTTTTACCGCTGTCACAACTGTGCGATGCATGCCATAAATCTGGAGAAAACACCGCAACGGATCCACTTCTCATATCTAAGGTATGAGAGCTCTCCCCCCAGGATATTGCGAGATCAACAAAGTCTTTCGCTAGAAAATCGGATTGAATTTCTGCACCATGTTTATGGCTTCCTGACAAAATACGTAGTGCACCATTAGAAGAATCAATATCATTAAGTGCTATCCAAGTACTTAAGTCATAGGTTTCTGATTGATTTATACGCCAATACCCTGAATCTTGGTGCCCATGCGTCGCTTTATTTATTTCACCCGATTTATAGATGATAGAAGCCCTTACAACTTCGATATTAGAACCAAGAACTTCTGAGACAATGGGTTCCAAGCGTTCAATCACATTGCTTGTCAGATGATCAACAATAGCACTGGGGCCATCCCAACGGCATACCGACTCTAGGTATGTACTCGTATTTAAATCAATAGATTTAGCCATGTGTCTAATTGCAGTATGAACCTCATCACACAGTATTTTCGCTTTATCGGCAAGAATATCATTTAACAGGAAATAACCGTTTTCACTGTAGAACTGTTTATCCATTTACTTAACCTCTCCTTTCCCACTTAAAAGTATTAAAACCAACAGCCGAAAACTTACTTACCCTTTGTTTAGACAACGACCAGCTCTCTCGGGGATTGTTGCTTCCTCAACATGATATAAAGACACCACGTTATAACAGCATCAAAGGTGATTCCTAAGCCAAACATAATGGCTACACGATCGAGTGTGGGTACAAACCAACCTAGTTGATAACAAATATACGCTGAACCATAAAATAGTGAGTTCACAGCCAAAGACTGATAAAGCATCAAATCAGTCCGACCAATACCATAGAAATAGCTATCAATGACATTATTGAACGCAAATACAATGTAGAAGCCAGCCAAAAGATAAACCAAACTGGTAACTTCCACAGCATTGCTCACACCCATAACACGATGAATAAAACTTTCCCACAGTGGTACCGATACCAACCAAAGTACAAATATCCCACACGTAACGATAAAATAACGATTTACCTTTTGGGAACTAAGCCCGTTATTAGTTGCAGCATCCTGTTTGATTAACTGGCCTAGCGTCAATACTGGTAGTAATAACCACCCCCAAATAAAACTATTTGCCACCCAGAAAGTTCCAGCATGCTGCAACTGGTTCATGAGTTGTAAAATCATGACTACAAACGCGGTGTTTCTGACAAATGATTCCAATCCTGATCGACTTCCGATTTTTAACCACTCTTTGAGCCACAAAGACTTTTCGAAAGTCATGGCTCGTAGGTCTAGGTCGATGTCATTGATTGAAAGCAACTTATATGAAACAACAACCAACAATGAATTCACTATGATGTTGGTGATAGCAATACCTGTCACTCCCAATTGCAATGAAACTGGCATTTGACTTACCAGCAATGTATCGCAAAAAAACGTCAACACAGTTTGTACAACCAGTAAGCAATACAATGCCTTCTGTTTATTGTGAAGTAGCAGCACAAGGTTGAAGAATAGGTAAGCGCTCGATAAAAAAATAGCAATGGATTCTAGTCGAATATACTTTATGGTTTGAGCTAACAGGCTTTCTTGCTGGTGCATCGCTGAAACTAATTGTGGCGTAAATGCGAAGACAAGCGTTGTGACTACTGCATAGATCAGTACAACCACTCCCAAAGATGCGGCTGCCCTCTGCTGAAATTCCTTAGAGTTCCTAATTACCTGACCCAGTATGAATGCAAGAGGAAGTAGCAATGCTTCGTTAATCACCTCATATCCGATATTTAACCATGCAACTTGAGACGCTATACTAAACGACCAAGAGCTGGGCATACTGCCTATGAAATGAATTCTTGTTGTTGTATAGATGAGCGGGATCAAACTGCTCATCATGAGAGTGAACCATAACTTAACGTTTATTTTGTCTACCGTAACCACTAGATCATCCTTTTATTCTAGTCGATGTAAAAATTCTGTTCGTGTAGAGAAGTATTTATCTTCCTCTATTAATTTAGCTTTTTCTAACCGGCTATACAGTTCTTCTATATATCGATAAAGCGCTCGATATTGCTTGATTTCAATGGTCATTGCACATGTAGTGAAGCTTTCCCAAGGGAAATGAGGGAGAGAAAGCGCAGCATATTTAGGAAGGTAATTGTGATCTGAAATCCCAAGAAGTAAGTGTTCTAACTGAATCGCATAATGCCTAATGATCATAGTATGGAACGAGTACTTATAGCTATCTTCAGATTTTAAAAGCTTTGGTAGCGAGCAAAATAGAAAGTAGGTTTCACTTGCGATTAATGCAGCGGAATCGCTATCTAGCTTCTGTTGCTCCAAGAAATGATTTAATTGAAGTCGTTCATCCTCGCCTCCCTTCATGATCGTAAATTCACAATTGTGTATTAACGACTCCCGGTAATATAACGCGATTTCAGATAACTGCTTTCCAGTCACTACCTCTACTAACATTCCGCTTTCGTAACGCAGAGTAATTTTATTATTGATAAGGTCAGCGTGGACTACATCATTCTTATAAACGTCTAAAAAAGCATCATACCAATCGACCGCAGGGGCACTAGTTTGTATAAAGTAATCGACGTCTGACATTATGGTCGCACAATTCGCACCAAGCGAACCATAGATCAATGCGCTACTAATCGTGCTTTGGCTTAAGACAAAATGATTAAGGTGATTAACAACTTCATGGTGTTCAATAGGAAATTCAGACCAAAATAACTCGAAGCTTTGTTCAAGGTTATATGTGTATGATTGCCAAACCTGACGCTGCCAACTCACTTCCAATGAAGATAGAGTTGTGCTTTCTTCTAGTCTCTGAATTGTATCTACTATTGATTGGCACTTTTTATACTCTGCAGGGTATGGAATTCTTGAGAATTTATCTTCATCAATTGCTGCTAGGTTTTCATCCATACATCGATTAACAACAATTAGCACACCACATTTGATATTAAGAGTAGCTTTAAGTCGTTCTGCAATTGAGCCACACCCTGTAAACTCAACAATAGCATGTGAGGTATTTTTAACATCGGCTACAAACTTGCAACTCGCTCGTTGTTCGCCCTTTAGACTTCCATCACTATATTGCTGCCTGTAATGGTCAAGAGATAAATAATCATAATCAGGGAGCTTTTTGTGTAACTCCCTACAAAGCGCTGACTTTCCAACGTTTAAATTCCCAAAAATATAAATATGCACTTACTGACCTTAGCGCGCTACTTGCACCAACCACTACATGTAAATAGATTACTGGTATTACGAAAAATAAGTCAAATCGCGTTTTCTTGAAATGAGTCCTCAATCGCTAGAAACCATAGCGGGGTATTTTTGAGCGAAAAGTGCCATGAGTTAAAATTCATAAAACCAAAATTCTGGGCAAAAATACGTAAGTAAAATTCTTACTGAAAGAACGATTTATCAGCACTTAGTTTTGTAAACATTGACGGATCTTAAAACTATACTGTATATTTAACCAGTACAATTTAAGGTCGTAAATATGCTCATCTTACCGATTTCTCCATCCAGTATTTCATGCTCGCTCACTTCGTGGGAGTCACCTGCGGCTGAATATGTTGAACTAGGTGTTTCTTTAGATTCTATCTTGGTGAATAACCCTAATGCCACATATCTTGCGTATGCCAATGGAGATTCGATGGAAAGAATTGGCATCTTCAATGGCGACTTATTAGTCATTGACAGGAAGCCACAAGCGCAACATTTAGATACTGTGATCGTCAGCCTCAATGGTGCATTCATGTGCAAAATTATCGATATACGTAACAGGCTTTTGCTATCTGCAAACCCTCATCATTTACCTATTGAGATTCATCCCGAAGACGCCTTCTCGATTGAGGGAGTTGTCATACGCTCTATACGCTTACATAAGCCATTGCCTGAGTTTATTTAATGTTTGCACTGATAGATTGCAATGCTATGTATGTCGCCTGCGAACAGGTCTTTCGGCCTGATTTACGACACAAACCCTGCATCGTATTGTCAAACAATGATGGGGCAGTGGTAGCCGCGAATAGGTTGGCAAAAGAGGCTGGAGTCAAAAAATTTGAACCTTATTTCAAACAGAAAATGCTCATTGAACAGCGTGGTATTAATGTTTTCTCATCGAACTACGCCTTATACGCAGACCTATCTGCAAAGATGATGGCAACAATTACGGCTTTTTCACCGAGAAGCCATATTTACTCAATAGACGAATGCTTTTTAGATATCGCCCATTTATCTCGCATTGAGCCAGATTTAACTTCGTTTGGTCAGCGAATTCGTCAAACCCTCTGGAAAGAGTGTCGACTTCCCGTTTGCTTTGGTGCAGGAGATACTTTAACACTCTCAAAAATAGCGAACAGAATAGCGAAAGTTAATAAAGAGCTGAATGGCGTTTGTATTATTGACTCTGAAGAAAAACGCCAACAATTTTTAGCTTCACAACCAATCTCAGAAGTATGGGGCATTGGTAGACGATTAACACAACGCATGAAGTTAATGGGGGTTGAAACCGCTCTAGACTTAGCGAATTTAAGCCCCGAGCAAGCGAGGTGCTCTTTCAATGTAGAAATTGAACGGACAGTTCGTGAGCTAAATGGTCAACCCTGTAAAATTTGGGACGAATGCAGAACGGATAAGCAACAAATATTTAGCACTCGAAGCGTCGGTAACCGAATAACTTCACTCGAAGAACTAAAACAAGCTCTTGCTTTTCACGCCTCCACCGTTGCAAGAAAAGCACGTAACCAAAAAAGTTCATGCCTAGTTTTAATGGCTTTCGCTAACACGTCCCCTTTCGATGACATACCACAAAACTTCAAGGAAACCTGCACGTTTGAATTCCCAACGAACGATACAAATAAATTGACCAAGGCAGTAACATTAATGGCAACTCGATTGTTTAAGCCTGGCGTCAGCTATTACAAAATTGGTGTAGGTGTGATGAGCTTAGTGTCCGATAGGCAACGTCAACAGGACCTATTTTCTGAGCCTGATAACCCTGCGTTGATGCAAGCGATAGATAAGCTCAACGTTCAATTTGGGCGAGATTCAATATTTCTCGCAGCTCAAGGAACGACACAAGAATGGGCTATGAAGCGTAATTTTTTATCGCCTCAATACACGACAAAATTGAAAGACCTACCACGTGTTCTTTGCCAATAAGCCACTTTGCAGAGCACTGTCAACTTTTCAAGGTCCATTTACTAGAGCTCACTGTCCAGTATTGATGGTGCGCATCACTGTCTTGCTTTTACACAAATCTGACATTGATGAATGCCATAAGCTATCGATATAAACATCAATATATTGTATTATTACATCCGTATTTATACTTATTAGGATTTTCTATGTTGATTCACGAATTTTCGAATAAGGACGTTACCGCTGAGCATGTAATTTTAGCTCAAGCAATACTAGCAGGGACTGCTCAAGGTGATAAAAGTAAAGCACAGCGCTTTATGATTTTTGTAAATGAGATTCCCGATGCGCCGACTGTGCAAAGCCTGATTCCACGCTTTAGTCAATTTATGAAGCGCTTTAAAGCCAGCTGACATTCAGAATACGTTACACAGGGATGTGTAATTAAGATCACCAATTCCCCCCTAACCACTACCTACTTTTAAACTCTATCTGACCCTATGCTCGTTCTATATCTAGCCATTGTTGTCGGAGGACAATAGAGTTTGATCAATTTTAAAAACGTTTCTGGACAATAATGTGTCAACAACTTTGCTAAATTAGAAATTAACAAATCACTTCAAGCAAGTATGGGTTGCTCAACTCCCTTAACTCAGTGTCCAGTATTGATGG
>NZ_VTXD01000014.1 GCF_013114625.1 Vibrio sp. 99-70-13A1
AAACCGTGCGCTCTTAGCTCAGCTGGATAGAGTACCTGGCTACGAACCAGGCGGTCGGAGGTTCGAATCCTCCAGAGCGCGCCACTATTTAGGGTTTATTTCTTATGAGAATGAAAATCCTTGTGTTGAATTGTTGTTTACAACGAACTGCTGTTTACAACAAAGTGATACTAAAATCGTGCGTCCTTAGCTCAGCTGGATAGAGTACCTGGCTACGAACCAGGCGGTCGGAGGTTCGAATCCTCCAGGACGCGCCACTATTTAAGAGTTTCTTTCTTATTAGAATGAAAATCCTTGTATTGAATTGTTGTTTACAACGAACTGCTGTTTACAATGAAATGATACTAAAACCGTGCGCTCTTAGCTCAGCTGGATAGAGTACCTGGCTACGAACCAGGCGGTCGGAGGTTCGAATCCTCCAGAGCGCGCCACTATTATTAAAAAAACCTCGATTATTCGAGGTTTTTTTATGCCTAAAATCAAATGTTATTAAAGTGTTAAATTAATTTAATTAACTCATTGTATTAAAAGAATTTTTAGCACTTCTCATATCCTTTCTTGATCTTCATTAAATTTTCTTGGTTATTGCATATTTACTCACAGTTTAAACAACTGGAAATCACCTGTTTACTAGATTTATGTGACATCAGTGGCGAATAATTAACCTTATATGTGCGTTATCTATAAGAGAGCATTAAACAAAATTGACAAACTTTTACCAATCGAGATAATCCATGGGTCGGGATTAAATACGCTGAGTCCTGTACGTATGTCAGGATGACGAAGAAAGGAAGCAACATGACAAATATTGGAAGCCTGCTAGGAGATGCAGCAACCCTAATGCTAACAGGGATGTCTGTAGTCTTTATATTCCTAACTATTCTAGTTTATCTCGTTCGGTTGATGTCTAAACTGGTGCCAGAAGAAGTACCAGAGCCGATCGCAGCACCTAAAACAATTCAAAAAAAACAATCAAACCCTTCTGCTGTTAGTCCACAGGTTGTGGCAGCAATTTCGGCCGCGGTACGTCAATATCGTGTGTCTACTGCTAAGTAGCATTTAAAAGGATTAAAAAGGAGTTTATGAGCATGTCTAAACCACTAGCTATCACAGATGTGGTACTTCGTGATGCACACCAGTCACTATTCGCTACTCGTATGCGCATCGAAGATATGCTGCCAATTGCGGCAGAACTGGATAAAGTCGGTTACTGGTCTCTTGAAACTTGGGGCGGGGCGACATTTGATTCATGCATCCGTTTCTTAGGAGAAGATCCATGGGAGCGTTTGCGTGAGCTGAAAAAAGCAATGCCAAACACCCCAATGCAAATGCTACTTCGTGGTCAAAACCTTTTGGGTTACCGCCACTATGCAGATGATGTTGTAGAAAAATTTGTAGAACGCGCACATAAAAATGGTATGGATGTTTTCCGTATTTTTGATGCGATGAATGACGTTCGTAACTTTGAGACGGCAGTGAAAGCCACTATTGATGTTGGCGGTCACGCTCAAGGTACACTCTCTTACACGACGAGCCCTGTACATAACTCAGATACATGGGTTGACCTTGCCAAGCGCCTAGAAGACTTAGGCTGCCATTCTTTGTGCATCAAAGATATGTCAGGTCTGTTAAAGCCTTATGAAGCGGAAGAGCTGATTACACGCATTAAAGCATCGTGTGATGTTCCTTTAGCGCTGCATAGCCACGCGACAACGGGTCTATCGACAGCGACAGCGGTTAAAGCCGTCGAAGCTGGCATTGATATTCTCGATACTGCGATTTCTTCAATGAGCTGCACTTACGGTCATACACCAACTGAAACGGTTGTTGCTATGCTCGAAGGCACAGAGCGCGATACGAACCTTAAACTTGATCAGATTGAACCAATTGCCGCTTATTTCCGCAACGTTCGTAAAAAGTATGCGAAGTGGGAAGGGCAGTTAAAAGGTGTAGATTCTCGTATCTTGATCGCTCAAGTCCCTGGCGGCATGTTAACGAATATGGAAGGTCAGCTTAAAGAGCAAGGTGCAGCCGATCGTATGGATGAGGTTCTAGAAGAGATCCCACGCGTACGTAAGGAGCTTGGCTACATTCCTCTAGTGACACCAACTTCTCAGATTGTTGGTACTCAAGCGGTTATCAACGTTCTAACGGGTGAGCGCTATAAGAGCATCACTAAAGAGACTGCGGGTCTGCTGAAAGGCGAATACGGTCAAGCTCCTGCTGAGGTTGATGCTGAACTGCAAGCGAAAGTGTTAGATGGTGCTGAGCCAATCACGTGTCGTCCTGCTGATTTACTTAAGTCTGAAATGGATACGTTGACGACTGACCTTTTAGAAAAAGCGAAATCAGATGGTATTTCACTCGCTGAAGATACCGTTGATGATGTGCTTACATACGCACTGTTCCCACAAGTCGGTCTTAAGTTCCTTAAGAATCGCCGTAACCCTGAAGCATTTGAACCTGCACCAACGTTAGAAACAGCGGCTCCAGTTGCGACAGCTCCGGTACAGGCTTCTGGCGGCATTGAAAGCTACAGCGTGAAGGTTGACGGGCAGGTTTATGATGTTGAAGTTGGCCCTCAAGGTGAACTGACATCGGTATCTCCATCAGCGAAACCAGCACAAGTGGCTCAAGCAGCACCAGCTGCGGCTTCTGATGCAGAAGCCGTTCCAGCGCCGTTAGCGGGCAACATCTTTAAAGTTATCGTTCAGCCGGGTTCAGAAGTGGCTGAAGGCGATGTTCTGCTTATCTTGGAAGCGATGAAGATGGAAACGGAAGTTCGTGCTGCTCGTGGTGGTATCGTTCAAGAATTGAATGTAAAAGAAGGCGATGCAGTTACTGTAGGCGCTCCACTACTAAGCCTAGCGTAAGGGAGCACCATGGAAGGATTGATGACCTTATGGTCTGAAACAGGCATTGCTAACTTTGAGTTCGGTCAAATCTGTATGATGTTGGTCGGTTGCTCACTGCTGTTTTTGGCAATTCGAAAAGGATTTGAACCGTTACTTCTGCTACCTATTGGTTTTGGTGCTGTATTAGCAAACATTCCCAATGCTGGGTTTACGGATCCTGGCGGTTTGCTTTACTACGTTTATTACATTGGTATTGAAACGGGTATTTTCCCGCTACTTATCTTTATGGGCGTAGGTGCAATGACTGATTTCGGTGCGCTGATTGCGAACCCGAAAACGTTATGGTTAGGGGCTGCTGCTCAATTTGGTATCTTTGCTACGTTATTTGGGGCAATTTTACTAAATTACGTTCCTGGTATGGAATTTAGCATGGCGGATGCTTCGTCCATTGCCATTATTGGTGGTGCTGATGGTCCTACGGCTATCTTCTTAGCAAGCAAACTATCACCTGATCTATTAGGCGCTATTGCTGTAGCTGCATACAGCTATATGGCGTTAGTTCCTATTATTCAGCCACCAATAATGAAAGCGTTAACATCTCCTGAAGAGCGCCAAATTAAGATGGCTCAACTTCGTCATGTAAGCAAGGCTGAAAAGATCCTTTTCCCACTTGCAGTGTTACTAATGACGATTTTGTTCTTACCTTCAGCAACCCCTCTCGTAGGTATGTTCTGCTTGGGTAACTTAATGCGTGAAGCGGGTGTGGTTGATCGCCTTTCAAAAACGGCTCAAAACGAACTGATTAACGTTGTGACTATTTTCCTTGGTCTAGGGGTAGGCTCTAAGCTTCAAGCGGATACATTCTTGAATTTAGAGACGCTGGGTATTTTAGGGTTAGGTGCAGTGGCATTCAGTATTGGTACGGCTGGTGGTGTATTAATGGCGAAGGTTCTGAACCGCTTCTCTAAAGAGGATATAAACCCACTTATTGGTGCTGCTGGTGTATCAGCAGTTCCGATGGCGGCTCGTGTGGTTAATAAAGTTGGGCTTGAGGCTAACCCTCAAAACTTCTTGTTAATGCACGCAATGGGACCAAACGTTGCGGGTGTACTGGGTAGTGCAGTTGCAGCTGGTATCTTGTTGGCGCTCGTTGGGTAAGTCAATTGACGGTTAATTTGAGATCCATCAGTTAACTTAGTCAAACAAAATGGTTTATAGTCAAAGGGATGCTTTCGCATCCCTTTCTTTTTAACTAGAGTTTTATTCGTTCAGGCTTTATCAATCAGGGAAATGTTGAAATGGAAAATAAGCAAATTGCGATTACAGAGTTTGGTGGAGTTAATACATTAGCGATACAAACCAATTCAGTACCCACACCAAAATCAGGAGAAGTTGTCGTTAAAGTTGCATTTTCTGGGATCAACCCCATTGATGTTAAAACGAGAGCAGGTCTCGGTTGGGCAGCTGCTCAAAATAAAGACAACCTGCCTTGGGTGCCTGGGTATGATATTTCAGGACAAATATTCAGTTGTGGTGATGGCGTTAAACGTTTTTCTATCGGTGATAATGTTGCGGGCTTTATTGGCTTTCCATTAGTAGGTGGAGGGTATAGCCAATATGTATGTGTTTCTGAAAATGAGTTATGTGCAGTGCCTGATGCAGTGACATTAGAAGCGGCGGCGGCACTTCCTCTTGCTGGGCAAACGGCTGCTCAAGCCATTAATAAAGCACAAGTTAAAGAAGGCGATAGAGTTCTTATTCTAGCAGGAGCTGGTGGCGTGGGTCACTTAGCGGTGCAAATCGCGGTTGCAGCGAAAGCCGAAGTTTATACTACCTGTAGTGAAAGTAACTTGGATTATATGGCGACTCTTGGCGCTCATGCGATTAATTACCATTTTGCTCCTGCGTCTGAACGAGTGTCTGAAGTCGATGTGTTAATTGACTTGGTCGGTGGCGACACTGCTCTTGATGCTTTGAAATGTTTAAATGATGAAGCTCGCGTGGTGACGGTTCCAACACTCAGTGCAGAGCTTATTTGTGAGAAATCCAAGTTACTAGGTTTTCAAGCTACTGGCATGCTTGTAGAGCCTTCCCCAGAGCAGCTTGAAACTATGCTTTACATGGTCAGTGTAGGAATTTTGAAAACAGAAATTCAAACCACTTTCCCTATGAAAGAGGTTCAAGCTGCGCATTTACAAGTCGAAACTGGGCATACCAGAGGCAAGGTACTACTTAAAATGCAAGAAGGTTGATATGCAGTGCTAGATTTTTTTAATACTCTATTTGAAAGTACTGCACTCTGGTTTTCTGATTCTGCACTGTGGGTTTTATTTTTTAGTGGTTTTTTGAGTGCCACTTTATTGCCTGGCGGCTCTGAAGTTGGGCTTATCGCGACTTTAAGTCTCAATCAATTTTCAACAGCCTTAATTATTGCTATTGCGACCTTGGGCAATACCTTGGGTGGTTTAACCAATTATTGGCTGGGTTTATGGCTGCCTAATCGAACTCAATCAGAGAAGCATGGTCATAAAGCTATGTCTTGGTTGAGTAAATACGGCTATTGGACGTTATTATTTAGTTGGTTGCCGATTATTGGCGACCCTTTATGCTTAGCTGCTGGCTGGTTAAGAATGAAATTTTTACCAAGTTTAGTGTTGATCGCTATAGGTAAAGGTTTGCGTTACAGCTTATTGGCGGCAATTTATTTTGGTTTTTTCTAAGGAGAACCTATGAAAAAGGTTTTACTTGGTACATTTTCTCTTATTGCCGTTGCTGGCTGCTCTCACAATGTACCTGTGTCTATCCCTTTCTTTTCGTCTTTACCTGAAGGTGTAACCTTGGTTGAAGAAGTGGAAGCTTCATCAAATAAGGTTGTTATTCCCTATAATAAGTACCAGCTTGCAAATGGTCTTACCGTTATTTTATCTCCAGATGATTCCGATCCTTTAGTACATGTAGATGTCACTTACCACGTAGGCTCTGCCCGAGAAGATATTGGTAAGTCTGGCTTTGCCCATTTTTTTGAGCATATGATGTTTCAAGGATCTGAAAATGTAGGTGACCAGCAGCACTTTAAAATTATCACTGAAGCGGGTGGCACTTTAAATGGTACAACGAACCGAGACCGTACCAACTATTTTGAAACTGTCCCTGCGAATCAGTTAGAGAAAATGCTGTGGTTGGAATCAGATCGCATGGGCTTTTTGATTGATGCGGTTTCTCAGCGTAAATTTGAAGTTCAGAGAGATACAGTTAAAAACGAACGTGCTCAGAATTATGAAAATCGACCATATGGACTCATGTGGGAGCGAATGAGTGAAGCCCTTTACCCAGAAGGACATCCTTACTCATGGCAACCTATTGGGTATGTTGAAGATCTAGATCGAGTTGATGTAAATGACCTGAAAGCATTCTTCTTACGCTGGTATGGTCCGAATAACGCAGTATTAACCATTGGCGGCGATCTTGATGTAGATGACACCTTAGAGTGGGTGAATAAATACTTCGGTACCATTCCAAGAGGTCCAGCAGTTGAACAAGCAGAGAAGCAACCCGCTCAGTTAACCCAAGATAAATACATTACGCTGGAAGATAATATCCGTCAGCCGATGGTTCTGGTCGGTTGGCCGACGACATATCGTGGTGAAGACAACCAAGCATCATTAAATGCTCTGTCTAACGTGTTAGGGGGAGGAACGAATAGTTATCTTTACCAAAACTTAGTGAAAACACAAAAAGCAGTGAGCGCCGGTTCATTCCAAGATTGTGCCGAACTTGCCTGCACCATGTATGTTTATGCGATGGGAGATTCTGGAGATAAAGGTGACTTAACAGACCTTTATAAAGAGTTGATGCAAACATTGGGTAAATTTGAAAAAGAAGGAGTAACTCAAGAGCGGCTCGATCAAATTACAGGAATGGCAGAAGCTGATGCCGTTTTCGCATTACAAAGTGTGAAAGGAAAAGTGTCACAGTTAGCTTCAAATGAAACTTTTTATGGGCAGCCTGATCGTATTGAAACTCAGTTAGAACAGATTCGCTCAGTTACACCTGAAAGTGTCGTGACGGCTTACGATTCGTTCATTAAAGATCAATCAAAGGTAACGCTGAGCGTAGTACCTAAAGGGAAGCTATCTCTAGCAGTACAAGAAGCTACATTTGTTACACCTGATCGTACGTTACCAGAATACGCAAAAACATCAGAAGAACAGCTTGATGTTAGAAAAGCGGTCGATGATTTTGACAGAAGTGTGATACCTGAAGTGACCTTTGGTATAAAAGCAAATATGCCAGAGTTATATCGTGTTCATTATGATAATGGCGCAGAGCTAATTGGTTCTGAAACGAGTGAAACTCCAACGGTACAGCTACAAATTCAAATGCCGGCTGGCGAGCGCTATGTTAAAAAAGGGCAAGAAGGATTAGCTAGCTTAACATCATCAATGTTGGAGGAAGGGTCAACGACTCGAACGGTGGAAGAGCTTCAAGCAGCATTGGATATGCTAGGCAGTAATGTCAGTATTAGCGCTGGCAGCTACACTACATCGATTTCAGTATCGAGCTTAGAAAAGCACCTTTCTCAAACCCTTGATATCGCAGAAGAAATCTTATTTACACCTAAATTCTCACCTGAAGACTTTGCTAGAGTTAAGAATCAAATGCTAGAAGGCATTGTTTATCAGCACCAACAACCAAGTTGGATGGCATCTCAGGCAACCCGTGAAGTGGTATTTGGCGATAGTATTTTCGGTCGTGTAAGCGACGGTACAAAGCAATCTATAGAAAAGTTAACGCTTGAAGATGTAAAACGCTTCTACAAAGAACATTACACACCTGAGGGGGCGCATATTATTGTCGTCGGTGACATTTCAAAGAGAGCAATTAAAAAGCAATTATCCTTCTTTGAAAATTGGAAAGGTGAAGCGGCTCCTATTGTTCGCCCTGAAACCGTTCGCACGCTTGATAAGCAAAGTTTGTACTTAGTGGATAAGCCTGGAGCGCCACAAAGTATCGTGCGTTTAGTGCGTCGAGGGTTGCCTTTTGATGCTACCGGAGAACTTTATCAAAGCCAATTAGCGAACTTTAATTTAGCAGGCAACTTCAATAGTCGTATCAATCAGAATTTGCGAGAAGATAAAGGCTATACCTATGGTGCACGAGGCTATTTTGCTAGTAGCCGTGAAGATGGTGCTGTTGTATTTACCGCTCAAGTGAGAGCGAATGCTACAGTGCCAGCCATCGAAGAGTTTATTTCTGAGTTGAGTGAGTTTAGCCAAAATGGTCTAACAGATGATGAATTGGCATTCATGCGCTTAGCTGTGGGGCAAAAAGATGCGCTTAAGTATGAAACACCAAGTCAAAAAGCTGGATTGCTAAGCAATATTGCAACTTTAGGGTTGGATGATGACTACCTAAAGCAGAGAAATGATATTGTAGAATACATAGATAAAGAGACGCTTGATGCGCTTGCTCTTAAATGGTTTAACCCACAGGACTATCAAATAATTGTTGTTGGGGACGCTAATTCGCTTCGCCCACAACTAGAAAAACTAGATATTCCAATAGAAGAGCTTGAAATCATCCGTTAGAGTACACATTAAAGGGGGAGAAAGGCGAATAGTCGCCTTCTTCCAGAACCTAATTTATGATGAGTTCTAATCAGAACGATATAAGATAAGTGAACGACATTTTGACTGATTTTGCTGCGCGACTAAAGCAAGTTGCATCTAACCCTAAGACCTTCTCTGAATTTGGTCGAGGTGTTGAAAGGGAAACATTACGCTACAAGGAAGATGGTCGTCTAGCCTTAGGTCTGCACCCAAAATCTTTAGGCTCGGCATTGACGAATGAATGGGTAACGACAGATTTCTCTGAGTCATTACTAGAGTTCATTACTCCGGTTTCGAATGAAGTCCCAACACTTCTAAACCAATTAGCGGATATTCACCACTTCACTCAAACAAAGCTTGAAGGTGAAAAGCTATGGCCGCTTTCTATGCCTTGCTATGTTGGCAGTGAAGATGATATTCAGTTGGCGCAATATGGTTCATCTAATAACGGTCAAATGAAAACATTATACCGTGAAGGTTTGAAGCGACGTTACGGCAGCTTAATGCAGATTATCTCAGGCGTGCATTTCAATTTCTCTTTCCCAGAAAGCTTTTGGGATACTTTATTAGGTGAGCAACCTGAAGACGAAAGAAAAGATGCGAAGTCGAAAGCTTACTTTGGGCTTATTCGTAATTACTATCGTTTCGGTTGGTTAATTCCATACTTCTTTGGTGCATCACCAGCGCTATGCTCATCTTTTATCAAAGGGCGCGAGACGAATCTACCGTTTGAGAAAATTGGTGAAACGCTTTATTTACCTAAAGCAACGGCTTTACGTTTAAGTGACCTTGGCTATACCAATAGCGCGCAAAGTGTATTGAAAATTGGATTCAACAGTCTTGACCAATATTTAGACGGCTTAAATCAAGCGATTCGTACGCCGTCAGAAGAGTTTGCGGAAATTGGCGTGAAAGTTGATGGTCAATATCGTCAGCTAAACAGTAATGTACTGCAGATCGAAAATGAACTTTATGCCCCTATCCGCCCTAAGCGAGTCGCTAAAAATGGTGAGAAACCATCAGAAGCACTGGCGCGTGGTGGTGTTGAGTATATTGAAGTGCGCTCACTCGATGTTAACCCGTTTAGCTCGATTGGTATTACAGAGCAACAAGTGCGCTTCCTCGATTTGTTCCTAACGTGGAGCGCGTTGTCTGACTCAGCTGAAATGGATAACTGCGAATTAGAATGCTGGCGCGACAACTGGAATAAAGTCATCCTAGAAGGTCGTCAGCCTGGTTTAGAGTTACAAATCGGTTGTAAGGGTGAAAGACTCTCTCTTCAAGATTGGGCTAAACGAGTATTCAAAGATTTACGAGCGATTGCTGAAGTGATGGATGCAGAACAAGGTGACCATGCGTATCAAGAGACATGTGATACGTTAGAGCAATGGATTGATAATCCTGAGCTCACCATCTCTGGTCAACTTCTTGCAGAAACGAAGAAGTTAGGCGGTTTAGGTAAAGTTGGCTGTAGCTATGGAAAAGCTTATGCACAGCAACACAAAGACCACCAATATAAAGTTTATTCGGCAAGTTTGATGGAGGCTGAAGTTGAACGCTCACTGGCGGCACAAAATCAAGCTGAGTCTGCCGATACTCAAGACTTTGATAGCTTTTTGAGTGATTATTTCTCGTACTTAAAAGCTTAAATTTAGCGAGACTAGACGTTTGAATACAATGCGTTCATCAAATGTATTTTTCAGATACCGACAGCTTATTACTGTCGGTATTTTTGCTGTTCTTTTAAGTGGGTGTGCAACTCCTCCTCCAAAACAGCAAAGTAATATTTGCAGCATTTTTCGAGAGAACTCATCTTGGTATGATGATGCCCTAGATATGGAAGAAGAATGGGGAACGCCCATTAATGTCGCTATGGCATTTGTGAAACAAGAAAGCAGCTTTAGGCATGATGCTCGACCACCCAAAGATTACTTACTTGGCTTTATTCCATGGGGGCACGTGAGCAGTGCTTATGGCTATGCTCAGGCTCAAGATCCTGCATGGGAAGATTTTCAAAAAGCGACTGGGTATGGCGGCTCAAGAACAAATTTTGATGATGCACTTATGTTTATTGGTTGGTATACCCATGAGACTCGCCGCCAGCTAGGGGTATCTCTTTGGGACCCATATAATCAATACCTGGCTTATCACGAAGGACGTGGTGGCTATAAGCGTAAATCATATAACAGCAAGCCATCTTTAATTAAGGTCGCTCGCAAAGTCGAACAACAAGCAAAAGATTACGGGTGGCAGTTAAAGCAATGTCGCCAAGAATTGGAAGATAATCGAAGTTGGTTTTTTTAGCCAACTGTCATGGAGAAGAACAATGCCTTTATTAGATAGTTTTACTGTTGATCACACACGAATGAATGCGCCAGCGGTTCGTGTTGCTAAAACAATGCAAACCCCTAAAGGGGATACCATCACAGTATTTGATTTACGTTTTACTGCTCCAAATAAAGATATCTTATCTGAAAAAGGTATCCATACTTTAGAGCACTTATATGCTGGTTTTATGCGAGCGCATTTAAACGGTACAAATGTAGAGATTATTGATATATCGCCTATGGGATGTCGTACAGGTTTCTACATGAGCCTTATTGGTACACCAACAGAGCAGTTTGTTGCAGACTCTTGGTTAGCGGCAATGGAAGATGTTCTGAAAGTAGAAAACCAGAATAAGATCCCAGAGCTGAATGAGTATCAGTGTGGAACTGCATCTATGCACTCTTTAGATGAAGCTAAAGATATTGCTAAAGCGATTATTTCTGCGGGTATCGCAGTGAATAAAAATGATGAACTGGCTCTGCCTGAATCAATGCTGCAAGAGTTAAAAATCGACTAGTTTCGATGTGTTCATCTGCTGCCCTTTAGGTTGATTTACAAAGTAGGGTGAAGAGATTAAAAAAAGAGCCTCATTCAATGAATGAGGCTCTTTTTTATATGTGCTCAACAATCGAGTTGTTTTTGAATAGATGATGCGCTGTTTATTGAAGCCTATTGAACGAGTTGAGGGAAGACTTTCACCAGTTTTATGCGGTTTTCTTCTAACTCAACAATTTCCATCGGGTGACTCGCTACTTGTACACTAAGGTGACTTTCAGGAATATCTTCTAAATGTTCGAGGATTAAACCATTAAGAGTTCGTGGTCCATCTGTAGGCAAAGCCCACTGTAGACCTTTATTAATGTCTCGAATGTTGGCACTGCCTTCAATTAAGAAACTGCCGTCGCTTTGAGGGGTTATCTCTTCGGATAAACTTGGAGCAATTGAGGTAGTAAATTCACCAACAATCTCTTCTAAAATATCCTCTAATGTGACTAACCCATTTATATCGCCATATTCATCAACGATTAGACCAATGCGCTGTTTATTTCTTTGGAATTTTAGCAGTTGGACGTTGAGTGGCGTGGACTCAGGAATGAAGTAAATCTCGTCGGCTGCTCGTAACAAAGTTTCTTTATTAAATTCATTTTTCTCAAGCATCAACCTGTAAGCTTCTCGTAACCTCAACATCCCCACCACTTCATCAATCTGATCTCGGTATAAAACAATGCGGCCATGAGGTGAGTGAGTGAGCTGGCGAACGATAGACTTCCAGTCATCGTTAATATCGATTCCTGTAATTTCGTTACGTGGAACCATAATGTCATTCACGGTTACATGCTCTAAATCGAGAATCGATACCAACATGTCCTGGTGGCGTTGAGGTATAAGCGTTCCTGCTTCATTTACTACTGTTCGTAGTTCATCTGAGCTGAGGTGATCAGGCGCATTATGGTCAACCTTTACGCCGAGTATCTTAATAAACCCATTTGTTATGAAGTTTACGAGAATAACAAGAGGGGAAAGAAGCTTCATTAAGATAGTCAGCAATATACTGCTGGCATAGGAAACACGTTCAGGAAATAAAGAGGCAATTGTTTTTGGTGTGACTTCAGCAAAAACAAGAATGACGAGGGTAAGAGCACCAGTAGCAATGGCGACACCAATGTCCCCGTAGATACGCATACCAAGAATCGTCGCAATAGCAGAAGCGAGGATATTAACGAGGTTGTTACCAATAAGAATTAAGCCAATCAACCTGTCAGGGCGACTCAGCAGCTTTTCGACTCGTTTGGCACCTTTATGCCCCGTGTTAGCAAGATGCTTTAAACGGTAGCGGTTCAAAGACATCATGCCCGTTTCGGAACCAGAAAAATAACCAGAGATTATGATGAGACACGCGAGTAGCGCAAATAAGATACCCGTTGATATGTCGTTCAAACTATTTTTTCCTATTCCATTTCTGATTAATTTATGACCGAATGTGGTCTTGGTGTCAATTGAATATAGCGTATTCAATATTTTAAAGGCAAGGGCACTGATGCCCTTACCTTATTAATAAAGTGATTAAGTGAGTATGACTTCTTGAACGAATCGGCTGCCAAAGTATGCCAATGTTAGAATGCTTGCGCCTGCAACTGCAAACCAAGTGACTTTCTGACCTCTCCAACCTTTTTGGTAGTGACCCCATAGTAGGGTGGTATAGATGATCCAAGCTATAAAGGAGAGAACGGCTTTATGAGCTTTACCTTGTGCAAACATATCTTCGACAAAAATAAAGCCAGTCAGCAAAGTGCCAGTGAGTAATAAGTTACCGATTAAAATTATTTTAAATAACTGCCTTTCGACCATCATCAAAGGAGGTAAATTTGGATTGATGGCGAGTGCTTTTTTCTTTTTGAGTTTATGATCTAGCCACGCGAGTTGTAGAGCATATAAAGCTCCGATTGTAAGTGTGGCGTAAGAGAATAAGGCTAATGATATGTGCATGAGCAGCTTAGGATCTTGCTCTAAATGCTTTATGAAAGTACTAGGTAAAAAAGAAGCGGCAACTAAGTTGATTGCTGCGAAGCTATAAACAACGGGCAATAAAAACCATAGACGATTCTTTAACATCGCAGCACTCATCACAAAAGAGATGATGAAGCTGATGAGAGAAGCAACATTTAAAATGCTTAGATTCTGACCGCTTGCATTGAAAATTAGATCACTGAGCAGCCAAGCATGAAAAACCAAAGCAAGTAACGCACTAACGAATACTGTTTTCGTGCGAATGCCGGTCTGATGAGCAAGACCTGGAATAATAGTGGATATAGCCATTACGTAGAGAAAGGCTGCTGCTATTGCAATGAGACTGTCCATGGTTTCCATAAAAAATGATTGTCGTAATCAACGAATTATACCTTGCATCGCGCGCTTGGGCTATGGTCCAACCATATTCAATTTAAATCGAACAATGGTCCAGGTCACACCCATGAATTATTAACGGCTTACAACGGGTATGACTCTAATCCACGCTAATGTATACTGACAGTAATAATCGCAGGACTGAGCGAAGAGAAAACTATGTTTGATAATTTAACGGATCGTCTATCCAAAACGCTGAAGAACATCAGTGGTAAAGGTCGTCTGACTGAAGACAATATTAAAGAGACGTTACGTGAAGTACGTATGGCTCTTCTTGAAGCTGATGTTGCACTGCCCGTTGTTCGTGATTTCGTAAAGCGCGTAAAAGAAGGTGCAGTAGGCGTAGAGGTTTCTAAATCTCTAACACCTGGTCAAGAATTCATTAAGATCGTACAAGCTGAACTTGAAGCGGTAATGGGGGACTCTAATGAGGCTCTTGATTTAGCTGCTCAGCCGCCAGCCGTCATCCTTATGGCTGGTTTGCAAGGTGCAGGTAAAACGACCAGTGTTGCTAAGCTTTCGAAGCTATTAACTGAGCGTGATAAAAAGAAAGTATTGGTTGTATCTGCCGACGTTTATCGTCCTGCGGCAATCAAACAACTTGAAACATTAGCATCTGAAGTTGGTGTGGACTTCTTCCCGTCATCAGCTGATCAAAAACCTATTGATATTGCTAATGGCGCGATTGATCACGCGAAGAAAAAATTCTACGACGTACTTCTTGTCGATACCGCTGGTCGCTTAGCGATTGACGAAGACATGATGGCGGAAATTAAAGAGCTTCATACTGCAATTACGCCTGTTGAAACTCTGTTCGTTGTTGATGCAATGACTGGTCAAGATGCAGCAAATACAGCGAAAGCGTTTGGCGATACACTGCCTTTAACGGGTGTCATCTTAACGAAAGTTGATGGTGATGCTCGTGGTGGTGCTGCGCTATCTGTTCGTCACATTACCGGTAAACCAATTAAGTTCTTGGGTGTTGGTGAGAAAACTGACGCATTAGAACCTTTCCACCCTGATCGTGTTGCTTCTCGTATCCTTGGTATGGGCGACGTACTGTCTCTTATTGAAGACCTGCAGAAAAACGTTGATACCGAAAAAGCAGAGAAGCTAGCTAAAAAGTTCAAAGAGAAAAAAGGCTTTGACCTTGAAGATTTCCGTGAACAGCTTGGTCAAATGCACAACATGGGAGGCATGATGGGCATGATGGATAAGCTTCCTGGTATGTCTCAGCTCCCTGATAATGTGAAAGACAAAGTCGACGATAAGATGTTCAAGCAAATGGAAGCTATTATTAATTCCATGACTATGAAAGAGCGTCAACGCCCTGAACTGATTAAAGGTTCTCGTAAGAAACGTATCGCCGCGGGTTCTGGAACTCAAGTTCAAGATGTAAACCGTATGCTTAAGCAATTCACCCAAATGCAAAAAATGATGAAGAAAATGCAGAAAGGCGGCATGAAAGGCATGATGCGCAACATGCAAGGCATGATGGGCGGCGGTGGTATGGGCGGAATGGGTGGTGGCTTTAATCCGTTTGGTCGATAATATACAAATGTAACCTTTAGCTACGTTACTTTTCATAGTGTTAGCCGTGTCACAGAAAGTGTACAGTTGCTATGTTGGTGAAAAAGTAGCTAAAGCCCTTGCATTGCACCGGAATAAGAGTAAAATTCCGGGGCTTTAATTTGGCACGAGACCCCAAGCTATTTACTTATACTTGGGGTTAATTATTTTTTTAAGAAAGCAAAGAGGACGACATGGTAACCATTCGTTTGGCACGTCACGGTGCAAAGAAGCGCCCATTCTATCAAATCGTAGTTGCGGATAGCCGTAACGCTGCAACTGGCCGTTTCATCGAGAAAGTAGGTTTCTTTAACCCTACTGCTCAAGGTCAAGAAGAAGGTCTACGTCTAGACCTAGATCGCGTTAACCATTGGGTTGGTCAAGGCGCATCTCTTTCTGACCGCGTAGCTAAGCTAGTTAAAGACGCTCAAAAAGCGGCTTAATTCTTTTTTAAAGAGAAATAGCTTATGTCGATGAAGGGTAAAGAAACTATGAGCAAGCAAAACGATAGAATTGTTATGGGTAAACTTGGGTCTACCTATGGTATTCGTGGCTGGCTTAAAGTTTTCTCCTACACAGACAATGCTGAAAGCATATTTGATTACAGTCCTTGGTATTTAAACCTAAAGGGCAAGTGGGTTGAGTATAAAGTTGAGAGCTGGAAACGTCATGGTCAAGGCTATGTATGTAAACTAGCGGGATTAGATGTTCGTGAAGACGCGCAACTGATGACTAACTTTGAAATTGCTATCGACCCTGCTTCATTACCTGAATTGTCAGAAGATGAATTCTACTGGCGTGAATTGTTTGGTATGCAAGTTTTTACCACCAAAGGTTACAACCTTGGTGAGGTTACTGACCTATTAGAAACTGGCTCAAATGATGTTCTAGTAATTAAAGCAAATCTAAAAGATGCTTTTGGCCAAAAGGAACGGTTAATTCCGTACCTTGAAGAGCAAGTGATCAAAAAAGTTGATCGCGAAGCTCGCCGGATCGAAGTTGACTGGGATCCTGGATTCTAACTCCAAATTACAGAGCGAGAGAACACATGTGGGTTGGCGTAATTAGCCTCTTTCCTGAAATGTTCCGTTCTGTTACTGATTTTGGAGTAACAGGTCAAGCGGTTAAAAAAGGTCTTTTATCTATTGAGACATGGAATCCTCGAGATTTCACTCATGATAAACATCGCACTGTTGATGATAGACCTTACGGTGGTGGTCCTGGCATGTTAATGATGGTTCAGCCTTTGCGCGATGCTATCCAAACAGCCAAGCAAGCATCACCAGGAAAGACGAAAGTTATCTACCTTTCACCTCAAGGTCGCAAGCTCGACCAGCAAGGTGTTGAAGAGTTGGCTACTAACGAGAACATTGTTCTTATCTGTGGGCGCTATGAAGGGGTAGATGAGCGTATTATTCAATCTGAAGTTGACGAAGAATGGTCAATTGGAGATTTTGTAATGACGGGTGGTGAACTGCCTGCCATGACGTTGATTGATTCGGTATCTCGGTTTATACCAGGGGTACTTGGAGATTTCGCATCAGCAGAAGAAGATTCTTTTGCAAATGGCTTGCTAGATTGCCCTCACTATACGCGTCCTGAAGTATTAGACGGAAAAGAGGTACCTTCGGTACTGAAATCTGGAAATCATAAGGATATTCGTCTCTGGCGATTAAAACAATCGCTGGGCCGAACTTGGCTAAGAAGACCAGAACTCCTGGGAAACCTAGCTCTGACTGACGAACAGGAACAATTACTGGCTGAATTCATCAAAGAGCATCGCTCTAAGAAGAAAAGCAAGCAGTAACCTATTAAATTTAGTATCAGTTTATTCTAGGAATTTATACAAATGAGCAACATCATCAACGCTCTTGAACAAGAGCAAATGAAATCAGACCTTCCTAAATTTGCACCAGGTGACACTGTTGTAGTTCAGGTTAAGGTAAAAGAAGGTGACCGTGAGCGTCTACAGGCTTTCGAAGGCGTTGTAATCGCTATTCGTAACCGTGGTCTTCACTCAGCATTCACAGTTCGTAAAATCTCGAACGGTGAAGGTGTTGAGCGTGCGTTCCAAACTCACTCTCCAATGGTTGATAGCATTGAAGTTAAACGCCGTGGTGCAGTACGTCGTGCCAAGTTGTACTACCTACGTGAGCGTTCTGGTAAGTCAGCTCGTATTAAAGAGAAGCTTGCTAAGAAGTAATTCTTTTTGCATTCTATCGATAAAAGCGGAGCCATTTGGCTCCGCTTTTTTGTTTCTATCAATTGGTATTTTTAAGTGTAGGTAGTTTCTCATTGCTTATTTAAGGAAAGAGGCACATGCATTTAGCTTTTGATTTAAATGCCTCCTCCTTTATTTATGTGACTAGTCTAAACGTATTATACGAGTATCCGCTAAGCCGCCATCCACACTGTCTTTTGTTAAATATGGTGAGTTTTCATCGGTATGAAATGCTTGAAGGTATTCAGCTAACGCATCTTGCTCAGTTCCTGTGGCTGCAAAGTTGCTTAGCTGAGGATCTGCTGTCATTACTCCATCGTCTTCTAACATAACTTGATTTGAACATCCGCCATTACCATTATCGGTACATGGGTATGGTTCAGATAGAGATAGATAACTTAAAGTTACGGTTTTGTAGTTATTGTTCGCTACGACTGCGCCATCACTGACCACCAACTCATCATTAGGTCCACAAGTACTGTCTCCGTTTGTATCGACAATGACTTTTCGAATTCGCTGACCGGGAGTTGTCACATCACCAGTGATAGGGTCGGCTACGCGTGCAGTTCTTGAACCGTCGTATTCAATGCACATACCACCTATATGCGTAAAGCCGCCAGATATATTCTCAACACCTGCTACACCATACTCAAGAATATCCCAGAGTTCATTGGCGGTAAGATCGACAATCGCTAAACTGTTATTAAACGCGAGGGCAGACTGGACATCATATTGAGAAATGTCACCTTCACCTTTCCCTGCAAGAGGGTAAGCGGCTGGTGGGTAGTACTGAAGTTCATTTGGATTGGTTGAACCTGCAGGGTATTCAGAGTAACCAATATCAGCACGAATACCTCCACCATTTTTAAGAGAAATTTGGACTTGAGCATCATGTAATTGTGCGTACCATAAATTGGCATCGGCCGTGAGGTTTCCAAGATTTGTTTCTTCAGTCCGAACATGCCCTCGAGTGCCATTTAGATACACATCTGTATGACCAATGATGTTTTGTTCGCTGGCAATAATGACATTATTTACGGCATCAACGATAGCTTCCACTTCAGCATTAGCGATAGCACTGTCAATACTTGCGACCATTTGATCATCGGTGATAAAACTACCGCTTGTATTAGGATCAATACTTGAAGCAATAAGATCACCATTCTCATCAAAACTTACTACCAAGCGCCCTAAGTACTTATAATCTGCATCTACATTGACGATAGCGATATCTTTTCCATCAGCATCCGTTAGCATGATTGGGTAGTTATCAGCTTTAGTATCACCATCCCATAATCGGTTACTATCATTAGCTAATAATGTATTAGAGCCACCTGCGACGATGATATCGACATTCTTTAATAGCCCGGCAAGCTCCTTTTCAAAACGGATAGATTGCATGTGAGCAAGGGCAATGACTTTATCAATACCTGAGTCAGTTAATGCGTCAACTTGGGTTTGAACAATGACAGCCAAGTCTTCAATGGAATCGTTCGCCGGATAAACGGCAATATTATCAGTACTGGTAATGTCATCATTAGTTGGTGTAGTAATGCCCACGATACCGACTTTATGACCGTCGACTTCGATAACAGTTGTTTGAGTAAGGCTGTTAGGTATGGTATCGGCCATTTGACCTTCAGGGACAACAAGACCTGCTGTATTGGCATCTGTACTGAAATCCATATTGGAGCTCAAGTATGGGAATTGAGCTCCAGGGTATTCACCATCTTGATTGATGATACTTGCAAACTCAGCACTTCCACCATCTAAGTCATGATTGCCTACAGCCGAAGCTTGCAGCCCCATAGCGTTTAACATTGCAATATCAGCTCTTGCAACACCTGGAACTTTGATCCCGTTAACTAAACTCATTGAGTTATCGTTGGCTGCTTCGTAGCGAGATCCTGGAATGTAGTTGTCGCCAGAACTCAGAAATAAAGTATTGTTGGGATATTGACTGGTGAACCCAGACACTAACGAAGCGAAATTCCCAGCATTAGATAAAGCTGTTGCATTTGAACCATCCATATCAGCCACATGCAAAAGTTGGAGAGTAAATGCTGAACCATCATTTAATTCATCATTACTTGAGTTACACCCAACTAAGGCGGCAATGATCCCTATCGTCATTAAGCTACGTTTCATCTTAAATCATCCTTTGTATAAGCATAGAAATTGAATTACGCCGGATTACCTAAACGGTTGATTGTAGTTAGATCGATAGGTGAAAGAAGTGACGCTTTCAGTTCCGGAGTCATTTAGAGGCTATGACTATAGATAAGGAATAAGACAAATTGAGTGAATTAAGGTGACGGCTTTATGTCATTCTTCTAAGTGATAAGTGATAAGTGATAAGTGATAAGTGGCAGAGGGAAGGAAAGGCTGATCATGCATCAGCCTTCAAGGGTATTAGGGGGATAATTTTAGTATTGGTCTTCAGACCAACCATCGCTATCTGACATATCTGGAGCGCCAGCAATGGAGTTCTCTTCATCTGCCCATTCTCCAAAATCAATCATTTGGCATTGTTTACTGCAAAAAGGGCGGTGTGGGCTTTGTTCTCCCCATTCAACGTCAGCGCTGCATTGTGGACATTTAACGATTGTAGTTTTTTTTTGCATAGTCATTCTTTGGGTAATAGTGAGTAGTGCTTGTTTTTATAAGCTGATGTTTTTGAGTTTGATTAGGTGCAAATAGCTAACTCAAACTCTATGTCCTGAGTACATGCCTGCCCTGTATCAAAACTCATGAATTTAACAGCAAAACGGTTTTTATGACCGGAAATCATAGGGTAAGCACCGTATTGCATTGGAATAGAAAGGCGCAAAATATTGGCTTCTTCGGCATCACTTTGAAAGAAGCCAATTCGAGCAATTTGATTTTTAAAATGCCCTGTTTCTCGGGTGAGCTTTAACCATAAACTTAACGCATCAGATAGAGATTGTAAGCTGCCAGTCCAAGTTTTAGCATCTCTAATTTTTTTATCAAGCGGTAGGTGCAACCAGTAATGTAAGGCTGGTAAATCAAAGCAACAGGAACCACCTGGAAGGTTGAAACGTTGTCGGATAGCCGCTAAAAAACGGTCTTCCTTTAAAGATTGACCAAATCTTTCTGCTTTCATTAAGGACTGGTGGGTATTATCAATATCAGTGAGTAGAGTCTGAAGCATTTGGTGGTCGACTCCATCAACGTTTAACCAACTTTTATAGGTTAATCGTTGTTTTTCTATGTCTTTAGCAAGTTCGCTCTTTAGCTGCATTTGCTCAAAAATCTCTAGCAGATCAAAAAGCGAGCGAAAGAAAAGTTGATACTGTTGAGCATCTGAAAATGTAGAAGACAAATGAAGTTGCCTTAAGAGTGATTCGACTCTTAAGTAAATGCGTGTTTTCTCATTGAGAGGATGTTCAAATTTATGGGTGATCATCGAGCTTGCCTTAATTCTGCTTAGTGCTATTTTGACCGATTTTTTAGTTCAATAGCCAGATACTTTTGATGCAATTCTGTGATTTGAGGCAAAAGTTCCTGGTTTTTTGTGTGATTTTCAATCACATCATCAGCTTGTGATAATCGAAGCTCTCGAGATACTTGAGATTTTAGAATAGCTTCAACCTGCTCTGAAGTAACATTATCACGAATGACAGTACGATTAACTTGTTCTTCTGAAGAAACATCCACAACAAGTACCCTACTGACCATTTCTTGCATATTATTTTCGATTAACAGGGGAGCGACAAGTAATCCGTAAGGGGATGAAATAGAAGCAAGATCTTGTTCTATTTTATTCCTGATCATCGGGTGTAATAAAGCATTTAACCATTGTTTTTCTTGAGGGTCGGAAAATATGATCTCGCGTAATTTTGCTCGATTCAAATTCCCGTCTTCTGAAACAATGCCGTCACCGAAATGAAGGGTAATCGAATTTAAACCTTCACTTCCGATTGCGACAACTTCTCTTGCAACAATATCAGCGTCAACAATATCAATCCCAAAATGCTCTTGGAACAAGTTGGCGACAGTCGTTTTACCACTGGCGATGCCACCAGTTAGTCCAATAATTAATGACATTGTTAAATTCCTAGTACAGAAGTGAAATACCAATTCATAATATCATTACCCCAAATGAGGCTCACCCAGCCCGCAATGGCGAGGTAAGGACCAAATGGAAAGGCTTTGTCGATACCTTGCTGTTTCAACCGCAATTGTATGAGACCAAATACCAGTCCTACAAGTGATGAAAGTAAGATTATTAGAGGTAAATGTTGCCAACCTAACCAGGATCCGAGCGCCGCGAGTAATTTAAAATCACCGAAGCCCATTCCATCTTTACCTGTCAATAACTTAAATGCCCAGTAGACACTCCAAAGGCAAAGGTAACCAGCCATTGCACCGATGACAGAGTCCTGTAGTGAAATAGGGCTTATACCAAATAGAGCAAGGGCAATACCAGACCACATTAGAGGTAATGTTAATTGATCAGGAAGAAGCATAGTATCGAGATCGATAAACGTGGCGGCAATAAGGACAAAAGTAAAAAATAACAGTGCAACGGCGTAGTAGCTGAAACCAAAATGGCTTGCAACGACTAAACACGACGTTGCGGTGAGTAATTCAACTAAAGGGTAACGAACACTTATGGGATTGGAGCAGCTATGACACTTTCCTCTTAATAATAACCAGCTAAGGATTGGGATATTATCAATAAGCCTAAGTTGTGTTGAACATTTTGGGCATGTTGAACGAGGAACACTTAAGTTAAAGGTTCCTTCTGGTGCCGCGATATTGTGTTCAGGAAAGCACTCTGAGCATTCTTGTTTCCATTCTCTCTCCATCATTATAGGTAAACGATGGATCACGACATTTAGGAAGCTGCCAATTAGTAGGCTAAAAATAAAAGCTAATGTTGGAAATAGCCAAGGATAGTAGTCAAATACTTCCATAGTGTGGGGTACCAATGTAATGATGAGTGGTACAAAGCCCACTCATTAATATCTTAATAATCTAGTAGTTATCATATCACACTCATAAGGTTAAATATTGGTAAGTACATGGCAACCACAAGCCCCCCGACAACAGTACCAAGAAATACGATGATTAGAGGTTCGAGAATCTTGCCTAAGTTATCGACTGTGTTGTCCACTTCAAATTCATAAATAGTCGCGACTTTATTGAGCATGTCGTCTAGGTTTCCAGATTCCTCACCTATCATCACCATTTGTAGTACCATTTCTGGAAATGCATCGGTGTTACGCATAGCGATATACATTGGCATACCAGCTGCTGTTTCTCTATGAACCTCGCCAATTGCGACTTCATAATGTAGGTTACCTGCTGTTTTAGCGGTGGTTTTCAAGCTGGTCAAAATAGGAATACCAGAGCTGAAGCTGGTGGAAAGAGTTCGGCTGAATTTTGCTATGGAAGCTTTTGATATCACATCGCCCAAAACTGGAAATTTCAAGCCAAGTCTGCTGGTCGCTAAGCGAATTGAGTAGGATCGTTTTCGGATAAGTTTAAAACTGATAATAGAGACGATGATACCGAGTGCAGCGTAAAAACTATAGGCTTGCATCCAGTGAGATAAATGCAGAACTTGCTGAGTGAACCAAGGAAGCTCTGCACCAAACCCTGAAAACATTGACTCGAATTCAGGAATAACCATAGTGAGCATCAAATAAGAAACAGCAAGAGCAACCAAAACGACCATGGCTGGATAAATCAGAGCTTTAATGACCTTTGCTTTCAATTGTTCACTTTTTTCACGATAAGTAGCTAGCCTTTCAAAGACTTCAGCCAAGGTTCCTGATAATTCACCGGTAGCTACCAAATCTGTGTATAGATCATCAAAATGGCGGCTTGCAGTTCGCATGGACTTAGATATTGGAGTCCCCGCCTCTACTCCCTTACTTATGTGGGATAAAATAGATTTCATTTCGGCTTTACGGTGATTATCTGAAACCAATTTAATTGCCTGAATGATTGGCACACCTGTTGTAAGCATAGTAGCCAGCTGCCTAGTCAATACGGTAATGTCTTGAGGTGTGACTCGATTAGTTATTTTCGTTAAAGTTGAAATACTGTTTTTTTTAATTTTCTTAATTTGTATGTGCTGCTCTTTGAGTTTTTCTCTAACTTCTACTTCAGTAAGCGCTAATGTTTGCCCCGATACTTTTTTTCCAGAGCTATTGATTCCTTTCCAACGATAGTTTTTTAATTGTGATTGACTTGTTTTATTCATCTTTGCTCCATTAACTTTCTCTACCATCCATTGCTAGCTTCTAAAAACAGTGTTCATTTTCATCGTTAGGTTATAAATACAGAACGCGCTGGAGTTCCTGATAGCTAGTAGTGCCTTCAATAAGCTTTTGAATGCCGGATTCTTGTAAAGTTTTCATGCCGTTTTTTTTCGCTATTTGTTCTATTTCTAGTGCATTTGGTTTTGTGATTAAGTTTTCTTTTAAGTCATCACTAAAAGGCATGACCTCATAGATACCGACACGACCTGAATAGCCCTTGGTACATTCATTACAGCCAGATTTGTTGGCTTGATAAATGGTGTATTCACTTGGTATACGATGCTTTAGATAAATATGAGGAGAGCTGTCTGTGGTTTTGCAATGCTTGCACAACCTGCGTGCAAGTCTTTGAGCAATAATGAGGCTTAAAGAAGAAGCGAGGTTAAAAGGCTCTATCCCCATATTTGAAAGTCGAGCGACTGTTTCTGCCGCTGAATTAGTATGTAAAGTAGATAAAACTAAGTGGCCTGTTTGAGAGGCTTTAATTGCGATCTCAGCAGTTTCTAAATCACGTATTTCACCAACCATTACGATATCTGGATCTTGCCTTAAAAAAGATCGTAAGGCTTCTGCAAAACCAAAACCGATCTTAGGGGTAACTTGAACTTGGTTGATACCTGATAAGTTGATCTCTACAGGATCTTCTGCAGTCGATATGTTTCTTTCTGGTGTATTGAGGAGCCTTAAACCAGTGTAAAGAGATACCGTTTTTCCACTCCCCGTAGGCCCAGTCATCAAGATCATGCCTTGCGGGCGTTGCAATGCATTTAAGTACAATTGCTTTTGTTCATCACTGTAGCCTAATTTATCAATATCTAGATTGGCAGCGCTGCTGTCTAGCAAACGAAGTACGATTTTTTCGCCCCATAACGTTGGAAGCGTTGAGACTCGCATATCAATGGCTATTTCTTCGTTCAGGCGTAACTTAATACGACCATCTTGCGGGAGTCTTCGCTCTGATATATCCAGCTTAGAAAGGATTTTTAAGCGAGCGGACAGGCGACGGCTTAGTTGAGAGGCGGGTTGCTGAGTTTCAACTAGGATACCGTCGCAACGCAACCTAACTCGGTAAGACTCTTCGTAAGGTTCAAAATGAATATCGGATGCGCCTTTTCTCACGGCATCTACTAATATTTGGTTTATGAAGCGGCTAACGGGTGAATCATCTTTGCTTAAGTCTTCTATTGAAGTGACTTCATCATCAGAAACTTGAACTAGATTAGCTAATTCATCTTGACTGATTTCTTTGAGGTTGGAGTCAGAGTTAGAGATACTTCGCCCGTATAAACGGCGTACAGCACCAATGAGCTCATCTGAATTCGCTAAAACCATTTCAATTTGCAATCCTGTCGCAAATCTAAAATCATCTTCCGCTTGTAAGTTTGTAGGGTCAGCGACCGCTAGGGTTAGCGTTGACGATGAGCAACTAAGGGGGATTGCGTTGTACTTAGTAATGAGTTCACGTAAACCAAGTTGTTCACATAGAGATTGGTAATCGATAGATGATAATTGAACGACAGCTAAGCCGAAAATTTCGCTCAGATGTGTAGTGAGATCTTTAAAGTTAAAGAAACCAAGAGAAACTAAAGCTTCTGGCGTAGATGCACCAGAAGCTTGGATATGATCCACAACGGCTTGTTCTTGAATCAGGCTAAGCAAATTAGCCTGACGAAGAATTGTGGAGAGGTTAGTGTGCATTACCTTTCAGGACACCAATCCGCATTTCCAGCACCAGTACAAGTGACTGCCCATGTCACTCCTGATGCAGATATTGTTGGAGTTAAAACAACAGTAGAGTTAGCAGCTAATGCTCCTTTAGCTGCAACAGTTGCTGTAACATTACCTGTTGCTGTACCTAAAGCTGCTTGAGCAATGGTTGAAGATACTGTGAAATCATCGGTAGCATCTTTTTGAAATTGTTGATTTCCAGGTACACCGCCATTCCCTGATGAGCAGTCAGCTTCTCCGTCAAGTAAACATATACTAGTTGCAGTTTTAAATGCAGAAGAGGCACTTAACATTTCGCTTGCATGAGCGCGCATCGTGTAATTTTGGTATGCAGGTACAGCAAATGCAGACAGGATTCCAATAATCGCCACTACAATCATTAACTCGATTAACGTAAAACCATTTTGCTTTTTAGCATTTCTATTTTTCATGTTGTATTCCATATAGATTAATTGATCACTAACCTGTGATGGAACGATGATAGGTGTCTGCTTTGATAATAAAAATACCGTATGGGGTGGTGCTCGAGTGGCTTAGTGTTTATTGATGTTCAATTTCATTCGAGCTGCAAAATTATGTGACGAGGTTAGATTTACGTTCTCATTATTGATAAATTCCCAAATAAAAAGGCTCTGATTTTCATCAGAACCTTTAATATTATTAATTACTTAAAGAAATTTTATGCTTGAAATCTCATGGATAGATCAAGTGCTTTTAAATGTTTGGTCAGTGCACCAACGGAGATGTAATCAACGCCGGTTTCAGCATATTCAGCGATAGTGTCGAGTGTCACATTTCCTGAATTTTCAAGAGCAGCACGTCCAGCATTTAATTTTACGGCTTCACGCATCATGTCTGTGGTGAAGTTATCTAGCATAATGATGTCAGCACCTGCATTGATGGCTTGTTCCAACTCTTCTAGGCTTTCCGTTTCAACTTCTACAGGCTTTCCCGGGTTTAACTCCTTTGCTGTTGAAATCGCTTTTTCAATACCACCACAAGCGATGATGTGGTTTTCTTTAATTAGGTAAGCGTCAAAAACACCAATACGGTGATTGAAACCACCGCCACATGCCACTGCGTATTTTAATGCGCTGCGCAGACCTGGAATTGTTTTTCGTGTATCCAATAAGCGACATTCAGTGTGCTTGATCTTTTCTGCATAGGTTGCGGTGATAGAAGCGCAGCCTGATAGCGTTTGAATGAAGTTCATTGCATTACGCTCACCAGTTAATAGTGCGCGTGCTGGACCACTTAACGTGCAAAGCGTTTGATTTGGTTCAACCTTATCACCGTCTTGTACGTTCCACTCGATAGTCACTTCACCGCCTAATTGTTTAAACACTTCATCAGCCCATGCTTGACCACAAAAAACACCATGTTCACGGGTAATGATGGTTGCAGTGTTGACCGCATCAGCAGGAATTAGACTTGCAGTAATATCAGCCATAGGATCAAGCGTACCGCCTAAATCTTCTCTAATAGTCTCAGCTACAGCTCGAGTAATCTCTAATGGTAATTGCTCTTTTAAGTAGTCAAGGCGTTGTTGGCTGTTATGTGTATTTTTCATCGCAAATCTAATCTTGAAAGGGAGTGGGGTAGGAATGATACTCTTGCTTAGCTGCAAATTAAAGAGTTGAACCGATAAGCGCAAAGGTCTGAGCTGAATCAGGTTTCTTTATTGATAAATTAAGTGAGTTAATAATGACAATAAGTACTGCTGGTTGGTATGAAAATGCTAGGCACGTTCCTTCTCCTTTTTATGATTCTCGCCCTAAATCGGATGATGTCTCACTATTAGTCGTTCACAACATTAGCCTTCCACCAGGCGAGTTTGGTGGTCCGTATATCGAGCAGTTTTTTACTGGTAACTTAAATCCAGCCGAGCACCCGTTCTTCGAAGTTATTCATCAAATGGGTGTTTCTGCGCACTGCTTGATTCGTCGCGATGGAGAAGTTGTGCAATTTGTCTCTTTTCACGATCGGGCTTGGCATGCTGGACAGTCGAGCTTTGCTGGAAGAGAGAGATGCAATGATTACTCGATAGGCATTGAATTAGAAGGCAGTGATTTTGTTTCTTATACGAAAGAGCAGTACTTGTCTTTATCAACCCTTACAGAAGCTTTGATGAAGTATTTTCCTCAGGTAACCATCCCGCGTATTACTGGCCATCAATATATATCACCGTTGCGTAAAACGGATCCTGGTCTAGTATTTGATTGGGTAAAATTTAAAGATAAATTGAGGCTTACCTCTTTATAGCGGCAGTTTTTCATCGTGAATGTTTTTAGCATCAATGCTTGGATTGATGTATTTGGTTATCAATTTGTAATCAGATTGGTTGGCTGAAAGCGATGAATAGTAGAGAGTGTGATGGGGCTATCAAATACAAGAATATTAAAAGTTATGAACAGAATTTCTTCTTTTAGTGTGCGGTTGGTTTGATTTTTGAACGGGTCAGGTAAATCAATCTGAAACAATTCATTTTTATCCTGAAACTTTCTAGCACGAATCCTCCCCGAAAGTATTACCTCTGTAAATGGTAAGACCAATTTGGTTGCTGTTTTAAATTTCATTTGTTAATTCACGGTTAATTCGCGCCTTGTTCTATGATTCAGGTCAATTTTAGGCTGGACAGTAGCGTTTTAATTATGTTAATTTCTGCGCAAATTAAAAATTGGTATTACCAATTACCTGCAAAAGAAGAACAACAAATTATGGCTTATCAAAGGATTCGTCAGCCAAAACTCTCTGATGTTATTGAGCAGGAGTTAGAAAGGTTGATAGTGGAAGGAACACTGGCTCCAGGGCAGCAATTGCCGCCTGAGCGTGAACTGGCTAAACAGTTCGATGTGTCTCGTCCGTCAATCCGAGAAGCGATACAACGTTTAGAAGCAAAACGCTTACTGACTCGCCGTCAAGGTGGGGGAACGTTTGTGAGTGAGAATATTTGGAAAAGCTTTTCAGATCCTCTTCTTAATTTGTTATCGAGCCATTCTGAAACCCAACTAGACTTGTTGGAGTCGCGTCATGCGATGGAAGGAATCTCAGCTTACTTTGCAGCATTGCGTGGAACTGATGAAGATTTTGCTCGAATTCAGGCTTGCCAAGATAATATTCACGGCGCGCAGGAAAAGAACGATATCGACGCTGAATCCGCTGCAGTTATGGCTTTTCTTATTGCTCTAACTGAAGCCGCACATAATGTGGTGCTACTCCACATAGTGCGAAGCCTCGCTCCGTTACTTGAGCAGAATATTTTAGAGAATTTAAAACTATTACACCGTCGTCAAGATGTTGTAGAGAAAGTAAGCATACATCGAGCTAATATCGTGGATGCGATTGTTTCAGGACAGCCAGAACAGGCGCGTGAAATGTCACATTCTCATTTAGCTTATATCGAAGAAACATTGATGGATTTGACTAAAGAAGAGTCGCGACGCGAACGTTCTTTACGTCGAATTCAACAGGGTAAATAGCCGTAATACTTCGGCTTTTTACGTGTTTAGTAGAATCCAACTAACAAAAAGGATAGATCGCCATGTCTGACATGAAGCATGACGTTGATGCTCTGGAAACTCAAGATTGGTTAGAAGCTCTTGAGTCAGTAGTACGTGAAGAAGGTGTAGAACGTGCACAGTTTTTACTAGAACAAGTTCTAGATAAAGCGCGTTTAGATGGTGTTGATATGGCTACAGGCATCAACACGAACTACATCAACACAATTCCAGCAGCACAAGAGCCAGCTTACCCTGGTGACGTAACTCTTGAGCGTCGTATTCGTTCGATTATTCGCTGGAACGCAATCATGATCGTATTGCGTGCTTCTAAGAAAGACCTAGACCTTGGTGGTCACATGGCTTCTTACCAGTCAGCTGCTGCGTTCTACGAAGTATGTTTCAACCACTTCTTCCGTGCTCCAAATGAGACGGACGGTGGCGATCTAGTTTATTACCAAGGTCACATCTCTCCAGGTATCTACTCTCGTGCATTCGTTGAAGGTCGTCTAACTGAAGAGCAGCTAGATAACTTCCGTCAAGAAGTTGATGGTAAAGGTATCCCTTCTTACCCGCACCCTAAACTGATGCCTGAGTTCTGGCAGTTCCCAACAGTATCTATGGGTCTTGGTCCTATCTCTGCTATCTACCAAGCGCGCTTCCTTAAGTACCTTGACGGTCGTGGTCTGAAAGAAACTTCAGCGCAACGCGTATACGCGTTCCTAGGTGACGGTGAGATGGATGAGCCAGAATCACGTGGTGCTATCTCTTTCGCTGCGCGTGAGAAGCTAGACAACCTATGTTTCCTAATCAACTGTAACCTACAGCGTCTAGACGGTCCTGTTATGGGTAACGGTAGCATCATTCAAGAACTTGAAGGTCTATTCAAAGGCGCAGGTTGGAACGTTGTTAAAGTTATCTGGGGTAGCAACTGGGATTCTCTACTAGCTAAAGACACGACTGGTAAGCTTCTTCAATTAATGAACGAAACTATCGACGGTGACTACCAGACATTCAAATCTAAAGATGGCGCGTACGTACGTGAGCACTTCTTTGGTAAGTACCCAGAAACAGCTGCACTAGTTGCAGATATGACAGATGATGAAATCTTCGCGCTTAAGCGTGGTGGCCACGATTCTTCTAAACTGTTTGCTGCATTCAACAATGCAAAAGAGACAAACGGTAAGCCAACTGTAATCCTAGCTAAGACGGTTAAAGGTTACGGCATGGGTGATGCAGCTGAAGGTAAGAACATTGCGCACGGTGTTAAGAAAATGGACATGACTCATGTTCAACACCTACGTGATCGCCTAGGTCTAGAAGATATTCTTTCTGATGAGAAAATTGCTGAACTTCCATATCTAAAACTGGAAGAAGGTTCTGCTGAATATGAATACATGCACGCTCGTCGTAACGCTCTACATGGTTACACACCTCAGCGTCTGCCTAAATTCACTCAAGAATTTAAAGTGCCTGAGCTAGAAGCTTTCTCTCCACTACTAGGTGAACAGAAGCGTGATATCTCTACAACTATGGCTTATGTACGTACGCTAAACATCCTTCTTAAAGATAAGAACATTGGTAAGAACATCGTTCCTATCATTTGTGATGAAGCTCGTACATTCGGTATGGAAGGTCTATTCCGTCAGGTTGGTATTTACAACCCACACGGTCAAGATTACACACCTGAAGATAAAGGCATCGTTTCTTACTACAAAGAAGCAACGTCTGGTCAAGTTCTTCAAGAAGGTATCAATGAGCTAGGTTCGATGGCTTCATGGGTTGCAGCTGCAACTTCATACAGCACAAACGATCTGCCGATGATCCCGTTCTACATCTACTACTCAATGTTCGGTTTCCAACGTATTGGTGACATGGCATGGCTAGCTGGTGACCAACAAGCTCGTGGTTTCCTACTGGGTGCTACTGCTGGTCGTACTACGCTAAACGGTGAAGGTCTACAGCACGAAGATGGCCACTCGCACATCATGGCGAACACAGTACCTAACTGTATCTCTTACGACCCAACGTTTGCTTACGAGCTAGCGGTAATCATGCAAGACGGTATTCGTCGCATGTACGGTGAGAACCAAGAGAACGTTTACTACTACCTAACAGTAATGAACGAGAACTACGCAATGCCAGCAATGCCAGAAGGCGCTGAAGAAGGCATTCGTAAGGGTATCTACAAGCTTGAATCTTACGCTGGTTCTAAGTCTAAGGTTCAGCTAATGAGCTCTGGTACTATCATGAACGAAGCACGTAAAGCAGCTCAAATCCTGAGCGAAGAGTACGGTGTAGCATCTGACGTATTCTCTGTAACGTCTTTCAACGAACTGACTCGTGACGGTCAAGCGGTAGAGCGTGACAACATGCTTCACCCAGAAGCTGAAGAGAAAGTACCGTACATCACAACTGTTCTTGGTAACGAGCCTGCAATCGCAGTAACGGATTACATGAAGAACTACGCTGAGCAAGTACGTGCATTCATGCCTTCTGAGTCTTACAAAGTACTTGGTACTGACGGCTTCGGTCGTTCAGATAGCCGTGAAAACCTACGTCGTCACTTCGAAGTAAATGCAGGCTACGTTGTAGTTGCTGCGCTTACTGAACTGGCTAAACGTGGTGATGTTGAGAAATCAGTAGTTGCTGAAGCAATTGCTAAATTCGGCATCGACGCAGACAAAATTAACCCGCAATACGCATAAGACTGGCATTAAGGTAGGTAAATACAATGACAATCGAAATTAATGTACCAGACATCGGTGCTGACGAGGTTGAAGTAACTGAGATTCTTGTAAACGTTGGCGACAAGGTTGAAGAAGAGCAGTCACTGATCACTGTTGAAGGCGACAAAGCTTCAATGGAAGTTCCTGCGTCTCAAGCGGGTATCGTTAAAGAAATCAAAATAGCGGAAGGCGATTCTGTTTCTACTGGTTCTCTTATCATGATCTTTGAAGCGGAAGGTGCAGCAGCACCGGCTGCTCCAGCAGTTGAAGCGGCTCCTGTAGCTGCTCCTGCTGCGGCATCAGTTGCTGAGCTTAAAGAAGTTCACGTTCCTGATATCGGCGGTGATGAAGTTGAAGTAACTGAAATCATGGTTGCTATCGGTGACGCAGTAGAAGAAGAGCAATCTCTTCTTACTGTTGAAGGTGACAAGGCTTCAATGGAAGTTCCTGCGCCATTCGCTGGTATCGTTAAAGAAATCAAGATCGCTTCTGGTGATTCAGTATCTACTGGTTCTCTAGTAATGGTATTTGAAATTGCTGGTTCAGCACCTGCAGCGGCTCCTGCTTCTGCGGCAGCAGCACCAGTTGCAGCGGCTCCAGCAGCATCTGCTGAGAAAGAAGTAAACGTTCCTGATATCGGTGGTGATGAAGTAGAAGTTACTGAAATCATGGTAGCGGTTGGCGATACAGTAGAGGAAGAGCAATCTCTAATTACTGTTGAAGGCGACAAAGCTTCAATGGAAGTTCCTGCACCATTCGCTGGAACAGTGAAAGAAATCAAGATTGCAGCTGGTGACAAAGTGTCAACGGGTTCTTCAATCATGACTTTCGTTGTTGAAGGCGCAGCACCAGTAGCAGTGGTGGCTTCAGCTCCAGCACAAGCAGCAGCTCCGGCAGCAGCACCTGCACCTGCGGCAAAAGCAGAAGCTCCAGCAGCTAACGACTTCCAAGAGAACGGCGAGTACGCTCACGCATCTCCAGTTGTTCGTCGTCTAGCTCGTGAATTCGGTGTAAACCTAGCGAAAGTTAAAGGTACTGGTCGTAAGAGTCGCGTACTTAAAGAAGACGTCCAGTCTTACGTTAAAGATGCACTTAAGCGTCTTGAATCTGGTGCAGCAGCATCAGGTAAAGGCGGCGACGGTTCTGCTCTTGGTCTACTACCATGGCCAAAAGTTGACTTCAGCAAGTTCGGCGAAACTGAAGTTCAGAAACTTTCTAAGATCAAGAAAATCTCTGGCGCTAACCTACATCGTAACTGGGTAATGATCCCTCACGTTACACAGTGGGACAACGCAGACATCACTGAGCTAGAAGCATTCCGTAAAGAACAGAACGCAATCGAAGCGAAGAAAGACACTGGCATGAAGATCACTCCACTTGTGTTCATCATGAAAGCTGTTGCTAAAGCGCTAGAAGCATTCCCAGCGTTTAACTCTTCTCTTTCTGAAGATGGCGAAAGCATCATTCTTAAGAAGTACGTAAACGTGGGTATCGCTGTTGATACGCCAAATGGTCTAGTTGTTCCTGTATTCAAAGACGTGAACAAGAAAGGCATTTACGAGCTATCTGAAGAGCTAATGGCTGTTTCTAAGAAAGCACGTTCTGGTAAGTTAACAGCAGCAGACATGCAAGGCGGTTGTTTCACAATTTCTAGCCTTGGTGGTATTGGCGGTACTGCATTTACTCCAATCGTAAATGCTCCAGAAGTAGGCATCTTAGGTGTGTCTAAGTCTGAAATTAAGCCAGTTTGGAATGGTAAAGAATTCCAACCACGTCTACAGCTTCCACTGTCTCTATCATACGACCACCGTGTGATCGATGGTGCAGAAGGTGCACGCTTCATTACTTTCCTAAACAGCGCACTATCTGACATTCGTCGTCTAGTACTGTAATTTAGAAAGTAATTATTAAGGTGACTTTCGAGTCACCTTAATTCTTTATATAAAGACTATTTTTAGAGAACAGTTACCTGCATGTTTCATAAACTGGAAGGGAATTGTTGTCTAGCTCACAGGCTAACTTAAAGCTACTTTCACACTGTTAACATCTCTGTAAAATGTTTCCTGTTTGAAAGTCCAATAATTTAAGAACACCTACTTAGCCTGTTAGGGATAATGACTACAAGAGGTCACAATGAGCAAAGAAATTAAAGCCCAAGTTGTTGTACTTGGTTCAGGTCCTGCTGGTTACTCAGCAGCATTCCGTTGTGCAGACTTAGGTCTTGAAACTGTACTTGTAGAGCGCTACAGCTCTCTTGGCGGCGTATGTCTAAACGTTGGTTGTATTCCATCAAAAGCACTTCTTCACGTTTCAAAAGTAATTGAAGAAGCAAAAGCAATGGCTGAGCACGGCGTTGTATTTGGTGAACCACAAACAGACATCAACAAAATTCGTATCTGGAAAGATAAGGTTGTTGATCAACTAACTGGCGGTCTTGGCGGTATGGCTAAGATGCGTAAAGTAACGGTTGTTAATGGCTTTGGTAAATTCACTAGCCCTAACAGCATTGAAGTTGTTGGCGAAGAAACGACAACAGTTAACTTTGATAACGCAATCATCGCTGCGGGTTCTCGCCCAATCAAACTTCCGTTCATCCCACATGAAGATCCACGTATTTGGGATTCTACGGATGCACTAGAGCTGAAAGAAGTACCAGAAAAACTGCTTATCATGGGTGGTGGTATCATCGGTCTTGAGATGGGTACGGTTTACCACTCTCTAGGTTCTAAAGTTGATGTTGTTGAGATGTTCGATCAAGTTATCCCTGCTGCGGATAAAGACATCGTTAAAGTCTTCACTAAACGCATCAAAGATAAGTTCAAGCTTATGCTTGAGACTAAAGTAACAGCTGTTGAAGCGAAAGAAGATGGTATCTACGTTTCAATGGAAGGCAAAAAAGCACCAGCTGAAGCTGAGCGCTACGATGCGGTTCTTGTTGCTATCGGTCGTGTTCCAAACGGTGCACTTATCGACGCTGAAAAAGCGGGTATCGAAGTTGATGAGCGCGGTTTCATCAATGTTGATAAGCAAATGCGTACTAACGTTGCTCACATCCACGCGATCGGTGACGTAGTTGGTCAACCAATGCTTGCTCACAAAGGTGTGCATGAAGGTCACGTAGCTGCTGAAGTTATCTCAGGTAAGAAGCACTACTTCGATCCTAAAGTAATTCCATCAATTGCGTACACTGAGCCAGAAGTAGCTTGGGTAGGTAAGACTGAGAAAGAAGCAAAAGCGGAAGGCCTGAACTACGAAGTTGCTACTTTCCCTTGGGCTGCTTCTGGTCGTGCAATCGCTTCTGACTGTGCTGACGGCATGACTAAGATGATCTTCGATAAAGAAACTCATCGCGTAATCGGTGGTGCTGTTGTTGGTACTAACGGTGGTGAGCTTCTTGGTGAAATCGGCCTAGCAATTGAAATGGGTTGTGATGCAGAAGATATCGCTCTTACTATCCACGCTCACCCAACTCTACACGAGTCTGTTGGTCTAGCTGCGGAAGTATTCGAAGGTTCAATCACTGACCTTCCTAACAAAAAAGCAGTGAAAAAGAAGAAGTAATTCTCTTTTAAATTGTTTTTAAGTTAATAAAAAACCGCTGATGATTCAGCGGTTTTTTATTTAAGCCTAGATGAAACGAATTTTTACTACTTGAAGTTTACGACTTATAGATACAAAGCATATTTAGGTAGCTGTCAGTCAGCGTATCTAGTTCTTCTTGTGATTGAGCACGATTTGCCTGAATGAACAGTGAGTAACAAATACCATGGAACAAATTCACTAAGTGAGAAGGGCTGTGTTTATCACACACTTCTTCACGTTCGATAGCTTTAGTAAACATATTCTTCAGTAACGCTTGGTTTGTGCGGTTTGTTGTTACAAACAGCGGCCAAACTTCATCGCGAGTCGATGCACTCCATTCAAACCATACTTTAAGCCATTGGCAATCATCAGCGACTAGTGTCACCATCTGATTAGCAATGTTTTGCAGGTTATCTTTTGCGTGTAGGTCTAAGTCAATGTTATCTGTTAAGAAATTAGAAAATTGACGTACAACATGGTTCAAAACTTCATCAACAAGGTCTTCACGAGTTGGGAAGTAATTAAAGACAGTTGCAACGGACACTTGAGCAATTTCAGCGATATCTGCGTGTCCACCACGACCAATGCCACGGCGAGCAAATACTTCAAGTGCGATCTCCATTAACTGGAGTTTTCTTTTTAGAGGGGAAAGCCTAGTTCTAGGTCTCTTAGCTATTGAGTCCATATCAGTTCCTTGCCAACGAATTATTATATTAATGATTATTTTGTTATTTACGAACAATGAGTGTAATGGTGCATATGCAAATGGTCAAACAGTTCTGATGCTTTTATAGACAGTTATATCAATTTTGATACGGTTTTTGTTTTTTAAATGGCATGGAATCTTGCAAACTGTTTTCTAAGAAGGTTGGTGGAGCCCTTTCACCTCATAAACTCTAGTAAAATGAAGCCTCAAGGTGGTGTGGCTATTTGAGCAGTGCTAGACTTAGCCGCGAAATGAACGGCAGAGATTCATGTTAGAGTCTAAACTTGTCGCAATTACCCAATAGAATTGAGAGCAGTATGAAGCATACAGTTGAAGTCATGATCTCTGAGCAAGAAGTTCAAGATCGAGTAAATGAACTAGGTAAGCAGATCACGGAACATTACCAAGGTAGTGAAGATTTAGTACTGGTTGGCCTATTACGTGGATCTTTTGTTTTTATGGCAGATCTGGCTCGTGCGATTCACCTAACTCACCAAGTCGATTTCATGACGGCTTCTAGTTACGGTAATACGATGGAAAGCTCACGTGATGTACGTATCTTGAAAGATCTTGATGATGATATCCAAGGTAAAGACGTACTGCTTGTTGAAGATATTATTGATACGGGTAACACGTTAACTAAGGTTAAAGAAATCTTAAGCTTACGCGGTCCTAAGTCTATCGAGATCTGTACTTTATTGGATAAACCTTCTCGTCGTGAAGTTCACGTAGACACTAAGTGGATCGGTTTTGAAATCCCAGATGAGTTTGTTGTTGGAGTTGGCATCGATTATGCTCAAAAATATCGTCACCTACCATACATCGGTAAAGTGGTTCCTCAGGAATAGTTTTCTGAGTATAAGATTGATGAATTGAATTAAAAACGCCCGCTATTTGATAGTGGGCGTTTTCTTTGAATGCTGAGTTCTCAGTGCATAGCAATTTTTATTTTAGAACATCACTACTGAGAATTTTAGCCATGGAGGCTTGATAATTAACTTCTAAAGATTCGCGACTCGATCCGCGAACGCCCAGATCTTGAAGTTTGCCATCACCAATACCATAGACAACACCATGGACTTCAACTTCCTGTCCACGCTCCCAAGCGTTTTGTAATACTGTTGAGTTACCCAAGTTGTAAACCTGCTCTGCAGCGTTAATTTCACACAGCTTATCGGCCCACTTTTCCTTTGGCAATTCGCCTAACCAGTTACGGTGTTTTAGGTAAAGATCGCGAATATGCAGGAGCCAGTTATTAATCAGCCCTAATTGTGGGTTCTCTATCGCAGCAGTTACACCACCACAGCCGTAATGTCCACAAACAATAATATGCTTCACTTTCAGGACATCTACAGCGTACTGCACAACAGATAAACAGTTCAAATCGGTATGAATGACTTGGTTTGCAACGTTTCTGTGAACAAAAAGCTCACCAGAGTATAGACCGGTTAGACGTTCGGCAGGTACTCGGCTATCAGAGCAGCCGATCCAAAGAAAACCAGGATTTTGTCCTTCTTCAAGTGCAGTAAAGTATTCCGGACGTTCAGAGCGAATTGATTCTGACCACTTCGAATTATTTTCAAAAAGCTGTTTAATTTCTGGCATCTTACGTCTTATATCCCTTAAATAAGTTTCTTAACTATACACAATGTTACAAATTCAATCCCTATAAAACTTCATTGCACGGTACTCATCTGACGTGTACTAGCACCCAAAATCATTAACTTACCTTTAATGATACGATCCAGTTATATGTCATGATGAATGTGATTGAATTAACACTTTCTGAAAAGTTGTCACATTTGGTAAAGTAATACGGTTTGAGTTTTTATTCGCAGGGAGCTGCATAGTGTTTGGAAGTCGTTTTGAAGATATGAACCTAAAAGGGGATATGTTTGGTGGTGTAACAACGGCCATTATATCTTTGCCTTTAGCTCTTGCTTTTGGTGTTGCCTCAGGTGCAGGTGCAGAAGCGGGCTTATGGGGCGCCATTATGGTTGGCTTATTTGCAGCACTGTTTGGCGGATCAAGCAGTTTGATCTCTGAGCCAACTGGACCTATGACCGTCATCATGACCGCAGTGATGACAAGTATGATGGCAAAATACCCTGAATCGGGTATGGCGATGACCTTTACGGTTGTCATGATGGCAGGTGCATTCCAAGTATTACTTGGGACGTTAAAGTTAGGTAAGTATGTCACTTTGATGCCTTACAGTGTGATTTCCGGCTTTATGTCCGGTATCGGGGTCATACTCATTATCTTGCAGCTTTCTCCATTACTTGGTCACGCAGCACCTTCTGGTGGAGTTATGGGGACTTTGGCGGCATTGCCTGATACTGTCGCTAATATGAAGTTCAGTGAACTGTTTTTAGGGTTACTGACACTTGCGATTCTTTTCTTATTCCCTTCTAAATATCGCAAATATGTTCCTGCTCAGTTGGTTGCTCTAATCGCTGTGACTTTATTATCTGTCATCATTTTTGATACAGAGAGTATTCGTCGCATCGGTGAGATTCCAGCGGGTCTTCCTTCATTAGTTATTCCGACAATTAATGCCGAAGTGTTTACCACGATGGTCATCGATGCCTTAGTGCTGGGTACATTAGGTTGTATTGATACTCTACTAACGGCTGTTATTGGGGACTCGTTGACTCGTAAAGAACATGACTCTGATAAAGAACTTCGTGGTCAAGGTATCGCGAATATTCTTTCGGGTTTGTTTGGAGCATTGCCTGGTGCAGGTGCAACGATGGGCACGGTGACGAATATCCAGGTCGGGGCCCGTTCTCCGCTTTCTGGTGTGATCAGGGCGTTGGTACTCGCGCTTGTTGTGCTAGTTGCTGGTGGGTTAACAGAACCTATCCCAATGGCTGTTCTTGCTGGCATTGCTGTTTATGTTGGTTTTAACATTCTTGATTGGAGTTTCATTCAGCGTGCTCATAAGGTGAGCTTTGCTGGCATGGCGATCATGTATGGCGTCATGCTATTAACCGTGTTTGTTGACTTGATTGTCGCGGTTGGGCTTGGCGTGTTCATTTCAAATATTTTAATTATTGAACGTTTGAGTCGTGAGCAAGCAAGGCAGGTTAAAGCAATCAGTGATGCTGATGAAGATGACCTACCATTAACGGATAGCGAACGTCAGTTACTTGATAGTGCTAATGGTAAAGTTCTGTTTTTCTATCTGTCTGGTCCTATGATCTTCAGCGTCTCAAAGGCGATATCTCGTCAACACTCTAGTATTGCAGACTATGAGGTGATGATACTCGATTTAACGGATGTTCCAATGATCGATGTGACAGTAGGCTTGGCTCTGGAAAATGCGATTAAAGATGCACTTGATGCGAAATGTGAAGTTTACTTGCTGTGTCCAAATGAAAGTACCCGTCAGCAGCTTGAGAAATTCCATGTGATTGACCTTGTTCCTGAATCAAACACCTATCGCTTTAGATACGAAGCTTTGAATGCAGCTAAAACTTATGTCGATAGAGATGAACACCAATTTGACGTGGTTTAACGTGTAGGTTTGGCTTTAATATTGTATGAATAACGCCGTTGAGTTTCTCGCTTAACGGCGTTTTTGTTTGTGCCGCATAGCTTTGTCTACTTTAGAAAATTCTAAAAATGGGAAAAGCCTCAATGCTTATTTGTATTCATCGTGAATGAACGATAGACTTGCTGGCAAAATGATCGTCATACAGTGTTCAAGAACCGTGAGATCTCATGGTTTGAGAATTGTGGATCGAAAAATATACGATTAATAATCATAAAATGGCAATGTATCTTTATGTATGCTCTGGAAATTGAACAGTTAATAAAAACTTATGCTGGTGGCTTTGAAGCCTTAAAAGGCGTGAGTTTAAGCGTTAAAAAAGGTGACTTTTACGCGCTGCTTGGCCCTAATGGTGCCGGTAAATCTACCACTATTGGTATTATATCCTCTCTGGTTAACAAGACTTCAGGTCAGGTTAAAGTATTCGGTTATGACATAGATACCGACCTTGAGTTAGCAAAGCAGAACTTAGGCTTGGTTCCTCAAGAATTTAATTTCAACCCTTTTGAAACCGTTGAACAAATTGTACTTCAGCAAGCTGGTTACTACGGTGTGCCAAGACCGCTAGCGAAAGAGCGTGCTGAAAAGTACCTGACTCAGTTGGACCTATGGGAAAAGCGTAACGAGCGAGCTCGTAATCTGTCTGGTGGTATGAAGCGTCGTTTGATGATTGCTCGTGCATTGATGCATGAGCCACAATTGCTGATCCTAGATGAGCCTACTGCTGGGGTTGATATTGAACTGCGACGTTCAATGTGGGAGTTCCTCAAAGAGATCAACGAAAAGCAGGGCATTACCATTATCTTAACAACGCACTACCTAGAAGAGGCAGAAATGCTGTGTCGTAATATCGGTATCATTAATCGCGGTGAGCTGATTGAGAATACAACGATGAAGTCATTACTTGGTAAGTTAAGTGCGGAGACTTTTATTTTTGATTTAGAAGAGGGCGTGTCTGGACCTAAGCTAGAAGGTGTAAATAGCCAAGTGATGGTGAATGGCTCATTAGAAATCGAAATTGATAAGAACCTAGGTTTGAATACGATCTTTGCTCAATTAAGTGAGCAAAATGTAAAAGTCCTTTCTATGCGTAATAAAGCAAACCGTTTAGAAGAACTATTTGTGAGTATTGTCCGTGAAGGGAGCAAATAATATGTACAGTCTATACTGGACCGCTTTCCGCAGTTTATTGAGCAAAGAAATCAATCGCTTCACGCGTATCTGGGTGCAAACATTAGTTCCGCCCGCGATTACTATGACGTTGTATTTCATCATTTTTGGCAATTTGATTGGTTCCCGAATTGGTGAGATGAATGGCTTTAGCTACATGGAATACATTGTTCCTGGTTTGATCATGATGTCGGTGATCACCAACTCTTATTCTAATGTCGCTTCCTCGTTCTTTAGTGCTAAGTTCCAAAAGAATATTGAAGAGCTGTTAGTCGCACCTGTTCCCAACTATGTGATCATTGCGGGTTTCGTAATGGGCGGCGTGGTACGTGGCTTATTGGTGGGCACGATAGTGACGTTTGTTTCTCTGTTCTTTGTTGACCTGCAGGTTGACCATTGGGGCGTGATCATAGCGACTGTATTTTTGACTTCAGTGGTGTTTTCGCTTGGTGGTCTAATTAACGCGGTATTTGCTCGCACATTTGATGATATCTCAATTATTCCGACATTCATTTTAACGCCGCTGACGTATCTTGGTGGAGTTTTCTATTCAATCAGCTTATTGCCTGAAATGTGGCAGAGTGTGTCTAAGTTGAACCCTATCGTTTACATGGTGAACGCGTTTAGATATGGCTTCTTAGGTGTATCTGATGTCGGTATTGTGACGTCATTTGGTGTGCTAGGGGCATTCATCGTAGTGCTATATGGAATCGCACATTACTTAGTGACAAAAGGTATTGGCTTACGTAGCTAGTATGTTTGGATATACGAATTACTGAATAAGAAAAAGGTCGATATTAATCGACCTTTTTTATGTTTTGCACTCTAGGAAGGAAACTGATTATTCAGCGGTTTCTTCTTTCATTTCTTCTTTCGTCTCGGTAACCAAATCTAGAACTTGGTTATCGATAAGACGAGTCTTACCTAAGAAAGCAGACATCAAGATAACAGCTTGCGTGGAATCAGCGGTAATCGCTTGCATAGTTTTCGCATCACAGATGAAAATCTCATCTGGCTGTAAGTCAGCTGCGCGTAGTTGATCGTTCGCATCTTCAATCACTGAAGCGTAATCATCACGACCACCACGGATAGCACTGCTTATCCAACGCATTGTGCGCGCTAGAACTGGCGCTCTTTGGCGTTCATCTATAGTTAGATTACTATTACGAGAACTCATGGCTAAGCCATCCATTTCACGAACTGTCGGCACTCCAATAATTTCAATATCGAGTGCTAAATCTAATGTCATTTGGCGAATCACAGCCAGTTGCTGAAAATCCTTTTCACCAAAGCATGCAAAGTTAGGCTGAACAATGTTAAATAACTTGGTCACTATGGTGGACACACCGCGGAAGTGACCTGGGCGAGAAGCGCCTTCTAGCATATGAGATATGCCTGGTACTTCAACGAAAGTCTGCTTATCCAAACCTTCTGGGTACATGCTCTCTGGAGTTGGTGTGAAGACCAGTTCCACACCTTCACCAGTTAACTTACTCAAGTCAGCTTCTAATGTGCGAGGGTAGTTATTTAAGTCATCCGTGCGATCAAACTGCATTGGGTTAACAAAAATGCTAACCACAACAATATCGGCATGTTCACGAGCTTTTCTAACTAAAGTTAGGTGTCCTTCGTGAAGATTGCCCATTGTTGGTACAAACGCAATAGTACGGTCATCTCGTTTGTATTGTTTGATTTGCTCACGAAGAGCCGCTATATCAGCAAAAGTTTGCATCATTACTCCTAAGCGATTGTGTGAGCGTCATCTGGGAAGATTGCACTTTCTACATCTTCTTTATATTTCGCTACTGCTTTACGCATATCGCCAGTTTCAACTAGGAAATTCTTAGAAAACTTAGGCATGTAGTTTGCTGAGATACCAAACATATCATGCATTACTAAGATTTGACCGTCAGTCACGTTGCCTGCACCAATGCCTATAACTGGTACATCACAAGCTTCTGTAATTCGCTTTGCTAATGATGCAGGTACGCATTCTAATAGAACAATTTGAGCACCGGCATCTTGAAGAGCAAGTGCATCAGCAACCATTTTATCGGCTTGCTCATCATTGCGACCTTGAACTTTATAGCCACCAAAAATATTGACTGATTGTGGCGTTAGACCAAGGTGGGCACAAACAGGTACTGCACGCTCTGTTAGCATTTTAACGGTATCAACCAACCAGCTTCCGCCTTCGATTTTAACCATGTTAGCGCCTTCACGCATCAGTGTTGCCGCGTTTTCACAAGCTTGCTCTGGTGTTGCATAGCTCATGAAAGGCATGTCAGCCATTAACAAACAGTTTGGGCTGCCAGTACGAACAGAGCGAGTATGATAAGCAATATCTTGAACCGTTACAGGCAGTGTGTCTGTTTTACCTTGAAGCACCATACCTAGAGAGTCGCCCACTAATAAAACTGGGATTTCTTGGCTTTCAAATAATTGGGCAAAACTCGCATCATAAGCTGTAGACGTTGCAAATTTACGACCTTCTTGTTTGCACTTGATTAAGTCGTTAATGGTTACTTTTTTCATAATAATTCCTTACTGTATTTGGCTATCTCTGCCAAACATCGAGCCCATTCTTATCTACTGTTTTCAGTAGGTCAGTCAGCTCTGCCCCATCAGGGAGTTGTAAACTTGGTGCGATTTCAGCAAGCGGATAGAGCACAAATTCACGCTCTTTCATTCCATAATGTGGAACAGTTAAACGCTCCGAATCGATCACCTCATTGCCGAATAGAATGATGTCGAGATCCAAAGTCCTTGGTCCCCAACGTTCATCTTTACGGACACGCCCTTGCTCTAACTCAATTTTTTGTGTGCAATTGAGCAGTTCAATAGGCGTTAATTCAGTTTGAATAGCCACGACCGCATTAATGTAATCAGGTTGATTTTGCGGCCCCATTGGAGTGCTACTATATAGCTTAGAAGTCGCAATAAACGTTGAGCGCGGTAGGCTTTTTAATGTTTCGATGGCCAGATTTGCTTGGCTCACCGGGTCGGCAAGGTTACTGCCAACCGCGATATATGCCGTGATCATTCTGCAGGCTTACTTTTCTTTTTACGGTAGGTTTTACGGCGGCGGTTACCTGATGATCTACCCGGATTTTCCACATCATTAGCCATTGCTTGACGCATGTTTCTACCTGCGTTTTGGAAGGTTTCCCACCATTTAGCAAGGTCTAGAGCTTCACCTTGTTCAACTTCGCCACGCATTTCTAAGAAATCATAACCTGCACGGAATTTGTTTAATTCCATAAGGCGGAAAGCGCGTTTACCATTACGACGAGGTAAACGAAGCTGTAGCTGCCATATCTCACGAATGGTTGCTGTATGACGGCGTGGAATAGCAAGAGACTTCACTTGTTGATCTAAGATCAGGTTGCTTGCTTCCATTATTGCGTCGTAGTGCGCAACACCTAGTTCAGCGACTAATTTGTCTGCCAGCTTATTCATTGGGTACCAAAGAATAGCCGCGAACATGAAGGCTGGGTTAACGCGTTTGCCGTCTTCAATACGAAGGTCAGTTGAATCTAATACCAAATCTAACATTTGCTCAGTTTCTGAAGAATAATCTTCAGTAAAGTGTTCAGCAATTGTTGGGAAAATTTGTTGGAATAGATTGTATTCACGCATTAAGTGGTACGTTTCTAAACCGTGCCCAGATTGCAGCAGCTTCAGTGATTCTTCATACAGACGTGCGGCTGGGATATCTTTTAGAAGGTGTGCAAGATGTTCAATTGGATCGGCTGTGTCTTCTTCGATGTCAAAGTCGAGTTTGGCTGCAAATCTCATTGCACGAAGCATGCGTACCGGATCTTCGCGATAACGAACTTCAGGCTCACCAATAAGGCGAATCAACTTATCTTCAAGATCTTCTACGCCACCTGCGTAATCGTGAATGCTGTAATCACTAATGTTGTAGTACATAGCGTTAATCGTAAAGTCACGACGTTCAGCATCTTCATCGACACTTCCGTAAACATTGTCACGAAGAAGCATGCCTTCTTTTGATTGAGCAGAAACATTTTTCGATGGTTCCTGATGGTGTCCGCGGAAAGTCGCGACTTCAATAATGTCTCGACCAAACATGATATGCGCAAGGCGGAAACGGCGACCAATCAGACGGCAGTTTCGAAATAAATTTTTGATTTGTTCTGGTGTTGCGTTTGTCGCAATATCAAAATCTTTTGGCTGGGTACCGAGTAAAATATCGCGTACGCCACCACCGACTAAAAATGCGTCAAAACCCGCACCATTCAGCCGATAAAGCACTTTTAGTGCATTGTCACTGATCTGCTTGCGTGAAATATTGTGCTCTTGGCGAGTGTAAATACTCAGAGCTAATTCATGAAAGCTACGTTGTTCATTTGGGGTATTGTCGTTTGTATTCATTAGTTTATAGCAAAGTTGGTATCGCCAACTTTGATTTTCTCTAGTCAAAAGTGGTGTTGCTGCGCGTAATTGCGGCTAATAATAGCCTAGCGCGAGGCATTTGAGAATATGAGCGTGACCGTAAACCATTCTGAATGACGGTATTTTTGCGCTCAAAGACCATTTTAGCTGTCGTGTATTTGCTGCAAAGTGTTTGGTAGCAGGGTTAAATCCCAATTTTTGCAGCCCCATAATAGAATATCGTCTATTGCTGAGGTTGCTATGTTTTTAGGGATATTAAATCCTAAAAACTGCATTGCTGTCAGTAATGTCGGTACTGGGTTATCTATATCAATAGCCGTTGCGTAGTTTTGCTTCGACAATTTTTGACCATTTTTATCTGTGGCAAGCGGCAGGTGCAAATAACTGACTTCAGGATGCCCGAGCATCTTGTATAGGCTAATTTGCCGACCTGTTGGCTCAATTAAATCAGCGCCTCGAACCACTTCGGTTATCCCTTGGTCGATATCATCCAGTACGACCGCGAGATTGTAAGCAAAAAGACCATCTCGCCTTTTGATTATAAAATCTTCTTTTGCCAATGCCGGTGGAATATCAATTTGACCATGACGTAAATCTTGGAAATGCTCAACAGGGTATTCCATCGCTAAGCGCACCGCACTCATTGAGGCGTTATTGATATTCTTATGACGACATGCGCCCGTATAAAAACCACCTAATTCTTTTATCTGCTTACGAGAGCATTGGCAAAAGTAGGCTTTATCGGTTAATAGCCACTGCTCAATTTGAGCTTGATACAATTCATGCCTTTGGCTTTGATAAACCACTTCACCATCCCAAAATAGATGGTAGCTTTTCAGTGTTTGTAATATTAGTTCAGCAGCGCCAGCCATTTCTCGGGGCGGGTCTAAATCTTCAATTCTAACGAACCATTGTCCACCGTTGGCTTTAGCTTGAAAGTAGCTGCCTAAGGCGGCTACTAAAGATCCAAAATGCAAAGGACCTGATGGAGAAGGCGCAAAACGCCCAATATAACTCATGATTTGAACCTAATATTTCAACGAAGAAGAGGAATAAAAACGATGCCGGGATGAATTAAGGGCTCATAACCTGAATTCTGGAAACAAGAAAGGGAGCTATCGCTCCCTTTCTTTATATTTGCTAAGGCATTAACCCTGCATTTGCTTCTCTTTAATTTCTGCAAGTGTCTTACAGTCAATACAAAGATCCGCAGTTGGGCGAGCTTCAAGACGGCGGATGCCAATCTCAACACCGCAAGAATCACAGAAGCCAAAGTCGTCTTCTTCGATTTTATCTAGTGTCTTTTCAATTTTCTTGATCAGACGACGCTCACGGTCGCGGTTACGCAACTCTAGGCTGAACTCTTCTTCTTGTGAAGCACGGTCAACTGGATCTGGGAAGTTTGCTGCTTCGTCCTGCATGTGGTGCACAGTACGGTCAACTTCAACCCTTAACTGGTTGCGCCAAGCTTCTAAAATCTTGGTAAAGTGTTCAGTTTGCTCAGGTGACATGTACTCTTCACCTGGCTTTTCTTGATATGGTTCAACACCAGCGATGGCTAGGATGCCTAGCGCTTTTTTCTTAGATTCTGGCATACAGCATCTCCTATTTACACCTAGTCAACTGCTAAGCAGCTAATTTTTAGGCGGGTATCTATAGCAGAAAGATGTGGTGCTGGCAAACTCTTGTGCATAAACTTGTAATCAATGTGAACTATCAGTGCTTTTGTTTAATTCCTGATAAATCTCAGTGAGTGTTTAAGTTTCATTTGAGTATTGCTTAGTTCTGCTTTATAGCAAAGAACTTCAACTCCAGCGTCTTGTGCTTGTTTTAGTAATAATGAATATTTGGCGTCTATATGGTGTGCCGAAGAGACTTTTTCAATACCTGAATGTAAAACAGTGAATAAAAGTACAGCTCTGCTTCCAGATTCGACCATTTCTGTGAGTTCGCGCAGATGCTTTTGACCTCTCGTGGTCACTGTATCCGGAAAATAGCCTTGTCCCTGTAAGGTATCATCCAAAAGTGTGACGCTTTTTACTTCAACATAGCAACTTGGTTTATCTGGATCGTTTAAAAGAATATCAATACGGCTATTTTCACTGCCATATTTCACTTCAGTGCGTAATTCTTTGTACCCTAAGAGTTCAACTATAGCTCCATTTTCAATCGCTTCCACCGCGAGTTGGTTCGCCCTTGCAGTATTAATGCAGATCTTATGACCTTCTAAGGTTTCAGAAAGCTCCCAACTATTGGGGTATTTACGCTTTGGATTGTCAGATGTTGAGTACCAAACGGTGTCACCTTCAGTTGCACACCCTGTCATTGCACCAGTATTAGCACAGTGGATAGTGCGCTCGCTGCCATCAGGTAAAGTAATGTCAGTGAGAAAGCGTTTATAACGTTTAATGAGTGTGGCTGGTTCTAATGGCGGTTTGAAGTGCATTTTACTTATTTCGATAGATGGGTTTTTATGTACAATATTGGCAACATTACACCATAAGGTCTTCCCATTGTCACAACTTCCTCCGTCGTCAACGCTACCTATTGAAGCTGTGATCCCAGAATTAATATCTGGTGTCCAAAATAGTACCCAACTTATCCTTAAAGCTGCGCCTGGTGCCGGGAAATCTACGTATTTTCCTTTGCAACTCGTCTTATCAAAAGCGGTGGCAGGAAAAATTATCATGTTGGAGCCAAGGCGTTTAGCCGCAAGAAATATTGCGACGTATTTGGCTCAGCAATTGGGGGAACAAGTAGGAGAAACGGTTGGCTATCGTGTTCGCGGGGAAAGCAAAGCAAGTTCTTCAACTAAGCTGGAAATTGTCACTGAAGGGATCATGACGCGAATGATCCAAGCGGATCCCGAACTTGCCGGTGTCGATTTAGTCATTTTCGATGAGTTCCACGAAAGAAGCATTCACGCTGATACAGCTTTAGCTTTTAGTTTGGAGATTCAAGAAGCATTGCGTGATGATCTGAAAATTGTGGTTATGTCAGCAACGCTGAATCAGCAAGCCTTACAAAGCCTACTTCCAAGCGCGGTTTATGTTGAATCTCAAGGGCGCTCATTCCCCGTAGAATTTCATTATCGTCCGCTTTCATCGAATGAGTATGTTGAAGCTAAAATGGCGCGCCAGATAGAGCAGTTAATGGCTTCAGAATCGGGTTCATTACTGGCTTTTCTGCCCGGTGTGTCTGCAATTAAACAAGTAGAAAAGCAGCTGCATCATTTAGGTGACGAGGTTGATGTTTGCACATTATATGGTCAATTGAACTTTTCACAGCAGCAGCAAGCCATTTCACCAGCTCCGAAAGGGCGTCGTAAAGTGGTTTTAGCCACCAATGTTGCCGAAACCTCTTTAACCATTGAAGGTATTCGAATTGTGGTGGATTCTGGGTTGGAAAGAGTCGCTAAGTTCAATTTAAAAACAGGTATCACTAAATTAGAGCAAGTAAGAATTTCTCAATCTTCAGCCGAACAAAGAGCAGGTCGAGCTGGGCGTATCGAGGAAGGGGTATGTGTTCGCCTTTATTCGGAAGAGCAACTTAAACAGCAACCGTTAGTCCCAGAACCAGAGATTTTACATTCAGACTTAGCCCCATTGGTAGCTGAACTTGCCCAGTGGGGAGCTAATGATGCGAGTGATTTACAATGGTTGGATATCCCTCCCCAAGCAAGCACCCAACAAGCCTCGCAGTTATTAGAAAAACTTGGCGTGCTAGATTCGAAAGGATCGCTTACTGCTTTAGGTAAGGAAGGGAAAAAGCTTGGTTTAGATCCTCGTATTGCGAGCATGTTAGTCAAAGCATCTAAGCAAAATAACGCGCTACTCAATGCTGCTTTAGCGATTGCCGCTTTGCTGGAAGAGCCTGAACGAAATGTCAGTGATTTGCAGCACTCCTTACATCGGTTAAAACAAGGGACTCACACTAAAACGAAGGTTGTTTTGCAAAGAGGGCAAAGCTTAGCTCGTAAATTCCACTGCTCTTTTGATGAAAAAGGAGTCGATGAATCGTTAATCGCATTGACTTTGTGCTTGGCTTTTCCTGACCGTTTAGCTCAGTCCAGAAAGGTTGGGGATGGTAAATTCCTTCTTGCTAATGGGCATGGCGCAGAGATGCGGTCTGATAATTCTATGATAAATAGTGAATACATTGTCGCGATTGATTTGATGAGAACTTCAAACAGTGCCAGCCAAATTTTTTTAGCGGTTGATGTAGATATTGACCTCTTAGAAAGCACTTTTCCTGAATTGTTATCAATTGAAGAGTATGTTGATTGGGATGAAAAGAGAGGACGTTTAATTGCAGAAAAGCGTTCGTGTATTGGTGATCTAGTTATTCATCGAAAAGCATTACCAGAGCCCAACTCTAGTCAAATTACCGAAGCAATGTTGAGCTATATTCGACGCAGAGGTTTAGCGTGTTTGAATTGGACGGAGTCGGCATCTCAATTACTTGAAAGAATCCGTTGCGGTATGCTTTGGTTACCTGAGCAAGAATGGCCGACTATGGATGAAGATAGTTTACTTCGAGATATAGAGAACTGGCTTGCTCCTTATTTGGTTTCTGTTAAATCCGTTAAAGGGTTAGCCAATGTCTCTGTTGAGCAAGCTCTACTCGCCCGATTAGGGTGGCCGCTCAATAAAGATATTGATAATTGGCTTCCAACTAAATACACCATGCCTACAGGATCTCAGAAAAGAATCCGATATGATGGAAAATCGGAGCCAGTGATTTCAGTACGTATGCAAGAAGTCTTTGGTGAGCAAGACTCTCCTATGATCGCTTTAGGGCGAAAGAAAGTCGTGCTAGAACTGTTATCGCCCGCTCAGCGACCCTTACAAATTACTCAAGACTTGGCAGGTTTTTGGGCTGGAGCGTATAAAGAAGTGCAAAAAGAAATGAAAGGGCGATATCCCAAACATCCATGGCCAGATGACCCTGCGAACCATGTTGCGACGACAAAAACTAAACGACAGCTGAACCGATAATGACTAAAAAAATTGCTCAAATTAGACTTAGCGCTCCTAAAAAAGCACCACCTAAAAAGGCGCCAGCTAAAAAATCACCAGCAACAAAAGCGGCTAAGCCTCGTAAGCCAAGAGCAGCTTCTAAAGGTAAAGGCAAAGCCAAATCCACAAAGCAAAAATCATCGAAAGGATGGTTAAAAACATTGTGGAGCATTGGCTGGAAGTCAGCTTTGGCAGTGGCAGCGGTTTTATTATTTGTCGGTATCTATTTAGGCACGATAGTTAAGCAGAAATTTGATGGGCAATTATTTGACCTACCGACTGTTGTGTATGCTCGCGTCCTGCATTTATCACCAGGCACTCAAGTAAGCATTGAGCAGATTCGTAATGAACTGGACGTATTGAACTACCGGAAAGTTCAAGCGCCAAGACACCCTGGTGAGTACTCATCATCATCGACCAAAATTGAATTGATTCGTCGACCTTTTGAGTTTGTCGATGGTCCTGAGCCTGATCGACATATTATGTTGTTCTTCAAAGGTAATGAGCTCACTCGTATTAAGTCTCTTGAGCAAGATGCAGGTATGGGGTACTTGAGAATTGAACCTAAAATGTTGGGCATGCTTGAAAAGAGTAATGATGAACAACGTTTATTCTTAAGACGAGAGCAGTTCCCAGAAGTGATGGTTGATGCGTTGCTGGTAACAGAAGACCGAAATTTTTATCAGCACGAAGGGGTATCACCACTGGCGATTGCCCGAGCGATGGTCGTGAACGTAAAAGCAGGAAGAACGGTTCAGGGTGGCAGTACGCTGACTCAACAATTAGCAAAGAACCTCTTTTTATCCAGTGAGCGAACCATATGGCGTAAAGTGAGAGAAGCGTATATCGCGCTGATTTTAGATTACCGTTACAGCAAAGATCAGATCTTAGAAGCTTACTTAAATGAAGTGTATGTGGGGCAAAGTGGTGGCGAAGCGATCCATGGTTTTGGTCTTGCTTCTCGCTTGTACTTTGGACAACCCGTTCAAGAACTAAGAATTGATCAAGTTGCTCTTCTTGTTGGAATGGTGAAAGGACCTTCCTATTACAACCCCGTTCGTTATCCTGAAAGAGCTAAAAAGCGCCGAGATCTCGTTTTACGCTTGATGATGCAGCAAGATATTTTGACGGCTGAGCAGTTCAATGAAGCCGCTAGCCGAGATCTAGACATTCAAGATAACCCTCGTATCGCTAGCCGTCAGCCTGCTTATTTCCAGCAAGTGAATAGAGAACTTAAGCAATATGTAGGTGATAAGTTTCAAGCTCAAGCTGGGCTACGAGTGTTTACCTCTCTTGACCCTGTCTCGCAAGATAAACTAGAAAAATCGATAGCTTATAAAGTGCCGTCTTTAGCCAAAACCGCAGGAGACAAACTGGAAGCTGCTGCGATAGCTGTTGACCGAAATACTGGTGAAATTCGAGCGATGGTTGGAGGCAAACGAACCGGATACGATGGGTTTAATCGAGCGTTAAATGCTAGCCGCCCAATAGGATCGCTCGTTAAGCCTGCTGTGTATCTAACCGCGCTCCAGCAGCCAGATAAGTACACATTAGCGACCACACTAATGGACACACCTTTAAGCCTCAAAGGGAGTAAAGGAAGTGTGTGGAGCCCTCGAAACTTTGACAGGAAATTCCGAGGTGAAGTGCCTATGTATGTGGCACTGTCGAAATCTTATAACGTACCGACTGTACGTTTAGGGATGCAGCTTGGCATTAAAGAGGTGTCAAATACTTTAGAAAAGTTAGGGGTTGATAAAAGCGAAATAAGACCTGTGCCTTCAATGTTCTTAGGTTCATTTTCACTGACGCCATATCAAGTGGCTCAGATGTATCAGACCTTAACTAACTCTGGTCGAAAAGCGCCATTATCAGCCTTGCGTTCTGTAGTGGATTTTGATGGTAATGTGCTTTATCAATCTATCCCAAGAGTCTCACAAAGTGTGGACCAACAAGCTGCATGGCTGACAACGTATGCGATGAAAAAAGGTGTTTCAGAAGGGACCGGACGATTTTTAGCGAGCCAATTCTCATGGGCGGCGCTTGCAGGAAAAACGGGCACCAGTAATGATAGCCGAGACAGCTGGTTTGTTGGAGTCGATGGCCGAGAAGTGACCACTATTTGGCTAGGGCGAGATGACAACAAGCCGACGAAATTAACGGGCTCTAGTGGTGCTTTGCGAGTATATGCCGATTATTTGCAGCAACGTATCCCTGAAAAACTGATCTTACCGTGGCCGACGAATATTGCGACAGCACATTTTAACCGAAGTGCGCAGGGCGGTTTAACATTTGATTGTGATGGTTCTATCACCATTCCAGTTTGGGATGAAAAAGGCGAAATAAAGCAAGGCTGTGAAAGTCAGCCAAAACAGTGGCTAAAAAAGCTTTTTCAGTGGTAGAGTCGCTATAGAAAACAATGACAAGGAATGAATTTAGATGGTCGTATCCCGTTGGCTAAATAGCTATGTAGGTGTATTGAGCGCTGTATTTAGTTTTAGTGTACTAGCTGATAGTACGAATATATCTGAAAATATTGCAGCTGCAGAAAACGCTGTGGTAGCAAAGTCAGAGTCTTTATCTCAGGATGAGAAAACACGCCCAACCGTTGCGGTGGTCTTGGCTGGTGGTGGTGCGAAAGGCGCCGCTCACATTGGTGTTCTAAAAGCACTTGAAGAGATGCAAGTCCCCGTTGATTACATAACAGGTACTAGTATGGGAGCTTATGTCGGTGGCTTGTACGCTACGGGCATGAGCGCTGAAGAAATTGAAAGTTTCATCTATACGATTGACTGGAATAAAGGTTATCGAGACAGGGTTAACCGCAGTGAACGCCGTGTTAGAGATAAAGAGTATGAAGATCGTTACCAACTAACGACCGATCTTGGCTTACGTTGGGGCGAGGTACGAGCACCAAAAGGTGTGGTGCAAGGTCAAAATATGCTGCGCATTTTACGTGAAACGACCGGAAACCTCTCTCAGCTTGAATCATTTGATCAACTTGCCGTGCCGTATCGTTCCGTTGCCACTGATATTATCGAACTAGAAGAAGTTGTTATTGATAAGGGCTATTTGGTTGACGCTATGATGGCCAGCATGTCGGTGCCAGGTGCATTACCTCCTTATGAACTGGATGGAAAAATGCTCGTTGACGGTGGCGTGACCAACAATATGCCTGTTGATGTGGCAAGAGTCATGGGCGCTGATATTGTGATTGCCGTTGATATTAGTACTGACTATAAAGATGAAGAAGACTTTACAACGTTTTTAACGGTGGCAGATCAACTCTCAAATTATCTTGTTCGTCGCAGTACTCAAAGGCAAGCTAAAACGCTTAATGAAGAGGATGTATTTCTTCAGCCGGATGTTGGAGAAATGGAAACGACTGAATTTGATAAAATGCCAAGTGCCTATCAGGCGGGTTACGACATTGCCTATCAATTTGAAGACCAACTAAAAGAATTGTCTGTAACGAGTGCTAAATTTCAAGGTTACATTGATCATAAGCAAGCAGCACGAAAGCAGTTAAGTCATATTGATAATGTTGTTGTGGATAGCGTCACCATCAATAACAATACGCACTATACCGATAAATTGCTTAAAAACCGTTTGGATTTAGAGAGTGGTGACGCTCTAAAAACTCGTGACTTAGAATCGAGTGTTCAAGAGCTATATGCCTTAGACCGATTTGAGCTCATTACTTATCGGTATGAAAAAGTCGGTGATGAAGACCATCTATTTGTGGATGTGGATGAAAAATCTTGGGGACCTAATTACCTCAACTTTCGTTTCTACTTGGAAGATGACTTTGAAACAGAAAGTACCTATGCGTTAGGGATGTCTGCAAATTTCACCGATATAAATGCACATGGTGCAGAGCTAAGAACCAATATTGAGATGGGAACGGATAAGCTCATTGAGGTTGAATTGTTTTCACCTTTCTTTTCAAAAGAAAAACTGTTTACGTCCGCATCATATACATACAGCAAACAGAAGCGAAACTTGCCAGCTTCAATTGATGCTATTGAAAAGCCTTCTCTAGATGTGACGCAAGATTTCATCCCTTTGACTTATCTAGAGAATATAGGTGAAATCGCTTTTGGCTATCAACCGACTTTATGGCAGGAGCTGAAGTTTGGCGCCCGTTATACAGATGGGAAGGTAGATTCGTCATCACTTTCTTCTATAGGTAGTGTGGACTTTACTCGTACAGGGGCATTTGCCGCTTATCGGTTAGACACATTAGACAGCTTTAGTCTGCCGACAAAGGGTTACTATTTCGATTTTGAATATTTAGTGTCGCACGATGATACTCATTCGAATGTCACAGGGACTCCTAGCGAAGATGCTAGCGATACTGTATTCGAACTCAATGCAAAGTTTTTAGCCGCACAAAGCTATAAAAGACATACTTTAGTCGCAAAGCTCGATTATGGTGTTGTTGAGAGCAAAAATGCTACTTTTCCAATTGATCCCAAAGAGCTTGGTGGTTTCTTAAATCTATCTGGTATTCCTCGAAATAGTTTAATTGGACAGAACTTAGCTTACTCTAGTTTAGTGTACCGATATAAGTGGTTTGAAAATGACTTTGGGTTATTCCAATCCCCAGTGTATCTAGGTGCGTCGATAGAGCATGGGGGAGTTTGGTCAGACAATAACTTAAAACTGAATGAAGCTCCAATGTACACAGCAGGGTCAATATTTACGGGTGTTGATTCCCCTATTGGTCCTATTATTTTTGCATATGGTAAGACTGAAAGTAACTATGATTCTGTTTACTTAATCATCGGAACATCTTACAAATAATCAATTATTTGATAGCAGGTAAAACGCATAAATAGCCAAAAAAGTTAGAACTTTAGTCTTAACTTGCTATGTTGGTCAAAATGATGAGATTTTAATTTATCGTTAAATTTGCTATTGTACTGCCCACAGTTTGGCCTCTCTGGCGCTGCTAATTATTCTTTGTATGTTCTCATAAAGGTCAAAGATAGTTAGTTGAATTGGCAATGGAGAGCCAAGTTTCCAAGGATGTTCACTCCATCATTATTCTCAATATAGAGTAATGATAATAAATGGAGGAACCGCAATGAGAGGAAAAAGTCGTGCTTGAAGCCTACCGTAAACACGTCGCAGAGCGTGCTGCCGAAGGAGTTGTTCCTAGACCGCTAAATGCCGAGCAAGTTGCTGGCCTAGTTGAACTACTTAAAACCCCACCTCAAGGTGAAGAAGAGGTTCTTCTTGATCTACTAGAAAACCGTATTCCTCCTGGTGTTGATGAAGCTGCTTATGTAAAAGCGGGCTTTTTAACTGCAATTACCAAAGGTGAAGTCGAATCACCATTAGTAAGCCGTGCTAAAGCTGCTGAATTACTTGGTACCATGCAAGGCGGTTACAACATTGAATCACTTGTATCTCTATTAGAAGATGCAGAACTTGCTCCTATTGCTGTTAAAGCGCTGTCGCATACTCTACTCATGTTTGACGCATTCTATGATGTAGAAGAGAAAGCAAAAGCGGGCAATGAATTTGCACAACAAGTTCTTCAATCTTGGGCTGACGCAGAATGGTTTACTGCAAAAGATAAAGTTGCAGAAAAAATCACAGTTAAAGTTTTTAAAGTGACTGGTGAAACGAACACCGATGACTTATCTCCAGCACCTGACGCTTGGTCACGTCCAGATATTCCAGTACACGCAAAAGCGATGCTGAAAATGGAACGTGACGGTATTATCCCTGACGAACAGGGCAATGTTGGTCCAATCAATCAAATTGAAGAAATGCAAAAAGACGGTATTCCACTGGCTTACGTTGGTGATGTTGTTGGTACCGGTTCTTCACGTAAATCGGCAACAAACTCAGTACTTTGGTTTATGGGTGATGATATCCCATTCGTACCAAATAAGCGTACTGGCGGTGTTTGTCTTGGTGGTAAAATAGCTCCAATTTTCTACAACACAATGGAAGATTCAGGTGCACTACCAATTGAACTGAACGTACAAGACATGAATATGGGCGATATCATTGATATCTACCCGTATGAAGGTGTTGTTCATAAAAACGGTTCTGTGATTTCAAACTTTGAGCTAAGCAAAGTATTGCTAGATGAAGTTCGTGCTGGTGGCCGTATTCCACTGATCATCGGTCGTGGTTTAACAGGTCGTGCTCGTGACGCTCTAGGTCTAGCTGAAACTGATTTGTTTGCTAAACCAATCGATCCTTCAGCTTCTGACAAAGGCTACACGCTAGCTCAGAAAATGGTAGGTAAAGCATGTGGCGTTGAAGGTGTACGTGCTGGTCAGTACTGTGAACCTAAAATGACAACAGTAGGCTCGCAAGATACTACGGGTCCTATGACGCGTGATGAACTTAAAGATCTGGCGTGTCTTGGTTTCTCTGCAGACCTTGTAATGCAGTCTTTCTGTCACACATCTGCATACCCTAAACCAGTTGATGTAAACACTCACCATACACTGCCTGATTTCATCATGAACCGTGCGGGTGTTTCACTTCGTCCGGGCGATGGCGTTATCCACTCATGGTTAAACCGTATGCTTCTTCCTGATACTGTAGGTACAGGTGGTGACTCGCATACTCGTTTCCCTCTTGGTATTTCATTCCCTGCGGGTTCTGGCTTGGTTGCATTTGCGGCGGCAACAGGCGTTATGCCTCTTGATATGCCTGAATCTATCTTGGTTCGCTTTAAAGGTGAAATGCAACCGGGTATCACGTTACGTGACCTAGTACATGCCATTCCACTTTACGGTATCAAGCAAGGTCTACTAACTGTTGAGAAAGCAGGTAAGATCAACGAATTCTCTGGTCGTGTACTAGAAATTGAAGGTGTTGAACACCTGTCTGTAGAGCAAGCATTTGAGCTTTCTGATGCATCTGCTGAGCGTTCAGCTGCAGGTTGTACTGTTAAGCTATCTCAAGAGTCTATCGATGAGTACCTGAACTCGAATATCGTTATGCTTAAGTGGATGATTGCTGAAGGTTACGGTGATGTTCGTACGATTGAGCGTCGTATCACGGCAATGGAAGAGTGGGTAGCGAATCCTGAGTTGCTATCTGCTGATTCAGATGCGGAATACGCGCATGTTATCGAGATTGATCTTGCTGATATTGACCAACCAATCCTATGTGCGCCAAACGATCCAGATGATGCTCGTCTTCTTTCTGATGTTCAAGGGACAGAGATTCAAGAAGTGTTCATCGGTTCTTGTATGACCAACATTGGTCACTTCCGCGCTGCAGGTAAGATGTTAGAAGAGTTTAACGGCTCACTAAATACTCGCCTATGGGTTGCTCCGCCAACGAAGATGGATAAAGACCAACTGACAGAAGAAGGCTACTACGGCATCTTCGGTCGTGCTGGGGTACGTATCGAAACTCCGGGTTGCTCACTATGTATGGGTAACCAAGCACGTGTTGCTGACGCTTCGACGGTTATGTCTACGTCTACTCGTAACTTCCCGAACCGTTTGGGTAATGGTGCGAACGTTTACTTAGCTTCAGCTGAGCTTTCTGCTGTTGGTGCGATTCTAGGTCGTATTCCAACGAAAGAAGAGTACTTAGAGTACGCTGAGAAGATTAATGCAACAGCTGCTGATACATACCGTTACCTGAACTTCCATAAAATGGGTCAGTACACGGAAAAAGCAGATACGGTTATCTTTCAAGAGCCTGCGTAATGCCTTGGGATAGCGTTCAGTAAATTCTTCTGGGTAAATGAACTAAACGCCTTCTAATATAGAAGGCGTTTTTATTTGTTGTCTTTTATATAGAGTGCTTAGATACATAGAGCGCTTAGAATTTTAGGCTCAGGCTCTCTTAAACCTATCAAGCTCGATCTCTTACTATCTTCGCTATATACTCTCGCCTCATTTTTATCTCTTGCCTGGAAGTCATTATGGAATTCGAATTTACAAGAAACACTTTGATGGGTGAATACTACGTAAAATGCAGTATGGGACACGAAATCATTGGTCGTTGGCTTCAGGAAGAGATAGGTAAAGATAAGCAAAAACTGAATCAAGTGATGGATGCTATTGAGCGCTCTCGCTCGAATATGAGTACAGAAACCGCTTTATTGGGCAAAGAGATTAGTTTGTCGATCAATGAAGATGAAGTCACCATACAAGAAAATGTACTTGGTCATGGTGAAGAGATGGAAGAGAACAGTGAGTTCGATTTCTATAACTGCGAAAGTACCGCAAGCTGTGGTATTGATGACTTTGAGCTACTGATGACTAATTGGTTAGATTTTTTAGGTTATACAGAATTTTAGTTACAGAGTTAGAGTCCGACACTCATTGTGAGTCTTTTTGATTTACTCAGTGTTGCCCTGAAATGAGGCAACAAAAAATTCCGCTTCAAGATAGTGAAGGCTCGCACCGTTATGGTGCGAGCCTTTTTGTTTTTAAATGCTACAAAACACTATTTGTCCATAAAAACAATTAGTTATGTTTTTGGCACGGTACTTGGATTGTTATTAAGTAGTTAACGGATTACAGCGAACATCTTAAAGGAAATGCTATGAAACTAATTAACGCAATTGTAAAACCATTCAAGTTAGATGATGTGCGAGAAGCACTTTCAGATGTCGGTATTGAAGGCATGACAGTTTCTGAAGTGAAAGGTTTTGGTCGACAAAAAGGTCATACAGAGCTTTATCGCGGGGCTGAATATCAAGTTGATTTTCTGCCAAAAGTAAAACTAGAAATCGCGACTCAAGCTGAAAATGTAGACCGCGTAGTAGAAGCGATTACTCAAGCTGCGCACACTGGAAAAATTGGTGACGGTAAGATTTTTGTTTACGACCTAAGCCAGGCTGTACGTATTCGTACTGGTGAAATGGACTCGGAAGCACTTTAAAGATTATTAGGGATTGGAGATTTATATATGGATATCTTAACAACAGTAACGGAGTTACGTTACGCACTAGACACTTTTTTCTTCCTCATTTCAGGTGCGCTCGTAATGTGGATGGCAGCTGGTTTTGCAATGCTTGAAGCTGGTTTGGTTCGTTCAAAAAACACCACTGAAATTTTAACTAAGAACTTTTGTTTATACGCGATTGCTTGTACAACTTTTTTAGTGGTTGGCTACAACATCATGTATGTCGATAACGGCGAAGGTGGATGGTTGCCATCATTTGGTACTCTAATTGGTACTCAAGGTGAAGGTGCAGACCACTCATTAGAATCAGACTTCTTCTTTCAGGTTGTATTCGTAGCTACCGCGATGTCAGTTGTATCTGGTGCAGTTGCTGAGCGTATGAAACTGTGGTCATTCCTTATTTTCTCTGTAGTACTGACAGCATTCATTTACCCAATGGAAGGTTACTGGACGTGGGGCGGTGGTTTCCTTGCAGAAGCTGGTTTTAGTGACTTCGCAGGTTCTGGTATCGTGCATATGGCAGGTGCATCAGCAGCGTTAGCCGGTGTTCTATTACTGGGTGCTCGTAAAGGTAAATACGGTAAGAAAGGTGAGATCTACCCGATTCCTGGTTCAAACATGCCACTTGCAACTTTAGGTACATTCATCCTTTGGTTCGGTTGGTTTGGTTTCAACGGTGGTTCTCAACTAATGGTTTCAGACTTTGAGAATGCAACGGCTGTAGGTCAAGTATTTCTAAACACGAATGCAGCAGCAGCAGCAGGTGCGATTGCAGCACTATTAGTATGTAAGACAACTTGGGGTAAAGCAGACTTAACAATGATACTTAACGGCGCGTTAGCTGGCTTGGTTGCTATCACGGCAGACCCTCTATCACCATCGCCTCTATTTGCTGTTGCTATCGGTTCAGTTTCTGGTGCTCTAGTGGTATTCAGTATCATTGCTCTTGATAAAGTGAAGATTGATGATCCAGTAGGTGCTATCTCTGTACACGGTGTGTGTGGTTTCTTCGGTCTAATGGCTGTACCGCTTAGCAATGCTGATGCAACATTCGGTGCTCAACTATTCGGTGCTGCAGTAATCTTTGCATGGGTCTTTGGCGCAAGTTTAGTGGTATGGGCTATTCTTAAAGCAACAATAGGCATTCGTGTAACAGAAGATGAAGAGTTAGAAGGCATGGATATGCATGACTGTGGCGTAGGTGCTTACCCAGAGTTTGTATCAGTGAAATAAATCATTTACATAGATTTACATTTTAGCCTCTTGAAACCTGCTCTGATGAGCAGGTTTTTTATCGATTTAACATTGTGTTTATATTGGAGATACATATAATAACGCAACTGATATAGATTATCATTTCGACATAAAGGATTTTACTAATGAAAAAACTGCTAACACTTTCAGCTTTAGCGTGCAGTGCATTTGCTCCAACAGCGATGGCTGCGGAAGAAGTGAACGTATACTCTTACCGCCAACCTTTCCTTGTTGAACCAATGTTCAAAGAATTCACTAAAGAAACTGGAATTAAAGTAAACGTTAAGTTTGCTAAAAAAGGTTTAGCAGAAAAATTAGCTCAAGAGGGCGAATACAGCCCGGCAGACGTGGTATTAACTGTTGATATCAGCCGTCTATCTGAGCTAACTGGAAAAGATTTAGTTCAATCTGTAAACAGCGATGTTCTAGAGAAGAACATTCCAGCTCAGTACCAAGATACTGACAACGAGTGGTTTGCTCTAACAACCCGTACTCGTAGCGTTTACTCTTCACGTGACCGTGTTGGTCGTCTAGGTGAAGACTTCACGTATGCTGATCTAGCTAAGCCTGAATTCAAAGGTAAAATCTGTACTCGTAGCGGTAAGCACCCATACAACGTTTCTCTAGTATCTTCTATGATTGCTCATAAAGGCGAAGCAGAAACTAAAGAGTGGTTAGAAGGCGTAAAAGCAAACTTAGCTCGTAAGCCTCAAGGTAATGACCGTGCACAAGTTAAAGCTATCAAAGAAGGTCTATGTGACGTTTCTCTTGGTAACAGCTACTACTTAGGCAAAATGGTTAATGATAAAGAGCAAAAAGCTTGGGCTGACGCTGTTTACATCAACTTCCCTAACCAAGAGACTACGGGTACTCACGTAAATATCTCTGGTATGGCAATGGCTAAATTCTCTCCAAACAAAGAAAATGCAGTTAAGCTAATGGAATTCCTATCTGGTAACGTGGCGCAAGGCATGTACGCAGAAGTAAACTACGAATACCCAGTTAAAGCTGATGTTAAACCTTCTGAGCTAGTTGCTTCTTGGGGTGAATTCAAAGCAGATACGATTTCTCTAGACCAAATTGCAGATCATCATGAAGCCGCAATCAAGCTTCTAGATGAAGTGAAATTTGACCTTTAATCGGAACTAGGGGTATAACTGTACCCCTATTTTTTTAAAGGGATATGAGATGTATTTGCACACGCATTTATGTGTCATAAAGCCTTGTTGTAAATTGGGCTAATGAAAGAAAAAAACTCTCTATTAAAAACCAGTAGTGGAAGCTTTGCTTTACTGCTGGTTTTACCGATCTTAGCGATCTTCTATACTGCCATTGGCGAAACCGATGAAGTGTTCAGTCATCTTCTTTCGACCGTCATGCCTACTTACGCTTATAACACCGTGGTGTTAGTGGTTGGTGTAATGGCTTTAACTCTTCTTTTTGGTATTCCAAGTGCGTGGCTCATGGCGATGTGTCGCCTGCCAAGTGAAAAATGGCTGCAATGGGCTCTGGTTCTTCCATTGGCGATGCCAGGCTACATTATCGGATATATTTTTACTGACTGGTTCGATTTTGCTGGACCTATCCAGATATTCCTACGAGATATGACAGGCTGGGGACCCGGGGAGTATTGGTTTCCGGATATCCGAACATTAGCGGGCGCTACTGTTGTATTGGCTTTAGTCTTATACCCATATGTTTATTTACTGTGTCGTGCAGCATTTATGGAACAAAATGTTTCTTTATTGCAATCTGCTCGACTGTTGAAGTGTTCTCCTTGGGAAAGTTTTCGTCGAATATCCTTACCGTTAGTTCGACCGTCCATCGCAGTTGGCTTGTCTCTCGTCGCCATGGAAACCATTGGTGATTTTGGTACTGTCAGCTACTTTGCTGTTAATACGCTTACCACCGCAGTTTATGACACTTGGCTTGGTTACTCTAACCTGAATGCCGCTGCTAAAATATCCGCAATCATGCTGTTAATTGTTATTTTTTTACTGAGTGCTGAACGTTATAGCCGCAGAAAACAGAAATTATTTCAAAATCAATTTAGCAGTAATGAAGACTTTCGATATGTCTTAACTGGCTGGAAAAAGTGGTTAGCACTATTCTGGTGTTGGGGGCTTGTCGGTATCGCATTCATTTTACCGCTGATGCAACTTTGTATTTATTCATATAAATACTTTGCACAAAGTTGGACGACCGAATTTAGAGACTATGCTTTAAATAGTTTATATGTCTCTGTAAGCGCAGCTGTTATCGGTGTAATCGTCGCTTTAATTGTGAACTTCTATCATCGTGTGAGCCCAAGCAAATTGAGTGCTAGTTTCATGAGGTTCTCATCATTAGGTTATGCCGTGCCAGGAACAGTGCTTGCGATTGGGGTAATGGTCTCGGTTATTTTCCTTGATCATAAAGTGAATGATGTTGCAAAAGCTATGGAATGGGGCAGACCGGGATTACTTTTTTCAGGGTCTATGTTTGCGCTTATCTTTGCTCTTGTGGTGCGCTTTTCTGCTGTGGCTATTGGTAGTATTGAAAGTAGTTTAAGTAAAGTTTCTCCATCTTTAGATATGGCATCTAAAACGATGGGATGTAATACCAACCAGATGCTATGGAGAGTTCACTTTCCGTTGATCAAACGTGGTGCATTAATCGCGGCACTTCTAGTGTTTATTGAGTCGATGAAAGAACTCAATGCAGCGCTGTTATTACGACCATTTAATTTTGAAACATTAGCAACCTATGTCTACAACTACGCATCTGATGAGCATTTAGAGTTGGCAGCAATGCCTGCAGTATTACTCGTTTTAGTTGGTTTAATCCCTTTAGTCATCGTTAATCGTTCCTTGGAGCAGAAACACTAATGAGCTGTGCATTATCAATAAAAAATCTGACTTGTCAGTATGAGTCTCAAACAGTTCTAGAATCGTTGTCACTTGAAGTTGAACATGGTGAAATTGTTTGTCTGTTAGGTGCAAGTGGTTGCGGTAAAACGACCCTTCTAAAAGCAATTGCAGGGCTATTACCATTAACTAGTGGAGTGATGAACCTTAATTGCCAAACGATTGATGACGGTAAGCATTGGTTACCACCAGAACAACGTAATATTGGTATGATTTTCCAAGATTATGCGCTTTTTCCGCACTTAACCGTGTTTGAAAATGTAGCTTTTGGCTTACGAAAAGAAAGTGAGCAATCAAAGAAAGATAAGGTTCAAGAGATGCTTGAGCTTGTTCATCTTGACGGTTTTGGAGATAGGTACCCGCATCAATTGTCAGGTGGTCAGCAGCAGCGTGTTGCGATTGCTCGGTCACTCGCTTATAAGCCAGACTTACTCTTGTTGGACGAACCGTTTTCAAATATTGATACTCAAGTTCGTCATGAATTGATTTCTGAAATTCGTAAGATTTTTAAGAAACAAGGTGTGACAGCCATTTTTGTTACTCACAGCCGTGAAGAAGCATTTGCCTTCGCGGATAAAATGGCAGTAATGAACTATGGTGTGATTGAGCAATATGGTTCGGCGTCAGAGTTGTATTACCAGCCATCCAGTAAATTTGTCGCTGACTTCCTTGGTGGTGGCAGTTACCTAAAAGCTAAACGAGTTTCAGAGCAAGAGTTCGAAACCGATTTAGGGGTAATAGAGGCAAAACCTCAAACAGAAATAGGTTTAGAGGCTTATTGTGAGTTATTGCTAAGACCTCAGCACATTCAGGTGACATCTGGTACTGAAAGTACTATTTCGGTTCTAGAGCAGCAGTTTATGGGTGACCATTGCCGTTATGTGATAGAAGCTAATGGACAAAAATTATTAGCGACTTCTGCAGAGGCGTTAGAAGTGGGGCAGCCTGTAGCGGTAAAAGTGGACACTCACGGAGTGCTTGCCTTTTAAATGAAAAAAGCCCGAAACCATGAACACTCTGGATATGTCATGGGCTTCGGGCAAGATTGGTTCTTCTTTGGTGCCTCAAAAGAGGGCTGAGAGTTTCCTACCAGTACTTAATATAGAAGTACTTAAAGTGATAGGAATTCTTTAACCTGCAGAAGAACTCGCTCGGCAGTTTCTTGGTTTTCCATTTCAGCAAAAATTCTTAAAAGTGGTTCTGTACCTGAGAATCGAGCAATGACCCATCCTCCATTTTTAAAGTACACTTTAGCCCCATCTTCATAGCTGACTTTTTCAATCTCATATTCAAACTCTGGCAATTGCTTCTCTACGTAAATTCTGGTGTAAAGCTGCTCTTTTTGAGAGGGTTTGAACGTACAATCTCCTTCTGCGGTATAGGCATAGCCATACTTTGAATAGATTTCATCAAGCATTTCAGAGAGTTTTTTACCTGTTACGCTGATCATTTCAACAAGTAGGCTTGATGCAAACACCCCATCTTTACCTTTGATATGACCACGTATGGTAAGTCCGCCTGAACTTTCGCCACCAAGTAGGGAATCATCTGCTTCCATTTGAGAACTGATGTGCTTAAAGCCTACTGGTACCTCAAAGCTTTTTTCACCATGATCCGCGGCCACTTTATCTAGTAGGTGTGTGGTTGCGATATTTCGAACAACAGAACCTTTCCAGCCTTTGTATTCAAGTAAGTAGTAATAGAGCAGTAGCAGTACTTCATTTGGGTGAATGAAATTACCTTTTTCATCGATGATTCCAAGGCGGTCAGCATCACCATCTGTACCAATACCAATGTCATAGCCTTCAGCTGCGACAAGGTGTTTCAGTCGATATAGAGTGGATGCGTTTGGTGATGGCATTAAACCACCAAAGTCTGGGTTTTTGCCATCGTTGATCACATCAACATCACAGCGACCATTGATCAGAACTGTCTGAAGCGCATTTTTTGCCACACCAAACATAGGGTCTATGAGTACGCGTAGGTTCGCTCGTTTAATCGCGTCAATGTCGATAAAGTTAATGATTGAATCGACAAATTCATTCATTGGGTTGATCACTTGAATGGTTTTATCATTCAGCGCTTGTTCAAAATCGACCCGAACTACATCTTCTGGAGTAAGGTTTGCTATCTGTAGTTCAATCTTTTCTGTGATAATTTCATCCGCATCACGCCCACCTTCAATGAAAATTTTGATGCCGTTGTAGTCTGCTGGGTTATGGGAAGCGGTTATACATGCTGAGTAAATGCATCCCATTTCTTTTGCTTGAAACATTACGATTGGCGTAGGCACGAACTTATCAATAAAGCTGACTGGTATTTCATTTGCTGCGAGTACTTCAGCAAACCAGCAAGCGGCTTTATCAGATAAAAAACGGCGATCGTAGCCAATAACGAATCCGTTCTTAGCTGCATTTTCATTATTGATGATGTTCGAAAGAGCTTGAGCAACCAAACGTACGTTATCACGGGTGAATTCTTCACCGATGAATGCACGCCAGCCGCCAGTACCAAATTTGATCATTATAAAATCCTTTTGGATATCACATTTATAAGTAGCAGCTTCAGTGATTGAAGCTACTGTCGCGTGATAATTAACCTAAAACAACAATCACTTCGTTTACGCTGCCTTCTTCAAGGACAGGAACCGTGCCTTTTACCGCTTCGCCGTTAACTGTAATGGTTTTAACGCCTTTGCTGACTGAATTTGGGTTTTGAACTGTGATGTTGTAGGTTGCTCCTCGCCATTGACGTGATACTTCAAATTCAGGCCAATCAGTCGGGATACAAGGATCAATAGTTAATCCATCAAAGCCTGTTCGAACACCTAGAATGAAGTTCGTAACGGCGAAGTAAGCCCAACCTGATGTTCCTGTTAACCAAGGGTGGTTAGCGCGGCCATGGTCTTGATGATCTTTACCCATGATGAATTGCACGTAAGAGTAAGGTTCTGCGTAACGTGTTTCGATCATGTCATTTTGGTTGTAAGGGTTAAGAGCATCGTAGAACTTCATTGCTCGGTCACCACGACCAAGTTTTGCTTCTGCAACCCATGCCCAAGGGTTTGGATGCGAGAAGATTGCTCCATTTTCTTTTACGCCTTGGTAAACTCGAGTCACGAAACCAATGTCGTCATTCGGTGTAGCGAATGATGGTGAATTTAGGTGTAAACCGTATTCTGAGAATAAATTCTCGTCTACCGCATCCATTGCCTTTTCGCCACGCTCTTGAGAAACCGCTCCTGAAAGAACGGCAAGGGTATTTGACTCTAGGTGTACTCGACCTTCTGCTTGTTGAGCAGTACCAATCTTTTCACCATTTTTCGTTAAGCCACGAATGTACCAACCACCTTCATCATCCCAGAGGTGTGACTCACAAGCTTCACGAACGTTTGCTGCCATTTCTGTGTATTTTTCAACGTCAGCGGTGTTCTTACGGAACTTAGCTAGGTCTAGGAACTCTTGAAGTGCCCAGAAATGTAGGAAAGACACCATAGAAGACTCGCCACCACCTAGGTTCAGACAGTCATTCCAGTCTGCTCGAAGGCCTTTACAGATTCCTGTTTGACCAACATATTCTGCTGAGAAATTAAGCGCAGCTTTCATATGCTCATAGACGGTCGCTTCACCTGAATCAGCGTAAGGAATCACTTCATCGAAGAAGCTATGTTCGCCGGTCTCGACAACATATTTAATGATGGTTGGAACGATCCATAGGTGATCATCTGAACATGTATCATCAATGCCATGAATTTTGTCATCATCAGATGGTGTAGGTACTACGGTTGGCGATTTAGATGGTTCTACATCCGCTTTCTCTGGATCAAACCAATCAGGATCAAACAGGTGTAAACCGTAGCCAGCTTTCACTTGTCCACGCAGTAAATCTACAATACGTTTACGAGTCATTTCTGGGTTGGCATGAGGAACTGAAATCGCGTCTTGCGCTGTATCGCGGTAACCTAATCCAGTACGACCGCCCACTTCAATGAAAGAAGCGAATCGAGACCAAACCACACAGGTTTCAGCTTGGTAAAGCGTCCATGTATTGATCATGGTATCCAAACCTTCGTTTGGCGATTTTACTTGGAATTTCTCGCAGCGTTCATTCCAGTGATCTTTAATGCCTTGGAATGCTGCATCAACGTTAGCAAGATCTTGGTACTTCTCGCGCAAACGCTCGCCATTGCCTTTACCTATGCCTAGCACATAAGCGAAACGAACTTCTTCACCTGGCTGGATGACAAACTGTTTGTGCAGAGAACCACAGTGGTTGTAACAGGTTTGAGCACTGTTCGTACATTTGCCTTGTTCAACGGCAATTGGATTTGCTTCATCACGGTACAAGCCTAAGAAATTATCACGCTGCCCGTCGTAGCTATCTGGATCAAAAGTAGATGCTAAGTAGTAGAAACCTTCAAAGTCATTAGTGTTGTAGTAAAGATCGTATTCAAGCACACCATTTTTGTATTCAGTTCCGGCAGAGTACAAAGACATCTGATGGTTTTGATTATCTGATTGGATATGGCTGAATGAAAACTCAACAAATGAAAAAGTACTGATTGTACGAGGCTTATCAGTGTTATTTTTAAGCACGACATCCCATACTTCGGCATCTTCACCTTTTGGAATGAATAGCGTTTTAGTTGCAGTAATACCACTGTATTCACACTTGAATTTAGAGTAAGACAAACCATGTCGAACTTCGTAATTAGCTTCGTCCAAGCTTTTAGCCACTGGCTGCCATGAGATTGACCAGTAGTCACCCGTTTCGTCATCACGAAGGTAAACATAATGCCCTGGGCGGTCGAATGTACCGTTAGGGCGGAACTTAGTAACACGGTTATATTCAGGTGAGTTGTAGAATGAATAACCGCCAGCATTATGTGAAATTACAGTACAGAACTTCTCTGTTCCTAAGTAATTGGTCCATGGTGCAGGTACGTCTGGTTGCGTGATGACGTATTCACGATTATCGTTATCGAAATAGCCGTATTTCATTGTTATATCCTTTTTAACAAACTGCACTTTTTGCAGTTGATCGTACTAATATTGATTCTATTGCGCTGTGAGTCGGTAATACCGTCTTCAGCTATCCATTATTTCCAAGGGTTGCGGTATTGAACTTTGAGTCGGTCCAATAGAGGCAAATGCCCTTTTAATCGTGATAGGTAATTCAACCAATCACGGTTGTTCTTGTAGGTCCAGCAGCCTTCAGCTAGTGCTCCTAAACGTGGATGGATCATGTAATCCATTCGCTCTTGATTCGTAATGATTTCACACCACAAAGCGCATTGGATTCCACGAATACGCTTTCTTATTGGGTCTGTTTCCGGAATATCTGATAGAGCTTCGTAGTTATAAGCTTGCTCTAGTGGGATGACAGATGCCCAGTCAACACCAGGTTCTTCAGGAGCATAATCTTGGGTCATGTCTAAGTAAGTGTATTGACCTGGTTGCAGAACCACATCAAAGCCTTGTCGTGCACAATTCACCGCTGCTTCTTCGCTCAGCCATGAATAAATGATGGTTTCTTTGCTTACCTTGTTTCCATGTTGAGCTTCTTCCCAGCCCACCATGCGCTTACCAAGCTGTTTTAGCTTATCTTCGGCATAACGGAATAAGTGACCTTGAAGATCTTTGCTTTCTTGGTAGCCATGCTTTCTCATGACTGATTGCGCTGCTGGGCTTTCGCCCCATACGCCATGAGGCACTTCATCTGCGCCCATATGGATAAGTTCGCTAGGGAAAAGAGTGGATACTTCTTCAATAACGGTATCAAGGAATTGGTATGTACCCTCTAGACCTGGATTTAGGACGTTATCGGTATAGTGTTGAATACTCTTGTATTGAGTGCTATCTGCATTTTCAACCAGCATGTGTGGCAGAGATTTGATGGCTGCACGGCAGTGACCTGGAATATCAATTTCAGGAATAATGGTAATGCCTCGCTGATCTGCAAAAGCAATGACATCTTTGATTTCTTCTTGAGTGTAAAAGCCGCCGTAGGTTTCAGATAAATGCGTATATTGAGGTTCAATCGCATGCTTGATGCCGCGCCATGCGCCAATTTCAGTCAACTCCGGCAGAGCTTTGATCTCAATCCTCCAACCTTCGTCATCGGTAAGGTGCCAATGAAAAACATTGAATTTGTAGTACGCAAGTTGGTTAATTAGGCGCTTTACTTGATCTACAGAGTGAAAGTGTCTCGCGCAATCGAGCATCATCCCACGATATTTAAATCTAGGTTCATCAACTACTTTGCAGTTGGGGATTGAGAAGCTTGAATTGCTTTTAACTTCGATTAATTGTATGAAACTTGCAACTGCATGAATAAAACCAGATTGGCTTCCTGACTCTATAGAAACACCGTCAGTGTTGACCGAAAGTTTGTATTCGCCGTCATCCAAAATTGGGTTACTTGCAAAAGTAATAGAACCAGATGCTGATTCACTAACTTGTAAACCAAAACAGTCCTTTAGCTCTTGTGTAAGCCAAGTGACCGCATTTTTTGCTAGTGTGGTTTTAACTAATAAGCCCGAAGCAGGAGTTAAGCTAAAAGATCCTGATTGTTGTGTTAAAGAGTTTGGCTGTGGAATTATTGCTATCTGAGCTCTTTCTACATCTTCAATAGTGCTGCGCTCCCGATATGGAGAAGCTAGAACAATTGGTGAAATAGTGATCGGCAGTATCTGCATTTCACCATTAGAGTGAGATTGGATAAACGCTTCGTTTAAACCATCAGAATAAAATCTGAATGGTGCACTTTGGATACTAAATTCAAAATAGAAATGATTGTTCGCTTTAAGCTGAGTCGTATTTGGCGTAAAAGAGCAAAAACTTCCTACTTGTTTGAGAGTGCCTTGAGAAAGGCTTTCTGGAAGAATGAAACGATCGAAAGCGAAATGCAGTGACCAATCAGTCACATCAATATCACTTAAGTTGTGCACAGTTAAACCAAAGCGGCACGTTTGCTTTTGTTCAGATAAAACAGCTAATTCGATGCGGTAAGTCATAATCCTTCCTTGTATAGCTTGTTAATACAAGTTGTGTTCGGGTTTGCCGGCAAACATCAATGCGCCTTCAATGGCGTCAAATTGAGGTTGTACAATCCATTGCTGAATGGGAGGAGATAACCAATTTAGAATACGTTCAGCGATACTGCCCATCAGGCACACTTTTTGTGCTCCCTTTCGGTGTAAGGCTAGGATAAACATTTCAATGTCAGCGGCAGTTTGTTTTAGCATTTCAATAGCCAGTTCATCACCTTCATTCGCTAATTGGAAAATGATAGGGGAGAACTGTCCGTAGTCTTTTGGAATGGCAGTTTTAGACCAAGCAACAATCTCATCAATATCGTTATTGAAGTGATTCATAACATGTAATGAAAGAGCTGTTTTTCCACGAATTCCGTCTTCAGCCAGTAGTACTTGCTGGATAAGGCGAAGCCCCATCACAGCGCCACCACCTTGATCTGATATTGGGAACTCACGCCCACCAACAACATGTTGTGTCTTACCTTGAAGATAAATTCCGCAAGAGCCTGTCCCACCGATCATAATGGCGCCATCGTCACCATTATGTGCGCCGATACATGCGCCATAAGCATCCGTATTAAGAGTAATACTCGCGAATGGGTGATCTAACTTCATAAAATCAATCCATGCAGACTTTTGCTCAGCACCAGCAAGAGCAAGACCGACATGCATATTAGAAAAATCACTCAGCGTGAGCCCACCTTGCGTAGCTGCATCAGTAATGGCTGATGTTAAAGATGCCATCGCAACTTCAACACCTAGCAAAATATTGGCACTGCCACTTTTTGCTTCACCAATAAATGTTCCCTTGCTGTCTCTGATTCGAGCTCGGCACGATGTACCACCGCCATCAATTCCTACATAGTAAAGAGTCATGGTTATAGCTCCTTATCTGTAATGAGATTGTTCGAAGTAAGGAAATTAAACTGGCATGCTGTTGCGAGTAAGAACCAAGCCCCATGAGGGATCCATTGTTCTCCCCAACGCCAGTTTTGAAGCATGTCATCTTTCTGACCAGGAGGATTAAATGCAATGTCTTGTTCGTCGTCGAACCCAGCAGTAATGCCGTTACAAACTCCGCCTTTAGCATTGAAGAAGCCAAGCTTAGGAAGGTAGTCAGGGTTATTATGTCCGTGCCCATCGAGCATGCACATGTGATATGGGTTAAGCCCTAAAATCCAATCTAAACTGTTTTGTGCTAATTTCGCTAAACGCTGCTTTAGTTCAGGATTTTGAATGTGTGGTTGAGCAAGGTAAGCCATAGAGGATAACGATCCTAAACGTGCATTTTCACCTTGCCACCAGTAGCCTGTTTCATTGTTTTGTGCGACAAAGAAAGCGTCTCTTTTTTCACTGTCGACTGATTTGACATACTGCCTTGGGTAACCAAATGGATTCGTTACAGCATTGGTAATCGATACTTCAAAATGGCATGCTTTTTCAATTGCATTTATAGCTTCTTGTTTGGACTCTGTATCGGTTTCGATAGACACAAATTCGCATAAAGCAATGACGGGTAATCCCGCTTCCGCTGCATGGTAATAAGGGCGGCTACCATCTGAATTTGCCGACCAGAAGTGATCAAAATTGCTGTCTGTCATTTGGCGGCGGCTTAAGCGTTTAGCCCAAACTCTCGCTTCTTGTAGATATTCAGCTTTCTGAGTCACTCGGTGAAGTTCTGTTGAAGCAAGTAATGCGCAATATTCATCAATGATGTTTTCTTCACCATCATTTAAGTAACTAAGATTGTATTCTTTTAGATGCCAATAGCCGCGTTCAGCCGCTTCTAGGTACTCTTGGCTTGAGAATTCACCAGACACTTCTAAAGCAGATGCAGATGCTAAGGCTGCAATTGCAACGCCAGCCCCTTGGCGAAATCCTGATTGGTAATCGTCGGTCTTATGACCTTCTTGAGTCGCGTAAGCGCAGATGTCTCTTTGTTCAGTATCTTTACTCCACTTATCAAAAACAGTCATGTAAAAGAAGCCACCTGGGCTTTGCATTCTGACTAAAAAGTCAGCGCCAAAAAGAGCTTCTTCAGTTAGACGAGTTGTGGAGAATTTCGGGAAAAGAGGGTGCTCACTTGTGAGCGTTATGCTCTTCAACATATTCCAAACAACCATTGGAATTTGCTGTGGGTTTAGATAGTTTGCATAAGATAAATGGCTGAAATATTTACTCACATCACCAGATGCGTCGTACCAACCACCATGCACATCAACGTGAACGTCAGAGTTCAATAATTTTGCATGCTGATCTTTTTTATCAAAGATACCGCCGCATCGCTGGGATTTGAAGTAATGCAAGACATCAGAGAAGGTCGTGTCCATAAGCAAGTTTTCACCGATAGAAAACACTTCAGAACGTAAATTATCGAAACGTAGGTAATAGCGACCCACTTTAGATACTGAAGTAAAATCTATGGTATAGAACTGCCCTTGGTGCCAATTGGCTACTTGACCACTTTTAACTAGCTCAAAGGTGTCGACAGTTACATGGTTGTCAGCACAAACGAGTAATACAGAATGGCTTGATAAGCGTTCTTTTTGAGTCTGTAGAATCGCTTGCTTAAAGCCGCTTGATTCATAGCCAATGTGGTTAGTGAGTAACTGCATCAATAATCTCCGACAGTCCTAGTTTCTTTTGGCTAGGTACTTTTATTTTGGATACAAAAAGTTAGGGCGATTAAGCCCTAACTGGATTTAATGTTAACTTTCGTGCAAATAGCAGCGTACAAAGTGGTTATCAGCTAATTGAGTAACACCTGGTAAGCGCTCTTTACATTTATCCATGACCTGAGTACAACGACCAGCGAAAGGACAACCAGCAGATTCAGGTGTCCACAGAGGAATCTCACCCTTGTTACCTGCAAGTTTTTCATGGATAGACTTTTTAGGGTCTGGTACTGCTGAAACAAGTAGTTGAGTATATGGGTGTTGTGGGTTAGCTATTACATCATCTGTATCGCCCCATTCAACCATGTGACCGACATACATCACTGAAAGATCTTCAGCAATGTAACGTGCCGTTGCGATGTCGTGAGTGATGTACAGCAGAGACATTTGTTTCTCAAACTTCATCTCTTCCATTAAATTTAAAACACCCGCACGGATTGATACATCTAGCATCGATGTTGGCTCATCCGCTAAAACAACCTCAGCTCCTACTGCAATATTACGAGCCAAGTTGACACGTTGGCGTTGGCCGCCAGACAGTTGGTGAGGGTACTTTTCTGCTGTTTCTTTTGGCGGAATAAGACCAACTTGCTCAAGAAGATCGTAAACACGCTCTTCAAGCTCTTTCTTATTACCCGAAGTCACTTTTTTATGGATAATCAGTGGGCGAGCAATATGATGGAAAATGTTATGGGTTGGATTCAGAGAGCCAAATGGGTCTTGCCAAACCATTTGCACACCTTCGCGGTAATGCATCAGATCTTTTCTGCTTGAGATCTCTTGTATATCACGACCTTTGTATTCAATAGTGCCGCCTGATGGGGCGTACATTTTTGCAATCATTTTAGCCGTCGTTGATTTACCTGAACCTGATTCACCAACCACGGCAAGCCCGCGGCTTTTATACATTTTGAAAGACACGTCATTGATTGCACGCATCATAGGGGTTTGGATGGTGGTACTGCTTATTGGGAAGTCTTTTACAACATTCTTGCCTTCTACCAATAATTGACCGAATTCTTTGCTCATAATTGTCTCCAGAAATCCTTATTACTACCAAGCTTGTTCTATTGCGGCTTTATGCTCGCTAGTTGTTATATCCGCTGTTTCCAGCGGACAAGCTATCTTGTCGCTAAGCTATAGTTTGCTGTGTGCTATTTCGCCGTATAAGTGGCAGTTCGATAAGTGCCCCGGGTCAATAGTACGCAGTGTTGTTGGAACTTTAGTACATGCTTCATGTACACGGTCACAACGAGCTTGGAAGCGACAACCTTCTGGTATCTCTAATAGATTTAGAGGGTTACCTGGAATACCAGCCAATTTTGTTTTTGGCCCCGTAAGAGGAGGGAATGAACTTCCCAGCCCTTTGGTGTACGGGTGATAAGGGTTTTCTAAAATATCTTGTGAATTCGCGACTTCGATTAATTCACCTGAATACATGATGCCGATGCGGTCAGAGAACTCGACCATTAATGACAAGTCATGCGTGATGAACAAAATCGAGAAACCAAATTCTTCTTTAAGTGCATAGATCTTTTGAAGAATTTCACGCTGAACCACAACATCTAATGCTGTTGTTGGTTCGTCCATGATGATCAGTTTTGGGTTCAATGCGAGTGCAATGGCAATCACCAAACGTTGACGCATACCACCAGAGAACTGGTGCGGGTAATCGGTTAATCGGCTAGGGTGAATATCAACAATTTCAAGTAATTGACTTGCACGTTTTAGTGCTTGTTCACGAGTCATACTTGTATGACGCATGATTACGTCACAGAATTGTTCTGTCATTGGCAATACAGGGTTTAGTGCATTCATAGCACTTTGGAAAACCATCGACATTTCGCTCCAGCGGAACGCTTGCATACGGTCATCGCTGTAATCTAGGATATTTTCACCGTTGAAAATAACCTCACCACTTGAAATGAATGCTGGCGGCTTATGAAGGCGCATCAAAGAGAAAGCGACAGTGGATTTACCACATCCAGACTCACCTGCTAGCCCAAGGACTTCACCAGGGGCAATATCAAAGCTAACATTGTTACAAGCACGAACATCGCCAGCTTCAGTTATGTAGTCAACGCATAAGTTGCGGACAGAAATTAGTGGATTAGACATGATTATTTATCTCCGCTCCAAAGTGCATTTTGTGGTGGTAGTTCTGGCTCACGCTCAGACTTGTCTTGTGCGGCTAGTTTCTTCCAGCGTTTCATACCTTTGTGTGAACGTAACTGCGGGTTAGCAATTTCATCAACAGCGAAGTTAAGTAGTGCCAATCCTGTTACAAGGAACGTCAAGGCGATACAAGGAGCAAGTAGTTCCCACCATGCGCCAATTAGCATAGAAGATGATGTTTGTACGTTGTACAGCATGATGCCCCAACTAATTGTATTCGGGTCACCAAGACCTAAGAACGAGATAGTGGCTTCCATCATGATTGCGTACATTACCGAGCCAATAAAGCTTGCACCTACAATCGAGATTAGGTTTGGAAGAATTTCTACAAAGATGATTCGGAACGATGACTCACCTAGAACTTCAGCCGCTTTAACAAACTCTTTTTCACGTAAAGCTAAGGTTTGTGAACGAACAACACGTGCGCCCCAAGCCCAGGATGTACAACCGATTATCAAGGCTATGGTTAATGGTCCTGCCTCCCCAACAAATGCTGCAACTACGAATAGAAGCGGGTATTGAGGGATAACTAGCATGATGTTCATTGCTGCAGTTAATATGTCATCAACACGCCCACCGAAGTAACCAGCGGAAACCCCAATTACTGTTGCGAAGAAACATACTGTTAGACCTGCACCAAAACCTACCGCTAGAGAAACTCGAGCTCCGTAAGCCACTTGTGACCAGATGTCACGACCCATACGCGAAGTACCTAGTATGTGGTCGGCTTTCTTTGACATGATTAGAGTCCGGCGGTCATCAGCTAGGTTTGTAGCAATCCAACCATCTGGGTTAGCTTGCGCTGATTTAACAACAAAGCCTGGGTACTCATGTGGGTTGCCTGTTCGCTTATCAGGAGCGTGCTTAGTAACCAGTGGAGCTGCTAAAGCGATGAATAAAAATACGCTTAGAATCACAACACCAACGAGTGCTACAGGATTTCCCCAAATTAATTTGATAATACCTTTCATGATTATTTGCCTCCCTTACGTAGGCGAGGGTCAAGTACAACGTAAAGCATGTCTGCTAGTAAGTTAAAGAACAGCATAAATAGCGTCATGATAAGTAACTGACCTTGAAGAACTTGATAGTCACGAGCTGTGATTGCGTTGAATAGAACGCTGCCTAGACCTGGGTAGTTAAAGATGATTTCGATGATAAGCTGACCACCAATCGCCATACCAAGAGACATAGATAATGCCGTTACACTTGGAAGCATTGCGTTACGAGCTGCGTAGTTGAATACCACTCGGTTTTCACTTAACCCCTTACCTTTAGCCATCGTGATGTAGTCTTCAGCTAGTAAGTTAATCATGTTGTTACGCATGTTTACTAAGAAGCCACCAATTTGAACGACAGATGCACAAAATAGAGGAAGAGCGGCGTGGTATAAGACATCTTTGATGAATGCCCAGCTTGTCCAGTCAGGTAAAGTACCTGCGGTATAGGCGTATCCGGTTGGGAACCATTTCAGTCCGATTGCGAAAGTGAACATCGCAAGCATTGCGATAACAACCTGTGGAACGGCTTGAATTACCAGCATCCCTGGAGTAACAAATGTGTCGTACTTACTACCACGACGCCAAGCTGCAAAAATACCTAATATCGAACCGATAGAGAAAGACAAGATTACAGCTGTACCTGCTAGGAATAGAGACCAACCAAATGCTCCACCTAGAAGAGTGTTAACTGACAGCGGGTAAAACTGGATAGACGTACCAAGCTCCCAGCTTAGGATGTTTTTCATGTATGCGATGTATTGGACAAGTAACCCGCCATCTACGAAGCCAAGAAGCTCTTTCATAGCAGCGATACGCTCTGGTGTTACTTGAACTGAAGCGTTAGCAAACATCATGGTAACTGGGTCACCAGGCATTGCTCGCGGAATAATAAAGTTTAACGTCGCAGCAACTAACAGCGCGACAAAATAAAATGACAAACGTCTTAAAAAATAACCCATAACTCACACCTTACTCACCCAGATTGTTTCCCTGTTTCTGGATTCAGGTCGTTCCTAGCGAAAATTTGGAACGAAAAACCCCCTGACGACAAGCGCCATACATTCAATTAAGACTGCGGGGGATTTTTATAAGCGGCGTAAGAAGTTACGCCGCCAAGATTGAACGATTACTTATTTAACTGGTTTTAGGTCCAGTACATGAAGTAGACGCTCTGGGATACCAGCCCAAATGTTTGGACGGCCTTTTGGATTTTCTTCGTTCCACCAACCCGTAAAGCGAGTTGTGTTGTACTGGAACATGTAAGCACCAGACATTACAGGAACCGTAACTTGGTCTTCAGCGATGATACGTTGAATACCATGTGCGATTTCAAGTTGCTCGTTCTTATCAGCCGTTTTGTAGAAGCTGTTAAGTAGACCATCTAGCTTGTTGTTTTGGTAGTAGTGCATTGCGAAACGCGGCATACCGTCGCCAGATTGTAGTGCTGAGTTGTAAGCACTGTTCCAGTAAGTGTATGGGTCAGCACCGTGGAAGTAGTTTGTGTAAGCTACGTCGTATGTACCTTCAAGCATCGCTTGGTTGTATACAGAGAAATCTGGTGTACGAGCTTTCGCTTTAATACCGATTTCATTTAGTTGCTCTACTGCTAGTTGAACTGTGTTGTTGAAATCAGTCCAGCCATTTGGCGATTGAATCATTAGCTCGAATGACTTACCAGATGGTGTATCAACAAAGCCATCTTTGTTTACATCTTTAAAGCCAGCTTTTGCTAGAAGATCTTTAGCGCCTTCAGCATTGTACGTGTTGAAGCCTTTGTATTTGTTGTGAGTCTTTTCGTCAGACCAAGCTTCGAACGCATAACCTAGACCTGATGCGAAGTCATTCACTGTACCGCCACCGTAGAATGCGATGTCGATGATTGTTTGACGGTCAAGAGCCATAGAGAATGCACGACGGAAATCTACATTGCTTAGCGCTTCATTTTTAGCAGCGTCTGGGTGCTTGAAGTTTACTACGAATGCTTGAGTACCTGCTGGCGGGTACCAGTAGTGGTGCTTAGGACTTGCAGCAGCATACGTACGATCAATGTCTGGTACGAATGAAGATGTCCAGTCCATTTCACTGTTTACAACTTTACCAAGGAATTGGTCATTGTTAGCGATTTGAGGTACACGTAGACAGTCAACATCTAGGTTGCCAGCATCCCAGTAATTTGGGTTTTCACACTGGATGTAAAGTTGAGCTGTGAAAGTATCAATTTCAGTGAATGGGCCAGAACCTACAGGGTTTTCGTTTGTAAACGTTGCAGGATCTTTGATGTCTTTCCAAATGTGCTTAGGTACTACAGGTACTTTAGCAATTTCGTAAGGCACATTTGAGTTTGCTTCTGTTAGACGGAAGCGAACTTGGTTATCGTTCAGTTTCTCAACGCTAGATACCCAAGAGTTGATACCACTTTGGTCCAGCTCAGGTTTGCTTTTTACTAGGTTGAAAGAAAAAACAACATCATCAGCAGAGAATGTTTCGCCATCAGACCATTTAACACCTTTACGAATGTCGAAAGTCACGCTCATTAAGTCATCAGACATTTTGTAGTTTTCAGCTAAGCGGAAAACTGGCGTGTTACCGTGCATTTCATTAAATACAACAAGAGGCTCATATAAGAAGTCAGTTGTTGTATGAAGGTTAGTAGCACCTAGGTACGGGTTAAAGTTACGTACGAAAGTAGTAAATTCCTTCGGGTGAATAGTCAGTTCACTGCGTTCTGCAGCGGTTGCTACTGATGCAAAACCTGTCGTAGCGGTTGCAATAATTGCTGTTGCTAGTGCTGTTTTTTTTATATTGGCAAGCATAGCTGTTCCTTACTATTTGCTTTCATTTCACTAATGGATTGAATGTTATCTAACTTAATAAGACACATTCTTTTAAGGCCTACCTCTTAGAATTTTCGCTTCCTCATGAAGCATTAAGAGTGGCCTGTAGGCCTTGGGCACCCTTAGAAAACACCGAATGGAGAGATTTGGCAAATGAGATTCCCGTTAAAAACGTTAAAATAACCTTTCCTCTCGTCACTCTCGTTAAAAACATTGAAATTGGTTGAAAAACGAACCAGTTTTAAGTGTTGATGTGTGTCGCAATAGACCATGTATGATATTTATTTTGTTAGTAAATACTTACTCTTTGGCTCTTTTATTTAAAGGGATTACTTATGGTTTTTATATTTGTAGATCCGCATCACTTGCTGAATTCTCGTTAATTTATCTTAAAAAATTAAATCTGCCGTTCTGTCGTGACTAAGTTCGCAAACTCAAGTAATGAGTAGGGTTATTAAAGTAAATACTGGAAATTAGAGTTTTTATTGTGGGATAGACACATCGATTACCGTGTTAATTTTCTTGGTTAAATAACCTGTGTTTATCTATAAACCATACAATTTTTTTAATACTGAACGCCATTAATCAGCTTAAAAAAAAGCCTGCAATGAGCAGGCTAAAATGATTCCAATGGTCTAATTTATTTTAGCTAGTGAGCAGCTTTTGTAGCTTATCTCTAAGAGCTTCAATATGAGTTCGTTCAGGGCTTTGCTCATTGCAATGCTCTAGAATGAATTCAATAGAACTGAGTACCGTTCGCCATCTAGGAGTTTTCGGTAGTGTTTCCACGCGTAAGTACTTATCTAGGGTTCTTGTTTGTAAGGTACTTCTGTCTAGGTATACGCGCCATAATTGACTTTTCTCAGCAAAAGCGAATTTACTTTCACCAGTTACTGATTCCCAGTAATCGAGTGAGTTCGTCATCGCTTCAACTAAAACTTCTCGCATGATGTCTTGCTTATTTTTTCCTTCACCTGCTGCTTTATCTGCAATACGGGTAAACTCACCACCAAGCTCTTTAAGTTGTTGCAATTTATCTTTATCGCCTTCAAATGCATAACTAGACAGCGCTTCTACAGCGGTCTCTAGGTTATTAATTCGAGCTGAATTAACGCCGCCACCGACGTTAAAAATGTACATTGAATCTAATCCAGAGCCTTGTGGCAACTTAAGTATGTCAGTCGATATATGCTGCCTTGTGTCGTTTATATAGATGTCGATATCGCCGCAATAATGCGCTTGCTCTACGTTTAAGTATTTAGGGGCAATGATTTCATCAGCTCTAGAGCGCTTCAGTTGTTCTTGGCTTCTCCTAAATAGCTTTGTTGCGGCTTCGTTTGCAAAACGTATATGTTGGTCTTCTCGAATGCAGATGATTGCCTCTGGTGCTGACTCTAGTTGTTCTAGCAGTCTTCCCTGCGTTTCTAAAAGGTTAGCTTCAACCAGTGCTCTGTGTTTTAACTCTTGTTGTAGCTGATCGTTTTCTACTCGACGTTGTTCCGCTTTACTTGCCGATAAGTGAGCCGTAATTCTTGCTGCAAGTTCTTGCTTATTAAATGGTTTTGATAGGTAGTCATTCGCTCCTACTTCAAAGCCTCTTACGCGGTCTTCTGTCTGATTCAAAGCGGTAAGCATGATGATAGGCAGTTGCGCGTGGTCGAAGTCTTTTCTGAGAGTTTCACAGACTTGATAGCCACTCATTCCTGGCATCATGATATCGAGCAGTAATAATTCAGGTTTTTCTTTTTGAATGAGCTCAATAGTTTCAGGGCCATCACTTGCTGTACGTACTCGATAGCCTTCAATTTTTAAGAAGCTATCCAGAATTCGTAAGTTAACAGGTTCATCGTCTGCAATAATGAGTAATGGACCATCTGGGTTCTCATCAATGACACAAGCATCAAGTTGATGGTTTTCAATCGCTTCCGGTGCTTGAAAGTGTGAATGAGCGCCTGTTGGACTGATTGCCGTAATTTCTTCTTCCGATGCAAGAGGGAGGGTGAAACTAAAAGTTGTCCCTACCATGGTTTGGCTGCTGACATACAGTGAGCCACCCATGAGTTCGATAAGTTGACGGCTGATCGACAAACCTAAACCCGCACCTTGGCGGTAGCGGTTTGCATCTTGCCCTGCTTGAATAAGCGGTTCGAAAATATGATCCAAATATTCAGCAGGAATTCCTTGCCCTGTATCCACAACTTGTACGCGAATATTGTCATCGATGATGCTTGCCGAAATGACAATCTTACCTTCAGTTGTATATTTGATGGCGTTACCAACCAAGTTATACATAACCTGTTCAAGACGTTGAGGGTCTGATGATACAAGAGCTAGATTACTTGGTACTTGATTAATAATGCGGATGGGTTTGTTACCAAGCAAGTGATGAGAAAGCTCTAACACTAAGCTGGTGGCCGCTGATAGATCTACGGCTGACTTATTAATATCTAAGCTGCCATAACGCATTTTATGATAATCCAGCAGGTCATCGACTAAAGTCGTCAAGCGTTGACCACTGTTAATAATAATATCGAGTTGATATTTCTGGCTTGCAGGAATAGGACCATTTGCCCCTGAGATTAAAGCTTCTGCAATACCGACCATACCGTGTAATGGGGTTCTTAACTCATGAGATGTTGTGGCTAAGAATTCATCTTTAAGCTTATTGGCAAGTTGAAGGTCGTCATTCTGCTTTTGGATGACTTTTAAGTTGTCCTCAAGTTCTTGGTTTTGGCTTTTTATCAGGAGTATTTTTTCGCGAATAGAGCGCTGCATTCTTTCAAAACTAACCGCGAGGCGACCAATTTCATCTTTGCGTTCCATGTTGATCATCGCTTCATCTAAATCTCCAGCCGATACTTTCTCAGCTGCCCAAGTTAACTTTAGAAGCGGGGATGTAATGAAGTTTGACAAGTAATGAGAGGCAACTACCACCAAAATGATGGCAGTAAGCATGGTGATAACAAAGATTTTCTCTAACTGATAGATTCGCGAAAAAGCTTCTTTTTCTGGAAGCTCAACGACAAGAGCCCAAGTCGCATATTTCAGTTTAATAGGTGTATAGGCAGCAATTGTGGGTTCACCTAACGCATTGTTAAAGGTACCTACTGCATTTTCACCAGCTAATGCTTTATCAACCACTTCAAGGCTTAAGTTTATTGACTCTTGGCTATGGGCTAAGCTCCGAGGTAAGTGGTCACTACCTACTAACAGCGAATGCATGTTAGATGACTTGTTAAGGTCTGCTATTAGGTTGGTAATTCCGTTGTTTGGTAGCCTAAACATGGCATAACTGTGGAGGTAACCTTGCTGAATGATGGGTGCACCGAGCCATGCGCTTTGTTTGCCATTTTCTAATTCAAAATCAGAGACAATGATAGGTGTGTAGTCTTCGTTCGATTTACGTTTACTCATCACATCTTGATGCAACCGTGTAAAAGTTTGACCTAAATTCGAGTCTTTATATTTACCGGTTGTTAAGTTGGTGCCGTAGTTGTCATTCTTATAGACGGAGTAAGTTACATTACCGTTGATATCGACAAGTAGAATATCATCAAAATCAGATCGCTTAAGTAACTCAAGGTAAGCTTGATGGTAGCGGGTATGAAGCAGACGGTATCGTTCACTTCCTACATAACTGTTTGATTCAGGGAGAATTGACGTTTTGATCTGATTGCCTGAGCCTTGAATGTATCTTTGCTGGGCATTATCTCTAGCTTCATCAACATCAAGCCCTAAACGCTGAAATGCGTTCACTAAACCATAAAACCTACCGCCACTGGCTATTGCAAGTTCCGATCGAACAAAGCCTATCACTTGTGATTCTTGAGCTTGTAAATAGTCGGTTACTTGTTGCTGTTTGGTGTCACGAACGGATATTAAGTGAGAGGTACTCTGTTCTTGTAGATCAGCACTGTGTGATTGAAGAAAGAAGAAGGCGATAACAGTGACAGGAGTAATACTAAGAACAAGAAATGCAAGCATTAGAGTATTTTGAAGGCGCTTAAACTTCTGTTTTCGATAGAATCTGAACATAAATAAGGTACAACTTCCCTTTAAAGTACGGATCTCATCTACGAGAAACAGTACAAAGAATCGAATGAATGGGTCCTAATTTAACGAAATTAACGAGTTTTTTTACTTTGACAAGTAAGTGGTATTTAAAGCGTGTGCGAAGGCGCATTTTTATAGAATATTGCGGGGAATGTAGGCATTTAGTGCAGAGAACCCCCTGCACCAAATAGAATGTATTATTTATTAGCGTGATATATTGCGAATTTGGTTGTCTTATTTAGCATCGAACATTTACCGAAAGCGCGTTCAATGATTGAGGTATATTTTAAGAAGCTATTCGCTACGATTATAAGCTCACCTTTTTTATTCAAATGACTAGGTGCAGTTGCCAGCAAGGTTTCGGTTGCACCATAGCTGGTATCTAAACCTGAATGAAATGGTGGATTACTAATAATAAATCGATAGTCTTTAGAGGTGTCGGAATAGACATCAGAAGCGAAGACTTTCCCCTTGAGACCATTAGCTTCTAGGGTCGCTTGGCTAGAAGCGACAGCAAAAGCACTGATATCACACATCTCTAGCTCAATATCAGGATTTCTTGAAGCCATTACGGCACCTAAAACACCAGCACCACAACCAAAGTCGAGAACTTTCCCGTTTAATGAAGGTAGGCTATCCAATAGCAATTGGCTACCTATATCAAATTCACCATGGCTAAAGACACCAGGTAAACTTTTTACCGTTAAATTGTGGTCGCCGATATTTACAGAGTAAGTTTTAAACCAATTTTGTAGATCAAACTCTGCCGGCTGTTCGAAGCATTGACCCCAATAGAATGAGCATCGACGAGCTGAATCATATTTGACTACTTTTCCGTACGGGCTGAACATCTTTTCAATGCTTCTTACTCCAGAACGGTTCTCGCCCACGACAACAATCTCGGTATCTTTGCCTAATTTAGCAAAGAGCATTGCTAATAAATATTCTGCTTCTGCTTTAGCCTTTGGCCAATAGAGTAAGACTAAATCTGCTTTTGTTTCTTCCGTAAATTCAGTGCCATAGAAGCGTTGAATCGAATTGTATCCGTCAAGTTGACGATAATAGCTGTAGTTCGACGTAAAAACAGTTACAGACTCACAATGCTTTGCCAGTTCAACCGGAAATAAATCTTCCGACTCGCCAGCTACTAGAACATGTTTGCCTTCGAAATAGGCGAGTTGGCGTTGAGCAATTTGGCTTGGAGCAATAAATGCAGACATAAGGCACTCTGTTGAATGGTTAGCAAAAATGAGGGCGGATTTTCGCATAATCCGCCCTAAGCTTGAAGTTTTAATGTGTGCAGGCTGTCTTTAGAGTGTAGACGCGCAGTCGGTCATTAGTTGTTGTCTTGTTGATCGAGAAAATCTTTAAACTCTTCATCGTAAATGTTGAAGAGTACAATTGTGATTGCGAAAATTAACGGACCATAAATTAAACCAATCAAACCAAATAGTTGTATACCACCTAGCAGTGAGAAGAAGATCATCAAAGTATTCATACCGGCACTGCCTTGCATCAGGAGTGGACGAAGTAAATTATCAATGGATCCGACAATGGCAATACAATAAATCGTTAGGAAAATAGCCCAAGTGGTCTCTCCTGTAAGGAATAGGTAAGTGGCGGCTGGTATCCAAATTAAAGCGGTACCAACGACAGGGATGAATGAAGCAAAGCCCATCATTGTACCCCAGAATAACCCTGGAAAACCTGCAATCCACATGCCTATACCGCCAGCAAAACCCTGTGCGATAGCTGTTAAGAATGAACCCATTACTGCAGATTTAGAGACTTCTTCTATTTCGGTCAGTAATTTGTCTTCTTGGCTACGTGACAGCGGTAAAATATGTCTTACGACACTGATGATCTTATCGTGATCTCTTAATAGGAAGAACAGAACGAATAGCATCAAGAAAAAGTCCATTAAGAAGTTGGTCGCGTCTCCTAAGATCTTAGCGCTAATACCTACTAACTTAGAGCCGAAACTTGTCGCAAATTCTCCAACTTTTTGAGCAATGGCTTGAGGCTCAATGTTATCAAATGGCAGGTAGTTATTGATAAACGCTAAGGCTTTAACCACGATAGGGTGTTCGAATAGAGTTTGAATACCGCCATGTGTCACCCACTGATAAGTGTTTTGAGAGAATAGCGAACCTTGCTGAACGATAGCGGCAAATACGGCAAGTAGGGGAATGACAATAATGAACGTCAGTATGATACAAGAGAGCAATGACACGGTATTGGCTTTATTTGGGAGTTTCTTTTCAAGCCATTCGTGTATAGGGAACATCAGCAAAGAAATAATAAACGCCATTATTATTGAATTTACATAGGGTTCAATAAGTAAGTAGCAGGCATAGGCTGCTGCGAGTAGAGCAACAATAATGACCCAATGACTGGAAGTGATTTTAATTTTTTCTGACACGATGATGCTCTCTCAATTAACGTTCTATGTTTATAATGGCTGTAAAACAGATGGTTAGCAATGAGGAGTTTATATTATGGGATGCTGTAATAAGAATGAGAAGTGCGAGAGTGAAGAACAACAGCCACGTAAAGAGATTCCTTGGTTTCGGATGTTTTTAGGAACCATCATGCTACTTGTTTTTCTGTTCTGGGAAAGATAAGTACTTAAATGGAAGCTAGCGTTCATCGCTAATGTTTATCGGTACTCTTCACCTGAAGAAAGTGCAAATAAAAAGAGCCGCGTAATCGCAGCTCTTTTTCATTTTGATTTAACGTTATTAAGCTTCTGCTGCAATGATAGCAAAGCTGCGATCAGCGGCTTCTAATGTCGCATCAATTTCTTTAGAGCCATGAGCAAGAGAAGTAAAGCTTGCTTCGAATGCTGAAGGTGCAAGGTAAACACCGTGATCTAGCATTAGGTGGAAGAAGCGTTTGAAGCGTTCAACGTCGCACTTAGTCACATCTTCATAGCAAGTTACTTTTTTTTGGTCAGTGAAGAAGAAACCAAACATACCGCCAACTTGGTGTACTAGCATTGGAATACCATGCTTATCAGCAAGATCTTTGAAGCCATTTGCAAGTTGCTTAGTTTTTGCAGCAAGACGCTTTTCATTACCTTCTTCACGAAGAAGGTTTAATGATGCATAGCCAGCAGCCATTGCTACAGGGTTACCTGATAGTGTACCAGCTTGGTATACAGGTCCTGTTGGCGCGATGTACTGCATTACATCTTTGCGTCCGCCAAAAGCACCAACAGGCATTCCGCCGCCGATAACTTTACCAAGGCAGGTTAAGTCAGGTTTGATGTTGTAGTAAGCTTGAGCTCCGCCTTCTGCTACGCGGAAACCAGTCATTACTTCATCAAAAATAAGTAGCGCGCCTTCTTGATCACAAATTTCACGTAGACCTTCGTGGAAGCCTTCTACTGGTGGAATGCAGTTCATGTTGCCAGCAACTGGTTCCACGATAATGCATGCAATTTCGCCTTTATTAGCAGCAAAAAGTTCACGAACAGAATCTAGGTTATTGAATGTTGCTGTCAGTGTCAGTTTTGCGAAATCAGCTGGTACGCCAGGTGAACTTGGTTGACCTAGTGTTAATGCACCCGATCCAGCTTTAACTAGTAGGCTGTCAGCATGGCCATGATAGCAGCCTTCAAACTTAAGGATTTTATCGCGACCAGTGAACCCACGAGCTAGACGAATAGCGCTCATTGTCGCTTCAGTACCAGAGCTCACCATACGAAGTTGTTCCATTGAAGGAACCATTTCAGATACTAACTCAGCCATATTAATTTCAGTTTCGGTTGGAGCACCAAAACTTAAACCACGCTGCGCTGCATCAATAACCGCTTCACGAATCACACCGTGGTTGTGACCCAGAATCATAGGTCCCCAAGATCCAACGTAATCAATGTACGCTTTACCATCAGCATCAAAAATAAGTGGGCCATCTGCACGTTCAACGAAAATCGGAGAACCGCCAACACCGTTAAATGCACGAACAGGTGAATTAACGCCACCAGGAATGGTTTGTTGTGCTTTTTGATACAACTCTGCTGATTTGGTCATTGATATATCCTCTTTTGATTGTCGGACCAATTGGCTCGCATTGTACCTATCCATTATCTAACTAGAAATGTTTTCGCCAATATAATCACTTGAAACTGCCTTATTTGAGGCGTTACGCGTCTTATTAAAGAAATTAATTTGCCTTTAAAAGCTTAAACGGACATATCCTATGGTGAATACTTGAACGTTTCAGTCAGGTATTAGATAATCACTGTGTATTATAAAAATATTCAGCAACTATGATCTCGAACTAGATTTGTATCAGGTTGTTTTTGACACGAATGAGAGAGGTTGTCGTGAGCGAAGCAAATATTCCTTTATCTTTTTCTGATGCAGCAGCAAGTCGCGTACAAACGCTGATCGCAGAAGAAGAAAATCCAGATCTAAAACTACGTGTATATATTACGGGTGGCGGTTGCAGTGGTTTCCAGTATGGTTTTACTTTTGACGAAAAAGTAAACGATGGCGATACCACCATTTTGAATAGTGGCGTAACACTGGTTGTTGACCCTATGAGCCTGCAATATTTAATGGGTGGTATGGTTGATTACACTGAGGGCCTAGAAGGCGCTCGCTTTTTTGTAAATAACCCAAATGCTACGACGACATGTGGCTGTGGTGCTTCATTCAGCGTGTAGCTTTTCGAAGTAATACACGCGATAAAGTAACACCAACGATATGATTAACGCCGAACTTTTGTTCGGCGTTTTTTATTGCCTAAAAAGTGTCACTAATCCTCCTATCTTGCCTTTCTAATGACACTTTGGTTTGAGTATTAAACCTCTTCTATATATCTAACTATTGATTTTAATAGGGTATTTTCATTAATTTTGTTTGTGTTTAGTAAACGGCATATTTATTAAACTGTCGATAACATCTCAACTTTGATAAAGCTTGGTCTGTTACTGTTATCTTTGTGTATCTGGAAGTTGCACGTGGTTGCGTTTATCTTTATTCGTTTGCCCTCATCACATAGATCCAAGCAGAAAAGGACTTGTTATGCCCTCTGATTTTTCTCGATCATTTATCCCCCAACAATTTAAGCAGCCTTGGTTAGTTTCCTTATTTCTCGTGGTGTTGTTGTCCATTTGGCTGGGGCTAGGTGCTGGTCATGCAGAAGAGGCGTCGCCTAAAAAATCAGTTGAAATTCCTTTGGCGAAAGTGTCTTTTCAGACCTTTATATCTTCCCCTACTTACAAAACCATTGAACTTTATGGGCGTACAGCTCCAGATAGGCATGCACGATTAGGCGCTGAAATCGCAGGGAAAATCGTTAAGTTAAATGTTAAAAAAGGCGATCAAGTAAAAGCCGGACAAGCCATCGCTCAGATAGATAAGGGGGACCTTGAAATTCAGCTTGAGCGAGCATCAGCTTTATATAGGTTAAAACAAAAAGAGTTTAAAGCTGCTCAATCACTTAAGAAAAGAGGGCTACAAGGTGAAATTGCTTATACCACGGCAGAAGCTTCATTAACGGAAGCAAAAGCGATGAAAAGTAATGCCGAATTAGCCTTAAAGAATACGCGAATTACATCACCATTCTCAGGCGTGGTTCAGGAGTTATTGGTTGAATTAGGTGACTTTGTTGGGGTTGGAGATCCAGTTGCAGGCGTTATTGATCTTAATCCTTTAGTGATTGAAGCTGACGTAAGTGAGCGTCATATACAGCATTTACAGGTCGATCAATCAGCATTTGTGCGTCTGTTAGGTAGAAGTGAGGTGGAAGGTAACTTGCGTTATATCTCTCGTATTTCATCGACTTCAACTAATACATTTCCAATAGAAATTGAGATCGCCAATGAACAAGGCTTGTTACCTGCTGGGGTGAGTGCTGAAGTCACTCTCAGCCTTGAAACTCAAGATGCCATAAAAATAACCCCTGCGATGCTTGCATTGGATGAAGCAGGAAACTTAGGGGTTAAGACGTTAGTTCTAAAAGATGAGATGCCTATTGTTAAGTTTGTTGAGATTCAATTGGTAAAAGCTGAGCAAGATGGTGTTTGGCTAACTGGATTAGGTCAACAGGTTGATATTATTACTGTTGGGCAAGGTTTTGTACGTGATGGAGATTCTGTCGTTGCTGTGAAGCAGCAATTGACTCCCGAGCTTGAACAATCAACGATGTCAGATAAGTAGAGGGATAACGAATGTATTCAATTATTGATGCGGCGTTGTCTCGTGCAAGAACAATGTTGTCCTTATTAGCACTGATTCTCATTGCGGGCGTGGGCACTTATATCGCGATACCTAAAGAGTCCAGCCCTGATATTACTATTCCCATAATTTATGTATCCGTTGGACATCAAGGGATCTCACCTGGTGATGCTGAACGTTTACTCGTAAGACCGATTGAGCAAGAGTTAAGATCGATTGAAGGCGTAAAGGAAATGACAGCAACAGCGGCTGAAGGTCATGCTTCTGTTGTGTTGGAATTTAATGTCGGTGTTGATCTAACAAAAGCAATGGCGGATGTTCGCGATGCGGTTGATCTTGCAAAACCCAAACTGCCGGAAGATAGCGACGAGCCTACCGTAAATGAAGTGACTTTAGCCTCTGAGCAACCAGTACTTTCTGTCGTTTTATATGGCACAGTGCCAGAGCGGACAATTGTTCAGATCGCCCGAGAACTAGGTGATAAATTAGAAAGTTATAGGCAAATCCTTGAGATAGATATCGCGGGCGACAGGGATGATATTGTTGAGATTATTGTCGACCCTTTACTCATGGAAAGTTATAGCCTAGATCAGGCGGATATCTATAATCTTATTGCTTTGAATAACAGGGTAGTAGCGGCGGGCTTTGTTGATACGGGCTATGGGCGATTTTCAGTAAAAGTCCCTTCTGTTTTCAATTCTTTAAAAGACGTACTAGAACTGCCTATTAAAGTTGATGGTAAACAAGTCGTGACTTTTGGAGATGTGGCTACAGTTCGCCGTGCCTTTAGAGATCCTGAAAGCTTTGCCCGTTTAGATGGTAAGTCTGCTGTTGTTTTAGATATAAAGAAGCGAGCAGGGGAAAACATCATTGAGACGGTAGCACTCGTAAAAGCTGTAGTGGCGGGTGCTCAACAACGAGCGGAGTGGCCAAATAATTTACTCGTTAAATATACATGGGATGAATCAAAAGATGTGAAGATCATGCTTAATGACCTTCAAAATAATATATTGTCAGCAATCATTTTGGTTGTGATTGTTATTATCGCCATCTTAGGCGTTCGAACGGCATTGTTAGTTGGTATCTCGATTCCTGGGTCATTTCTTACTGGTTTATTAGTACTTTCAGTTTTCGGCTTAACAGTGAATATAGTCGTATTATTCTCACTGATCATGGCAGTTGGCATGCTAGTGGATGGCGCTATCGTTGTTACCGAATTTGCAGATAGGCGAATGCAAGAAGGGGAAAGCAGACAAGAAGCTTACCGCGATGCAGCTAAACGTATGGCATGGCCGATTACTGCATCTACAGCGACAACGCTTGCAGCCTTTGCTCCTCTGCTGTTTTGGCCGGATGTAACTGGCGAATTCATGAAATATTTACCATTAACGCTAATTGCTACATTAAGTGCGTCACTTATTATGGCGCTTTTATTTGTGCCAGTGTTAGGCGGTTTAATTGGAAAGCCACAGTATGTGTCGTCAGCTAACCAAGCTCGAATGGTTGCCTTGCATAACGGTGACTTTTCGCAAGCGAAGGGGCTAACTAAAGCGTATTACCATACGCTGTCGATAGCCATCAAACATCCATTTAAGATTCTTTGTAGCGCAATCATATTATCTGTGGCGGTTGGTTTTACTTATTCTAAAGCCGGGCTTGGTGCTGAGTTCTTCCCTGAAGGACCTTTCCATCCAAGAAAAAGACACTATCATGCGTGATATTGAGCAAACTATGCTGAATCATGATGAGTTTGAAAGTGTGTATACCCGAACGGGTGGAGACGACCAGATAGGTTTGATATCAATAACGCCTGTCGATTGGCAATACCGCCGAAGCGTAAAAGCGATCATTGAAGAGTTAAAGCTACAAACTGATCTCTATGCTGGTGTCGAAATTGAATACAAGTTTCCAGATGCGGGACCACCTGTTGAAAATGATCTTGTTATTGAGTTGTCTGCTCGTACACCTGAACAATTAAATCAAGCCGCAAAAGTGGTGAGAGCTTGGGCGGATGGTAACTCTACTCTTAAAAACATCAGTGATACTTCAAGCAAAGAAGGGATCGATTGGAAAGTTGATATTCGAAGAGATGACGCGGCTCGTTTTGCTGCTGATGCAACCTTAGTCGGTAATACCGTTCAATTTGTGACTAATGGATTGAAAATTGGTGATTATTTACCGGATGACTCCTCAGAAGAAGTCGATATCCTTGTTCGCTATCCAAATGATAAGCGAGATATCGGTCGTTTTGACCAACTAAGAGTGAAGACGCCAGCAGGCTTAGTGCCTATTACGAATTTTGCTCAAATTGTACCTGACCATAAACAAGATACGATCAAGAGACTCGATGGAAAACGAGTCGTAAATATCATGGCAGATATGGAAGAAGGGTTTAATTTAGCACTAGAGTTACCCCAAATAGAGCAAGCACTGAATGAATTAGGTTTACCTAACGGCGTTGATTTTCGCATTCGCGGTCAAAATGAAGAGCAGGAAAATTCTTCAGCCTTTTTACAGAGTGCTTTCTTGGTTGCTCTCGCAGTAATGGCGCTGATTCTTATTACTCAGTTCAACAGTTTCTACCAGGCCTTTCTGATCTTGAGTGCTGTCTTGTTTTCTACTGTTGGTGTTTTTGTTGGTTTACTTATATTCCAAAGACCGTTTGGCATCGTGATGTCTGGGATTGGTGTAATTGCCTTAGCTGGGATTGTGGTCAATAACAATATTGTTCTCATTGACACCTATAATCAGTTGGTTAAACGCGGATTAGATAAGCGTGATGCCATCTTGAGAACTGGTGTACAACGTTTAAGACCAGTAATGCTGACCACCGTGACAACCATCTTAGGCTTAATGCCTATGGTTTTAGAAATGAATATAGATTTAATTAATCAAAAAATTGAATTTGGAGCACCGAGTACGCAGTGGTGGTCGCAACTTGCTACTGCCATTGCGGGGGGCTTAGCATTTGCAACAGTGCTGACATTAGTCTTAACGCCTTGCTTATTGATGTTAGGCAGAGCTAAGAAGGAAGAGGTTCAATCGGATTAATTTTTTTAAATCAGTCAGTTGTTATTATCACAGCACTTACTACCAGCAGTACTTGCTATCAAGAGCAGCTATCATCAAAATGAGTAAGCTGTAAAAGTAAAATAGCGCCTGATTTCGGCGCTATTTTTTATTTTAGACTTTCAGTGTTATTACTCAGCTTAAAATCGTTAAGGATTAGTTAGTGATTACTTTGTTGCGAGTAATTGTCCGTAACGCTCTAATTTCTCTAATCTAATTTTTGAGTTAGCAATAAAAGTATTCTTTGTTTTGCCTTTTAGAGATTTTGATTGAGGTAATCTCACCGTTCGAGCATTTTTGTGAACCCCATTGACTAAGAATTCATAATGTAAGTGAGGACCTGTGACTCGGCCTGTCCCACCTAAAGTACCAATGGTTTGTCCTTGTTTAACTCGCTGACCTGTTTTGACAGAGCGCTTTTTCAAGTGCAGGTATTTAGTTATGTAGGTATTGCTGTGGCGTATGAAAACGTAGTTACCATTAAATTGGTTGTAACTAGATTTTTGAACAATACCATCGCCTGCCGCCCAAATTGGTGTGCCTACAGGTGCCGCGTAATCTGTGCCTCGATGGGCTCTGACTTTACCTGTTACTGGGTGTTTTCGGTTAGGGTTAAAGTTTGAGGTTACACGTCTGAAATCAACTGGAGAGCGTAGGAAAGCCTTCTTCATCGCTCGACCTTGTTCATCGTAATAGTTACCGCTTTTATCATCTAAAACCGCAGTAAAAGTGTCACCTTGGTTATTGAAGATAGCCGCCATAATTTTCCCTCGACCAACCACTTCTCCTTCCACTACCTTTTCTTGGTATAGAATTTTAAAACTGTCGTTTTTTCGGATATCCAAAGCAAAATCAATATCCCAACCAAATATCCCTGCAAGTTCCATGATTTGGTTGGCGGTTAAACCTGCATTTATCCCCGAATTCCAAAAGTTTGAAGTGATGTTGGCTTGGGCATAATTGTATTGGTAGTTGACTTCTTTTTTGTCCAGTTCAGATGTGAATTGGTCACCTGATGCTGTAATGCGAAATGTCTCAAAAGCGTTGAGTTGACGCTTAAGTTGAATTAGGTCGTTATTTTCATCAAAACCGAATTGAAGCACGTCTCCAGGACGAAGGTTAGACAACTGGTTTTTTATGTCTTTATCGCTGCTTACTAAGTCGTGGAGTAGGCGAGGTGATAATCCAATACGCTTAAAAAGAACAGCGGTACTTTCGCCTGAACGAACGGTATATTTTTCCCATTTAAGAACGGCTGTAGGGGCTATATCTGTCCCTATAGCAAGCGCTTCAGCATTAATGGAAAGTGGGTATTGTTTACCAACCTCAAGTCGATTCTCAGAATCTCTTAAGCTATTGGCTTCAGGTAACAAAAACAAAGCTATGAAAATTATCGCACTGAAGAATGCGATAAAAGCCCGGTGCAAAATAGGAAGGCGTGCAAAAATAGACAACATGATCCGGTTCGTTCTGTAAATTTTGTGAAAATAGGCGACAGAATAGTGTAACTGGTTTCAAAATACATCGCTATTCAAGTAAGATGTCGAACTATTATATTTTTGCCAAATCTGTGGGAGTGAACAAGAATGGCGAGTATTGAAGCAGCATTAGCCGAGATCAAACGTGGCGTAGAAGAACTGATTCCAGAAGACGAACTGATAGCTAAGCTAAAAGAAGGTCGTCCTTTACGCATTAAACTGGGTGCCGATCCGACTGCACCAGATATCCACCTTGGTCACACAGTAATCTTTAATAAATTACGTGCGTTTCAAGAGCTAGGTCATGAAGTGACATTCCTTATTGGTGATTTCACAGCAATGGTTGGTGACCCGTCAGGTAAGAACTCAACTCGTCCACCACTAAGCCGTGAAGACGTATTGAAGAATGCTGAAACTTACAAAGAGCAAGTATTCAAGATTCTAGATCCTGCGAAAACGCAAATTCGTTTCAATTCTGAGTGGTTATCTGAGCTTGGTGCTGAAGGCATGATTCGTCTTGCTTCTAACCAAACTGTTGCTCGTATGCTTGAGCGTGATGACTTTAAAAAGCGTTACGCTGGTGGTCAACCGATCGCTATTCACGAATTCATGTACCCACTTCTTCAAGGTCACGACTCTGTTGCACTAGAGAGCGATGTTGAGCTTGGCGGTACTGACCAGAAGTTTAACCTTCTAATGGGTCGTGAACTGCAAAAAGCAGCAGGTCAAAAACCACAAGCGGTACTAATGATGCCACTACTTGTTGGTCTAGACGGCGTTAAGAAAATGTCTAAGTCTGCGCACAACTACATTGGCATTAGCGAAGCACCAAGCGAGATGTTTGGTAAGATCATGTCTATCTCTGACGATCTAATGTGGAGCTACTACGAGCTACTGTCTTTCCGCCCACTTGAAGAAGTTGCGGAACTGAAAGCTGGCGTTGATGCGGGCAAAAACCCTCGTGACGTTAAAGTACTGCTAGCGAAAGAGATTATTGCTCGTTTCCATAGTGAAGCGGATGCTGAAGCAGCTGAGCAAGAGTTCGTTAACCGTTTTGCTAAGAACCAAGTGCCAGATGATATGCCTGAATTCGAATTCGAATCTGGCCTGCCAATTGCTAACGTTCTAAAAGAAGCGGGTCTTGTAAACTCTACTTCTGATGCGATGCGTATGATCAAGCAAGGCGCTGCTAAGCTTGAAGGCGAGAAGATTGAAGACAACAAATTCGTACCTGAAGCAGGTACTGCAGTTTACCAAGTAGGTAAGCGTAAGTTTGCTCGTATTACTATAAAGTAATAACGCACATTAATATTTGAACAAAAGGCATCCACGGATGCCTTTTTTATTGACACAAAGCTGACGAAGTTTTTCAACGTGCATTGCTACACTATGCGCGCTGTCATATTGACAGTAATTCTGGAGATTTTTATGAACAATACCGACCATCCTCCTAGTTTGAATGGAGAAGAATAACCTGTCTCGGTATTGATCTATTGTCCTGCCGTTCAGGTAGGGTATCTTTGTTTTCCCCCTTCATTCTTTTCCACACACTAGATTCTAACAAGTAGACCCATTAGCGCTTTAAGCTCTTGGTGCGCTTATTTTTATGCCTTAGCTTCATGCTCTTGGTGTACAAGTTATATGCTCTTGAGTACTAGCTACAGGCTATTTGTTTTGATGGTCGTTACCTTTGCCAATCGGGAGATTCGCCATGACGGTAATGAACAACACTTTTTTATCTATTGAAGCTCTGTACTCAGAGAAAGACATCCAAGCTGTATCGAATGCATTTCAACAGTACGGACGTGAGCAACAAATTAACCTTTTGAACCGAATGCCGCTTGAAGATGCGGTGCTAGTACTCGGGCAATGCTCTCTTAGTACGATTCAAACTTTACTTAGTGAGCTAGAAGAGCAGGGCTTTGAGAAGCGCTCTCGACATCTAGCTCACCAACTAGGGCTTATCTACTCAGAGGTTGAACCTCAGCAGGGCTACCTTTCTACTGGAGTCATGAGCCACGTTAGGCAGCGTATCGGTTGGATTATAGCGTTAGCACTATTGGGGATTGTCTCTGGGCTTATCATTGCTCAGTATGAAGACATCCTCAGCCAACTAGTACTTCTTGCTATCTATATGCCGGTAATCGCTGCTGCAGGTGGTAATACGGGAACACAAGCCGCGACTTTGGTCATCAGAGCTTTAGCCACTGGTGAGTTGAAGAAGCGGCAATGGGTTAACGTTCTATGGAAAGAGTTTAGAGTCGCTATTTGTTTAGCTCTAGCGATTGCGGTGGTGATGATTGGGCGTATTTTGCTGTTTAGTGAAAACCAATCGACGGGGGGCTATGACATCAACATGATCGCCTTAGCTATTGCTGTCGCTCTGTTTATTCAAGTGACGATATCAACGGTGCTTGGTGGTGGGTTGCCGATCGTTGCACGGTTATTCAAGCTTGATCCTGCAGTATTAGTGAGCCCAGTGCTCGCTTCAATTGTGGATATTTCAGGGATGTGGGTCTACTTTACCGTAGTGAATGCTTTTCTTGGAATTGCTTGAACTAATACGGGGTAGGTTACAAAATTGCCTAGAGCCTAGAGCCTAGAGCTTAGAGTGCAGAAATTAGATATAGGGAGCGAACTTCGTTGGTCGCTCCCTACCAAGTAATTATTGTTGACTAAACTTAATGACATCTTTGTAAAACGCTTTTTCGAATTGTGTAATTGGAGCAATCACTGGCGTGTCAGTATTATTTTTCACAGGGTAGTAATCCCTCACAAATTGAACAAAAACACTGTTAGGTTTCCCTGCTTTGTCTAAACCAAACCCTGCCATATTATAACTCCCGTATACAGAGCCACTTTTTGCAATGATATTGCCTTCTATTGGTGCCTTTCTCATGCTCTTTCTATAGCGTAATGTGCCGCTTAGGCCAGACTTGGGCATAGACTGAAGTAAATTTAGATCTTTTTCATGTTCCCAAATAAAGTGAAGCACTTGGGTCATGCTTTCTGCTGTCATTCTATTGTTCCGAGATAACCCTGAGCCATCTGTTAACTTTGCATTTTGAATATCAATCCCAGCCTTACTCAATAAAATCTGTTTGATTGCTTCAGTTCCGTTATTAAAACTGCCAGCTTGGACAAAAAAAGTAGCGCCTAACGTCTTCGTCAGGTTATCTGCAATTAAGTTGTCGGACTCTTTCAACATGGTATCGAGAAGTGAGGGAAGCGAAGGTGAGAGGTGCTCTGATACTAATGTCATCTCGGCTGAGCTAGCAGGTTTAACTGTGATTTGCCCTTTTATATCTATTTTAAGTTCAGCGACTAGATCAGAGGTTACATTTTGCACGTACAATTCGGGGTTTTGTATAGCAAATTTAAGAGGGAGAGGCTTCTTTCTTTCTATTAAGCAGCCAGACAGTTGATATTCATTATTCGGTGTGGTCGTTAACTCTAAGCTGCACTGTGTTGCTTTTTGCCCGGAGCGGGAGACTGTTGATGTCTCAGTGTTTACCGTGATCGGGTAGTGAGCCGGAATGTAAACCCGAGTATGTCCATCATCTTGAGTATATATTGATGCCTGAGCGCAATTTTCATCAAGCGTAATAGCTGATGCAGGGGCACTGTAGCACACCCCTAAAATATCCCAAGGCCAGCCTACAGCACGGTCATAACCTGTAAACGCAGAGTTATCTAGCAAAATGTTACCGGCTATTTGGCTTCCATACTTTATTTTATAATCACTAAGTAATTGCTTTAAATGTTCTCGCTTTAACGTTGGGTCACCAGAAAAAGCAATCACAACATCATTGCCGCTTTTATATAAAGACGTTGAGTAGTGGAAGCGATTCCCTAATTCTAATTTAGCTGCGAGAGCAGTGACGAGCTTAAGGGTACTTGCTGGAGGGTAAAACCGATCACTATTGAGCGAAATGAACTCTTCACTTGAATCTAGTGATTCTACTATAAGGCTAGAGACACTTCCTTCTGGGAGGTAATTCAGTGGAGTGTATGCAAAGACTGAAAAGGAAAAACTAAAAAATATTAGGGCAGTAAGAATTCGCATAGTCAGATCAAAGTTGTGATTAGAATTTTTAGTATACAGATATAAAAAACGCCCGCTAGAGAGCGGGCGTTTTGATTCTCAATTAACTAATTAATCAATTAGGTAACTAAAATTAGAAGTCGTAACGTAGACCAAGAGCTAGCTCGTCTTCAGCTTGGATTGACGTTGCGCCAGTGTTTGCGCCGCCAGCTGTACCGTACGTATCACCTTTAGAGATAAGGTTGAAGTTGTATGATACGTAACCACGGAAGTTAGGCTTGAAGTAGTAAGTTGCGTCTACAGCAAGGTTATCAGCAGATGTGTCACCGTTAGTTTCAGCATTGTTGTATGTTGAAGAGAATACAGTTTGACCCATAGTGTACGCAGCTGCTAGCTCGTAACCAGTGTAGTCACCGTTGTTCTTAGCTTTTTCGCCGTCAGTAAATACACCAGCGAAGTATAGGTCGCCCATTGTGTAAGAACCAGAAAGCATGTATTCGTTTTCTTCAGCTTGGTCTGCGAAGCCAGCACCTAGCTTAACGCCAGTTTCGCCGATAGCGTAGATACCAGATAGAGAGTAACCGTCTTCGCCGTTATCTACATACTCAGTTTCAGTAGCGTTCTCAGAACGGTCAGCAAAACGGTAGCTTGCTTTTACGCTTAGGTCTTGGAATTGACCTTTGTAAGAAAGCATGTTGTCCGTACGGTCAGCAGCCGCTAATTTATCAGCAGCAGAGTTACCGTGGTAAGCCATGATATCTGTGAAGTCAGTGATTACGCCAAGTGCGCCATCGTTTTTACCGTAAGTTACTTCACCAAATTTACCGCCAAGACCAGCGTACGTGTAACGGTTATCTAGGTCAGAACCGCCATCGTTATCAGCTGTAGTGAATTCACCTTCGTAAAAACCAACGCCGTATAGACCGTCTTGGATTTCAACTTTACCTAAAAAGTTAAGACGGATACGAGAGTTATCAGATGCTTTGCCATCTTTCATAGATAGACGAGCTTCAGCACGACCACCCATTTCTAGAGATGTACCATCTTGGTTGTAAAGTTCAGCAGCGTTTGCACCAGTAGTAAGAGCAGCAGCAGATACTGCTAGAGCGATAATTGTTTTGTTCATGTTATTAATTCCTAATTACTGTCCATAAATAGTTTTATCAAGGATATGTATCCTTTTTGTATTGCCTGTATAAATCAAGCTTCATAATCAGGCTTATAACATTAAGCGAGAAACTTGCCAGTGCAATCCGTGGGTTACTTTTTACCTTAAAGTTCCCTACTGAGTTAGTAAAACAATATAAATTGAAATTATGAACACTGTTTTATTGAGTGTAAGAGTTATTAACTTGTTGATTTTGTTTTATTTTGATTTTTTGTTCGGCGTAATTTTTTTTTATTTTTTTTTGTTTTTTTATGTTTTTCTTTTGTTAGTTTTAAAGATGAGACCAAAATTCTAGTTTTGTGATGTAGGCAAATATGAGCTCGATTACGCTTTTTGAATACAAAGCGGAATAAACGTGATTTAGATATCAAGTTTGTTTACACTATATAAATGAGTTTGTTTCTATTACCTAATCACTAAGGTTGGGTAGGTTTATTTTGTCCAAAGAAAACTTTGGCATAGAGGTAAGAAATGGAAAAGGTTCCAATGACAGTACGTGGCGCTCAGCAGCTACGTGACGAATTAGATCGCCTATTAAAGCTACGCCCTGTTATCTCAGCAGCGATTGGTGAAGCTCGTGAACTCGGTGATTTAAAAGAAAATGCTGAATATCATGCCGCTCGTGAAGAGCAAGGTATCTGTGAAGCACAGATCCGTGATATTGAATACAAGCTTTCTTTAGCTCAAATCATTGATGTTACTCAAATGGAAAATACTGGGAAAATCATTTTTGGTACTACAGTGACATTAATTGATGTCGATACTGACGAAGAAGTGAAATACCAAATTGTTTCAGAAGACGAAGCGGAAATAAAAACAGGTCGTATCTCTGTAAAATCGCCAATTGCTCGTGGTCTTATTGGTAAGATGGAAGGCGATGAAGTGCTTATTTCTACACCTGGTGGTGAGAAAGATTTCGAAATTGATAAAGTAGAATACATCTAAAGTTAACTATTTTATCGCAGATATTAAAAAGGTCGCTAACTGCGACCTTTTTTGTTTCTCATGTAGGTAATAATAGATTACTTACGTGGAATCTCGATTTTACGTGCTTCTGACTGACGGAACAGTACTAGAACTTTACCGATAGTCTGTACTTTCTCTGCTTTAGTTTCACGTACAATTGCATCGATAATCAGTTGCTTAGTCTCACGGTCTTCTGATGCAACTTTAATCTTGATCAGTTCGTGGTGGTCTAGAGCTAATTCGATTTCCGCTAGAACAGCTTCAGTAAGTCCATTTGCGCCCATTAGCACTACAGGTTTTAAACTGTGAGCTAGGCCCTTTAGATGCTGCTTTTGTTTGGTACTTAGGTTCATTACGCGGCCAATTTTCTTTAATATTAGGGTTGAAAAAACCTATTTTAACGCCATCTAATGCTGAAGACTATAATTTATTCATCATAGTATTGGGCAATCAGTATTTATTCACCGATTTAGGTATCTAATGAGTAAACAGAAACATTCGGCCAGTTCTGGTCGTTGGTTGAAGGAACACTTCGACGACAAGTATGCAAATGAAGCTAGAAAAAAAGGCTATCGTTCTCGTGCTTATTTTAAAATGGAAGAGATTCAATCCAAAGATAAATTGCTTGCACCAGGTATGACTGTCGTCGATTTGGGTGCTGCTCCTGGGGGGTGGTCTCAATACGGTGCTAAGATTATAGGTGACAATGGTCAGATCATAGCGTGTGATCTACTACCAATGGATCCAATTGCTGGTGTTAGCTTTCTTCAAGGTGACTTTCGTGAAGAAGCAGTATTAGACGCACTATTAGAGCGCATTCAACCTAATATGGTTGATGTAGTGATGTCAGATATGGCACCAAATATTGCGGGTAATAACTCTGTAGATCAGCCTAGAGCTATGTACTTAGTTGAATTAGCATTGGATATGTGTCGACAAGTTCTAGCTACCAATGGTAGTTTTGTTGTCAAAGTTTTCCAAGGCGAAGGGTTTGATCAATACGTTAAGGATGTCCGTGAGATGTTCAAAACGGTAAAGGTCAGAAAACCCGATTCATCACGAGCACGTTCTCGTGAAGTTTTTATCGTAGCCACTGGTTACAAAGGTTAACGATTCTCTTTCAAAAGTGAGCGTTAACAATATGGCTACAGTTTACAAACTGTAGTACCCTACCTTTAATTACAATTAGTTATCGAGAGGCTGACACCTTGAGTGACATGGCAAAAAATTTAATTCTGTGGCTTGTTATTGCTGTAGTGCTTATGTCTGTATTCCAGAGCTTTGGCCCTGGTGAAAGTAATGGCAGAGCAGTAGATTACACCACATTTGTACAGGAAGTTGGCCAAGGCCAGATTCAAGACGCACAGTTCAATAACAGTGAAATCACCTTTACCCGTCGTGGTGGTGGTTCTAAGTATGTAACTTACATGCCTGTTTATGATCAAAAGCTACTTGATGACTTAATTAATCAAAATGTTCGAGTTCAGGGCACACCACCAGAAGAACAGAGCCTACTTGGCACTATCTTCATCTCTTGGTTCCCAATGATCTTACTGATTGGTGTATGGATTTTCTTCATGCGTCAAATGCAAGGCGGCGGCGGCGGTAAAGGCGCAATGTCGTTTGGTAAGAGTAAAGCTCGAATGATGAGCGAAGAACAAATTAAAACGATGTTTGCTGATGTTGCAGGTTGTGACGAAGCAAAAGAAGACGTTAAAGAACTTGTTGATTACCTTCGTGACCCAAGCCGTTTCCAAAAGCTAGGTGGTAAGATCCCTACAGGTATTCTGTTGGTTGGTCCTCCTGGTACTGGTAAGACATTGCTTGCAAAAGCGATTGCGGGTGAAGCAAAAGTACCGTTCTTTACTATCTCTGGTTCTGACTTCGTAGAAATGTTCGTTGGTGTTGGTGCATCTCGTGTACGTGACATGTTCGAACAAGCGAAGAAAGCCGCGCCATGTATCATCTTTATCGATGAAATTGATGCAGTAGGTCGTCAACGTGGCGCTGGTGTTGGTGGTGGTCACGATGAACGTGAGCAAACACTGAACCAAATGCTAGTTGAGATGGATGGTTTCGAGGGTAACGAAGGTATTATTGTTATCGCTGCGACTAACCGTCCAGACGTACTTGACCCAGCACTACTTCGTCCAGGTCGTTTTGACCGTCAAGTTGTGGTTGGTTTACCTGATGTCCGTGGTCGTGAACAGATTCTTAAAGTGCACATGCGTAAAGTTCCACTGTCAGGCGATGTTGAACCATCTCTGATTGCTCGTGGTACTCCAGGTTTCTCTGGTGCAGATCTTGCGAACCTTGTTAACGAAGCGGCTCTATTTGCTGCTCGCGGAAACAAACGCAATGTATCTATGGTTGAGTTTGAACTTGCGAAAGATAAGATCATGATGGGTGCAGAGCGCCGTTCAATGGTTATGTCTGAAGAAGTGAAAGAATCAACGGCCTACCATGAAGCTGGTCACGCGATTGTTGGTCGTTTGGTACCTGAACACGATCCAGTGTACAAGGTATCAATCATCCCACGTGGTCGTGCACTTGGTGTGACGATGTATCTACCAGAGCAAGATCGCGTAAGTATGTCTCGCCAACATCTAGAGTCAATGATTTCTAGCTTGTACGGTGGTCGTCTTGCTGAAGAACTTATCTACGGTAAAGAGAAGGTTTCGACTGGTGCGTCTAACGATATCGAACGTGCAACAGATATTGCTCGTAAGATGGTTACGCAATGGGGCTTCTCTGAGAAACTGGGTCCTCTTCTTTATGCTGAAGAAGAAGGCGAAGTTTTCCTAGGTCGCGGTATGAGTCAAGCGAAGCATGTTTCTGACGATACAACTCGACTTATCGATGAAGAGATTCGTATTCTTATCGACCGCAACTACGCTCGAGCTAAACAAATCCTAGAAGACAATATGGATTTGATGCACTCGATGAAAGATGCGCTTATGAAGTACGAAACGATCGATGCAGGTCAGATTGATGACCTCATGGAACGTAAGACTGACATTCGTGAGCCAGCTGGCTGGGGTGATCAGGCAAAAGCTGAACCTGCAAAGGAAGAAGCTAAGTCAGAAGAACAAGCTAAAGCTGAACCAAAAGCTGAAGAGTCGACAGTTGAAGATGCTAAATCTGAATCAGATGATGCGCAAAACAAAGATTCTTAATCGCTAAGCTATTAATTAAAACCCTGAGTACGCTCAGGGTTTTTCTGTTTATAGCGTAAAGTGTTTTAACCTTTTAAGACCTGCCTTCCATGATATTACAAGCAAACAACAAAACTCTCCCTTTAGATCGTCCGCATGTAATGGGTATCCTCAATGTTACTCCCGATTCATTTTCTGATGGTGGTCAATTCAACTCATTAGATAATGCATTGCTGCAAGCTGAGCGTATGATCAAAGCTGGTGTCAGTATTATTGATATCGGTGGTGAATCTACACGCCCAGGAGCGCCTGAAGTTACATTAGAAGATGAACTATCAAGGGTTATTCCTGTCATTAAGGCAATTCGAGCCAATTTTGATGTTTGGGTTTCTATTGATACCAGCAAAGCAGAAGTGATGCGTCAAGCCGTTGAAGCCGGTGCTGACTTGATCAATGATGTGCGAGCGCTCCAAGAGCCAGGTGCTTTAGAAGCTGCGGCTCAAGCTCAAGTTCCTGTTTGTTTGATGCACATGAAAGGTCAGCCAAGAACTATGCAAGCCAACCCGAGTTATGACGATGTTTTCACGGATGTTGAAGGCTTTTTAAAAGAAAGGGTTGAGGCTTGTGAGGCTGTGGGCATATCTAAAGAGCAACTTATTTTAGACCCTGGCTTTGGCTTCGGTAAAACCATTGAGCATAATTACCATCTATTAGCGAATTTTGAAAAATTTCATACGCTTGGCTTACCGATTTTAGCGGGAATGTCTAGGAAATCTATGATTTTTAAGCTGTTAGATAAAGCTCCTGCTGATTGTGTGGTCGCAAGCGTTACTTGCGCTACAATCGCGGCAATGAAAGGTGCACAAATTATTCGTGTTCATGATGTTGAAGAGACATTAGAAGCGATGAAGATCATTCAAGTGATGAACAACAATCATTCAATTGAAAAATAATAAAAATTAAGGAAAACTCATGTCAGATAAAAGACGTTATTTTGGTACAGATGGTGTGCGTGGAAAAGTAGGTCAATACCCAATCACCCCGGATTTTGTACTTAAACTTGGTTGGGCTGCTGGTCGTGTTCTTGCTAAGCAAGGAACGAAAAAAGTTATCATAGGTAAAGATACTCGTATTTCTGGTTATATGCTGGAATCTGCGTTAGAGGCTGGTCTTGCTGCTGCTGGTCTTCAAGCCACTTTCACAGGCCCAATGCCAACTCCTGCTGTTGCTTATTTAACACAAACCTTCCGTGCAGAAGCTGGGATTGTTATCTCAGCATCTCATAACCCATATTATGATAACGGTATTAAGTTCTTCTCTTCTGAAGGCACAAAGTTGTCAGATGAGATTGAGTTAGCAATAGAAGCTGAATTAGATAAAGACATCGAATGTGTAGAGTCATCAGAGCTAGGTAAAGCCGTTCGTTTAAATGATGCTGCTGGTCGTTATATTGAATTTTGTAAAAGCACATTCCCTAATCACATGAGCTTATCTGGAATGAAAATTGTTGTGGATTGTGCTCATGGCGCGACATACCACATTGCTCCAGCAGTTTTTAGAGAACTCGGTGCTGAAGTCATTGCAATGGGTATTGAGCCAAATGGAACCAACATTAACCATGAAGTAGGTGCAACAGATGTGCGAGCTCTGCAAGCGAAAGTGGTTGAAGAGAAAGCCGCGTTAGGTCTCGGCTTTGATGGTGATGGTGATCGTATCATTATGGTTGATGAGTTGGGGAACAAAGTTGATGGCGACCAAATCGCATACATCATTGCTCGTGATGCTCTGCGCCGTGGTGAACTGAAGGGTGGTGTTGTCGGTACATTGATGACTAACCTTGGTATGGAAAATGGGCTTAAGCAATTAGGTATTCCATTTGTACGTGCTGCTGTAGGTGACCGGTATGTAATGGAACAGCTTTTGGCTAAAGGATGGAAGATCGGTGCTGAAAATTCTGGTCACGTTATTTTGCTTGATAAAGTGACAACTGGTGATGCGATTGTTGCGGCATTGCAGGTGCTAGCATCTGTAGTCGACAGTGAAATGTCGTTGAACGAGCTGTCGCAAGGTATGACGCTATACCCACAAGTTTTAGAAAACGTAAGATTTAGTGGTGATTCAAACCCATTAGAAGCAGAAGCGGTAATTCGTTCAGTTAAAGAGGTTGAACTTGTTCTTGGTGAAAAAGGGCGAGTTTTACTTCGAAAATCTGGTACAGAGCCATTGCTACGTGTAATGGTCGAAGGTGAAGATGCAGAGTTAGTACAAAGCTCTGCTCTTAAAATTGCAGGCGCAGTAAAAGCCAGTTGTTAGTCAACTTATAGCGTTAATCAAAACAAGCATAGAGTAGTTTTGTGCTTGTTTTGTGTTTTTTTTGAGCGTTTGTTTTCTAAAGGCTTATTTTTGGCAAATTCCACTTGTCAGGTAAGTAAGCATTCGTTAGTATTGCTCGGCCTTCAGTTAGGAGGTCGCTAGCCTTGTTCTCTAAACATCGTTAAATAGTGTTTTAGAACGGCGCTGGCTCAACAATTAGGAACATAGGTGGAAAAATGGTTACAGTTCTACTTGTGATTTACCTGTTGGCAGCGCTTGGTGTAATTGGCCTAGTGTTAATTCAACAAGGTAAAGGCGCAGATATGGGAGCCTCATTCGGTGCTGGCGCTTCAAACACTGTGTTTGGTGCTGGTGGCTCAGGAAATTTCCTTACCCGAATGACTGCAATTTTTGCAATCGTATTTTTTGTTATTAGCTTAGTGCTTGGTAATATGTACACACATAAAACTGAGTCACAGTGGATTGACCCGACTCAAGGTCAGGTAATTCAACAAGCTAATGATGCAGTGAGTGAAGTTCCGGCGCAAGGCGACGAGATTCCACAATAATCTGAAAGATTTGATGCCGAGATGGTGAAATTGGTAGACACGCTAGCATGAGGTGCTAGTGCCTTAGGGTGTGAGGGTTCGAGTCCCTCTCTCGGCACCATGTTTACAAACTTGTAAAACATCTTGTTGGGCGTATAATGCTCACAAGTCGGACGCGGGATGGAGCAGTTTGGTAGCTCGTCGGGCTCATAACCCGAAGGTCGTCGGTTCAAATCCGGCTCCCGCAACCAATTTTCTAAGCACGTATGTGTGAAAGTTGGTAGCAAGTTTACGTAGTGTGAACCTCACTACGAGTTAAGTATTAATCTTATTAGATAATTACTTAACGAATCAGGGTCCAGCAACAAAAACCCCGGCTTATTACGGGGTTTTTTGTTATCTAAGCATTTATAAATGCATTTAGGTAATGTTTGCTTGGAATTTAAATTGGGCTTTGAGCCCTTTTTTTGTTTCTGGAGTGGTTAAATGACTGGTTTAGAAAGACAACTTACTGAAATGCTTGAAGCTCCTGTAGCTGCGTCAGGTTATGAGTTAGTTGGATTAGAATTTATTCGTGCGGGTGAGCACTCAACGCTACGTATCTACATTGATCATGAAAATGGTATTTTTGTAGATGATTGTGCTGAAGTAAGTCATCAAGTAGGTGCAGTATTAGACGTTGAAGATCCAATTTCAGTGATTTACAACCTTGAAGTGTCTTCACCAGGTCTAGAAAGACCACTGTTTAAAGCTGAGCATTACCAACAATTTATTGGTCACGAGGTCAGCATTGTTTTGAAAATGGCTGTAGCCAACCGTCGTAAATGGAAAGGTGATATCCAATCTGTTGATGGTGAGACTATTTCGATATTAGCTGAAGGGAACACAGAAGAGTTTCCATTAAGCAATATTTCGAAAGCTAACCTGATCCCTAAATTTTAGTTCTCCTCGTGAGAAAAGCTTAAGAGGCTAGATAAATGAACAAAGAAATTTTAGCGGTAGTAGAAGCTGTTTCAAATGAGAAAGCAGTTCCTCGTGAGCGTATTTTTGAAGCGCTTGAAATCGCGCTTGCAACAGCAACTAAAAAGAAAAGCGAACTTGAAATTGAAGTTCGTGTTGAAATTGACCGTAAAACGGGTAATTTTGAAACTTTCCGTCGTTGGGAAGCTGTTGAAGTTGTTGAATTCCCAACAAAAGAAATCTCTTTTGAAGCTGCACAGTACGATGACCCTGAAATCGAATTAGGTGGTTTCATTGAAGATGACATCGAATCTGTAACTTTCGACCGTATTACGACTCAAACCGCTAAGCAAGTTATTGTACAAAAAGTACGTGAAGCTGAGCGCGCTCAAATCGTTGAGCAGTTTATCGATAATGAAGGTGAGTTAGTTACTGGTGTTGTTAAGAAAGTTAACCGTGACACAATTATCCTAGACCTAGGTAGCAATGCTGAAGCGGTAATCCTTCGTGATGACCAACTTCCTCGTGAAAACTTCCGTCCAGGTGACCGTGTTCGTGGTTTGCTTTATGCAGTTAAACCAGAGGCTCGTGGTTTCCAGTTATTCATTACTCGCTCTAAGCCTGAAATGTTAGCTGAACTATTCCGCGTAGAAGTGCCTGAAATTGGTGAAGAACTGATTGAATTGAAAGGTGCAGCTCGTGATCCAGGTTCACGTGCTAAAATCGCAGTGAAAACGAATGATAAACGCATTGACCCTGTAGGGGCTTGTGTTGGTATGCGTGGCGCACGTGTACAAGCGGTTTCTAATGATCTTGGCGGTGAGCGTATTGATATCGTGCTTTGGGATGATAACCCGGCACAATTTGTTATCAACGCAATGGCTCCTGCCGATGTAGCTTCTATCATCGTTGATGAAGACGCACACTCAATGGATATCGCAGTAGAAGCAGATAACTTAGCTCAAGCTATTGGTCGTAGCGGTCAAAACGTACGTCTAGCATCTCAACTAACTGGTTGGGAACTGAACGTAATGACAGTTGCAGATCTTCAGAAGAAACACCAAGAAGAAGCGGTTGCTTCAATTGAAAACTTCATGAAGCATTTAGACATCGAAGAAGATTTCGCTCAAATGCTTGTTGAAGAAGGTTTCTCTACTTTAGAAGAAGTAGCGTACGTTCCTGTAAATGAGCTTCTTGAAGTTGATGGTCTAGATGAAGGCATCGTTGAAGAGTTACGCAACCGTGCAAAAGATGCTCTGACTACTCTAGCACTTGCTAAAGAAGAAACTTTTGATGGCGTTGAGCCAGCAGAAGACTTGCTTGCATTAGAAGGTCTTGAGCGCGAGATGGCTTACAAGTTAGCAGCGAAAGGTGTTGCTACACTTGAGGATTTAGCTGATCAAGGTGTCGATGAACTAGAAGGTATTGAAGATCTAACAGAAGAACGTGCCGGTGAGCTTATCATGGCTGCACGTAACATCTGTTGGTTCGGCGACGAAGAATAACTCAGCAAGGAGAGAGCGGTATGACACAATTAACAGTTAAAGCACTGAGTGAAGAGATTGGTACGCCAGTTGACCGCTTAATTGAACAACTTGCTGATGCAGGAATGAAGAAAGCAGGAACGGATCAAGTTTCAGATGCAGAAAAGCAAAGTTTGCTTACTCACCTGAAAAAAGAACATGGTGACACTTCTGGTGAAACTGAACCGACTCGCTTAACTCTTCAACGCAAGACCCGCAGCACGTTAAGTGTTGCCGCTGGAGGCGGTAAGAGTAAGGATGTTCAAGTTGAGGTACGTAAGAAGCGTACTTACGTAAAGCGCAGCACAATCGAAGATGAAGCGAAACGAGAAGCCGAAGAAGCTGATACTCGTGAAGCGGAAGATAAAGCACAACGCGAAGCTGAAGAGCAAGCGCAACGTGTAGCTGCAGAGAAAGCACAGCGCGAAGCCGAAGAGAAAGTAAAACGTGAAGCAGATGCTAAACGTGAAGCTGAAGAAAAGGCAAAACGCGCACAAGCTGATAAGGCTAAAAAAGACATGAATTCAAAGAACGCAGACACAAACGCACAAGCGAAGAAAGAAGCTGATGAGCTAAAAGCACGTCAGGAGCAAGAAGCAACGCGTAAAGCTGAAGCTGAAGCTGCAAAACTAGTTGAAGATGCTCGTAAGCTAGCAGAAGAGAACCAAGAACGTTGGTCTGAAGAAGAGAAAAAGAAGAAAGAGCAAGAGAAATCTGCGGATTACCATGTGACTACTTCTACTTACGCTCGTGAAGCAGAAGATGCAGCTGATAAAAAAGACGAGAAAGCACCTCGTCGTCGCAAGAAGAAGCCTGCTCCAGCAGCTCAACCTGGCAACAACCGTGGTGGTCGCAACCAACGTGGTCGTGGCGGTAAAGGTAAGCTTGCTAAACCAACTTCAATGCAGCAAGGTTTTGATAAATCTGCAACTGTTGCTAAGTCTGACGTTGCTATTGGCGAAACAATCGTTGTTTCTGAACTGGCGAGCAAAATGTCAGTTAAAGCAACTGAAGTAATTAAAGTTATGATGAAGATGGGCGCTATGGCGACTATCAACCAAGTGATCGACCAAGAAACAGCAGCTCTTGTTGCTGAAGAAATGGGTCACAAGGTTATTCTTCGTAAAGAAAATGAACTTGAAGAAGCAGTACTAGCGGATCGTGATAGCGATGCAATCGCTGAAGGTCGTGCTCCTGTTGTTACTATCATGGGTCACGTTGACCACGGTAAAACTTCAACACTTGATTACATTCGTAAAGCACACGTTGCTTCTGGCGAAGCTGGTGGTATCACGCAGCACATTGGTGCTTACCACGTTGATACTGACAACGGCATGATCACTTTCCTTGACACTCCTGGACACGCGGCATTTACTGCAATGCGTGCTCGTGGTGCTCAAGCGACAGATATTGTTGTACTAGTAGTAGCAGCGGACGATGGCGTAATGCCACAAACAATCGAAGCAATCCAGCACGCGAAAGCGGCAGGCGTTCCTCTGATTGTTGCTGTGAACAAGATTGATAAAGAGGGTGCAAACCCAGACAACGTTAAGAATGAGCTAGCTCAATACGACGTTATCCCTGAAGAATGGGGCGGTGAGAACATGTTTGTTCACATCTCTGCTAAACAGGGTACAAACATCGAAGGTCTTCTAGAAGCAATCCTTCTTCAGTCTGAAGTTCTTGAACTTACAGCAGTTAAAGAAGGCATGGCATCTGGTGTTGTTGTTGAATCTCGTCTTGATAAAGGTCGCGGTCCAGTTGCAACAGTACTAGTACAGTCTGGTACTCTAAATAAAGGCGACATCGTTCTTTGTGGTCAAGAGTACGGTCGTGTTCGTGCAATGCGCGATGAAAACGGTAAAGACATCGAAACTGCAGGTCCATCTATTCCTGTAGAAATTCTAGGTCTTTCTGGTGTTCCTTCATCAGGTGATGAAGCGACTGTTGTTCGTGATGAGCGTAAAGCTCGTGAAGTAGCTAACTACCGTCAAGGTAAATTCCGTGATGTTAAATTAGCTCGTCAACAGAAAGCTAAGCTAGAGAACATGTTTGCGAACATGGAAGCTGGTGAAGTTGCTGAACTTAATGTTGTACTTAAAGCTGACGTACAAGGTTCTGTAGAAGCAATTGCAGATTCTCTACTGAAACTTTCAACTGATGAAGTTAAAGTGAACATCGTAGGTTCTGGTGTTGGTGGTATTACTGAAACTGATGCAACGCTTGCAGCAGCTTCTAACGCTATTATCCTAGGTTTCAACGTTCGTGCTGACGCAACTGCTCGTGGCACTGTTCAGAATGAAAACTTAGATCTACGTTACTACTCAATCATTTACCAACTGATCGACGAAGTTAAACAGGCGATGGGCGGTATGCTTGCTCCTGAATTCCGTCAAGAGATCATTGGTCTTGCTCAAGTTCGTGACGTATTTAAGTCTCCTAAGATCGGCGCAATTGCTGGTTGTATCGTGACTGAAGGTACCATCAAGCGTAACAACCCAATTCGCGTTCTTCGTGAAAACGTTGTTATCTACGAAGGCGAACTAGAGTCACTTCGTCGCTTTAAAGATGACGTACAAGAAGTTAAGAATGGTTACGAGTGTGGTGTTGGCGTTAAGAACTACAACGACGTTCGCGTTGGTGACCAGATCGAAGTATTCGAAATCGTTGAGGTTCAACGTACTCTAGACTAATCAGTCTGTACGACTCGACATATTGACTAAGGTTACTAACATTACTAGTAAAGGTAATAAGTAATCGGTTGTTGAATACACCATGGGGGGCTGGTTATTACCAAGCCCCCCATCTTTCTAAGTGAGAAAAGAAAATGTCAAAAGAATTTAGCCGCACACAACGTGTGTCTCAGCAGCTTCAAAAAGAGCTAGCACTTATCTTGCAACGTGAAGTCCGTGACTCACGTATTGGTATGGTAACTATTTCTGATGTAGAAGTGTCTCGTGACCTTGCATACGCAAAAGTGTTCGTGACTTTCCTATGTATCGGTGAACAAACACCTCAATCATGTCTTGCTGCTCTTAAAGAGCATGAAGTGCCAGTTCGTATGGCTCTTGGTAAGCGTATTCGTCACCGCCTGACTCCTGAAGTTCGTTTTACATATGACGATACATTAGTTGAAGGTATGCGTATGTCTAACTTAGTAAGTGAAGTTCTGAGTGAAGATAAGCGTAAGCAGCATGAAGCTGGTCGTGATGAAGATACAGAAACAAAGGGTGAAGAGTAATGGCTCGCCGTCGTAAAGGTCGCCCTATTAACGGGGTAATTCTATTAGATAAGCCAACTGGTATTTCATCTAATGATGCACTGCAAAAAGTAAAACGCATTTACTTTGCAGAGAAAGCAGGGCACACCGGTGCTTTGGATCCTCTTGCGACTGGCATGCTGCCAATTTGTCTTGGTGAAGCAACGAAGTTCTCTCAGTTTCTATTGGATTCTGATAAGCGCTACGTGGTTATTGCAAAGCTTGGTGAGCGTACCAATACCTCTGATTCAGATGGTGAAGTGGTTGAGACGCGTGATGTAAACGTGACTCAAGAGCAACTTGAACGTTGTATCGAAACCTTCAAAGGCGAAACTGACCAGATTCCTTCAATGTTTTCTGCATTGAAGTATCAAGGTAAGCCTTTGTATGAATACGCACGTGCAGGTATCGAGGTTCCTCGTGAATCTCGTAAGATCACTGTGTACTCTATTGAGCTTCTTCGCTTTGAAGGCGATGAAGTTGAGATGGAAGTACATTGTTCAAAAGGCACTTATATCCGCACGATTACTGATGATCTTGGTGAAATGCTAGGCTGTGGTGCTCACGTGACTATGCTTCGTCGTACTGGTGTTGCAAAGTATCCGTATGAACGAATGGTAACGTTAGAGCAATTGAATGAGCTTTTAGAGCAAGCTCAAGATCAAGATATTGCACCTAAAGAGTTGCTTGATCCATTGCTTATGCCAATGGATACCGCAGTTGAAGATTTACCTGAAGTGAATATGAATGCTGAGTTGATGGACCTTGTTCAGCACGGAATGCCGGTTCAAATTGCAGGTGCTCCTACTGAAGGTACTGTCAGAATGACAAGTGGTGAGGAAAAACTTTTCCTTGGCGTTGCTCAGATCGATAAAGACGGTCGCGTTGCACCTAAGCGACTTGTTGTTTTTCGAGATGAAGAGCCGCAAGCTTAGCTATTGGTAATAGTCGTCATTAAATAAAAAGCGGGTATCCGATTCGGTGTCCGCTTTTTTGTTTATTCTACGTTCAATTATTATTGCCCTTACTGGGAAACTTCCCTATAATCCTCGGCTCGCGTAGCGGCTGAATCAGAGATTGGCTGCTACAAATATAAACTTACTCTTATCAGGAGAGATTTATGTCTCTGAATGCAGAAACTAAAGCAGCAATCGTTGCAGAATACGCACAATCTGAAGGCGACACAGGTTCACCAGAAGTACAAGTAGCACTACTTACTGCTTCTATCAACCACCTACAAGGTCACTTCAAAGCGCACAAACACGATCACCACAGCCGTCGTGGTCTATTACGTATGGTTTCTAGCCGTCGTAAGCTTCTTGATTACTTGAAAGGTAAAAACCTTGCTCGTTACCAAGACCTAATCAAGCGTCTAGGCCTACGTCGCTAATTGCGATGTCTGCGAAGACAGTTTGAAGAAAAGGAGCATTTATGCTCCTTTTTTTGTGCCTGTAATATTTTTGATGTGATAAATGAGGGGTCTCTGTGCGGTTAACCTGATTTTTAGTCGTGAAAATGTCTCTTGCCAAGAAAATAGTTTATACTCTTGCACGCTAATAATTGTTTGATTATTTAGCACTCTATTTAGCTCAACAATAACAGTCACAGATGTCGGCCAATAGGTCGCGACTATTAAAAGCAGATGTTAAGCCTTATTGAGCTACTCGTCTTTTTTTACTAGTCGCGATTAGTTATTGCGGAGCATTCATTCACTTATTCTGAAAAGCGATTTTCAGATGAAGGATATACAATGTTTGAAAAACCAGTTGTAAAGTCATTCCAGTACGGTAACCACACTGTAACTCTAGAAACGGGCGTAATGGCACGTCAAGCTACTGCTGCTGTAATGGCAACGATGGACGATACATCAGTATTCGTTTCTGTTGTTGCTAAAAAAGAAGCTGTTGTAGGTCAAGATTTCTTCCCTCTAACAGTTAACTACCAAGAGCGTACATACGCTGCGGGTAAAATCCCTGGTGGTTTCTTCAAGCGTGAAGGTCGTCCTTCTGAAGGCGAAACGCTAACAGCTCGTCTGATTGACCGTCCAATTCGTCCACTTTTCCCAAGTGCGTTTAAAAACGAAGTTCAAGTTATCGCTACGGTTGTTTCTATCAACCCTGACGTAAACCCAGACATGATCACTATGATCGCGACGTCTGCTGCGCTTGCTATCTCTGGTGCTCCATTCAATGGTCCTATCGGTGCTGCACGTGTTGGTCACATCGACGGCGAACTTGTTCTTAACCCATCAAATACTGAGCTTGAAAACTCTAAACTAGACCTAGTTGTGTCTGGTACAGAAGGCGCAGTACTAATGGTTGAATCTGAAGCAGATAACCTATCTGAAGAAGAAATGCTTTCAGCGGTTGTTTACGGTCACGACCAACAACAAGTTGTAATCAAAGCGATCAACGAGTTTGCTGCTGAAGTTGCAACTCCATCTTGGAACTGGGAAGCGCCAGCAGTTAACACTGAGCTTAAAGCTAAAGTGGCTGAGCAAGCTGAAACTCGTCTATCTGACGCGTACCAGATCACTGAGAAAATGGCTCGTTATGAGCAAGTTGGCACAATCAAAACTGAAGCTGTAGCTGCACTTCTTGCTGAAGATGAAAACCTAGATGAGCGCGAAATCCGCGGCATGCTTGGTTCTCTAGAGAAAAACGTAGTACGTAGCCGCATCATCGCTGGCAACCCTCGTATTGATGGTCGTGAAAAAGACATGGTTCGTGCACTAGACGTACGCACTGGTGTTCTTCCACGTACACACGGTTCTTCTCTATTTACTCGTGGTGAAACTCAAGCACTTGTTACTGCAACGCTTGGTACACAACGTGATGCACAAATCATTGATAGCCTAATGGGTGAGAAGAAAGACAACTTCCTTCTACACTACAACTTCCCTCCATACTGTGTAGGTGAGACTGGCTTTGTTGGTTCTCCAAAGCGTCGTGAAATTGGTCACGGTAAGCTTGCTAAACGTGGTATCCAAGCAGTAATGCCTTCTGTTGACGAATTCCCATACACAGTTCGTGTTGTATCGGAAATCACAGAATCTAACGGTTCTTCTTCAATGGCTTCTGTATGTGGTACATCTCTAGCACTTATGGATGCTGGTGTTCCAATCAAAGCTTCTGTTGCGGGTATCGCAATGGGTCTTGTTAAAGAAGGCGACGATTTCGTTGTTCTTTCTGACATCCTTGGCGATGAAGATCACCTAGGTGACATGGACTTTAAAGTAGCAGGTACTAACGCTGGTATCACTGCTCTTCAGATGGATATCAAGATCGAAGGTATCACTAAAGAGATCATGCAAATTGCTCTTAACCAAGCGCAAGGTGCACGTAAGCACATCCTTTCTGTAATGGATGAAGCTATCTCTGGTGCTCGTGAAGACATCTCTGAATTCGCTCCGCGTATTCACATGATGAAGATCAGCTCTGATAAGATCAAAGATGTTATCGGTAAAGGCGGCGCAGTTATCCGTGCTCTTTGTGAAGAAACGGGTACTACAATCGAAATCGAAGACGATGGCACAATCAAGATTGCTGCTACTGAAGGCGCAGCTGCTAAAGAAGCTATCCGTCGTATCGAAGAGATCACTGCTGAAGTTGAAGTGGGTCGTATCTACCAAGGTAAAGTTGCTCGTCTAGCTGACTTCGGTGCATTCGTAACGATTCTTCCTGGTAAAGATGGTCTAGTACACATTTCTCAAATCGCTGATAAGCGCGTTGAAAAAGTGTCTGATTACCTAACTGAAGGTCAAGAAGTACCAGTTAAGGTTCTTGAAATTGACCGTCAAGGTCGTGTACGTCTGAGCATGAAAGAAGCAGTAGAAACGCCAGCTGAAGGCGAAGCGCCTGCAGCTGAGTAATTCTTAGCATATTAATGGGATTATCGCTTTTTAGTGATTTCTAACCCATTGGTAAAAAAGCATGTTATAAAGGGGAGCATATCGCTCCCCTTTTTTATTGCGGTCTTACTAGGAGTATTTATTCGTGAAATGGTTTCAAACCGCGGGTTTGTGTGTGTTACTTACGCTGACTGGTTGTGCATCAACATCTGATAAGATTACTCAGCAGTGGGTTTACCCTCCAATGGCTGTGCCTTTGCAAGCTAGTGTCCAACAAGAAGTTCAAATTGCCCGGTTAACGCAGCTGCTACAACGTACTGATTTAAAAAAAGAAGTACGAGCAAAGATGCTATTTGAACGCGGTAACTATTACGACAGCGTAGGTCTACGTGATTTAGCTCGCCTTGACTTTAACCAGTCACTTTCTCTTAATCCGGCTCAACCGGATATCTTCAATTTACTGGGCGTTTATTTTACTCAAATAGGTGAATTTGATGCGGCTTATGAAGCATTTGATTCGACGTTAGAGCTTGATCCTAGTAACTCTTATGCCGAAAGAAACCGTTCAATTGCGCTTTATTATGGTGAGCGGTATGACCTAGCGAATGAAGAAATGATGAAGCATTATAATGATGATCCTAGCGATCCATTCCGTGCTTTATGGCTTTATGTAATTCAAAGTGAGTTAACGCCAGAGCAAGCTAAGCAAGATCTAGAACAACGCTACGGTGCTAGAGATGAACAGTGGGGCTGGGTGCTTGTTGCTATTATGCTAGGGGATATTACTGAAGAACAAGCGTTTAAAGCTATCTTATCAGGAACCCGTGATAATACATTACTTGCACAAAGGTTAACGGAAACTTATTTCTATTTGGCCAAGCGTCACCACCTAGCGGGTGATTACGCGAATGCTATTTCACTTTATAAACTCGCACTTTCATTTAATGTTTATGAGTATGTGGAACATCGATATTCTTTCTTAGAGTTAGGTCGTATTTTCGAACAGCTTCAGGCTGAGCGTATCGCTCAAGCTAAGCTTAAAGAAGCGCAAACCACTCAGTAATAAAATATTTATATGTAACTAGTTTTAATTAGAACCGCTGCTTGTCAGCGGTTTTTTCTTGCCAAAATAAAATCACAAAGTATTATAGTTAGCCATGCTAACTAATAGGGTTGTTTATGTTAACGTCTAACTTAGAAAAAATAGAACGTTTTGCTGCTAAGGTTTGGCGAATTCATAGTAAAGAGGATCCCATTAATCAGCTGAGCTTTAATGAGTACGATTATCTTAAAGTGATTCAACTGGCTCCAGAGCCAATCCGCTTAACAGATTTAGCGATGAAAATGGAAGTGACAAAGCCTTCTGCCACCAATATGGTGCAGCGTTTAGAACGTAAAGGGTTGGTACAACGGAAAGTGTGTACTGAAGACTCTCGAGCGAAGCGAATTGAGTTAACGGAAAAAGCTGAGATAGGTTTACAAGAAGAAAGCCGTGTATATGGAATTATGTCTAAAGGATTAGAGAAGAAATTGTCGCATGAAGAATTAGAGCAATTAAACCTGCTTTTGACTAAAGCGTTGAAATAAATTTATCTGATTTAAGTAAATAGTTAGCTATGTTAACTAAATGGATAGCGTACTAACTGCCATTTAAAGAAGACTATATTCTCGGAAATAGAGATACCCTTGATGAGTAATTCAATTAACCGCCAGTTTTGGCGATATACAATTCCTACAGTCGCAGCAATGTTGGTTAATGGCTTGTACCAAGTCGTAGATGGCATTTTTATTGGTCGATATGTCGGAGCTGATGGCTTAGCCGGAATTAACGTTGCTTGGCCTGTGATCGGAACTATCTTAGGGATAGGGATGATGATTGGCGTGGGTACGGGCGCTCTGGTTTCAATCAAGCAAGGTGAACAAAAGCCCTTAGAGGCTAAGCAAACTTTAGCCACTGGCTTTTTAATGCTGCTCATACTTGCGCCTATTGTTGCGACAACATTATGGTTTTTCTCAGATGATTTTTTGGTGTTGCAAGGAGCAAGCGAAAGAGTGCTTGAGCTTGGGGTTCAATATCTTGATATCTTAATTGTTGCGAGTGTATTTTCATTAGGGTCCATTGCGATTCCATTTCTATTGCGAAATGACGATAGCCCTAATTTGGCCACAATTTTGATGATTGTCGGCGCGGTTATCAATATTGTGCTCGACTATATTTTTATTGCTCACTTACAGTGGGAACTTAGAGGTGCTGCGATTGCTACCGGAATCGCTCAAATGACGGTAACTATCTTAGGCGTAGCATATTTCTTCTCTAAAAGAGCTAAAGTTCGCTTAACGCTTAAGTGTCTAGCTTTACGATTAGAGTTTGTTCCTACCATTCTGACAATCGGCATATCAAGCTTCTTTATGTATGCCTATGGTTCAATGATGGTCGCAGTACATAATGCATTATTTACTCAATATGGTAGTTCGGTATTGATTGGTGCTTACGCCATTATTGGCTACATTGTTACTGTTTATTATCTCACGGTAGAAGGTGTGGCGAATGGCATGCAGCCATTAATGAGTTATAACTATGGAGCTAAGAACCCCGAAAATATGCGTAAGCTGCTTAATATCGCAATGATAACGTCTGTCGTTGGTGGTTTGGTGTTTGTGATCGTATTGAATATCTTCCCTTATCAGGCGGTGTCTGTATTTAACTCGAATAACAATGAGCTTATTGAAGGGGCTGTTCTAGGGTTAAGATTACACATGTTTGCTTTGTTCCTCGATGGCTTTTTAGTGGTAGCTGCGGCTTATTATCAATCGGTGAACCGTGGAAGTAAGGCGATGTTTGTGACTATCGGCAATATGCTGATCCAGCTGCCATTCTTGTATCTACTTCCTAAAGTCTGGGGGCTAACTGGTGTATGGATTGCGTACCCAATCTCAAATATTGCACTGAGCTTAGTAGTGATCGTAATGCTACTCAAAGATGTTAAGAAGCTAAACCCACCGTCAGAGCAACCTGTGGTGGCATAGGTATTCTAGTGTGGGTTCTCTATAAATAGAAACAGGTCTAGCGTTTGCTAGACCTTTTTTATGATATCGAACGAGTGTAAAGTTATAGTGGCTTCTAGATATTCTTAACGTTTAAGCCCGCTAATTGGTGCCAATAACCGTTACATTGTCTATTTGAAATGGGTTGAGGCTTTAAGCCTTGCTCATTCGCTTTGAACTTTTCAACTTCAGAGAATGTGTCGACACCTAATGGGCTAAGTCGGACCACATCAACTAAGTCATTCATGCTCGGCAAGTCATTCACTAAGTTATAGCAGTAGCCAGACTGAGTTTGAATACCGTTTAAGTTAAATACGGATTGCCCTTCTTGGCTGTCTACTTGTAAGCCTGTTGGGTACTTAATACAGCAAGTTTCACAGTCATCTTTCGCTTTGTTCTCTGCACGGGCGGTAAAGCAACGTGCAGAATAAGCTAAAGGTAAATAGCCATGACTGAACACTTCTACTTCGAATTCATTACGAATATTTAGCTCTTCGCATTGCGTCATTACATTGCTTAGCCATTCGCGAGAAAGTTCAACAGGCATGCACCAGCGAGTCATTCCTTGCTTTAAAAATAGGTTTAACGTATGAGCGTTATAAGTATTTACAGCCGGACCGACAACAAAAGGCACTTTGCTTTCACTAGCCAGTTGGATTGCAGAAACATCATTCGCTTCAATAGCAAAGTCACCATTATCGATGTACTTCTTCATGATGTTTACTTCACTTGGTGCTTCTAACAGTGCCATCGTCGATAAGACGACCTGTTTACCGGTAGATGATAAATCTTTAGCGATATCAAGCCAGTGTTTAGTTTTCATTTCACGACGTTTCGAACAAACCGATTCACCAAGATAAATAATATCCGCTGAACTGTTTTTCGCTTGTTCGTAAAAACTTTCCACATCTTGTTTTGGCCAAAAATATAGTAGAGGCCCTAATGCGTACTTCATAGAATTCTCCATCTATTTATTATTGCCATTTACGGTGGTAAGCACCCAGAGTTGTTTGAGTACCTTCAGATACATTAGCCAGCGCAGCGTTCCAAGAAGGCTCCACATGATATTGTTCTGGGTTCGCTAAGTAACGGTCAATCGCAGCGCGCCATGTTCTAGTTACCTGTTCAACATAAGCAGGGCTACGCTGGCGTCCTTCAATCTTCACTGAAGCAACATTTGCAGCAAAAAGCTCAGGCACCATGGATAAGGTGTTTAGACTCGTTGGCTCTTCTAATGCATGATAACGCTTACGTTCGCCATCAATGTTCGCATCAAAGCGTCCTTTACAAAGTGTCGGGTAACCTGCATTTTCGCCTGCGACATATTTATCAATTAATATTTCATTTAAACGGGATTCTAACCCTGATTCGGTTTCTTGCCAGCGTACATATTTTGCAGGTGAGCAAGCACCAACAGTATTAGGTGATTCACCGGTCATGTACGAAGAAAGGTAGCATCGACCTTCAGCCATAATACAAAGGCTGCCAAATGCGAAAACTTCAAGTTCAACGTCAGAAGTGATATTACGAGAAAGTTGTTTTACTTGATGTATTGATAGTACGCGAGGCAGTACCACTCGTTTTACATTGAAGTTTTGCTTGTAGAAGTCTATCGCAGCAATGTTAGTCGCGGATGCTTGAACGGATAAATGCAGTTCAAGATCAGGGTATTTGTTGGCTGCATATTCTAACACGGCAATGTCCGCAACGATCAGTGCATCAACACCAAGTGCGGCTGCATTATCGACAGCGTTCGTCCAGCGTTCAAATCCATTGGGATGAGCAAAAGTGTTGAGTGCAACGTGGATTTTTTTGTTTCGGTCATGGACATATTGAACAGCACGGTCCAGCTTTTTTCCGGCAAAATTCAAGCCAGCAAAATGGCGAGCGTTAGTATCATCTTTGAATCCGATATAAACCGCATCTGCACCACAATCAATTGCTGTTTTTAAAGCAGGTAAGTTGCCTGCTGGGCATAGAAGTTCCATTTGCTTGATACCAATAGGATGAAATTGAAGCGAGCATTTTATGAAGAATTATGAATACCATAATTGATGTGGGGCAGGTTTAGATGGATAAATCGAGTTTTACTCAATAAGGAGTAGTTGAGGTTGGTGATTTAAATGAGGAAATTAGTTTTTATGGCGGCGATTTTGTGCAAATAACTCTTCAACTTCTTCTTTTGGTTGAGGTCGATAAAAATGAAACCCTTGGATAGAACTGCAATTCAGATTCGAAAGAAGTGTGGCTTGCTCGCGAGTTTCTACCCCTTCAGCTACCACCGTTAAATCGAGAGATTTACCTAAATTGATGATGTTTTCTATCACTGTTACTTGTTTAGGTAGAGTGTCGACATTCATGATGAATGCTCGGTCGATTTTTAGCTCATCAATTGGGAAGCGAGCTAAATAGGATAATGAAGAATAACCAGTACCGAAATCATCAATTGAAAGGGCAAACCCTAACTTCTTAATAGCATTAAGCATTTGTAACGTATGATCACTATCACTCATCACTGCACTTTCAGTTAATTCAAACGTTATTGCGCTCGGATCAAGCTCAGTAGTGCGGAGCAGCTTCTCCATGTAATCGATTAATTTTGGGTTTCCAAACTGCTCAGGTGATAAGTTTATGGCGACTCTGCCTGGCAATATTCCCTGTGTTTTCCAGCGTTTAACCGTGGTGAATACGTCACGCATAACGACTCGACCTAAGTGTTCGATTAAACCTGCGCGTTCAGCTACCGGGATAAATGCCGCAGGGCTAATATAGCCTTCTACTGGGTGTTTCCAGCGAACTAAGGCTTCTGCTCCGTTGATAGTAAAATCACGAGCATTTACTTTAGGTTGATACCACACTTCTAAACCATTTTGCTGAAGTGCTTTTTGCAGTTCAATTTCAAGCCAAAGGCGCATGCGCGCTTCTTTGTTCATTTGGTCGTTGAATTTGATTAAACGGTTACGCCCACGATCTTTCGCTTCGTACATGGCGGTGTCAGCATTTTGCAATAAAATACGAGCATCTCGACCATCTTGTGGGAAAGCTACGCTACCAATTGAACAAGCCAGTCTTTTACTAAAATGATGGAGGTCAAATGGTTGATTAATTAGGGAAATAATTCGTTCAGCCAGCATTTCAGCCATTCGGTCATTTTCTGGCTCAGGTAAAATAACACCAAATTCATCACCGCCTAAATGACCAATAACGGCGTGGCGAGGTAACAATCGCTTAAGGCGTGATGAGACTTCTTTAATGACTTTGTCACCAATATGGTGACCGAGAGAATCATTGATATTCTTAAAGTTATCGATGTCTAAGTAGAGCATCACAACGGGTGTATTATTTTGGATAAATTGTTCTAATCGCTTGGTAAACCCCACTCGGTTATACAGCTTTGTTAGGCAATCAATGTAAGCATCTTCATTGGTCGTAGTAGAAAGTTGTTTTGGAGCGTCTTGAGCGTTTTGGATAAGCACTAATTGCGTTGTGTTACCTAAAATTGCTGTTGAATCAGTATGTAACTGAACTTTTCTTTCGAAGCCACAACGTGCGCCAGTTAAGCAAACCAAACCAGACTCTGAGATTAAAGAGCTAATTTTAGTACTGAATACTGTTTTGGTTTGCTGATCTATAAATAATCGCCCTAGCTCTTCACCTATCAATTCAGTGGTTGAGTTAAAGCCAAGAATTCGAGCTGCTGCTGGGTTAGATGACAAAATATAATCATCTTCAACCAGTAAAAGACCATCAGGCAATAGCTGAGACAGTTTTGTAAATTTGGCTTCTGATTCTTCAAGTGAGCGGATCAACACTTGGTTTTCTGAAGTGTCGATTGCATGAAATACAATGTATTCCGTTTTATCGTCATTAACGAGAGGGGATAAACTGAAGTGAATACTGGTTTCTAAGTCAGTTTCATTAAGCGTAATTTCTGCTTCAATCGTTTCGCCAGAGAAAGCACGATCATAATAAGGTTTTATATGGTTATAGAACTGTTCGCCTAGAGTTTGTCGATCATTCATGCCTACCAATTCATTTTGGCTTAACCCTGCTATATCACAGTAACGTTCGTTGACCATAAAATAATTATGTTGGTCATCGAGCACCGCAAAGAAGAATGGGCTGTTTGATGTGAATTTTTCAAACCAATGCTGTAATTGCTGGGGAGGCATCAAAGTACTACCAATTCTCCAAAAGGTTGCACACTCACAGTAGGTGAATGCTTGTAACCATATCTCTACTAACTAATAGTTCTAACTATAACTGTGATTTTCAGGATATTAAAGCCGAGTAGCAAAGAGAAATTAATTGATACACAACAGTAATAGAGGCTAACACATCATTTATGATGGTTTCATTGTTATTGTTTAAGTTACGGATAAGTCACGTGATACACAAGATTCGCACTCAACTAGTTCAAAATGCCGCATCAATTTTGCGATCCCCAGTCCAGTTATTGCCTAAATCAGTACAAAAAAAAGCCTTGCTTGAGGGGCTGAAAACCGTCTTCCAAGAAGCCTTAGAAGATGGCGACTTTGAATTCCTTGAGGATAAGTGGCTGAAAGTTTCTATAAAAGACATGGGGCTAAGTTGGTGTATTAGTTACCAAAATGAAAAGCTTATCGTTGCTGATAAAGAAGTGGCAGAAGATGTAAGCTTTAGCGGTAACTTAAATGATCTTGTACTTATTGCTGGTCGAAAAGAAGATCCGGATACTTTATTTTTCCAACGACGTCTTTCTATTGAAGGAGATACCGAACTGGGATTAGAAGTGAAAAACCTAATGGACAGTGTAGATTTAGAGTTACTTCCCGCTCCTATGAAAATGTTATTAAATCAATTAGCTGATTTTGTGCAGAAGGGAGTACAATCGCCTCATACACAAAATGAGGTAATAAATGCTTATTCGAACTGAAGCACCCGCTGATATTTTAGCGATAGACCGCCTACTTAAGTCAGTATTTGAAACCGATGCGGAAGCCAAATTGGTTATGAGCCTGCGTGAAAATAGTCACTTAACGTTATCGTTGGTGGCTTGTTCTGATGAAGGTGAGGTGATCGGTCATACTATGTTTAGCCCTGTGATGTTGGATGGTACTGATCACAACTGGCAAGGCTTAGCGCCTTTAGCTGTAAAAGAAGAGTTCAGAAAACAAGGCATTGGTGAAATTTTAGTTAAAGAAGGTTTATCTTCTTTACATGAATTTGGTTACCCAGCTTGTGTTGTGCTTGGCGACCCGAATTACTACTCTCGTATGGGGTTTAAATCTGCCAGTCAGTTTGATCTGACTTGCGCTTGGGAAGCTCCTGCAGGTGCGTTTCAGGCTGTAGAGCTTGCTTCTGGAGCTTTTGACGAACATAGCGGTGTTATTGAATATTGCCCTGAGTTTAACGAACTGTAGTACTTGAATTAGATGCATTGACAGAATAAAGGAGCTTGATGCTCCTTTATTTTTTGTTAGTATCGGCGTCGTTCTATAAAGGGTTATTTATGGCAAACACATCATCACCAGTACAATCTCAATATTTGCACGAAATGGGCATAGACCAATGGGAGCTTATTCATCCAGAGCGGTTAACTGGATACCAAGCTGATCTCACGGTTTTACCTGAAGGCTGCAAGTTACTGTTGGTTTCTGATGAGAAGCCAGAAGGTAAGTTAGCTGAGATGTTTGAGCGTGTCTTAAAAAGTATCAAGCTAGATTTATCTCAAGCCTTGTATATACCTTCCGACCAATTCACTTCTGTTGAGAGCAATAGGGTAGATTGGGTATGGTTTGCTGGTTGTTCACCTTCAATAGAACTAGACGCTAAAATACTTCAGTCTCCTTTATTATCTGATATTGATGGTAATAACCAACATCGCCGCGATCTGTGGCAACAAATTTGTGCTTATGACTAACCAACCTGCTGTAAATCAAACTCAATTGTTACCGATGTCTGAACTACATTTAGACTCGGTTTGGCGGATAGAACAAGCCGCTCATTCACATCCTTGGTCTGAAACTATGGTTCGAGACTTGAAGAGCCGTGGGGCATGTCATCATGCAATGCTTGTTAATGATGAAGTCGTTGGCTATTTCTTTGCTCAGAATATTGTTGGGGAAGTAACTTTATTGAACATTGCTGTTGACCCAACAGAGCAAGGTAAAGGTTATGGTAAAGCGTTAATTGAACACTTCCTTGATGTGTGTGAAAAAGCAAAGGCTGAAAGCGCATGGCTTGAAGTCAGAGAAAGCAACCGCAACGCATTTGGTTTATATGAGTGGGTTGGCTTCAATGAGGTTGACCGCCGTAGGAATTATTACCCAGCGAAGCAAGGCAAAAAAGAAGATGCCATTATCATGAGTTACATCTTCTTCTAGAGCTTAATGCTTCTGAAGTAGAACGAGTGAGTAACGCTATCCTCATTAGCTCATTAGCTCATTAGCTCATTCGTTCATTACTTGTTGCCAGAGGTTCTTCACTTTTCAATTCATAGTGGTAATTCAATAATCGTTGAGTGACTTCACTTACGGGCAAAGGTTTATCAAATAGATACCCTTGAAATTGCTTACAGCCCAAGGCTTTTAATGACTCGAGCTCTGGTATTTCTTCCACCCCTTCCGCTATGACTTCTAGGTTTAACCGTTGTGCTGTCATGATGATTGTGTCGACAATTGCTTGATCACTTTCATCTAAGTGCAGCTGGGTGACAAAAGAGCGGTCTATTTTCAAAACATCAACAGCAAGGTGCTTTAAGTAGCGAAGAGAAGAGTAGCCAGTACCAAAGTCATCGATGGATATTTTTAAGTTATGTTCTTTCAACTGCGCCATTTTTCGGATGGCATCGTCGACATTCTCAAGTAGCAAACTTTCAGTTATCTCCAACTCTATATTCTCCCCAGTGATGCCTGCCTGAGATAAAGTGTGAGTAATATGTTCGACAAAAGACTCTTGAGAAAATTGAAGTGGACTAATGTTGATGGCGAGACGATGGAAGCATTCAGGTAAAACACCTTGTTTCTCCCAACTTGCATATTGATAACAAGCTTGTTCAATAATCCAGTCCCCAATTTTCAAAATTTGACCAGTTTCTTCTGCAATAGGCATAAATACACCAGGAGGCAGCAAACCACGTTCAGGGTGATTCCAGCGAATTAAAGCTTCGACACCGATAATTTGATGTTTGTCATTCACTTGTGGTTGGTAGTAGAGCTCTAGCTGGTTTTTGCTCAATGCTTCATGTAAACCTTTCTCTATATCAAGAAAAGTTTCAACCTGAGCTTGCATCTCAGGTTCATAAAACATGTATTTATTTCGACCTGCCACTTTGGCCCGATAGAGCGCAGTATCGGCTTGGCGTAATACATCAATACTGGTTATCCCTTCTGAAGGGAACATCGAAATACCGATACTCACAGTACAATAAAGCTGGTGGTCATCAATTGAATAAGGGTTGGAAATTAAAGCCAGCAATTGTTTGGCCATATCTGGAGCTTGCTCGATTTTGATATCAGGCATTAAAATCGCAAATTCATCACCGCCTATTCGCGCAGCAATATCTTGTTCTTTTACCCAAGCTTCAATTCTCATCGAGATAGCTTTAATTAAGTGGTCCCCAATTGTGTGACCTAATGAATCATTGATGGTTTTGAAGCGGTCTAAGTCTAAATAAAATAATGCTCCAGATGTTTTAGATTTCATGGCTGAGCTAATAGTTTCATTCAGTTTATTCAACAATAGGCTACGGTTTGCTAGCCCGGTTAAGGTATCAAAATACGCAAGTTGATTGAGTTGGTTTTCTGCAGCTTCACGAGCTTGCCAGATGTTATGAAATGACGTGGCGAGACGGCTTAATTCATCTTGCCGATTATTAGTAGGAAGCGGTAAGGCTGTTTGACGATCTTGAAGAGATTGCACCCATTCAATTAATGTGACGATTGGCTTTGACAGTTTGTAGTAGAAGAAAGCCAGTAAAATAGTGGTCAATAATATATTTCTAATAAGATCAAAAAAGAGTATCCGACTAGATTTGGAAATAAAGGCTTCTGCTATGGTTGAACCGTTGACTGAAAAATTCAACGTGCCGACGATAACGTTAGAGTTAGGCTGATGAAGTTCAGCGCTGTAAAAGGGAGTATCTGGTGTTAAAAAATCAGAAAGGAGGCGCGTCACAAGATCTTGTTGTCCGATGACTCGATCTTGTTTAGTCAACATGTCGCCAAAGTCATCAATAATAGCAACACTATAAATAGCTTTATCCATCATTAAGCTAGAGGCTACTTGATCTGCCAATAAATGATTAAGGTGGTACGCCGCCTGACTTGCATTCGAATAATTTTGCAATAGCTTGAATTGGTAATGGTCTTCAATGCGAGTTTGTTCTTGGTGTAAATCCACTACAATGTGGTAGAAGCTAAAAAACACCCCAAGAACAACTGAAACTAAGAAAACGGTTTTAGCCTGTTTAAATGCTAGCGAATGTATTTTTTTTGTTGTCGTCATACCTATAACCATTGTCTGCCACTTATTTAGTTATAGCTCATATTTATTGATAATTTGATCATCTACCGTAATTTCATCGACATTGCATCAAAGGTTGTGGTCGAAGCTTATACACAGACAAGTTGCCCATTGAGTAAATATAGGGGAAAATACGCCGCAATAGATTCGTCCAGCTCACTTTCTTACAATTTTTGTAATTGTCTGAGACGTAGGCCAACCAAAGAAGATCACATTCATGTCAAATACTCCATTTATTGGTGAAGTTTCTAAACGTAGAACTTTCGCCATTATCTCTCACCCGGATGCGGGTAAAACCACGATTACTGAAAAAGTACTTTTATTCGGAAACGCGATTCAAAAAGCGGGTACCGTTAAAGGTCGTGGCTCTAACCAGCATGCAAAATCTGACTGGATGGAGATGGAAAAGGAACGTGGTATCTCGGTTACTACGTCTGTGATGCAATTCCCATTCAATGACTGCCTAGTAAACCTACTCGATACTCCTGGACACGAAGACTTCTCGGAAGATACTTACCGTACTTTAACAGCGGTTGATTCTTGCTTGATGGTGATTGATGCAGCGAAAGGTGTCGAAGACCGTACTCGTAAATTGATGGAAGTTACTCGTCTGCGTGATACGCCAATCGTTACGTTTATGAACAAACTTGACCGTGACGTGCGTGATCCAATGGAAGTACTTGATGAAGTGGAAAGCGAACTAGGTATGGCTTGTGCTCCAATCTCATGGCCAATTGGTTGTGGTAAAGAGTTTAAAGGTGTTTACCATATTCACCGTGATGAGACGATCTTATACGAATCTGGGCACGGTCATGAAATCCAAGAAGTTCGCATCATTAAAGGGTTAGATAACCCAGAATTAGATGTTGCTGTTGGTGAAGACCTTGCTGGAAGTGTTCGTGAAGAGCTAGAGCTAGTCATTGGTGCATGTCCTGAGTTTGATCATGAGCTTTTCTTAGCCGGTGAGTTAACGCCAGTTTACTTTGGTACAGCACTAGGTAACTTTGGTGTGGATCATATGCTAGATGGTTTGACTGAGTGGGCTCCTGGTCCACAAACTCGTCAAGCAAATGAGCGTGAAGTAGTCGCAACAGAAGAAAAATTCTCTGGTTTCGTATTTAAGATCCAAGCAAACATGGATCCTAAGCACCGTGACCGTATCGCATTTATGCGAATTGTTTCGGGTACTTACAACCAAGGTATGAAGATGAACCATGTTCGTACTGGTAAGAACGTAAGTATTTCAGATGCGGTAACGTTTATGGCGGGTGACCGTTCTCGTGCTGAAAAAGCATACGCGGGCGACATCATTGGTTTACACAACCACGGTACAATCCAGATTGGTGATACTTTTACTCAAGGTGAAAGCCTTAAGTTTTCTGGTATTCCTAACTTTGCACCTGAATTATTCCGTCGTATTCGCTTACGTGATCCTCTTAAGCAAAAGCAGCTTCTCAAAGGTTTGGTTCAATTATCTGAAGAAGGTGCGGTTCAAGTCTTCCGCCCACTGCAAAATAACGACCTAATTGTTGGCGCGGTTGGTGTACTTCAGTTTGATGTGGTTGTGGCTCGTTTGAAAGCAGAGTACAACGTAGAAGCGATCTATGAAGGTGTTAACGTTGCAACAGCTCGCTGGGTTGAATGCGATGACGTGAAAAAGCTGGAAGAGTTTAAGCGTAAGAGCCAAGCTAACTTAGCATTAGATGGTGGTGACAACCTTTCTTATATTGCTCCAACGATGGTAAACCTTAACCTAGCGTCAGAACGCTTCCCAGAAGTTGAGTTCCGTGCAACACGCGAGCACTAATAAATTCAATAACAATTGCCTTTGTGCTTAGTCACGATGTGTAGATTTGATAAAAACGCCTATTGTTCAGCAATAGGCGTTTTTTTATACTCGAAATATTATCTTTGTGATTTTTAACTTCATTCATTTAGACGTTATGACATTACAGGAAACAAACACATGTGTGAGAGGCTGCGATGTTGAGTTGGTTAAAATTATTAGTAAGGCGATATGACAAGTGGTGTGAAGAACTTGGCTTAACACCTGAAAACAAGCGTAGTTGTGTTCCGCATCGAACTGACCCTATTAATGCTGATGAGGAAACCACTAATACAAAGGCAGAACAGCCCAACGAGAAACACCATGACTAATTTGTTTGATACCCATTGTCATTTAGATTTTGAGATTTTCAATGACGATGTTGAACAGTATCTTGCCGATGCTGGAAAGTCGAATGTGACTAAATTCATGGTGCCTGCAATTGGAGAAGCCAATTGGATTCGCCTTCATGACATTGCTCAACAATATAGCAATGTATATTTCGCTGTTGGTTTTCATCCTTATTTTTTGAATGATTACACATCATCTCAGTTAGATTCTCTGAGAGATTTCCTGACTCAACGCTCTGAACAATGTGTGGCAATTGGGGAGTGTGGTTTAGATTTCGCGGTTGGTGTCGACGTCCAAAAACAAGAAGACTTTTTTATCGCTCAATTGAAATTAGCGACTGAGTTTACACTGCCTATTATTGTGCATGAAAGGCAATCTCATAATCGTCTTATCCAACTCATTAAGCAGAATAAGTTTAAATGTGGCGGAGTAGTTCATGGGTTTTCTGGAAGTAAACAGCAGGCATTAGAGTGGATAAAGCTTGGTTTCTATATTGGAGTAGGGGGCACAATAACTTATCCAAGAGCAAAAAAGACGCGAACTACAATTTCAGATCTTCCTCTTGAATCGTTAGTACTAGAAACGGATGCGCCGGATATGCCTTTCAATGGGCAGCAAGGTAAGCCAAATCATTCGAGATATTTAGATGTTTTACTGAATGAACTCGCTTTGCTTAGAAAAGAAACAAAGCAATCGGTTGCAGTGCAAATCTGGAAAAACAGCCATTTGCTATTCGATATCTGTGAATAAAATCTGAATATTTTGTTTATCGTTTGCTTTGATTACACCTCGCTTGTGATCTGACTCACAGATGCGTGTGAATGATTCATGAATCTTATACCAAAGTGTGAGGACGGCATTACTTTATTAGTGGTCGCATGAGTATAATTGCTCCCGCTTTATAGCTCCATTTTGTCACACGCCAATCAATAACTAATAAGGAAGTCATAAACTATGAGCCTGTTTATGAGCCTCGTCGGAATGTTCGCACTGATCGCAATCGCAGTCCTACTATCCGACAACCGCAAAGCAATTAATATCAGAACAGTGGCTGGCGCTTTCGCTATCCAATTCGCACTTGGTGCATTCGTACTTTACATCCCTTGGGGTCGTGATCTACTTGCAGGTTTCTCTGCTGGTGTAGCAAACGTGATCGACTACGGTAAAGATGGTACTGGCTTCCTATTTGGTAGCCTAGTTAACTTCTCAGTTGACGGTATCGGTTTCATCTTTGCATTCCAAGTTCTACCTACACTAATCTTCTTCTCTGCTCTAATCTCTGTACTTTACTACATTGGTGCGATGCAAGTTGTAATCAAGGTTCTTGGTGGTGGTCTTCAGAAAGCTCTAGGTACTTCTCGCGCCGAGTCTATGTCTGCAGCAGCAAACATCTTCGTTGGTCAAACGGAAGCTCCTTTAGTTGTTCGCCCATTTGTTCCTAAAATGACTAACTCTGAACTATTCGCAGTAATGTGCGGTGGTTTAGCGTCTGTTGCTGGTGGTGTACTAGCGGGTTACGCATCTATGGGTGTACCTCTAGAATACCTAGTTGCAGCGTCATTCATGGCAGCACCTGGTGGTCTACTATTCGCTAAAATCATCAAGCCTGAAACTGATGAAGTTGACGAGAACCTAGGTTCTGACATCGACGGTGGCGACGACAAGCCTGCTAACGTTATCGATGCAGCTGCTGGCGGTGCTTCTGTTGGTCTACAACTAGCACTTAACGTAGGTGCAATGCTACTAGCATTCATCGGTCTAATCGCTCTTATCAACGGTATCCTAGGTGGCATCGGTGGTTGGTTCGGTATGGAAAACCTAACGCTAGAACTTCTTCTAGGTTACATCTTCGCTCCACTAGCATTCATCATTGGTGTGCCATGGGAAGAAGCAACTATTGCTGGTTCTTTCATTGGTCAGAAGACAGTTGTTAACGAATTCGTTGCATACCTGAACTTCGTACCATACATCGGTGAAAACGCTCAAATCGTTGAAGCGACTGGTCAAGTAATGTCTGTTAAGACTCAAGCAATTATCTCGTTCGCTCTATGTGGTTTCGCAAACCTTTCTTCTATTGCGATTCTTCTAGGTGGTTTAGGTGGTATTGCTCCAAACCGTCGTCACGACATCGCACGTATGGGTGTTAAAGCGGTTGTAGCTGGTACTCTATCTAACCTGATGGCAGCAACAATTGCTGGCTTCTTCCTATCTTTCTAATTCGTTAGAAATCGATATATAGACGCCATTATAATATCGCCCCGTAGCAAGAAATTGCTACGGGGCTTTTTTGTTTTAGAAGGTAAGGAATTGTTCATACTGAATGGAAGAGTGATAGTTTTTATCTTAGATATTCATTGAATAAATGCCGCTTTCTAATTTATTTTGAGATACAAACCGTTTGCGTTCTAAGGAGCACTACAAATTTGGGGCTGATACCTATAATGTATAAGCTTAAGAGATAGGATTCTCTTCTTGGCTTTACACTGGTAATTCTAAATATCCTCTCCCTATAGGTGATATTGGGTTTTATTAGACTAGGAATTTAGCCATAATTAGTTTTCGTTAAATTTAGCTTAGCTAGATTTGACTTAAGCTATAGATGTTAGACACAACATGACTGAATTGTTGTGCCATAGACCAAACTGGTACTGTGCGGTGACAAGGATAGCAATTGATAATGCAGTAGTGTGTTATCAAGTCTTCAGGGAACCAAGTCCGTTCATTGGTGACTACTGAGCAATTTTTAATTCTCCATCTATACTGGATGGGGGGCAAAGTAGTTAACTATTTGAATATATTGATCGGAGATAGAAATGAGCGATTTAAAAGCAGCAGCTCTACGTGCACTTAAACTTATGGACCTAACTACGTTGAATGACGACGACACGAATGAAAAAGTGATCGCTCTTTGTCATGACGCGAAGACTGCAGTGGGCAACACAGCTGCAATCTGTATCTACCCTCGCTTTATTCCTATTGCTAAGAAGACATTACGTGAGCAAGGTACGCCAGAAGTTCGTATTGCTACTGTAACTAACTTCCCTCACGGTAATGACGACATCGATATTGCTGTTACAGAAACAAAAGCAGCAGTTGCGTACGGCGCAGATGAAGTTGACGTTGTATTCCCTTACCGCGCATTAATTGCTGGTAACGAAGAAGTTGGTTTCAACTTAGTTAAACAGTGTAAAGCGGCTTGTGGTGATATCACTCTTAAAGTGATCATCGAAACGGGTGAGCTAAAAGAAGAAGCTCTAATCAAGAAAGCATCTCAAATCTGTATTGAAGCAGGCGCTGACTTTATTAAAACTTCTACTGGTAAAGTGCCAGTAAACGCAACACCTGAATTTGCACGCATGATGCTTGAAGTTATTCGTGACATGGGTGTAGCAAAAACAGTTGGTTTTAAACCTGCTGGTGGCGTTCGTACAGCTGAAGATGCACAAGCATACTTAGCAATGGCTGACGAGCTATTAGGCGCAGAATGGGCTGATAACATGCACTACCGTTTTGGTGCTTCAAGCCTTCTGACTAACCTACTTAATACATTAGAAGTGACAGACCAAACTGCAGATCCTGCAGCATACTAATTTACCCAATCGGGTATAAAACAATTAAGTCTGTTTGATGGAGTGGCGTTAAGCCACTCCACATTACCTCTTTATCCTACAACCATACTCGCTCAGAGTTTGGGAGGCACTAATGTATCTACCTCAAGAAATTATCCGTAAAAAACGCGACAACGAAGTTCTTACTACTGAAGAAATCAATTTTTTCATTCAAGGCGTTGCTAAGAATGAAGTATCTGAAGGTCAAATTGCAGCATTCGCAATGGCTATTTTCTTCAATGAAATGTCTATGCCAGAGCGTATTGCCCTAACTTGTGCGATGCGTGATTCAGGTATGGTCATTGATTGGAGCCACATGAATTTTGATGGTCCAATCGTTGATAAACACTCTACTGGTGGTGTGGGTGACGTAACTTCATTAATGCTTGGCCCTATGGTGGCAGCATGTGGTGGTTTCGTTCCAATGATTTCTGGACGTGGTCTAGGACACACTGGCGGTACGCTAGACAAACTAGAATCCATTCCTGGTTACAACATTACTCCAACAAACGATGTTTTTGGTCAAGTGACTAAAGATGCTGGCGTTGCGATCATCGGTCAAACGGGCGATCTAGCACCGGCTGACAAGCGCGTTTACGCGACTCGTGATATCACGGCAACAGTAGACAACATCTCGCTAATCACAGCTTCGATCCTATCTAAGAAATTGGCAGCTGGCCTTGATTCTCTAGTTATGGATGTAAAAGTAGGTTCAGGCGCATTCATGCCAACGTATGAAGCATCTGAAGAACTTGCGAAGTCTATCGTTGCAGTAGCAAACGGTGCGGGCACGAAAACAACAGCAATCCTAACAGACATGAACCAAGTATTGGCTTCATCAGCTGGTAATGCAGTTGAAGTACGTGAAGCGGTTCAATTCCTAACGGGTGCATACCGTAACCCTCGTTTATTAGAGATCACTCTAGCGTCATGTGCTGAAATGCTTGTGCTTGGTAACCTAGCGAAAGATTCAGATGAAGCTCGCGAAAAGCTGATGGCTGTACTGGATAACGGTAAAGCTGCAGAGTGCTTTGGTAAGATGGTTGCAGGGCTTGGTGGCCCAGCAGATTTCGTAGAAAACTACGATAATTACCTAGATAAAGCAGAAATTATTAAACCAGTGTATGCGTTAGAAAGCGGTGTCGTATCTGCGATGGATACGCGTGCAATTGGTATGGCTGTAGTTGGTATGGGTGGCGGTCGCCGCGTAGCAACAGACAGTATTGATTACGCTGTTGGTTTTGATAACTTCATTCGCCTAGGCGAAGTAGCAAGTGAAGATAAGCCACTAGCAATGATTCATGCTCGCAACGAACAACAGTGGCAAGAAGCCGCGACTGCATTACAAAATGCAATCACTGTGGGCGGAGAATATACAGCAACTCCAGACGTTTACCGTCAGATTCGTTCTGAAGACGTTTAAATTACTCTGGTGGAGAGAGCAATGAAAAGAGCATTTATTTTAGTTTTAGATTCATTCGGCATTGGCGAAACTGCAGATGCAGAGACATTTGGCGATGTAGGTTCTGACACTATGGGCCATATCGCAGATCACTGTGATAAAGGCTTAGCAGACAACGCTGATCGTCAAGGTCCGCTAACATTACCTAACCTGTCTAAGCTTGGCTTAGCGATGGCTCATAAAGAGTCAACAGGTCGCTTTGCCCCTGGTATGGATGCAGATGCGGAAATTATTGGCGCATACGGTCATGCGGCAGAGCTGTCTTCTGGTAAAGACACACCTTCTGGTCACTGGGAAATTGCTGGTGTACCGGTATTGTTTGATTGGGGCTACTTCACTGATAAAGAGAACAGCTTCCCTAAAGAACTGACTGATCGCATTCTTGAGCGTGCTGGTTTATCTGACTTCTTAGGCAACTGTCACTCATCGGGTACTGAAATTCTAGATAACCTAGGTGAAGAACACATGAAGACTGGCTTACCAATCTTCTACACTTCAGCTGATTCAGTATTCCAGATCGCTTGTCATGAAGAGACATTCGGTCTTCAGAACCTGCTCGATCTTTGCCAAATTGCTCGCGAAGAGTTAGAAGATTACAACATTGGTCGTGTTATTGCGCGTCCGTTCATTGGTCCTGGAAAAGGTCAATTTGAGCGTACTGGTAACCGTCGTGACCTTTCTGTTGAGCCACCTGCGGCAACTGTTCTTCAGAAGCTTGTTGATGAGAAGGGCGGTAACGTTCACTCAATCGGTAAGATCTCTGATATCTATGCAGGTTGTGGTATTACTCAAAAAACTAAAGCGACAGGTATTCCTGCTTTATTCGAAGCGACAAAAGAAGCAATCAAAGAAGCGGGCGATAACACTATCGTATTCACTAACTTTGTAGACTTCGACTCAGCTTACGGTCACCGCCGTGATGTTGCGGGTTACGCAGCAGCGCTTGAGTACTTTGACGGTCGTATCAATGAAGTGATTGATATGATGGAGCAAGATGACGTACTTATCCTAACTGCTGATCACGGTTGTGATCCGACATGGCCAGGAACTGATCATACACGTGAACATATCCCAGTGATTGTTTACGGTAAGAACATTCCAGCCGGCTCTTTAGGGCGTCGCGATACCTTTGCAGATATTGGTCAGAGTTTAGCAACATACTTTGGCACATCGGCGATGGGACACGGTACAAGCTTTTTATAAAAGTTAACTAAGAGAGAGGGAGACCTCTCTCTTCTTTTTTGGTTTGAGATAAAGGATATTTTCAATGGCAACTCCACATATTAATGCAGAAATGGGTGCATTCGCTGACGTTGTTTTAATGCCAGGTGACCCGCTACGCGCCAAGTATATCGCTGAGACATTCTTAGATGATGTTGTACAAGTTTGTGATGTTCGCAGCATGTTTGGTTATACCGGTACTTACAAAGGTCGTAAGATCTCTGTAATGGGGCATGGTATGGGCATCCCATCTTGCTCAATCTACGTAACTGAGCTTATCAAAGACTTTGGTGTTAAAAAGGTTATCCGTGTCGGCAGTTGTGGCGCTGTAAATGAAGATATTAAAGTTCGTGATGTTGTGATTGGCATGGGTGCATGTACGGATTCTAAAGTGAACCGCATTCGCTTCAAAGGTCATGACTTTGCCGCTATTGCTGACTACAAGATGGTTCGTAATGCAGAAGAAGCAGCGAAAGCTCGCGGTATTGATGTAAAAGTCGGTAACCTGTTCTCTGCAGAACTCTTCTATACACCAGATCCTGAAATGTTCGAAGTCATGGATAAGTACGGCATTGTGGGTGTCGAAATGGAAGCGGCTGGAATCTACGGTGTTGCGGCTGAGTACGGCGCTCAAGCATTAACGATCTGTACTGTTTCAGACCACATTAAAACGGGTGAGCAAACCACATCAGATGAGCGTGCAACCACTTTTAATGAAATGATGCTGATTGCTTTAGATTCAGTTCTTCTTGGCGACGCATAATAATTGTAAGTGTTAATCTTTTTATCATAAAGAGATGAGACATTTGTGATGGACAAACAAAAGCCCTCAAAACTGCCTGAGTTTTGGGGGCTTTTTTTAGCTAAGTTTAATCCGAGCCAGGGCTAGAACCAGAGCTAGAACTAGAACCAGAGTCAGAATATGAACCTTAGCTTCTAGTTACTGATTACAGGACACTCTATTTTGTGTTCTTACTGAGCCGCATTTTTAAGCAGCAAGTTTTCACCAGGTTTTGTTTTCTTTTTACGGATGATTAATATGAAAAGCATCCCACTGACAAACCCCATCAAGATCATTCCTAACATGTAACGATCAATTCTACGGTAATGATGGTCTGAAATAGCGGTCACCCTTCCAGTTTCAAACGTTATACGAACAAATCCAATAATGGCATTTTCAGCTGAGTAAATCGGCTCTACAAGTTGCTGTCGTCCAATGCTTGCTGTTGCCAATGGAGTATCTAAACCGAGTATTTCTCTGACTGTGCTTGCTTGCTCACTTGATGCCAAACGAATCCCTTCGGCGTCGTAAATAGTGGCATCAAATACCAAGCGATCTTGGGATAACTGGTTAGTAAGCTGCAATAACCTTTCTTGATCTTGTTGAGCAATCATCTTGCTTGCTGATAAAGAGGCTTGAGAAATTAAAACCTTTGTTAGGGTTTCTAACTGTTTACTTTGAATTTTCTCGTTGCCTTTACTGATAACGACACTATTTTTGATAGTGACAATAAACATCACACTAAGCAAAATTAAGGCAAAAATACGCAGAGCATTACGCAATGAAAAAAGTGATTCATTCATGTTTAGATAAACCTAGAGTAAACAAATTTTATATTTAGACATATTGAGACTTGCGTTTTTAAATTGCAATAGGTTAACGTCTAGCTAGGTTATTTAGGAATTACATACATGGACGCTCACAAATATTTGCCGATTAAGAGGCATACAACACTCATCACTCGGTTGCCGGAAACTCGTTTTTCGTCGCAATTGTCTAAATCAAAAGCCAACTGGATCGTATTTGGCGAGTACTTATCGCCTCAGTATTTTGATGATATTGATTTCTTTACTGGTCTCTATAATACCGTTTTAGATACTTGGAAGGTCGGTCAGTACGAGGTGGCTTTGATGTCGGGGGATTTAACGCCGGCTCATGAGGAAATCTTACAAGCATTAAAACTTGATTACGCAAACTTGAGTGAAGTGCCTGACTTATCTAAACCAGGTCTGATTGTGATGGATATGGATTCAACCGCCATTCAGATTGAATGTATTGATGAAATCGCAAAGTTAGCGGGCGTAGGTACATTAGTCTCTGATATTACAGAGCGAGCAATGCAAGGTGAGCTCGATTTCGAACAAAGTTTACGTCAGCGTGTTGGTGCATTAAAGGGGGCAGATGAAGAGATTCTAGAGCAGGTCCGTAAGTCATTACCATTTATGCCAGATCTTGTAGAGCTTGTGAATACATTGAATGCACTTGGCTGGAAGACGGCAATTGCGTCTGGCGGTTTTACTTACTTCTCCGATTATTTAAAAGACACGTTAGATCTCGATCATGCCCAGTCAAACACCTTAGAGATTGTAAATGGGAAGCTAACGGGGGAAGTGCTTGGTGATGTTGTTTCAGCGCAAACCAAAGCGGACATATTGGTTGAACTAGCAGAAGAGCATGAAATAGAAATTCATAACACAGTCGCAGTTGGCGATGGCGCTAATGATCTTGTGATGATGGGGTCGGCTGGTTTGGGTATCGCTTATCACGCTAAACCTAAAGTGGAGGAGCTGGCTCAAACTGCTGTCCGTTATTCTGGGTTAGGTGGTGTACTCTGTATTTTATCTGGTGTTCTAGCTAAGCAGCAAAAAATCAGCTGGAAAGTAAAACCGTAGCGAACTTCAGTTTCTATTACGTTTAAAGTCTTAACGCAAAACGAAAAAAGCAGGCATTACGCCTGCTTTTTTTGTTTTATGTATGTACATACCTTGATATCAGGTTGTTAACTCTAATCGGATAAGCACTTCTTCAGTAATATCTTCAGCTTCACCATACCCAACAAATGCTGTGACTTCCTTTTCAAGTTTACGAGCTTGATGCATGCTGACTTTAGCTAACTCTTCTAAGTCCGTCTGAAATAGGCTACTTAACGGGTTAAAAATTGGTGCTGTCGATACTCGAAGCACATATATTTCACCCATTTGCTGTGCTTTCTTGATGAACAGAATACGTTCTTTAACCGAGGTAAAATCTTTAGTTAGCTTAGAGTGAACAGATTGAATCTTACCTGCAAACTTTATAGCGGCGATGTACACGTCATGGTGCTGTGGTTCGGCACCTTCAATCTTTCTTAGAGGCTCTGCCAATAATGAGTTTGAATGCCCTTTAAAGATTGGCTCTAAAGAGAAGTGCTGCTCGTGCCCAAGCTTCGCTAATAACATTAAGTGATTCGGCAATGGGAAGTTGACGCCTATGACTTTAGTTCTCAATGTGGAGCTTGGTTTATCAATGAAGATCGGATTGCTGACAATTTTGCTTAAAAGAATATTGTGTAAAGATTCCAGTAAAGCGTTAGTTGGAAGCAGTTCCTTTTTCTTTATTAGCTTATCTTGGTTTTGTTCAATTAAACCGTTTAAGAAGCCAATGGTACGTACTGTTTTACTGTTTTCTTCAATAACCAGCTGTACATTTTTTCCATTGGGGCTCACTCGAATGACGCGATAGGGCACTGAGCTTAAAGGTAGCTTTTTGTCATAAAGTTGAAGTTCGCTGAAATTGACGGAAATTAAATCGTCAAACTTCAAGACTAGAGGTTGATCCAGCGTCAAACTTAAGCCGCGCTTTGAAAGGTCAACGGTAGAACCATTTGCTGCCGCATCACTAGGGCTGGTAATTTGCAGTGGCGATTTGAATTGATATCGAGGTTCTTTACGACGTGACTGGGAGTCAAAGTAAATACTTTGAATATTTCCTATCACTTTTCGAGGGTGACGGAAACGATTCAGCTCACTACTAGCAATTCTTGGTTTTTCAGAAAGTAGGTAATCCTGAGCACTCTCTTCATCGCCAATTTCTTGCAAAATTCCACAGTGCGTTAATTCATCAGAGCTTTGATCTAAGTTATCAGAGTGAGAGGCTAATGCTTGTCGCTCTTCTTTCGATAACTCGAATACAGAAAATTTGAAAGCTTTCCAACTCTTTCGCTTAGCTCCTACATGCCAAAATAATTGTCTTTGCTCTCTTGAGGCTTCAGGAAGCATCATTGAATAAAATAATGTTTTATCTTGGTGAACATGAGTAAAAGAATAAATAACAGTGCTCGTGCCTTTAACACCAGGCTTAGCTAGCTGTTTCATTCTTTGTTCGTTAAACAAAGTACCGAGAGCATGCTGGTTACGTTCATCATGCCAATACTGCCATAGTGGGTGGTTGTTATCGGTTAGTAAGGCGAGCTTGAGTTCATCTTCTTTAAAAAAGAGTGGCAAATTACAAGTGTGCTTTAAAAAAGTATGTTCAAAGCCACGAGAGCGAGCTCGTATTATTTTGTCTTGGTTCTCATGCTGTGTTTTTTTACTTGCGCTATGTAAAGCCTCATCAATCAATTGGCTCATGATATTAGTATCTGTGAGGCGAATAGTTCTGAGATACTTAACAGCATTGTTTTCGTAAGAGTCGTCAATGCCTAAGACTCTAAATTCAACAGCGTCGCTCACATCAGTTAATGACGATTTTTCTGTCAATTCAGTAAATGAAACGGCAATCACTTCACCTAGGTTATATTTGAATGCACTCGGAACTTTGAACTTAGCCCCAGACGGAGAAATATCGACTGTAACGGCTTGTAACACTTGCCCCTTAGAAGCTTTTACTTCTACTTGAGAGTGCAGTCTTAGGCGGTTTTCTTTGCGTTTAAGATCGTAACCTAGGTTGATAGGTTCAGCTTCGTAAGGGCTACTGGCACTGGTGAGTTCTTTGGTTTCAGCTGGTGGCTTATTGACATTATTTGTTCGGAAGGTGTTTCGAGAGTTGATTAAATGCTCCCATACACCTTCAGTATAACCTTTGAATTTTATTGTGCCTTTTTGATACGCGTTAAATGCAATATCATCTAACCAGTGTTTGCGACCATCTAACACATATTGATGGCACTCTGTATCAACTCGACCTCGTAAATCAATGCTCTTAGTACACGGAGCCATGATACGATTCAATTCCATCTTAACGAGTAATTTGAGCGACGGGGATTCCCCTTCTGTCATTTGCGAAAGAAGGTAATCAAAGTCACTGGCATGGTAAGCGGAGATAAGCCGCTCAGCTAAAGATAGAATTTCAGATTGCTGCATACTTTTATTGTTAAAATGGTCTGGGCATTTATGTTATCGACTAGTTACCTTCGATCTTTAAGTATAAGTAAGCTTACTGCAACTTTTATTTTCATGCGTACGGTCAACTGAGTCACAGAGTTTTAAATTTTAGGTTACTTAGTACAACTTTAATTATGTTGTATAACAATTGAGGTCATATGGCTAAAGCGAAACGAGCATATGTATGTAACGACTGTGGCGCAGACTTTCCGCGTTGGCAAGGTCAGTGCAATGCATGTGGGGCATGGAACACAATAACGGAAGTCAGGTTAGCTGCATCGCCACAAGTTGCGAGAAATGAAAGACTATCTGGTTATGCAGGTGGAGCGACGGAATCAGCGGTTCAGACTCTTTCTGAAATTAACCTTCAAGAAGTCCCACGCTTTAGTAGTGGCTTTAAAGAGCTCGATCGTGTGCTTGGTGGTGGTGTTGTTCCGGGTGCGGCAATTTTGATTGGTGGTAACCCTGGTGCCGGTAAGTCGACGCTGCTGTTACAAACAATGTGTTTGTTGTCTTCGCAGATACCTACCTTATATGTCACGGGTGAAGAATCATTACAGCAAGTCGCCATGCGAGCTTCTCGGTTGGGGTTGCCTAAAGATCACTTGAAGATGCTGTCAGAGACCAATGTCGACAAAATTTGCCAAGTCGCAGAAAAAGAACAACCTAAAATAATGGTAATCGATTCGATCCAAGTTATGCATGTGGCGGATGTGCAATCCTCACCGGGTAGTGTGGCTCAAGTTCGAGAATCTGCGACTGCTTTAACGCGTTATGCCAAGCAAAATAATGTTGCGGTATTTTTAGTGGGTCACGTAACTAAAGACGGAACGTTAGCTGGTCCTAAAGTTCTGGAACATATTATTGACTGTTCGGTTTTGCTAGATGGTGGAACGGATAGCCGGTTTAGAACACTTCGAAGTCATAAAAACCGTTTTGGCGCTGTGAATGAGCTAGGTGTTTTTGCCATGACGGAACAAGGTCTAAAAGAGGTCAGTAACCCTTCAGCAATATTCTTGTCTCGTGGTGAAGAGGAAACGTCGGGCAGCTCTGTGATGGTAGTGTGGGAGGGGACTCGCCCTTTACTTGTCGAAATTCAAGCTTTAGTAGATTATTCACAGTTGGCTAACCCGCGTCGTGTAGCGGTTGGTCTTGAACAGAATCGATTATCACTCCTGCTGGCTGTGTTACATAAGCATGGTGGCTTGCAGATGGCTGACCAAGATGTATTTGTTAATGTAGTTGGTGGCGTTAAAGTAACCGAAACAAGTGCTGACCTAGCATTAGTCATGGCGCTCTTATCGAGCTTTAGAGACCGCGCACTACCTAAAGATGTAGTGGTATTTGGTGAAGTTGGTTTGGCCGGTGAAATTCGCCCCGTACCAAGTGGACAAGAACGTTTAAATGAAGCCTTTAAACATGGGTTTACTAAGGCGATTGTACCTGCGGCAAATATGCCCAAAGGTGGGATTCCTGGAATGCAAATTCATGGAGTTAAAAAGCTATCTGAAGCAATTAATGCCTTTGATGAGTTGTAATCAATTTTACTTCAGCTAATCTATAGGTCAGTAATCAGCTTAGGGTTATTAAATAACATTTAATGATTCTAACCTTTTAATAAACAATCGCTTAGATTGTTTTAATTGAGTCACCTTTTCAGTTTGTTCTGAAAAGGTGAAGTTTTTCAATCTCAAATGCATGCAAAGCTATCAGTCTTCACAGATTGTGATATACTCTGCGCGCATTTTATATCCTATTAACAGAGTAAGACAATGGCAGATTTATCGAAATACAGAAACATTGGTATTTTCGCGCACGTTGATGCGGGTAAAACTACTACCACTGAGCGTATCCTTAAGCTAACTGGTCAAATCCACAAGACTGGTGAAGTACATGATGGCGAATCAACGACTGACTTCATGGAACAGGAAGCTGAGCGCGGAATTACTATCCAATCAGCAGCTGTAAGCTGTTTCTGGAACGGTCACCGTCTAAACGTTATCGATACTCCTGGACACGTTGACTTCACAGTTGAAGTATACCGTTCTCTTAAAGTACTTGATGGCGGTATCGGTGTATTCTGTGGTTCTGGCGGCGTTGAGCCTCAGTCAGAAACTAACTGGCGTTACGCTAACGAATCAGAAGTATCTCGTCTGATCTTCGTTAACAAACTAGACCGTATGGGTGCAGATTTCTTTAACGTTGTTGACCAAGTTAAAAACGTTCTAGGTGCAAACCCACTAGTTATGGTTCTACCAATTGGCCGCGAAGATGAATTCGTAGGTGTTGTAGACCTTCTAAGCCGCAAAGCATACGTTTGGGATGACACTGGTCTTCCTGAAAACTTCGAACTTCTTGATGTTCCTGCGGACATGGTTGACGAAGTTGAACAGTACCGTGAAGAGCTAATCGAAACTGCTGTAGAGCAAGACGATGACCTAATGGAAGCTTACATGGAAGGTGAAGAGCCTTCTATTGAAGACATCAAGCGTTGTATCCGTAAAGGTACTCGTGACCTAGCGTTCTTCCCAACTTACTGTGGTTCTGCATTCAAGAACAAGGGTGTTCAAATCATTCTTGACGCTGTTGTAGATTACCTACCTTCTCCAACTGAAGTTGATCCTCAACCTCTAATGGACGAAGCTGGCGAAGAAACTGGTAACCACGCTATCGTTTCTACGGAAGAAACTTTCAAAGCGCTTGCATTCAAAATCATGGATGACCGTTTTGGTGCTCTAACTTTCGTTCGTATTTACTCTGGTAAATTGAACAAAGGTGACACGATTCTTAACTCATTCACAGGTAAAACTGAGCGTGTTGGCCGTATGGTTGAGATGCAAGCTGATGACCGTAACGAACTAACTAGCGCACAAGCTGGTGACATCATTGCGATCGTTGGTATGAAGAACGTGCAAACTGGTCACACTCTATGTGATCCAAAAGATCAAGTAACGCTTGAGCCAATGGTTTTCCCAACTCCAGTAATCTCTATCGCTGTATCTCCAAAAGATAAAGGCGGTTCTGAGAAAATGGGTATCGCGATCGGTAAAATGGTTGCAGAAGATCCATCTTTCCAAGTTGAGACTGACGAAGAAACTGGCGAAACTATCCTGAAAGGTATGGGTGAACTTCACCTAGACATCAAGGTAGATATCCTTAAGCGTACATACGGCGTTGACCTAACTGTAGGTGCTCCTCAAGTTGCTTACCGTGAAACTATCACTCAAGCAATTGAAGATAGCTACACGCACAAGAAGCAATCTGGTGGTTCTGGTCAATTCGGTAAGATCGATTACCGTATCAAACCAGGCGAAGCTGGTTCTGGTTTCTCATTCAAGTCAGTTGTTGTGGGCGGTAACGTTCCTAAAGAATTCTGGCCTGCAGTTGAGAAAGGCTTTGCTGGCATGATGGATAACGGCGTACTAGCTGGCTTCCCTACGCTAGACGTTGAAGTTGAGCTTTACGATGGTGGTTTCCACGCAGTCGATTCATCTGCTATCGCATTTGAAATCGCAGCGAAAGGTGCATTCCGTCAATCTATGCCTAAAGCTGGCGCGCAACTTCTTGAGCCTATCATGAACGTTGACGTGTTCACTCCAGACGATCACGTTGGTGATGTTATCGGTGACCTTAACCGTCGTCGTGGCATGATCAAAGATCAACAAGCTGGTGTTACTGGTGTTCGTATTAAAGCTGACGTACCTCTTTCTGAGATGTTCGGCTACATCGGTCACCTACGTACTATCACTTCTGGTCGTGGCCAATTCTCTATGGAATTCGCACAATACTCACCATGTCCAACTAACGTTGCTGACGAAGTGATTGCAAAAGTTAAAGCAGAAAAAGAAGCTAAGTAATTAGCCCTTATCTGAAATAACTTAAAAAGCCCCGCTAGTTTAACTAGCGGGGCTTTTGTTTATTAGTAACACTGTATTTAGCTGTTTAGCTGTTTAGCTGTTTAGCTGTTTAGCTGTTTAGCTGTTTAGCTGTTTAGCTGTTTAGCTGTTTAGCTGTTTAGCGAAAGCTAGCTTTGCTTTAATTGCACGTAGATACTTTCTACTTTAGTACGTGCCCAGTCTGTTTTTCTTAAAAACTTCAAACTAGATTTAACGCTTGGATCTTTCTTGAAACAGTTTATGTTGACCATATAGCTTAATTCTTCCCAGCCATAATGCTCCACGAGCTCTGTTAATAGTTTCTCTAAAGTGATGCCATGCAGTGGGTTGTTCGCTTGTGCCATTATTCTATCTCATCTGTAATTTTCAGCGCATTATAGCAGCTAGTTTACTTCTCTTGTTCCCATTTTAAAGTGTAGTCGGAGTCTATAACCTCTAAGTCATGAATATCCTGCTCTTGAAATATCCTCACTTGCTCACTAATCCACATTTGAAAATCTTGAACTTTCTTACGCTTAAAGTAGCCTTTTGGCGCACATAAAAAATACTTATATCTAGGCCTTATCGCTTTATTTCCAATTCGAACCAGTTTTCCTTCTTCAATGTAGCGCCGAGCTAAGCTGTGTTTGACTAGTGCGACTCCTTGAACGGACAAAGCCCCTTCTAGCACGAAATGAGACCCGTCATACTTGATGCTGGATTGCTTACCTACCTTGCTGAAGGCTGTTAGCCAGTGTTCCCAGTCCATATCTGGCCATGAATCTTCAATCAGCTCTGCCCTTGAGAGGTCGTCAATATCATAGATTTGGTGCTTTTCTTGATAAATAGGGTGGCAGACAGGGTAGATGATCTCTTCCATTAATAGGATTGATTCTAAATTAGCGTATTTTCCTTGTCCGTAACGGATACATAAATCGACAGAAGAGTCTTCAAAAGTGACTAGCCTGTTTGTTGGTTCTATCAGCAAAGATAAGCTAGGAAACGTTTCTCGGAATTGGTTGACCCTTGGTACTAGCCAGTTTTGTGCAAAAGAGGGCAAAGTTGAAATAGATAATCGATTAGGATCGGGGTCTTGATTGATTTGTCTGACACCATCTTGAATATGAGCAAAGCCTTTTTTAGCTTGTGTAAACAAAATCTGCCCCTCAGAAGTGAGCACAACCTTACGGTGCTGTCTAATAAATAAGGGAGTACCAAGAAACTCTTCAAGTAAACGGACTTGTTGGCTGATAGCAGCTGAAGTAACAAATAAGCTTTCGGCTGCGAGTTTAAAACTTCCAAATTGAGCTGCCTTGTAGAAGTAGTACAAGCCTTGTAGCGGGGGCATTTTATCTTTCACATTAGAATACCTTAACTGTATGTCGATATTAATCGTTTGTTAGAAATACGAACTTGTTCGATTATTAATCACGTAAAGAGAATCGACAAGAGGTATTTGGATTATGGATATTACAACGAAAAGAAATAATGATTTATTGCAGCTTTCATTTACTACTTTGGTTAAGAAATTCTATTCTTACTTTTTAAAATGGAGGCAAAATTCGAAAACGCGTAAAGATCTTTCAGAACTACCAGATTACTTGCTAGAAGATATAGGAGTATCAAAGGTTGAAGCGAACAAAGAGTCTTCTAGACCTTTTTGGGATTAACGATGTTGAAGGGATCAATCTTTGGATGCATATTAAAAAAGGGAGCATTGTGCTCCCTTTTGTTTCTCTATAATGAATAGTCTAAGTCTAAGTCTAAGTCTAAGTCTAAGTCTAAGTCTAAGTCTGATTCAAATGATATGTTTGCTCTTAACTCTACTCTTCCCAAACAACCAATTTATCACTCGGCCAGTTGTGCCCAATTTCATGGTATTTTTGCTCAAGAATATGTCGTTTAATTTTCAATGTAGGAGTAAGAACACCGTTCTCAATACTCCATGGGTCTTTTATCATTAAGACGCCTCTAATTTTTTCATGAGAGGCTAATTGCGCATTCATTTTTTCGATTACGCGTTTAGTGGTTCTCTCATAGCGGTCTTGATCAAAATTCGGAAAGTCATGAGGGACGACGAGTAAAATTGGACCAGGAAGACCTAGGCCGATTAAACACATCATTTCAACACGGCTGTATTCAAACAGCTTATTCTCTATCGGAACGGGAGCAACAAATTTACCTTTAGCGGTTTTAAAGGTATCTTTTTTACGACCTCTAATGGTTAAGTAGCCTTCGGAATCAAGCGAGCCAATATCGCCCGTATGAAGCCACCCTTCAGAGTTAAAGGCTTCTTGTGTCGCAATATCATTCTTATAATAGCCAGAGAATAACCCCTCACCTCGAACTAAAATTTCATCATCTTCAGGTGCAATTTTTAACTCTATTCCTGGCCCTGCATTACCTACAGACCCAATCTTGTCAGCTCTGAATGGGTAGTTAAGCGTGCTGTACGCGAATGATTCTGTCATTCCCCACGCTTCAGTAATGTGTAAACCAACGCTTTCATACCACTCAAGTAAAGCTGGTGGTACAGCCGCTGAGCCACAGCCTAAAACACGAGCTTGATCTAACCCTAAACCGTCAGCGAGCTTTTTCTTAATGATTCCGTTTACAAAAGGGATCTTCAATAAGAAATTGAGCTTCTTCTGTGGGAGTTTATCTTGGATTCTTTGTTGGAATAGCGTCCATAAACGCGGCACTGAGATGAACAGTGTTGGCCTTTGCATTTTCACATCATCGATAAAAGTATCTAGCGACTCTGGAAAGGCTGTTTGTACCCCACCAACAATGGATGAACCAAAGATGTAAACACGCTCTGTTATATGAGCAAGTGGAAGGTATGAGAAGAGTCGATCGTTTTTCTCTATACCAATATGGTCAATTAACCTTTGTACAGACCAACAGAATGCACCATAGGTGAGCATTGCGCCTTTAGGTAAACCAGAGGTGCCCGAGGTATATACGAGCGACATCAGTTTATCGTCGTAATGTTCAGGGCGTTTCTCTGTGGGACTGTTTTGACTGATGAGGTCATCAAATGTGTAAGTACATTGAGCTGCCGTATCATAAGGTAATGAAATGCTGATTAAGCTCGGGTTGTCATCTAAAACTTTTTGAGTAGCGGCTGGGTCATCTAACTTACCAGTGATAACGATTTTGCTTTCGCTATGTGTAATACAGTATTCAATGGTGTCAGCGCCAGCTGTAGGGAAAATAGGTACACTGACAAAGTCCCCTAGCATCATGGCTAAGTCGCAAATAAACCATTCAGCACAGTTCTTGGAAACTAAAGCGACTCTATCACCAGGTTTAGCACCTAAGTTTTCAAGTGCGCTGGCTAACCTAAGTGCTTTGTCGGCAACTTCTTGATAGGTAAATTCAACGAATTGTCGATTAATAATTTGTCTTAAGTAAACCTCATTAGGGCGTTCCTCTGCCCATTTTAAGATCATTTCATTTGGTGGCGGGAGAGCGCAGGTTGGTTTGCTTAACTCGTTAGGTTGGATCATTCTCTAACTCCGTGTTATTGGCAATCTAGCTTATTATTTTTATGTTAGCTTATTGATTTATGATAGCTTGTTTTTCATGTTAAATACTTGTTAACTTTATCATGCCTTTTCACAGAGTTAAAACATAAGCAGTGTAAGTGTGATTTGAGCAGTTAATGATCTAGTGGATGTGCCGAAACGCGCAAGGCGTCATACCGGTTTTCTTTTTAAAGATTCGAGAAAAGTATGACACGTCACTGTAGCCGCACTGATAAGCAATAAAAGCGACTTTAGAGGAGCGATCAGTCAGTAGCATAGACTTTGCTTGATTAATCCTTTTGTTGCATAGGTAATCTCGGAAGCTAATCCCAATCGCTTTATGGAACACTTTAGAAAAGTAGGTGACAGAATAGTGGCACTTCTCTGCTAAATCTTCTTCACGAATGGTGTCGGAAAGGTTATTTTCAATGTATCTCAATGTATTAATCAGCTCTTTATTCACGTTCTTTTTAAGAATAAGTGGCTCTAACTGTTTATTTTCCAAGTATTCGTGATTACTTGAGAAACTTAATCTCACTTTTGATGCTAATTCATCTAGCCATAAATCAATTCCTTTCATATTTACATTATAACTGTCGTAAATACAGTTGTTGAGTGGTGTTCTTCTTTCTGTGTCACTTTTATTGATGATTATTAAGTTCTTAGCCAGATTATTGCTGATCACTAAAGCTGATTCTAAAAGGTCATTATTATTATTGAAGTCGTAACAGAAAAAGCAAAAACTAACATTACTGTCACTTAGGATTGAGATATCTTTTCCATGCTCGATAATATCGAATCTATTTGATATCTCAGATGATATTTCTATCATTAAGCTATTTAGAGGGGCGCCAATCCAGTGACCGATATGTGTCGCTTCCATAAAATACGCTCGTATCTAATAAACTTTAAGGTGACATCCTTGTGTATATATAGATTAGATGAGTAGCAAGAAAGTGCAAGAAGAAGACAAAAAAGTCCTAACTACTCTTGAAACTTGTACCTAAGTTTAAGAGGCACTTAGGCATAAGTTGCATTTGGAAGGAGACCAAATTATGAATAACTTTATTAACAATTGTAAAGCATTTATGAAAGACGAAGAGGGGCTAACAGTAGTTGAATACGTAGTTGGTGCAGGGCTATTGGTTGCTGGACTTACAGGTATTTTTGGTACATTCAGTACAACATTAAGCGATGAGTTAGGTACGGTGTTTTCGTCAAGTGGCTCATAGCCATTGTAATATAGCGAATGTTTAGAGCTTGTTTAATGATAAGCAAGCTCAACATTTATGAGGTTAGTATTATGTTCCATCAATTAAAAACCATCAGAGATTTTATCAATGATGAATCAGGGCTAACAGTAGTTGAATATGTTGTAGGGGCTGGATTGATTGTTATTGGTTTCGCTGGGTTGTTTATTGTATTTAGAGATATTTTAACAGCTAACTTTGCCACTTTATTTTAAATTGTGGGTTAAATATGGACATTATTATCTGGGGACTGTTTTTTATTATTGCTGTATTTGATGCTAGGGATAATAGAATACCAAATAAGTTGCTTATATTAATAATTACAGTAGTTACTCTAGATAGTCTTTTATTTATTAATACAGTATCCATA